>CAWADT010000013.1:0-349443 GCA_963780865.1 uncultured Chloroflexia bacterium | reverse complement strand
CATGACCTTGACCTTGACCTCGTCGCCCAGCTTCAGGTACTCCTTCGGATGGGTGATCCTGCCCCACGTGATGTCGTTGACGTAGAGAAAACCGTCCACGCCGCCCAAGTCGATGAACGCCCCGTAATCGGTAATGCTCTTGACGAAGCCGTAGATGACCTGCCCTTCCTTGACATTCTTCCAGAACTCCTTCCTTTTGCGCTCCTTCTCCTCCTCTATGAGCATGCGCCTGGAGACGATCACGTTTGCCTTTTTCTGGTTGACCTTGATCACCTTGTACTTGAGATGGCGTCCTATGAAGGAGGCGGGGTTCTTTACGGGCTTTATATCGACCTGCGATATGGGCAGGAAGGCGTTCACGCCTATATCGACTATGAAGCCCCCCTTCACCTCGGAGACGATCGTGCCCTTCGACGGGCGTGCCTTCTTCGAGGGACTTGTCTATCATCTGCCAGAACTTGATGCCGTCCACCCGCTGTTTCGAGAGCATGAGAAGGCCGTCCTTGACCTCCCTGCCCATTATCATCACTTCCACCTCGTCGCCGACGGCGACGGTGGGCGCCCCCGATTTGTCGAGAAATTCGCTCAGGGAGACCCTGCCTTCCGACTTGAGACCCACGTCGACGATAACGGAATCGCCGTTTATGTCGAGCACCCTGCCCTTTATGATATTCCCTTCCTGAAGGTTTCTCATAGAGGTTTCATAGAGTTCCTCCATCTCCTCCTCGGTTCCGTCTTTTTGTGTGCTGGTATCGACCGTCTCTACCATGCATTCCCCCTAAAGATTTTTTACACGCCTCTCCACTTTGTCTATTATTGCTTCGGGGGTCGATGCTCCCCCCGCTATTCCTACCTTTTGCACGCCCGTGAACCATTCGGGCCGTGACCTCTTCGTCGGTCTCGATATGATAGGACCGCGGCTGTATGCGCTTGACGCGCAGCGAAGAGCTTCGTCGTATTCGAGCTGTTCTTGCCGCCTACGACCAGCATTGCCCCGACCCGCCCGCCAGCTCGATCGCCTCCGCCCTTCTCACGCCCGTGCTCTCACAGATAGTGTTATAGACCCTCAGCTCCTCCGCGCATGCGCGCCAGCGAGCTTACCACCTTCGAAAACGTCTCTTCATCCAGCGTAGTCTGGCTCACTACACCTATCTTTTTGGCTGCAATGGAGAACGAATTATGCAATACAATACCATCGTTCCCCAAATAACTCAACACACTTTTTACTTCCGGATGGCGCTCGTCGCCTGCAATCACGACCTTGTAGCCGTTCTTGCGAAGGTAGAGGGCGCACTTCCTCACCCTCTTGACAAAAGGGCAGGTCGTGTCGATGGCCGAAAGGCCCTTCGCCCGTATGTACTCCTCTTCTTCCTTCATGATGCCGTGGGACCTGAATGCGACGATGCCCTTTTCGAGCGCGAAGACGTCGTCGATCGGCACGACGCCCTTTTTCTAGCGCCCGACGACCTGCGGGTTGTGGAGGAGGGGGCCGAGGGTGTAGATCGTCTCTTTTCTGGCCTCGGCCTCCTTGAGCACCCTCGATACCGCCCGGTTGACGCCGAAACAGAAACCTATATGGCCGTCTTGATCACCTCTATCATCTTCTCGCCTGCCTCACGTGGTTTCAGCACCTGCACCACCTCTTCGATGGTCTTCCCCGTCGTATCGATGTAGAGCGCGCCTTCCGGGCGGACGAGCGGCGCTATATCCCGCTCCGAGTCGGCCCTGTCCCTCTTCTCCATCTCCTCCCTCACCTTCTCCATGTCCTCGCCGCGCTCGTCGGCGGCAAGCTCCAGGTGTCTCCTTCTCGCCCGCTCGGCGATATCCGCATCGAGATAGAACTTCACGTCCGCACCGGGGAAAACGACGGAGCCCGTGTCCCTTCCTTCGGCCACGATTCCGCCCGCCTCCCCTATCTGCCGCTGCATCCGCGTCAGGTAGGCCCTGACCCTGCCGTCCTGTGAAAGGGAAGACGCGAGAAGGGAGATCTCCGGCGTCCTTATCTCGCTCCGTGATATCCTGCCGTCGAGGGATACGGCTGCGTACCCGTCGAAGGAGAAATCGAGCGAAAGGCCGGCGAGAAAGGCATCGAGGTCCGGCGGGCCTCGCTTCGAGTATGCATAGGCGACGGCGCGATACATGGCGCCCGTGTCGAGATACCTGTAACCTATCGATTGGGCGAGCCTCTTTGCGACGGTGCTCTTCCCCGCGCCCCCCGGGTCCGTCGATGGTGATAATCAGGCTTTTCTCTTCAGGCGATCAACCTCTTCAGCGCCTCGACGAATACCCTGTTCTCGTCCATGGTCCCTATCGTCACCCGTATATACTCGCGGAAGCCCGTATCCGCCGAGCCAGCGCACGAGGATCCTTTTTCTCGAAGAGCCTGCTTCGTCAGGCTCTCCGCATCGGGCCCGATCCTGACGAGGACGAAATTCGCCTCCGACGGCAGGACATCCAGGCCCAGCGCCTTCAGGGCATCGTAGAGGTATTTTTTTCCTTTCCGGTTGTTCTCGAGGACGGAAGCGAGGTGGCGCTCGTCGCCGAGGGCCGCCTTGGCCGCGATAAGGGCCATCATGTTGACGCTGAAAGGTTGTTTCGTGCGCTCGAGGAAGGAGACGAGCGACTTTCCCCCATCCCGTAACCGACGCGCAGGCCCGCCAGCCCGTAAGCCTTCGAAAAGGTCCGCATGACGAGGACAGGGTATCGGTCGATATAGCCCATGGACCGGGGAACAGCCCGTTGTCCGAGAATTCCGCGTAGGCCTCGTCGACGACGACCAGCACCTCCGGCGGCAACGCGTCGAGGAAAGCGCCGAAAGCCCGGTCATCGAAGATCGTGCCTGTGGGATTATTGGGGTTGCACAGGAATATCACCCTTGTCCTCTCGTTCACCATGGCCGCGGTTCGCGGAAGGTCGAGACGCAGGGAATCGAGGGGCACAGATACGGCGTCGTATCCGTAAATATCGGCGGCTATGCGGTAGAAGGCGAAGCTCGGGTCGGCCACGAGCACCTCCGTCCGGTCCGCGTGTCTTCAGGGCCTTCAAGGCCGTCTCGATCAATTCGTTCGAGCCGTTGCCGATGAGGACGTTCTCGGGCTTCAGCCCGTATTTCCGGGCAAGGAGCGCCTTTAGCTCCGACTCGCTTTCCGGGTACCTGTTCACGTCGAGAAGCGCGTCGGCCATGGCCTCGATGACCTCGGGGACGGCGGATAGGGGTTCTCGTTCGACGAAAGACGGACCCAGTTCCCGTCCGCCCCGTACAGGGCCGCCTTCGGGTAAAAGGGCACCCTCTGGATCGATGCGTCTATGGAGAGCTTCATCCCTGCGCCTCCACGGCCCTCTTTACGAGTTCCAGCGCGCGCTGCTGCATGAGGGCAAAATCGTCCGCCGAGAGCCCGGCGCCCGCTACGATCCTTCTCGCCTCCTCTTCGGACGTCAGGTCGGACGGGCCGTGGGAATCGGTGTTGTAGATGAGCGGCGGCCCCTACCTTGAGGGCCATCTTCGCGACGTGGCCGTTCGCGAGGCAGTGGCCCTTCCGGGCGCTGATCTCGAGGAGGACGCCCTCTCGCCGCGAGCCTTGCGTCGTCCTCCGTAATGAGGCCCGGATGGGCGAGGATGTCGGCGCCGCGAGGATCGCCTCACGGTTCGTGCCCTCTTCCACGGGTTCCGCGAGCGTTTCGCCGTGGACCACGACGTACATGGCGCCCAGCCTCCTGGCCTCCGCGACCAGATCGCCTATGAGGTTCTTCGGCGCGTGGGTGATCTCGATGCCCGGCACGATCGTGATGTTCCTGTAATACTCCATCTTGTCCCGTATCCTGAGGAGCGACGCGATGATCGTCGCCAGGTTGGAGGAGTCGGCGTGGTCGCAGATGCCGATCATCCTGTAGCCCTTGACCTGCGCCCTTCTGGCCAGCTCCGAAGGGACGAGCTCGCCGTCGCTCAGTATCGAATGGGTATGGAGGTCTATCATCGTACATCCGTTACATCTTGTACTTGCCAAAGCAATAGCGGGGCTGGCGTCGCCCCCTCCACAAGCAAAGCTTGTGGAGCCTCCCCTCATAAAAAGGAAAGGGCATTTTGTTGCTGTTGGTGTCATCTGTCCTCCGTCACATCTTGTATTTGCCGAAATCGTCGGGCGACAGGTTTTCCAGTATCTCCTCCCATTCGCTCGTGTCCACGACCACCTTGTCCTCTTTCTTCGAAAGCTCCACCTTGGCTGATTTCTTGATCACGTTCTCGTCGACGAATATGGACGCGCCGACCCGCAGCGCCAGGGCTATGGCGTCCGAGGGGCGCGCATCGATGACGAGCCTCTTGCTCTCGATCTCCAGATGTATCATCGCGAAATACGTATTGTCCTTCAAGTCGTTGACCTCTATCTTGACGACCTTGACGCCCAGGTTGTCCAGAACGTTCTTCAGGAGGTCGTGGGTCATGGGCCTCGGCGTCTGCACGTTCTCGAGGGCGGTCGCGATGCTCGACGCCTCCAGCAGACCGATCCAGATGGGGAGAACCTCCTGCTCTTCCAGGTCTTTCAGGATCACGATCGGTGTGTTCGTGAACGGGTCGACGGTGATGCCTGCGACTTTCATTTCCTTTAACATGTTATGCCTCCTTCAGTCTCGGCTCTGCACCACGAAGGGAGTTGGCGTACCCCTTTACGATCTCCAGCTCCACCAGCTTCCCTACCATGTGCGCAGGACCTCGGAAATTCACGATCCGGTTCGTCCTCGTCCTTCCCGCAAGCTCTTCCCGTGAATTTTTGCTTAACCCCTCTATCAACACCTCAACCGTCATTCCTTCCAGCCTTCTGAATTTCTCGCGGGTGATCCCTTTTTGCAGTGCCTGCAGCACGGCGAGCCGTCCCCGCGCGACGTCCACGGGCACCATGTCGGGCAGCTGCGATGCCTGTGCGTGCTTCTAAGACCGAACAGCAGTTTGATCCAGCCCAGCGGGAACAACCGTCCGTCCAATCGCTTGAGCAGCAGGTTGATGTCGGGCAGCGCCATCGCGAACCCGATCGCTTCGCCGCGCGCGTCTTCCGCGAACAGCAGCAGCTTGGGGTTCACGATTTGTTTCATGTCCCGGGCCAGGGCTTTCCCTTCGGCTTCGGTCACCGGATAGAACCCCCAATTGTCCGCAATGGATTGATTTGCCAGCCGGACGAAGGTGGCCACTTCCTGGTCCAGATTTTTCATGTTCATCGATCTTACCGTCACCTTGTACCGCGCTTGGACGCGGTCCGTAAGCCGGAGATAACGCTCCGGAATGCTGTACCCTTCCGAGCTATCCACGTAATACACCAGAAGATCCTTTACCTTGCTCAATCCAAAATCGGTCAATTGATCGTTATAGAAAGGGGGATTATACGGAGCCATGATCACCGGAGGAGGGGAGAAACCTTCCAGCACCAACCCCCATTCCTGCGACGCGAAGGACCAGGGACCGCGCATCGCCTTCATTTTTCGGGCGGCGAGCCATTCCTGGGCGGCGCCCAGCAAAAGACGCGACGCGGCTTTGTCTGCGATGCATTCGTACGAACCGAACAAACCGACCGGTTCCTTCCACCAATCGAGGGCGAGCCGATCAATGAATACGGAGATTTTCCCGATGGTCTGCGAACCGTCCTGAAGGAGAAATAATATGTACTCGCAATGGTTCAGCATAGGATTGCGTTGCGGGTCAACCTGATTCCATTGATCGCTGCGCAGCGGGGGAATCCAATTCTTATCCTGCCGGTAAAACCGATAGGGCAGTTCAATGAATTCAGCTAGGTCCTTCCGGGATTGAACGGTGCGGATTTGCATTGGACCTCCGGGAACGCCAGGCTTCCCACGCGTTCGATCTTGGTGCAAGTCACACTAATTTCCTGTCAATGGCAATGGCTGTGAACATCATCATTTTATCGTGCGCGAAGGATTTGGGAAGAATGACATTTTTTCCTTTTGTAGACCCTTTTTGATATGATTGCGCATAGACACAATATGTTCAAAATAATAAGTGTAATTATGCCGTTTTTTGTAGATTTTACATTTATTTTTCTCCAAAATTTTTTCTAAAATAATTTAGATTAATCCCTAAAACAAGAATTTTTGAAATATTGCCGTTCTTTGTCGATGGAATTGAGCAACCTATTTAAATGAAGAAGTTACGGGCACATAGAAATGATCCTCAAAGGATTATCGATGGCGGGAAAATCCGGCAACTTATTTTTTTTATGCTGCCAACATCCGATGAATTCGCAACGCCAGCTGAACCGCGAGCCTCGTGTCCGGATTGTCCAAATCCAGCCGGGAGATCGACGCGATTCGCTCGAGGCGATAGGTCAACGTGTTCCGATGGATGAACAGAGCCTCGGCCGTCTGCGAAAGATTCCCATTATGAGCAAAATATTCGTGAAGCGTTTCTAGGAATTCATCGGCGTTTTCGTGGGCAAGAATCGAACCAAGCATCTCTTGCCGGAATGCCTTAAGGTCGGGATGATCTTCCAATTGCAGCAGAAGCCGATACACGGAGAGTTCCATGTAATACAGCGGTTTCCGTTCGCCCAGACGGCGCGCCATATCGAGCGCTTGTCCGGCCTGGCGGAAGGAAAGCTGCCAGTCGGCGAGATCGCCGGCCGGAGTGCCGATCCCGCAGCGGACGATGGAACCGGGAAATTCCCTGCCCGCCAGATCGACCACCGCTTGAGCAAGCTCGATGGCGGCGGCCGGCCGTCCGGCTTCCCGCGGGCTTTGGCAGATGCAAATCACCTCGGCGCTGACGGAAGAAACGATGGCGTGCAAGCCCGATCGCGAGAGTTCTCCGTTGACCAGGGTTTCCAGTCTGCGCAAGGAGGGGGCGGGGGGTTCCCATGCCAGCCGCAGGGCGGTGTGCTGTTGCCCAAGATCGAGCCCCATGTTCTGAGCCCATAGGCGCGCGTCGCGCGCGGACAGGGTTTGATGAAGAAGCGCCGAGAGCAAATCACCGTGGAGGCGTTTCTCGGTCTCGCGCACGGCTTTCGCGCGCGCCATCTCCACCGCGCACACCAGCGCGCCCTGTTCGATCACTAGCCGGTCGGTCGGATCGAGCTCGCCCGCCATGCCGATCGCGGAAAGGTACCCGCGCGCCATATCATCGACGACGATCGGCACAACCATCCGTTCCAATCCGCCGGGAAGAACTTCGACCGCCAGCGCGGGAAATTCGCCCGCCTGGCGCCGGTCGCGGAGCGCTTCAGGCAGCGTTGAAAATTCTTCCAATTGTTCGAGCAGGTCCTCCCAGACGGACCGCAACGCAACGCTCGGGCTGGAGGCGATGGGCAGCAGGCGTTTATCCTGGACCAGGATCCCGCGCTGCGTCATCTCGCGCATCGCCGCCACCAGCCCGGTCAGCCCTTCGCCGTGCGCGGCGATTTGAGTCAGCCGGGTTTGGATTTGTACCCCGCGTTCGAGAACAATCGATTTTTGGGAGATCAACGCCCGCAGCAGAAACTCCTGAACCGCCCGGGCTCCCATCCGGTTGGCGGGAAGGAACGTTGAAAGATCGGAAAATTGAATTAACGGTTTGCCCGAACCCCGAGCTTGGTCGATCCCCGCATCCCCGATTACCGCAATCGCGGAGGCCGGGCATTCCAATAACGCCCCTAAACCCGAATGATCTTCTTTATCCAACCGCACCACCAATAAATCCCCCGGCTCGGCATCGGACGCCTGGCAGGTAATCCAACGGATGGGAATTGTCGCGGCGATATCCTTTCCGGATATCCAGCGGAAGCTGTCGGCGGCCAGAATGGAAAGAACATTCTCTAGCGTCAACGTGGATGAGATTGTTGGTTCAGTGGTCATAATTGGATAAATAATATCCCATTATTTTGGTATTTTCAAGGCCAATAGTGCATATTGTACAATGAAAGTGGGCAATTATTATGAATTATGCTTATAGACAAAGGAAATGAGATGAATTAGAATTGGAAAATAGATTGAAAAGGAATTGATGATGTATTTCATTCTGCTGGCTGTCGAAATCGCTATTGTGGTCCTCGTTCTTGGCGAGAGCCATAAACGCGTGTGGGCAGCCCCCGAAAAGTAAGCGGATTGAGTGGAAAGTACAACCGAACAGAAAGCGAAAAAAGGGCTGCCCGGCAAGGCGGCCCTTTTCTTTATCCGCTCCGGAGGAAGGAGATTTCGATGCGTTCGGATCTGATCAAAAAGGGATACGAGCATGCGCCGCATCGTGCGCTGTTGCGGGCGATGGGAGTAGCCGAGGAGGATTTCGGCAAGCCCTTCATCGCAGTGGCGAATTCCTACACCGATATCGTCGCCGGGCACGTCCACCTGCAGGGATTCGCCAAGCGGGTGAAGCAAGCCATCCGCGCAGCGGGCGGCGTACCCTTCGAGTTCGACACCATCGCCGTGGACGACGGGATTGCCATGGGCCACGCCGGGATGAAATACAGCCTGCCTTCGCGCGAACTGATCGCCGACAGCGTCGAAACGATGATGATGGCCCACGCCTTCGACGGCATGGTCTGCATCCCCAACTGCGACAAAATCGTACCGGGGATGGTGATGGCCGCGCTGCGCTTGAACGTCCCGGCGATTTTCGTTTCCGGCGGGCCGATGCGCGCGGGGAAAACGCCCGACGGGAAACCCGTTGATTTAATTTCGGTGTTCGAAGGGGTCGGCGCCTTCAAGGCCGGCAAGATCAGCCAGAAGCAACTCGGCGTGCTGGAACGGTACGCCTGCCCCTCATGCGGGTCCTGCGCCGGGCTCTTCACCGCCAATTCGATGAACTGCCTGCTGGAAGCGCTCGGCCTGGCGCTGCCGTTTAATGGAACCGCGCTGGCCAAATCCGCGCAGCGCAACGCCCTGGCCGACAAGGCCGGTGCGCTGATCCTAAAACTGGTGAAGCATAATATTCTCCCGCGCGATCTCGTGACGATGGACGCGGTCGACGACGCCTTCGCGCTGGACATGGCGATGGGCGGCAGCACCAACACCGTGCTGCATACGCTGGCGTTCTGCCATGAAGCCGGGTTGAATTATCCGCTCAGCCGGATAAACCAACTTTCCGATTCGATTCCCCATCTCGTGAAAATAAGCCCCTTCGGGCCGTGGCACGTCGAGGATTTGCACCGCGCCGGCGGCGTTCCGGCCCTCCTGAACGAGGTGGCGCGCAAAGAGTCCGCCCCGCTGCATTTGGATCGGCCGACGGTAAGCGGCCGGACGCTGCGGGAAAACATCAAAGGAATAGTCGCTAGGAACCACGAGGTGATTCGGTCGGTGGAAAATCCGCATTCGCAAACGGGGGGACTTGCAGTGCTGTTCGGGAACCTCGCGCCGGACGGGGCCGTGATCAAAATGGCCGGTATTCCGGAAGGCCTGCACAAGCATAGCGGGCCGGCTCACGTATACGGCGGCCAGGAGGAGGCGTTATCCGGCATTCTTGCCGGGGAGGTTAAACCGGAGAGGTGGTTGTCATCCGATATGAGGGGCCGCGCGGCGGCCCGGGGATGCAGGAGATGCTTTCGCCGACCTCGGCCCTGATGGGGATGGGGTTGGGCGACAGTGTGGCGGTGGTCACCGACGGGCGGTTCTCCGGAGGAACGCGCGGCGCGTGCATCGGGCATGTTTCGCCGGAAGCGGCGGGCGGCGGGCCGATCGCCGCCCTGGCCCAGGGAGACATCATCGACATCGATTTGGACCAGCGCACGCTGAATGTCCGTCTGGACGAGCGCGAGATTCGATCCCGGATCGCGGCGCTGCCGCCGTTCCAGCCCCGAACCGACAGCCCCTGGCTGCGGCGCTATACGCGGTTTGTCACCAGCGCCAGCACGGGGGCAGTGCTGCAAGATTAACCCCCCTCCCTGCCTCCCCCCATTTGCGGAGCAAATGGGGGAGGGGAAGGCGGGGGGTAAGGAGAAAAGAGTGATGGAAAAGACAGGTGCAGAAGTTCTGTGGGAATCTGTAATCCGGGAAGGAGTGGATGTGATGTTCGGCCTGCCCGGCGGCCAGATCATCCCCGCGTTCGACGCCATGCTCAACTACCCGCAATTGCATTTCGTCCTGGTGCGGCACGAGGAAGGCGCCGCGATGATGGCCGACGGATATGCGCGCGCGTCCGGCAAAGTGGGCGTGGCCGTCGCCACCTCCGGGCCGGGGGCGACCAACCTGGTGACCGGCATTCACGTGGCTTACATGGATTCCTCGCCGGTGGTGTTCATCACCGGACAGGTGCCGAGCAATCTGCTGGGGTCGGACGCGTTTCAGGAAGTGGACATGACCGGCATCAGCCTGCCGATCACCAAGCACAACTTTCTGATCACCTCGCCCGACCAGGTGGCCGACGCCGTGCACGAGGCGTTCTACATCGCCCGCACCGGCCGGCCCGGGCCCGTGCTGATCGATTTCTGCAAGGACGCCCAAGTGGCCAAGACCAGCCGCCTGGAACCGAAGGAAATCAACCTGTTTGGATATCATCCACCGGTGCATGCGCCCGCTGAGCGGCTGGAGCTGGCGGCTGAGCTCATCCGCACCGCCAGGCGCCCGGTGCTCTTCGCCGGCCACGGGGTGCAGGTTTCCGGCGCGGTGGAGGAAGTCCGCAAGCTCGTCGAGCGAACCCATATTCCGGTGGCGATGACGCTCCTGGGTATGGGCGCGCTGCCCTCCGCGCATCCGCTCTCGCTGGGGATGATGGGGATGCACGGCGAAGCCTACTGCAATCTCGCGATCCAGGAATCCGATCTGATCATCGCCCTGGGGATGCGCTTTGACGACCGGGTGACCGGCAATCTGAAGAATTACGCGCCCAACGCGCGCAAGATCCACGTCGAGATCGACCCGACCGAAATCAATAAGATTGTCCGCGCCGACGTTGCGCTGCTGGGAGACATCAAGACCGTCCTGAAGGATTTGGATTCCCGGCTGCCCAACGCCAAACACGACGATTGGCTCAAGCAGATCACGGAATGGAAGCAGGAAAGCCATCAGCGGGATATCCTCGTCCAGCCAACCAACGGGAAGCTGCACGTTCCCCAGATCATCAACGACATCTGGAAGGTCACCAAAGGCGAAGCGCTTATCGTCACCGACGTCGGTCAGCACCAGATGTGGACCGCCCAGTATTACCCGCCGGAAAAACCGTACTCCTTCATCACCTCCGGCGGCGCCGGGAGCATGGGCTTTGGATTGCCCGCCGCGATCGGGGCGAAGTTTGCCCAGCCCAACCGCGAGGTGTGGGCAATCGTCGGCGACGGCGGCTTTCAAATGACTCAGGCGGAGCTTTCCACCGCCGCCCAGGAGAACATTGAGATCAAAGTGGCGATCATGAACAACCACTTCCTGGGTATGGTGCGCCAGTGGCAAGAATTCTTTTTCGAAAAACGCTACTCGGCCGTGCAATTGAAAAATCCCGACTTCTGCAAGATTGCCGAAGCGCACGGAATCCCGTCGCGGCGAGTGATGGAATCCGGCGAAATCCATTCGGCCGTCGAGTTTGCCCGCTCCACCCGCGGACCGGTGCTCCTCGATTTCCACGTGGAGCAGGAGGAGGCGGTCTATCCGATGGTGCCGCCCGGGGCGGATCTGCACGCCATGATCCGCCGCCCGATCCAGGACGAGAAGGGTTAGGAGGACGCGATGTTACATACCATGATCGCACTTGTCGAAAACAAGCCCGGCGTGCTCAACCGGGTGGCGTCGCTGTTCCGGCGCCGAAACTTCAATATCGAGAGCCTGGCCGTCGGGCGCACCGAGGACCCGGAAATTTCCCGGATGACCATTGTCATCGACGCCAAGCCGGAGGACGCCGCGCGGGTCGAGGCCAATCTTTATAAGCTGGTCAATATGATCGACGTGCAGGATATTACCAGCCAGCCGGCCATCGCCCGCGACTTGGCGCTTATCAAGGTGAAGGCCGAGCCAAAGCAGCGCGCCGAAGTTTCGGCGTTGGCTGAAATCTTCCGCGCCCGGGTGGTCGATGTGGCGCCCGAGAGCTTGATCCTGGAGATCACCGGCACGGAGGATAAGATCGAAAGCCTGGTGGAGCTGCTGCGCCCGTTCGGCGTCCTGGAGATGGTCCGCGCCGGACAGGTGGCGATGTTGCGCGGCGGAGCCATCGGCGTGCGCCATATGCCCGGGGCGAGCGGCCGGGATGCGTAAGGTCGGCAGAGAATGCTGATGTTTGTCATTGCGAGGAGCGGAGCGACGAAGCAATCTGTTCTTTCAGACGCGAAAACCAGATTGCTTCGCTCCCTCCGGTCGCTCGCAATGACACCACACTTTTTTCGCAGTTGAATGTACCAAAATTGTAAAACCTCCCCTCGCATCGGCGGGGGTTGACATCCAATCGAAGGAGAGACCGAAATGGCAAAAATCAATTTTGGCGGCGTCGTGGAAACGGTGGTCATGCGCGATGAGTTCCCGCTCGCAAAGGCGCAGGAAACGCTGCGCAACGAAACCGTGGCGGTGCTCGGCTACGGCGTGCAAGGCCCGGCCCAGTCGTTGAACATGAAAGATAACGGCATCCAAGTCATCATCGGCCAGGCCAAGGAAGACAAATCCTACTGGGACAAAGCCGTCAAGGATGGCTGGGTGCCGGGCACGACCCTCTTCCCGATCGAAGAGGCGGTAAAGCGCGGGACGATCATCCAATACCTGGTGTCGGACGCCGCGCAAAAAATCCTCTGGTCGAAGGTCAAGGCCAACCTGAAAAAAGGGGACGCGCTGTATTTCTCGCATGGCTTCTCGATCGTCTACAAGGAACAGACCGGCGTCGTTCCGCCGGATTTTGTCGACGTTATTATGGTGGCGCCGAAGGGATCCGGGGCGAGCGTGCGGACCAATTTCCTGGCCGGGTCCGGCATCAACAGCAGTTACGCGGTTTTCCAGGATGCCACCGGGCGCGCTAAAGCGCGGACCCTCGCGCTGGGAATAGCCATCGGCTCGGGCTACCTCTTTCCGACCACGTTTGCCAACGAGGTCCACAGCGACCTGACCGGGGAGCGCGGCGTGCTGATGGGAGCGCTCGCCGGCATCATGGAGGCGCAATACAGCCTCCTCCGCAAGCACGGCCACACACCGTCGGAAGCGTTCAACGAGACGGTCGAAGAGCTGACCCAGAGTTTGATCCGGCTGGTGGATAAAAACGGAATGGATTGGATGTACGCCAATTGCTCGACAACCGCCCAGCGCGGCGCGCTCGACTGGCGCCACCAGTTCCGCAAGGCGGTCGAGCCGGTATTCGACTGGCTCTACGAAAGCGTCGTATCGGGCGAGCAGACCCGCATCGTGCTGGAAGCCAACAGCGCCAAGGACTATAAAAAGAAGCTGGACGCCGAACTGCAGGCAATGCGCGAATCCGAAATGTGGCAGGCGGGTGCGGCGGTTCGTTCCCTGCGCCCGGAGAATTGGAAAAAGAAATAACCCCCTCCTATCCTCCCCCGTTTGCGAGGCAAACGGGGGAGGAACGGGGAGGGGGAGGTCCCGGCGAAGGATTCCGTTCTGCGGAGGAAATCATGGATAACTATGTGAGGATTTTTGATACCACCCTGCGTGACGGCGAACAATCACCCGGCGCAAGCCTGACCTCGGGCGAGAAGCTTGAAATCGCCCGGACCCTCGCGCGGATGGGGATCGACGTCATCGAAGCTGGTTTCCCCTCCGCCTCGCCCGACGACCTCGAAGCGGTGCGTAGGATCGCCGTGGAAGTGGGCAACGCATCCCCCGGCCACACGGAAGAAACGGAGGCGGGACAACCCTCCATCCAGCGACCGCCCCCGATCATCTGCGGGCTGGCGCGCACCATGCGGGGTGACGTCGACGCGGCCTGGGAAGGAGTGCGTTCCGCCGCGCGGCCGCGCATCCACACCTTTCTGGCCACTTCACCGATCCACATGCAATACAAGCTGAAGATGACGCCGGAGGATGTGGTTCAGCGCGTCCGCGAGATGGTCACCTACGCCCGGTCGCTGTGCGCGGACGTCGAATTCTCGCCGGAGGATGCCGGCCGCAGCGAACCGGATTTCCTCTACCAGGTGCTCCAGATCGCGATCGAATGCGGCGCCACCACGCTCAACATCCCCGACACGGTCGGCTACACCACGCCCGAAGAGTGGGGCAAACTGATCGAAGGGATCATCCGCAACACGAAAGGCATCGAAAAAGCGATCGTCTCGCTGCATTGCCACAACGACCTGGGGATGGCCACCGCCAACACGCTGGCCGGACTGCTGGCGGGCGCGCGCCAAGTGGAAGGAACCATCAACGGGATCGGCGAACGCGCGGGAAACGCTTCGATCGAGGAAGTGGTGATGGCGCTGCACACCCGCCGGAACCTGTATAACCTGGCGACCGGGATCGACACCACCCAAATCGCGCACGTCAGCCACATGGTTTCGACCTATACCGGCATCCCGGTCCAGCCGAACAAGGCCATCGTCGGCGCCAACGCTTTCGCCCACGAAGCCGGGATCCACCAGGACGGGATGCTCAAGCATCACACCACCTATGAGATCATGCGTCCGGAGATGATCGGCTTGTCGCAATCCAACCTGGTGCTGGGCAAACACTCCGGGCGCCACGCGCTGCGGGTCCGGCTGAGCGAGCTGGGCCACGAGCTTTCGAACGAGGAGTTGGATCGCGCGTTCGAACGGTTCAAGGAACTGGCCGATAAGAAGAAGACCATCACCGACGCGGATCTGGAGGCGCTGGTGGCCGATCAGATCTATCAGGTGCGCGAGGTTTATTCGCTTGAAGGATTGCAGGTTGCCTGCGGCACGATGGGCATGCCGACCGCCACGGTCCGGCTGCGCGGCCCCGACGGTTCGCTCCGGGTGCAGGCAGCCGTCGGTACGGGACCCGTGGACGCCACATACAAGGCGATCGACGGGATCATCCAGGCGGCCAACGCGCTGCAGGAATTTTCCATCCGCGCGATCACCGGGGGAATCGACGCCATCGGCGAAGTAACCGTGCGGTTGGAATCCACGGATGAAACGCGGGCTCCGCGGGAAATGGCGCAGAACGGCCGCCTCAAACCGCGGATGTACGGCGGACACGGGGCCGACACCGACATCATTGTGGCCAGCGCCAAGGCGTATCTGAGCGCGATCAATAAAATTCTGGCGGCGCAGGGAATAGATTCGGCCGTACCGGAAGAACGGGCGAAATCCGCATGAGCATGGAAAATGTGAGGGATCACTTCGAACAGGATGCGTCCGATTACGATCACGACATCCTCAAGTTCGTCCCTTACTACCGCGAGCAGAATCAGGCCATGATGGACTTGATTCCCTTCGAAGGAAACGAGAGAATCCGGGCGCTCGATCTCGGTACGGGAACCGGCGTCCTGGCTGATTTCATCCTGCGCCGTTATCCCCTGGCCGACGTGACGGTGCTCGACTTGGCGGAGAATATGCTGGCGGCGGCTCGCGCGCGGTTGGCGGCCTTTGCGGAACGAGTGACCTTCCAACGCGGGGATTTTTCCAGGGATGAATTCGGTTTCGGATACGATCTGATCCTCTCGGGTTTGTCCATTCACCATTTGGAGGATCATGCGAAAAAGGATCTGTACCGTCGCATCTATCAGGCGCTGACCCCGGGCGGGCTGTTCCTCAACCGGGATATGGTTCGAGGAGCGACCGATCGTTTGAATGCGGTCTACGAGCATCTCTGGCTGGAATTCGTGCGCTCGATGGGCGAAGACCCCGCGGCTTGTCTGGAAAGATCCCGCGCGGAGGATATCCCCGCCTGCGTGGAAGATCAGCTGGAATGGCTGCGTGAAGCGGGATTTGTGGATGTGGGCTGCCATTGGCAGCGGATGAATTACGCCATTTTCGGCGGCTATAAATTCTCGGCGGAAAACAGGCATGACGAACGCAAAAACGCTGTTTGATCGGGTTTGGGAAGATCATGTGGTTGTCGAGCAGCCGGGCAATCCGACGGTTTTATACATCGACCTGCATATGATCCACGAAGTCACCTCGCCGCAAGCCTTCGCCGGGTTGCGCGCCCGCGGGATCCGCGTGCGCCGGCCGGATCGGACTTTGGCGACGATGGACCATTCGATCCCAACGGTCGGGCTGACTCTGGAATGCGCGGACGACGCCGCCATCCGGCAGCTGCATCAGCTGGAGACGAATTGCCGCGAGAATGGGATTCCCCTTTTTGCGCTGGACTCTCCGGGGAGGGGGATCGTCCACATCATCGGACCGGAACTTGGCGCCACCCAGCCCGGAATGACGATCGTTTGCGGCGACAGCCATACCGCAACCCACGGCGCTTTTGGGGCGCTGGCTTTCGGGATTGGTACGAGCGAGGTGGAGCAGGTGCTGGCCACCCAGGCCTTGCTCCAGTACCGTCCGAAAGCCTGCCGCGTTAATTTTCGCGGGCGTCTGGCCCCGGGAGTCACGGCGAAGGATATGATCCTCGGATTAATATCCAAAATCGGGGTAGGGGGAGGGATCGGGCAAGTGTTCGAATATGCCGGGGCGGCGGTGAAGGCGCTCGATATGGAAGGCCGCATGACGCTGTGCAATATGTCCATCGAGGGCGGCGCGCGCGCCGGGATGGTTGCGCCGGACGATACGACGTTTCAATATTTGGCGGGGCGCGAGCGTGCGCCGAAAGGCGCGGGGTGGAATCGCGCCTTGGTCCATTGGAAAAAATTGGCTTCCGATCCGGACGCGGCGTTCGACCGCGAAATCGATTTCGACGCCGGCGCGCTCGCGCCGATGATCACCTTCGGCACCAACCCGGCGATGGGGATTCCCGTCACCGGAAGAATTCCCGATCCGGCGGCGGAAAAGGATCCGGTCAAACGGTCCGCGTTGGAGAAAGCGCTGGGCTATATGCGCTTCACGCCGGGAGAAGCGATGCTCGGCAAAAAGGTCGACGTCGTCTTCATCGGGTCGTGCACCAACGGACGGCTTTCCGATTTGCGCCAGGCGGCCGGAATTTTCCGCGGGCGGAAAGTGGCGCCGGGAGTGCGCGTGCTGGTCGTCCCGGGCTCCGAGCGGGTCCGCCGCGACGCGGAAGCGGAAGGGCTGGACCGGGTGTTCCACGAGGCCGGAGCGGAGTGGCGCTTTTCCGGGTGCAGCATGTGCATCGCGATGAACGGCGACGAGTTGCAGCCGGGGCAGCTCGCGGTAAGCACCAGCAACCGGAATTTCGAAGGCCGCCAGGGCAAAGGCGGGCGGAGTTTGCTCGCCAGCCCGATCACGGCCGCTGCCGCAGCGGTGAGCGGCGCGGTGACGGATCCGAGAACGCTTCGCGGGGAGGGCGTGTAATGGAAGCGATGCAACGGCTCACCTCCAAACTCATTCCCCTGCTGGCCAACGACGTGGACACCGATCAGATCATCCCCGCGCGCTATCTCAAGGTGATTGACAAGAGCGGGCTGGCCGAAGGCCTGTTCTTTAACTGGCGATATCTGCCGGATGGCAAGCTCAATCCTGATTTTCCGATGAACAAGCAGGAGTATACAGGAGCGACCATCCTGCTGGCGGGAGCCAATTTCGGGTGCGGTTCCTCGCGCGAACATGCCCCCTGGGCGCTCCAAGCGGGAGGCATCCGCGCGATCATCAGCACGTCGTTCGCGGACATCTTCCGCAACAACGCGCTCCAGAACGGGATCCTGCCGATCGTGGTGGAGGAGAAGGTGCACCAGAGCCTGATGGACCTGGTCGAAGAAGCGCCGTCGGCGTCGATCACCATCGATTTGGAAAATCAGCGCCTTCTGCTCCCCGGCGGGCAGGAAGCTTCCTTTCCGGTGGATGCCTTTTCCAAAACCTGCCTGCTGCGCGGAGTAGACGAATTGGAATACTTATTGGGATGTCTTCCGGCCATCGAGGCCCACGAGCGAGCGCGCGAGTTGGGCGGAAAGTCGAGAGAGCCATGATCGAAATCTACGATACGACGCTGCGCGACGGAACCCAGCGCGAGGGAATTTCCCTCTCGTGCGAAGACAAAATCAGGGTGGCCCAGAAACTGGACGATCTCGGCGTCGCCTACATTGAAGGCGGTTGGCCGGGGTCGAATGCCAAGGATTTGGAATTCTTCGTAAAAGCGCGGGAAGTGAAGTGGCGGAATTCCAAGATCGCGGCCTTTGGCTCCACGTGCCGGGTGGGCAACCGGCCGGAAGATGACGAAAACCTCCGCGCGTTATTGGACGCCCAGACGCCGGTGTGCACTGTAGTCGGAAAATCCTGGACCCTTCACGTATCCGATGTGCTGCGCACCTCGAAGGAAAACAACCTGCGGATCATCGAAGACAGCCTGGCGTACCTGAAATCCAAGGGCAAACAGGTTTTCTTCGACGCCGAGCATTTCTTCGACGGCTACAAAGCCGATCCGCGCTACGCGCTGGAAACGCTCCGCGCGGCCCTGCGCGGCGGCGCCGACGTGCTGGTGCTTTGCGAGACCAACGGCGGCGCCATGCCGTGGGAAGTGGAAGCCATATTCCGCGCTGTGCGCCAGGCGGTGGACGCCCCGCTTGGTATTCACGCCCACAACGACAGCGACAGTGCCGTCATCAACACCCTGCTGGCGGTCCGGGAAGGCGCGACCCACGTTCAGGGGACGATCAACGGGTACGGGGAACGCAGCGGGAACGCCAACCTGTGTTCGATCATCCCGGATCTCGAATTGAAAATGAAGCTACGCTGCCTTCCGAGGGGAAAACTCAAGAAAATGTACGAGGCGGCACATTACGTCGCCGAGATCGCCAACCTTTCCCCCGACGAGCACATGCCCTATGTCGGAAAATCCGCTTTCGCGCACAAGGGCGGGATACACGTGGCGGCCATGCGCCGGAGCCGGGTTTCCTACCAACACATCGATCCGGGCGCGGTGGGGAACCAAATGCGCGTAGTGGTCAGCGAACTCTCGGGAAAAGGGAACCTGCTCAATAAAATCGAAGAGTACAAATTGCACTCCGACGAGAAAGCCGTCGCCAAAGTGCTTAAGGAGATCAAGGAACTCGAAGCGAAGGGATTTTCCTTCGAGGCGGCCGAAGCTTCGGTGGCGGTGATGCTCAAGCACCACCATCCGGGGTATAAACCGCCCTTCGAGCTGATCGATTTCTTTTGCGTGGTCGAGCATCGCCAGGGCAGGGGTCTGATGTCGGAGGCCATGGTGAAAATCCGGGTGGACGGCGAGGTGATGCACACCGCCTCCGAAGGCAACGGACCGGTGAACGCGCTGGACGGCGCGCTCCGCAAAGCGCTCAAACCGCACTATCCGCAGATTATGCGTTTCGAACTGGTTGACTACAAGGTGCGCATCCTGGATTCCACGGCCGGAACAGCCGCCTCGGTGAGGGTATTGATCGACACCCAGTGCGACGGAAGGCTGTGGAGCACTGTCGGCGCGAGCGAGAACATCATCGAGGCCTCGTGGCGCGCGCTTTCCGACGCGGTCGAATATGGATTAACCGTGGCCTGACCGCGGCGGAGATTTTTGCGGATATTCTGGAATCGTTTGACAATCCAACAAGGAGAAAACCAGACGATGGGTAAAACATATCGGATCGGCGTGATGGGCGGCGACGGCACGGGCCCGGAAGTAATCCACGAAGGGCTCAAAGTTCTCCAGGCCGCCTCGAAAAAATTCGGATTTGCGACGGACTTGGTGAAGTACGACCTGGGAGGAGAGCGCTATAAGCGGACCGGCGAGATCCTCCCCGACAGCGTCCTGGCGGAACTCCGGAAGCTCGACGCCATTTACCTCGGAGCCATCGGGCATCCCGACGTGAAACCCGGAATCCTGGAAAAAGGTCTTCTCCTGCGGCTGCGGTTCGAACTGGATCAGTACATCAACCTGCGTCCGGTCAAACTCTATCCGAACGTGGATACGCCTTTGAAGGATAAAAAACCCGCCGACATCGACTTCGTCGTGGTGCGCGAAAACACCGAAGGCTTGTACACCGGAGCGGGCGGCGTGCTGCGCAAGGGCACTCCGAACGAGGTCGCGGTCCAGGAATCGATCAACACCCGCATGGGGGTGGAACGCTGCATCCGCTACGCCTTCGAGTTCTGCAAAAACCGCGCCAAGCGCAACAAGCTGACGCTGTGCGGCAAGACCAACGTGCTCACGTATGCCTTCGATTTGTGGGAAAGGGCGTTTTATGAAGTCGCCAAGGAGTATCCCGGAATCGAGCCCGGCTACGCCCACGTGGACGCCACCACGATGTGGATGGTGAAAAATCCGGAATGGTTCGACGTCATCGTCACCGACAACATGTTCGGTGACATCATCACCGATCTGGGCGCGATGATCCAGGGCGGGATGGGCATCGCGGCCGGCGGCAACATCAATCCGCGGGGCGTCTCGATGTTCGAGCCGATCGGCGGATCGGCTCCGAAGTATACCGGCAAGAACGTCATCAATCCGATGGCCGCCATCTGCGCCGGCGGGATGTTGCTGGAGGAGATCGGCGAGAAGGCCGCCGGAGCGGCGGTCGAGCAGGCCGTGATCCAGGCGCTCTCGGGCGGGAAGATCAAAAGCCTCGCCGCCGGCAAGATGGGACTCTCCACAACTGAAGTCGGCGATCTAATCGCCGGGCTGGTGTGAGCCTCCAATGAAAGCGAATATCATTTTATTGCCCGGAGACGGAATCGGACCTGAAGTAATAACCGAGGCCGTGCGGGTCCTCTCCGCCGTCGCTTCCCGCGGCGGCCACGACCTGAAATTCACGGAAAAGCTGATGGGCGGATGTTCCATCGACCGCAACGGCGTCGCGTTGACCGACGAGGTGCTGGCCGATTGTCAGGCTTCGGACGCAGTGCTTCTGGGCGCGGTGGGCGGCCCCAAGTGGGACGATCCGCAGGCAAAGGTGCGCCCCGAACAGGGGTTGCTCGCATTACGAAAAGGTTTGAAAGTGTTTGCCAACCTGCGTCCGGTGAAAGTCCGCTCCCCGCTGATTGACGTCTCGCCTTTGAAAAGGGACCGGATCGAGGGAGTCGACATTCTCGTGGTGCGCGAGCTCACCGGCGGATTGTATTTTGCGCAACCCAAAGAGCGGGGGATGACGCCCGAAGGCCACGAACGCGCCGTGGATACGCTGGAATACTACGACTACGAGGTACGGCGGGTGGCCGAATTCGCCTTCCGGCTGGCGGGGGAGCGCCGCCGGAAAGTCACATCGGTGGATAAGGCCAACATTTTGGAATCCTCGCGCCTATGGCGCCAGGTCATAATCACGATGGCGGCGGACTATCCCGCCATTACCCTCGAGCACATGCTGGTGGACACGGCGACGATGCGGTTGCTCACCGCGCCCAAGAGTATCGACGTTCTCGTGACGGATAATATGTTCGGCGACATTCTCACCGATGAAGCATCGGTCCTGGCTGGATCGATGGGCATGCTCCCTTCCGCCTCGCTGGGCGCGTCCGGCCCTGGTTTGTACGAGCCCATTCATGGAACCGCGCCCGATATCGCCGGGAAGGGAATCGCCAATCCGATCGGCGCAATCCTCAGCGGGGCGATGCTGCTGCAGTATTCGCTCGGATTGCCACGGGAAGCCGAGGCCATCGAACGGGCGGTGGATCGCGCG
This sequence comes from uncultured Chloroflexia bacterium, assembly GCA_963780865.1. GTDB lineage: Bacteria > Chloroflexota > Anaerolineae > Anaerolineales > RBG-16-64-43 > FEN-1073. Next base: position 327,905 of record CAWADT010000013.1, on the reverse strand, counting down.
TTGGAGAAGGGTTGCCGCACCGCGGATTTGAATCACCCCCGGAGAAAAAACTATCTCCACCAAAGAAATGACGGAACGCATCCTTCAGGAGCTTAAATAATTATCCGGGGAATCATTGCCTAATAAAACAGACCGCAGGGTGCTGAAAAAGCCGGTCGAGCCCCGCCCCGGCGGGTCGGGCCGGGGATACGCAAAAACCGCTACCCCGGCCTCGCCACGGCGAAGCCAGGGCGGGGCTCGACCACCTTAGGTGCTTGTTTTAGAACCCTCCTAAAGGTTTTTGAAACCCTTGGGGTCTTCGTTTGTTCATCCAGCCGACCGCAGAAAACCGTCGCGGATTTCAATCCCCCGTCTGACAATCGTGGACCACTTGATTGATCCGCTCCGGGTTGCCGAGGATCCCCACGACGTCGCCTTCCTGAACCTTCTCAAAACTGGAGGGATGCCATTCGAGATTTTCCCGCCGCCGAAGCATCACGACGCTGATGCGGTAGAACTGTTCCAGTTCGTGAAAGGTTTTTCCGTTCGCCCGCGAACACGCCTGGAATTCTACCGTCCCGAAACAAAGCGGATTTCCCTCCACCATGATCGGCGGGGTGACATTGGCTCCCGCGGCGGTCGCGGCAAAAACCGGCGAGGCAATCCCGGTGGCGCTGATGGCGTGGAAGCCGAATTGCTTCTGCAGCGTTACGGCAAAATCATCGTCGAAGATTCGGATGACGACGTGGATGGCGGGATTTATGCCCCGGGCCTTCACCGCCATCTGCAGGTTCAGGCTGTCGTTTTGAGTGCAGAGGATGATCGCGCGGGCTCGGACGATGCCGGCCCCCTCGAGCAAATCCTCTTTGGTGCCGTCGCCGGGAAGCACCGGGATGTCCAGCTTGCGGGTGCCCGCGATCAATTCGGCGGTCGGGCTCAATTCGATCGCCACGACGTCCTGTTCCATATCGTGCAGCTGGCTGGCCACACGGAAACCCAGGTGCCCGAGCCCCACCAGAATGATGTGATTGCTGTACGTCGAAGCCACCGCCATTTCCCACTCCTTCCCGCGCGCGTGCCGGTTGAAAAACAAGACGCCGAAGTCCGCCAATCCTTGCGCCAGCGTTCCCACTCCCACAATTGGCATAAGAAAATGGAACGCCTTCAGCACCGGGGCGTGCGGAAAGCCCGTCAGTGGCTGTAAAAAGGTGGCGGTCAATACCAGATAGATTCCCTCCACCGGCCCGTCGATCGGTTCGTTGTAATGCAGCGAAAGGAAATAATACAGAACTCCGGCGCCGATGATCGCCGCCAGGAACAGCAGCAGGGGGTCGCGAAATTCGCGCAACAGAAGCGACGTATCGCGCCAGCTTGCGCGCCAACTACGGGAGAACGTTCTGGAGCGTGGTTTGCGAGAGACCGTCTTTTCCATTTTGAGATTGCCGAAAGTCCTGGGGCTCATTTCGATAATGCGTAGAAAGCCATGGAATCTGTCGGGCCCATTATACAAAATTTTCTCTCCGGCTCGGGATCGGGCGCCGTCCGGAGCAATTTGTCACCTTCGCATGACGCCATAATTTATTGCCGACAGTGTTGGAAAATGCTACAATCCGATGGATAAGATCCGGAGAAATCGGGGTATGGCGAGCGACGTAAATGAAGTCCTGCAACAGGCAATGGAATTCTATGTCGCCGGCCATACGGTCGAAGCGAAAGCGCTTCTGCTCGATCTTGTCCGCGCCCATCCCGCCCTGGAGGCGGGATGGATGTTCCTCTCGTACACCCTGGATGATCCCCTCCAGAAGGCCGATTGCCTTCGGCAGGTTTTAAAGATTAATCCGCAGAATTCGGAAGCGAAAGGCACGTTGGAAAATTTTAATCCCCGCGCCAGAATCCGCCTCACAGCCTGCGGTTGTCGCGCCGACGCACTCCTCGCCGTTCACGGTAGACATTTCTCACGCCACGGACGAACCGCCCGGATCTCCGCAACCCTTTCCCGCGAACGCGCAGCCGCTCAAAGTTGTTTCCGCCTTCAAGGAAACCGCGGAGCTTCATGCACCGGCGCCGGTTCCAACGATCCCATCCGAGAAGGCTTCCACCACCCTGATACCGCCAGGCGAAGCGCCGACGCCGGCCGTTCCCAAGCCTATTCCCTCCCAAGCCAGAGTGGTGGCCAAGCCGCCCGAGACGCCTGGAAAACCGCCGCCGAAGAAAAGGGGAAATCTTGGATGCACCTGTCTGGTGATCGCCGTCTTCCTCCTTCTGCTCATCATTGGTCTTGTTGGCGTGGTCTTATGGAGGACAGGCACACTCTCCGGTTTTCTGGGATTGAACCAAACCACCACAACGGCGACTGAAACCCCCGGAGCAACCGAGACGCCCCTGGTTCTGACGCTGCCGCCGCGCTGGACCGATACACCGTCCCCGACGCTCACCTTCACCCCAACGGACTCGCCAACTCCAACCCCGACCCCCACCGAAACGCTCACCCCTACCTTGGCGCCTCCGGATGCCACCCAACAAGCGGATATGATCAAGCTGGAGGAGCAAGTGGTCAGTCTGAGGGGGCTGCCTTGGAGTGGAGCGCCGCCCATCTACGTTATTTCCAAGGATCAAGCGGAGACCGTTTTGCAAGCCGAATTGGATTGGACCGGGAGCCGGCCAACCCTCCCCAACCAAGCCAAAGCCTATGCCGCATTGGGGTTAATCGATCCAACCTACGATCTGGCAAAGTATTCCCAGGCCGGGCTTTCGGACGGCTTGCTGGCGTTTTTTAACCTATCCGATAAAACGCTCTATATGATCGGCTACCGGTTCACCGGCCTCGACCGTTTGGTTTTTACGCACGAGTTTGACCACGCTTTGGTGGATCATTTCTATCCGGATGTGGCACGCGCCTATGATGGTTCGGTCTGCGCTAATAATTCCCAGCGTTGCCAGGCCATCCAAGCGCTCGTGGAGGGGGACGCGTCGTTCCTCATGGCGCAGTGGTACAACACGGACGCCTCCACTTCCGACAAACAGGATATCGGCCAATATCAAATTCCATTCTCCCCTTCGTCCGAACCAAACCCGCCGGCCTACGCCGGCCCGCTTTCGGATTTCCTCTACGCGACGGGCGAACAATTTGTTCTCGCGCTTTGGCAAAAGGGAACTTGGACAGAAGTCAACAAGGCATACGACAATTTCCCCTTGAGTACGGAGCAAATTCTCCACCCTGAAAAATACCTTCTCGGGGAACAACCGGTCAGCATGACAGTGCCCAATCTGCTTCCTTCCCTTGGAAGCGGATGGACCCTGGTCCAATCCGACAGCCTGGGGGAATTTATGACGTATTTGATTCTGGCCTATGGGGCGGATCCTCTCGCTCAGCTGCCGCAAAAGGACGCCCTCACGGCAAGCGCGGGTTGGGGGGGAGATCATTATCTGGTCTATCGGTCGTCCACCGGAGGCCAACCCCTCCTGACGGCGGAATGGACGTGGGATACCGATAAGGATGCCGCCGAGTTTCTCTCTGCGATGACCTCATACCTGGATAAACGGTTCCGGTCCGGAAAATTAAATCAAACGGGGAGGGATTGTTGGTCGATGGGCAATGAAACCACTTGCCTCTTCCATACCGCCAGAAATACGCTCTGGATTCTGGCTCCCGCGATGGAGACGATCAATACAGCGCTTGGTTCATATCCTGCATACTCTTAGCCGCGCCGGGAATCCTCTTGGTTCCGCGCGATGCAATTCCCCGCAGACCGAAACCGACCCTCAACACTCGCTATATCCGCAGGCATAGCACTTTCGGCATCCTTCCTCATTGACTACGGCCGCTTCCCCGCATTGCGGGCATAGATCGCCGATTTTCATCTTAAGTTGCGAGACCGGCGGCAATTCCGTATCGTCGAGAGTTTTAAATTGGGTAACGTCCACATCCGCATGCGTGGATGATCCTTCTAAATATTCCGCGAGAACGTGTGCCACGCCGTCGGGGAGCGAGAGGACTCGGTTATGTCCGAAGCCCAACGGGCGGCCGCCGCCGATGCCCGCAAGTTGCCGGACGACCTCGGACAGTCGGTCCTTGGGCGGGACGGGTGATCCCAACCGCAGGATATAGGAAATCAATCGGCCCAGAGCTTCCGAAACGGCCGCCGTCTCGGAACCGGCTTTGGAGGTGGCGACGAAGACCTCAAACGGTTGCGATCCGCCGTTTTCGTTCACGGTGACGAAGGCCTTCCCCAAGGGAGTCTCGGCTTGGAAGGTCGCCCCTGGCAATCGGCGCGGTCTTGGCCGCTTGGTTTCGTACCACAAGGGCAGGGGTTGATCGCTGGAGGGGATGACCGTGGGAACCATGGTGACGGGGTGTTCGAGCGGCTGAATTGAAATGTCCTTGCCCTTGGTCTTGGCGGTCTCGACGGTTTCCAGAACCACTTGTTCCCGTGAACCGGTGATGTAGACGGTAATACCTTTGCAGCCGAGTTCCCAGGCAAGGTCGTAGGCTTTGGCCACATCTTCGTCGGTGGTTTCCGGCGGAAAATTGATGGTCTTCGAGAGGCTGTTATCGACAAACGCCTGCAGCGAAGCCTGCATCCGAACGTGCTCTTCGGCGGAGATGTCCTGTGAGACCACGAACCGGTTGCGGATGGTTTCCGGCAGCTCGGCAATGTCCTGGCATGAACCGCGCCGGATGACCTCATCCACAATCGTTTGATACGTTTTGGGATCCAGTTTCGCGTTTATCAGTTCGGTTTCAAACAGTGGGGAGACGTATTGCAGCTGAAGATCGTGCCCGTTGTCGTTGACGTGGCGGATGTAGGCCAGGGCAAACGCCGGTTCGCAACCATATCCCTCGCAGCCGGCCACCGTGGCGATGGTCCCGGTCGGGGCGATGGTGCATTGCGCGGCGTTGCGGATCCCGCTGGAGCGGATGGCGCGCGTGATTTCGTCCCAATCCAGTTCCGGGCGGTGGAAATTTCTCGTATAGGGAGCCAGGGGTTTCGGCGGGGTCCAGGTCGGGTGCGCCGGATTGTAAATGCTTCCGGAGATTTCGGGGAAAGCGCCGCGGTCTTTCGCCAGGTTCACGCTCGTCTTCATGGAGTGAAACCGGATGAATTCCATCACCTGGGAGGCGAATTCCTGGCCTTCCTCGGATCCATAACGCATTCCGGCGTGATACATTAAATCGGCAAGCCCCATCAGCCCCAATCCGATTCGGCGCGCCCGGAGCGCGGCTTCTTTTAATCGTGGAACGGCGGGCACATAACTATTGACGGAGACGACATTGTCAAGAAAGCGGGTTGCCAGAACGACGTCCTGGCGAAGTTTTTCCCAATCCACTTCCGTCCCTTCCCCAAAATGGCGGGAGAGGTTCAGCGACCCCAGGCAGCAATTCTCATACGGCCCCAGCCATTGCTCGCCGCACGGGTTGGTGGCTTCCAGGTCGTATAAATGGGAAACCGGATTGGAGCGGTTGGCGGTATTGAGGAAGAGCACGCCGGGCTCTCCATTGTGATGCGCCTGCCGCACGATTTTATCGAACAGCTCGCGCGCGCGCACGGTGCGGTACGTCCGGATGGGAATGCCGGCGCGTTCCGCCTGTTCCAGGGTGCCGTTGAACTTCCGGTATTCGGGCGCATACACGTCCGGGAACCGCAAATCCCAGGAAGAATCCTCGCGCACCGATTGCATGAAGGAATCCAGAATTCCAACCGAAATATTGAAATTCGTGATGGCGTTCTCATCCGTTTTACAAGTGACGAATTCTTCGATATCGGGATGGTCGATGCGCAGCACGGCCATATTGGCTCCGCGCCGGGTTCCCCCTTGGGCGATCTCGCCGAAGGCTTTGTCGTAGACTCTGAGAAACCCGACCGGTCCGGTCGCCTGGCCGGCGGAGGAATTCACCAGGCTCCCCTTGGGGCGAATCCGTGAAAAGGAAAATCCGTTCCCGCCGCCGGTTTGCTGGATCAGCGCCGCATCCCGCAGCGTTTGGAAGATGCCCGAGGGTTCCCTGCCCATATCGTCCGAAATCGGAAGGACGAAACACGCCGCCAGCTGGCCGAGCGGTGTTCCAGCCCCGGTAAACGTCGGCGAGTTGGGGAAGAACCGCAATCCGGAAAGCATTTCATAGAACTGTTTCGCCGTTTTCGCAGCATCGCCGCCAAATTCAGATTCCGCCTGGGCCACATAGCTGGCCACCCGCCAGAACATTTCCTCCACCGTTTCCTCGGGCTTTCCGTCATTACCCCGGCGCAAGTATCTTTTTTCCAGAACAATCCTGGCGTTCGGAGAAAGCGTCACCGAATCCAAAACCGGCCGGCCGGTTGCCTTGGCTTTCGATGGATCCGAACTTGTGGTTGTATGCGGCACACTTTCCTCCTTACCAGGAAATTTCCGACCTTGGAATCGGCGCTTTAGCCTTCTCGCAGCAGATGGTTGATTTCGTCTCGGATCGAGCGGAGGTCGTCGAAGCGAAGATAGACGATGGCGTAGCGGATGTACGCGATGTGATCCAACTCCTTCAGAGCGGAAATCGCCAGATCGCCGATCACCCGGCTGGAGATTTCGGGTTTGTTCATTTGCTGCAGGCTGGCTTCCACCTCACCGACGATGCGGTCGATTTCGGAAGCGGGCACGGGGCGCTTGGCGCAGGCGATGCGAATGCCCCGGGCCAGTTTCTCCCGGTCGAATTCCTCGCGCGTCCCGTCATGCTTGACGACAAGCGGTGTGGAAAAAATCGGCCGTTCGTACGTGGTGAAACGCTGATGGCAAGCCAGACACTCCCTGCGGCGGCGAATCCCTCCCCGCGCATCGTGGGTGGTGTCGATGACATTGGCATCCTCTTTTCCGCAAAAAACGCAGCGCATTAGAACATTTGCTCTACGCCATATATGGGAATTAGGAGTTCGCGCTCCCGATATTTTCGGTAGAGACTACATTCTATCATCCTGTCAACCAAGAATCAACAAGAAATTACCGCTTCAACCTTAAAAAATATTTGAATTAACTAACGCGGTTGGACGCTGATTTCGCGTGTCTTCTTGGGAGCAAAGACGCGTCGGATTTGATGCCTCGATATTTCGCTTCATGGATCCACCGAGACTGGTTGTCAGAATGAAGTGAAAAAAAATCAGGCGGAGGCTGATTTCATGCCGCAATAAGCCAATAGGTCTTGGAAAATTCAACCTGAGAACATCATGGAAATGAAATTATTCTCTATAACATGTTTATTTTTTGCATTTTTAAATTTGGCTTCGGCCAAATCGTGAGATTTATATGTTTCAAATAACTAAAAATAACCGAAAATAATTATCAGGGAATCCAAAAAATAGATATCGATTAGCCGTAGGACTAACCAAAAGGCAAGATGAAAATTCTCTCCTCCGAGCCTCGGTAAGCCAATGTTAAAAAAATACCCATCGGGATCATTGGATTCTTCGATCCCGATGGGTAGGCCGGATCCGGTGGGGCAATTGCTATTTCTTGGTCTCTTTGGTTTCCTTGGCCGGTTTTTCCGTTCCTTCCGCTTCTTCGCCCTCTTCCAGCTTCTTACCCTTTTCGATCACTTCGGGTTCCGCCGCTACCGCAGCGGCGACCGGGGCGACCACTTCCTCTTCGGCGGCCTGAGCCGTGACCGTAATGACGCTTTCCTCGGGATCCATTAGGACCTTGATCCCGGGAGGCAGGAGGATATCCTTGATCGCGATGGAATCCCCGACTTTTTCCAACGGGGCGATACTGACCTGAATTCCATTTACCAAGTCTTTGGGAAGGCATTCTACTTCCAGCTCGCTGAGCAAATGCACCAGCACGGCGCCAAAATCGCGCACCGCCGCGGATTTGCCCGCGAACTGCAAGGGAACGTGAACCCGAATGGCCCGGTCGGTAGGCACCGCATAAAAATCGACATGCAGGATTTTCCGAAGTATGGAATCGCGCTGCAGGTCCCGCAACAGGACGGAGAATTTTTTATCCCCAACTTCGAGCCGGATCAAGGTGGAGCCGGTTAAGGTATTGAGGACCCGCGCCGCCGTTTTTTCATCCAGCTCGATCGGGAGCGAATCGACTCCCGGTCCATATAGAACCCCGGGGATCTTGCCGGATTTTCTCAGGGCGAAAAGTCCTTTGCCCACGGCGGATCGAACGCCGGCTTGCATAATAATCTCGTTCATGATTTCCTTCCTCGGAGCGCCTCAAGCCACCGGTTGGCTTCCTTCGCTCGCTATAAAGGTTTTTTTGTAATGCGCTCTCCATCCGGAAAGCCGCGGAATTCTAATGGCAATTCGATCATAAGTCAAGAAACCTTGCGATGGTAATTCTTGCGTCAAAGAAATTCCCAATAGAGACATGCACGATTGGTGGATTTTGCAATCCATCCGTTGTCTCCGGATGCTTTGTTTGCATAGCCGCACGCTGCGCTAATTCGACCTCAATCCAAAGCCGTCTTGTTCTGTTTTCAGTCATCGAGTATAATCGGACTAATATTGTCTTAATACTTGACTACTAATGCACAAATATGCTATTCTCCCGCATAGTCTTTACGCCAAACACGATCCTGGGAGGCTCCGACCAAACGATGTTGAGAGAGCGAATTGCAGAGGATGTCGCTTTTTTCTCCAGCGATCTCTACGCCCAGGTTTGCGCCGGCGTGATCGGCACTCCCGACGGGGCGATCCTGATCGACACGCTCGCGCTGCCGGCGGAAACCCAGGAGATCCGCGAATACATCCAGCAGCGGATGAATTCCACCGTACGGTTCATCGTCAACACCCATCACCATGCGGATCATTGCGGCGGAAATTATTTTTTTCCGGAAGCGCAGATCATTTCCCACGAGTTGTGCCGAAGCCTCATGGATTCGAAAGACCGGGGCGCGCTGGCGTCGGCCAAACAGGAGAACAAAGATCTTTCCAATGCGCAGATCATCCTGCCGAATGTAACCTTCAAAGAGGGGTCGATTTATTTTCTGGTGGGCAAGCGGACCATCCGCATTTTTCCCCTTCCGGGTCACACTCCCGACGGCATCGGAGTGCTGCTGGAGGAGGAACGCATCCTTTTTGCCGGGGACGCCATGATGCCGCTGCCGTTCTTCCGCGACGGGGACATGGATCAGATGGTCGCCACGCTCAAAACCATCACCGGGATGGGATTGGAAAACATCGTCCAAGGGCATGGGGACGTGATCTTGCGCGGGGAAATCGACGAAATGATTGCTTCCCACCTGATCTACCTGGATCGGGTGAAAAAAGAAGCCCTCAATGCAGTGCGATGGAACTGGCCGGTGGAGGATCTGCGCCAGATCCCGATCGAAAAATGCGGCAAGAGCCGGATTCTGCTGAACGGTCTGGCGCCAGACTTGCATTATCAGAATCTGGTGGCCGCCTATCAAAAGATCCGGAGGGAGGAAACAGTCGCCCGGGAGCAGAGGAAGCCCGCTGGGAAGTAGGGGGACGGAACGCAGGAAGGGAATCGGTGTTAAGCATGGCGACGCAAGCCAAACCCCAGAAGGGAGCTTCCTCCCAGCGGGACGAAGAGGGTTTGATCCGCCGGGCAAAATTCGACCCGGGGGCGTTTGGAGAATTATACGAACGCTACATTAAAAAAATTTATACCTATGTCTATTACCGGGTCGGAAATCATGCGGATGCCGAGGATTTGACCTCGAAGGTTTTTCAAAAGGCCTTTATCCATCTTCCGGGGTATGAACATCAGGGCCTGCCTTTTTCCGCATGGTTGTACCGCATCGCCCACAACATGGTGGCGAACTGGTATCGCGATCAAAGCCGCCGGAAGCTCGTGGGATTGGATGAGGCGACGCGGCATTCCGCCGAAGAGGAGCCGGGTTCGGCCGCCGAGCGGTCGGCGGACAGGGAGATGCTTTTGAAAATTATCCGGCGGCTATCCGCCGACAAACAGCAGGTGCTGATATTAAAGTTTGCCGAAGGATATTCGAACACGGAAATCGGGGCGATTCTCGGGAAATCGGAGGGAGCCGTAAAGAGCTTGTATCATCGAACCCTCCTGCAATTAAGAGAAACGCTTGAAAAGGACAAAAACGGCAGACGCTAAACGGGGCCGTTGGCGAGGAGACGAGATCATGGTGAGGGAAGAAAATTTCGAAAAAAGGATTCAACGGGCGCTCATTCCTGTCGCGCCCCATAAAGGCTACGTGGCGGCGTTGAAGGCCAGGCTCCTCAAGGGCACGCGGATGCCCGTGGAGATGGAACGCGGAAAAAGAGTGAACGAAATCGTCACGCTGGCCACCATCGGAGTGGGCGCGCTGGCCACCGTTGCGGCTGTGGCGACCATCGGAATAAAATCCGTTTCGTTGTTAGGATCCGGGGCGATGTTGCTTCGGTCGGCCTCCAAGCGGCGCGCGCCGCACGGAAGCATGAACTCGCAGACCGTATAAAAAAAAGAAGCGGGTGTTTCCACCCGCTTCTCCCTCAGGCGACGCGCCAGCGCGGCGCATCCCCGCGCAAGACAGTGAGAATTTCCTCGGCGATATCGCGGGCCGCCCGTTCCTGGGCTTCGGCGGTTTGGGCCGCGATGTGGGGGGTGCAGACGACTTTCGGATGTTTGACCAGCGGAGAATCCGTCACCGGTTCGGTTGCGAAAACGTCCAGCGCTGCGCCCGCAATCTGGCCTTCTTCCAGCGCGGCCAGCAGGGCGGTTTCATCAATCAGGTTCCCGCGCGCGGTGCAGACGATCCGCGCCCCGCGTTTCATCTGGGACAGCCGGTCGGCGCTGATCATCCCGCGGGTTTCCGGATTAAGCGGCACATGCAGGGTAAGTACGTCGGCCCGGTGAAGGACGCCGTTCAAATCGGCGGGTTGCGCTCCCCGTTTGGCAATTTCCTCGCTCGATAGGCACGGATCGTATCCCACGCAAATCATCCCAAAGCCAGCCGCCCGCGCGGCAACCGACGACCCGATTCTGCCCATGCCGATGATCCCCAGCGTTTTCCCGGAGAGTTCAAACCCTTCCAATTTTTTCTTCAGCCATTCGCCCTTGCGCAGACCGGAATCGGCCAGGGGGATTTGGCGGGCGAGGGATAGCAGCAGGGCCAGGGTGTGTTCGGCGACGGCGAGCGTGGTCGATTGCGGGGCATTGACCACCACGACATTTTTCGCCTTGGCGGCGTTCAGGTCGATATTGTCCACCCCCACGCCCGCCCGTCCGACCACTTTCAAGTCCGGAGCCGCGGCGAAAACGTCCGCCGTCACTTTCGTGCGTCCCCGGACGATGATAGCCTGGACTCCCTTGAGAGCTTTCATCAGATCGTCGGGAGAGATGTCGGGGCGATTCTGGACCGTAGACAGCTTTTCCAGAATGGCAATCGCGGATTCCTGCAGACCATCGGTGATCAGCACGGTCCACTGGGAGTTCTTGGGCTGGTTGGACATTTAGAAACCTCCGAAGGTTCACCGGCTCAAACCGGAAGAATGGGAGGGGATAGGTCGGAAAGGAAACCTTCCCCCGATCGCCCTTGGCAAGGGCTGGATCAGATTGAGATAATAATCACAATCTTTCAATTTGTCGAGGGTGTCTTTCGCCGTGTTTTCCTGCCCCTGGGAGGGGCTTTTTTCTTGGGCAGGGTGGGCGGGGTATCGAGCAGTTCCTGCATGGCTTTGGTAGCGCGCTTAAGGATGTCGATCAATTCCTGCTGGTCCGCCTGAAGAGGAGTTGTCGGAGGACGGGTAAGCATTTGGAGCGCCATGAGTGCAACGCCGAGGTGCATCCGCAAATCGTGTTCCGCGATGGGAGTTCGGCGGCCGGTCGTCAACTCTCCTCCTCTTTTAACCGGAGGTGCGGATACAAGATCACCTCGCGGATCGTGGGCTGGTTGGTCAGCAGCATCACCAGACGGTCGATCCCCAATCCGAAGCCGCCGTTGGGGGGCATCCCGTAGCGCATCGCGTTCAAATAGTCCTCATCCGTCGGATGGCGATCCTCTTCCTCTTCCGAAAAGGTCCGGCCCATTTCCAGGAACCGCTGTTCCTGGTCCTGCGGATCGTTCAATTCCGAGAAGGCATTGCATAATTCCATGCCCGCGACGAACCCTTCGAATCGCTCCACCGTGCGAAGGTCGTCCGGTTTGCTTTTCGCCAGGGGAGAGATGTCCCTCGGATAATCCATTAGGAAAGTTGGCTGAAGGATTTTCGGTTCGACGAAATGGGAAAGCAGATTTTCGATAAGCTTGCCGCGGTGTTTCTCGGCTTTGGGCGCGAGCCCCTTCTCCAGCATCGCGGCGCCAAGCAATTCGGCGGTCGGGTAGTTGTCGATGTCGATTCCGCTTTCCCGGCGGATGGCCTCGCGCAGGGTCAGGCGCTGCCAGGGAGGAGTGAGATCCACGGGGTGGCCGCGGAAGGTGATCTGCCGGCTTCCGGTCACGCTTTCGGCGACGGAGGAGACCATCGTCTCGGTGATCTCCATGATGGTCCGGTAATCGGCGTACGCCATGTAGAATTCCAATTGCGTGAATTCCGGATTGTGCTTGTAGGATACGCCCTCGTTGCGGAAATCCCTGCCGATCTCGTAAACCCGTTCTATTCCGCCCACCAGCAATCGTTTGAGATAGAGCTCGAAGGAAATCCGCAGGAATAAATCCTGATGCAACTGGTGGTGATGGGTGACGAAGGGTTTGGCCGCCGCGCCGCCGTAGATCGCCTGCAGAATGGGCGTCTCCACTTCCAAGAATCCCATCCCGTCGAGAAAATCTCTGATCGCGGAGATGATCCGTGCCCGGGTGCGAAAGATCGTCCGGACATCCGGATTGACCGCCAGATCCGCATAGCGCTGGCGGTACCGGGCTTCGGGATTATCGAAGGCCGAGTGGACCACGCGTTCGCCGTTTTCCACCGTTTCCTTCGACGCGGGCAGGGGTGTGATGGCTTTGGCCAGCATGGTTATTTTTTCCACTTGCAGCGTGATTTCGCCGCTGCGGGTGCGGAAGAGGACGCCGCCGGCCTGAACGAAATCTCCCAGGTCGTAAAAATTTTTAAATTGGTCCAGCACGTCTTGGCCGAGAAGGTCCGATTTGAGGAGGATTTGTATCTGGCCGTCGCCGTCTTCCAAATGGGCGAAGATGACTTTGCCCATCACGCGGATAGAGCGGACGCGGCCCGCAACCGCGGCGTGGACCGTTTCCCCGGGAGCCGCGTGCTCGAACGCGGCCAGGGCCTGGACGCTGGTGTGCGTGCGTTCACACCGGGCGGGGTACGGTTCGATCCCCGACTCGCGCAGTTGGTCAACCTTGGTGCGGCGGTTCTTCTCGAGGTCGGTCAGTTCGCGCATGTGGATTCGATTTACGGAAAAGACGCCCCCGCATTTCCGGGGGCGTCGGAGGCTGCCGATTTCGCTATTTCACTGACAACACGCGGAAGGTCAACATGCCCGCCGGCGCGCTGACGCGAATTTCATCCCCGGTCTTGCGGCCCAGCAGGGCCTGACCCAGAGGCGACTGGTTGGAGATGCGGCCCTCCTTGGGGTTAGCTTCGGCGGCGCCGACGATGACGTATTGTTCCGGCTGATTATCGCCTTCCTGAATGGCCACTTTGCTGCCCACCCGGACGATGTCCTGGGGCCCGCCCTCCTCGATGATGATGGCGTTGCTCAGCATGGTTTCCAGTGTGAGGATGCGGCCTTCGACAAACGCCTGCTCGTTCTTGGCGCTCTCGTATTCGGCGTTTTCAATCAATTCCCCGCCCTCCATGGCGTCGTGCAGGCGCTCGGCCACTTCCGCCCGGCGCTTGGTGCGGAGCAGCTCCAGTTCTTCTTCCAGTTTTTTATAGCCGTCTTTTGTAAGGAAAACCGGTTGATCGGTCATGCGTCTATCCTTCCCCAGCGCTCGAGGCTGGGATGGAAAATGTGCCGTTCGACCATGCCCGTTCCCGAGGGTCACACGGCGGATGGATGGAGACGTTGATTTCTTCCCGTGGAGTAGGCAATGATCTGCGCGATACGCTTGCTTGGGACGCAAAAATCATAGCATAATCCCCCCGGCTTGACAAGAAAGGAACCGGCGGTTCCCGCGCACCGCAACCCGGGGGAACCGCATTTTGTTTTGGAACCGGATAGCCCTGGGGTATACTTTCCTTATGCGAAGAAGAACGGTTTTTTGGAGCGCGATTTTTTTCCTGGCGGGATGGGCGCTGATGTCTTTTGGGAATCCGAATCCAAGCGGTGTTTCCCAAAAGGTATTGGATATGTTCAGCAGCATGACCGCGGAGGAAAAGATCGGCCAACTTTTCATGGTCACATTCCAGGGGAAGGATATCACCCCAACCTCGGATATCTATACTTTGCTCTCCTCTTATCACGTTGGCGGAGTGCTTGTGGACCGGGAAAACGGCAATTGGCACAGCGGCCAGGGTGAAGCGGCCGCCGTGCTGACCCTCAACAACGGGCTGCAACAAATCGAGGCGGATGCCGTCACTCCGCAGGGCGGAGACGCCGGCGGAGTGTACCTTCCGCTGTTCATCGCCCTCAAAGGCGGGAACGACGGATACCCGGACAGCCAACTGATAACCGATCTGACCAATCTGCCGTCGGAGATGACGCTTGGCGCAACATGGCAGCCGCAATTGGCCAGGACCACCGGCAATACCCTTGGAACAGAGTTGTCTCTTATCGGGGTCAACCTCTATCTGGGTCCCTCGCTCGACGTTTTGGAGCGGCCCAACCCCGGAACCAGCGGAGATCTCGGCGCCCGCACGTTTGGCGGCGATCCGTTCTGGGTGGGGAAAATGGGTCAGGCCTATATCGAAGGAATCCATGAAGGCAGCGGCAGGAGAGTGGCCGTGATCGCCACCCACTTCCCGGGCATCGGCGCATCGGACCGCAGTCCGGAAGAAGAAGTGGCCACGATTCGAAAAGCCATGGACGACCTGCGCCTGATCGATCTGGCGCCGTTCGGGGCCGCGGCGGACGGGACGCCGGGATTGATGTCCGTCGCCGATGGATTCCTCGTCTCGCATATCCGCTACCAGGGGCTACAGGGAAACATCCGCGCCAGCACGAAACCAGTCAGCCTGGACCCGCAGGCGCTCAGCCAGCAGTTGATGGCCCTTCCGGAATTCGCCAATTGGAGATCGGGAGGAGGGATCACAATCAGCGATTCGTTGGGGGCTCAATCGGTGAGGAATTTCTACGATACTTCGGGAATGACATTTTCGTACCGCGGCGTCGCGCTGGCGGCGTTTCAGGCCGGCAATGACATCCTCCAGCTGTCCGATTTCCAGGCTACCGACACCGAAGGCGAACTGCAAAGCGTCATCGACACCATAAAATATTTCCAGCAGCAATACCAGGCGGATAATGATTTCGCGTCCAGGGTGGATCAGGCGGTGTTGAGAATTCTGGCGCTCAAGAACCGAATCAATCCGGTCTTTTCGATCGGCTCGGTGCAAAGGTCACCGGATGCCTTAAGCGGATTAAAACCGGATAGCGGATTGGCCTCGGAGAGCTGTAAAACCGGGGTGACGCTGATCAGCCCCAACCTCAACACGCCGGGCACCACGGTCATTGAACCGCCCACCTCCGCCGACCGAATCGTGGTGTTGACCGATTTGCGCGCGGTGGTTCCCTGTCCATCCTGCGCCCAGGAGCCGGATCTTTCCCCCGGGATCATGGCGGACACGATCCTCCGGTTGTACGGACCGGGAGCGAGCGGGTTGATCACCGCCACACGGATCCAATCCTTTACCTTCAAAGATCTCAATAATTATCTGTTGGGCGTTCCCTCGCCGGAATTGGAAACCGCTCTGACCAACGCGACGGTCATTGTGGCGATGATTCGAAGCCCCGTCGCCTCGCTTCCCGAGACGTCCGCATTCCAAAATCTGCTGGCGCAGCGGCCGGACCTCATCCGGAATAAAAATATCTACGCGTTTGCCGTGGAGGCGCCCTATTATCTGGATTCAACCGAGATCAGCAAACTCTACGCGTATTACGGCTTGTATTCGAAAAATGACAGTTGCTTGGAAGTCGGGGCCAGGGTGCTTTTCGGTGACCTTGCGCCGAGCGGCGCCTCACCGGTTGGCATCGAAGGCAGCGACTACAATCTGTTGACGGCGCTGTCCCCGAATCCCGATCAATTGATCGAGATTACCGTGGGGCTGACCAATTCTTTGCCAATCACTCCTCTCGCGACGGTTTCCGCCGTCAAGACGCCGACCATTTCTCCGACGCCGCTGGGATTTTCCTTGGGGGATAAAATCACGTTTTCCGCAGGTCCGATTCTGGATCATAATCAACACCCGGTTCCGGATGGCACGCTGCTCCAGTTCATCGTAACCTATCCCGCTGAAAATATTCCCCCCTTGTACCTGAGCGCGCCGACCGAAAACGGCATGGCTCGGGTGGATTATTCTCTGGACCGGCAAGGTGAACTGCAGGTTTCCGCCTCGAGCGAACCGGCAAAAAATTCCACGATCATCAAACTTGCGGTGGGGGAGAAACCGGCGTTCATCACGGCGATTGCCCCGACCCAGATCGAACCGCCGACCCAATTCCCCAGCACGGCAACCCTCCAACCGACTCTGCGACCAAACCCGGGCGGTGGAGAATCCAGGCGCGCGGGTTGGGATACTTTTCTCGTTATCCTCCTGGTGCTGGGATTATTCTCGGGAGCGGTTTTTGCCGTGACCTTTACGCCCGAGAGGCGGATGTTCCGATGGCGGGGAATCCTCGCCCTCACAGTCGGCGGGTTGACCGGGTATGATTTATTCGCATTGGGTTTCCCCGGGCTAAACGATGCCACGCAATGGGGAGGACGGTGGCTGTGCGTGATAGTGGGTGTACTGGGGAGCGTTTCCGGCGCGGCATTGGCCTGGTGGTCGAACCGCCGGAAGCGGGAATAGCCAGGATTATCGAAAAAGGTTCGCCGCAAAGGCGAGCAGCAGCAGAACCGCCGCAGCGCCGGCCAATATTCTTTCCGGCCAGGCGAAATGGAAAAATACGCCTGGCACAAGGCTCCCCGATCGCGGGGCGGGATAGGGCGGGGGCATGGGGGGATTATCGCCGAAAAGCGATTCGCGGAAAATGCGGATCGTTGCCGGCCGGTCATTCGGATGAAGGGCCATGGCCCATAGGATTGCCCGTTCGATTTCGGGTGTGATTCTGTTGTTTAGATGCCTCGGGGGAATGAGAGAATCCGGATCGAGAAAGCGTTGCTTCGCCTCGGGCGGCGCCTGACCTGTGAACAAGTGGTATAGCGTGCAGCCCATGGCATAGATGTCGCTGCGAATATCCGTATGGCCTGTATCCCCGCCGTACTGCTCCAGGGGCGTGTACAAGGCCGTACCGCGGCCCTGCATGACCGTGATGGTCATTTCATCGGGGACCATCTGTTTTACCAGGCCGAAATCCACTAATTTGACCACCCCGCTCGGTGTGACCCGGATATTGCTCGGTTTGATATCGCGGTGAAGGATGGGCGGCTCCTGGTTGTGGAGGTATTCCAGCGCGTCGAAAAGTTGCGCGCTCCAACCGAGGATGTCGGTTTCGGGAATCGCGTTTCCGGTTTGCCTGGCTTCGTCCACGATGCTTCGAAGATCTTGTCCGGGGATGAAATCCATCACCAGGTAATCGCGGATACCGGAAGAGAAGAAATCGGACACCTTGGGGAGGTTCGGGTGATCCAGACGGGCCAAAATACTGGCTTCCCGATAGAATTGATCGCGCGCTTCCTGCTGAAGTTTCTCCGGAAGACCGGGATCTTGCTCCACTTCCTTAAGAGCGCATTTACGGCCCGACAGCCGCTCGTCATTGGCGAGATAAATGGCTCCCATCCCGCCGTGGCCGATGACGGATTGGATCCGGTACCGGTTCTTTAATAAATGGTTTGCGTTCAGCAGCTTGGGCATAGGGTCGACGGGCTCGTTTCCTCAAATCCGGAAACTTCATATAATGGATGAGGGAATCGAAATTCTGAGAGAAGTCTTCGTCGCCGTGTGGGTGTTTCCGAACACCCCGGCGTCACGGCGGCGGATAAAAGAATTATAACCCATGAATTCTGCCGAAGAATCTCCCGTTCTCATCGGTCAATCCGGCCCAGTCCAAGGGCGCCGTTGGTCCATCCCATTGGAAGGAATCACCATGGGACGCGAAGAGGGATGCAGCGTCGTCATCTCCGACCGGCAGGTGTCCCGCCGGCACGCCAAGATCGACCGCCGCGGAGGAAGGACCTTCCTGCAGGACTTGGCCAGCAAGAACGGAACCTGCGTCAACGGTCTGCCGGTGGAGGAAGAGATCGAGATCAAGGACGGGGATGTCATCCAGGTAGCGCTCGCCGCCAGTTTTTTGTACGTCGCCTCGGATTCCACCATGCCCCTGGATTTCGAGGGATCGGCTCCCCGCCAAGGCCGGATCCGGCTGAACCCCGGAGACCATAGCGTGCTGGTCAACGAGAAGGCCATCGATCCTCCACTGTCCATTCATCAATATCGTTTTTTGGAGTTGCTGGTCTTGCGCAGCGGTGGATTGGTTAATCGCGACGATATCATCGGAACCGTCTGGCCGGGGGAAGACACGGGGGGGATTACCGACCAGGCGATCGACGCTCTGGTGAGGCGGCTGCGCGACCGGTTGAAGGAAGTGGATCCGGACCGGGAATACATTCTTACGATTCGAGGCCACGGTTTTCGGTTGGCCAACAGCGCCTGACGGGTCTGGTCAAGATCCGGAACGTCGAATATAATGGAAGTTCCGGGGCGTAGCGCAGCTCGGCTAGCGCACCTGCATGGGGTGCAGGGGGTCGGAGGTTCAAATCCTCTCGCCCCGACCAGCAGCGACCAAGTTCTTGGTCGCTTTTTTTTATCCACCGGCGGGCAAACAAGCAATGGGTGGAGAAAATCCGCCGGCCAATACCCTCGCGCAGTGACGCCCGGCCTGCCTTATAATCACGAGACGAGTTATTTTCACCGGGGGGTGAGCGCTCAAACTGCGGCGAGGATGTCGGGAATCCAGGGAGCCATAATGAAAATCACCTCTTCGGTAAAAGGAACACGAGATTATTATCCGGCGGAAATGGCCTTCCGGAACTGGTTATACGAGAAAATTCGCGGGGTTTCGCGAAAATTCGGGTATCAGGAGTTCGATGCCCCGTTTCTGGAAACCTTGGAACTGTATTCCGCAAAATCCGGGGAGGAATTGGTCAAGAAGCAGGCTTTCGTTTTTCCCGACAAAGGCGGCGAACCGATCACCCTGCGGCCGGAATTGACTCCCTCCCTGGCCAGAATGGTCGCCCAACGAATCCATCAGCTCGCGTTTCCCGTCCGCTGGTGGTCGTTTGGGCCTTTCTGGAGGTATGAAACGCCTCAGAAAGGGCGTACCCGCGAGTTCTTCCAATGGAACGTCGATTTGCTGGGAGTGGAGAATCCTCAGGCGGACGCGGAACTGGCGGCCGTCGCGTGCGAATTCTTCCATGCCGTTGAGCTTAGCCCGCGCGAGGTGAAACTGCAAGTGAATAACCGGCGGCTGATGGATGCCGCCTTGGAGGCGATCGGCATCCGCGGGGAGGCGGTCGGAGCGACCTTCCGAATGATAGATAAAAAGGAAAAAATGAAACCGCCCGAATGGGAGGCCTTCGCCCGGGAAACGGGATTGACTGCCGGGCAGGTTCAAGGATTAACCAAAATACTCGACGACCGGGATTTATGGAAGCAATCCCGCGAGTTGGTGGATTTCTTCGACGCCGTGAAAGCCTTTGGAATTTCGGACTATGTGGAATTCAACCCGGCGGTAATCCGGGGGCTGGATTATTACACGGGGACGGTGTTCGAGGGGCGGGATGCGGCCGGCGAATTTCGCGCGTTGCTGGGCGGCGGGCGCTACGACAATTTGGTCGCCGACGTCGGGGGCGGGAAAATTCCCGGAGTGGGGTTTGCCATGGGCGACGTAGTCATCGGGTTGATCTTGAAAAAAAACGGGAAGGAGCCGACGCTCAGGATCGCCCCGGCCGATGTGCTGGTGACCACGTTTTCCGAACAGGAAGCGGCCGCCTCGATGGGAGTCGCGCAATCACTGCGGGCTGCTGGAATTGCCGCGGAGTGGTACCCAGCGCCGGATCGGCTTCCCAAACAATTGAAATATGCGGATGCTCTGGGAATCCCTCTGGCGGTAATTTTAGGACCGGATGAAATCCGGTCAGGCAAGGCCACCTTGAAGGATCTCCTCCGGAGGGAGCAAGCGACGTTCGACCGGGCGGAATTATCGAAAGAAATCATACGCAGGCTTGCCGGATCTCCGGGCGAATGATAGAATTTTCCCCCTCACGGTGGCTGTAGCTCAATTGGCAGAGCGCTGGACTGTGGATCCAGCTGTTGCGGGTTCAATCCCCGTCAGCCACCCCAGCTTTTATTCATTAGATCGTCACCTCGTCGCGTTCAATCACCGGCGATGTTTTTTTTTATCTTTGGCCGGGTCTTCTGGAGGATGCGCTCTTTTTCCGAGATTCTGGAGAGGTCAGGTTCCGGAGCGTATATTTGTTTGGTAATGACCGGATTGGCATGCCCCAACACCGATTGCACGTCTTCCAGGCGGGCGCCGGCGTGGATCAGGGATTGCGCGTGCCAATGGCGGAAAGCGTGGGGGGAGATGAATTGCGTCGTCGTCCGGCCATAGGCCTGGTGACCAATCGCGCGGACAATCTCCCAAGCGGTCTTCGGGGAGAGTTTGGAGCCATATCCCCGGACGGTCGATCGGAAGAATTGGGTTGTGCCGGGCCGGACCTTTCCCGTGCGTCCATGTTGGATAAAGACCCAGGGGGAGGAATCGGAGCGTTCCTTGAGATAAAACTCAAGGTTGTGGATTGCTTCTTCCCCGAGAAAACAATGCGCGAGCGTTCCCGTCTTTTGCATCGGGAGGGTGAAATAGCCTCCGCGGGATTTCGCATCGCGCAGATCGGATTTGGTGAAACGGCAAACATCGCCGATGCGCAGTCCGGTAGCGCGGAGAAGATGGATGAGCGCCCTTGCGCGAAGAACGTTTAGCCGTTGGAGGCGGCTTTTTTCTGGTAACGCATTTAAATCGGCCACTTGCGCCATTCGGTCTCCAAAGTCCTCCGGAACCCTTCCAACCCTCGAACTGGCCGAGAAATTCCCCTTTTTCGACCTAATTCGCATAGCCAATCTAGTTTCTTTTTCAATATCGCTTGAAAACTGAATCCATCCTTTTATTCGCCAATAATTGAGCGCTCGTCTCAAAGCGCTTTCATATATATTCTGGGTGTATTCAGTTAAACCCTGGGAAAGCAACCAGGCGCCAAAGAGGCTGACAATGGAAGGCTCGATGGATAAAAGATCTCTTGAGAGTAAATTAGATTCTTTTGCATACTCAGAGAATTTCGTTAAAGCGGTTTTATACGTCCGGCGGGTGTTTTTAGATTCCAAGGGGAATTGGAATTCAGAAAAGAAGGAATCAATAGCCTGGTTGATCTTCAAGGTTTTTTCCTGTGTTATTACGTAAGATAATATACATTAGCTTACATAATCATATCAGGCAATTGGATGGACGGCAAGACGCAGAAATTATTCGGATCCAACTCCCCCATCCGCTCTTTGCAAAGGATTTATTCTTGGAAGAAATTCGTGGAATAAATAGTGTCAAATCCATGCGGGTGAATTTTTATTGGAGGGCAGCTTTATTTTGGCAGAAGCCCCTGCTGCAGCAAAAGGCCCACTGCATAGGACAATCTTCTCCAACTGGAGGCAGCCGGGAAACCGACTTCCAGCGGGATAATTCCGGTGCCCACCATCATTGTTCTATGGCTTTCAGTCAATTCCACCAAAGCGTAATACCGGATGGTTTTTCGAAGATACAACCCCTCCAGGATGCGAAAGCTGGTCTCGGTGCTGTAAGCTGTTGTTACCAGAGAGGTGATGGCTTCCCGCCGCTCGGGGATGGAGGGTATGCCCAGCAACCCCGTGGCGGATGTCGAGAGGTCGATCGGTTCCTGAATGGCCAGCCAACTCGCGCCCGAGAATTGCAACTTGAGGTTTTCCAACAACATGCCCGCCACTGGATAGCAATGCATGGTGCCGACGGTAAGGGCATAATATGGTTCTTCCAATTGGAAGGTATAGACGTCCGGATTTCCGGTACCGGACGCAATGCGGCCAACCGGAGTCAGCTCAAACGGCCAGGAATCCGTCGCGGGACGCACGCCTCCACCGGTGTCAACCCCGAATTCCATTATGAGGTAATCGTTCAGCTTTTGTTTAACCGCTGAGATATCCTCTCCCATTTCTTCACCTCGCGAGGAGCCGCACGGAAAGATGATCCTGGCTGCCCCGTTCCCATGTATGCCTATTATACAGAGGCTTTCAAAAACCAAATAGGGGCCGGCCGGGGTGCCTGCAGGCTTATTGTATAGCCGCTGCCCGCAATTTGCTGGCGGCGGATAATCCTTCGGGGGCATCCGGAACAAGAACAATCTGCCCCGTTTTTTCCGCCTGCGGCTTGGAGAATACCCAAACCCGCTGTACAATGCAACGTCGGATCAGCTGGTGAATATCCAATACACTTCCAGGAGGAGTTCGAAGATGGCGGCGAAATTGCGAATTGGGATTTTAACGGGAGGCGGCGATGTTCCCGGCCTGAATGTGGCGATCCGGGCGGTGGTCACCCGCGCCCAGGAGAATAATATCGAGGTAGTCGGATTGCGCCGCGGATGGATGAGCGTCCTGCGGATCAACCCGGAAGATCCCGAATCCATTGAGAAATATTCCTTCACACTGACGCCGGAAACCGTACGCACCATCGATCGCACCGGTGGAACGTTCCTGCACACCTCGCGCACCAATCCATCCAACGTAAAACCGGCCGACGTCCCCGAGCATGTCCGTGCGGAAGACCGGGTGAATACCGATAAAGGAACGGTCGATTGCACCAAGCATGTGCTCCGGGTGTTGGATACCCTCGGTTTGGAGGCAATCATCCCCATCGGCGGAGATGATACGCTTTCCTTCGCCAGCCGGCTGCACCAGGAAGGGTTCCGCGCCGTGGCCATCCCCAAAACAATGGATAACGACGTCTTCGGAACCGACTATTGCATCGGTTTTTCAACCGCCGTCACGCGCTCCGTCGACGCCATCACCAATTTCCGGACATCCGTCGGGTCCCACGAACGCCTTGGGGTGGTCGAACTGTTCGGCCGCAATTCGGGCGAGACCTCGCTGTTTGCCGCGTACCTGTCCAATGTGGACCGGGCGGTCATCTCGGAGGTCCCCTTCGACCTGGACAAGCTGTGCAAATTCCTGGTGGCCGACCGCAATGCCTCCCCTTCCCATTACGCCATCATGACTATTTCCGAAGGCGCCCACGAAGCCGGCGGCGAAATCCACCAGCGCGGGGAAGCCGACGATTTCGGGCATCAAAAGCTCGGCGGCATCGGCCACTACACCGCGGATGAAGTCAAACGCCGGACCGGGGTGAATATCATGTACCAGCAGCTCGGGTACATCATGCGCTCCGGCGCGCCGGACGCGCTGGACCGCATGGTGGCCAGTTCGTTCGGCAACCTGGCCCTCGACCAGGTGGCGCTGGGGCATACCGGCCGGATGGTCGCGTTGCAGCAAGGCATCTACACGACGGTGTCCCTCGATATGATCGTCCAGGGGAAGAAACGCGTCGACGTCGGCGCGCTCTACGACAAAGATACCTACCGCCCGCGAATTCGGGACATGCTGGGCAAACCGATGTTCCTGTATTAACTTTCGATCGTCCACCCGCCCCGCCCGTTCCGGCGGCGGGAGAAGGCATGGAGAGTTGACCATGAATCGCATTGAAGAAATTCTCAGTTGGTATACCTCCGAGAACCCCGGCGTTCGCGCCAATCTCTACCGCATTCTGAACCACGGCAAACTGGCCGGCACGGGGCGGATTTTAATGCTCCCGGCCGATCAGGGAATTGAACACGGGCCGGGCCGGTCGTTTGTACACAACCCATCGGCCTACGATCCGCGCTATCACGTCGAACTTGCGATCGACGCGGGATGCAATGCCTACGTCGCGCCGCTCGGTTTCCTTGAAGCCGTCGCCTCCGACTACGCCGGCCGAATCCCGTTCGTGTTGAAACTGAACGGCCGCGATCAGCTGCATGTGGATCCGGATCCGATGCTCGCGCAATTCGCAACCGTCGAAGATGCCCTGCGCCTGGGATGTTCGGCGGTCGGGTATTGCATCTACCCCGGCACCAACAACCGCCGGCTCCTGTACGAATCGCTGCGGGAAGTGGTGCGCGAATCCAAAAGTGTCGGGCTTCCGGTCATCGTCTGGTCGTACCCGCGCGGCGCCAACATCCCCAAAGAAGCCGAGACGGCCATCGACCTCACCACGTATGCCGCCCATCTCGCAGCGCAAATGGGCGCGCACATCATCTACCTGAAATTGCCCACCGAACGGATCGAAAACGAAGATACGCGCATTTTATACGAGAAACATGGAGTTCCACTGCAGACTCTGGAAGACCGGATCCGGCACGTGCTGCAGGGCACGTTCGCCGGCCGGCGCCTGGTATTGTTCTCGGGCGGGCCGCGCGGAGACATTGATATTCTCCTGAACGAAGCGGTAGCCATTCGCAACGCCGGCGCCGCCGGCCAGATGATCGGCCGGAATGCCTTTCAGCGATCGCGGGAGGAGGCGTTGGACCTGTTTGAGCAGTTGGTGCGCGTGTATCGCGGGGCGGATTGACAAATCATCCGCCGGCATTCTGATCAACTCGGCGGCGAGGCAAGGGAAAAAATTATTCCAGCACCGAAAACTGCGGGCTCCGGAATAATTTGCCGCCGGCTTTTCGCGCCTTCTTTGCAGGAGAAATTTCATTTCATTGGCCGTGCGATCATTTCTGAAATAAAAAAAGCGCGTTGCCTTCGCTCGCGTTGCCCAAATCGAATTTGAAAGTTGACGCAGGCAAACCGGCCGGCCGCAAATCACTGGCCGGCCTCCGAAGACGGTGTTTCCTCGCAGGATTGACACGCCAATCCTTGGTCGTATAATCCGGCTTCATGCCCGAAACGGGTTTTAATAGGCAGATTTCCGATCGATAAGCATATCCGCATCCCCGCCAGGTTGATCCAGATCCACATGTCGAGGCGCTTATGTCTCAAAAAACTACTGCCACCGCAATCAGCACGCCGACCGAGTATTTGCGGCAGGAATACGAAAATCAACACCGCCTTTTCGAGGCGCAGCCCGTTCTGCTTCAGCGGTATTTCGAAGCCCAGGCGCGGACGCTGGCCGAAACCCTGCTGCAGAAACCCTCTCAGGTTAAATTCTCCCTACCGGACCGGGTCGTGGTGGACGCGAAATCAACCCGGACCGAAACCATCGCCACCGAAGAACGGGAACAAATGGCGGGCGGTCTGGTGGAGCGTCTGACGCGGACCGATTTGACGATTGTCCTGAGGGCGCGGTTCAAGGAAATGGAGCAGCTGCCCAAGAGAAGCGTGGCTGTCGCCGCCGGCATTCTGCGTTTTACCACCTGCCGCCACATGGTGACGAACATGCTTCCCGTCGGGCGCTCGGTGAAGTACATCGCCTTGGAAGGCGAAACCACCCCGTCGGAACCGGAATCCTCTTCGGCCGAAGTGGAATCGGCCATCACCGCTTCCACCGACGCCATCGCGGAGGAAAGCGGCTCGGAAATGGGCCGCGGCCAACTGCAGGTGCCGTTCGTCCCCTATGCCCGCAAATTCTTTTTGCCTCAATGGGTGGCTTTCGACGGAGAGGGCAAGCTGCTGGTCGGGAGCGTGGCGGAAGCGGAAGCTGATATCTCCTCCATGCAGCACTTTTTACAGATTTTGCATACCGCCGTGGGACTCGCGGCGTATTTCACGGCCGATGTGGAATACCAGCGAAAGCGTTACGGTATGCTTGGCCAGTTGGTAAATCAAGGCCGGTCCCTGGCCGTGTATCAGACCAAGGATATCATCCAGACCATTCAACGCCGGGCGAACGCCGGGGATCTCAACCGCGGGCTATCGATCTCCCTGCCCTACTTTGACGATCAGGCGTTACACATGAAGGAATACCCGTTTGAGATCATACCGGCGGGCCGGATCATGTTCGTCCCGGCCTTTGTCGTCCGCGCAGTATGCGAGGAGGCGGTGAAGGTGGCCCAGGACACGCGCCTCAGCCCATCAACGCGAAATCACATCTTGGCCGAATTTACGCTGATGGAGGAGGATTTTCAGTCCTCGAAAGGCGGATGACCCGACACCCGTAGCGGATTGTCGTTCGCGGGAGGTTCGGAAATCAATCTATGATCTCGATCCTATTACTGGGTGCGTTTATTTACATCGCCTACCGCCTCTCCCCCCACGAGCGGGAGGAAGATGCGCATGTGCACGGCGCCGGCCAAATCGGCCTTCTGGCCGCCGTGGCGCTGTTCGGCGTCGATTATTTCACATCCTATTATTACGCAACAGGCGAGTTGATGGGTGCCTTGCACCCCTATGGATTGCAGAAATACGGTTACATCGCCGTGGCTTTCATCGCCATCGCTAATATCGTTTTCGGGTTGCTGTATATGTATTCCCTGGGGGTGTTCAACGAAGGCGGCGGCTCTTATACGGCTTCCATGCGCTATCTTCTTCCCACCCTCAGCCTGGTCGTTGCCGTCGTGCTCATTCAAGATTACGTTTTCACGATCGTCGTTTCTTCCCTTTCCGGAGTTGATCAGTTGCTTTCGGTTTTGCAAAAAACCGGAATCGACTGGGGCTGGCATTTTCTCATCGGCGCCGGGCTGGTCACCGTGACGTGGTATCTGACCATCCGCGGCCGCGGCGAGTCGGCCCGGGTGACGTTTATCCTCCTTGGCATTTTCGTTTTTCTGACCGTCACGATGTTCACCGGATTGTTCCTCGCGAATTTACGCGGCGTTTCGGCGCTTCCAAGCACCGGGCAACCGCAACCGGTTACGCTTTTGCAGGCGGTGTACCACATGCTGACCGCCTCCATGAAGGGGTTGGTTGCCTTGTCCGGACTGGAAGCCATGTCCAACGGCATTCAATTCGTGATCAATGAAGACGCCGGATTGATCAAATGGGCTAAACGAACTCTTCCGCGATTGAAAGCGTTGTGGAATTTTTATTCCGGGAAATCCGGAATTGGGAGATTGGTGCAAACCTCGTTTCTTTTCTATGGGGGGCTCACCACATTTCTGCTGGCGTTTTTTGCGATTCGCTTTAATGTATTCGATCAAACGCTTGGCCGAACCCTCGTCGGGAACCTGGCGTTTATCGGGTTCCAGCAAATTCCCGGTTTCTCCCTCCTGGGCGGATCCTTCCTGTTTTGGGTGTATCAACTTCTGGCCGTGGCTTTGCTTGCTTCCGCCTCGATGACCGCCTTCCAGGATTTGCAGGCGACGGCCTGGCGGGACGTTGCCATCGGCGAGATTCCCGAAATCGTCGTGTATCGCAATTCGGCGGGGACCTTCACGCGCTCTGTGACGGCGGGTTTCGTTGTTGCGCTGGTCATCATGCTTCTGGTGCGGGCGCAGCAGACCTTGGCGGTTCCTTATTACGGAATCGGTGTGTTCATGCCGATCATGGTGATGGGTTTTGCCATTCGACAGCATATCCTGCGGACCGCAAAAGGGCGAAAACGCTTTTGGGGCGCGCTGGGCGCCGGGATTGCCGGCACGCTGTCCGGGTTGGTCTTCATCGGCCAAATTGTCGGGAAATGGGAAGAAGGCGGCTGGGTGGTGCTGATTTCCTTCAGTATCCTCATTTTGGCCGCCCATGCGATCCTGATTTCCCCCGCCGGATTGCGTGCTCCCGAGAAGATTCACCGCATTGTCCGTGAGAAAGCGCGGGTCCAGGGGTCGATGGCTTCGATAGTAGAATGGCAGTCGTTGCGCATGCAGGAATACCGGTACAACATCCTGGTATGGATCTCGCGATTCTTCGAGCTGTTCGGCGTCCGGCGGCCGTTGCGCTATGAACGCCCAGCGCCCGCGGGAGAATACGACGAGGCGGTGCACAGCGATCGTCCGGATTCGCGATCCCTGCTGGCGGATTATCTGAAAACCACTCCCGCACCTAAAGCCGGAGGCCACCCCAAGGAAACCGCCGAACCGGATGATAAACCGGAGTAGCTTTTTATCCCGCGAATCGATTATGGTTGAATCTCAATAAAGGAAAATAATTTCGCCGCAATCGTCGGCTGCCATGCCTTCCGCTCCCATCTCTTCGCTCCGAGTTTCCGAAGTTTATTCCGCTCTCGAGACAAGTCCGCAAGGTCTTTCCCAGGACGAAGCCGCTTCCCGTTTGTCGTTGTACGGCCCCAACCGTCTGCACGTTGAAAAAACGGTCTCCCTGGAATATTCCCGGCTTTTGGATCAAGCCACGCATCCCATGGCCCTGTTGCTTTGGGCCGCGGGATTGATCGCGATGATCGGCGGCCGCCCCGTGCTGGGCCTGGTGATCTGGATGGTGGTGCTTGTAAATGCGGTCTTCTCTTTTTTGCAGGAGTACCGCGCCGAGCGAGCGATCTCCTCTCTGGAAAAGCTGCTGCCGGATTTCACGCGTGCCCTGCGAGACGGCGCGGAACTCAGCCTGCCGTCTTCCGAGATCGTGCCGGGCGACATTCTGGTTTTGGCGGAAGGGGATAACATCCCGGCCGACGCGCGCGTGGTGCAGGAATACGGATTGCGCGTGAACAACGCCACGCTGACCGGCGAGGCAATGCCGGCCCGCAAGACGGCGGAACCTTCCCTGCGGCAGGATCTCACCGAAGTCGAGCAAATCAACCTGGTATTCGCCGGAACCTCTGTGGCTTCCGGTACTTCGCGCGCGATCGTGTATGCCACCGGGTCGCTGACGCAATTCGGACGGATCGCCCGCCTCACTCAGGAAACCCCTGAATCAAAAAGCCGCTTGCAGGAGGAAATGCAGCGGGTCACCCGCCTGTTCACCATCCTGGCCTTGATTATCGGCGCCCTAGCGTTCTCGTTTGGCTTTTGGCATGAACGGATTTATTGGCTGAGCGCGTTTCTGCTGGCCATCGGGGTGGTGGTGGCCGTCATCCCAGAAGGATTGGTGCCCACCCTCACCCTCGCCCTTGCCATCGCCGTGCAACGGCTGGCCAAGCGGGGCGTGTTGGTAAAAAACCTTTCCATGGTGGAAACACTCGGCACCACTTCGGTCATCTGTACCGATAAAAGCGGAACTCTGACGCAGAATCAGATGACCGTCCGCGAAGTCTGGGCGGGCAACCGGAGATTTTCCGTCGGCGGAGCGGGCTACGAACCGAAAGGCGATTTCTCCCCCGCGATCGAATCTCCCGGTATGCGGGACGACCTGCGAACGCTGCTCCACGCAGCCGTCCTTTGCAACAACTCCCGCCTGTTGCCCCCCACCCCGGAACGTCCGCGCTGGTCCTATTTGGGCGATCAGACCGAAGCCGCCCTGCGGGTTCTGGCGGCAAAAGGGAAGGTTGTCGAAGAAGAAATCCAGGAAGAATTCCCGCGGATCCACGAGCTGCCTTTCGACGCCCGCAGGAAGCGCATGAGCACGGTCCATCGCCTTCCGGACGGCCGGGAGATGGTGTTCGTCAAAGGCGCGCCGCGCGAAGTATTGCAATTATGCTCAAGCGTCCGCGTCCGGGGCGAAGATATCCCGCTGGACTCCCAAATGCGATCGCAGATCCTTTCGACCAACGATGAATACGCCCGCAAAGCCTTGAGGGTGTTGGCCCTGGCCTGCCGCACGCTTCCGGCGCGAACCGGCGCCGGATCGGATTTCTCGGTGGAATCCGTGGAGCGGGAATTGACTTTCCTGGGGCTGGCCGCCATGATGGATCCTCCGCGGCCGGAGGTGGCGGATGCGATTAAGCGTTGCCGGGAAGCCGGGGTGCAATGGGTGATGATCACCGGCGACTACGGGTTGACGGCGGATTCCCTGGCCCGCCGCATCGGGATGCTTTCCACGGCCCATCCAAGGATCCTCACGGGGGCCGAGTTGGAACAGATCAGCGACGCCCAGCTCCAACTGATTCTCAAGCAGGAAGTGATCTTCGCCCGCATGGCGCCGGAACACAAATTGCGGCTGGTCGCCGCCTTTCAAGCCAATGGAGACGTCGTCGCGGTAATCGGGGATGGCGTCAACGACGCGCCGGCCTTGCGCAAGGCCGACATCGGGATCGCCATGGGAGTGAGCGGCACGGATGTCGCCCGCGAGTCGGCGGACGTCATATTAACCAACGACAATTTTGGCGCGGTCGCAGACGCCGTGGAAGAAGGCCGAACCGTTTTCGACAACCTGCGGAAGTTCGCCACGTACATTTTTGCCAGCAACGTGGTCGAAGTTTTGCCGCTTTTGGCCACGGCGCTTTTTGGTTTGCCGCTGGCGCTAACCGTCACCCAGATCCTGGCGATCGATTTGGGCACCGACTTGCTGCCGGCTCTCGCGCTGGGAACCGAACGTCCGGAACCGGACGTGATGGCCCGGCCACCCAGGAGAAAAGGGCAGTCGCTCCTGGACCGGAGCGTGGGGCTGCGCAGTTTTTGGCTGGGGTTAATCGAGGCCGGGCTGTGTTTTTCGGGTTTCCTTTTCGTGTATTATAGAGAGGATCCGATCCATTGGCAGGCGCTCCTGGTTCCCATTTGGAGTTCCTATCTCGAGTTGATTAAGACCACGGCCGGCCGAACCTACGTCTTGGCCACGACGATGTTCCATGCCGGTGTGGTGGCGTGCCAGGTCGGGAACGTTTTTTCCTGCCGCACCAGCCGCGAGCGGGGTAGCCGGGTGGGGTTCCTGAGCAATCGTTTCCTTTTGTTGAGCGTGGCCTTCGAGATCGGGCTGATCCTTTCGCTAATTTACATTCCACCGCTGGCATCGGTATTCGAGCATCTACCCATCCCGGCGGCCTATTGGATCGTGCTCGCGCTTTACGGGCCGGTCTTGTACCTGATCGAAAAATTCCGGAAGGGCCTAGTCCGGCGGGGAGTGTTTGCTCGCGGAGCAGATTTCCTCCCCTTCCGGTCCGACCGATCGACGGAAGGGTAAATGATTCCTTCCGCCGGATACTCCAGGGAAAGGACGGTGCTATGAGAGTCATTATTATGGGCTGCGGCCGGGTGGGGTATGAAGTCAGCCGGCTGATGCTGGAGGATGGCCACGACGTGACGGTTGTGGACTGCGATGAAAATATCCGCGAGATTCTGGGGCCGCAATTCCACGGGAAGGTCGTTATCGGCGTGGGGTTCGACCGGGACGTACTGATCCGCGCCGGGATCGAAACCGCCGACGCCTTCGCCGCCACGAGCGATTCCGATGACGCCAATATCGTCGCCGCCCGGATCGCTAGGAACATTTTCAAGGTTCCGCGGGTCGTCGCTCGGCTGTTCGATCCGCGCCGCGCGGAAATTTACCGGCGGCTCGGTTTGGTAACCATTTCTTCCACCACCTGGGGCGCCGAACGAATCCGCGAAACGCTGACCCACGAAGAATTGGATGCCCAAGGGACGTTCGGCTCCGGCGAGGTCTCCCAATTCTCCATCGAAGCTACCCCTGCCCTGATCGGCCGGATGGTGAATGCGCTCGTGGTCCCCGGGGAGATCGGAGTGGCGGCCATTACCCGCGAAGACAAAGCGTTTCTTCCGACGCTCGGAACTGAAATCCGGGAAGGCGATTTGATCCACTTCACGGTCCTTTCATCCGCCCTGGACCGGTTGGAAAATCTGTTGGGGATCGGGCAAGGAGGGCAACCATGAATGTGATCATTGTCGGAGGCGGCAAAGTCGGCTCGCACCTGGCGGATATCCTTCTCCGTGGAGGGCATTCGGTGCGGGTGGTGGATGATCGCCATGACGTGATCGAACGGTTGGAAGGCGAATTGCCCATCGGAGTGGTGGTCCGCGGCGAAATGAGTTCTCCGGCCGTATTGGAGGAGGCGGGCATTGCCAAGGCCAACGTCCTGGCCGCCGTCACCGATCAGGACGATACCAATTTGGTCATCACCTCTTTGGCGAAATTCGAATTCCATGTGCCGCGGGTGATTTCCCGTGTGAACAACCCGAAAAACGGCTGGCTGTTCACCCCGGAGATGGGCGTGGACGTTTCCATCAGCCAGGCGGACATGATGGCGCGTCTGATCGCCGAAGAAATGTCGTTGGGTGACATGGTAACGGTGATGAAATTGCGGAAGGGCCTTTTCTCCCTGGTGGAAGAAAAGGTTCATCCGGACTCCGAAGCCAACGGCAAAGCGGTGCGGGATCTGAATCTTCCGGCGGAATGCGTGTTGGTCGCCATAATCCACAAAGGGGATTTGATGCTTCCGCACGGTTCCACCGTCTTGGAGCCCGCCGATGAGGTTTTGGCGGTAGTCCATCAATCCAAACTGGAGCTATTCGCCTCAAAATTGGGAAAGAAAATAAACTAAATAAAACCGGCCGGAAAAATTGTTCCGGCCGGTTTTTGTTAATTCCCGCTTCGTTTTTGCCTTATCGGTGATTATTCGGGTGGCAGGAACATACCCCGCGCCATTTTAACCTTTGGCAGAATCGTCCTATCAATTTCCAGATCGCCCGCCGGCGTAGGAACGTTATCGAATAGAAACCAGTCTTCCATATGATCCACCGATTGGCCGGGCGAAAGCGTGAGCAAAGGGCCGAGCGTCTCGACCTCCAAGATTTCCCCATTCGTAAATAATTCCGCCGAAGCGCCCAGGTCGGGATATTCTTTATCCGCTTGGAAGGAAAAAAGTTTGAGAAAGAGATGCTCCTGCCGGCAATAGGCGGCCCATCCGTCGGGGACGGGCGCGCCTATTTTTTGCGGTTTGGCAAATTTCGAATCCTGACGCAGCCGGATGTATTTCTCTCCCCACCCCCAGCGCGGGTCGGACATATTCGTATACGCCCACAGGGCAAGCAGGCTTTTGGGGAGCATGTTTTCTTTAGCATGCGGGCCGCGCGGAGGCAGCGGCAATACCGCCGTTCCTCCGGAGGCCATGACCGTAAGCGCCCAAGGCGCGATCTGAACCGGCCGGGATCCGATGTTGGTCAGTCGGTGCCGGATGCGACCGTGGGCTTGGACAGGATCCAACCACACGAACCACTCTTTTTGCATGCCCGCGGGAGCTTCCGGAGGCGGCGTCAAGTGCACGCCTCCAGGTAAGGGATCGATGGTTACCGGACGGTTGTCGGGAATGTATGTCAGCGTCGCATTTTCCGGAGCGCACCAGAGCCGGTGCCCGCCATAGGAATGGAATTCGGGATCGCCCGATTTTCCGGCCCAGGTCTCGTCTTCATAAAATTCGTTCGGCTGACCAACGAACCCAAAGCGGATGATCCTCGGGCCGACATCCCCGGTAATCACCATTTCCACGGTTGGATTGGCCAACCGGATGCAATGGGCCCAGCCTTTGTAAGGAATCGTCTCCATAGAAACTCCTGCTGCCAAGATAATTCTCCCTGGGGAATTACCCCGGAGGTAGTCGATCGAGGGGAACTTGGAAACCCATCTTATTATATTGCGGCAGGGAAGATGGATCAGGACCGTCCTGACGTGGAGGAGCAAATTATTGCTGTGCGGATGCAGGAACCAAGGAAAATCGAAGCGTCGAGGGTTCGATGGCGCCGGTTTGTCCTCGTAACGGGTCAAGCTTAAACCGGATCCCGGCATACAAACGAACGCCGCGCCGGTCCACTTCCACCCACGCCAACTCACCCTCGCGCGCGGAGGCCGGCTCCAATTGGTCGAACACGGCGTTGCCCAGGCTGTAAAGAACCAGCGTGTCACCAATCCAGCCGGTCTCCTGCACGGCGTGCGGGTGGTGCCCCCAAAGGATGTTCGCCCCCGAACCGGCCAGCGATTGCGCAATCCTTTTTTGCAGATCGTCAGCCCCCGACTGATACTCCATCCCCCAATGAAGCGAAACGATTACAAGATTGCCTTGGCGGCGAAGATCATGGACCTTTAGGCCAAGATCGTCAACATCCTGGGGCGAATAGGCGCCCGTAAGGTCGGCCGCAAGAAAGGCGAGACGGATTCCTTGAATCGAGATGAGCAAGGTCGACGTTGAATCTAAAATTCCAATGGCATGCTGAGACAAAATGTCCCGGGTGCATTCCACTCCGCGATCGCCGCCGTCTAGCGCATGATTGTTGGCAACGGAAGCGATATCCAAACCGGCGGAAGTCAATGCCGCGATGGAGCCGGATGGGGCGAGCAGCACGCGCGGGTCTGATGGTACGGAAGTTCCGCAATCAATCGGTGACTCCAAATTCGCCAGGGCAAGATCGGCGGAATGGAGGATGGGGTTCAGGGATTGCAGGGTATGGTCCCATCCGCCGGACATGTGCGCGCGCGCGACGCCTCTGCCCAACATAACGTCCCCCAAAAACACGATCGTCGCGGAGGGTTCATATCCTCCGGAGGAAAGAAAAACCGACGCGATGGCCGCAAACGCAACGCAGCGCAACCGCATAGCGCGCTGTGGTTTATCCACGGGTGGGTTTATATGGTAACGCCTCTTCCCGTCGTCGACCCTTCATCCATTGATCTCCCGGCGGATGAGCCTGAACCGGGATGCTACGGCACGATAAAGGACGAAGTCCATTCCGGCTGCGCGGGAGGGGACGCGCCGGCGACTTGAGCCTGCCAGGTTTCATCTGTCATGCGATTCGCCGGTGCGACCGTGAACTCGTAATACGTATAAATCGCTCCTATGCCGATTCGAAATGGGGCATCTGGAAGGACGACATAGATGAACGTGGGTTGACCGACCCCCTCCTCCAGGACGACCAGGCTGCCATCTTTGGCAATGCCGGTGGCCACGTCTGCCACCAACGCCGCTTTCTGGTCGGAAAGATCCTTGTAGTTGCCGGTCTGGGTGTCACGATCAGCAGCGGCAATGGTTAACGCCTCAAGCGTCCCGCCGAAATATTGAATTTTCCAATATTCGTCATCGGTGATGGCCTGGCCGGCAAGCTCCTTCTCGGAAACGGTTTGCAGGAATGCCAGGAGATCGATCAAATTATCCAGATTGCCACCCGTTGTTTTGGAAAGTAAATTGCGGCTGGCAAGGCCCGATTTGGTCATCATCGCCAATGCCCGGAGGCGCGCGTAGGCTTCCGGATTTGGCTCCACGTACCCGTGCGGCGGGCCGCCCGGCGCACCGCCGCCCATTTCGGCCATCACTTGTTTGACGTACAGGATGGTATCGTGCTTCAACTCAGTCCAGGAACCCAATGCCGTCTGCAGTTCTTTGCGAACCCAGGGTTGAGCCCGCATGAAAGGCGGGAAGCGGTTGTCTTTTGCGGAAAGGAGCGGCTGGAATGAGTACAGCCAGGAATAATACAGGTTTTGGGTCCAGGAATCCGTTTGCAAGCTGGAAATTTCTCCCTGGACTTTGGTCATCTGAGTGTTGAAATTTGTATATTGATCTTCCCCTTCCGAGCGCAAAATGGAAAGGGATTCGGCCGAACCCATAGCCGCAAAGAAATCCAACGCCTTGGGCAGGCCGCGCGGATTGTCCTGGGTTCCCACATTTCGCCAGATCATTTGGCCGAAGACATATTCATCCAAAGTGAAACGCTGCCCCATTACCCGGAACCCTTTGGTGGCGTCGGTCTTATCCTCCCAGATCCAGACCCACATCGAATTGACTTGGGGAGGCGGTAGAGATTTCGCCGCAGTAAGGAATGCCGCGATCTTCGCCGGATCCGCGAATGCCGATGGCGGCGCACCCGCCCCAAATACCGAATCCGATAGCGCCCCGTATTCGGCGAAGGAAAGGTCGTCCGCCTTCCCGACGATAAACACGGTTGGTTCGTAGATGAGCTGCCAGAGTTGAGACGCGGAGGCGCCGCCGGGAGAGGTGGCGGTGCGCAGAGCCTGAGTGGCCAGGAGCGCCCGCTGGGTTTCAAAGCTGTCGCGCAGGCGGAAGGTCATTCTGCCATACCACATCATGGTCCGGAAATATCGCTGCAGGTCTTCGCTCAGGGTGTAATGGCCGCGCGGAACATACTGACTGTAATCTTCGATGTACTTTTGATCATTCGGCAGATCCGGCCGGTCCCAGATCGGCGAGAGCGCCGGTCCGCTGTGGGCCATGATCAGCGCAAGCTCGGCCGAGGTAAGGTCAGCGGATTCGGATGGCACCTGATCCGGCAGGCCGAGCAACTGCGCCGCCACGGCAAAATAGGCGACATTCCTCCGCGCCTGCTCCTCGAGCGCGGTTCCCTGAACCTGCTGGAATTGGGCATGCGAAGCGGCAAGCAAAGTACTGGTCAGTGTCTTTAAGGCCGAAGTGAAATTATCGCGTTCCAAATCGCGAAGCATTTTATCGAAGATCAAATGGTAGATGTGGTACACGGCATCGGTGGTGGCGAACACCGGTTGATCCGATTCGTAGCGAAGCGACTCGTAGATTTGATAGAACTCGCGGAATTGTCCCGGCTGAGGCGGAGATGCGAAAAAGCCATTGTCGGATAGGGCTGCCTTCTGGGCGGAGGAAAGGGAAAGCGCATCGGCGCCCGTAACCTGCGAGAGATCGACCGGAAGGGAATATCCTCCGGCGAAGGAAGCGGGAAGGTTGACAGGAATGGACGGGTAATCCGCGAAGGCTCCCAGCCGCGCGTTGGAAGGAGCGGTGGGAGATGGACCGGCGGGTAGCGCGCTAGAAGTGGATGTCACCGCCTTTCCTGTGGCGGATGCCGGCATTAAGTTGCACGCAAAAGCAAATCCCGCCAAAACCAGCAGGAGAATGCCGCACGAAGAGATCTTTTTATCCATGGAATTCCCTCCTCACCCCGAAAACCAACCGGTTTGATCGATCAGTACGGAAGGGTTTCCTTCCCGGCCCGTTAAGAAAATAAATTTTCCAATTTGAATTGTCCGCCGGCGCAGAAGTGAAAACCCAAATCCGTTCCATTCCCACAACGAGAGCGCCTTGGCTTCGGCCGGCTGATCGTACCCGGTCTCGACCGCCATGAGTTCCTGGCGCCCATCCCCGTTCCAGTCACCCGCGGAAAAATCCAAAATGGGCTCAGCCAATGCGGAACCCGCCCATAGTTCGCGAAATTCAGTCTGCTTCCACGCGATAAGGATTATATGACAGCTTTGATTCTGCGCGTCGTGAAAACCGCTTATTCTCCCGCCATGGGGCAGGAAAGAATTGATCGGCCAGGGAGTGAACGGTCTCCAAACCAGCAAGGTCAATTCCGGGCGGCCGTCGTGATCGAGATCGGTGATTTGCGCCTGATCTATTTTCCATTCCGACGGGCTGGACCAAAGCGTGTCCGGCCCGGCCTGGATGGAAACGCGGTTGCCGTGGAGCACGATGCTTTCGATTTTTCCGTCTGAATTCAAATCCGCTGAGCGCAGCGGGAGCATGGGTGCAGCCGTCTGCGGCGTCATGGCGGCGAAATTTCCGTTCAGCAATTCCCACTGAGTTAGATGGGTACGGAAGATCGTAATCAAGGAACAGACCGCGAGGAGACAAATTGCGGCGCGCATCACACTCACCCTGGGCTTCCATAGTATTGTACAATGGTCGTCTTGGAAAGGCAAAAATAACCCCGGTTTTTCGAGGAGAGGTCCATGAAGAAAATGACGAATTCCAATCTACAAAATGCGTTTGCCGGAGAAAGCCAAGCGCATATCCGATATGGAAATTTCGCGGATCGCGCCCGGAAAGATGGGTTTCCCAATGTCGCCCGGTTGTTCGAAGCGGCCGCCGCGTCGGAACGGATCCATGCCGGTAATCATCTGCGGGCCCTGGATGGAATCCAGGAAACGGTGTCGAATTTGGCCGCGGCCGCCGACGGGGAAAATTTTGAAATCGAAGAAATGTATCCCGCCTATATCACGGTCGCCGAACAACAGGACGAGAAGAAAGCCAACCAGTCGATGCACCGAGCGCTTCAGGCGGAAAAAGTACATTTCCAGTTATATCGTCGGGCGGCGGCGGAAGTTTCTACAGGGAAGGATATTGCCAGTACGGAGTATTTCATCTGCCCGATTTGCGGATTTACCATGGAAGGCACTCCGCCGGATGTGTGCCCGGTCTGCGGCACCAAACACGAAAAGTTTGTTAAAATCTGACAATCCGGAATTCAGTAATTGGTAATTGGCTTATCCAATCATATAGCAAAGAACTCGGGGTTGCCGCATCAAGCAACCCCGAGTTTTCTTTTCCGCCAAACAAGGAATAAAACTCTTCGAATCCGTTCGTTATCCCGCTTGCTTTATTTGTAAAAGATGCAGAAAGCGGGCTTGCCGCGTATGTTCTTCGGGGTTGCTCTCCACGATGCCGCGCGGTCGTTCATTCTTCTTCAAAACTTTCCACGGAATAGGTGAAGACATCCAATTTTTCGCGGCGCCAAAGGTCGTATTCGAATCCCATTTTCTCGCACAACATATCAAGAAATGTCGAGGGATCGGTTATTTTTTCCCAGACCTGGGGGAGAAAGGTCGCCCGCCTCAATCCGCGCGCCAGGACGACGCCGTCGACGCCGGGATGAAGTAATCCGGGAA
Organism: uncultured Chloroflexia bacterium; assembly: GCA_963780865.1. GTDB lineage: Bacteria > Chloroflexota > Anaerolineae > Anaerolineales > RBG-16-64-43 > FEN-1073. The sequence continues at coordinate 289,452 of CAWADT010000013.1, read as the reverse complement.
GTTCCTCCGCGTTTTGATAGGCTAGCGGTGAGGGCGCGCTGAGGACCGAGATTTCAATGTGCACGTCCGGCAACTCGGATTCGGTCAAAGGCTGGAACCGGAAATCACGGGAGGCTGCATCCGCGGCATGCTCCTGGACGTCGAGCGCCAGCGGTTGGCGCGCCTCCAAGCTCCCGATGCAACCGCGCAAGTCGCCGCCGGACGTCAACGTCACAAAGCAGGCGCCCTCGGCTTGGAGTTCGATCGGCAACGAAGAGAGAGCCAGCTCAGGTTCCGAAATATTTTTTGCGGCGGATTCGATAGCGACCCTGGCAATGCGCAGCAAGCGTAGTTTGGATTGTGGGGAAATCATAATCGGCCACCCTTCCGAAGGCGGAGGACCTGCCGGCCTAGGCTTTCTCGACGACAACCGCCGTGCCGTACGCCAGGACTTCGGTGACGCCGTCCATCACGTCGTTGGCATCGTAGCGGATTCCGATGATGGCGTTCGCTCCGAGGTCCTGCGCGTGTTGCAGCAGCAGTTGAAAGGCTTCCAGCCGCGCGTGTTCGCACAACTCGGTGAAAATGGTGATGTTCCCGCCGAAGAGCGTTTGGATTCCACCGGCCAGGTTTCCCAAAACGCTGCGCGAGCGGACGGTGATCCCGCGCACCACACCCAGATTTCGCACTACGCGATATCCGTCGATGGAGAAGGTCGTCGTGGTCATCGCAAGATCCATTTTGTGCTCCTTAACCAGGATTCCCAGTCCAGTCGCCGGGGAAAGCCTGCAGCGCTTTTTCCGCCGCGTTGAAGATTTCCGGATCCCGATCGTTCAACCTTGTGCGAATCGCGTCCTGCGCTTCGCGGGTGCGCCATTCCACCAAGGCAATCAGCGCCAGCATCCGCGAAAGCCCGTTGGACCCCTCCTGCAGGTTGCCGTCCAGATAGACGTACCCCTGGCGCGGGGTCCGCAGGATTTCGACCAGCACCGGAATGACCAGCGGGTTCCTGATTTTCACGAGCTTCTGCACCGCTTGAAAGACGGTATCCAGCTCAGCGGCACGGACCGCGCGGAACCTTAGGATCTGGACGAGAGTGCGGGCCGCCACGTCGGCGAGAATAACATCGGGATTTTGCGAAGCTTCCTCCAGATCCGCAATCACCGAGTTGTCCTGCGATACACCCGAGCGATTGGCGAATTCGACGGCGGCTTCCTGCCGGGCGACCGGCCCGCCGTTGCGGAGATCGTAGGAAGACCGAGCCCGCTCCATAAGCCTGCCCACCGGCGTATTGGCGGAGACTGCGGCGGCTTTGTTGAATAGGATCGCTTTCTCCTCGGGGTCCATGGCCATTAGCCGCTTGGCATTTTCCACCGCGGCAACGACCTGCGGATCCCCGGATCCAAGCATTTCCTCCAAGGAAGCTTTCGTAGCCGCTTCGCCCAAGGGCATTTCGACGGAGCGAAGCCGGTCTCTCCAGATGTTTATCTGTTCCGCCAAGAGGAGTTGTTTCTCTTTCAGAACTTCCTGTTCCTTAATAATGCCCGGGCGCTCCGGTTCCTCGACCTCGACCCATTTCCGGCGCAAGGCGGCCAAACGATCGGCGATCGAGGTAAATTCCTTTTGAATGGAATTCACCTTGAAGTCAAGGACTTGAGCCAGTTCTCGGAGCTCCAGGATAACCAAAAAAGCCCTCCGATAGGGGGAAAATCTATTAACCGGAGCCAACCCACAGCCCATGTATCATAGTCATTGGTTATCCGAGCGTCAAGTGTCCCCGAGCCCCTGAGTGATACAATTTTCCGGAAAGCAGGAATTTAGGTGTCGAAGAATCCGATCGATCTTCGAAAATATGCGGCGCAGACCAAAAATCGTCTCGTTTGGATGGGACTAGCGCTGATTGGGCTGGTGGGCATCCTCCTCATCATTCTGACCTATGGAACGCCCGCGGCAGGTTGCGGGGCGGCTATCTTTCTGGGGGCGCTGATCCCGGTGGGGTTGATCCTCCTCTTCCTACGGCTGCTCCAATGGATCGTCGACCGGTCCGGAAAAAACGATTGATAGCTTGGACGATAGGATTCCAATGGGTCATTTCCTGTTTCGAAAAAAAACCATTCTCGCGGTAGCCCTCCCTCTGGCCGGAATTGGAATCCTCGCGGCGGTGATCATCGTCGCTCATTCCGGTTCTTCCGGCACGGTGGCAAAAACTCCGGTGATCACTCCCTTCACGCCGGCCGGCTTGCCGGGAACGACCGCCCTCCCCGCGCCGGTCGTTGCTTCCGGCCGAGATGTGATTTCTGAATCCACTGTGGCGAATATTACCCTACTCGCTCATTTCGGCCGGGGCTGGCCGGCCGCCGTCGCTTACTCCCCGGACGGCACCCAGCTGGCGCTGGGCACGTCGCTCGGGATAGAAATTCTGAAAACCAGCACGGGCGTGTTCGACACTTTGTTTGAATCCGACTCCCCGATCCTGGCAATCCAATTCTCTCCGGACGGCAGATGGATCGCCGCCGGCCGGCAGGATGGCCGGGTCCTGGTCCTGGACGCAAAAACGGGGGCAGTCAGCCTGACGATGATTGTCCACACCCGCCCGGTCCACGGGTTGGCGTTCTCGCACCCGCAATTGGCCGGCGGGGCTTCGGCCTGGCTGGCTTCCGGTGCGGAAGATGGTTCGGTCGTCGTCTGGGATCTGAATACCGGGATGGCCCGCAACAAGTTTCTCAACCCGCTTCTGGGTTATTGGGGTTACGGAGTCCGAAGTTTGGTTTTCTCGCCGGATAATACGGTGCTCGTAACGGGCGGTGACCAGGGCTACCTTTCCCGTTGGGACCTTTCCACGGGGGAGGAACTCCCGCGCCTGCAAACGCAACATGGTTTATTGTTCAACATCGCTTTTTCACCGGACGGCACGCGGCTGGCCTCCGCTTGCGGCGACGGAACGGTCCAGATCTGGAATTATTCGACGGGTGAACCGCTGCAACTGCTTCAGGGGAACACCTACGGCGCCTGGAGCGTGGTGTGGTCAAACGACGGAACGGAACTGGTCACCGGAGCGGGCGACGGCACCGTAAAAATTTGGGAGGCGGAAACGGGCACGCTGCAGCGGGAAAAAGAGGTTACATTTACGAAAATCGATTCGTTGCAGTTTTCCCCGGATGGCAGGCACCTGGCGGCGGTTTCGATCGGGGAACGGGCGCTGCTGCTAAATTCGGGAACCCTGGAAGAAGAAAATTCCTTCCCGGAATTTTTCGGCGGCGTGCGTTCCGCCTCCTTCTATCCGGATGGCGGCACGGCGGCGCTCGCCGATGAAAACGGCCTGATTTATTTGTGGAATCTTCGCCAGGGAAGATCCCTTGTCCTCGGCACTGTCCGGCCTTCCAGCAAAGCGGCGATGTCCGCCGTCTTCTCGCCAAAAGGGGGTCTGCTCGCCGCCATCGACGGCGTTCCGGGCCTGCTCCGGGTATACGACTTGAACACGCTGGCTCTGCGGACCGAACAACGCATCCCCGCGCTGCGGACGGTCGCGTTCTCTCCCGACGGCGCGCTGATCGCCGCGGGCGGCAGCCCGGTAATCCTTTTGGATGTATCGTCCGGAAAAAGCCGAACCTTGGTTGCGCCATCTTCTCCGACGAGCCTCGCCTTTATCCAGGTTCCAAAATCACCGAGCCCTTTTCTGGCGGCCGGGCTGGAAGACGGATCGGTGTTGCTCTGGAATCTGGCGGACGACTCCCTGATGGAACTGGCTTCCAAAGGAAATCCATCCATTTGGAGTTCTGGCTTCCTCCGGAACTTCTCTGGCGGCCGGGGACGATCAAGGGGACGTGCAAATTTGGAACGCCGCTGATCAAAGCGTGCTGCACCGGTTCGCCGGGTATTCCGGATCGATTTTTGCGATCTCGCTTTCGCCGGACGGGTCGATTCTGGCGGCGGGAGGCATCGCAGGATCGATTCGGTTCTGGTCGCTGCGCACAGGGAAATTGCTGCGGGTCCTGCAGGCGCACAACGGATGGGTGAACGGATTGGCATTTTCCCCCGACGGCCGGTGGCTCCTTTCCGCCGGTTCGGATGGAACCGCGCGCATGTGGGGCGTTCCCGCGCCAAGATCAACATAAAACGGCCAAAATAATCCGGAAGCCTCGCATGGTAAAATGAACCGGAAATAATTTCTCGTTCCTTCTCCGTAATCTGCGGTGGGACGACAAGCCCCGGGAGTTAACAAAATGAACGTCGCATTGGGATGCGATCACGCCGGCTTCCTGCTAAAGCAGGCCGTGCAGGATGAAATCATCGCGGATGGACACAAAGTGATCGATGTCGGTTCTTTCGACACCGAACCCGTCGATTATCCGGATTATATGGAAAAGCTTGGAAACGAAATTGTCTCCCAACGCGCCCGGCGCGGCGTCTTCATTTGCGGCTCCGGGGTTGGAGCCGGAATCGCAGCCAATAAAATCCGGGGGATCTACGCCGGGTTGTGCCACGACACGTATTCGGCGCACCAGGGCGTGGAACACGACGACATGAACGTGCTCTGCCTGGGGGCGCGCGTGGTTGGGCCCGCCCTCGCCCGTGAACTGGTGCGAGCCTTTCTACAGGCCACTTTTTCCGGCGAAGAACGGCACGTGCGGAGGGTAAAAAAAATCCACCTCCTCGAAGATGCCTGCCTGGGAAGAGACGACCGGTGAATCAAAATCCACTGGTCAGACTCAACCGGATGGGGCAATCGGTCTGGTACGACAACATTCGCAGGGGGCTGCTGGTATCCGGGGACCTCGCGCGCATGGTGCGGGACGGCGAACTCCGCGGCGTAACGTCCAACCCGACGATTTTTGAAAACGCGATCGCCCATACGGACGAATACCATTCCTCGCTCCGGACCCTTTCTGAAAGCCGGTTGTCCGCCGAGCAAGCGTATGAACAGCTCGCGCTGGAGGATATCCGGGCCGCGGCGGACGTTTTCCTGCCGGTGTACGAAGAGAGCCGCGGCGCGGATGGTTACATCTCCCTCGAGGTGTCCCCCGCCCTTGCACAGAACCCGGACGCCACGTGGAAGGAAGCCGGCCGGTTGCACCGCGCGGTTGGCCGTCCAAACGTGATGATTAAAATTCCGGGGACGCTCGATGGCCTGGGCGCCGTCCGCCGGGCGATCGCAGACGGAATCTGCGTAAATGTAACGCTGTTGTTCTCGGTGGATCGGTACCGAAAAGTGATGGAGGCCTACGCCGAAGGATTGGAGGATCGTGTATCGCGGGGAATGCCGTTGGATACCGTTACCTCCGTCGCCTCGTTTTTTGTCTCTCGACTGGACACGCTCATTGACCGGAAACTGGATCAGATGGCGGGGAGTGCCGCCGCAAGCTCAGCCGAACTCCAGGCAATCCGGGGGAAAGCGGCGATCGCCAATACCCGCCTGGCCTACCTGGAGTTTCTGGCGTTTCGCGGCAGCCAAAGGTGGTTGAAGCTCTCAGCGCTCGGGGCGAGGCTCCAGCGCCCGCTGTGGGCTTCCACAAGCACAAAGGACCCTGCCTATCCCGATACTTACTATGTCGAAGCCCTGATCGCGCCGGAAACGGTAAATACCATGCCTCCAGCCACGATTAAGGCTTACCGCGAGCATGGGAATCCGGCTATACGGATCGGGGACGACCTGGAGCAAGCGAGCGAACTTCCTGAGCGGTTGGCAAAATTTGGGATATCTCTGGAGCAAGTTACCGACCAGCTTGAAAAAGAAGGCATCGAGTTCCTTTCAGCGCGCTTTCCAATCCATGCTTTCGGTAATTGAAGTTCGCCTGTCCGCAAAGGGGTAGAGAACGGAACCTTCCCCGCGCATCTCTTGCGAAATCCACTCCGGGCGGGTATAATGCCGCCGATTTGGAGCGGACCTGACGGGGTCGGGCTTACGGGGTGAAAACCGGAGCTCCGGCCCCCGTTTATGATTGGCCGGTACCGGGCTTTCCTCGATTTGCTTGGTGTTCGCCCCGCCCATCCCAATCGCTCGAAAACGATCGGCAGCCTGAAAAAGGAAACCGAGAAATCCGATGGTCCGTCTGATCGGAGGCGACGTATGACCGAACAACCCGCAGCGGCCGGCAAGATTATGCTGACGGCGCTCAAACCAAAAATGGCGCTCACCGGAAAGGTGACGCGGCTTGGACTCTCCGGCGCGATGGTGGATGTCGGCGCCGAGCGGGAAGGCTTGTTGCACATTTCCGCTCTGGGAAAAGAAGGCGTCAACCGGGTTCAGGACGTTCTGCAACCGGGCCAGGAGATCACGGTGTGGGTTCGCAAAGTGGATTCGCAAAAAGGCGAATTACAGTTGACGATGATCGAGCCCATTGCGCATGACTGGAACGAACTCCGTCCGGGGATGAACATCCACGGCAAGATTACGCGGATCGAGAAATTCGGTGTGTTTGTGGACTTTGGCGCCGAACGCCCCGGGCTAATCCACATCAGCGAATTATCCAACGAGTATGTCAAGGATATCTCGACGGTTGTGAAGGTCGGGGACGAAGTTGATGCGGTTATTCTGGAAGTGGACCGCAAGAAGAGACAGGTTCACTTAAGCCGGAAAGCCCTGGAGGCCAAACCGCAGCCTAAGGTAGTTGAAGAAGAAGCTCCGGAGGAACCGGAGACCAAACCCATCACCGCCATGGAGGCGGCCTTCCTCAAGGCCCAATCCGGCTCGGATCAGACCGCGGCCAACCAAGCCCGGCAGGACCGTTCCAAAGCGGAGATCCGTCGCCGCCAGCAGGAAGAAATCCTCAACCGCACGCTGCAAACCGCCCCCCGCAAATGAACTATTCCATTGTTGGCGCGATATCCCGGAGTGCAACCCTTGCTATTTCGCACCGCGGGCGCCGGGGAGTTCTTCATCCCGCGATAGCGGGATAATCAACGGGCGAGGAATTTTCCTCGCCCGTTTGTTTTTCCTCTCATCCGCCCGCCCGCGCCCTGACCCTTCGAACCGTCGGGCGGTCCAACGCAACCCTACTGATCCTCTTCGTCGACAGTCTCCTCTTCTTCCTCATCTTCGACTTCGAATCCTTCTTCTTCGCTCTCCCATTCTTCGTCGAAATCTTCTTCCTCCCATTCCTCCTCGGTGGCCGCTTCCTCGGATTGGGAATAGGTCAGGCATCCGGCGTCCGGATCGAGCTCAATGGCTGCCGCGCCGCAAAAATTTTCCTCCAGGAAAATGCAGTCCATGTACCGGCAACGAATCCTGGGCATGAAACCTCCTGCGAAAATGCCTGCAAAGTATAACGCATCCAACCGGAAGCCGATGGCCGCAGCTCCCTACTTCCCTGCGCAGATTGTTTTTACTCTACGGCAGAAAATTCATCCGGTCAAGTGATTCCCGAAAAATCGGGGTTAAAAAGTGTCCTAAGAACGCACCCGTTTGGCGTCTAGAACGTTTGGAAGCGCCTCGATCCGGTTGAGCACCCGGCTCAGCTGGGCTAAATCGGTCACCTCCATGATCATGTCGATCGTCGCCTGATGGGATTTCGTGTTTACGCTCACTTGACGGAGGTTTATGTGGTCCTCCGTCACCAGCGAGGAGACGTCCCGCAGCAGGCCTTCCCGGTCGTAGGCGGTGATTCGCACCTCGACGGCATACGTCCGGACGACCCTGCCCCAGGACACCCGTACTAGGCGCTCTTTATCGGGGATGCGGAGGATGTTGGGGCAATCGGTGCGATGAATGCTGGCGCCGTGGCCGCGCGTGATGTATCCGACGATCGGATCCCCCGGGACGGGTTTGCAGCAACGCGCCAGGTTGGTCAGCATCCCGCGCAGGCCAGTTACGTTGATCTCGCCCGTGGTGGGGGAAGCCGCGCCCGCGGTCGTGGGCGCCATCTCCAGGCCGGTTTGCTCAGGCTCCAAAATTTTGGAGAAGATTCTCGCCGGGGAGACATCCCCCGAACCCACGGCGGCGAGGAAATCGCTGACCGTTGGAAAACCGGCTTGCTTGGCAAGACTTTCGAGCGTAATGCCTTCCATGCCAAGCCGGTGGAGCTCGCGGTCCACGACGTCGCGGCCGATGGAAACTTTCTGCTCCACGTCCTGGCGCTTGAACCAGAACCGGATTTTGCTGATCGCGCGTTGGGATTTAACTAATCCCAGGTGGGGATTCAACCAATCCCGGCTTGGACCGCCGCTCCGGGTGGTAATCACTTCCACCTGATCGCCCGTATGCAACGGGTAATCGAGGGCCACGAGTTTTCCGTTTACCCGGGCGCCTCTACAGTGGTGTCCGATTTCGGTATGGACATGGTAGGCGAAATCGATCGGGGTCGAGCCGGCGGGCAAATCGATCACATCGCCTTTGGGGGTGAAGGCGTACACGCGCTCTTCGAAGACGTCGGTCTTCAGCCCGTCGAGGAATTCTCCCGCGTCGTCCACCTCCTGGCGCCAGTCCATCAGGCTGCGCAGATAGAGCACCCGCCGTTCGAAGGATTCGTCTCGCTTGGAGCCCTCTTCCTTATAGCGCCAGTGCGCGGCGATTCCCAGTTCCGCGTTGCGGTGCATCTCCAGCGTGCGGATCTGGACTTCGAGCGTTTTTCCGTCGTCGTAGACGACGGCGGTATGCAGGGATTGGTAGAAATTGTCTTTGGGCGAGGCAATGTAATCGTCGAACTCGCCCGGCAGGGGAACCCAGTGATTGTGGATCACGCCCAGCGCAACGTAACAACTGGAGACGTCGTCCACGATGACGCGGACGGCGCGGACGTCGTGCACCGATTCGAACGGCACGCCCTTGCGCGTCATTTTGCGGTAGATCGAATAAATGTGTTTCGGCCGGCCGGTCACTTCCACCTTCAGGCCGGCTTTGGCAAGCTCCGCCCGAAGGTTCTCGACGATGGATTGCATCATGGCTTCGCGGTCGGTGCTGCGTTCTTCCACTTTGGCCGCGATCTCTTTGTATTTTGCCGGGTTCACATACAGGAACGAGAGATCCTCGAGTTCCCATTTCATCTGCCAGATGCCGAGCCGGTTGGCCAGCGGGGCGAAGAGTTCCAGCGTCTCCTGGGCGATCGCTTTTCTGCGTTCGGCCGGGAGGTGATTGAGCGTGCGCATATTATGCAGGCGGTCGGCCAGCTTGATCACCACCACCCGCACGTCGTCGCCCATGGAAAAGAAAATCTTCCGCAGGGTTTCCGCATCCAGGGCGCTGCGGCGCGCCGCCTCGTCCTGCGGAGGGGTTCTTCCGTCGTCGCGGGAGACCCGCGGCAACTGGGTGAGTTTGGTGACCCCGTCGACCAGCTTGGCCACGTCTTCCCCGAATTCGGCGCGGATCATCTCGAGCGTGACCGGGGTATCTTCGACTGTGTCGTGCAGCAAACCGGCGGCAATAGCCGCGCCCGGCAATTGCATATCGGCCAAGATCTTGGCGACGGACAGGCAATGTTGGATATACGGTTCCCCGGAGGCGCGTTTCTGCCCTTCGTGGGCGCGCGACGCCATCTGGTAGGCCCGTTCGATGATTTCCCGGTCCTCGGGTGAAAGATAGGCGAGCGCTTGGAAGAAACTTTCTTTATCCATAGAAGAAAAATACCCATAAAGTATACCGCGCGGTGGCCGCTGGCATTCTCCTTGCACGTCTGTACCCTTTGGGGAATGTCGCGATTGTTGTTCCGGCGGCACAGATGGATCGCGGGATCATTCCTTGCCTGCCCGAGGAGGAGTGGATGGCACTGAGCGGCAAAGGCTTCTTCATTTGGCAAATTCCAAATTGTGAAAAAGGCGACCCGACGCTGATTGCGGCACGGGCCGCTTCGGCCGGGTTAACCCATGTGCTGATCAAAATCGCCGACGCGGGAAACGCTTTTAATATCGACAAGAACGGCCGGGATTTAATCCCGCCGGTCGTTGCGGCGTTGCACTCCAAGGGGATTCAGGCGTGGGGCTGGCATTACGTGTATGGATACGACCCGATCGCCGAGGCGCGCGTCGCCGTTCAAAGGACAACCGCCTTGCAGTTGGATGGCTATGTGATCGATGCGGAAGCGGAATACCAATATTCCGGGCGGGCTGCCGTGGCCAAAACGTTCTGCACGCAACTGCGCGCCGGCTTGGGAGGCTTGCCGATTGCCTTATCTTCTTACCGGTTCCCCGCCTACCATACGGCGTTTCCCTGGAGCGTTTTTCTGGAATCCTGCGACTACAATTTTCCCCAAGTCTATTGGGAGCAATCGCACAACGGCCCGGACCAGCTGCAAATGTGCTCCGACGAATATCAGCAAATCTCCCCGCGCCGGCCGATCATCCCGATCGGCCCCGCCTATTCCGACGCCGGGTGGCGGCCGGCCGCTTCTGAACTAACTGCGTTCATGCAAAAAGCCCTGGAGTTGAACATGACCGGGGCCAGTTTCTTTTCCTGGGACTATGCCACTCAGCCAAGTTATCTGGATTTGTGGAACGCGGTGGCCAATTTCCCGTGGCCTGCCGCGCCGAGCGCCGATATCGTCCTGAGGCTGCCAACCACTTGGAACACCCACGATCCCTACCGGATCATCGCCATGTACCAGGATAACGCAGCTCATGTCACCAGTGCGAGCACTATCGTCGGCGCCAATGCGATCATCGCCTGGTATAAGGATTTATTCACCAACCGCCTGCCCGGAGCGGTATTCCAGGTGACCGGCTACAGCGGCAGTGGTAATTCCAGGCACTTTTCATGGACGGCGGCGAGCCCTGCGGGTTCGATCCGAGATGGAAACGACACTCTGGGGTTACGCGATGGAAAGGTTCAATATCACTATACCTATTTCACAATCTCCAAATGATCCATTGCTCTGCTTGCCGCACGGTATCCCAAAACGTAACTCCCAAGTTCTCGCGCCGCAAACGGCGGAGGATTTATCATTCCGCGATAGCGGGATAATGGCAGAAGAATATTAAACAATTAGGGCCCTAATTATCTGATACTTATATTAGATTTGATTTTTGCCATAGTGATAATTGACTTACCTCCCTTGAGGGTTATAATTTTCCCATTGCTGGGGAATTGGATTGTGATCTAGCAGCCCATCGCCCGACAATCCACGCTATTGCCTGGCCCCCGTAGCTCAAAGGATAGAGCGGCTGACTTCGAATCAGTAGGTTGGGGGTTCGAGTCCCTCCGGGGGCGCCTGGTTTTCCGTGACCGGTGCGCCGGAACAGCCCCGCCGCGCTGGATTTTCGCCTGCAGGTGTGATTCCGTGCGCCGTTCGCGCCATCTTCTTTTCGGCCCAAAAACCGCAAAGCTGGAACTGCTGCTTTCTCCACTTTCACGACTGCCGGTATCCGTCGAGGATGGGCCGGCCGGCGAAGCTATCCGATTGCTGCGTGAAGATTTAAAGCGGGTGAAACTGGATCGCATCCAGCCGAACTTTTATCTCTCCGCCGGATATGGCACGGTGGAGGGCACTACCAACATCGCCGTCGGATTTTATGACACCCACCCGCTCATCCGTGAACTACATAAAGAGTTCCGGAGATGGCTCTACACCCCGGAGGAAATCCTGGCGACGCTCCGCCATGAGACCGGTCATGCCTTCTGCTACGCCTACAAGCTCTACCGGCGGAAAGATTTTCGCGAGACGTTCAACGTGCGCGGCCATTTTTTTCACACCTACCCGGTCACCAACCGCTACGTGGAACGGGCCAACCCGTGGAGCCGGGATTACGTCAACCCGAGCGGCGATCATTACGCCCAGAAACATCCGGATGACGATTTCGCCGAGACCTTCTGCGTGTGGTTTACCTCGCGCAGGAACTGGCGCCGGAAGTATCGCCTCTTTCCGGGCGCGTTAAGGAAGTTGGAATTCGTGGATTCGGTTGTTCGCGAGCTGCGCCGGAAGGATCCGGAACTGGAAAATGATGTCAGCCTGGAGGATGAACCCATTTCGGGGATGTCGATGACCCTGGCGCAATTTCTGAAGGCCAACGTCCGCCGTTATCGCCGGGACGCAACGGGGTATGTGGACGGCGACCTGCGCAGAATATTCCATAAAACCCCGTTGCGATCGGATCTGCAGCGCAATTATCTGCCCGCGGCGGAGTTTATCCGCGAACATCATCCCTTCCTGATGCACCGCATCAGCCGGTGGGTTAAGGCGGATCCCTTGGTGGCCAAGGATCTGCTGGATAAATATCAGCACCGCGCGAAGGAATTGCGGTTGTCTTTGCTCAAGCGGGAAAGGGAAAATAAATTATTGGAATTGGTATCGTACTTGTCTGAACGCTGCACCCTCTACCAATCCACCGGTGCCTACTTCGGTTGACCATTGCCCTTAATGGGCGTGGTCCGCCACTCCGCTAGTTTCCGGCGTTCCCGCCAGCACACTTTCATAGAGCGTCATTACCTGGTCGGTAATCCGTTCCCAGGCATAGGATCTGGCCACATTGGCCGCATGCCTTCCCAATTCGTGGCGCAAATGCGGATCGGTCAACAGCCGTTGCAGCCGATCGGCCAGGGCGGTTGGGTCGGAATCCGGAATGTGGAATCCGGTCCGCCCGTCGCGGACCAGGTACAGCAGTCCCCCTACCCCGGACGCAACGACCGGGGTCCCGCAAGCCATGGCTTCCAGCGCGACCATGCCGAAGGATTCGTATTGCGATGGCATCACTACTGCTTGCGCGGCGGAATAATAGTATGGCAACTCGTCCTGCGGCCGCCGCCCCAAAAACGAAACGACGTTTTCAACGTGCAGCGTCTCGCGCAATTCCTGAAGATATTGCATTTCTTCCTGGGGATGATCGGGATCGCCTCCGATGACCGCCACGCAGGGGCAGGACGGGGCGAGCAGCCCGCGCGTTTGCAGGAGCGCCGCGGCGCGCAGCAGGATCTCCACGCCCTTCAACCGTTCGATCCGGCCCACGTACAGGATCATTTGCGCGTCCCGCGCCAGCCCGATCCGTTCGCGAGCGTCTGCGGGGGGGATGGGATGAAACAGGTCCACGTCCACTCCGGGAGGGATGACCACGATCTTGCGGATATCGGCGTGATAGAGCATCTGCAATTGCATCCGCTCGGCGGGAGTGGCGGCGACAATGCGGGTGGCGCCGGCGAGGATCGATTCTTCCCCCTGCCGGCGTTCCGGATCCTCCCAGCTGCCGCCCAGCCGCGTTTTCATTTCACCCAGCGTGTGGAACATATGAACCAGTGGAATCTCCCACTCACGGTGCAAGGTTAGCCCGGCCAACCCGGATAGCCAATAATGGCTGTGGATCAAATCATACGCGGCGCGTTGATCGGCCGCGAAGCGTTGGATCGCCTCGGCAAACGCGGGCACGTGGCGGGACCATTCGTCGCGCGGCAACGGAATCTCCGGGCCCGCCGGGATGTGAATGACGCGATTCCCGTTTCCCAAATCGTGGATCACGTGCGGAACGTGTTCGTCCTGCGAACGGGTGAACACGTCGACGCGGATTCCCGCCTTGCCCAGGGAACGCGTCAACTCGCGGACGTATACATTCATTCCGCCGGTGTCCTTCCCGCCCAGCGTCGCCAGCGGGCAGGTGTGGTACGAAAGCATCGCCACGCGCATGGGGATATTATAAGTTGAACGGTTCGCCGTTGGGTAGAAGGCATGCGGAGCCGGATTTCCAGAGGAATGCAGCCGCGCACGAAACCCACGCGGGATTCGCAGCGCCCAAGCAGAAGCCAGCGCGGGGTAAGTCCGCCAGGTATGGAATGAGGTTTGTAAATGAACTGCGGTGACCGCTTCGCGGCGGATCATTCTCCCGGGATCTCCTTCCGATCAGGTTCCCGGCGCTCGAACCATTTGCCATCCCCGTCATCCGAAAAAAGTCCGCCGATGGGAGCCCCCCGCCGGATGCTTCGAAAAAACGATCTGTCGAGATAATCAAAATAATGTGCTCGACCGGGATTGGGTCGAAGGATCCAAGATCTTCTCGTTCCGTGGCGGACCGTACTCTGCCGGCGAAGGCAGAGATACACCAAGATCCGATGAAGATCCTTTCGAATTCTCTGTCCGCCAATTTCGATCCACGCGGTGCCGTGACAAATCCTCGGAAATCGCAGGGGAGCGTTCCACAAGGATTGATATTCCCGTAAGAATTTTATTGTCACCTTCGTATTTGCTCCGGATTTTTCGTGAGGGATGGCAATTAATTTATCCATGGGGTGATATACCGGCTTTATAGCCAGTTTCTTTTGGCGCTTTAAATGAAGCGCGGGGCTGTTGGTCCAATTGGAAAGCATCGATTAATAGGCGGAAAACCAGCCAACTTGACCCCGGGGTTGCGCTCGTGGTATTCTCCCTCCGAATTTCCGAAATAAGGGGGGGATACCGTGACAACCGAAGAACGAGCTTACTGGGTGGCATTCAACCACATCCGAGGGGTCGGCTCCGCGCGCGTCCAGCGGATGGTCAAGGCGTTCGGAGATTTACGCTCGGGGTGGGAAGCATCCCGAAGCGCCCTCTCGGCGGCCGGGATGGATGAGCGCACAACGGACGCGATCGTCTCCAACCGGCCGCATATCGATCCGGAGATGCTTCTGGAGCGTTGCTTGAAACGCGGGATGCGCGTGCTGATTTGGGAAGATGCGGAGTACCCCGTCCGATTAAAGGAATTGCCCGCGCCGCCGCCGGTGCTTTACCTGAAGGGGACGCTTTGCGAATCGGATAGCCTTTCCGCGGCGGTGGTCGGAACCCGCAAGACGACGGTCTACGGACGAGAAGTGACCCGGATGTTCGCATCGGCGCTCGCCTCAAGCGGCGTTACCGTGGTGAGCGGCATGGCGCGGGGCATCGACGCCGAGGCGCACGCGGCCGCGCTGGAAAGCCACGGCCGGACGCTGGCTGTTTTCGGATGCGGTGTGGACGTCATCTATCCCCCCGAGCATGCTCGTCTGGCCCGGAGGATCGAGGAATCCGGGGCGCTCCTGAGCGATTATCCGCCCGGAACTCCGCCCGATGCGGCGAACTTTCCGCCGCGCAACCGGATTATCGCCGGGTTGTCGGTGGTGACGCTCGTGGTGGAGGCGGGAGAAGAAAGCGGAGCATTGCTCACAGCCTCGTATGCGGCCGATTATGGAAGAGAAGTTTTCGCCATACCCGGCAGCGTGCTGAGCGAGTTCGAGCCGGGGTTGCAACCGCTTGATCGCGAGCGGCGCGCAAGTGGCGGTTTCGCCGGAGGAGTTCTTATCCGCCGTGAATTTGAATCGCGCCGCCCCGTCGATTTAAATGCGGTTGGCTATTCCGGATGATCCGGTGGAAGCGAAGATTTTATCCGCCTTGCGTGCGGAGCCGATGCACATCGACCTCTTAAAATTAAAGGTGGGTCTGCCGGTGGAGCAAGTTTCGAGCGCCTTGGCGATGATGGAGTTGAAGGGAATGGTCCGGCCGGTCGGGGGCATGCAATACATCGCCTTGCGGACGGTGTATTCGGGAGAAAGCTGCGAGTAGATGAACCAACAGCGCGATCCCCAGGAACCTTTGCTGGCAGTTCTCATGGCCGGCGGCGGCGGCACGCGGCTATGGCCGCTTTCGCGTCCAGACCAGCCCAAGCAGTTCCTGCCGCTGATCGGCGGCCGCTCGCTTTTCCAATTAACCGTTGCTCGTATGGAGGAAATTCTTCCGCCGGAACATATTTTTGTCATTTCCAACAACCGGCTGATGCCGATGATCCGGTCGTCGGGCGTCGGGCTTCCGGAAGAAAACCTGCTGTGCGAGCCAAGCCCGCGCAATACAGCACCGGCCATCGCCTACGCCCTCGCCGTGCTGCGGACGCGCTTTCCCAGGTTCGTGATGGCCTGCCTGCCTTCAGACCATTACATCGCCGATTCGAAGCGGTTCCTGGCCCTGGTCCAAGCCGCCCGCGAACTTGCCGGGAACGGTTATCTCGTCACCCTGGGGATCGAGCCGACCGGCCCAACGAGCGGGTATGGATATATGGAACAGGGAGAACGGCTGGAATCCGTCGAGGGATTTTCCGCTTTCGGCGTCCGGCGGTTCAAGGAAAAGCCCACCGTGGAAGAGGCCAAGGCCATGATCTCCCGCGGCGGGTTCCACTGGAATTCCGGAATGTTCTTTTGGCGTTCGGACGTGCTCGAAATGGAATTTCGGACTCAACAGCCGGCCATCGGCCAAGCGCTGGACCGAATGGCCATGTTGCCGGATCGGAAGAACGAAGACCCATCGCTGAAAGCGATCTGGGAATCCATGCCGGTCCTATCGCTAGATTATGCCATCCTGGAAGCCTCCCACCGCGTGGCGGTCCTTCCGGCGCAGGGTTTGGGATGGACCGACATCGGATCCTGGGATGCGCTCGTGGAACTCTATCAGGCGCACCCGGAACTTCAGGGCGAGGCTCCAAAAGGCGTATACCATGCCGGTTCGCAATCTGTAACCGTCATTCGAAAAACCGATTCCCGCCGGATTCTCGCGACGGTGGGATTGAAGGATGTAATCATCGTTGAAACGGACGATGCGATTCTCATCTGTCAAAGGGGAAAATCCCAGGATGTCCGAAAGATCGTCGGGATGCTTTAACGGCCGCCCATCCCGTGGAGACCGGATGGATGTTCTTTCCCAGCACGAAAAAAATCTTCTTGAGAAAATGGAGCTTCTAGGTGTATGGAAGGATATTGTCTTAAATGCAAAGCCAAACGGGAGATCACAAATCCCGTGGCAGGATTTCTATCCAACGGCAGGCCGACCACCTCGGGTATTTGTTCCGTCTGCGGATCGAAAATTCATAAAATGGGTTTGTCCGATGCGCACGCGGGTTTGACCCCGCCACCCCCCGCCCCCAAGGCGGAGAAGAAACGCAAAGGGCGCACGGGCGGCAAGCTGGTGATCGTTGAATCCCCGACCAAAGCCAAGACGGTCGGGCGATTTCTGGGCAAGGGGTACCAGGTGCGCGCCTCCGTCGGTCATGTGCGCGACCTGCTGCGATCGCAACTTTCCGTTGATGTCGAGAATGGTTTTACCCCCAAATATCGAATCCCCAATGAGAAGCGGCCGATCGTCAAAGAGTTAAAGGCGCTGGCGAAGGATGCGGCGGAAGTGTATCTGGCGACCGATCCGGACCGGGAAGGCGAAGCGATCGCCTGGCACCTGATGGAAGCCACGGAACTGGATCCGGCCATTACCCGCCGGGTGGCTTTCCACGAAATCACGAAGTCCGCGATCGAAGAAGCTTTTCACAATCCACGCGAAGTGGATCTGAACCTGGTCAATGCTCAACAGGCGCGAAGGATACTGGATCGCCTGGTGGGATATATGCTCAGCCCGCTCCTGTGGGCCAAAGTGCGCAGCCGGCTCTCGGCCGGCCGGGTGCAATCCGTGGCCCTGCGCCTGGTGGCGGAACGGGAGCGTGAAATTACCGCCTTCCAACCTGCGGAATATTGGTCGATCGAAGCGGACCTGGCGAAATTGCAAAATGGGGATCAAACTTTTCGTGCGAAGCTTGCGAAAGTGGACGATCAGGATCCAGCCCTGGCAAACCAGGCGGATGCCGAGATGCTGGCCGACGACCTCCGGAAGGCGGCCTTTCTTGTTGCGCGCGTGCGAATAGGGGAACGGAGACGCAATCCATCGGCTCCCTTCACCACTTCCACTCTACAGCAGGAAGCATCCCGCAAACTAGGCTTCTCCCCGAAGAAGACGATGGCCATCGCCCAACAGTTATACGAGGGCGTCGAGATCAATTCAATGGGAATGACCGGCCTAATCACGTATATGCGAACTGATTCGCCACAAGTGGCTGAAAGCGCGCAGCAGGAGGCAAGGAGATACATCTCCGAAAAATTCGGGGCGGATTATCTTCCTTCCGAAACACCGCAATACCGGTCCAAATCTAGAAATGCACAGGAAGCACACGAGGCCATTCGGCCGACTGCCGTGGAACGGACCCCAAAATCGATGGAGGAATACCTCAGCCGAGACCAAAGCCGTTTGTACACTCTAATCTGGCAAAGGTTCCTGGCTTCGCAAATGGCGCCGGCCGTGTTCGATACCGTCCAGGTGGATGTCGAGGCCAAAGGAGGCCATACGTACCTGTTACGGGCTTCCGGAGGCGCCATGCGCTTCCAGGGCTTTCTGGCGGTGTACGAGGAAGCCAAGGACGAAGACCAGGCTGAGGACGAAACGCAGGTTTCCCTGCCCTCGTTGATCGAAGGCGAATCGTTGCAACTGATGGGGTTGCACCCGGATCAGCATTTCACGCAGCCTCCCCCTCGGTATACCGAAGCCGCTCTGATCCGTACTCTGGAGGAGTTCGGCATCGGCCGTCCGTCGACCTACGCGCCGATTCTTTCTACGATCCAGGCGCGCGGTTACGTCGTCCGGGAAGAGAAACGCCTGGCACCGACGGAAATCGGCTTTACCGTCAACGACATGCTGGTCAAGTACTTCCCGGATGTCATCAACACGGGATTCACGGCGACGATGGAAGAAGAGCTCGACGAGATCGCCGAGGGAGCGCATGATTGGACCTCCACGTTGCGGGAATTTTACGAGCCGTTCTGCAAAGACCTCCGGCACGCCGAGGAAGAAATCCCCAAGGTCAGCGATACACCGGAACTGCTCGGACGAAATTGCCCCACCTGCGGGAACCCGCTGGTGATCCGCTACGGGAGATTTGGAAAATTCATCGGGTGTTCCACCTTCCCGGTGTGCCGGTACGTGGAGCCGTGGCTGGAAAAAACCGGTGTGCGCTGCCCGAAAGACGGTGGTGAACTGGTCGAACGCAAAACGCGCAAAGGCCGCACCTTCTACGCTTGTTCGAATTATCCAGCTTGCGATTTCACTTCCTGGAAAAAACCCATGGCCGTTCCGTGTCCCGCCTGCGGCGGTTTGCTGGTGGTAGCCAACCGGCAAACAGCCCAGTGCACGCAATGCCAGGAGAAATTTCCACTCGATTCCATCCTGGCCAAGGACGAAGAACCGGCCTGAATCATTAATACCCTGGATAAGAATAAGCCCTATCCATGGAACCGGATTGCCCCGGAAAGGCATCTGCGGATACAATCGGTGGAACAAGGCGATTCATCAAGCAAGGCAGGCGATCCATGATCAACCTAAAAACAGTTCTTCAAGCGATCGGACGGGGAAGCCGGAACCCTCTGGCGGGTAACGCGATAAGTTTCCTCGTCGGAACGCTGTTCGGTTTGGTTATCCTTGGCTGGATGGTCTGGCCGGTTCAATATATCGACACCACGCCGCAAACGCTCCGATCAGACATTCAACTGGATTACCTGCGCATGACGGTGGATTCCTTTTCCGCGAACGGGGACCCGACCCTCGCGCGCAGCCGGTTCGACGCCCTGGGGCCGAACAAATGGAATTTATTGGATGAACTCCACAACGATAAGCTCACCGATCCGGATCGGTTGAAACAATTTGAAGTCCTCATTGCCAATCTTTACGTCGGCACGCCGGGAAACCCCGCCAACCCACCCGCCCCCGCCGCGAACGCGGGCGGTTTGAATGGCGTGCTCTCGGTTATCGCGATCCTGGGCATTGTCATCGGCGCGGCCATCGCGCTGGTCCTGGTGGTCAATGGGCGCCGGCGACGGGGAAGCTCTGCTCCGGATGAAAACGAAACACCCGAGTCCGCCGGGGAGCTTTCGATCGAATCGGAAGAGCAAATGGCGGATCTGGCGCCGCCGGAGAAGCAAGCCGCATCCGAGGAGGGCGCCGAACCTCTGGAACGCTTCGTCACTACGTACGTGGTGGGAGACGATCTGTACGAAGACAGCTTTACGATCAATTCCGCGAGCGGCGAATTCTTAGGCGAATGCGGGGTCGGGATTTCGGAACCGATCGGGGTCGGGGAGCCGAAGAAGGTGACAGCTTTTGAAATCTGGCTGTTTGATCGCAAACCCAGCCGGACCTCGACAACGGTGCTCCTGAGCGAATATGCAAACCAAAAAGATGATGTCCGCGCGAGCCTGGCGCCGCGGGGAACCCCTGCCCTGGCAGCGCCGGGAGCGGATTTTTGGATGGAGACGCCGGGTTTGCAGCTGCGAGTGGTAATCCGCGAGTTAATGTACGGCGAAGGGCCCTTGCCGCACAACTCCTACTTCGAGCGCCTGACGTTACAGTTGGAAATCTGGGCGAAATCGAAATAGCCCAATGGCATGGATTTACTCAGACACAAAATACAATTTCAGAATTACTGTACGGATTTCGCTGATGAAGCGGATTACGCGGATTGAATTTAATTCCACCGGCCATTAATTTTTGGAAATATCTACTCCGCGAAATCTGATAAATCCGCGGTATCCGCGTACTTGTGCTTCGAACCGAGGGCGCTTCCTTCACCGCTATTCTATCTTTTGAATTTTAAAGACAATCTTGCCCGCCGGGGTGGGCACTTCCACGCTTTCACCCGCGCGGTGGCCAAGCAGTGCCTTTCCAATCGGCGATTCCAGCGTTATCTTGCGTGCGCGCGTGTCCGACTCCGTGCTTCCGACGATTTGGAACACCTCCGATTCGCTTCCCTCTTCCAAAACCGTCACCCGGCAACCCAAAGAGACGACATCGCGGGGCGTGGAGTGCGGATCGACGATCTCGGCGTTCTTGATCAGCGCCTCCAATTCGAGGATCCGGCCTTCCAGAAAACCCTGTTCTTCCTTGGCGGAAGTGTAATCGGCGTTTTCGGAAAGATCGCCTTGCTGGATGGCCGCCCGCAGCCGGGCCGCCAGTGCCGTGCGGGCAGGTCCTTTCAATTGCTCCAGTTCTTCCCGGATTTTTTTAGCGCCGTCGGGCGTAAGGATTCTCTTTTCCATACGAAAGAATTTGCACTCCTTAAAGAATTGATGTCATGGTTTGGTTTGCGGATCGGTAAGCTTCCCGTATTCTTCCAACGCGAAGCGGTCGGTCATCCCGGCGATGTAATCGCATACGACGCGGTAAGGATCCTCCGCTTCCGCCCGATCCATGACTCCCTGCGGTAATATTCTGGGATTGGCGATATATAGGTTGAATAACTCCGTGAGGAACCTCTCGGCTTTTAGCGCCATGCGCATGACGCGGTAGTGGCGGTACATTTTTTCATACAGGCGCGCACGCAAACCCTCCAGCGGCGGCAGAAGGGCGTCGGAATAACCGATAAGGTTTTCCGATAGGCGCTGAACGTCTGCCTGGGATCGGACGGCCTCGCCGGAGATTCTCCGCCGGGAGGCTTCCAGAATATCGGTAACCGTCAAATTGATGAAGGCGCGGATCATTTGATGGCGGGTCAGTTCATCCAATGCGCCGGATTTCCAGTCCGAAGCGTCGCGGAGCATTGTCCAAATGGAAAGATCCGCCAGGTCTTCCGGGACCAAAATTCCGGACCGTAACCCGTCATCGAGATCGTGCGAGGTGTAGGCGCACTCGTCGGCGATATTGGCGATCTGGGCTTCGAGGCTGGCGTGCAATTCGGGGGAATAGTCTGAAAGGTCCGGGCTGTCGAACGTGGTTTCGTGTTTGACGATCCCTTCGCGCGTTTCCCAAGTGAGATTAAGGCCGGGGAAATCCGGATACCGGCGCTCTAGGACGGTAACGATCCGCAGCGATTGGCGATTGTGGTCGAACCCTCCGTGCGGTTCCATCAACCGGGAGAGAACCGCTTCCCCGGAGTGGCCGAACGGCGGATGGCCCAGATCGTGAGCCAGGCAGATCGCCTCGACCAGATCCTCGTTCGCTCCCAGCGACCGCGCGAGGGATCGGCCGATCTGGCTGACTTCCAGCGTATGCGTTAGCCGAGTCCGATAATAATCCCCCTCATAGGTGATGAAGACCTGGGTCTTGTGTTCGAGGCGCCGGAAAGCAGTGGTATGCAGGATGCGGTCGCGGTCCCGCTGGAAACAAGTCCGGAAGGGCGCTTCGGATTCCGGATATTCCCTGCCGTGCGAAGCTTTGCTCAAGGTGGCGTAGGGTGCCAGCGTTCGTTCCTCTACGCCCTCCAATGTCGCCCGATCCAACAGCATAGTGATTGCAGCCCCAGAAGAATTTGTACGAAGGAGTGTATCAAAGCGGATTGGGCTTGTCAATCAAACCGCATTGAATTATCCTTCTTTTCGGCGCGGAATTGGACTCTGAATATCTGGCCGAAAGGAATCCTTTTTTGTAATGAGCCCGCTTAGAATTATGCTGGTGGACGATCACGAAGTGGTGCGATTGGGATTGAAATCCCTCATCGAGCATCATCCGGGTTTCGAGGTGGTGGCGGAAGCCGGATCGGCCAAGGAAGCGGTGGAGAAAGCCGCCGGATTGCATCCGGACGTCATTTTAATGGATATCCGCCTGCCCGGGGCGTCGGGGATCGAGGCCTGCGAGGAAATCCTCGCCGCCAACCCGGAAACCAAAGTCATTATGCTCACCTCCTTCGCGGAAGATGAGATGCTCTTCTCTGCGATCCGGGCCGGCGCTTCCGGATACCTGCTGAAACAAATCGGCGGACAGGAACTCATCCAGGCGATTGAACGCGTCGGGCGAGGCGAAGCGCTGTTGGATCCCCTCGTGACCAAACGGGTATTTGCGGAAATGCGGAAAATGGCGCAGGATGAAGAGGCGTCCACATTTTCCGGGCTGACCCCGCAGGAAATGCACGTCCTGCAGCTGGTCGTCGAAGGGAAAACGAATAAGGAAATCTCCGAATCGCTGTTTCTGGGGGAAGGCACGGTGCGGAATTATGTTTCTTCCATCCTCTCAAAATTAAATGTAGTCAATCGCACGGAAGCGGCGGCCTACGCCGTACTTCATAATTTAAAATCGTATTTATAAATTTGGGAGAGGCCCCTCGGTGAGCGTCGTGATGTTGCTGGTAGTCTCCATTTTCGCGGGTGTCCTGCCGATGATCTGCTGGTCGGTGATCGTCTGGTGGTTCGACCGTTACGAAAAAGAACCGTTTCAGCTTCTGCTTTTTTCCTTCCTATGGGGCATGATCCCCGCCGTCGGCCTTTCGCTAGCCCTCGAACTAATCCTTGGTCTCCCGGGAGCTTCCCACCTGCAATCAACCGCCGCGGGCATATCCATTCTCGGCGTCGGCGTGCTTCCACCGGTGATCGAAGAGGGGTTGAAATTTATCGGGTTGCTTGGAATCTTTGCGATCGCGGGCCAGGAGGTGGACGATCCGCTCGACGGGATCATCTACGGAGCCATGGTCGGGTTTGGATTTGCCGCGGCGGAGAACACTTTGTATTTTCTCGCCAGTCAATCGCTTTCCGAACTCATCCTGCTCATATTCTTCCGCACAATGCTTTTCGGCGCGATCCACGCACTCTTCGCCGCCTTTACCGGTTTGGGATTGGCTCTGGCGAAATACGCCCGCTCCCGGGGGAGAGCCGTTCTGTGGTCGGCCGGCGGTCTTACCGCAGCGATTTCCTTCCACATCCTCCACAATCTTGGAATTTCCTGGGAGGCGAATACCCCGTGGGGATTTTATCTGGATGTTTGTTTTTTCGCGGTCGGATTCTTTTTGGTGATTTTAATCTTTCTCGGTTCGTTGATTCGGGAGCAAAAAGTCATCAGTAAATACTTGTTCCCGTATTCTAGAAATGGACTCTTGGAACAGGACCAATGGGAGACGGCAGGGTCCTTGCGGAGAAGATGGCAGGCCGAATGGGCGGCGGTTCGTGTGTTGGACCTGAATAAATACTCCACCATCTCCAGAATTCACACCATTTATTCCGAATTGGCCTTTAAAGAAAAACAACGTCAATTATGGGGCGAGAATCCATCCCGGAATCGTCAAATAACCGAATTAATTAGGGAATTGCAGGGATTATTGATGCGCCTCCGTCCCGCGGATTGATCGGTTTGGTATAATCCTTCCACAGGAAAACGGAGATATCGATGTCGAATACTAGCCCCCGTCCCGCGATTCCAAGCCGCATTTGTCCGTCCTGCGGCACACGAATTGCGGAATCTGCCTCACGTTGCGCGGTTTGCGGAATGGTTTTTGAGCCGGGAACCGGCCGAACAGCCAGAATTCCGTCCAGAATTTCCGGAGCATCCGCCTCGCTGAATTTGCCCGTCGGCGTAGTGGTTGCGGGTCCCATCCTCTCGCTTTTGTTCGGCGCGCTCGTGATGGTCCTTTTAGTGCGCACCGGGCATTTCCCGGGCTCTGCGTCCACGCCAGCCGTGCTGCCATCCATCACTCCCACGATCACCCTGACTTCCTTGCCGACAAACATACCGACCGATACACCAACCCCAACCAAACTTCCGCCCATCGTGGTAACTGTGCAAGCCGGGGTGGACACCTGTTACGGGCTGGCCGCGAAATTCGGTCTGACGGACATTACCCTCATCACAACCCAAAACGGCAAGCCGGTGGATTGTAACAATTTGCAACCCGGGCAAACTTTGTATCTCCCGCAACCGACCTCAACGCCACCGCCGGCGTCGACCGCCACAGCGGGAGTTTTTCAACAGACGGTGCAAGCTTGTACGTTTGATAATTACACCGTTAAGGAAGGCGATACGCTCGCGAATATTGCGGCCAACTACAATGTTTCGATTGCGTCGATTAAAAAATATAATCCCCAATATAGCTTTGCGAATGATGTCGTTTTTGTGGGCATCGTGTTGAAAATCCCGCTTTGCGAAAGGCTTCCAACCGAGGGTCCGAGTCCCACTCCCACTACGCCCCCGCCCTACCCGGCGCCGAACCTGCTTTCACCGCGGGATGGTTCCATGTTCGGAAGCACCGACCAGGAGATAGCGTTGCAATGGGCCGCGGTGGCGACCCTGCGGGATAACGAGGAATATCAGGTTTCGATCCAGGATATCTCCGCCGGTTCCAGCGATAGAATTCTAAATTATGTAAAGGATACCCGTTTCCTGGTCCCGGTCAGCCTGCGGCCGACGGATGGAAGCACGCGCATTTACCGGTGGAGCGTCAGCGTAGTCAGAATTTCCGGAACCACGGACGCCGGTAACCCTATTTATATCCCGGCGGGCGCGACGAGTGAAACGCGAGTATTTGGCTGGGGCGGATCCGCGCCGGCAGTACTCACTCCTACCACCTAAGGATGTGCCGAACCTTCGTTGTAAAAACAGAGGATCAGCCGTCAGGCTGATCCTCTGTTTTTATTCCGTGGTTGCAGATCCTCAGGACGAAATCCGGGGATGTCAGCCCATTTTCTTTAGCGCTGCCGCTATCGCCCAAATGATCGGCGAGTGTCCGCTCGATGAAGGCGCCCACTCCCGCCCAGCGTTGGAAGCGCCGCGCCGCAACGTTTGTTTGCTTGGACGATAGGCGTAAATCTCCCACGTCCGGAAGGTGCGAGCGACGAGGGCCGATGCAGCCGGTCCGTCATCGCCTCCGAACGCTGGCAATAGCCGTCCGTTCTCAGCGCTTGTCTATGCCGAGGGCAAGCTTGATGAAATCATCACCGCGCATAAACGGTAGGCTGCCGGCTTTGGCTTGTTCCTCATCGTAGGCGGTGGTGCTGTCAGGCGAATTTCCGGGCCGCAGAATGGCCACGGGAACGGGATCCCCGGCGTGGATTCCGGTGCAGACGGGGGTGGGATGATCCGGGAGCACGGCGATGGCAACTTCGAGCCCGGCCTTTTCCACACCCTCGAGGATTGGGCGTACCAGGCGGTCGTCGAGCATTTCGATGCATTTGATCTTGAGATTCAGATCCCTGGCGTGACCCGCCTCGTCCGTGGCCTCCACATGTACATACACCAGATCATGATCCCGGATTGCTTTGACACAGGCCGCTGCCTTACCCTCATAGTTGGTGTCCCAGAGGCCCGTAGCCCCTTCTACCCTGATTACATCCATCCCGGCATATAGGCCCAACCCCATGATGAGATCCACCGCCGAGATCACGGCGCTGCGAATTCCGAAACGCGTCTGGAGGGTTTCCATTGTCGGTTTGCGCCCCGGCGACCACGGCCAGATCGCATTGGCGGGATCCTTGCCCTCGGAGATCCGTTTTCGATTGACGGGGTGAACCTTCAGAATTCCCTCCGCTCTTGCCATGAGCGACCGTAATTTGGCTTCGGTGGCTTTTGCCCCGTCGGACAATGCGGTGGGAAGGAGATCCACGGCGCGATGACCCACGTAATCGTGCGGCGGGAAGCATTGCACGTTCGGCGACGCAGCGGCGCCCCGCAGAACAAGCAGGTGGCGATAGCTGACCCCGGCGTGGAGATCCACCGGCATTTCGCCGGAATCCTCGCCCAGCGCCGCATTCAAAGACACGATGATCTTGCCTGCCTCTTCGGAAGTGATGTGGCCGGCGGAATGATTCTTAATGAGGCTGTTTTCGATGCAGCATAGGTTCAATCGAAACGCCACATCGCCGTTCTCGAGCGCCACTCCCATATTCGCGGCCTCGAGGACCGCGCGGCCATTATATGTTGTAGCAGGGTCGTAGCCCAGCACACTCAGGTTGGCGACCTCAGATCCCTTGGGAAACCCTTCTGGCACGGTCTCGAAGAGACCCATGCGTCCTTCCCTGGCGATACGGTCTATGTTCGGTTTGTGTGCAACCTGAAGCGGCGTCTTCCCATTGAGTGTCTCAATAGGATAATCAGACATACCGTCGCCTAGAATGATTATGGTTTTCATCTAGAACATTCTCCGCAAGACAATTCTTGAAATCGTTTTATAGGCAAAGCAGCGTTCTTCCCTGCATGTAATTGACGATATATTTCACCCCTTATAGAAATATACAAATGTCTTCGCTAAAAATTTTTTAAATAATACATAGTGTCTATGCGCAATTTTTCTGAAATTTCATTTTTGGCTTGTTTTACGGATACTAGTTCATCAAGCCTTACCCCAACAGTTAAACCTAGAATTTTGATTGCTATTCGCGCAGTGCCTTCTCGAGATCCGAAAGAACTGGAGCCAAAAGTGGGATGGGAGGAGCCCTCCGGGTGATGATATCCGGATCCTTCAATCCATGTCCGGTGCAGACGGTCACGATTGTTTGCCCGTCGAGGACCAAATGTCTTTCCCGTACTTCGTCTGCCAATCCTGCCAGGCCGGCGGCGGAGGCCGGCTCAACCCACAATCCTTCCGCTGCGAGCGAATGTTGCATTTCCAAAATGCAATCGTCGCTGACGGCGATGATCCGTCCTCCGGATTCCTGGGCCGCTTCAAGCGCCTGCTCACCGCGCGCGGGTTTACCGATTCGGATGGCCGTGGCGACCGTTTCCGGTTCGACCGGATGCCCAACCACCAGTGGAGCGGCTCCCTCCGCCTGCACTCCCAGTATCTTCGGCAAGCCGGTTTGTTTCATCCGATGATATTGTTGGAAGCCCATCCAATACGAGGTGATGTTTCCGGCATTCCCCACCGGGAGGCAGAGCCAATCCGGTGATTTTCCCAACGCGTCGCAAATCTCGAAGGCGGCCGTCTTCTGTCCTTCCAACCGGTAGGGGTTGAGTGAATTGACGAGCGCGATCGATAGTTTCTCGCTTGCCTGCACGACGATGGTCAATGCATCGTCGAACGATCCCTTGATTTGAAGGACTTTCGCCCCATAGGCAAGCGCGCCGGCCAGTTTTCCCATCGCCACTTTCCCTTGTGGAATGAGGACAATGCAGGGAATACCGGCGCGCGAGGCATAGGCTGCGGCGGAGGCTGCCGTGTTGCCTGTGGAAGCGCAAATCACCGATTTGGCTTTCCGTCCGGCCGCCTCGCTGATGGCGACGGTCATCCCCCGGTCCTTGAAGGAGCCGGTTGGATTTAGTCCTTCGAATTTAGCATAGAGGGTGACTTCCTGTCCGAGCATTTTCCCGAGCCTAGGCAGCGGAATGAGTGGAGTCCCCCCTTCTAAAAGGGTAATGACGGGTGAGTTTTTTGGTAGATCGATCAGGTCGCCGTATTCGGGGATGACACCGCGCCAGGACATGGGATTCTCCCTTGAAACATCCGAAAGATTAATTTTGAAATTGTACCACTACACTGCGCGCCTTCGGCTGGAAAAACGCTCCTTCCAAGACGAGACTTTTGCAACCTGGATGGCTATGATATTATCCATGGACGGATCGTGAAAAGAAAATGAACGACCGCTGGAACATCCGGGAAAGGATCCTTCCCATGCCGCGACCAACCTCGGGAAAACAAATCCGGCTGACCACGCTTTCTTCCTGCGCGGGTTGAGCGTCGAAGCTCGATGCGGAAACGCTGGCGCAGGTGCTGCGCCCTTTGCAGGAAATTTTCCCGCCCGGCGCCCATCGGGATTTGCTGGTTGGTTTGGAGCACCCCGACGACGCCGCCGTCTGGAAAATTTCTCCCGATCGGGCGATCGTCTTTACCGCCGATTTCTTCACCCCGATCGTCGATACCCCCTACGAGTATGGCGCCATCGCCGCCGCCAACGCGGTCTCCGACGTTTATGCCATGGGGGGCGCGCCGGTCCTGGCGCTCAACCTAAGCGCCTTTCCATCAGACCTGCCGCAGGAGACGGCGCGCGAAATCATCCGCGGAGGCGCGGAAAAAATCCGCGAGGCAGGCGGCCTGCTGGTCGGCGGGCATTCCATCCGCGATGCGGAATTGAAATTCGGCATGGCGGTGGTCGGAATGGCAGACCCCGAACGCATCATGACAAAGAATCGCGCGCGCGCCGGCGACCGAATATTTCTTACAAAACCTCTCGGGAGCGGAGTGCTCTCCACCGCGCTGCAGAGACAAAAAGCCAAACCGGAGGACGTAAAGGAAGCCGTCCGCTGGATGATGGAATTAAACAATTCCTTCCTGCCATTGATTCAAGGAGTGCCGGTTTCCGCCGGAACGGATATCTCAGGATTCGGATTGGTCGGCCATTTGTCGGAAATAGCCCAGCAATCTTCCGTGCGGATCCGGATAAAATATTCTTCGGTGCCGTTATTCCACGGAGCCAGAAAATATTCACAAATGGATATGATCTCCGGAGGAACCCGCAAGAACTGGGAATATTTCGGAGGCCGAACGGTCCATCCCCAAAATCTGCCGGTTCCGGATCTGATGTTGCTGTACGACGCACAAACCAGCGGAGGATTGTTGCTGTGCGTTCCGAAGGAGCGGATGGGGGTTTTCAGCAGGATGAGAAAAAAGGTTAAACATCCGATCTGGGAAATTGGGTCGGTGGTCGAAGGAGATCCCGGAACTGTGGAAATTCTCTAATAGAAACCATGTTTCCATCAGCCATATGGAGCCAATCGATTACGGTTTGACCGATGCCGGATTGAGGATATCCTGAATCCCTTCAACCAATAGTAAAATCCCTGGATATGAAAACCGCTTCCCCCCGCTCCAAAATGAAAAACACGGTGGTCCAGCCCAAGGCATTTCTGTTTGGCGTGGATTGGAAAAATCGCAACCAGATCCTATCCATCGAGGACAACTTGGATGAACTCGGGGTACTTTGCCGCACAGCGGGCATTGAAGTGGCCGGTCAGGATTTTCAGCGGATGGATCGCGCGCACGCGGCGACGTTGATCGGCTCCGGCAAGGTAACCGAATTAAAACGATGGATCGATGAAACCCAATCCCAGATGGTTATTTTTGACGAGGAGCTATCTCCCCGGCATTTGCGGGAATTACAGGAATTGCTGGGCGAGGAAATCCACGTGTTGGACCGCACGGCCTTGATCCTGGATATCTTCGCGCAACATGCCCATACCCGCGAGGGCGCGCTGCAGGTGGAATTGGCGCAGTATGAATACCGGCTCCCCCGATTGACCGGAGCTTGGACCCACCTTGCCCGACAGGCGGGGGGTTCCAGTGGCCGAGGCGGCACGGGCGGCGTCGGTTTGCGGGGCCCCGGGGAAACACAATTGGAAATCGACCGGCGTGAAATTTCAAAAAAAATCCACCGGCTAAAGAAGGAATTGGACGCGGTTCGGCAGCACCGCAGCCGGTACCGCATGCGCCGGAAAGGATCGGGCCAGCCCGTCGTAGCGCTCGTGGGATACACCAACGCCGGAAAAAGCACGCTGCTGAATACGCTGGCCCATGCCGATATTTATGTCGCCGATCTATTGTTCGCCACGCTGGACCCCACGACCCGCCAGGTGGAATTGCCCGGCGGAAAAGCGGTTCTCATAACCGACACGGTCGGGTTTATCCAAAAATTGCCCGCCTCGCTCGTGGCCGCCTTTCGGGCGACGCTCGAGGAAATCGCCGAGGCGGATCTCTTGCTGCATATCGTAGATATCTCCCACCCCAACGCCCGCGAACATGTTCAATCCGTGCATCAAACGCTTCATGAGCTTGGGTTGCAGAAAATCCCCATGGTTACGGGAATTAATAAAATCGATAAACTGAAATCTCCTCCCGATCAATCGTTCTCCAGCGGGTACCCCAATACTGTCTTGCTCTCCGCCAAAACAGGCCTGGGAATCCCGGACCTTCTCCAGGTCGTCGAAAATATCCTCTATCAGGAAATGAATCAAATCAAAGTGAAGATCCCGTTTCGCGAGGGGCGATTGTTGGATTTGCTTCATCGGGAAGGATCCGTCGATAGCGTCACCCACAAACCGGACGGGATGCTTGTCACCGGAAGAATTCCCGGCGCATGGCTGAGCGAATTTCGTCCCTACCTCCAGGGCGACCGGAGCGAAACGCAATGAACCCGGCCGGGATGCGCCTTCCCGCGGTTTTGGGAATGCTGTTGTTTTTCTCCGGCTGTGGCAATCCCGGCAATTTATCGGCAACCCCGCGTTCGGCAACTCAAGCCTTGGTGAATACGGTGTTCGCTCCGGGTTCTCCTTCCCCCTCCGTTGCGAGTCCTACGCAAACCGGTCTATCGCCGACAGAAAAACAAGCTCCTTCCCCGACCGAGCCGCGGCCGACAGAGGAGCTGCCGGTCCATCTGGCGTTCGTCGGGGACATCATGCTCGGAAGATCGCTGGGACAGCGCATTAGCGACGGAAAAGGCGATGCCATTTTTGAATCCGTAAGCACGGTTTTACAATCGGCGGATATCGCAGTCGGTAATCTGGAATGCGCCATCGGGGAAGGCGGCACGAAAGCGAAGAAGGGGTACGCCTTTCTTGCCGCGCCTGCTTCGGCTGCTCTTTTGAGTCGTGCCGGTTTTGATTTGTTGTCTTTGGCCAATAACCACAGTTTCGATTACGGGCCGGTTGTTTTCGATCAAACTCGGCAGCTGTTAACGGAACAAGGGATACAAATTGTCGGAGCGGGGCTAAACGATTCCCAGGCGCACTCCGCAGCCGTGTTTGAAATCCACGGGCTGCGGTTGGCCTTCTTATCGTACGTCGACGTGCCTCCGGAGCTCGGGGGGTTCGATCCAAAAAGCTGGTCGGCGGGACCCTCGACACCCGGTGTCGCCTGGGCCGCCGATGATAGAATTATTTCCGACCTTCAATCCTGGAGGTCACGGACTGATTTTCTCGTCGTTCTCTTCCATTTTGGGATCGAGGGTTCCGTTGCTCCCAGCGAAAGACAAGTGCAATTGGCTCATTTGGCGGTGGATCATGGGGCGGACCTGGTGGTCGGATCGCATCCGCACTTGATGCAGAAGGAAGAGGAATATAAAGGCCGCTGGATATTTTACAGCATGGGAAATTTTGTTTTCGACGGGTTTTCGGGATCCTACAATCACAGCGCGATTTTACAGGTGGCTGTCGCCCGCGAATATTCCGTCACCTATTCTCTGATTCCCGTGATTCTGGTTGATGGGATTCCATTCCTAGGACAACAATGAATGACCGCGCGGCAAGCCGCGCGGTATCAAGCCCCGCCCCGGCTTCGCCGGGCGAGGCCGGGGGAGCGCAACCCCCAAGAACTGCGAGGCTTGCCCCGCACTCTTCGATTAATATAGAGGAGTGCGGGGCTTGCCCCGTATTCTTCGATTAATAAAGAGGAAGGCGGGATAAGCTTCGGGGGATTCATCATCCCGCGAGAGCTGGATAAAACGTCGGATAGTCACATCGCCGCGAGAGGCGCTCAGGATTCCGAAAATAATTTTTTCCAAAAACCGAGCCAGGGGGGAGCCGGCATTTTCTTTTGAGCGGATTTGGGCGGGGGAAGCACGCGTGTCAGTTCCTGCAAGGCGCCCGCCAGGGAGGAAACGTCCTTCCGCTGGAGACAATCCTCCAGGACGCGCAGCGGCTTCTCGACCCATACCCATTGCCGGCGGAAGGCATCCGCCTTCACCCAATAATCCCTTTTCTCCCAGGCGAGAGCCGTCTGATCGACGGAATTCGAAATGGCCTTCAAGTGGTCGAAGATGAAGGCTGCCATATCAAGCGCTTCCGCCTCTGCCCGTTTCCCAGAGGTGAATTCCGACAGGACGAACGCGATCATCCGGATCGATTGCTCCCGTTAAGTCGAAGCGTTGGTTGTGCGAATGATTTTGCCCAAAGTCCCTCCCGGAATTCGCGCCATTATAGTGAAAAGACCGATGCTCAGCAATGCCGTCCCGTTTTCTGCCGGGATTCGCTGCCCTGGATCGTGAAGAAATCCACTTTGGGCGCCGGGCGCAGTGGAGTTGGTCGGAGTGGAAAAAGAAATTATAATTGCGCATTAGCCCACCGCGGGGATCCATAAAGAGATTTGGTGAATCGAGATGAATAAGAATTCCACCGCCGTCGCCACCAACCGGAAAGCACGGCATGATTATGATATTTTAGAGACGATCGAAGCCGGGGTGGCGCTCCAGGGCAGCGAAATTAAATCCGTGCGCTCCGGACAGATCAATATCAAGGAAGGGTATGTCCTGATCGAACGAAATCAGGCCTGGCTGATTAACGTGCATATCTCGCCCTACGAGATGGCCAGCCGGATGAATCACGATCCGTTAAGGAAAAAAAGGCTGCTCCTTCACAAAAAAGAAATCCGCAAATTGCAGGAGAACCAACAACTGAAGGGGCTGGCCGTCATTCCGTTGCGCGTCTATCTCAAGGGAGGGTTTGCGAAAATCGAGTTGGGGGTCGGGAGGGGATTAAAACATTACGACAAACGCCAGAAAATCGCTAAACGGGACGCAGAGCGTGAAATGCAAAAAATGTTGAAGCGGCGGGATTAACGGTGATATAATTTATTTTCCGGGGATGAAAGGTATCGACGGAGGAGGCTGTTTTCAGATTGCGGGTCGAGAGGCGCCGAACTCGGTAAATCAGCGCAAAACCAAAGTGCCAATCACACTTACTCCGCTCTTCCTGTTGCGGCCTAACCCGCAATATAGAGCCTGACCCCAAAAGGGGTCACGTCTGGCTCTCCCTAACTTTGGCTGGGAGAAATCCAGGCGCGACAAAGCCAAAGTGCCGCGCACGACGTCGCGACGTGCGCGAAAGAGGGCTTTCGGGCCCAAGCGGCTTGGTGAACCGGGGTTTTCCGCCGGATGAATACCCGGTCGCCGAGAGGTAACAATTCGGCTATACCCGTAGATATCTGAAGGCGAATCTTCTCGGACGCGGGTTCAATTCCCGCCATCTCCACTTCTTTCTCTTTGCGAAAGTGGATCACGAAACACACCCGGAAAAGAAAGCCGTATTCATTTTGAATACGGCTTTCTTTCTTCCAAGTGCCGGCGCCGACATCTATTAGGCAACCCGGCAAATAAACCCCTTGAGATATTTGCCTTCGGGAAATGATAACCGCACGGGATGGTCCAAGGGCTGACCCAGCCGTTCCATAATTTGTACATCCCGCCCGGCATCCAGCGAGGCGGAAAAAAGAATCTTTTGGAACAATTCCTCATCCACCAAACCGGAACAGGAAAAGGTCGCGAGGTAACCGTTCGGGCGGAGCAAGCGCATCGACAGCCAATTGATATCTTTATACGCTCGAGTGGCTTTGGTTAAGCCCTGTTGGGATTGCGCCAATTTAGGGGGATCCAGAATGATCATATCAAAAAGCCTTCCCTGATCCCGGAAGCCCCGTAGCACCTCAAAGGCGTTGCCCGCCAGATGATCATCCTGTACGGGCGGTATTCCGTTCAAGGAATAATGTTCCGGCAGTACCGAGAGCGCCGCTTCGGAAGAATCCACGTTGAGAACATATCCGGCACCCGAGGTATAGCCCACCACGGCGAATGCGCCGGTGTAAGAAAAGACGTTTAATATTTCCTTCCCCCGTAGATTTTGTGAAATCCACCGGGCCAGGATGGATCGATTTTCCCGCTGATCCAGATAGAACCCGGTCTTATGGCCTTGGCGCACGTCCACAAGGAATTTCCAGCCGCCCTCGGTCATGACCACCTGCTGCGGCGGACTTTGGCCGCGGACGACGCCTTGAGCCGGAGGAAGGCCTTCTTTCTCCCGGACCTCGACGTCGGACCGTTCGAAGACGCCTTTCACGCCCGGAAGCTGCGTGGCGGCGTTCAAGATTTCCTTTCGCCAACGCTCCGTCCCGGCTGAAAGAAATTGGACGACCAAATAGCCGTCATAGGAATCAAGAATTAATCCCGGCAATCCGTCATTTTCCGCGTTCACCAGGCGGAGGCCGTTGGTGTACGGCTGGAGGGCGGAACGATTTTCGTCGGCCTGGCGGATGGCCCGAAGGAAAAAACCCTCGTCGACGGTTTCTGATTCGCGCCAAGTCCAAATCCTGGCTGAGATTTGCGAATGGGGGCTGTACCCCGCCCTGGCCAGCCAGCCGCCCCGCTGGTCCAAGACGTCGACCGTGTCCCCCATCCCGGGCGATCCCGCAATGTCCTGGATGGCGCCGGAAAAGATCCAGGGATGCCTTTGGCGAATGGATTTTTCCCGGCCGAGCTTTAAGACGATATGGGGATCGGTCAAGCGGGTTTTTCCTTTGATTGCACCCATCGTTCGAGGTCCCGCTCGCTCAGAATGGGAATTCCAAGCGCTTTCGCTTTTTCCAATTTGGAACCGGGATTCTCCCCGGCCACCAAATAGTCGGTTTTCCTGGAGACGGATTCCTGCACGGTTCCACCCGACTGCCGGATGTAAGTTTTAATATCCTCGCGGGAATATTTTTCCAGCGTTCCGGTCACCACGAATTGCCTGCCCGCCAATGCCCCGCCGGCCGCCGTTTCGGTCGCGGTGTAAATCGGCCAGATGCCCACATGGTGAAATTTCTCCAACAGCGCCCGGTTGGGTTTGCGGGCGAACCAGCCCAGAATGGATTCCGCCAGATTGGGTCCCACGCCGGAAATGGTCTGTAATTCTTCCAGGGACAAATGGTTAAGACGATCCAGACGAGTGATGTAGCGGGCAAGATCTCCCGCCAGAATTTCGCCGACGCCGTGTATTCCCAACCCGGTAAGGAATCTCGGAAGCGATCGGGATTTTGAATCCTCGATGGCGCGGACGAGGTTTTCCGCTTTCTTTTCGGCAAACCCTTCCAGACGAAGCAACTCTTCTTTTTTCAGCCGGTAGGGATCGGCGAGGTCTTTTACCAACCGTTCCTGGACCAGTTGCTCGATGATGCGGATGCCGAGCCCTTCGATATCCATCGCGGAGCGGGAGGCGAAATGCTCTAGATTTCGGATAAGCTGGTCCGGGCAGGAAGCATTGATGCAATAAAGCGCAACCTCGTCCGGGATCTTCTCGACCGGCTCATGGCAGGAGGGGCACCGGGTGGGAGAGGAATAGGGTGTTTCCCTTCCGGTGCGTTTGTCGAGGATCGGTCCGATCACATACGGGATCACGTCTCCCGCGCGTTTGATCATGATCGTATCGCCGATTTGAATGTCCCGCTCGCGGATGAAATCAAAATTGTGAAGCGTGGCGCGGCTGACCGTCACTCCCCCGATCGCAACGGGTTCGAGCACGGCGTAGGGCGTCAGCACCCCGGTTCGGCCGACGTTGACGCCGATTTCTCGAAGCATGGTGCTCTCTTCGCGGGCGGCGAATTTATACGCGATGGCACTGCGCGGATCTTTTCCCACGGTTCCTAATTCGTCCGCCAGGGCTAAATCGTCCAGCTTTATCACCGCGCCGTCCACTTCGTAATCCAGCGAATTCCTCCGGCGCTCCCAGTCCGCGCACAGGTGAGCCGCCTCCTGGATGGTTTCCGCCGTTTGGATATCGCGGCTGACGGGAAATCCCAACGCCTTCAGAATCTCGAGGGTGCCCCGTTGGGTCGTGGGCTTGCCCCCGCCCTCCCAAGCGATGATGGCGTAGCAAAGCAAATCGATCGGCCGCTGGGCAGTGAGGTGTGAATCCAACTGGCGTAGAGCCCCCGCCGCGGCGTTGCGCGGATTGACGTAAATTTTCTCCCCCCTGCCCGCGAGTTCCGCATTCAAGGCCTCAAAAGGCTTCAACCGGATGAAAGCCTCTCCCCGCACCACCAATCGATTGGGAAGATTCCCGGAATAGGAGGGATCGACTGGAATTCGAAGCGGCAGGGATCGTACGGTCCGGAGGTTAGGGGTGATATCTTCTCCCTGCGACCCATCACCGCGCGTGGCGCCCAGTTCGAATACTCCGTTCCGATAATGTAATATCACGGTCAGCCCGTCAATTTTCGGCTCGATCACAAACGGGGATTGGCAGACTTTGGGATTCAAACGGGAAACCCGCTCTTGCCAGGCCAATAGATCTTCGGCGGAAAAAGCATTCGCCAGGCTGAGAATGGGCTGGGGGTGGAGTACGCGTTGGAATTTTTCGGAGATAAATCCTCCGATGCGCTGCGTTGGGGAATCGGGCGACCGGTATTGGGGATAGGCGTCCTCTAGTTTTTGAAGTTCCCCAAAGAGTGCGTCATATTCCGAATCGCTGATAACGGGGGAATCCAGTACGTAATACCGGTGGCTATGGTATAAAATTTCCTCCCTTAATTTTTTCATCCGCAGGAGAACAGTTTGTGGGTCCATCGAAAAAAAGGGTTTATCCCTTGAAATATATTAAAATTCACCGCCCGGGGTATAATTATACTTGAATTGAACGGGAAGAAGGGCTGGAAAAAATCGAGATGGCCTGTCTTTTCGGCGTTTCCGGGTTTCGAGCGTTTGTTTTCCTGGCGGGATTCTTAGCCTGCCATGAGTGGATCCGAGCCGCCTGGGCACGGACCGGTTTTACAATGACCAACATCGGTATCGGCTCAGGCACAATGGATGGATCGGCACGCCATTGCCGGCTCCATTCCGATACATTTGGGTACCCTGGTTTCCTCAACGCATTCCAGCTCGACACTGAAAATAAATAACCAATTTATCCGCCAACCCCATGGGAGATAATTTGAAACTCTCGGTCAGGTCCGTCTCCAAGGTATTTCATCACAGCCACCGCGAATTGACAAATGCGTTGGAGGATTTATCGTTTGACGTCCGGGCCGGGGAATTCATATGCCTGCTGGGGCCGTCGGGTTGCGGAAAAACCACCCTGTTGAACATCATCGCCGGCTTGGATAAGCCGGATTCTGGAACGGTGCTCATGGACGGGAAGGAAATAACGGGGCCCGGACGCGAACGCGTGGAGATCTTTCAGGAACCGGCTCTGTTTCCCTGGCTCAACGTTCTGGATAACGTCGCCTTCGGCCTGGACTGCATTGGAATGCCGAAGAAAAAGCAGTCCCCGAAGGTCAGCGAATATCTCCGGATGGTCGGGTTGAGCAGTTTTGGAACAGCCTATATGCATGAATTGTCCGGGGGCATGAAACAACGGGTTGCTTTGGCCCGCGCCCTGGCGATCGAGCCGGATATTCTGCTTATGGATGAGCCGTTTGCGGCGTTGGACGCGCAAACCAGAGACATGCTGCATGCGGAATTGCAGGAAATCTGGGCCAAGACCGGCAAGACCATCCTGTTTGTCACCCATAACGTCCGCGAGGCTTTGGTGCTGGGGGACCGGGTGCTTTTGCTCTCCGCCAGGCCCGGAAGATTAAAGAGGGATTTTCGATGCGAACTTCCACGCCCGCGCCATATCGAGGATTTCGCGTTAATTGAAGCTGTGCGCGAATTGCTCTCCGATTTGCGGGAAGAGGTTCTCGCCGCCCAACAAAAGGAATTAAACAATGAGAAACTGGCTGCTTAGAATCGGTTTCTATATCCTGCTGTTGGCCGCCTGGGAGATCCTGGCCCTTTTGCAATTCTGGCCGACGTACATTTTTCCTTCACCTTCGAAAGTGATTCTATCCATCTGGAACGGTTTTTCCGACGGCAGCTATCCGCTCGCCATTTCGATCAGCCTTAGAAGGATTGCCATCGGGTACGGAATATCCCTCGCGCTCGGAATCACCCTCGGCGTGCTCCTGGGAAGAATTCAAATCATCCAAAAAACACTGGGGTCGCTGCTCCTGGGGTTGCAAGCGCTTCCGAGCGTATGCTGGTTGCCGTTGGCGCTGCTGTGGTTCGGGTTATCGGATAAAGCGATTATCTTCGTTGTCATTATGGGGGCGGTGCTATCGATCTCCTTGGCCACCGCAGACGGAATCCGGAATACGCCTCCCCTGTTCCTTCATGCGGCGAAAACAATGGGTGCCGCGGGGTTCCAATTGTATTTCCGCGTGATATTACCCGCGGCCCTTCCGTCGATCATCTCGGGAATGAAGCTCGGCTGGTCCTTTGCCTGGCGTTCCCTCATGGCCGGCGAATTATTGTATGCCGGGATGGGGATCGGTTTCTTGCTGACGATGGGAAGGGAACTTAATGATATGAGCCAGGTGATCGCCGTGATGCTGATCATCGTCCTGATCGGATTGATGGTGGATTTTCTGATCTTCGCCCCCATCGAGCGGGCCATTCGTGAACGATGGGGTTTGCAAACGGCCCGCTAGAATCCGGAGGAATTATTCCTATCGAATTTCCGGTTCCAGCATTCCATAGGAGCCGTCCCGGCGCTTGTAGATGACGTTTACTTTTCCGCTTTGAACGTTCTGAAATAGGAAGAATTCCTCGTGCCCCAGCATTTGCATCTGCTCCATGGCCTCTTTTTCGTTCATCGGCTCCAGAAGGAAGGATTTTCTGCGGACGATCGGCGACTCCTCCTTCGGGCGGGGAAGACCGGCCTCCGCCGCCAGCGCCGCGAGTTCTTCGCGCGAGCGCATATGCTTCCCCTTGAATTTTTCCAATTGACGGTGTAGTTTATCCAGCGCCACGTCGATGGAAGTGTAGATATCCTCGCTGCGTTCCTCGGCCCGCAGCAGCAGGTTTTTTCCGCGGACGGTCATTTGCGCCACGTGTTTATCGGAAGCGCTCCGGACCGAGGAGTTGAACTTTAATTCCACCCTGGCTTCATCGAGATTGTCCAATAATCGGTTTAATTTAAGGAGCTTCTTCTCCACGTACTCCTTCAAATGAGGAGTCATTTCCATTTCCGACGTGTTGATGAGAATCCGGATGGTCATTTTTTCTCTCCGTGAGGATCGGGATGAAGGTCCATTCCGGGAAGGATCGCCCGGGCAAGCGTCAAACCGGCGACCGAATGCGCACCTGCCCCCATCAGAGCGGCCGCGCAACTCTGCAAGGTAGCCCCCGTTGTGCACACGTCGTCCACCAAAAGGATTTTGCAGCCCGAGACGGACGATGCGGAAAAAGCCCGTTCCACATTTATTCTCCGTTCGGCGTGAGATAAACCCACCTGGGATCTCGTTTCGCGGGATCGGGACAGACACTTCGCGTCGACCGGAATGTGTGCCTTGATCGACAACGCTTCGGCCAGCAGCACGGATTGATTATAGCCCCGTTCTCTTTCCCGAATTCGCCCGAGCGGGACTGGAAGGATGCGATCGAAATCCAAGGAGAGCGTGGAAAAATGGGGAAAGGAAATATCCACCAGAAACAGTGCCAGGACGCGGTCGGAGGAATACTTTAGCGCATGGATGGCCCGCCGCATGGGTCCGGAAAAAACGGCTGCCGATCGAACAAACCTGAGCAACTGGGGGTCGACGCACTGGTGATGGTCGATTTTTCCCAGCGGCTGACCGCAGAGGCGGCAGAAGGGCGCTTCGATCCATTCGATGAGCGGGTAACATTTCCCGCAGATGGAGCGGCCGGCGGAATGGCATTCCACGCAATGGGAAGGAAAGAGAAGATCGAGGAGATAAAAATAAATCGAACGGAAAGAATTACTGCCTTCGATCCATCGGCGTTTGGAGGAAAGCCCGGGCATCATCCCCCGCCAAAGAACATATGCCCGACCGGGGAGGTGAAGAGAATCAACCCGGCGGGGCCGAGGAGAACGATGAGAATCGTAGGGAAGATCAGAAACACCAGCGGAAGCATCATGATCACCGGCGCCTGATGAGCTTTTTCTTCGGCGCGCTGCCGCCGACGGAGGCGCATTTGATCGGCTTGAATGCGCAGCACTCTGGACATGCTGACGCCCAATTGTTCTGATTGTACGATGGCGGCCACAAAACTCGTCATTTCAGGAATCCCGACGCGTTCCGCCATGTCTTTGAGCGCGTCGCGCCGCAGCTTGCCAAGCCGGATTTCCTGGATCACTCTCCCGAACGCGGCGCTCAATTCATTCTCCCATTCTTCGTTTACCTTCGACATGGCGGAATCGAACCCCAGACCCGCTTCCACGCAAATCGTGAGCAGGTCCAGCGCATCCGGCATCGCCTTGCGGATATTGTCCTGCCGTCTGGCGATCCGGCTGTCCAGATATAATCTCGGGAAAAAATATCCGAAGACCACACCCAGCAAGGTGATCCCCAGGGACATAAACCACTGAAGCTTCAGCGATCCAAAAACGAAAAGGAAGAGCAGCAGTCCACCGAAGAAAGCGGCAAAAACAATTTGCATCGACCAATAGACCGGAGCTTCCACCCCCCAGGGATTTCCAGCCATATTGAGTTTTTCCTGGATGGTTTGGATGTTGGCGGCGGGCGTAAACCGGACGACAAAATCGCTGACCCCCTTTAAAATGGGGAGGACCACCCGTTCGGCGAACGGTTGCTGCAATTCGATCTCTTCCAGGCTGACGGGAACCTCGCGCCCCGCATATTCGGACAGGCGCGAGTCCAGCGGGGTCTCATCCTTCGGCATCCGAATGGCGGCATACACCAGGAGCCCTGCCCCCAGAATGACGACGCCGATAACAATGACAATCAACATGGCGGCCCTTTATACTTCGATCGATACAATTCTGCTGATGGCGAAGAACCCGGCGGCGATCAGAAGCACCGCGCAGATGACCATCGGGATGCCGCAGGTGCGCGTGGCGGGATCGAAGAACCGCATAATGTAAGCCCGGTTATCGAGGTAGAGAAAGGCGGCCAGGGCAAACGGCAGGAAACCGATCAAGTATCCCGTGACGGTCTGCTGGGAGGTGAGCACCCGGATTTCCCCTTTGATTCTCACCCGTTCGCGGATGGTGTGGGAAATCGTATCCAATATTTCCGCCAGGTTGCCGCCGACTTCGCGTTGAATATTAATCGCGGTAACGATGAGCTTTAGGTCCGGGCTGCTCATCCGCCGGAGAAGGTTTTCCAAAGCCGTGTCGAGGGTGAGCCCGATTTGGACTTCCTGCACCACGCGCCGAATTTCGCCGTTGGTGGGCGCCGGCATTTCCTTGGCGACCGACTCCAGCGCCTGGATCACGGAATACCCGGCCCGCAGGCTGTTGACGCTGAGGTTCAGCATGTCCGCCAGCTGGTCCTCAAATTTATGCAGACGACCTGTTTTTTTCTGCCCCACATAAAAACCGGGAAGGAATATCCCTCCGACGCCCCCGATCAGCCCAAAAATAATGTTCCCAAACAGAAAAGCCGCTATGGCTCCTGTGCCGACGCTGGCGATCACGATCAGGAGAATATATTCTGTCGGACGCAGCTTCAGATCGGCTTGAGCCAGATCCTTGGAGATGCTCTCGAACCAATCCGATTGGGAAAAAGTTTTATCCAGATAATCCGTGATCGGCGACGACTTGGCTTTTTCTTCTTTGGGCGCTTCCGTGTCCGTGGGGGCGGTGAGCTCGGTATAGCGGCTCAGCCTCTCCTCGACGGACAATTCTCCCGACCCGAGAAAGGCAAATAAAAGCAATCCCAGAGCGACGGCGATGAAGATGATGGAAATCAGCGTGACGGACATGGTTTTTACTCCCGGATCTAGTAGCGCAGCCGCTCGCCGATGCCGAACACCGATGCGGGCAGGTGAATCCCGGAAGCCTCGATTCGATCCATGAACTTCGGGCGCAACCCCGTTGGCCGGAGACGACCGACGACATGGCCGGATTCGATTCCGGTTTGCTCGAACACGAACAAATCCGTCATCGTGATCACGTCGCCTTCCATGCCCTGCACTTCGGTAATGTAGGTGATGTGCCGGGTTCCGTCCCGAAGCCTTTCCTGATGGACGATCAGATTGATGGCGGAGGCGATCTGCTCGCGGATGGCCCGCGACGGGAGGTCCATTCCCGCCATCATGACCATGGTTTCCAGACGGGAGAGGGTGTCCCGCGGGCTGTTGGAGTGCAAGGTGGTCATGGAACCGTCATGGCCGGTGTTCATCGCCTGGAGCATGTCCAGGGCGGCGTCATCGCGCACCTCTCCCACCACAATTCTCTCGGGGCGCATCCGCAACGCGTTAACCACGAGATCGCGAATGGTCACTTCCCCCCGCCCTTCGATATTGGGCGGCCGGGATTCAAGCGACACCACGTGATCCTGGCGAAGCTGCAATTCCGCGGCGTTTTCGATGGTGATGATGCGCTCGTCGGCGGGAATGAATTGGGAGAGAATATTGAGCAGCGTGGTTTTTCCGGAGCCAGTACCTCCGGAGATCACGACGTTCAACCGCGAGGAGACGCAAGCCTTTAAAAATTCGATGGCTTCGGCCGTGATGCTGCCAAACCGGATGAGATCGTCGACGGTGATCGGGATTTTGGCGAATTTTCGGATGGTCAGCACCGGACCGACCAGCGAGATCGGAGGAATGACCGCGTTGACGCGGGATCCATCCGGAAGGCGGGCATCGACGTACGGGCTGGATTCGTCGATCCGGCGGCCGAGCGGCGAGACGATTCGGTCGATAATTCGCATGACATGCTCGTCGCTTTCGAAACTCACCGGAACCCGCTCGACTTTCCCCTTCCGCTCAATGTACACATTCTTGGATCCATTCACCATGATTTCGGTAATCCCCTCTTCCGCTAGTAAGGGCTCGAGCGGGCCGAAACCGAGTATTTCCGCAACGATCGCCTCAAAGAGCCTTTTCTTCTCCGCGCGGGAAAGGGCGATGCTCTCTTCGGCCAGAATGTTCTCAAACAACTCTTCGATCGTACGGCGGACTTCCGCGGTCCGGTTGACGTCCATCGAAGGGTCCAATTCCCCCAATAATTTATTCTGAACCCGGGTTTTTAAATCGAAATAGGCGTCGCGGGTCCCGGTTTGGCCGGCGGGAGACTGAGATGCCGGGCGGCGGGAACGCAATTCAGCCAGGCGGGACGCGCTGAGATCTTCCTGTTGGGGCGTCTGAGACTGGCCTTGCTCAATTCTCTTTAAGAGTGACACGGTTTATCTTCCTTCCTGCAGCAAGGGGTGTTATCGGACCTTGGCGATGGCCGCCGGTTTCTTTTCCTCTTGTGCAGTATGCGCGAGCTCCACCAAGCGGGATTTTATGGCTTGGGCCATTTCCAGAATGGCGCGTGCCACCGGTTTGGTTCGATCTTGCAGGATCAACGGTTCCCCGTTGTTGGTCGAGAGCGGGACGGTCCGGTCGTCGAGGGGGATCTGGGCCAGGATGGGCTGTTTGAGTAAATCCGCCACTTTCTCGGCCGAAATTCCGTAGCGTTTATCCATCCGGTTCATGATGAGGACGATCTTTTGCGGAGTGAGGTTCAACGCCTCGCTCAAATCGAAGAACATTCGCAGATTCTTTATCGTCGGCAAATCCGGAGCGCCGATGAGAACCACGATGTCGCTGGAATCGATGGCGCCGATCGTGGATTCGTTGAGGGCGGAGGAAGTGTCTACGACGACGTATTGGAACATCGTCGCGAGGAAGTGGATCACTTTGCTTATCTGTGCGCCC
Source organism: uncultured Chloroflexia bacterium (assembly GCA_963780865.1). Taxonomy (GTDB): domain Bacteria; phylum Chloroflexota; class Anaerolineae; order Anaerolineales; family RBG-16-64-43; genus FEN-1073. The sequence continues at coordinate 245,669 of CAWADT010000013.1, read as the reverse complement.
TGAACAGCTTCTGCCTGTTCCGGTCGGGCCGGCGCCGCGATGACTTTCAGGCCGGAGGAATGATGGACCGAGATCCGGTCCACCAGGTCGGTGTCCAGCTCCCCCACCTGATCGACCAGGTCGATCAGGCTGTTCCGAGTTTGCAGGTTCAGACAAGCCGAAACATCGCCGAATTGAAGCGCGGCGTCGACGATGATCGTCGGGGTATCTTCGGTTTGCAGTGCGAGCGCCAGATTGGTGGAGACCATGGTCCGGCCGACGCCGCCCCGTGGGCTGTAGACGACGATGATTTTTCCGCGGGCCCCATGCGCCGAGGGAGCGCTCGCGGTGACCCCCGGTCCCTGAGCGACCGGCACGACGACCGTTTGCGTCAGAGCGCGCTGGCCGACTTTGCGGATGGTGCTCACCAATTCGTCGGCCGAGGGAGGTTTGGGCAGGAAATCCCTCGCGCCGGCCAGCATGGCGCGCCGCATATAATCGGGCTCGTTTTGTACGGACAGAATGACGATCTGCGCGCTGGGAAGTTCCTTCAGGACGGCTTCCGTCGCCGTAATGCCGTCCATATCCGGCATATTGATGTCCATGATGACGACGTGCGGCTGGGTATCGCGCGCCATGGTGATGGCTTCCTTGCCGGTGCGGGCGCCTCCCACGACTTCCATGTCGCGTTCGAATTGCAACAATCGCCGAATGTTTTCTCGGGTTTCCGCAATGTCGTCGACGATCAATACGCGAATTTTATCGGCCACGTTCCCACTACCTCGCCACAACGACGACGTCGTTCCCCAGTACGGGGATATAGGGCGTATCCACTCGGGGAGCCGACCCGTACGCAAGGTTGGGCGGAAGATCGATTTTAAAATCGTCCATCAGCCGTTTCAGATCCATCGAGGGGATGCTGAATACCGTTGTGTCGCCCGCGGACCGCAGGGCGTACGAAAGATCCGCTTTCATGCGGATTAAGAAGTCGATCGCCACGGCTTCTTCCGGCGAGACTTCGATCACGAGAATATCGGGCGGGGTTACCGACTGAATCGGCGTTGAGGGAGTGGATGCACCGGTCGCGGCGGGGGTTGTCGCTGCCACAGGAGCAATCACCAGGCCGGAGGTATTGGCATTTCCGACGCTCAGGATCCGGGAGTCCTGCACCAGAATGGCGCTGGTCATCCGCGGCCGCTGGGCTTCCACGGGTACGTAATAGGTGGCCAGGAGGGCGTCACTGAGCGGCGATTCCTTAATACGCGCCCCCCGTTCACCTCCACGCAGACTACTTTATTGTCTGTGTCGATACCGCATAAGAGCATGTGGTTCGGAATATCGGTTTGGAACCCCGCATCCAGGTTGATGAACATGAAGGAGGCGATGATCATGATATGGTCGCCGTTTCCGAGACCGTAGGCTACTCCGGAGAGCCGGCTGAGAGGCACGGCGACCGCCACCTTGCCGGGTTGGAGTTTCAGGGCCAACGCGGAGGCCGTGTCGGAAACGTTCGCCCCGTTCTCGGACATTTGCGATGAGAACACGGGTTCGCCGCGGCGAAGATCGATCCTCGCCCGTTTTCCGACCACCTGGGATTTGTCGGTCACTAGACCGGGGAGCGGATAAGTGCTGGGCCATGGCCCCGTGGTGACGCTATCCGCCGTAATCAATGTTCCGGCAGGGATATCCTGGGCGACAAAAACGATATTCATTGTAGTGACGGCTGGTGTCGGTGTCTTGCCAGCGTTCCCACCGGAAGAAATCGAGGGTAAGTATTGGAAAACGATATAAACTACTCCGGCGACCACAAAAATTAAAAGAGCCAAAATCAAAATCATTCTACGTCGCATGTTTGCCTCCCAGTAGAAAAAGCGCCGAATTGCTGGTTATCATACTAATTATATGATAAAAGTCAAGGACACGCACTGCGTGATACCTTGGTTATATCAATTAAGATAATTATTGTCTGAATATAAATGGAGCCTCGAGGGTTTCGAGGCTCCATTTATTCACAAATGGTTTGTTAGTCGAAATTAGATGGTGTTGACGATCTGGCTGAATACGTTGCCAATGGCGGGACCAAGGACGGAAAGGATCACAATAATCACGATAGCGACCAAAACGAGGATCAACGCATATTCTACGAGGCCTTGGCCTTTCTGTTGCAGTTTCTTAAACATATGAGTTCACCTCCTTTCGCTAAAGGTTTACCAAGTTGTATTATATCCGCAATAGGACTAAAAGCAAATTGCGAAAACCTTGCATTCGCTTCTCGTTCGCCCCTCCATTAGTACTACCACTATGAATATCGGGTCATCTCGTTTGCTGATGCAATGGCCTTTTCCATTTTATTCTATGGAATACAAAGGATTGGCAAATGTTCTTTTCGCCGCCCCAGGGTCTGAGGGATTCTTCTTTAAAATAACCATTTTGCGGATTATAGAAGGCCCATAAAGAAATTAATTTACCGATCGGGGGCGATGGCCGTGAGGGGAATGCGAATTTTTCAGTCGCCGATGGGGAGTTGCAAAAGGATGTACGTCCCTTGGCCCGCTTGAGCGGTGTATTCGAACGATCCTCCCAGCATTTCCACGCGCTCTCGAAGCGATGCAAGGCCGAAGGGATCCTCCTGGCCGCCGGATTTTTCGTCCAATAATTTTCCGTCGTGTTCCATGACCGCCTTGGCGGTGGTCTCATCGATGTCGAAAGTAACTTTAATTTTGGAAGCTTGGCTTTGCTCGCGCGCCAGGCCGATCAATTGCTGCAGAGCGCGGAAGAGGACCACTTCGATGTGATTGGGCATCCGCCGTTCGGTTCCGGTGAAGGTGAAGGTGATCTCCTGCCCCGGCTCCTTGGACGCGTCCAGATATCTTCGAATGGTCGGGATCAATCCCAAATCGTCCAACATCATCGGGCGCAAATCGAAGATGAAATTCCGGATCCGTTGAAAGGCGGAGTTGGCCGCGGCCTTGAGCAAAGTGAGTTCTTCCTTGGCCTTGATCGGATCGATCTCAAACAAGCGCGCCGCAATTTCCACTTGCAGAATGAAATTGGACAGCACCTGGGCCGGACCGTCGTGCATTAACCGCGACAGGCGCAGCCGTTCGGTTTCCTGCGCCTCCACGACGCGGATGACGACGGATTTCGGCGCCGGACCGGATTTCACGTCCGGCTGGCTGATCCGGAGGGAGTCGTGCACTTTTTCGAGGAATTTCGAAAACTGGTCCTGAACCACCAACTGCGCCTGCAGTTTCTCGAGCTGTCCGCTCCCCGAAAATAGGCGCTGTTGGGCGTCCATGGTGGATTCAAACACTTTCCGAATGTCCTCCCGGGGTACGGAATCGAAAGAGGATTGGATTTGTTTCCATCGCATCGCTTCCGCCGTTTGCCGTTGCTTCATTTTTTCCACTTCGCTTCGGCTTTGGTCGATGAGCGATCGGACTTCTTTGGATTGTTGTTTAATTTCGTCCAACTGGGTTCCGATAAAATCGATCAGTTCGGCGATCGATAAGGAGTCCTTCTCCAGATCCACGGGCTTTTCGGGAAGCGGGGCACTCGACATAGGGGTTTCCTTGCTTATTCCTCTTTGGGAGACGTCAAAGGCGAAGATTTCGACCGGGTCGTTGCCCTCCGGCAGCCGGATCCAGCCGTGCTTCAACGCATACACAACGGCTTGCGTGCGGTCACTGGCGCCAATTTTCCGCAGGAGGGAGGTCAAATGGTTTTTGACAGTCTGTTCGCTGATCCCCAACAGGTAGCCAATCTGCTTGTTGGTGAGACCTCGCGCCACGAGGTTGAGGATCTCGGATTCCCGCTGGGTCAAGGGGGCGAATAGATCCCCCGACGACCCTTCTGATTTCATGCCGGCCATTTGCTCATCGAGCCAGGCTTGCCTTTCGCTGGTTTCCATCACCCGGCCTTCGTACACCCATTTTCCGGAAGCGACAATCCGAATGATTTCCGCCAGCTGTTCATGTTCGATATCCTTCGAACAGTAGGCGCGCGCCCCGGATCGGAAAGCGTGGATCGGTTGCTCGGAATCCGTATACCCCGTGAGCAAGATCACTTTTACGTTTGGAACTTCGGTAAGGATGCGTTTCGTGATCTGGAGGCCATTTTCATCGGGGAGATTAACATCCAAAATGGCGACATCGGGGTTCAGGCTTCTCAGAAGGTCCATCCCCGCGTGCCCATTCCCCGCCTCGCCAACAATGGTTAAATCCGGAAATGAGGTGAGCGCCTTCTTTACCCCTTCACGGTACAAAGGGTGATCGTCGATTAATACGATATTGATTCCGTCCATGAGCATCCTCGTTCGTAGTATAGCATTCCCGCTGGGCCTTGGCAAATTGGAGCGAACGTATCTTGTATGGATTTCAGCGAAGGTCGGAACAACTCAGACGCCAATCGAAGAGCAGCATTCTTTCGGCCAAGGCCGGCGGGAGCTCGTCTGCGGAGTGCAGCGGGACGCAACCCTCCAGATCATGAAGGTAAGAATCTGCAAACGTCATCAGGAAATCCGCCTGCTTCACCTGCAGATAATTCCGGAGGCTGGTTTTCCCGGAGAGCAGCGGAATCGCATCCAGATCGGTGACGCCGCCGAGATCGACGATCCGACGATTGCTCCAAAAACCAAGCGCGCCGATATCGTGCGCGGCAATGACGGAGCCGGCGGGAGTGTTATCGCGAATCCAAAGCGACATTTCCACCATATTGGTCTGGATGAACTGGACGTCCGTGGAATATTGGGCGGCTCCGATAATAAGAAAGATTCCGGTCAAGATCAAGGCACTCCCCCACAGAGCGCGGAGGACGACGCTGGGAATTAATCCAAACGCTTTTTCCCTTAGGACGGAATAGCCGTACACCCCGTACCCGATCAAAACGGGAAGGACCGGAAGAAAATATCTTCCGTGCTGGTACGTAGCCGGCAATCGGACGGCGTATAACAACACATGGCTGACGGCCCAAGCCAAAGGCAACGCGGCGGGAAATTTGCGGGAACGTACGAGAAAAATGAGCGCGGCGATTACGAAGGGAATCAGGACGGCGACGGGGCCGGCCAGTAAGGGAACCCAGGATTGGAAGAACCGTAGGAAAATATTTTGGGTGGTCCAGATGGAATACTCGGTGCTTTTAACATAGAAGGTGTTGGGGAACGGACGTCCTTCGAATCCGAAGTTAAACCAAAAATAAATGGCCGCGGGCAGGAGACCACCCAGGAAGAAAGACCAAAGTCTTCGTTTCAAGATCGGATAAAGTTGAAGGACGACGGAACCACAGACGTAGAGGAGGAGTAAAAGCGCCTCCGGACGAATCCATATTCCCGCTCCGGAAAGGATTCCGAGGAGGAACCATCCTCCGGCCGGTGGGATTTTTCCGCCGGATGGCTTGGTGAGCGGGAAGAAAAGATAGAGCATTAAAGAAACCCAGCAACAAAATAAAAGGGTTTCCATCCCGGAGAGGCTAGCCCAAACAAGGTGCCATTCTCCCAAAGCAAAAATCAGGACAAGGAAATAGGATTTCACCAGTAATTTCCTGACCCACAACATGAGGAGGATGGCATTTACCGAGAGCAAGACCATTCCCAACCCGTAGCTCCAAATGATCGCGGGAAGGTGAAGCCAGTAGGATGGAATCTGAAGCAGCGTCCAGAGAGGGGAAGTGGAGCCCGCCGTCGGCGATGCCCCGGCATAGCTCCAGCCGAGTCCGGCGGCGAGAGACCGCGCATAGGTCTGATGAATCCACGCATCGTCTAGCGGAAAGCCCCATAACCCGTTTTTCTTCTCGACCAGGAGAAAAACCAGAGGGCCGATCGTTCCGGCGAAGAAGACGCCGGCCAACATTAGAATCTTTTTCATCGTAGGGTAGATTGCGGCGGTTCAACCATGAACCATCGATACACGATGCTGCCTTGTCGATCTTCCCATATCAGCGGTAATTGTGAAAGGCGAACACTGCCATTGTAAAACGGAAGCAGGCCCTCCGGAACATTGGGATCCAGAATGATGAATTGAACGCCGAATTGATTGGCCACCGCCAGGAGCTTCGCCGGATCCCCGTCGGGAACGGGCACCGCCTCCAATCCCGTCGACGCGTAGAAGCATGGGGGATCATTTACCATAAAACGGCTGCCTTTGGCCGCATTTCCCAAACGCAGGACTCCCGGCAAATAATCCGCGTTCAATGCCGACCAAGAGGTACGGGCAGGATCGCTGCCGATGACTCGTTGGGAATAGATGACTCCGGTAGTCAGCATGGCAAGCACGACGAAACCAACCCCAAAAAAAGTTTGCGCCGATTCCGTCATCCATCGGCGAAAACGGCTCAGCCGGGCGATGATATCGTCCAAACCCAGAGCCGCGGAGATAACCGCCAAAGGAAGCAAGGCGGCGGAAGAATGGAAGAATCCGCCCCGGGAGCCCTGGAATGGATATACCATGCTCATCGCGAAGAACAATAGGAAAAAATAAACGATGCCGAGGATCATCACCGGTTGTTTGCGGAGGAGGTATGCGCCCCGGCAAATGAACGGGAAAAGGAAAACCATTCCCAGTACAAAAATGGCCGTCTCGGCATTCCAAAGCACGGCAGTCCAACGCGCGGTTATTAACGGAACCAAGCCTCCCGAAAAAAAACGAGCGGGGGTCAGGTCGGAGGCGGGAAAATGAAACAAATCATTGTAGGCGGTCAGCCAGAGTGCGTTTCCAGTGGCGGACGGAAACCAACTGCCCAGAACGCGAAGGTTACGCAGGTACCAAAAACCGGTCGATAAAAAGTATCCGGCGGTCGTGTACAAAAGATATTTTATTCGTTGGAAGATACTCACGGGGCAGGCCATGAGGATCGCCGCTCCGGCAAACGGAAGCAACAAAATCCCATCGGCACGGGTCAAATGCGCCAGACCGCATAGCATCCCCGTCAGAAGGAAGAGAAACCATCGCGGTTTTACCAGCAAAACGGACAGACAGTAAAAGGTGAGGCTGCCGATCCAGGCAAAAAGTAAAAAACTTTCCGTGTTGAGCCAATAAACTGAATAAAAACCGGAAAAGATGGAAAGGAACCCCGCCACCAAGCTCATTCGCAAGGAGCCCGTCAATTTGGAGGCCAACCAATATACCCAGAAGGGAAAAGCAAGCGAAAGCAAGAAGAAGGGGATTTGGGCTTGTCGAAAACCGCTTTGGAGCAGGAACATGCCCCCCGCAGCGACGATCGATGGCAGGGGCATCCAATAAAGAAAACCTGGATGGGGAAGCGAGGTGGAACCCTCCAGGTAATTCCAATAGAAAAATTCGCTCATTCCCCGCCCCTGGAAAATATTTATCCCGCCGCTGTAATAATAGCAGGAGTCCATGGTTCCGGGTTGGCTGATGAAAAAGGCCTCAAGAAAAGAAACGCTGAGCGCGGTTATTAAAAGCGCGAGCAACCATCGGGTCCCACGGGCGGGCTGCGAAAAGCGGGGAAGGGTCATTGTAAGGGGAAGGCGTTCTGGGCCGGCCGCAAAAGAATGACGGACTGATGGTCCTGATAGCGCACCTGCCATCCTTCGGTGAGCAGTACTTGCAGGATCGGCGCGGAGGGATCTAAAAACACGACCTGAATATCCCATGCCTGCAGGACATTCTGCCAGCCCGCCCGGGCATTCACGACGGTAAGATATTGGGTTAATATTTCATCATCGTAAAGGTCGGTCCGGCCGTCTACGAATACGGGGTAGGAAGGCAAATTCCAAAGCAGGTAGGACCCCCAATTGTAGGAATTGAACATCCGGCCCCAACCGGGATTCTTTGAAAGAAATTCTACGGCATCCACCGGAATTTGGCGGCGAATGGCCGCGTCGAGGCTTGCCGGTGTGATGGATTGAACAGCTCCGGCCGCGACTCCGATCGTTGCAGCAGACAGAATGGCAATGTTGACGACACCCAGAATTCTGGAGGTTGCCTTGCCGGGCGACCAGCCCGGAAACTTCGATTCCAAAATGGGTTGGCCGTAATCCATAATGAGGGCCGGCGCGATGATGGAAAGGAAATACGTGTTCCGGCCCGCGAGGAATCCCGTATAACTGATGATCGCCAGAAGGAAGAAATCGCCCGCATCCAGCGGCTTCGGGGAAAAGGCGATAACCGCCCAAGTGAAGAACAATAAAATCAGGAATAACTGGGCGTCCCAATAATGAAAATTCGGAACTTGCCATTCCTGGATGTAGTTTTGAAGGAATTGAACGGAGACCGTCTGAAAAGGATAAGCAAGTATTTTCAAGCCGGAGGGATTAATCCAGGAGGTCAGAAAACACGCTACGCCGATTCCGGAGATCCAAACGAATTTCCTGATCTGATCCGGAGAGTGCTCGTCGTGTGAGGACAAAATGCGCAGCCCCTGGTGCACCACGGCGAGCAGCAGGAAAACAAATCCCATGAAAAAACCGGCGTGGGTGTTGACCCACAGGACCATCAGGATCGGAAGGATCCATAAAAGGTTTTTCCTCCCCTGAAGGAATTCCCTGAGGCAATAAAAGAAGCAGGCGCTGAAGAGAAAGGTAAAAATCTGCGGCCGGGCGCTCCAGAAAATTTCGGCCGCTCCCGCCGCGAGAACCAGGACGGCCGCCCGCAGATAGGGATCCCCCTGCATCGTCAGAAAGATGACGAAACAAGATAAGACAATCAAAACGGTAAACAACAGGTTCAATCCCGGCAACCCGGCGATCGAAAAAACTTCCACCATGAGGATTTCCGAAAGCCACGCCGGATAGTACCAGGCCGCCCCCGATCGGGTGAAGGAAAATCGGTCCACTCCGGGCAGCGCATGATTGTCCAAAATCCATTGACCGGTCCGCAGATGCCACCAGGTGTCGGTGTCGATCATGGGTCGGCTTGCCATGAACACGATGCCCAGAAAGGCGATGGCAATCACCAGACGGCGAACGGTCATGGTTCCTCTTGTCGCGAACGGCTTGGGGAGCGGAATCGAACGGAGGGGGGCCGTGGGATGGGGAGAGGTTTACATTCTCCGCAAGGCTTCCGCATAAGCCCGGTAGGCATCCTGGAGCCGTCCGGCGCGGCTGCACGCGTCACCCAAAAGATTCCACAGCTGCGGGGAAGCCGGATCTTGTTCCAGATAGGATGTAAGGTCATTAGCTACCACTTCTGCGCTTGCGGGATTCTCAATCACTTGCAGATAAACTTCAGAAGCTTTTTGCAGATCTGTCTCCAGATACACCCGGGCTTCCCGGATCATAGCCTCCGATTCGATATCGGATAATTTCCGTGTTTTCTTTTTGCTGGCTCTCTTCACCGGTTTGGCCGGAGGTTCCGCTGTGCTCTGGGGTGGAGTCATCGGCACCCACGGAGTGGGTTTAGCCGTTGAGACGGGAGCCGGTTCGTCAGCCACCTGAGTCTGCCAACCGACGTTGGCGGTTTTTTCCGCGACCGTCGGAGGCGGAAGAGGTTGCGATGCTGGCGTTTCCGGCACGGAGGCTCGCTCTTTGGGATTGGGGGGCACGTCCGCCACCGCGTTTCCCAGCGCTTTCTGCAACCATTCCGGAGGCGGCACGAAAGCCCCCTCCTCTTCTTCCTCTTCCGGCAAGGCGGCCATTGGAGCTGGCGGAGGCGCAACGGGACGCGGCGCTTGAATTCCCGGCTCCAACGGTTTTGTAGAAAGAATAGGCGTCGCCGGCGGTGGAACCTGGCGAACCGGTTCGATATTTGGCTGATGAACAGGTGCACCGGCTTGTATGGGGGATTTCTTCGCTGCAATCGTATCTTCTGTCCCCGGAGTGGGAATTGAGGGTGTACTCGGGGCAGCAGCCTGTGCGGTTTCCGGCTTGACCGGCGCGCTCTCCTCCGAAGCGGGAGAGCCCGACTTTCCGGCATCAGCGAATGCAGATTGGGGCGCCCGGCGCAAGGATCCGGTTTCACGTTTATCCATCCAGCGTACGACCGTATCGGACCCGCCCGGTTTTTGGGAATCCAGCCACGTGGGAAGTTGAGTTCGAGCTTTGGGTGGGCTTCGCGGTGGGCGCCGGCGAAGGGGGTTTGGATCCCGTTCTAGCACCGGAATCTTCCAATGAGCTTAAGGTCGAGGTCTTCAATCTGCGATCAAGCCAGCGGGCGACGGTTTCATTCCCGCTTGGTTTGGATTTATCCAACCAGGTTGGGATCGCTTCGGATCCCGCGACCGGTTTTTCCGCCGGTGGAACGGCCCCCACAGCCGGACGGGTTGCATCCGCCGGCACCGAAGGAACCGGTTGGTCGGCCGCTTTTTCCCAATCAACGACCGGAGATGGGGCTGGGCCTTGGCCCGCCGGTTTCAGCCAATCAGGGAGTGGAATCGCGGGTTTGGCGGCCGCCGGAGGGACAGCCGTCTCCGCTTGTTTCCCTTGAAGTTGCGCAACGAGCCAATCAGGTAAATCGATCCCCTCACTAATGGGTGTGGGGAGTGATGATTCCGCGGGCGGTGGAACGGTCTCTTTTTTTACTTCAACCACGGCGGATCCGGGCATCGCGGATGACGGTTGCAGGGAGGCCGTCGATATTTTCGTATCAGATGCGGCCGAAGGAGCGGCTGTCATGGGAGGAAGGCGAGCGGGTTCGGCCGGAGCCGGTGCAATAGACTCTGGAGTTCTTCCTTCCGGTGAAGCGGCCGACGGAGCCTGGACCAGCGCGGCGGGAGCGGACGGAGTGGATAAGGGGCCGGAAGGTTTTTTCGAGGGGATGGTTGGGATTGATGGAGCAGGCGCGGTTAACCAATCCGGCAAAGCGATTTCGGGAATGGGCTCCGCCGAAGTGGCGGCCTTTCGTTCCTCCGCTACGATTGGCGCGGGGGTTGAGGGCGCAGGCGTGGCTGTCGGAGTAAGCGGCGGTGTGACACCCGTAAGCCAGGCCGGCAGGCTGACCTCAGGAACTGCTTCCGGAGCAGGCTCAGCGGAGGGTGGTGCGGGCGGAGTTGGTCCCGGCGCGGGGGTCGAAGCCGATGGAGGAGAAGCGAAAGGAGCAGGTGAAGCAACCGCCTTTAACCAATCCGGCAGGCTTATCTCAGGCGTTGCCTCTGGAGCGGCCTCCACCGGTTCTATAGAGGGCAGCGGGGTTGGCGATGGAACTGATGAAACAGGCATGGGCGGGACGGGAACCGGTGAAGGTGGCGGATTAAGCCAATCCGGTAATGTGACTTCGGGAACTCTTTCCGCTTCGCTCTCCACCGATTGAACGGACGCCATCGCCGCTGGAGTAGTACTGGGGGCCGATGCGGCGGGCGTTGAGGACGCGGACGTGGTCATCCAATCCGGAAGGCCGAATTCGGACGGAGATTGTTGTTTGGCCTCCGGGGGCGCAATCTGTGCCCCGGATTTGGATTCTGTTGATTGAATGGGCGCAGGGGATTCCAAGGGTTCGGGTTTCATCCATTCCGGAATATCCGTTTCCGGAGCGAAGGGCGTAGGGGCATTTCCTTTCCCTGCTTCCGAAGTAGGCGTGCTTTCACCGCGCATCCATTCCGGGACGATCTCGACCGGTTTGGGTTGTGATGCCGGTTTTTCTTGCAACCAATCGGGAACACTTTCCACCGCCGCCGGAACCGGAGCGGCAGAATCAACTCGAGGAGTCCCTTTCATCCATTCCGGGATTAATCCGATGTGGAGCCGGGTGGCGGCGGTTTTAGCCATTCCGGTTCCGAGCCGATGTCGACGCTTGCTGGCTTCGATGTGTTTAACCAGTCCGGGATCTCTCCGTGATCGACCTCTAACGGTCCCGTTTTTGTCTCCGGCTTGGTCCATTCCGGAAGGGACGAAGGCGGAAGCGCCTCGACAGCTGGAGGGGTCGGAGCGGAAAGCCAATCCGGTATTCCAGGTCCCTGATCTGCCGGAGCAGTGGACGCCGGAGCGACAGTTCTGATCCAATCCGGGAGAGTGCTTTCCGCGGTAGGTGCGACCGGTTGAAGTGACGGTGAGGGCATGGAAGGCGCGGATAGCCAGTCTGGGAGCGGGCTCGATGGCTTTTCCGCTGCTTGAGGCTCCACAGGATTGGATTGCGTTTTTATCCAATCCGGTAATTCACCCGTGCCGGTTTTTATTGCGGGGACCGCTGCGGATTCGGCTGGCACCTTCTGAGGTTCCCTTGGGCTTAGGCCGGCGGGTTTCCCGGTTCCCATGGCGTTGGCTGCGTCATTGAACCAGGAGGGAGTCGGTCCGCCAAAAGGCGACGCCGCCGGCGCAGCCGGTGCGGAGGCGGCGGGTTGCGATGTCGTGGCCAGCCAATCCGGTATCGCCGGGCGGCCGGGTTGAGCTTCTTCGATTTTCAACCCAAGGGAGGAAGCCCAATTGGGTTGTTTCGACCGGACCGTCTTTTCCTGTTGCTCCCACTCGATTCGCGTCAGGGTGATGGATTGTCCGGGATGTTCTTGAATTCTCTTCTCTTTCTTGAGGGTGTCGATATCGATATAAGGGTTGAGGGATTCCAACCGTTGAAACAGTTTTTCCGCGTCCTCTTTCTTATCGGAGGTCCATAGCGCCAGACCCAGAATCCGATTAGCCTCCAAGCAATAGGGAAGTTTTTGCAAAACGGTGTTGCAAATGTCGGTCGCTTCCTGGACTGCCCCCGAATCAAAGAGAGCGGACGCGAGCAGTGTCTGCAGGTCCGGGCGTTCGGAGTCTTCCGCCAGGGCGCTGCGAATCTCCGCGATCGCCTGGCCGAATAGCCCTCCCTTGATGTACATCCGCGCCAAAGCGGAGCGGGTCAGACGGAGTTTCGGGGGTTCGACGCCGTCGCGGCGGCCGCGTAGCCTGCGAACTTCCTGTTGCACGGTCGTATTGGACGGGTTGACCTCGTAAGCCCGTTCCATGTGCCAAATGGCCATGTCCAGATTGCTTTCATCTTCCCGGACGATGGCCATGGCCACATGGGACAGCCAGTCTTCGGGGATGGCGGACAGCACCCGTTGAAAAACGTCGGCCGCATCTCCGTGCCGGCCCTGCTCCAGGAAGGCTTTGCCCAGCAGCCGGTAGGTCTCGATATGCCGCGGGAATGTCTCCAGGATGTGCTGGCAATGCGCTATCGCCTCATCAAAATGGCCGTGATCGATGAGGTCTTTGATTTCTTGGTTGTACGTGCGTAGCGCGATCTCCGTCATAGGTTATCCCAAAAACAAGTATGCATCATCTTTTAAGAAATCGCAACCCAAGGCGCTTTTTTTCTTTTTTTTTAATTTCCCGTTGGGGCGGACGCGGACGTTCCTTTCCCGCCGCTTCACCCCGGGCCTTTTCATGGATTCCGATAGATGTCGAGGATGGGAACTCCCTGGCGTTTCACCCGATAGACGGGCTGTAGAACCGACATCCATTTTGTCACATCCACCGGTTGCCCGTTGCTGTCATAGAGAAATGTCTGGTGATATTCCAGGATCACGAAGGTGGCCTGATTGTAAGGAACCGCGACGTTGTGGAAAGGCACGCTTGTTCCGAATACCGTCTGGGGGTTTGTGTCATAAGTGATGGCGATGGTGACATCATCCCGCAGGATCCCGTGCAATTGGTAATACACCAGAATGTCGTAAGTGCCGGGCTCCACCCAGACGGAATCTCCGGGTTGGGCGTTTTTGTTAACATAGTCCACCGCTTCCCTATAGCTCTCGGCCCAATAGGTGGTCTCCAGGCCAAGCTTCGCGGCTCCGGGAAGCCCGCCCACGGATTCGGAATAATAGGAGAGGAGGTGTGGGTAAAATGTGACGATTCCAAGGATGGGAGTAATCAGGAAGAGTACGGCCGCGGCGGCAGAGAGCGCGACGGCAAATCCCGGCCGGCGCAGTCGCTGGAAGACATTCTTAAGGAGATACACCAGCCAGGAGAACCCCATCCCGGCCAATGCCGCGAGAAACGGGAAGGCCGGCATGAACAACCGCTCGTCGTCGTAGACAAGGCTTTTCCCGGTGACCAGGACCATCAAGGGAATCAAGGCGTTGAGCGCAAGCATTGCGCAAAAGGCCCGATCCCTTCGTCGGAAAACCCCTCGAAGCATTCCGAGAAAATAAAGGACCGTTGTCCCCAAGGGAACCACGGCCCAGGTCATTACAAAAGGAAAACTCCATGGAACAGAGGTTAATGTCTTGCCCAGATAATATTGTGCGACCCTGGCTTGTGAAACCGAGAAAAATTTTATATATTCTCCGATGCGGGGCAATGTGTCGTAATAGAGCCACGGCCATATTCCGATAAAGACGATAATCCCAATGACGGCGGCTACAACCAATCGGATGAATAGATAAGATTTTCGCCGGAAGATTAATACCCAGATAAAAAGCGTAGGAAGGATGAATACCGCATTCACTTTCGTGGCGATGGCTAATCCGAATACGATGCCTAAAAGCAGTGTATGGCGGATCCTGGCGCTTTCTTTGGTGCGCCAGAATGTATATGTGACGATCACGATCATGGATGCCGCCGGAACGTCCAGCGCGGCCAAGTGGGCGTGAAAAAAGAACCGAGGCATCAGCAACAGCGCGGCGACGGTCGCCCACCCGGCTACTTGCCCCAATTCAAGCGCCATCATTTGGAATAGCAACGCAACCGCGAGGCTGATCAGCAAAATATTCGCCAGACGATGGGCGAGCAGATCGTTGAAAATATGTCGGGCGGCAACCCAGACCAAACCGGAGACCACCTTGTCGAAAGGCGGATGTTCGCTGTTGACACTCCAGGCGGGGTTCACAACGCTTTCGTTAAGCACTCCATGCGGGCCGAAAACAAGACGTTGAAACCACCCATTGTATGTTCCGGAGGCCGCGATATACGCCGGCTCATCCCACGTCAATCCGATATCGCCAGCTGTCGCCAATAAAAGCACAGCGGTCAATACCCCGACAACAACAGCCCATTTTCCGGATGATCCAATCGAGGGATTCATGGTCTGGGGCGCCTTCCTATGAGAAGAATAAGAACAGCTTGTATTATAAGGAATTACCTTTGTGGATTCAAGAAAAACGCGCTGCCAGGGTCCCTGCCCCGGATCTGGATTCCCGGAGGAACGAATCGCATAATTCGCGGGACTCGCGTTACAAGCCGCGTTCCATAATTAGGAAGCGTCCTGAGTTTTTTAGCAAACCGAATAAGTGAGCGTTCCCGGCGGGTGGAAAAGGCGATCCCGAAAAAGGGATGGATGCCTACAATTCGACGAAATAGGATTGCGCCGCCCGGTCGATAAGGTCCTTCGCCATGGTGGGTTCCGTGCCCATATACCGACCGATGTCGATAATTTGATCGCAGAGATCGCGCGGATGCGACGCCCGGGGTTTGCGGTTGGTTTTGATGTAATACTCCTGGATCAGATACGCCAGGCCTTGATCGTTGTAGGTGACGCCTTTCGATTCGGCAACCCGTTTGAAAATATCCCGGTATTCGTCGAACGTCGGATCCACCACTTCGATTTTATGCCTCAGCCGGCGCAGGAAGGCTTCGTCCACCAAATCTTTGGGCGGAAGGTTGGTGGAAAACACCACCATGACGTCGAAGGGAACTTCGATCTTCTGCCCGGTATGCAAGGTTAGATAATCGATCCTATTTTCCAGGGGAACGATCCAGCGGTTGAGGAGATCCCGCGGGCGCACCTGCTGCCGGCCGAAGTCGTCGATCAGCAGAATCCCGCCGTTGGCTTTAACCTGGAACGGGGCTTCGTAATATTTCTGGACGTCGTTGAACACGAGATCCAGGCCAGCCAGCGTCAACTCGCCGCCCACCACGATGAACGGACGGCGGATGCGCACCCAGCGGGGATCCCGTTTGCTGCTGCTTTTCTGGATGCTGCTGGTCGATTGCGTGCTGGAGGCATCCTCTTCGGGCACGAGGGCGTGATTAACCGAATCGTATAGCTTGACGACATGCCCCTCCACATCCAGGGCATAGGGGATGTACATCTCTTCCTTGAGGATCAGGTCCCCGATGGATCGCGCGATCGTGGTCTTGCCGTTTCCCGGAGGGCCGTAGAGGAAAATCGAAGTGCCGGAGTTGACGGCCGGTCCAATTCTCGAAAAGGTGGTTTCGGAAAGCGTCAACGCCTGAAGGCAGGTGTGCATGACGCGGGAGTTCACCGTCGGGCGCGCGCGGGCTTGCCGACGGATCGCGTCATTGTAATCACTCAGCGGCACCGGGGCGGGCCCGGCGTATTGGCTGCGCTCCAACGCTTCCCGGGCACGCACCATGCCCTGCCCGGTGATGGCGTATTGGTAGGCGCCGTCGCCGATCCCGGTTTGAGATTTCACCTCGATCAGCTTATCCCGTTTGAGAGCCTCCAAAATCTGATCCACGATCCCGGTGAACGACAACGCCATCAGTTCGGCCACCCGGAACCCGGTGAGATAGCCGCGGAAATAGAAAATCTTCAGAGCCAGATCCTGCAGCCAGAGCGAGGAAAGTCCGGTATCTTCCACCCGGGTGACGACGGTCGGAGAGAAGCGAGGACCCGTCTCGGTGGTTCGCGCCGTGGATACTGGATTAGCCAAGATTCACCTCCGAGTGCAGGACGCCGAAAATGGAATAACGGTATGGTAAAGATTATAGCATGGGGAATACCGGTTGCCCAACCCCGGCCGAGCCGGTATACTGTTCGCGATGAAACTCAGCGTGGTCATTCCGGTTTTTAACGAAAAATATACGATTGCGGAAATCGTGCGCAGGGTTCAAGCGACCCGGCTCGCATCCGAAATCATCCTAGTCGACGACGGCTCCACCGACGGAACGAAAGAAATCCTGCAATCCATCGGTTCGTCTCCGGAGCTCATCGTGCTGTACCATCAGAAGAACATGGGCAAGGGCGCCGCCTTGCGGTCGGGGTTCCAAAAGGCCACTGGTGATGTGATCTTGGTGCAGGACGCGGATTTGGAATATAACCCCTCGGAATATCCTACGATGCTGGAGCCGATCGAAAGCGGGCAGGCCGACGTGGTCTACGGCTCCCGGTTTCTCGGCTCCAAGCGGCGGGTGACGATGTTCTGGCATATGGTCGCCAATCAGCTGCTCACCCTGGCGACCAATGTTCTCTATAACAGCATTCTGTCCGATATGGAGACGGGATATAAAGTTTTCCGCGCGGATCTGCTGCACGGCGTCCGGTTGCGGGCCAACCGGTTTGATTTTGAACCGGAGATCACCGCTAAAATGCTCAAGCGCAAAGCCCGGCTCTTCGAGGTTCCCATTTCGTTCAATCCAAGGGAATACGCTCAAGGAAAGAAAATCACCCTGGGAGACGCCTTCGGCGCAATTTGGGCGTTGGTAAAATACCGCTTTTTGGATTGATTTACCCCCCGGCCCGCAACCCTCTGCCCTGCAAATCCACGATCCGGAGCTGCAATTGCCTCCCGGAATAATTATTTTCCTCGAGATAAAACGCCGCATCCACCCGGGCGGGCAGTGATTTTTCCAGCGATCCGAATCCAAACGCAATCGCGTCGATCTCCATTCGTCCATCGGAAAGGGTCAGCTTGAGGTGGGCGTTTTCCTTGCCGACCGCGCGCTTGCAGGCGACGGAAAGTTCGCGGGCGAAAAACAAGGGCGAGGGATTTCCCTGCCCGCAAGGTTCCCACTGTTGGAGCCAATCCAGCAAACCCCAGGATAGTTCCGGAAGCGTGATCTCGGAATCGACCGCCAGGACGGGATGCGGATCGCCCTCCGAGAGGGAATCGCCCGCCAGCCGCTCCAACCGTTGCCGCAATTCCGGCAAGCGGTCGGTCCGGATGGTGAAACCGGCCGCGGCCGCATGGCCCCCATACCGCTGCAACAAATCCGAGCAGGAATCCAGCGCGTCGGTGATATGGAAGCCGGGCACGCTGCGGATCGACCCGCGCGCCAGCTCTCCATCGATCGCCACGACCGCGCAAGGCCGGTAATATTCTTCCATGAGCCTGGAGGCGGCCAACCCGATGACCCCGGAATTGAACCCTTCTTTTTCCGACATGAGAAACCAGGGAGGTTGGTCGGGGTTGAACCCTTCCGATTGCAGAAGGATTTTCTTCGCCTCTAGAAAAATTTCCCGGGTGATTCCCTGCCGCTCCCGATTTTGAGAATCCAATGCCGCCGCGCGCTCCCGGGCCGGTCCGGGCTCCGACGATAGCAGCAATTCCAAGGCATCGGTGGCCGTGTCCATCCGGCCGGAAGCGTTCAGCCTGGGGCCGAGGATGAACCCGATCGTACGCGCGTCCACCCGCCCGCGGTTCACCCCGGCGATTTTTAACAGTTGATCTACGCCGGGCCGGAGCATGGTGGCGCGGGAGTCGTTGAGGGCATGCAACCCCGCCCGCACGAGAAATCGGTTTTCGCCCAGCAGCGGAACCATATCCGCGACGGTTCCAATCGCCACAAGGTCCAGATACTGTTCGGAGCCGTCCGGTATGCTCGGCGGCATGCGTGCCGCGACCGCCTGGACCAAACGGAAAGCCACCCCGACACCCGCCAAATTTTTATCCGGATATAGGCAAGCCTTTCGCTTGGGGTCGAGAAAAGCGTATCCCTCCGGCTCCACCGTGCCCGGAGCATGATGGTCGGTAACGATCAAATCCAATTTTATTTGCCGCGCGAATTCCGCCTCGACCACCGACCGGGAGCCGCAATCCACCGAGATCACGACCCGCGCGCCCTGATCCGAGATCTCCTGCAACGCCGCGCAATTTAAACCGTACCCTTCCTCGAACCGGTTCGGGATGTAGGCCGACACCAAGGCGCCCAGGGAACGCAAAAATTCCACGAGCATCGCGGTGGCTGTGACGCCGTCGGTATCGTAATCGCCGTACACCACCATTGGTTCCCTGGCCTGGATCGCCCGCAGAATTCGTCCCACCGCCCGGTCCATATCGGCCATGAGGAACGGATCCGTCGGTGGAGGCGCCTCGGCATGAAAAAAAGCGCGCGCTGCTTCCGGGTCGGCGATACCCCGGTGAAACAGCGCGCGGGCAATGGGTTTGGGAAAAGCGTTCAACGCCTCGAAGATTTCGAGGTCCGGTTCCGGCCCAACGACCCAGTGTTTTACGGGTTTCATAATATTTTCCCCCTGTGAAATATTTCCGTATTTGGAAGACCTGGTCTATCGACCAAGGAACACATTATTCCAATGAAAAAAAGAAGCCCGCTTGGATGCGGGCTTCTTTCGGAGACGATTTCGATTACGCCCAACCCTGGCCTTTGACAAAATTGGTAATAACGGGAATTTCCACGTATTTGCCGCCGTAGCCCTGGATTCCAAGGTAGATGCAGTAGATCCAGATAATCAACGGCAGGCAGGCCAGAATTACCGTCCAGCCCAGGAGCACGCCGACCAGCAGGTTGACGATGCCCAAAACGAGAGCCTGGGCATTGTGCGCGCGAATGAACGGGCGCTTCTTTTTATCTTCGATGAGCAAAATAACGACCGGGATGATCGGAGTGAAAACGTACGTCAGCAAAACCCAAAGTTTGTCATCACTTGTGATTTCCGAGCCTGACTGTCCAGCCATGGTTTCCTCCTATGGAATTTTCCCTTGTGAGGCTCTTTATGGGAGCCAAGAGTAATCGAATTATAAATGGAATTACCGTCGAATGCAATATGTTTAACATGTGGAAACATTGAAAATGATAGAATGCCGTCTATGCGTTCGGTATTCATGGGTTCCCCTGAATTCGCCTTGCCGGTGCTGGAATCCCTAAACTCCCAAACACAAATCGTCGGAGTGGTAACTCAACCCGACCGGCCGGCTGGACGTGGACGGGAAGTTACCTCTCCGCCGGTGAAAATTCTGGCGGACAAGCTTGGTCTGCCCGTGATTCAACCCGAAAAACTACGATTACCGGAAGCTATGGATCAATTGCGCTCGTGGCAACCGGAAGTCATCGTGGTAACCGCCTATGGAGAGATCCTTCGACCCGACGTGCTGAACCTTCCCGGATATGGGTGTCTGAATTTGCACGCCTCATTGCTGCCCCGCCACCGCGGCGCTTCCCCCATCGCCGCAGCCATCCTGGCGGGCGACACGGACACCGGCATTACCCTCATGAGAATGGATCCCGGCATGGACACCGGTCCAATCCTCGGCCAACGGCGGGTTCCAATCGATCCCTCCGACACCGCCGACAGTCTTGGACGTAAACTCGCCTCCCTCGCCGCTGAAACCCTTACCCAGCTTCTCCCCGTATATCTACGTGGTGAGATCGTACCCCAGCCGCAGGCTGACGGTCTCGCGACTTATGCTCCCCGGCTGCGGAAGGAAGACGGGAAATTGGATTTTCATCAGCCGGCGATAACCCTGGCGCGCAAGGTGCGGGCGTTCCAGCCCTGGCCGGGAGCCTTTGTTATCTGGAAACAACAGCCGTTGCGCATCCTCGAAGTTGAGGTGGAAGCGGGCGGCGAAGCCGACGCGCCCGGGCTAACGGTGGAGAGTTCTCATTTTCCGGCATTGCAGACCGCGGATGGGCGATTGGTTTTTTGCAAAGTGCAGCCTGCGGGCAAGCGGCCGATGGCCGGGGACGAATTTCTCCGCGGGGCACGGGACTTCCCGGGCACGGTATTAAAATAGCGTAAGGAGTCAGCCGCCATGGAAACTAAAACGTATCATGGCAAATTAACCCCGGGCGATATCGGGCGCGCGCTGGTCGCCGAGTTCGATCACGGCAATCTCCAGGCGAATCTCGTCGAAAGCCCCGAACGGGTCCTGGTGCAAATTGCCAGCCGGACGTTTCGATCGTCCGGCGGTCAGACCTCTGTAACGGTGACGCTGGAAAAAGTAGAAGACGGAGTGATGGTCCAACTCGGCGACCAGCAGATGCTGGGCGTGGCGGCGGACCTCGGCGCCACGGCGCTTTCCGCCCTGCGCAATCCGATCAACCTGATCGGTCGATTGAACAGTCTGGCGCAGGACATCAATTCCCTGCAGCTTTCGGATTCGATCTGGCAGACCATCCAGAAGGCCGCAGCCGCCGCAGGCGCGGGATTGCAAATTTCGGACCGGTTGCGGAGATTGGAATGCGCGTATTGCGGCGCCGCCGTGCCGGTGGGAGAAGCCACCTGTCCGATGTGCGGCGCCCCGCTGGGCGCCATCCAACCCAAAGCCTGCCCGCATTGCGGTTTCATCCCCCCGGCGAGCGCAACGGTCTGTCCAAATTGTCATATCCAATTAATCTGAAATCGTAATTGCTTCAGCCTTGAAGAACTAGTACGCGGATTACGCGGAATCCATGCATTTCGCTGAACATCTCTATGAAAAAACCTTAGTTTTTTTTAACCCCTCCGCGCAATCCACCTTTTTCCGTGAAATCCGCGTACATTGTTTCCAATCACTTTTTTATCCCCGAGTAGTTACCTGAGATCAAATCCAGAGCGGGCTGAGAAAAGTCCGCTCTTTTTTCCTTCCTTTCCGACATTAATTCCCCTTTCTACATAAGCGAAAATATGCTAGACTCCTTATTGCGATACATCGCAATAAGGAGCAATATGTCCTGCCATAAATTGCTGCAAGCCGCGATGCGCGATCGCGGGTTCCGGATGACCCGCCAGCGCCGGTTGGTCCTCGACGCAATGCACAAATTCCATCACCCGGTCACCGCCGACGAGGTGCTGCGATCCGTGCGCTCTTCCGATTCCGGAACCGACCTCGCGACGGTGTATCGAACCCTGAACTTCTTGGAAGGCTTCGGATTAATCTCCGCATACGATTCCGGCAATGGAAGCCGCCGGTACGAACACAATGGCGGCGACGGCTCCCCCCATTTAATCTGCCGCGAGTGCGGACAGACATCCAAGATCACCCAAACCGATTTTAAAAAAGCAATCGATGCCATCGGTAAATCCAGCGGTTACTCCGTGCATTACGCATCGGTCGTCGTCCAGGGGTTATGTCCTCGGTGCACAAGGAACAAGGAAAGATCCTAGAAAACTGGCTTTCGAGGAGGATCAACCGTGACCGTCACATCAACGCCTCAAGGAATCATCGCCGCAATCCGTAGAATCCCACGCAGAATAATTATGTATTACGCCATACTGGGATTATGGCTGGCGACCACCGCCATGCACATTCCCGATGGTTATCTCAGCCCGGCCACTTGCATCGTGATGTTTGCGATCGTGATCCCGTTTTGGTATCTCGGTTTGAAAAAACTTCGTGAAAAGGTCAATGCCCGCAGCGCGCCGCTGATCGCTCTTCTCGCGGCCTTCTCGTTCATCATAATGATGTTTAATGTGCCGCTTCCGGGAGGGACAACCGCCCATGCGGTCGGCGGGGCGCTTGCCGCGATCATTTTGGGGCCCGATATCGCCTGCATTGCCATTTCCATCGCGTTGATCATTCAGGCCTTCTTTTTTGGGGACGGCGGCATTCTGTGCATCGGCGCCAATTGCTTCAACATGGCGGTTGTTATGCCCTACGTCAGCTATGCCATTTATCAGCTGATTGCAGGCTCATCGATCATTGAGTTGCGGCGCCGCGTCATCGGCGCTTTCGTGGGCGGCTGGATCGCGCTCACCGTGGCTGCCTTTTTTGCCGGAGTGGAATTCGGAATTCAACCCGCGCTATTCCACACCGCGGACGGAACCCCGCTGTATGCGCCCTATCCCCTGTCCGTATCCATTCCCGCGATGGTGATTCCGCATTTTCTGATCGCGGGGATCGTTGAAGGGTTAATCACCGCATTGGTCGTCGCCTACCTGCAGCGGACAAACCAAGCGGCCCTGGGAGGGACCGCGCAACCGGTCCTGGTGGCCGGTGTCGGCAGCTTCCGCCGCTGGCGCGCTTTGTGGATTCTCCTCGCGGTGCTGGTCTTCGCAACGCCGGTCGGCCTTCTGGCGCCGGGCACCGCCTGGGGCGAGTGGGGATCGAACCAATTCGCCCAACTGGGATTGAGCTTTGTCCCGCAAGGTTTCAAGCAACTCGAAGGATTGTGGGGAGCGCCACTGGCCGACTATAACCTTGCCTTTCTGGGAAATGCGAATTTGGGGTATATAATTTCGGCGATTACGGGCATTGTGGTAATTTCCGTAGTAGCCTGGCTGCTCGTCACTGTATTTTCCTCTACCAATCCGAAAGGCCGACAAGATCAAACCGAACCGCGTTCCCAAAAAACGTGACCAACCCGATCCGTAAAGACATTCTTGAGACAACTCTCGCAAATCTGACCCATGCGCTGGAAGAATCCCTCTTCGCCGAATCTATCTCCCGGCGGCCGGGATGGCTCCAAGCACTAGATCCGCGGATTAAAATACTATCCATCCTGGCGTTACTGATCTCCGTCAGCCTTTCCCGCAGCCTGCTGGTGCTTCTGGCCTTGTACGGTCTGGCGCTGCTGCTGGCGTGGCGTTCTTCCATCTCGGTCGGATTTTTCATCCGCAGGGTATGGTTGTTCATGCCATTCTTCACCGGGGTCATCGCACTACCGGCGTTATTCATCACCCCCGGGCCCGCCTGGATTCTCCTTCCCTTCGGATTAGCCGTCACAAAAACCGGAGCCCTGACCGTGGCCTTCCTGCTTCTGCGCGTGAGCACTTCCGTATCCTTCGGCGTTCTGCTCATCCTAACAACGCCTTGGCCCACGCTGTTGAAAGCTCTGAGCGTTCTGCGCGTGCCGGAAGGATTTCTACTGATCCTGGGGATGACCTACCGCTACATCTATCTTCTGTTGCTCACTGCCGAGGACATGTTCCTTTCGAGGCGGAGCCGGATCATCGGCCGGTTGAGACCCTCCGAAGCGCGGCGGATCCTCGGGGCCAGCGCAGGCACCTTGCTGAATAAATCCCTCTCCCTCAGTAGCGAAGTGTATCTGGCGATGCAGTCGCGCGGATACCGCGGGCAATCGCGCGCCGTGAACGAATTCCATCTGCGCGGGTTCGATTGGGCCTGGGCAACCGGAACGGGAATTATCGCTGGTCTGGCCGTTTGGCTTGGCAGGTGATCGATGCAACGGGATTCCGAAACCGACGCGGGAACCTCACCGGTGTTTGAACTCCGCGACGTTTCCTACGCGTATGAAGGAAACCAGCCGGCATTGGATCGTGTGAACCTAACCGTTCGCGCAGGTGAATCGCTGGCCATTCTGGGCGCCAACGGGTCCGGCAAGAGTACGATGCTGAAACTCATGGATGGATTGTTCTTCCCCACCGGCGGAACCGTGCTCGCCTTCGGCCGGGAGTTGACCGAACAAACCCTGGCGGAACAGGCTTTCAACTTCGCTTTTCGCCGCCGGGTCGGACTGCTCTTCCAGGATGCGGACGTACAGCTGTTTTCCCCGACGGTGTTCGACGAGGTGGCGTTTGGCCCACTGCAAACGGATTGGCCGCGCGAGGAAATCCTCCGCCGCGTGGAGGACGCGCTCGCCGCGCTGCGAATTGAAAAGCTTAAGGACCGCGCACCGCACCGGCTCTCCGGCGGAGAGAAACGACGCGTCGCGCTGGCTTCGGTGTTAAGCCTGGATCCGTCCGTTTGGTTGTTGGACGAACCGTCGGCGGGACTCGATCCGCGCAGCCAATCCTGGCTGGAGGATTTCATCATCGACCAGGTGCGCGTCGGCAAAACGATGGTCACCGCCACGCACGATCTTTCGCTGGCGGAGGCCGTCGCCGGCCGGATCTGCGTTTTCAATGAGACGCATCAGCTGATCGCCGACGGATTGCCCGCGGAAATTCTATCCAACCAGAATCTGCTGTCGGAATGCAACCTCATCCACGAGCACCGGCATCCGTTTGCCGGGGCCGGCGGCGAGCATCGCCATCCGCACGTTCATTTTCCACAGCACGAGCATCCTCATCCCGCGCAATAGGCGCACGGTCATCCTCTTCCCGCGATGCTTTGCGATCCTCCGATGCAAACCACGAAAATTCCATCCTCCCGGCGGCCTCGCCACGCGGTATAATTCGAATCCGGCGGGCCAAGCCCCGCAGGTTTTTTTTATCCCGCTGGTGCGGGATGAGGAACACCCCGCGGCTTGCCGCGCGATCATTCATTCTCAAATTCGGAGGAAGCAATGTCTGTAACCCCGCAACAGATCGTTCAGAAATACTACGGCGGCGCCGCAAGGATTGGCAACGACGGCTCGCTGGTGGTACAGGATCCGGCGAAGGTAGTAGCCCAGTCGGAAACCCTGGCCCGCGCATCCGCATTCGGATCGCCCAGTGAACGCAGCCAGGCCCGCTGGTTGATTTGGGAAACCGCGCTCGCGTTGGGAATCGTGCCGGCTTCGATCAACGACCTTTACCTGGCCCGGGGCAAAGGTTCCATTGCCAAGCCATTCACCGTTCCGGCGATGAATTTACGCGTGATGGCTTTTGATTCCGCCCGGGCGGCTTTCCGCGCGGCCAAGAAACGCTCGGTGGGGCCGTTGATTTTTGAAATCGCTCGTTCAGAAATGACGTATACCGACCAGCGGCCGGCGGAATATACGGCTTCGATCCTGGCGGCGGCGATCGCCGAGGGATGGAGTGGGCCGGTGTTCGTTCAAGGCGATCATTTCCAGGTTTCACCTAAGAAATATGCCGCCTCCCCGGAATCCGAGATCAAGGCTATCCAGGACCTCATCGGGGAAGCCATCCAAGCCGGTTTCTACAACATCGACATCGATACGTCCACCATGGTAGACCTCAGCAAGAAAACGGTTCCTGAACAACAGGCCGTCAATAGCAAACTCTGCGCCGATTTCACGGCGTTCATCCGCCAGAAGCAGCCCGCCGGCGTTCAGGTTTCGGTCGGCGGAGAGATTGGCGAAGTGGGCGGGCACAACAGCAACGAGGAGGAATTGCGCGCCTTTCTCGGACTGTATGCCGACGAACTTAAAAAGATGGATCCCAAAGCCGTCGGCCTCAGCAAAATCAGCATTCAAACCGGAACCTCGCACGGCGGGGTGGTGCTGCCTAATGGAAAGATGGCGCAAGTGGCGGTGGATTTCGACACCCTGAAGAAACTTTCCATCATCGCGCGCGCCTCGTACAGCCTCGGTGGAGCCGTGCAGCACGGGGCGTCCACCCTGCCGGAAGACGCGTTCCGCAAGTTTCCGGAATATGAAACCTGCGAAGTTCACTTAGCGACCAATTTCCAGAGCATGGCGTTCGACCATCTGCCCCCCGCCCTGCGCGATGAGATTTACGAATGGGTTCGGAAGAATTGCGCGGACGAGCGCAAGGAAAAGGACACCGAGGAGCAGTTCATCTATAAGGCCAGAAAGAAGGCCGTAGGACCCTTCAAGAAGCAATGCTGGGATATGCCGGAGGAAAACCGCCAAGCGCTGGACGGCGCCTGGGAAAAGCAGTTCGGGTTTCTGTTCGACCAATTGAAAATGGATGATACCAAGGATACTCTGGATAAATTCGTACGGCCCGTGCCGATCCATAAAACGCTCGCCAATTTCGGCGTCGTGGATGTGGATGATTCCCATGCGGCCAAAGACCTAGCGGACTGATCCCGGAATCGGTGGTCTGAATTAAAACAAAACGCCCGGCTGCCGGGCGTTTTGTTTTTACTGGCCGGGTTTCTCAAAAAATATAAGCAGCGTGCTTCCGTACTTTCGGCGGTCGAATTCCACAAGGTTTGTGAATTCCACGGTTTCGGATTCTTTCGGATCGATTTGAACGATGGCCATCCCGTCCGGCGCGAGCCATTCCGGGCGGTTATCAATCAATTGCAACGCCCGGCTCCATAGTTTTCGGTATTGCGGCGGCGCGACGTAGATCACCTCGAACGCGCGCCGTTCCCTGCGCTCCAGGTAGGAAAACGAATCCGATCGAATGATAACGGCTTTTTCTTGCAGCCGGGTGGCGGAGAGGTTTTCGCCGAGGGTGCGGATCGCATCGGGGTTGGAATCCACGAAGACCGCTTGACGCGCGCCGCGGGAGAGCGCCTCGATCCCCACCCCGCCGGTTCCGGCAAATAAATCGAGGAATGCGGTCCCCGGTATCTCGCCCCCGATGAGGTCGAACAAGGCGACCTTCACTCGGTCGGTGATCGGCCGGGTGGCATCCCCCGGCACCGGTTTCAATCGTCTTCCCTTGGCGGTCCCGCCGATTACGCGCATGGTCCTTTAATAAAAATCGGGGCGAGGATAATCAAGTGGTGGAAATCGGCCGCCAGGCGGGGTCGGTTTCGATCGAACGCTCGGTCGTGATCCGGCGGGGTTCTGCCGCTCCGACGATGGGGGTGAGGTAAATATCTCGGTTCAGCTTGACGTCCATATCGAACAGAACCCATTGCCCATCCGGGGAGAACCTAGCCACGGTCGTGCCTTGATACGCCGGGCTGAGAGGAATTTGATTGAACCGCGAGTCTTCCTTGTAGATGACAACCTGTCCATGGTTTGCCAGGACGTATAAGATGTAATTGCCAACCGACCAGTCGGGGCTTTCCGTGGAATAGGTCACCGTCGAAAATTCCAGCCGGCTCAAGATAAAACTCGTCGGATCGGCATTTTCGATAAACACGATCGAACGGTCGCCGGGTGAAGTGACAAATACAATCTGCTGTCCATCGGGCGACCATCTTGGTTGATAGTCGACTCCGCCGGCGATGCTGAGCAAGCGGCGGTTATCTCCATTCGCATCCATTATATAAATATGCTGCCGTCCGTCTTGCATCGAAGTCACGGCGATGGACTTTCCATCCGGCGACCACGCAGGATCGAAATCGCCGCCGGGAACCTTGGTCAGTGAAGTCTGGCCGGATCCGTCCGCATTCATCCGGTAGATGGAGGTTTTGGTATATTGCCGTGGATACGCGACAATGGATTTACACGGTGAGGTAAAAATCAGTTGCATCCCATCCGGAGACCAATCCGGCTGGCATGCTCCTTCCAGTAAGTTGGTCAACTGCTTGACGTTCTTGCCATCCAAATCCATGGAAAATAATTGCGGGATTCCCGTCCGATCCGAGACAAAAGCAATCATCCCGGATTTTCCCACGGGGGTGGCCACGGCGGTCAGCGTGACCGTCGGGACGGGAGTATCCGTCCCACTGATCGTCTTGCTGGCGACAACCCCGAGCGGTGTGACGGAGACGGTGGGAATCAACGCTGTTTCGGTCCGCCCGGCTGCCACAATGGCCGGGGTCGATGTATAAAGCGATTGCAGGGAAGCGACGACATTGGACGGTCCGACGAGGGCAAAAATCAATCCTACCGCGGCCACGAGCAGCGCCAGGAAGCCGATCGCCAAAGAGCAGCCCAGACGAAATCTGCCGCGGCGCCGGGGCGCGGATTTGCCGGGAATTTTCGGCGGAGCGGTCGGTTTCTTCGGAGCGGCGGCAGCGGTTCCGGATTTCTTGAGCGGCGCAGAAACGGTTGGAGTCTGTACAACCGGCGGCAACGCGAGGGTGAGCGCCTTTTGGAAATCACCGATGACCTGATAACGGTTCTCCGGTAGAACCTCCAGGGCTTTTTCGATGGCCGCAGCCACCCCCGCCGAGACTTTCGGATTGCGGGTGCGGATCGGGGTCAGCGATTTTTGTCCCAGGGCCCTTTCCAGGCCGTCTTCCGGCATCCCTCCGGTCAGCAGCGTGTAGAGCGTCGCCGCGAGGGCGTAGATGTCGGTTCGGGCGTCCGTCCGGCTGGCGCCATATTGTTCCGGCGGGGAATAGCCCGGAGTCATGGCTTTTGCTCCGGTGGTCGTGGTCGGGCCCTCCATCAACCGCGCCAGGCCGAAATCCACCAGGACCGCGCGTCCGTCTGGCGTGATGCGGATGTTTCCCGGTTTGATATCCCGGTGCACGACGGGGGGCTGGCGATTGTGCAAATAGTGCAGCGCGTCGCAAATTTGGCGCGCCCAGTCAATCGTCTGGCGTTCGTTGGGCAGGTTGCCTTTATCGATCCTCGACCGGAGGTCTTCGCCGTCGATGAAATCCATCACCAGGTACTGGCCTTGTCCGGCGATGACGAAATGGTCCGTTACCCGAGGGAGGTTGGAGTGCCGCAAGCCGGCCAGAATCGTAGCTTCGCGCCGGAATTGCCGCGCGTATTCTTCGGTGGTGAATAAATTCTCTTTGACCGCGACCTGGATGCCGAGGTTTTCATCCAGCGCCTGATATACCGAGCCCATCCCGCCGCGGCCCAAAACGGATTCAATCCGATAACGTCCGTATAACAGATATCCCTTTTCCAGCGCCATCTTTTCTCCGGCCAACTCCGGCGTTCCCGGCGTGTTGCCCACAGCTTTTCCCGGGAGCGCTTCTGAAGTTGGAACCTCGTTTTTGAACGAAGATTATATCAAACCCTGGTGAAAAAACCGTAAACCATGGAGGAATCTTTTCCCGGAGAGGCTTTTGACAATATTGCCCACCTTATGACATACTTAGGCTGGGAATAAAGCACCGAAAAAACCATGACCGAATCCTTCCCATCCGCTTCCGATCCCCTGACCACCGCCACTCAACTGGTGAAGACCGGCCGTTTGGAGCAGGCGAAGGAAGTCCTGTCTAAGTTCTTGATGAACAACCCGTCTTCGGAACAGGGCTGGCTTCTGATGAGTTTTGTCCTATCCGATGCCGCCCAGCAGAAAGACTGCCTGGAACGCGTGTTGCGAATCAATCCAAACAACACCGTGGCGCAATCCCGGCTCGCGCATCTCTTGGGCAAACGCACGGAAGAACTGTTTCTGGGAAAAAATCGGTCCCCTTCCGCTCAAGCCACAAAAACCGAATCCCCCGCCGATCGAAAATCCGTCTCTCCCGTTTTATCGGTTTTGCCTTCTTCAGATGCCGGAATTGAAAAATCCCGCCCGGCCGGCAAACAAAAAGCTTCGGTTGAGGGGCTGGAACCGCCATCGGAAACCGGCCGAAAATCCAACTCATCCGGGCGATGGTTTCGGATCGTTTCCATTATTTTGATCATCGTCATCTTGGGAGTGATTGGCACCATTCTATATGTCGGGTTGGTCGGACCCGCAATCTCCCACTTATCGATAACCGCTACACCCACTACGCAGGCTATCGTTATGCCCACTTTGCCGCCCGCGTGGACAAGTACGCTCACCCCCACCGAGACCCTGAAGCCGACACCCACCTCGACCCCGACCATCACGCTCACCGCCCCGCCGAGCCTCACACCGATTAATTCCAAAACGGCGACTAAAAAAACCTGAGCGGGAACTTTGCCGAAAGAATTTTCCTGGTGCTATCAAGTGGAATATTCTTTCGATGATGGCCTCAAAATTTCTTCCTTCGTTTCGCGGTAACCACTCAGGCCTGGGAAAACGTACACCGAAACACGGAAAAATTCCGAAATCACCGAAAAATTTCCTTTGGTGAAAAAGCACAACTACTGTTTTTTAGTGTATTCGGCTCTTTTCGGTGCAATCCGTATACAAATTGGGAAGCCCTACTGAGTAGATACGTTTCGCGACGCGCGTCCTATTCTGACGGCGCGGGATAATACTCAGGATGGAAATCTGCCCGCGGCATCCGTGACTACCGGCCCATGGCCCGGGCAGACGATCCGCGCTCCCAGAGCCGACTGACGCCGGACGGCCTCCGCGGCTTTCGCCGGATCCCAGGTAAAGTTCGGCCGCGATTTCTGCAACCCTTTGTCGTCCGCGACGATCGAATCCCCGGTAAACAAAACACCCTCGGCGGGCAAATAATACGAAAGGTGGCCCGGTGTGTGACCGATTGTTTCCACCACCTTCAGACCCTGAAGGATCGGCAGCACCTGCCCATCCTTGAGCAATTCATCCGCCGGGCCCGGCTTGGCGCTGAAAAAACGCCCCATGACGGAAAATAGCAGGCGCCGAACGGGATTTTCCCCCGCCTTGACCGGACGGGAGGAATGCCCTTCCGCCATTGCCTGAGATTCCACTGCACTGGAATAAACGCGCGCTCCCGTTGCCTTCTTTACGGCGCCCAAGCTTCCCACATGATCCATATCGGCATGCGTGATCAGGATTCGCCGCAAGTCCACCGGTTTCCGCCCCAGGCTCCCGATGTACCCAAGGATTTTGCTGCCATTGCCCGGAATTCCGGCGTCGATCAGGGTCAACCCATCCGGCTCAATAATCAGATAAGAATTCGCCATGACTCCCGGTATTTGATGGATATTCTTTAAAATTTCCATAGGCTTCTCCAGCAAACCGCTATTTCGTACGAAACGCCGCCGCGAATTCAATTCCCAAAGCCCATTTTATTCCAAAAGAATTATCAAATGGTTAACACCCTCAACGCATTCGATCAACCAACGGATGGGCATTCTTCCTTCCGGGAATCCATTCCTCCGTCTTGCGGTCCGGCGGTGAGGCTGTCGCTGAATTCCTTCAAACCCGGCTGGACAGCGGTCCAAACCATCACCAGCAGCACCAGGACTCCGGCCGACGCAAACAACCCCGTCAGGCTCCATTTGCTGACGGCTCCGGAAACAGCCTGGGCGACGGGCACCAGTCCGATATTGGAGAAGCTGAGGATGCTCATCATCCGACCGAGCATCTCCCGTGGTGTGCGGGTTTGCATCCAAGTGAACATCAGGATGGAAAGGTAGCCGTTGCCCACGCCGAGCAGGAGCAGAAGGCTGAAATCCGCTGCGGTCGAACGCAAAAATCCCAGCGAGCCGATCACCACTCCGAACCCCGTCAGCAGCACCAGAATAAACACCCGCATGGCGGTCCCACCGGCTTTCGGGAGCGAACCGGCAACCAAATAACCAAAAAGATTTCCCCCGGCATACGCGGACATCAACAATCCGAACGCCACCGCACCTTCCGGAAGACGCTGGCTGGCGAGCACCGGGATCCCGACCAGCAACGGACCGACGATCAGAAAATTAATCGCCATGACGACCAAGAACATCAGCCGCAGGACTTTGTCGTTCCACAGGTATTTGATACCCGCCGCAATCGAAAACCAAATGCTTTCCGGCTCGGCACGGCTTGCCGAAGGCGAACGTCCGCCGCCGCGCATCAACCGGAGCGTGGTCGCGGAAACGGCGAAGCTCGCCGCGTCGACGGCGAAGGCCAAGCCGATCCCGAAGGTTGAACGGGAGAATACGCCGATGATGATCCCGGCAACCGTGGGCCCGATGAATCCCGTCAGTTGGGCGATCCCCATGATGATCGAGTTGCCCGCCTGCAAGTCCTCCGCCGCAACGAGCATGGGAACGATGCTGTTCTCGGCCGGGATGGCGAATCCCGCCACCAATCCGAACCCCAGGCCGAAGGCGTACATCATCCACATCTGGACCGCTCCCGTGAAAACGGCCGCCGCCATCGCCACGGTTAAGGCGCAGCGGATGAGATCCGAAGCCAGCATCAGGAGCCGCGGTGAGACCCGGTCCGTGATCGCGCCTCCTAGGAGCATAAAGATGGCGCGCGGGATTCCTTCCAGCGCCAGCACGATGCCGAGCGCCAGAGGATCGCCGGTAAGCTTCAACACCAGCCAGGGCGTGGCGATCAGTGCGAATTGGTCGCCCAGCAGGGAAGTGGCGGCGCCGGCAAACAGAAGCCGGAAATCGCGCAGCGACATCACGCGCGCCATGGGATTTTTTGGAGCGGTTGAACGGTCCATCGAATTATCCTTCGTGAGTTTTTTAGCTGGGTGGAAGCTACGCCATCAAAGCACTACACATGGATCAGCGGTGCTCCAACGTACGGCGAGTGGATCAACCTTTTTTTTCAAGCGCGGTGAGCAGCCGTTCCGCTTCATCGACGGTGATCTTCCCTTTTTGCAGCATATCCAGAATGGACAGGCGCTCGCTTTCGCCTGCGCCGGTCGCAGACGGCGACTGCGGCGAGGGCGCGTTCCAGGAATACCGGCGGCGGTCCTGCGTAAATTTGCTTTCTTCCATCTTGCGCCGCAGGCGTTTATCGTACTGGCTGAATTTATCGTGCATATTCCGTTCGACCCACCGGCCGAACTCGCCGGCCAGCATTCCGAATTCCATCCCCATCTGACCCATATCCCGGCCCAGTTCCCGCCATTCGCCCCACGAATCGACGTCCATCCATCCTCCAATCCATAGATCGCCTTCGGCTTCGAGCCGCAGGCGGGCTTCGCCCTTGCCGAGGGTGACCGGCAAGGACCCGTTTTCCGATACAGGTTGCGTCTCTTTTCCGTCGGTCGGCAAACGCACAAAACTGTCGCCGCCGGCCTTTCCTTCCACGACGACCGATGCTCCCGAAGGCAGATAACAGCGGAGGTCTCCATGGGCGACGATGCTGTTTTCCGATCCGGGTTTTGGCAGGACGGCGATCGAAGCATCGCCGCCGGCGCGGATCTGCACCTGGGCGGCGGGCTGTTCAATCCGAACGTCGCCGCCGGCATCCAATTCGACGGCTCCCAGAACATGGCGGAGCTTTGCATCCCGGGAAATCTTTTGCGCTTTCAAATCGCCGCCGAGATCGCGGATTTTAAGATCGCCCTGAACGATACCCAGATCGGCGCTATCGCAATGCCGTAGAATCACATCGCCCATGCATTCGCGTACCACGACCGAAGTTTTCAGATCGCGCACCACGAGATCGGCGCCGGCCTTCACCACTTCCACCTTCGCGGTAAACGGCACTTTAAGACACAAATCCTCCTCGGCCGAGACGGCGATCCCCTGCTCGAGGAGCTCCACTTTCGGTTCTTCATCGCATTCCAGCATCACCCGCGGTTCGCTCCAGCCCTCGATCGTGAGATCCTTCTCGCACCATTCGATGCGGATCGAGGGCGCGCTCACTCCGCTTAGGAACTCTTTTTCAGTCATTTATCCTCCTGGTCAATTCTTTAAATGTTGGATTGCTTCCTGCGCAGTCATTCGGCCGGCGGCGACGTCTTCGAGCACATGGCGGCGATCCTCCTCCGTATCCTCCTGCGAGCCGGGTTCGTAGCCCATCAGCCGGATAATCTCCTGCAACCGGTTGCGAAGCGTCGGATAAGAAAGACCCACTTCCTTTTCCATCCGGTTGAGTTTCCCCTCACAGCGGACGAAGGTTTCGATAAAACTCAACTGTTCCGGAGATAGGCCGGCCCATCCGCCAAGCTGGAAATCCCCTTCCAAGGAAGAGCCGCAGGAATTGCAATGCAATCGGGCGATGGATAGGGTTGACTGACAAATTGGGCAAGTTGATGGGGCAATTGGCATTTATTCCTCTGCAATACTCAATATAATACCTAGTATGTTCAATATTGTCAATACTAATATTGATATTATTAATATTAGTATTGATATTTCTGAATATCAAGATTCTTAATTAATAGCCAATAATAGTAATTTTTCACCTATAAATGCCTATTATTTTAGCTTACCCTTGGGTTGGGAATAGACGATAAAAAGGTTGGTTTGTCTTTTTAAGTGCTGGTTTTTGGCGCCGATTTCGAATGGAACGGAATGATCATCCGACCATCGCGATGAGGGCGATCGCCAACCCTGCATCGAGGACTCGTTCATCCATTAGTTCTAAGGTGTAGAATCATCATAGTTTAACGGCGGTGATGGTGCCGTGCCCAAACCGGAGAAATCGAACTGGATCGTGCGGCGTACAAGTTGGCGCATCGCACTTTCCCTGCCTGGCCGATTGCCCTCCGATCCGCTCGGTTCTTTTCTTAATCGCCAGCCGGTTTCGAGATTCTATCGAAGAGAATCCGATCGATGCAGGGATTGCCGGTGGAAATACTTCTGCAAGAAAACAAGCTGGAAATAATATCCACAAAAATAAATAATGTTCTTGGGCCAGGCACTCGATTTCACTCAATGTATCAAAAGAACATGCTCAACCAGCCTCCGGTATTGCTTGCACCCGTAGCGGCAGGATAAAAAATATTGAGATTGCTGAAAAACTTCATGCGAAAGGAGCTAATCCCGCGAGGAGCGCGGGACAAGCGCTCCGTTCAAACACCAGCCCTCGCCAAAAACGCGAGGGGAGCCGCACGGCTCAAGCCGGGACGTAAAGGCGGATTTATTTTTTCCCTACGCCCCCGGCCCACCCCACCGGGGCGGGCTGCCCTCGCGCTTGCCCTTGCGAAGCGAGGGAAGCGGGGGAAGCCGGGACCGGCGCTGTTATTAGGCGGAGGATTTATCCTCCGACGAGCGGACTTTTTCAGCGATCTCAAATTACTGTATGGGAATAAAGCGAAAGAAAACCAGGTTACTGGATTAATAAAAAAAGCGCGGCCAGTAGCGCCGCGCGAGGTGCATTCTCCCCAAATATTTTTTCACACATCCAAATTCCTCACGTCCTTGGCGTGCGTCGTGATGAACCGTTTGCGGGGCGGAACAGCCGCACCCATCAGCATATCGAACGTCCGGTCGGCTTCGGCGGCGTCCTCGATGGTGACCTGCAGCAGGGTCCGGCTCTGCGGATCCATGGTGGTATCCCACAACTGCACCGGGTTCATTTCGCCCAGACCCTTGTAGCGCTGGACGCCCACTTTTTCCGACCCACCAAATTCCTTCACCGCCTTATCCCGTTCGTTTTCGGAATACACGTACCGTTCCTTGCCGCCTTTGCCTTTGGCTTCCACCCGGAAGAGCGGCGGCTGGGCGATGAAGAGATGCCCCTCTTCGATCAATGGTTGCATGTAGCGAAAGAAGAACGTGAGCAGCAACGTGCGGATGTGCGATCCGTCGACGTCCGCGTCGGTCATGATGATGACCCGGCCGTACCGCAACCCGGTGAGATCGAACGAATCCCCGATGCCGGTTCCCAGCGCGGAGACCAGCGCGCGGAACTCGTTGTTTCCGAGAATTTTATCCAGGCGCGCGCGCTCGGTATTCATCACCTTGCCGCGCAGTGGCAGAATCGCCTGAAAATGCCTGTCGCGTCCTTGTTTGGCGGAGCCGCCGGCGCTGTCGCCCTCGACGATGTACAGCTCCGCCTTTTCGGACTCGCGTTCCGAACAATCCGCGAGCTTCCCGGGAAGCGTCATGCTTTCCAGGGCGGACTTGCGGATGACCAGGTCGCGTGCTTTTTTGGCGGCGTCGCGCGCGCGGGCGGAGGTCAGGCATTTTTCGACGATCGCCCGCCCTTCGCGCGGATTCTCTTCCAGAAATGCGCTGAACGCGTCGCTGACCACCTGTTGAACGATGGTCTGAACCTCGGGGTTCATCAGTTTGACTTTGGTCTGGCTTTCGAATTGCGGATCGCGGTGTTTCACCGATACGATCCCGGTTAAGCCCTCGCGCGTGTCGTCGCCCGAGAAATTGGGGTCGGCTTCTTTGAGCAGCCCGGCCTTGCGGGCGTAATCGTTGATCGTCCGGGTCAGGGCGGCGCGCAATCCGGTCATATGCGTTCCCCCGTCGACGGTGTTGATCGTATTGGCGAAGGAATAGACCGATTCGGAGTAGGCGTCGGTGTATTGGACCGCCACCTCCACGCCGATCCCCTCGACTTCCTTGTTGGCGTAGACCACGGGGTGCAGCGTTTCCCGATTGCGGTTCAGGTACCGGACAAAAGATTCAATCCCGCCTTCGAAATAGAACTCGGTTTCCTGCCCGGTGCGTTCGTCGCTCAGCGTGATGGTCACGCCGCGGGTGACGAACGCCATCTCGCGGAAGCGCGTGGCCACCGTTTCAAACCGGTAGGTTTCCTCGCCTTTGAAAATTTCCTTGTCGAACCGGAAGGTGGTTTTCGTTCCGGTTTGCGCGCTGGGCGCCTTGCCGATCACCGCCACCGGCGCCTTGGGCTTGCCCCGTTCGTAGCGCTGAAAGTGGATTTTGCCGTCGCGCTTGACCTCGACCTCGCACCACTCGGAAAGCGCGTTGACTGCGCTGACACCCACCCCGTGCAACCCGCCGGATACTTTGTAGGATTGGCCGCCGAACTTGCCGCCGGCGTGCAGGATGGTCATCACCACCTCGAGCGCCGGCTTTTTCTTTTCCGGGTGGATGTCGACCGGTATGCCGCGTCCGTTATCCTCCACCGTCACGCTTTCGTCGGTATGAATGACGACGTCGATCCGGTCGCAGGCGCCGGCCAGTGCCTCGTCGATCGAATTGTCCACCACCTCGAAAATGAGATGATGGAGCGCCTTAACGTCCGTCCCGCCGACGTACATGCCCGGTCGACGGCGGACCGCTTCCAGGCCTTCCAGAACCTGGATGTCCTTCGCCCCATAATTTTGCTGCGCTTCAGAACTTTTTTTTGGCATCTCGCCTCAAACTCCCGCCACCGGTGGTTTTACGGCCAAGCGCGCCTGCAATTGGGCTTGGATTTCGGAAATCCACCGGCGTTTATCGATGTAATACGCCATGCTCGCCGTCACGATGACGGAACTGGTGTACGCGTTCCCCAGAATGCCCACCGCGCCGGACCAATTGGCGGACGCCGCCAGCCCCCAAACCTGGGTCACCAGATACTGCAACAGAATCAGCAGGATCGGGATCCAGATCGAGATCGGATAGAGCCAGCGCGAAGTGATGACGCTATTGCGAATGGACTGCAAAATCCCGTCCCGGAAAAGGATGGTCCCGTGAATGGAAAACATGAAAAAGAGAAAAACCCAGAAGAGAAATCCTCCCCCAAGAAAAAAGAACAATTGGGAGAGGATGGCCGCAACGTCCACCGATGCCACCCCGATCAACGAAATGACGATGAGCACGGGAATGGTTATTCCCAGGATAAGGATCAGGAAGGATGCGCCCAGAATTCAACATGACGATCACAGTCCGGCCATACCGGACGAGCCAATCCCGTCGGTTCCATTTGGCGCCTTGCGCCGACCGCCCCGCCAGAACCCAATACAGGGAACCGATAAGGATCGAGAGGCCAATCAATGCCGGAAAAAGCCCCAGGCATTCCCACCAACTGGTGAGGGTGATCACCAGCGGAGTTCCCAAAGGCGTCTGTCCGGGAGCAATGCCGGCCATCAGGCTGGGAGGAAAGAGTGGGATGAACGCCAAGAGCGAAAAGGGATTGTACTTTTGCGCCGCTTGGCGAACGGTGTCCATCATCGCGGGGTCAATCTGGTTGTTCACCAGCGCCGAATTCATGGACGTCAGGACGGGATTGATCAAGGGGAGGAGCGATAGGCGCGGGCCAAACCATAAAAAGGCGTCGATCAGCACCGGAACAATCATGATTCCGGGATGGCCGTTGACGAATTCAATTCCTCTCCAGAGCGAAGAAAGGAATCCGATGGGCGGCTTGGGACCGTCGATTGCGATTTTGTTCATGAAAAAATTATACCAAATCCGAAGGCGTTTTAGTGATAATTATTTTTCCGTGGAAACAGGTTCTTGCCGATTTAAACCGATGCGAATACAATCCTTTTATGGACGCCGCTCCACTGGTCGCGTGTATAACGGATTTCGGGTCGAAGGATTCCTACGCCGGCGCCTTGCGCGGCGTCTTGAGCGGCGCGCTTCCGCGCGGATCAATCGTCGATATCACTCACGAGATCCCGCCGGGCGACATTCGCCGGGCGGGACTCGCGCTGTGGGAAGCCCAGCCGTCCTTTCCGCATGGCACAATCTTCCTGGTCGTGGTGGACCCGGGAGTGGGAGGAGACCGGCGCGCCGCTCTTTTCCGGTTTCCCGACTGCGATCTGGTGTGCCCGGATAACGGCGCGGCCACTTTTTTAATGGAACGGTTTCCCGAGTTTCATGCGGTTGAAATTCTTCCCCAGCGAATTGGCGTTCCGCTGCCTAGCAACACCTTCCACGGGCGCGATCTCTTCGCCCCCGCCGCCATCCAACTCGCCGGTGGAAAACCCCTCCCGGAATTCGGACCGGAGCTTACCGCTCCGCAGCGAATTCCCCTGCCCCGGCTGTTGGGAAACGAAGAAAGAGGATGGGAAGGGGAAGCATTGTATTGCGACCATTTTGGAAATATCATCACCAGCATCGGCCGGATCTCTTACGACTTCCGGGAACTTACGCCGTGGCTTGGCACGGGAGCCCGCGGAGGAAAAATCCATCCACAAGCGCGGGTCCTGCTCGACGACGGCAGCATCCTCCCGACGGGGAAAACCTATTCCGAGGCGGGCAACGGACCGCGCCCGATCGCCCTCGTTGGGAGCAGCGGACTTTTAGAGATTGCCTCCTGGCAATCCCCGGCGGGAACCGATTCCAACTTAATCCCCGGAGCCGGGGTCCGATTGGTTTCTCCATCGTGAGGCATTCATGGAACAGTTGATTATCGAAGGTCAGATTCCCCTGCGGGGCGAAGTGACGCCGTCGGGAAATAAAAACGCCGCGCTGCCCATGCTCGCCGCGTGTTTATTGACTGCCGAGCCGGTGACCCTGCACAACGTGCCGGATATCAGCGACGTGCATTCCATGCTGGATCTGCTCCGCCAATTGGGCATCTCGCTTTCCGCCGTCGGCCCGCATTCGTGGAGGATCCACGCCGCCGACGTGCATCCCGCCGACCTGGATCCGGAATCCTGCCGAAGGATGCGCGCCTCGATTTTGCTCGCCGGGCCGATGCTCGCCCGCAAGGGAAAAATCCGCCTTCCCACACCGGGGGGCGATTTCATCGGACGGCGCCGGGTGGATACGCATATCCTGGCGTTGCGTTCACTCGGAGCGGAAGTTTCTTACCGGCGCATGTTCGACATGAAGGCCGACCGTCTCATCGGAACGGATATCCTGCTCGACGAAGCCAGCGTGACCGCGACGGAGAATGCCGTCATGGCCTCGGTGCTCGCCAAGGGGAACACGGTCATCCGCAACGCGGCCTCCGAACCGCACGTCCAGGACTTGTGCGAATTCCTGAATTCGCTCGGCGCGAAGATCATGCATATCGGTTCCAACGTATTAAAAATCGAAGGAGCAACAAGCCTTCACGGCGGCGAATACACGCTGGGGACGGATTACCTGGAGGTGGCCAGTTTCATCGGCGCCGCGGCGGTTACCGGGGGCAGGATCCGCATCCGGGGCGCCCAGCCGGAACATCTGGCCATGAGCCGGCTCGTATTCCACCGGCTGGGGGTGGATTGGGAAGTGGACGGCGGGGATATCCTTGTATCGGCCGGCCAAAAGATGATCATCGAGCAGGATCTGGGGGGAGCCATTCCGGAAATTAAAACCAACGTGTGGCCGGCTTTTCCGACCGACCTGACCAGCATCGCCATCACCGTAGCCACCCAGGCCCAAGGGACGGTGCTCTTTCACGACTGGATGTTCCCCGGCCGGATGTACTTCACCGACAAGCTGGTCAGCATGGGCGCGCGGATCATCCTTTGCGATCCGCACCGCGCGATCGTGCAGGGAAGAAGCGAATTGGCCGGAGAGCAGTTGGAGAGTCCCGACATCCGCGCCGGCATGTCGCTGATCCTGGCCGCTCTGGCGGCCAGGGGCACTTCGAAAATCCGGAATATTTCCCAGATCGACCGCGGATACGAACGCATTCACGAGAAACTCCAATCCCTGGGCGCCGGCATCCAGCGCGTTGCGGTGTAGAACTTCTCGCCGCCGCAGAAGCCCCGGGCGGGTTTTGAACCGATGGAAGCGGACACGCAACCCAAATCCGGAATTCGCATCCTCCCGTTTTTACTAGTGATCGGCGCCTGCCTGATCGCCGGCATTTTATTGGGATCGTTCACCGGCGGTCGTTTACCCTCGATGGCGCAGACGAAAAATCCTCCGTTGACGCTGGTTTTTCTCGGGTACGATTCGATCCAAACCCCCACGGCGCTTGAATCCATCTGGGTGCTCTCGTTGGATGGGAATGGGAACGCGGATTTTAAGGGGATTTCCCCGGCGATGGTGATTACGACCACTCAGGGGCAACCGGCGGTCCTGAGGGATTTTCTTGCCGACCCGCTCGACGCCCCTTCGCGGATGTACCAGCTTGCCCTCCTCCCGCAACCTTCGACCAGCGTCGCCTTCGACCGGCAGGCTTTCTTGGTCCTGGTCAATCGACTGGGCGGGGTGCCGATCGACGGGAGATATTTGCGTGGCCAGGATTTGTCGAACTTCCTTTCCGGTAACGCGGCGGACCCGCTCGAAGGCCTGCGGACGCAATTGAGGGTCGTTAAATCGCTATTTGCGTCCGGTCCGTGCTTAAGCGAATTGGCCCTGTCTGGTTTGCAGCCGGACCATCTTCTTTCGAGCCTCCCTCCGGATCTGCTCGTGGCGGAATGCAAACAACGCGGCCCGTATCTTCAGGGGGCTGTGCAATTCCACATTCAGGACGATGTGATTCCGTGGAGCTTGCCCGACGGCAGTATCGGGCTCTTGCCGAGCGGTTGATCTGCGGAACGAATAATATCGGGCGAGGTTATTAGGGTTTTCAACCTCCGGCTAACGGTCCTCCATTGAATGCATCGTTGGGCCTCAAAACATTTTTTATTTCATCTGTAATTCAATGGGAGCCAGCGGTTGCGTGCGCCACAGAAACCGCAATACAAAGTGAGCGATCTGTTTACGCGGCGGCCAATTAATTACGGGAATTAAATAATTAACCTCTTCGGATCGTAGCGTTCGGATTCTCCATCGCTAATCCTCATGTTGCTTCCTCGTCTCATAAAAATCCTCTATTCGAAATTTCTGCAAAGCAATGATCTTAGCATCATGACGAAAGAGCGGTGGTAATATCGATTGCGCTTCTTCTTTGGTCTCTGCCTCCATGATGAACCAAGTCTTGTGAACGTTATCGCTGCATCCCCAATCGGCATTGGTCATAAAATGCGAACCAGTCTCCATGAACATCCGAACCGCGCGATCGCACGCTTCCTTTTTATTCTCATGGGCAACTTCAATTAGAAACCTTGTCATTGGAACCTCCCTCCAATTCATGTATTCGGATCAGCCGCGTCAAGCCATCGATATAGTACATAATAACTTATTTGACAATTAAAGTTGAAAATATTGGAAAAAAGGCCCAACCCGCGGCTGCCACCGGCTAAACCAAAGCTCAGAGCGAAAACGCTCATTTACCGTTTTAGAATTCCTGCTAGAATGCTAATTGCATAACGGCGATGGCCGCTTGGCTAGACCGCCATTCGTTGGGCGCTCATATCTGATTATTTGAAATACATGCCATGGGATGACAGTGTTTTTCGCTGTCAAGTTGAAGCTTTTCGATTCTCATTCAAGGTCACTCCCGTAATATCGGTGATCAATTCATGAGCAACAAACTCGAGAAGATTAGAAGGCTAAACCAGCAAGCTTGGGATCTGTCCAAAAAGGACGGTCCCCAAGCATTCCAATTGGCCAAACAGGCCCAAAACCTGCTGTCCAGATGCGACGACGCACAGCCCAGAGATGAATTTGAATGCCTGAAAACCCAGACCTATTGCCTGGATATGCTCAGCAAACCGGAGGAAGCCCTCCCCGTCGGGTTAAGGGCCAATCAACTGGCTGAACAAATCGGCGATAAATATCTGATCGGCCAAATTCAAAGTTTATTGGGAAGAATTCATTGGCACATCGATGATTATCCCGCCGCGATGGATTACTATCTCAACGCGCTGAAGTTGGTTCAAAAGGAACATCACCCCGATTTGGAAATATCATTAATCAATGGCCTGGGAATGGTCCAATATGGATTGGAAAATTATGTCGAATCGCTGGGGTACTTTAAAGCGTGCCTGCAGAAAGCGAGCGCAGAAGATCTCACCGGCCGGGCTGACGCAAACAACAACATTGCCTACGTCTTGCATATGCTCGGACGCGACAGGGAGGCCGTTGAGTATGCCGCGGCGGCGCTCGCTTTGTTCAACGGAATGGGAGCGTACGTTGGGAAATTGCACACCCTGCATTCATTGGGCGCCATCCATTTTGCCCTCAGAAATTATGCGCTGGCCATGACCTATTTGCAGGAGGGTCTCGAATTATCGCGCAAGAATAAAAGCCAGCTTCTTGAGCTAACGTATGTCTCTGAAATCAGCCGCATTCACCAGATCGATGGCAATCTAGACCGGGCCGAACATGAGTTGCTCGTGGCCCTACATCTCGCCGAAGAGATAAATTCGCAGACCAATATATCCCTGATCCATGAGCGCCTGGTCGGGGTCTATAAAGGAAAACAGGATTACAAATCTGCCCTGGATCATTTCGAAGCCTTCCACACGGCTCATCAGAAGGTCTTTAACGACAGGTCCGACCGTCGGGTCAAAAACCTTGAAATTCTCAATCAAGTCGAGAATGCACGCAAAGAGGCGGAACTCTATCGCGAGTTGGCCGGAACCGATTCATTAACCAATCTCGTCAACCGACGGCATTTCCTGGAAATCGCTGAGATTGCCCTCCAGCGCGCAACAAGCGAGAAAGGCCAACTTGCGATCGTCATGCTGGATATTGATCACTTCAAGGATGTGAACGACCAATTCGGCCACAAGGTTGGGGATGAGATTCTATCAGCCGTCGCAGCGAGCATAAAAAAATCTCTCCGGGGAGGAGATGTTGCCGGACGCTACGGCGGCGAAGAGTTTGTGGTTTTGGTGAGCGACGCAAATTCAGATCAATGCTTGAAGATCGCGGAGCGAATACGCCGGGTGGTTGCCCAACAGGCAATTCGCGTAGGGCACTCGGACGTCAAGGTAACCGTTAGTCTTGGTTTGGCGTGGACCAATCCTGGTCAAGCGGTTTCCCTTGACGTCCTGATTAATTGCGCAGACCAGGCTCTATATCTTGCCAAAGGGCAAGGCAGAAATCGGGTGGTTGCCTGGACGCAAAATGAGCAGTTTCCGAAGAAGGGCTAGATTGACTTCCCCGCGCTTGCAGCGGACGTGCTGCGCGCAGCCAACTACGCCAAACTTGTGTGCTCTACCCCTTTGCAATGCTCAAGGTCGGCGCCACTGAAGCGCACCGTTGCCGTCTTTATTTTAAAGCAGACCCCCATCCGTCATCTTGCGAAGATTCCCCAGCGCCGATTCAATATCCGCGGCGGTGACTTTCCGTCCCCCGTCTTTCTGCGATAGCTTTCCCGCCCGCGCTTGTTCCAACGCCAGTTCGCGGATGGAACGATTCTGCCGAACGGCTTCCTTGACCAGTTCCGCGGCCGCCGCGTAGCCGATCAACGGGTTGAGCGCCGTGGCGATGATCGCGTTCCGTTCCAGCCAGGCCGCCGCTTTGGAC
Source organism: uncultured Chloroflexia bacterium (assembly GCA_963780865.1). Taxonomy (GTDB): domain Bacteria; phylum Chloroflexota; class Anaerolineae; order Anaerolineales; family RBG-16-64-43; genus FEN-1073. Next base: position 201,802 of record CAWADT010000013.1, on the reverse strand, counting down.
GGGTTGGCGGCCAGGCCCTTCACCCCCTTCTCCGTAAAAGCGCGGATCGCGCCTATGCTCACCTGCATCATCTCGAAGATTTCCTGGGCGATGATGGGCATCATCACGTTGAGCTCCAATTGGCCCGCCTGCGAGGCCAGGGCCACGGCCGCATCCAGGCCGACGACGTGGATCATGGCCATATTCAGCATCTCGGCCATCACCGGGTTGATTTTCCCCGGCATGATCGATGAACCCGGCTGCATGGGCGGAAAACGGATCTCGTCCAGGCCGGAGCTCGGTCCGGAAGAAAGCAGCCGCAGGTCGTTGGCAATTCGGGTCAACGTAATGGCCAGGGTTCGCAACGAGGCGGAAAAATGCGCCACGTCCGCCATGGATTGCATGGATTTAAACAGGTTGTCGGAGGGCTCGACGGGGAACCCGGTGAGTTTTGCGATTTGGGCAACCATCCGGCAGTGAAATTCGGGATGCGCGTTGAGGCCGGTTCCGGTTGCCGTACCGCCAATTCCCAGACGCAGAAGCGTGGTTCCGGCAGTCCGGATGCGAAGCGCGTCCCTGGCGATTGCCTTCGCGTAGCCGCCCATTTCCTGCCCTAATCGAATGGGAACCGCATCCTGCAAATGCGTTCGCCCTGATTTTACGATTGTGTCAAATTCGACAGATTTTTCTGCAAACGCCTTCGACAAGCCCTCCACCGCTGCCAACAATTCCTCCAATCGCCAGAGGATTCCCAATCGGATGGCGCAGGGAATGACGTCGTTGGTGGATTGGGCCATGTTCACATCATCGTTCGGCCGCACGCGGTATTCTCCGAGCGTCCCGCCCATCAATTGGGTAGCGCGGTTGGCGATAACCTCGTTGGCGTTCATGTTATGGCTGGTTCCCGCCCCCGCCTGGATCGGGTCAACCACAAATTCCGCATCCCATTGGCCATCCGCCGTTTCCCCGGCCGCTTGCGCGATGGCCGAAGCCTTCGCGCCATCGAGGAGCCCCAGTTCGGCGTTGACCACTGCGGCGGCGCGTTTGATGACCGCCACCGACCAGATGAACGCCCGATACGGGCGACGCCCGGTGACTGTGAAATTCTCGACCGCGCGCTGCGTCTGTGCGCCGTAAAGTGCCGCCGCAGGCACGCGAACCTCGCCCAGGGAATCCTTTTCGACGCGAATCTCCACGATCCCAGTCTCCTGAATCAAATGGGAGCCGTTTGCGGCTCCCATTTTTCAACTATTTGGCGGAATACCCCGGACCCGTCTTGAAAAATTTTGCATTCCCGGCGGTATCCGGTCGCAGATCCACGGCCTGACCAGCCTTGAGGATGACCGTATGGTCCAGATGAACCGGCTTCTTATAATGATCGATACCGTCGTAAACGGCCATGCCTTCCGGCCGGGAAAGCCGCTGGCCTTCCTTGGCCGCGAGCGCCGACGGAACATCATCCTGCGGGAAAATCGCCTCCAACGGGCATTCGGCAACACACGCGCCGCAATCGATGCAGGTATCCGGATCGATGTAATACCACGGCCAATCCGATTCCGGCTTTCCGGGAATTATGCACTCCACCGGACAAACATCTTTGCATCCGCCGTCGCGCAGGCACAAACTGGTAATCACATGCGTCATGAGAGGTCTCCTTGTTGCGGGAATGAAAACGAATGGATTGCGCGCGGGGTTCCGCCAGGATCCAACCCGGCGCGGTCTTTATTTCTTACCGTCCCGTCGCTGCCCAGCGTTTGGCCACTTCCGGCCAATTGACCACGTTCCACCAGGCGTTGACGTAATCGGCGCGGCGGTTTTGATATTTTAGATAATACGCGTGCTCCCAGACGTCTACCGTCAACACGGGAACGCACCCCCACTGGGTGAGATCCTGATGCTTTTCCACCGCAAAAATTTCCAGTTTTTTCGCCAGGGGCGAAGCCGCCAGGACCGCCCAGCCGGAACCCTCGACGGCCACGGCGGTGGCGCTGAATTGTTTGGAAAACACATCGTAGGATCCGAAATCCATTTCCAATCGCCGGAGCAGATCGCCTTCCGGTTTTCCGCCCCCGCCCTTTCCGCTGGGCGCCATGATGGTCCAATATAAGGAATGAAGGATGTGGCCGGATCCGTGGAAGGCCAGCTCGCGAGTCCAATGTTTTACAAGCGCGAAATCGGCCTTCTCGCGCGCCTCCTGCAATTTGGCTTCGGCGTTGTTCAGACCATCCACATAGGCTTTATGGTGTTTGTCGTGGTGCAATCGGAGGGTTTGTTCATCAATAAAGGGTTCCAACGCGTTGTACTCGTATGCCAGAGCGGGAAGTTCATGGGCCATGGTTATCCTTCCTTTCCCTCGATGAAGTTCGTCCCAGCCAAGTGAATTGGAAACACCCGATGAGGAATTTAGGGTCCAACAAAAGTGATTGTATCGGCTAACCAATTGCTTGTCAAGAAAATCGGACACAATTGGTAGGGTATGACCTTGATTCTCTCCACCAATGCAATTCAAATAATTTTAATGTTTGCCCCGGCCGCCGGCCGGAGGATGCGCGGCCGTTTTCATGAACGCGAGAGTTCAGTTTGACCGAGCGCTTTCGCCATCCCCGGGCGGCGCGCCTGCCGCAATCGTCAACCAAACGACCATTGCGGAACCGCTCCGCCGTCGATCGAGTCGCGCTTGACGTGGAGCGAACAACTTCCAAAAGCATTTGCATTTCTTTAAAATATTCTGTATATTAGAAACGAATAGGAGGCATTGATGTCAGCTTTTTCTTGGAGGTGCCAGTATTGCAGCTGGGCATTTCAAATGAGTCCCGAAGCGGTGGCGGCTGCCCTCGCCGTCGCGGATGCCACTCAGGCCAGGCATCACGTCGAACACTGCCCACGATGCCGCAAAGCGCTGAAAATTCCCGTGGACCAATTGCGCCATCATGCACCCATTAATGCCCCGGCCGCATCTCCGGCCTCTATAAGCAATCAACCTTTGAAGGAGGACAAGAAGACTATGAACGAAACACCTGCTCCTTTTCCGCCTGTCGAGCCGACGGCTCCGATGACCCCCGTTCCGGCTCCCGTAGTCGTTCCGGCTCCCGCCCCGGCAGTCAAGAAGCCGGTCGTTCGGAAGCCCGCCAAGAAAGTCGTCCGCAAAGCCGTCAAGAAAGCCCCAAAGAAGGCCGCCAAGAAGGCTGCCAAGAAACCTGCAAAGAAAGCCGCAAAGAAAACCGCCAAGAAAAAGGGAAAGCGGTAAGTCGGTTGGAAATCCGGTCGAAAAAAACCTCCTACCTGCAACAGCGTTTTATTTTTCCGGGGTGAGGAACTGGGCAGAGTTCACACCCCGGTTTTATTTACTTCTAATTAAACGGTTGGCAGGATCAATGGAATCCCCCTGACAAATCTACAGCCCCCGGTCGACGGAAATCTCCACCCATCCAGCCGATCGCACTGAGGCGGCGGCTCCCTGGCGGAGGCGGAATCCCGGGATCCAGAGGATCCCTTCGCCGTCGCACACCAACGGCCAAAGGTCTCTTTCTGCCCGGGGGAGATGGTGCGCGGCCAGGAAATCATTTAGTTTCACCGCGCGGGCCATTCCGGCCGGGAAGAATTGGTCACCCGGCTCCCGCTTCCGGAGAAATAGCGGAAGGCGGATTTTGTCGGCATCGATTTGGATGGTCCATAAATCCTTCACCACGCCGATGGTTTTTTCCGAGGCTTCCCTTCCTGCGATCTGAAACTTCCATTCCGGGCGGCGGATGGCCACGGCACCCGGAACCGGAAGCGGAGTCTTCTCCCACGGGGGCGGCATTGGGCTGGTTTCGTGATTGCGAAGCACCAGCGCTTGCGATTCGATCGACGCATCGATCCCAAGCGCCAGGTTCATGCGGCGGGTGGACGTGGGGCGGATTGAAAATTCGATCGCCCGGTTCACGTGGCGGAAAGCCAGATCGCGCAGCGTCCCGGCAATCTCCGCCACCGCGCGGCGGATGATCGCCTGGCGCACGGCCAACGGGCTCAGATTAAACGCGGCGCGGTCGATCCGCACAGCGCCGTCGTCCGGCGGCAGGAGGTAACGGTTCCAGAATTCGTCCGTCGCCTGATCCAGAAGTTCCGTTTGCGCCGCAGCGATTTCAGCCAGGCGGCAAAGGACAGGGACGATCTGCGGGTTGTACCCCCTTAAACCCGGGATCAACCCGCTGCGGATGCGGTTGCGCGCAAAGGACGGATCGCGATTGCTCGGATCCTCGAGCGGCAGCCAGCCGGAGCGGCGGCAATATTCCACGGTTTCCGCGTGCGATAGCCTGAGCAACGGGCGGACGATGCGAACGCCGCGCGAAGCGGTGTCCGGGCGGATTCCGCACAGCCCTTGAAGCCCAGACCCGCGCACCAGATGCATCAGGACGGTTTCGGCTTGATCGTCCGCGGTATGCCCGACGGCGACGACCGCGGCGCCGCAGGCGGCCGCCGTCCGCGCAAAAAAACCGTAGCGCAGATCCCGCGCCGCTTCTTCCAGCGTCATCCGGTTTTGTTTTGCCCATGTACGCACTTCGCCGCGTTCAACATAGAAGCCGACCCCCACCTTCCCGGCAAAGCCCGCTACGATTTCCGCGTCGCGCGCGCTTTCCGGCCGCAGCCCGTGGTCAAAATGTGCGACAGAAACCAAAAACCCCAATTCCTTTAACAGCAGCAACAGGCAAAGACTATCCGCTCCGCCGGAAACGGCTGCCAGGACCGTTTGCTGCGGGGAGAGCAGATGCAACTCTTGGATATATTCCCGTACCGTTGCGGAAACGTCCATGGATCGAGTTGATTGGTGGGATTTAAGAAATCCCGCACCCTCCGATTCTATTTCTTCCCGCGTTTCTTCTTCGTTGTGCGCTTCACGCTGTGGGCCGGCGCCTTGTGCGGTTTGGCAACCGCTTTCCTCTTTTTAGCCGCCGGCTCTTTTATTCGAACCGGTACGAGCGAATCCAATACTCCTTTTTCCTTTCGCGGAAGTATATTCTTCCCCGCTCCCTGGCGGGTGCGTCTCGGCACCTCGTCCAGCAGCAACGCCTTGCTTTGCCCATCCTTAAAGACGAGGAATAATCGGTCGTTGGATGTTCCGGAAAATCCTCCCAAAATCCGGGATTTGCCGGCAATCTTCCAGGTTGAGGTTCCCATGCCATACCTGCCCTGGACGGGATATTGCGCGGCGGGAATTCGCTTCCCCTGACCGTTGGCGGCCAGCAGCACGATCTCCTCCCTGGGTTGAGGCACGGCGGCAACCGCCACTTGCTCTTCCGGCCTTGTCAACCGCATCCCCATCACGCCGACCGTCCCCCAGCCCATTGGACGGACGTCCGCCTCGCGGAAGCGGATGCTCATGCCAACGGAGGTAATCATGAGAATATCATCTTTTCCCGAAGTCACGAACGCCCAGCCGACCGAATCTTCCGGCGCGACTTTCATCGCCTGCAGAACCTGGGAGGAAGAACCGGGCAATTCCGAGACCGGCGTTTTCTTCACCATGCCTTTCCGGGTGAGGAGCAGGATGGATCGCGGATCCTCCGCGCCCGGCTCTTCCGGCGACGAAACGACCGCCCCGGCGATCACGCGGCTGGGCGCCTCGAGGGCGCACAAGGTGGAGAATGGAACCCCGCCCCCCGGCGAGGAACGCAGCGGGATGGCGTGTACGGGAACAGAGGCGGCGCGCCCCTTTTCGGTGAAAAGGTAAAGCATATCCCGGGTGCCGGCCCGCAAAATGAACCGCGGCGGATTTTTACCGAACGCCGGCGAGGGTTTGGTTCCTTCCATTCGCGAAAGTTCTCCGCCCCGCAGGAGAATAACCCAGGAATCCGTAGCCGGGACAGCGGCCTCCGCCGTGAGCGGGGCTTCCGGCGTTTTTTCCCACCCCTTGACAATGACGCTGCGGCGGGCGTCGGCGAATTGCTTTTTCACCCTCAGCAAATCGTCGACCAAAGTTTGACGCAGAAGTTTCGGGGAAGCGAGAATCTTCTCCAGTTGTTTGATTAGGGCGAGCTTCTCCTTGTATTCCAGCTCGATCTTTTCCCGTTCGAGCGACGCCAGGCGGCGCAAGGGCATATCCAGAATAGCGGTTGCCTGGACCTCGCTTAGTTTGAACCGTTTCTGCAGTCGGATTTTGGCTTCGTCCGGATCTTTCGACGCGCGGATCAGCCGGACCACTTCGTCCAGATTTTTCAACGCGATCCGCAGCCCTTCCAGGACGTTGGCGCGCTCCTTGGCGCGCGCCAACTCGAAGGCGCTGCGCCTGCGGATCACCTCCAGCCGGTGGTCGAGGAACACCCGCAGCGCCTGCTTGAGGGAAAGCATCCGCGGCTCGTTATTGACCAGCGCCAGCAGGTTGATGCTGAACGTCGTTTCCATCGGGGTCCGTTTGTAGAGGCTGCCGAGCACTTTTCCGGCTTCCGCGTTCCGGTTCAGGTCGATCACGATCCGCATCCCGCGCCGGTCCGATTCGTCGCGCAGATCGGCGATCCCCTCCACGGATCCATCGCGCACGAGTTCCGCGATCCGTTCGAGCAACGCCGCTTTATTGACCTGATAGGGAAGTTCGGTGACGAGGATTCGCGACCGGCCCCGGGTGGTCTCCTCCACGTGGGCCCGGGCGCGCACGCTCACTTTGCCGCGGCCGGATCCGTAGGCCGCGAGCAAACCCTCCTCGCTGCCGGCCGGGTCGAGAATCAACCCGCCGGTCGGAAAATCGGGGCCGGTAATATGGCGAGTCAGCTCCTCGACGGAAATATCATCCAGCCGGCTCCAGGACTTCAGCATAAATACCAGAGCGTCGCACACTTCGCCGAGATTGTGCGGAGGAATGGAGGTGGCCATCCCGACGGCGATGCCGGTGGCGCCGTTGACGAGCAAATTGGGAACCGCGGCCGGAAGCACTTCCGGTTCCCGGAGCGATTCGTCAAAATTGGAGGAGAAGCGGACGGTGTCTTTTTCCAAATCGGCCAGGAGTTCCATCGAAAGCGGAGCCAGCCGGGCCTCGGTGTATCGCATCGCCGCGGGCGGGTCCCCATCCACCGACCCGAAGTTGCCCTGCCCGTCCACCAGCAGATACCGCATCGAAAAATCCTGGGCCAGGCGGGCCATGGTTTCGTACACGGCCATATCGCCGTGCGGATGGTACTTCCCCAACACCTCGCCGACGATGCGGGCGGATTTTTTATGCGCGCCGGCCGGGGAGAGATTCATATCGTGCATCGCGAACAGGATCCGGCGCTGGACCGGTTTCAATCCGTCCCGCGCGTCGGGCAGCGCCCTGGCCACGATGACGCTCATCGCGTAATCCAGGTACGATTGCTGCACTTCGCGGTCGATATCCACTTTGCGGACGTTGCCTGGAATTGTCTTCACGGTTACCTCGCTCTTGCCGGGTCGGGGAAGTTAAACCAACCGGGGAAATGTCCGGTCCCAACGTGCGGATCGCGGCGGGCGTATGATACGGGAAGCGTCAGGACGTGTCAACGCATCTTCCCGGATTCTTCCCCCCGCGCTATAATCCTTCGGCCGGGGAAGTGCTGGAACTGGCAGACAGGCATGACTTAGGATCATGTGCCGCAAGGCGTGAGGGTTCAAGTCCCTCCTTCCCCACCTCGCGGCAATCCTTCGCGATGCCTAGCCGCCGCGAAATTTTTTCCCCACGGAAAAGGAACCTTTTGGGAATGAAAATTCAGGTCGAACCAAAAGAAACGTGCGAAGCGCTCCTGACGGTGGAAATCGATCCGCCGGAGGTCGAGGCCGCGATGCACAAAGCCGCCCAGCGGATGTCGGCCAAGAGCAACCTTCCCGGCTTTCGGAAAGGCAAGGCGCCGTATTCGGTGGTGGTGAACGCCTTCGGCGAGGAAGCGATCCTGGACGAAGCGCTGGACACCCTCGGACCGGAAATCTACCGCAAAGCGCTCGAAGAACAGGCGATCGAACCTTCGGCGGTGGGGACGATGAAACGGATTGTTTCGCGCGCTCCGCTGACCCTGGAGTTTCTGGTGCCCACGAAACCGGTGGTCGACGTTGGGGAGTACCGATCCATCCGCCTGCCCTTCGAGGAACCGGCCATCCCCGAAACGGAAGTGGAAAAAACACTCGAGCAGCTGAGAGAATCACAATCTATTTTGGAGCCCGTCGAACGCCCCGCGCAAAAAGGGGACGTGGTCCTGGCGGAAGTGCATGCCGCGGTCCTGGAGGAGAACAAAAAGCCCGAGCCGCTGGTGTTTGACAGCGAGGAGAATCCGCAGGAATTGATTCTGGACGAAAATCTGGGAGGGCGGTATCCCGGGGCCGGGCCCAAACTCGAGGGAATCTCGGAAGGGGAAAACCGCAACGTCGAGGTCCAGTATCCGGATTCCTTCCCCATCGCCCGCCTGAGGGGGTTGCGCGCGCAGCTCGCGGTGAAATGTCTGGGGGTCAAAGTGCGCCAGATCCCCGAGTGGAGCGAAGACATCGTCAAAGCGGTCAGCGAGTTTTCCTCGCTGGAGGAGCTTCGCGAGCACGTCCGCACGCGCCTGAAAACCCGCGCGCTGGAATCGCGCGAGGAAGAATACGCCGATTCGGTTATGGAAAAAATGACCGATGGCGCGTCCATCAAGTATCCGCCGGCTCTGCTCGAGGAGGAGATCGACGAAGAGGTTCAAACCCTCTCCCGACGCCTCGAACAGCGGAAAACCTCGCTGGAAGTGTATCTGCGGACGATCCCGGAAGGCATGGCCGGCCTGCGCAAACAGATCGAACCTGAAGCGCAGCGCAAGCTCATCCGTCGGCTGCTGCTGACCGAGTTGGTCAAGCGGGAGAAGCTCGAGCCGGCCCAAGAGGAAATCGACGCGCAGCTTAAGGTATACCAATCGGTGGTATCGGAAGGCAAATCCGGGAACGCCAAAACCAAGAATTCCATCGAGGATACGCTGCGCCAATTGGCCGCTAACGATGTTCTTACTCGTTTGATTGTAAAACGAGTTACCGAGATCGGACGGGGCACGGCGCCCGCCCTGCCGGAATCTTAACACCCGCTTTCTTGGAGGTTTGCCATGCCCATCATCAATCCGTTATCCGTCAATCCCAGTTTCATCGAGACCACTCCCCGGGGGGAGCGCGTTTACGATATTCCCTCCAAATTATTCAAGGAACGGATTATTTTCCTGGGCACGCCGATCGACGAACTTGTGGCCTACAGCATCGTGGCCCAGTTGCTGATCCTCAACCACGAAGATTCCGAAAAAGAAATCCATATGTACATTAATTCCCCGGGAGGCCAGGTCTATGCGGGGCTGGCCATCTACGACACTATGCAGCAAATCCAATTGACCAATCCCATCTACACTTACGCCATCGGCGTCTCCGCGTCGTTCGGCACGGTGCTGCTCGCGGCTGGCACCAAGGGATACCGCTACGCCCTGCCCCACGCAACCATTCACGTTCATCAACCGCTGGGCGGCGCCCAGGGGCAGGCCGCGGATGTGGAGATCCAGGCCAAGGAAATCCTGCGGCTGCGCCTCCTGGTCAACCGGATCCTCGTCAAGCACACCGGACAGACCCTCGAAGTAATCGAGCGCGATACGGACCGGGATTTCTACATGGACGCCCCAGCGGCGGCCGCATACGGGTTTGTGGATCACGTGCTCAGTTCGGAAAAACCGGAAGAGGCGGCGAAATCCTCCAAGAAATGAACCACCGCGCTGCAAGCCGCACGGTCTGGCAGGGCACAACACCCGCGTTTTCACGCCGCCAGCGGGGTGGGAAGGATCATCCCGCGAATGCGGGATAACCGCTGCGTTATGGCTTCTACCCCCGCACAATGGCTCGCCAGCCTGAATGGGTTAATCCTTGATATGGACGGCGTTCTCTGGGAAGGCGAAACTCCCCTCCCGGGAATGCCGGAATTCCTGGCGTTCCTCCGATCGCAAGCCATTCGTTTCATCCTCGCAACCAACAACGCAAGCCTGACGCCGGAAAGTTACGTTCAAAAACTCGCCCGGATGGGCGCGGAAGTGCGCCGCGAGGAAATCATCACGTCCGCGACGGCGACAGCCGAATATCTACAATCCATCGCCCGGCCCGGGCAAACGGTTTTCGTCATCGGCGAAGAAGGCTTGCTCCGCGCGGTCGAAGAGTCCGGCTTGCGGGTGGCAGGTCCCGACGAATTGCGAGCCGACTACGTCGCATGCGGAATGGATCGCGCGTTGAGCTGGCAGAAGCTCGCCACCGCGACCATCAATCTGCGCGCGGGGGCGCGGTTCATCGGAACGAATCCGGATCTGACGTTCCCCACCGAACGGGGAATCGCGCACGGGAACGGCGCCATCCTGGCCGCCCTGACCGCCGCCAGCGGCGTGAAACCGATGATCATCGGTAAACCATTTCCGTCGTTATTTCAGACCGCCTTCAACAAAATAGGAGTTCCCAAAACGCGTCTGGCGGCGTTGGGGGACCGGCTGGAAACCGATATTCTGGGCGCGCAAAGAGCCGGAATAAAAAGCATCCTCATTCTGACCGGAGTGTCCTCCCGCAAGGAATTGCGGGCCGGGAAAATCAAACCAACCCTCACGGTGAAGGATCTGCCGTCGCTGCAACGGACATGGTTACTTTCCAAAAAGCGGCGAAACGGGTGATATAATGTCGCCGTCTGCCTGTTGCGGCGAAAGGCGTGGATGCCCGGGCAGATATTTTTCTGCATGGAGGTAGGCGCGCATGAATCGCACGGTCATGTGGATCATCATCGGCATCGTTTTGGCGGTGGACATTGTCGTTAACGTGCCGTCCAGAATCCAGATCCTCGGATTCGATTGGCACATCCGCCAGGGGCTGGATCTACAAGGGGGAATTGAAGTCCTTCTGGAAGCCGATCTGCCATCCAGCCAATCCGTCTCCGCCGATTCCATGAATGTCGCCGCCTCGGTGATTTCCAGCCGCGTCAACGCCCTGGGAGTCAGCGAAGCCGTCGTCCAGGTTTCCCTGCCGCGACGGATCGTCGCCGAGCTTCCAGGGTATGACAACCCGGCCGAAGCCGTGAAGCTGATCCAGAACACGGCGTTGCTGGAATTCGTCGAAACACAATACTATTTGGATCCCAATCAATCGATTGTGACCGACCACCTAGTCGGTTCCGAAGCGACTCCCACCGCAGAGGGCTCTTCCCTTCCAGGCACCGTTACGCCACCCACGCCCACGCCCACTCCGACCGAAACGCCAATTACGCCCACCCCGCTGCCTTCCGGAACTCCCAATCTCAGCGCCCTGCTTGGAGGAACTCCGCAAGCGGCCAGGACGCCGGTTCCCGGGGCGGTCTACCACACGATTATGACCGGCGCAATGCTGCAAACCGCTTCCGTCGGAACCGATTCCGCGAATCAACCGGCGGTGAATTTTACGCTTACGCCGGAGGGCGCCAAAATCTTCGCCGATTACACAGCCAATCATGTCGGCTGGTATCTGGCCATTGTTTTGGATAAATCCATCGTTTCCTGTCCAAAAGTGAACGAACCGATCCCCAGCGGGAGCGGCCAAATCTCCGGCGCCTTTACCGTAAGCGAGGCAAACCAATTGGCCATCTGGCTCTCTTACGGCGCGTTGCCCGTCCCGCTTAAGGTTATCCGGGAGCAGACCATCGGCCCAACCCTGGGGCAGGATTCCCTCCGTCGATCGCTGATCGCCGGGATGATCGGCCTCCTGGCTGTCGTCCTGTTCATGGTGCTGTATTACCGGCTGCCGGGCGCCGTGGCGGACCTGGCGTTGCTCATGTATGCGGTAACGAGTTTGACCGTCTACCGAATCATTCCCGTCACGTTCAGTTTGCCGGGCATCGCGGGGTTCATTCTTTCGGTGGGCATGGCCGTCGACGCGAACATTCTGATCTTCGAACGCATGAAAGAGGAATTGCGCGGCGGAAAAATCCTGCGAGACGCGGTCGAAGCGGGTTTTTCCCGCGCCTGGCCTTCCATACGGGATTCAAACATTTCCACCCTCATCACCTGCGGCATTCTGGTGTGGTTCGGCGGTACCTTCGGCGCCAGCATCGTCAAGGGGTTTGCGATCACGTTGGCCGCGGGCGTCCTGGTCAGCATGTTCACGGCCATTGTGGTGACGAGAAATCTGCTCCACCTGGTGCTGGACCGGATCGATTTCTCCACCCGTCATTCCTGGTTCGGGATTGCGGATGAAACTCAAAATTCCACGGAGAGCGCGGAATGAACATTATCGGAAAACGGTACTGGTTCTTCGGCCTTTCGCTGGCCGTCATTATCCCCGGGTTGATCGCGCTGGCGCTGGGCGGGTTGAAGCCATCCATCGATTTCACCGGCGGGACCGTGCTGGAGTATCAATTCTCCTCCGGAACCGCGCCCGCGCCGGATCAGGTGCGAGCCGCCCTGAGCACCGTCACAATCGATTCGACGGGACAAGGTCTGGGAGCAATCCAAGTCCAGACTAGCGGAACCGATGGGGTCATTTTGCACCTTCAGCAGGTGGATCAGGCGACGATTACCAAGATTTAGACGGCACTGGAGACGAGTTTCGGAAAGGTAACGACAATCTCTTCGGATAACGTGGGCGCCGCCGTGGGGAGCGAAGTCGCCCAGCGCGCGGCGGGCGCGGTCGCTTTGGCTTCCATTGGAATCGCGCTCTACGTCTGGTTCGCCTTCCGCGGGCTCCCGCATGCGTTTCGGTACGGGTTAGCGGCCGTCACCGCGCTGGTGCACGACGTGCTCGTGTTGATTGGGGTCGCGGCCATCCTGGGGTTGGTCCTGGGCTGGGAGGCGGACGCGTTGTTCCTGACCGCCGTATTGACGGTCATCGGTTTTTCCGTGCACGACACCATTGTGGTGTTCGACCGCATCCGCGAGAATCAAAATAAATACCGCTATTCCCCCTTCGAAAAAGTTGTCAATCACAGCATCGTTCAGACCCTCGACCGATCCATCAATACTACCTTGACGGTGCTCCTCACGCTGCTGGCGCTATCCCTGTTCGGCGGCGTCACGACCAGGCACTTTGTGATTATTCTGCTGGTCGGCATGGCCAGCGGCGCGTATTCCTCGATCTTCAACGCCGCGGCCATTCTGGTCGTTTGGGAAAACCGCGAATGGGAAAATTGGTTTACGCGCAAAAAGCGGTCTTCAACCGCGTAGGCCGATGAATATTGGAAAAAAAGGAGGCCGGAGAATAAACTCCGGCCTCCTTTTTTATCAATAGTTACAGGTCGTTAAAATACCGTGATCCCATTCAGAATCCATACCAGGAATGGTCCACCGTAGAAGCTGACGAGCAGACCTGCGATCATCAAATACGGGCCATACGCCATGGTGGCCGTTCGGGGCGATTCTCTTTTTAGGAGGGAGACGAGTATTAAGGCTAACCCCGCCAGCCCGGCCAGAATGATGGAAAACAGAACGGCGATTAGAACGGAAGGCCAGCCGACCGCGACGCCGACCAGTCCGGCTAGAATCACATCGCCAAACCCGAGCGGTTCGATCCCTTCCCCAAGGTGAAAAAGCCTTCCCAACAATCCTCCCAGAAGATAAAGAAAGAGAAAGATCAGGAACCCGGCGATTCCTCCGCCGAGAGTGCGTAACAGCGCCGGATACCCTCGCAATCCCCCCGCCAGGATCAGGACGAACGCCGCCAAACCGACCACCCCGACCAGGACGAAGCGATGCTCGAAATCGATGATGAGGAACAACAGAAACGCGGCGAGCACAAACCCCGACCAGAACAGATCCATGGCTCCGGTCTTGCCCAACAGAAAGAATGCCGGGAAGGAAATCATGAGGATCGCTTCCACCGTCAGGTCGCGAAACGGCCGCGGCGCACCGCAGCGCATGCACCCCCCGGATCGGAAGAAACTGGAAAAAACGGCCGAAAGATCAAACACCTTCCGCGTGGCTCCGCAATACGAACAGTGCGGAAGCAGCATCGACCGGAAGGGTTGATCCTCCGGCACCGGGAGAGTATCCGCCAATCCGTTGACTAAAATGGAAACGAGTAAACCGGCAAGAGCGAGAAAAAAGACCATAGGGTTTACGCAGCGGTTGTGCGGGAGCGGGGCAATCCCGCCCGCCGGCGTTCCTTATCCCCGTGATAGAATTTCAACATGCAGCATTATAAAATAAATATTGATATCCGCCATCTAAATATTTTATCGGCCACGATCCTGCTCGTGAACGCCATTTCAAGGTTTGTGGATATCCCCAGCCGCGGTTTCCGGCTGACGGTGGGAAACGTCCAATGGGCGGTTGAAATCAACGGCCGGCTGCCGTTTATGCTGCTGCTGGCGCTTCTGGTGGTGGTCGGATCGGAATATATCTTCCGTTCCCATCCCCTTCTGGCCGGACCGCAGGCTAGAAAATATTCCACCGTGCGTCATTGGATTCTTCCGGGCATGGCTGCGCTGGGAGGCAGTGCCGCCATGAGCCTCTTCCCTTCCGGGCCCCGATGGTGGCTGGGGCTCACGGCCGTGACCGCGTTATTATCCTTGAGCGTCGTGGGTGAATATTTCGTCATCGATCGCGAAGAAGCGCACTACGACCTGGCCGCCGTGGGGTTGAATATTCTGGGATTAACGCTGCTGGCGATCATCCTGAGCGCGCTTCACGCCAGCGAATCCCGTTTGGCGTTTGCGCTCCCGTTGATCGCGATATTGGTCTGGGCGATCGCGATGCGATTGATGGACCTCTCCGGTCCGCTGTTCTCCGCCAATCGGTATTTCCCGCTGGGGATCGGGTTACTGGTTTCGGAGTTGGCTCTCCCCCTCTTCTTTCTTCCGCTGTCCTCGGTGACGTTCGGCCTGCTGCTGACCCTCGCCACGCACACGTGCGTGGGCATCGCCCAGGCCCGGGTCAAGGAGAAAAACTACCGTTCGGTCGTCCTCGAATACCTCTTCATCGACGGCTTGGCCGTCATCATCCTGATCCTTGCGCTCGGTCGTTGACCCCTATTCGGGCGGGTGTTTATCGTCCCGCCGGATCCAAGTCCGCAATCCCACGACGCGTTCCGTTCCGCTAAACAGCCGCACGATATTGGGACGCAGCGACCAGGCAAGCAAAAACAAAGTGACTCCGCCGAATACCACATACCATTTGGAAGAGTAACCGAGCGCCGCGCGGATGGTAAAAATGATGAACACGGTGAGTCCGCCTACCAAGGTGGTAACGGACGCATACCCGATGAAGACAAAAACCAGCAAACCTACCGGAAGGACGATGAACAAACTGGGAAACCAGAAAGCGGTAGCCGCGCCAAGCGTGGGAGCCCCGCCCGCTCCCCCGTGAAAAATAGGAATTTTTCCGATTTTGGAATCCTTCCATTCCACAAGGAACAAGGAATAATTATGTCCAAGGACGGCAGCCATCCCCGTCAGAGCTTCCAGCAAAAAATTCCCCGGGAGGATCCACCGGCAAAGCTGTATGGCGAGAAAACTTTTCAACACATCAAGCACACCGGTGGCCAAACCGGCCAGCGATCCCCCGGCTCGCATGGCATTGGTGCCTCCGGTGCGGCCGCTGCCGATATTGCGGATATCCCTGCCGGTGGCGATCCGCACGATCCATGCGCCGCTGGGAATCGATCCAAGAATATATCCGATGAGGACAATGACTACGGACAAGAACCAGAACATATTACGAAATTCTCCTGTCGCGCGAACGGTTGTTAGGATTAACCCATAAACCGCATCCGGGTTCCTCCAGGGCGAAAAGAGACGGCTCGGGAAGCGGTCGACGGGGAATTGCAGTTTACCCGGCGGATACCGGTGTGTCAAACCGGTTGCCCCGGCAACGCTCCGCGCCGGCCGGGCGGATTCGCAGCCTTTACACGGAATTATTGGAGAAGGTATAATACATCGCCATTCTTTTCCCAGGAGGATATTTTGGCGAATATAAAATCCGCGATCAAACGCATCCGCAGCAATGACAGAAAACGTGTTCGCAACCGGATCATCCGCAGCCGGGCCCGATCGGCTGTCTCCAAAGCCAAGGAACAAATCCAAGCGAAGGGCGATGAAGCCGCCTTGCTCTTGGCCATCCGGGAATTGGACAAAGCGGCCGCCAAAGGGGTGATTCATAAGAACAATGCCGCCCGCCGGAAGAGCCAACTCCTCCGGGAATTGAATTCCATGAAAGCGCAGAAGAAATCCAAGACCTGATGCAGAATTGGATAGACGCTCCTGATTGACTATCTTAGCCCCCGGCTCCGGGGGCTTTCGTTCGCGGCGGCGGTCCCCTCCCGTCTGACGGGACCCCAAACGGCCTCATGAGAATATTCGACAGCGCGATTCAATCCATTGGCGGGCAAATCCTCTCCGCGTTCTCCGACCGGGGCATAACGGACCCTGCGTCGGTCGACTGGATATCCATCCCACTCGTCAATCAATGGGGGTTGGGAACCTCCGCCTGCTTGAAAGCCGCCGCGTTCCTCATGCGTTCCGGGAAAAGTTCCGCGCCCGTTGCTCGCACGGCCCAGGAACTGGCCGAGCAGATTGCGGCCGGAATCCATCTTCCGGAAGGATTTTCCCGCGTCGAGGCGTCGCGCGGGTATGTCAATATTTTTTTTGATACCAAACGATACGTTCATAAAGTCCTGGAAACGGTTCTTACCGATGGTCCGGATTATGGACGGGGATCACCGAAGGGCGAACGGGTGATGGTGGAATACGCCCAACCCAATACCCACCACTCGTTTCACATAGGGCATTTTCGCAACGCGGTGTTGGGGGAATCACTCGCGCGGCTCACGGAATTCGCCGGTTTCGAGACGGTTCGGGCTTCCTACCCGGGGGATATCGGCTTGGGCGTGGTCCGCTGCATGTGGGCTTATCAGAAATTCCACGCCGGAGAGGAACCCCGGGACGTGCTCGAACGTGGGCGCTGGCTGGGGGAAGTCTACACCGAGGCGTCTTCGCTGCTGGAACCCAAACCGGACGAGACCGACGCGGAACGGATTCGCCGCGAGGGCTATGAAGCCGAAGTCCGGGATCTCTATCACTTGTGGGATGACGGCGATTTACGGGTGCGCGAACTTTGGAAACGGACCCGCCAATGGAGTTTGGACGAGCTCCACGAAATCCTCAAACAACTGGACATTCCGATCGACGTCTATTTTTACGAAAGCGATGCGGATGAGCCGGGAAAAGCCATCGTCGACGAATTGATCGCCCGCAACATCGCCGAGGACGAACGCCCCACCGGCGGACCGGTTATCGTTCGGATCGACGAAAAATTGGGATTGACCCGGGAAACCTACCGGATCGCCGTCATCCTGCGGTCCGACGGAACGAGCTTGTATCTCACCAAAGACCTGGCCCTGGCGAAAATAAAATTCGAGCAATATCACGTCGACCGGTCCATCTACGTGGTCGACTACCGTCAAAGTTTGCACTTCCAGCAGGCGTTCAAGATCCTGGAGCTATGGGGTTTCCCCCAGGCTTCGAAGTGCTATCACCTGGCGTACGGGATCGTCACCCTGCCGGAAGGCACCATGTCGTCCCGCAAAGGGAACATGGTTTATTATTTGGACGTTGTGCAGGAAGCCCAGGCGAGGATTCAAGCGATCATCGCGGAAAAGAATCCGGATCTGGCCGGCGCCGAACGAGAAAAGACGGCCTGGCAGGTGGGATTGGGCGCGCTCAAGTACGTAATGCTCTCGGTCGACAATACCAAACAAATCGTCTTCTCCTGGGAATCGGCGCTCAGCTTCGACGGACAAGCGGCCCCTTACATCCAATATGCGCACGTCCGCGCCGGAAGCATCCTCGCCAAGGCCGAAACCGCCTCGCAACCCGTGCTGCCGAATTACGATTTGCATGCGGCGGAAATCACGTTGATCGAATGGATCGCGCGTTTTCCGGAGGAAGTGCAACACGCCGCGGACGAATACAAGCCGCTGCATATGGCCAACTATGCCTACTTTCTAGCCAAGGCATTCACGGATTTTTACGGCGCCTGCCCCGTCCTGCAAGCGGAACCCGAAATCCGCCGGACGCGCCTGGCGATCGTTGCGGCGACCAGACAAACCTTATCCAATAGCCTGCGCTTGTTGGGGATAGAATCCCCCGCAGCCATGTAGTCCGGAAGCGCGGGGCTTGTTTTAACCGGACCCCGTCAACGCTCCACCTGGCAGCCAATCATGAAATCAACTTCCATCCATCTGGAGTGGCAGGGAAAAGCAGACCTCCCCTCTGCAAGCACGCTTACGCTCGAAAGGAAGATGGAAGTGTACCCATCGGGAGGTTCACGCAAGGGCGCCGCCCAGCCGGAGAATCGACTGATCTGGGGCGACAACCTCCCGGTGATGGACGCACTCCTGCGGGAGCAGCGGGCCAGCTTTCAGTTGATCTATGCCGATCCGCCGTTTGCCACGGGGAAGGGGTTTCTGCGGCGCATCGGAAGCGGGGAAGATTCCCGCCGGCCCGAGAGCTGGAAAATGGGCTCCGGATATAGCGATTCGTGGAACACGCTGGAAGAATATCTTTCCATGCTCTACCCGCGATTGCTGCGCATGCATGAGCTGTTGGCGCCCAGCGGGATGTTGTATCTCCATCTGGACTGGAGAGCGGTGCACTTTGCAAAGATTCTGCTGGATGAGGTTTTCGGTCCCTCCAATTTTATAAACGAGATCATCTGGGTCTACCACGGCCCCTCGCCGGTAAAAGCGTATTTCAACCGCAAACACGATACCATTCTTGCGTACGCGAAGGGGAAAAAGCCGAGCTTCTTTCCCGATCGCGTGCGCGTTCCCTATCATCCGAGCACGATTCGCACCTTCGCCTCCTCTTCCAAAGCCGGATTCGGAAAGCGCCCCGATCTGGGCCGTGGAAAAATTCCCGAAGATTGGTGGTATTTTCCGGTGATCGCCCGTCTGCACAGCGAACGGACCGGTTTCCCGACCCAAAAACCGGAAGCGCTGCTCGAACGCATCCTGACGTCTTCCAGCAATCCCGGTGATCTCATCGGCGATTTTTTTTGCGGATCGGGGACAACCTTGCGGGTGGCCGATTCCCTTTCCCGCCGTTGGATCGGCTGCGACAGTTTATTGCAATCGATTTCCATCTGCCAGAGAAGGCTCTCTCTGGCCAAAGCCGCGCCGTACGCGGTCGAATCGTTTCCGGCTCCAACCATGCTTTCGTCCTCCCGGCACCGGATCCGGGCCGGCGTTCAGGCCGATAGGCGCGAGGTCCGAGTTAGACTGAAAGGGATCGATCCCTGTCCGCCGAACGGTTTTCCGGATTCGCTGGATTACTGGGAAGTGGATTTTGATTTTCACGGGGAGATTTTCCACAGCACTTTTCAATCCGCCCGGCCGTGGAGAAGCGGCTCCCCGGAACTGACCGCGATCCATCGGTATCCGCGGCGGGGAAAATATCAAATCTGCATCCGAGCCGTGTGTTCGGATGGTTCGGTCGTCGCCCTGCAGAAATCGGTTGAGCTTGCGGTGGAGTAACCGCGGGGGATTATTTCTTGGCCGCGTCGGGGATTTCCAACCGGTATCCCTGCCCGCGGATTGTTTTTAAATACCGCGGCGACGACGGGTCCGGTTCTAGAATCTGGCGCAACCAGGAGATATGAACGTCTACAAGTCCGGGTATCGCCCGTATAATCGGTCTCCCACACCGTTTTAATCAGGAATTTCCTGGTCAGTAGAATTCCCGGATGGCGCAGGAAAATTTCCAGGAGCCGCGCTTCTTTCGGGGTCACCTGGTCTTCCCTTCCTCCGCACGCCACTTTTCTCTGCCGCGTGTTGAGGCGGATCGGTCCCGCTTGAATGCAGCTATCCTCGTCGCTGGGCAGCTGGCGTTGGACGGCGTTGAGTAGTTTTCGGGGAGTGAACGGCGGCACCAGAACGCAATTGGCACCGACATCCGCCGGGTTGGAAAGGATCGCGCGCGTGATCAGGACGATCGGGCAATCCGCGATCTCTTTGTGCAAATGGCGGCAGAGCCGCAATCCGGAGGTATGCAAGGAGATAGCGTCCAGGACTACCACGTCCGGCTTCGTCGCTCGGGCGCGATCGGCGGCTTTGCCGGGGGAATTTTCCACCAGCAAGGCGAACCCCTTTTTTAATAATGCGGAGCTGTGGGAAGGAACCGTGGTGCGATCCGATTCGATCAGGAGAACCTTTGCCGGCGTCATGAGTTTATAATATATCTGATGGCGAAACGGAATGCCTGGGAACTGCGAAGGAATGGGATTTTCAATAACGTTTCATCATTATATCGCGGTTGGGTTGACGGATGCAAGATGGAAAGCCGGAAATTTTCTCCGAACACAAAACCATGACGCCAAACTCCGCTCCCGAAAAAACTCCCCAGATCATCATGGCGGGACCGTTGCGGATCGAATACTTTCTGACTCCGGATGGGAAGCAATATTCGCATCTCCTCGGCGGGCCCTGCCTGTATGCGGGCGCGGGCGCGAAAATCTGGACCCCTGATCCTCCGGGTTTGGTCGCGAGGGTCGGCGAAAATTTTCCGGAGAACCTCCTGGCCTCCATCCGCGCGAAAGGGTTGGATACGCGCGGAATCCGCGTAATTCCGCATAAACAACCCATCGAAGGGTTTTACTGTTACGACCAGTGGGATCAAGGCATCGACTGGGATCCGATCAAATACTACGCGCGCCGGAATATTCCTTGCCCTCCCGAATTGTTGGATTACTCCCCTCCCTCCATCAGAGAAAGTCAAACCTCATACTTTCCGGAAATCGCTATCCGCAGAGAGGATATTCCAACGGACTACCGCCAGGCGAGGGCCGCGTATATCGCTCCGTGCCACTATCTCAGCCAGATTACTTTAACCGTGGCGCTCAGGCAGTTTGGCCTCGGGACGATCTGCTTATCGCCCTCCAAAGGAATGTATTTGCCGTCGAACCTTCCGCAGATCGGGCAATTATTGCATGGAATTGACGTTTTCTTTGCCCAGGAAGAAAGCGTGAGAAAACTTTTTCCCACGACCGTTATGGATCTCGCGGAGATTGCGGAGTTCATCGCGAAGCTTGGGCCGAAAATCGTCTTAATCCAGAAAGAACTTACGGGCGTCACGGTCTTTGATTCCGATTCCAAACGAATGCACTTCTCCGCGTTCTATCCGTCGGAAATAATAAATCCCATCGGAGTCGGAGATTCTTTTTGCGGCGGGTTCCTGGTCGCCTGGCACAAATCCTATGATCCGGTCGAATCGGCGCTCCATGGGTGTATTTCGGCCTCTCTGGCGGTGGAGGGAGTGGGCGGCTTGTACGCATTGGATCGAAACCCTGGCCTGGCCGAAGCCAGGCTATTCTCCCTGAGAAGTTCCTATTCCGGTTGATCCTTTAAAAATAATTCAAGCCGCGGTGCAGAAAAATCACTATTGGATCCATTTCTACCCGTGCCGCCCGCTTTATCTCTACTGCCTGCGCAGATTCTGTTCTTGCGGCGGACATTGCTCGATGAAAAATAACCTCTCGGCTGGTCACGCAGTATCACAAATCGTTTTACTCGTTTATTTTCGCGGTATGCTGAAAAGAATTCTGCATCCCGCAAAAGCGGGAACCGTGGACTGCGGAAGCGCGAGAAACTTGCGCCTCCCGCCCGACCGGTGCTATACTCCCGAAAATTCCTGAGGAGCCATGAAGACCCCGGTTCTGGTATTAAACGCCAATTACGAACCGCTGCACGTGTGCGATACGCGGAGGGCGTTGCATCTGATCCTTGGCGGAAAAGCCCGCCTGGTCATTAATGGCCGTGGTTACGTCCATACGGTTCGCTTGTCCCTCCCCTGCCCCTCGGTCATCCAGTTGCAGAAAATGATTCACCCTCCGCGGCCCTTCCCGCATCTCTCTAAAAAGGAAATCTTCCGGAGGGACGGCTACACCTGCCAATATTGCGGAAGGCGCACCCTGCATCTCACGGTCGATCACGTCATCCCCCGCTACCGCGGCGGCGCGCATGCCTGGGAAAACCTGGTGGCCGCCTGCCCGCCGTGCAACCGAAATAAGGGCGGACGCTTGCTGGACGAGGCTCACATGCGCCTTCGGACGCCTCCCCGCGAACCTCCCCGATCCGCCCTGTATCTGTTCGGCCATTATCTGGACGATTTTTCCGAGTGGCGGACGTATTTGGAAGGCTGGTAAACTCGCTCCGCAGACCGAGGCGATCTATAGACCGCCTCGGTCTTGTTAATAAAAACAGGCTGCAGAAAAATCTGCAGCCTGTTGGTTATCCGTTCCTTTCGCCTTACTTTTCCTTTTCCCCCATTTTCTCGGCTATGGCGGCATGGGCGGCCGCCAGACGTGCAATCGGAACGCGGAAGGGAGAACAAGACACATAGTTGAGCCCGATCCGGTGGCAGAATCCGATGGATTTCGGATCGCCCCCGTGCTCGCCGCAAATTCCCACGTCCAGCGTCTTCCTCGTCGCACGGCCCGCGCGCACCGCCATGTCCATCAGCTTGCCCACGCCGTCTTCATCGATGGAGGCAAACGGATTCTCCAAAAGGATTTTCTTCCCGATGTATTCGATCAGGAAGCCCTTTTCCGCGTCGTCGCGCGAGATCCCGTAGGTCATCTGGGTAAGATCGTTGGTTCCAAAGGAAAAGAATTGAGCCATCTCCGCGATCTGGCCGGCAGTGAGGGCGGCCCTTGGAATTTCGATCATCGTCCCGAATTTGTATTCGATGGTAATCCCCTGCTCCTGCATCACCTTGCGGGCCTCTTCTTCCAGCGCCGTTTGCTGAAGGCGCAGCTCGTTGACGTGCGAGATCAGGGGGATCATCACCTTGGGGTGAACGCTTACGCCCTGCCGGGTGCACTGGCAGGCCGCCTCGAAAATTGCCCTTACCTGCATGCGAGTTAATGCAGGAATGTGGATACCCAGGCGGACGCCGCGCAGTCCCAGCATCGGGTTGTCCTCATGCATGCCTTCCACGGCCGCGAGCAATTTTTCCTTCTCCTGCAACAGCCCGGGGTTGTCGTTTTTAATCCGCAGGGTGGTTACTTCCTCGATCAGGCTGGTGAGCGAGGGCAGGAACTCGTGTAAGGGCGGGTCGATCAGACGAATAGTGACGGGAAGACCGTCCATGGCCCGGAACAAGCCGTCAAAATCGCTGCGCTGGAACGGGAGCAACTGGTCCAGCGCCGCGTTGCGCTCCTCGTTGGTTTTGGCCAGGATCATCTTCTGGACGATCGGCAGCCGTTCGGTTTCGAAGAACATGTGCTCGGTGCGGCATAGTCCGATCCCTTCCGCGCCGAAATTCCGCGCCCGGCGGGCGTCGCGCGGGTAATCGGAATTCGCCCACACGCCGAGTTTCCGAATGGCATCCGCCCACGAAAGCAGTTTGAGCAGATTCGGATCGTCAAAGGACGGGTCGGCGGTTTTGATCTTACCGGCAAACACTTCGCCGGTCGTGCCGTCAACGGAAATCCAGTCGCCTTCGCGGTAGATTTTCCCCCCTACGGTAAACTGTCGTTTGTCGACGTCCACTTCCATCGCCGCTACCCCGACCACCGCCGGGATTCCGAACTGGCGCGCGACCAGCGCGGCGTGTGAGGTCCGCCCGCCGCGGCTGGTGAGAATTCCCTTGGCGGCCAGCATGCCGTGCACGTCATTGGGCGTGGTTTCCGGCCGGACCATGATGACGGACATATTTTCTTTCTTGGCCTTGCTTTCCGCGCTGTCGGCGTCGAAGGTGATCTGGCCGACGGCGGCCCCGGGCGAGACGTTCAGCCCGGTGGCGATCAAATCGCCGCGGGAGGCCGCGTACTTTTTCTCGGAGGCTTCGAACTGCGGGTGCAGGTAAAAATCCACGTGCTCGGGTTGCACGCGCCAAACCGCCTCTTCCTTGGTGATTAATTTCTCGCCGGCCATATCGACCGCAATCCGGATCGCGGCCTGAGCGGTGCGCTTCGCGTTGCGGGTTTGAAGCATCCAAAGGATGCCGCGCTCGATCGTGAATTCGATATCCTGCGTTTCGCGGTAATATTTTTCCAGACGCTGGCAGTACTTCTCCAATTGGGCATAGATCTTGGGCATGACGGTTTTCATTTCCCCGATCCGCATCGTCTGGCGGGTCCCGGAAACCACGTCTTCGCCCTGGGCGTTGATGAGAAAATCGCCTTCGATGGCTTTGATGCCGTCGGAAACGTTGCGGGTGGTCAACACGCCCGTGCCGCTGTCGTCGCCCATATTGCCGAATACCATGGTGACGATATTAACCGCGGTTCCCAGATCGTCCGCGATCTTCGCGGCTTTGCGGTAATCGATGGCCCGCTTGCCGTTCCAGCTTTCGAAGACGGCCTCGGTGGCCAGCTTCAATTGCTCCATCGGATCGGATGGGAAATCCCGTCCGGTTTTGGACCGTACGATTTTCTTGAACTCGGTTGTGATCGCCTTAAGGTCTTCGACCGGAAGTTCGGCGTCATTGGTTACATTGCGCTTGTGCCGGTAGGTCTCGAGCACCTTTTCAAAATCATCTTTGGGGGTGCCCATCACCACGGAGGAAAACATCTGAATCAGGCGCCGGTACGCGTCGTAGACGAACCGTTCATTTTTTGTCAGGGCCGCCATGCCCTGCGCGGTTTCGTCGTTCAACCCGATATTCAGGACGGTGTCCATCATCCCGGGCATGGAGAATTTCGCGCCGGAGCGGCAGGAGACCAGGAGCGGATTTTTCGGGTCGCCGAATTTCTTTCCGGTGGTTTTTTCCACCTGCTTCAGCGCAGCCACTTCCTGATCCCACATCCCGGCGGGGAATTTTTCTCCGGCCGCGAGGAAGGCGTTGCACGCCTCGGTGGTTACGGTGAATCCGGGAGGCACGGGCAAGCCGCCGCGATTTATATCGGCTAGCCCCGCGCCTTTCCCGCCAAGTAGTCCGCGCACGCCATCCCAGGATTTGGCGTATTTCTCCGCCTGGGCGACTTCGCTGAATAAATAAACCCACTTCTTGGATTTTGCGGCCGCGGTCTTGACGGCCTTATTCGGACGCTTTACCGTTGCTTTCTTCTTGCTGGTTGCGGGCATGGTTCTATTGCTCCTTTCAATCTATGGTCATAGGACTGGACGAACAGCCGGTTATTTTACCACGCTCGATTAAGCGATCGTCGAGAGAAGACACCTCGACCGAGGTCACTCGGGGCATGCAGACGTTTATGCCTTTTTCCGCATCTACCGCTATTCGATCTTGCGTGCCTCATCCAAACCGTATGCTCCCGCCTTTAAAACCTTCAATGAAAGCAACGCGCATTTCAGCCGGATGGGGCTAAGTTCGATCCCCAATAGGTCCAGGATCGTTTCCTTCGAAAGCGACCGGATTTCCTCGAGCGACTTTCCCTCGATATACTCCGTCAGCAAATCCGCCGAAGCCTGCGAGATGGCGCAACCATCGCCTGAAAAAGCGGCTTCAGTCACCCTGCCCGTCGCGTCCGTGCGCAAGTCGATGCGGAGGCGATCCCCGCACAGCGGATTTTCATCCTCGTACGAGTGGTCGTGCGGATCCAGTACGCCCCGTTTGAGCGGGTGTTTGTAGCGGTCGATTATCTGCTGCCGGTAGAGATCATCCATCGGAGACTTACGCAAATAACTTTCTAGCTTTCTCCAACCCTTTGACGAGTGCGTCGATTTCCTCGGTCAGTGTATACAGGTAGAACGACGCCCGGGTTGTGGCCGGCAAGTGGAGCTTCTCGTGCAACGGCATCGTGCAGTGATGTCCGGATCGAACCGCCACCCCGACCGAATCCAGGATTTGAGCGATATCGTGCGGGTGGATTCCTTCCACCGTAAACGCCACCAGCCCTCCTCGTTTTTCGGCGTCCGGTCCGAGGATCGTCACTCCCGGAATTTCATGCATCCGCCGGATGGCATATTCCGTGACGGCCTGCTCGTGCCGCTGGATGGCGGGCATGCCGATCCGTTTGAGATAATCGATCGCCGCGCCCCAGCCCACCGCCTCGGCGATGGGCGGTGTACCGGCCTCGAAGGTATAGGGCAAATCGTTCGGTTCGAACGACCTCCACATCACCTTGCGGATCATGTCTCCGCCCCCAAGGAAAGGCGGCATATCGCGTAGAATGTCCAGCTTTCCATACAGCGCCCCAATCCCCGTCGGGCCGCACATTTTATGGGAAGAGAACGCCAGGAAGTCCACGTCCAATTCCCGCACGTCAACCGCCATGTGCGCAACCGATTGCGCCGCGTCCACCAGCACCTTTGCCCCGGCGGCGTGGGCGGAACGGACGATCTCGCGTATTGGGTTGATCGTGCCTAGTACGTTCGACATCTGGGTCAGGGCAAGCAGCTTGGGCTTCCCTTCGAGAAGTTTTTCCAAAGCGGCAAGATCCAATTGCCCGTCGCCGGTGATGGGCACAAATTCGAGCCGCAGCTCCCGAGCTTCCGCGAGGATCTGCCAGGGAACGAGGTTGCTGTGATGTTCCATCTCGGTCAGCAGCAACACGTCGCCCTTTTCCATTCGGGTGCGGCCCCAGGTTTGGGCAACGAGGTTGATGGCTTCGGTGGCGTTGCGGGTAAAGATGATTTCCTGGGGGCGTTCCGCGCCGATCCAAGCGGCGACCTTCGACCTGGATTCTTCATACAGGCTCGTAGCTTCCTCGGCCAATGTGTGCACGGCGCGATGGATGTTGGCGTTGTGTTTCCGGTAATAGTCGGACATGCTCTCAATGACCGCTTCCGGTTTTTGAGAAGTGGCCGCCGAATCCAGATATACGAGCGGAACTCCCGGGTGGACCTCCCTCGCAAGGATCGGAAAGTCGGCGCGGATTTTTTTTACATCAAGAGGGATTGCCGCATCGGCGGATTTCTGGTCGATCATTGGGTTGCCATTTCCTTCATTGACCGGCTCCGCGCGTCATTTCCGGGTTGGCAGGCGATGGCGCGGCGAGGTTTTGACAATCCGCTTTTTTTCGGAGATTGCTTTTTTATGCTGCGGCGGGGCGGTGATCCTTTTCCCGGTCGTAACAATCCGACCTTTTCGGAGGATCCGTATTTTTTCGGTTCCCTTGTTGAACCACAGGATTCTGTCCGGCACCATCCATCCATCGGTCAGATACACGTCGACCCGGAATTGGATCGCCGTCATGCGTTCGTCGGCGTGAACCACCACACCCTCGACCCAATCGCGAACCCTGCGGCCGCCGTGTTTGTGGTCGCAAAACACTTCCACGATATCCCCAATGGAGTAAACAAGGATTGGCATGAAGGATCTCCCTATCCGCCCGTTTCCGGGACGAGCCGGCCGCGCTGATCCGTTGGAAGCTGCGCCTGCCGCATGGCTTCCAATTTATCTTCCAGAATGCCGCGAACCCGTCGGCGGACGTCGTCTTGTGAGATTTTTTCGAGCACCGGTTCAAAAAAACCGTCAATCATCAATCGGCGCGAATCGTCAAGCGAAATTCCCCTCGATTGAAGATAGAAAATTTCTTCGGGGTCCAATTCCCCGATCGATACCCCATGGGAACAGTGTACATCATCCGCGAGGATTTCCAACCCGGGAACGGATTCGGCCTTCGCCTGGTCCGATAGCATCAAGGTCCGGCTGGCCTGATACCCGTCGGCGCCCACGGCTCCCGGATCCACCCGCACCATTCCCCTCCAGATCGACCGCGCGGATTCCGTCAGGGCCTGCTTGTACAGAAAATCCGACGTCGTCTCCCGCGCCCGGTGATTTTGCCATGAGGAAAGGTTGGCTTGTTGGCCGCTTCCCAATAAGCTGAATCCCGCCCAGCGGGCATTTGCCCCGGGCTCCGCTAAATCGACCGCGGCGATCGTTTTGGAGGACCGGCCGCCAAGATGCGCAAATCCCCATTCCAGGCGTCCATCCCGGCGGATCGACGCTTTGTCCTGCGAGATGGAGACGACGTTTTTCCCCCAGGCTTGCGAATTAAACAAACGCAGGAAGGCGCCGGGGTGGACCGAAATTTCCATGATCTGCAATCGCGCAGCGGGACCGCTTGCCTCCGGAGAGGCGCATTCGAAAAGCAGAGTTGCCTCGGCGCCCTCCTCGATATTCACCAAAAAGCGTTCGGCGCGAATCCCCCCGGGCGACGACCATAGGGAAGCATGCAGCGGCCGATCGATGCGAACGCCCTTGGGAACGTGGAGCATAAAACCGGAATCAAAAATAATCGAAGCCAGCGCGGCAAACTTCCCATCCGACGGCGAAACGACCTTGCCCATCAAGGCTCGGAGGAGCTCCGGATGATCATGCGCGGCTTGCGATATGGGCATGAACACCACTCCCGCCTGCACGAGACCTTCCGCCAGGGACGTTTCCCGCGTCAACCCATCTTCCAACACTATCCGCCCGCCCGTTCCGCCCGCCGCCACCGGCCGCAGCCAAGCCGACGGCGCGCGCTTTGGCTTGCGGGAGAGCGCCAGCGCTTCCAGCGTTAGGTCCGCGAAAGGAAATTGCAGGAGGTCGCTGTGGCGCCAGGTTTCCTCGCGGGGCGAAGGCATCGGAATTAGGCGGTACGGACCCAACGCCGAACGCCGGGCATCGATCATCCACCCCGGCTCCCCCAATTCGCGCCCGATAGCTTCCACCTGTATGTCGGAGAGAACCGGCAGGCCGACAGCTCCCGCCGCCTCCGCATTTGCCTTCGGCGTGGACGTTGATTTCTCGGCCATGATTTACCCGACGGTTCCAGACATCTGCAATTGAATCAACCGGTTCATTTCGATGGCATATTCCATCGGGAGTTCCTTAACCAGCGGCTCGATGAACCCCGACACCACCATGGTGGTGGCTTCTTCCTCCGAAAGGCCGCGGCTCCGAAGATAGAACAACTGCTCGGCCCCGATCTTACTGACGGTCGCTTCATGCCCGATTTCCACGGTGTTCTCGTCGGTTTCCATGGTGGGATACGTATCCGTGCGGGCCTCCGAATCTAAAAGCAGCGCATCGCAGACAACTTTGGACCGGGAATGCTTTGCTCCTGGTAAAACCCTCACCATGCCCCGGTAGGATGCCCGCCCGCCGGCCTTGCTGATCGATTTGGAAGTGATTTTGCTGGTGGTGAACGGCGCGGCGTGGAACATTTTGGCGCCGGCGTCCTGATGCTGGCCCTTCCCCGCGAACGCCATGGAAAGCACTTCCCCATGCGCGCCCCGGCCTTTGAGGATGCAGGAGGGGTATTTCATCGTCAAGCGGCTACCCAAATTGGAATCCACCCACTCCATGACCCCTTCTTCCTCGACGATCGCGCGTTGGGTCACCAGGTTGAATACGTTGGTGGACCAGTTCTGGATGGTCGTATAGCGCATCCGCGCGCCCCGCCGCACGATGATTTCGATTACGCCGCTGTGAAGCGAATCGCGGGAATAGATCGGCGCCGTGCAGCCTTCGACGTAATGCACCGAGGCTCCCTCGTCCACGATAATCAGCGTGCGCTCGAACTGGCCCATTCCCTGCGCGTTGAGGCGGAAGTACGCCTGCAGCGGAAGTT
Source organism: uncultured Chloroflexia bacterium (assembly GCA_963780865.1). GTDB lineage: Bacteria > Chloroflexota > Anaerolineae > Anaerolineales > RBG-16-64-43 > FEN-1073. The sequence continues at coordinate 172,397 of CAWADT010000013.1, read as the reverse complement.
CCACATGGACTCCTTTGGGAACATACACAAACGATCCGCCGGACCAGAAAGCGGTGTTAAGCGCCGCGAGCTTGTTGTCGGTGTACGGCACCACCGTGCCGAAAAATTCGCGATAAACATCCGGATAATTTTTCAGTCCATTGTCGCTGCTGAGAAATATCACCCCCTGTTTTTCAAGCAACTGTTGGATGTTGTGGTAGACCATTTCGGATTCGTATTGCGCGCCGACGCCCGCCAGCAGCCGGCGTTCGGCTTCCGGGATTCCCAGGCGGTCGAACGTGCGCTTGATGGTTTCGGGCACTTCATCCCAGGTCGCGCTGGCGCGTTCGCTGGGGCGGATATAGAAGGTGATATCCTCAAAACGGATATCCGCAAGATTTCCCGCCCCAGGTGGGCATCGGCCGCTCCAGAAAATGATCGAACGCCTTCAACCGGATTTGATGCATCCACTCCGGTTCCCCCTTCTGGGCGGATATCTCGTCGACCACATCCCGGTGCAATCCGGGACGCGCGCGATAAAGATATTCCTCCGGATCGCGAAAGTCGTCCTGGTTCTCCCCAAACCCCTCCCAATCGGGTTTTCCCGCCGCCGACATGTCAGGATATCTCCGCCCGGCCGTATTTTTCCTTCACCCATTCATAACCCGTTTCCTCAAGCCTAACCGCAAGGTCCGCGCCGCCATCTTCCACGATCCGCCCGTCGTACATCACGTGCACGAACTGGGGCTTGATATAGTTGAGAATTCTCTGATAGTGGGTGATCACCAAAATTCCCAGATCAGGCCCGGAGAGCGTTTCCACGCTGCCAGCCACGATTCGCAGCGCGTCGATGTCCAAGCCCGAATCCGTTTCGTCCATGATGGCGATTTTCGGGAGCAGCACCGAGAGTTGAAGGACCTCCACCCTTTTTTTCTCCCCGCCGGAGAAACCGTCGTTCAAATATCGTCCGCCGAATTCGACCGGAATTTGAAGCGCTTCCATTTTGGATTTGAGCAGCTTGCGAAACTCGGGAACGGCAATCCCCTTATCCTGAGGATCCAGCGCCCTGCGACGGGAATTAATCGCGGTCCGCAGGAAATTGGCCACCGAAACGCCCGGAATCGCGACCGGATATTGGAAGGCCAGAAACAAACCTTGCCTGGCTCTTTCTTCGGGGGATAAACCAAGAATATCTCGTCCATCAAAAGTAATCTTTCCGCCGGTAACCGCAAACCCAGGATGCCCCATCAGCGCATAGGCCAGCGTCGATTTTCCAGTTCCATTGGGTCCCATCAATGCATGAACTTCCCCCTGACGGATAGTAAGATTTACACCTTTTAATACCGGCTTGTCTTGAACATTTACACGTAAATCCTGAATAATCAAAGTAGATTCCATATCGCCCTCAGTAAATTCAATTGAGTATAGCATTTATTGGATTTAGTAGTCAATATTTAATATATTTATATTAATAATTGACTAATATCGAATTTTAGCTTAAAATTTGAATAATTATGATAGTAGCAGCGGTCGAGCACACTCGGGAAAAAATATTGCGTACGATTTGGACCAACGGCCATATGACGGTTTCTGAATTAGCCGAGGATCTGCGGATCACGCATATCGGCGTCCGCCATCATTTGTCCTCTCTCCTGGCGGAAGGGTTGATTGAGAGCAAGGAGGAAAGGCATGGGATCGGCCGACCGCATTTGGTCTACCGATTGACGGAAACCGCGTTGGATAGAAATCCATCCAAATACTATAAATTTACGAACTTCCTTCTCGATCAGCTGAACGAAAACCTGCCGCCCGAAATGGTGGATAAATTATTGCGGGAGGTAGCTTCCAGCATTGCCGGAGAATGGAAAGCGGAACTGGATCCGCTCCCTTGGCCGCGGCGAATTGACCGGCTGGTTCAGCTGCTCGCACAAGATGGGTTTATCGCGCAGGTGGAAGAGAGCGGGCCGGATCAATACCGGCTGCTGGAATTCGCCTGCCCGTATTCCAAGATCAGTCTGCACCACCCGGAAGTCTGCGCGCTGGACGCATCGATCTTTTCCCGCGCGCTGAGCACACCGGTGGAACGGACCGCGTGCATCCGATCCGGTTCCGAGGCGTGCACTTTTTCCATTGCCGGCGCATCGCGCCCGCTTCCTTATGAGTGACTCCAACCCCGTTCCATCCTCCAAAACAGAATGGCAGGCCGATCGCTTGAATCCGGAGAAGGCCAAAGCCCTGCGCGAAGCCTGGGCCGGGGTTACCGACCCCGAACTTGGGTATACCATCATTCAATTGGGGCTGATCCGCGAAGTGGAAATAAACGATTCCGGGGCAGCCATCCGCATGATCCTTACCACGCCATTTTGCCCCTACGGACCGGCCATGATGGAAAACGCCAGGCAGAAGGCGGAGAAAGCTCTCGGCATTCCCGTAATGATGGAATTGGGAGCGGAGGCATGGCAACCGTCGATGATGGAGGAGGACGCCGCCGCGGATTGGGGAATGCTGTATTAAGTAAAAAATACGTTTTTATTTCCCGCAGCGTTTGCACGACACCGTCTTTCGAGGGAGGTCATTATGTCGATGGCATTGGCGTCTCCGGCATTTTCCGAGGGTGGTCCCATTCCTAAACGGCATGCGGGCGAAGGCGAAAATCTTTCCCCTGCACTATCCTGGTCCGGCTCACCCTCCTCGACAAAAAGTTTCGTTCTCCTGGTTGAGGACCCGGACGCGCCGTCCGGAACATTCGTCCATTGGATCTTGATCGACATTCCCCCCCAGGTGGGAAAATTATCGGAAGGTCTGCCGACGGAGTCCGTCCTTCCCGGAGTCGGCCGACAAGGAACAAACGATACGCGGGAAACCGGTTATTTCGGGCCCTACCCGCCTCCCGGAAAACCGCATCGGTATTTTTTCAAAATATTTGCGCTGGATAGGATGTTGGATTTGCGCGACGGATTCGCCGCCGAGGCAGTGCAAAAAGCGATTCGGAACCACATCCTCGATACCGGCTCCCTGATGGGAACCTACCGGCGATAGTCCGATAAATCCATCTCCCCTGAAAACGCTTTCCGTCAAAACCACTTCCCGAAGGCAGTTCGTGGATATCACGGATTCCGTTCAGGCTGAGGTAACCGACAGCGGACTAAGGAACGGCATCTGCTTTCTCTTTTTGTCCCACACAACGGCCGGATTAACCCTCAATGAAAATTGGGATCCCTGCGTCTCCGCGGATATTTTATTAACCCTGGACCGTCAAACCGCTCCTGCTCATCCGGAACACCGCCATCAGGAGGGGAACTCCCCGGCTCACATTCAGTCTTCGCTCGTTGGATCCACCCTTTCGCTTATCGTGGATGAAGGCAAGATTCTGCTCGGTCCATGGCAGGGAATTTTCCTGACCGAATTTGACGGGCCGCGCGAGAGACACGTCACGCTAAAAGTTCTGGAAGGATGATTTCTCCTTCATTGATCTTCCGGGCCCTTCTCCAACAAGTCGGCGAGGGGCATCCAATCGTCCGGCCACGGAATGGTTCTCGGATCGCCGCGGGCGGGAACGAACGGATCCGTTCGTTCCCGCAATGCGTTCCAGAGCGTCTCCCGGTCGGAGGAAGACACTGCCAAATCCTGGATATCCCGCGCGCTGAGCAATTTGTCGCCCGAAGTATAGAAGAAGGTGATTCGATGCCATACCCGGGATAGGATGGCGTGGGGGAGAACTTCCAGCGGGCCCAACTGCAGTTTATAGTATTCTTCCTGCGCGCGCGGATGGTGAATATCTTCCTGGAAAAGATCGGAACGCTTCACCATTTCCACGCCCTGAACCCGGGCGGCGTAGCGGATGCTCCATTTTTGCTCCCCGAATTCCGCCGTTTGATAAAAAGCGACGACGTCCATGGAAATGATTTTTGGAGCGTGACGGAGCGGAATCCGATACCATCCCAAGAGGCGGATGACATCAAAATCGCGCAGGTTGTTGAGAATGGCAATTAAAACAAGATCGGTTGAATGGACCATGGCTCCCCCTTTTTGAACGTCCAGAAAATGATTTATGGATAAGTAGTAACTATTCAGCCTTCTCCCTCATCCCGCCCTTCTCCCAGCCTATGCTGGGAGAAGGTGACCGAAGGCTCGATGAGGGAGAGAAAAACCGGGCATCAATCCCGTGAAATTCCTTCCAGCTTGAGTTGGGCCGAGTAGATGCGATAATTATTTTATCAATATCTTGGAGGAAATCAAATCGGGAAGGCAGGCGTCTCGCTATCGTGAACGGCGCTCCCGCATGGAATTCGAAGGCGGAATACGATTATCGTTTTCTTTGCGCAGGCGGCGAGGGCAAGGCATTCTTTTCCTCGCGCCGGATATAGAGCGGCCGTCCTTTCACCTCATCGTAAATCCTGCCGATATATTCTCCGAGAATTCCAACGCAAATTAATTGCACCCCACCCAGGAAAAGGACGGAGATTAAAGTCGTGGCCTGGCCGAAAAAAGCCCCGGATCCGGTCAGGCGCAGGACGATAACGACGGGGATGGCCACGGCGGCAATCCCTGCGCAAATGAATCCCAAATACGTCGCCATTTGCAGCGGGAAATAGGAAAAAGAGGTGACGGCATTCAGCGCAAGCCGGATCATTTTTCCCAGCGGATATTTGGTCTTCCCAGCGAACCTGGCATGGCGCCGGTAGGGCACTCCGATTTGCCGGAAACCGACCCAGGCGGCCATCCCCCGCAGAAAGCGGTGCCTCTCCCGCATATTCCGAAGGACCGCTACAACTTTTTGGTCGAGCAAGCGGAAATCGCCGGTATCCAGCGGAATTTTCACATCGGTAATCCGGTAGATCAACCGATAAAAAAGCTTAGCGGTGAATTCCTTCCACCAAGTTTCCCCCTCCCGTTCGGATCGCACCGCATAAACCACTTCGTAGCCCTGCTTCCATTGAGCGATGAGTTCCGGGATCACTTCCGGGGGATCCTGGAGATCGGCATCGATAATGACAACCGCCTGGCCTTCCGCGGTGTCCATCCCCGCGGTGGCCGCAATCTGATGCCCGAAGTTCCGGACAAATTCCACCACGCGGACGTGGCGATCCTTTTTTCTCAATGCATCAAGGAAATCGGAGGATCCGTCTGTGCTGCCATCATTTACGAAAATCACTTCCCACGCTTCGCCAAGCTCGTTCATCACCGCGGAAAGCCGTCGGTGCAGCTCGTAGAGATTTTCGGCTTCATTAAAAACCGGCACGACAATGGAATATACGGGTTTCATGCGAGTCCATCCCTCCGGTCGGATTTCCGATAATACCAAGTATAAACGATCCATTTTTCGACCGCAAATTCCATAAGTTTCTTCCTTTCGATCGATCTTCCACCGATTCGCTAAAAGCAGTAGAATCGTCCGCTACGGAGGATTTGTGACCAGACGAATAGCGGTGACCGGCATCGGGTGCGTAAGCCCGGTTGGCAATGATATCGACACGGCATGGGAAAATATTTGCGCTGGACGATCCGGCATCGGCCGGATTACTGCGTTCGATGCTTCCTCGTTGGAAACCCGGATTGCGGCCGAGGTAAAGGCATTTGATCCTTCCACGATAATCGGTCGCAAGGAACTCCGGCGGATGGACCGGTACACGCAATTCGCCGTTATGGCGGCGTATGAAGCCGTTCGGCGGGCCGGCCTCGCCCTGCCTATTCCATTCCCGGATCGAATTGGTGTGATGGTCGGCAGCGGTTTGGGCGGGATCGGCACACTTTTGAACGAGGTGGGCGTCTTTCAACGCAGCGGCCCGCAGCGCGTCAGTCCATTTCTCATCCCCATGATGCTTTCGGACAGCGCCGGAGGCCAGATCGCCATTCTGTTCGGAGCCAGGGGCCCCAACCATTCGATCGTCTCGGCTTGCGCGACGGGAACCAACGCCATCGGGGAAGCCTCCGAGATCATCCGCCGCGGATCAGCCGACCTGATGATCGCCGGCGGAGCGGAAGCCACCATTCATCCGATCATTCTGGCCGGGTTCGGCGTGATGGGCGCGCTGTCCAAAAATAACGACGATCCGGCGCGGGCCTCAAGACCATTTGACAAACACCGTGACGGATTCGTCGCGGGAGAAGGAGCCGGAATCCTGGTTCTGGAGGAAATGGAACATGCGCACGCCCGCCATGCGCCGATCCTTGCGGAAATTCTTGGCTACGGCACGACCGACGATGCGCACCACATTTCCGCGCCTTTGGAGGACGGGTCCGGCGCGTCGGCCTGCATGCGGGCCGCGCTCGCCCAATCAGGTCAACCGCCCTCCTTCGTGGATTACATCAACGCGCACGGAACCGGAACGCAATTAAACGATAAAAGTGAAACCCGGGCGATTAAAAACGTCTTTGCCAATCACGCCTATTCCCTCGCCGTCTCCTCGACCAAATCCATGACCGGGCACCTCCTGGGCGCCGCCGGCGGGTTGGAGGCGGTATTTTCGGTGCTGGCCCTCCGGGATGGCGTCATTCCACCGACGATTAATTACGAAACGCCCGATCCGGAATGCGATCTGGATTACACGCCGAATCACTCGCGGAAAAAAGATTTACGGGTGGCGATGTCCAATTCGTTCGGATTTGGCGGCCACAACGCTTCCCTGATTTTCGGCCGGGCTCCAGCCGCTTCTTCCCACGAGGCCGCATGACGCGTTACGCGCATATTTCCGGCTGGGGGATGAGCGTTCCTCCCCACATCCTGACCAACGAGGATTTGGCCAAGATGGTGGATACCAACGATGAATGGATCCAATCCCACACCGGGATTCGGGAACGCCACATCGCCGGCCCGCGGGAGTCCACCGCCACGCTCGCGTTCGAAGCCGCCGCGAAAGCGCTCTCGGTGGCTGGGATTCCCGCCCGGCACATCGGGTTGATCATCGTCGCCACGAGCTTCCCGGAATATCATTTTCCTTCCACGGCTTGCATCGTCCAGGATCAGCTCGGCGCCAGCCGGGCCGCCGCCTTCGACATTCTGGCCGCGTGTTCCGGTTTCGTCTACGCTCTGTCCGTTGCATCCCAAATGATCATCAGCGGAGCGTATGAAAATGCCCTGGTGATCGGATCGGAAACGCTTTCGCGGTTGATCGATTGGAACGATCGCGCCACCTGCGTCCTGTTCGGCGACGGCGCCGGCGCCGTGGTCCTGCAAGCCAGCGAGACGCCGGGAGGAATCCTTTCCATCGCACTGCACGCCGATGGTTCCGGCGGGGATCTGCTGATTGTTCCCGCGGGCGGAAGCCACCTCCCCGCTTCTTTGGAGACGATCGAGGACAACAAACATACCATCGTGATGAACGGCCGGGAAGTATACCGGTTTGCCTCAAGGGCGATGGTCTCCTCCACCCTGGAGGTCGTGGAAAAAGCCGGCCTGTCCCTGAACGACATCCGGTTGGTCATTCCTCACCAGGCCAATCGGCGAATCATCGAGTTGGCCGCCAAGGGCCTTGAACTTCCGATGGATCGGTTTTTCGTTAATATCGAACGGTATGGGAACACCTCCGCCGCGTCGATTCCCATCGCGCTGTGCGAAGCCATCGACGCCAAGCTCATTCACGCCGGCGATCACATCGTGCTGGTGGCCTTCGGCGCCGGATTGACGTGGGGTTCCGCCGTAGTTAAATGGGTCGCCGCGGGGGGCCGCAGGCCGACGCGCTACGTCTGGGCTCAGCGCCTGCTGGCACGCGCCCGCTCCACCGCCCGGCGTGCGAGCCGGCAAGTCGGGGATTTGCTCTGGGGCAAGAACGAATGAATGAACGTGCGGCAAGCTGCGCGGTATCAAGCTATGCGACCCCCCACGAACTGCGCAGCAAGCCCCGCATTCTTCGATTAATAAAGAGGAATGCGGGACAAGGTGCGGGGAATTCATCATCCCGCGAAAGCGGGATAAAACTTTCCTGCGCGGATGGCCTTATCTATTTCTCGAGGCCATCTCCGCGGCTTTCAGCGTGTTCTTCAAAAGCATGGCGATCGTCATCGGGCCGACTCCTCCGGGAACCGGAGTGATCGCCCCGGCCACTTGCCGCGCTTCCTCGAAATCCACATCCCCCACCAACCGGTAGCCGTTCTTCGCGCCGGCATCCTCCACCCGGTTGATCCCGACGTCGATTACGATTGCGCCCGGCTTGATCCAATCTCCCCGGACGAATTTCGGTTTGCCGATGGCGGCGACCAGCAGATCCGCCTGGCGGATGATGTCCGGGAGGTTTTCGGTCCGGGAGTGGCAAATCGTGACGGTTGCGTTTTCCCGCACGAGCAACAGCGCGGTCGGCATGCCGACAATATTGGAACGCCCGAGCACCACGGCCCGCGCGCCGGAAAATTTCGCTCCGGCCTTTTGCAGGAGCACCAGAATGCCTGCCGGCGTGCATGGGATGAACAGAGGGTCGCGGCGTTTCATGGCCAGCCTGCCGACATTGACCGGATGAAATCCGTCGATATCCTTTTCGATCGAGATCGAGCTCAACGCCTTTTCCTCGTCCAATCCCGACGGAAGCGGCAGCTGGACCAGAATTCCATTGATTTTCGGGTCGGTGTTCAAATCGACCAGCAATTTCTCCAGGACCTCCTGGCGCGTGTCCTCTGCCAAGTGGAATCCCTGCGAGTCGATTCCAACCTCACGGCACGCTTTTTGTTTGCCCCGTACATAAGAGAGCGAGGCCGGGTTGTCGCCCACGAGAACGGTTGCGAGTCCGGGAGGCGGTTCGCCTTCCTGCGAGCGCCGGCTGACCTGCGCGGCAACCTCGCCCCTAATTTTCTCGGCAATGGATTTTCCGTCGATAATTTCCGCCGTCATGAACGCCTCTTTTCTTTCAGGGACGGGACGCTACCAGGTGAAATCATCCCGTTCGGCGACGCGCCGCCGCGCGCAAACACGCGTCGGGGGCAATAATCGGGGTGACGCATCCCGTTCCGAGGATTAAATTTTTCCCCCGCATTTGGGCGATCGCATCCCGGGCTTCCGCTTCCACCTTGTTCCCATCGCCCAAGGCAATCGTCTCCCACTGTCTCCATCCCCCGCACACCGTTTTCCCGGATAGGGCATATCCCTCTTTCAACGAAGGCCCGGCTTCTCGGTCGTGCCAATTGATCACCTGCGCAGGGTATCCGCTCAGCAAGGAGAAATGAATCTTCTCGCCGTGCAAGTGCAGGATGTTGAGCCAGGAGTTTCCGGCCGCGGCCAGCAGTTTGAGGTCGTCCGGCATGCCCCACGTCCGGTATTCCTCCTCGCGGAAGAAGGACGGGGTTGCGTGCTGCACCGCCAGAAAAATCCCGTCTATGCCAAGCTCAAGACAAGCCTCGATGAAGCGCAGTGTAGAGTGAAGAATGATATCCAACCCCGCGCGCACGGCGTCCGGATGGCTTTGCAAATGCCGGCGGAGGGTGCGGTCGCCGCACAGGTTCTTGGCCTGCGCCAGCGGGTTGAATATCGTCTGCACCACGGGCGTGGTGTCTCCCGCTCGCTCGACCACGAGCTTTAGGCATTGCAACTGCGCGCCTAAAAAGCCGCCGCGGGGATCCAATGCCTTCAAGCGTTCCCAATCCTGCGGCTGCTGAACCACATACTCAATGTATTTCCTGGTGCCTTCGGTATTGCCTTCCCATCGATCCTGCGCGCCCCAGTCCTTCAGGCAGTAGGAAGAGGCCGGCGTGAGCTTGATCAAATCCAGATCATATCTCTTCTGAAAATCCAATGAGGATTCCGCCAGCATCTCCGGGTCTTGATCGTCCACGGGAAAGTGGCGCCAGAGCCCCACCGGAATTCGATCGGGACTTTTTCCAGCCAGCACCGCCTGAATTCTTTCTTTATGAGTTCGATTCTCCATGCCGGTTTACTCCCAGGTTTGCATAGCGAGAAATTCTGACTGGCCGCCCACGGATTGCGCCCAACCGGCAAACCGCGAGACTTCCGGCGGAACGGGGTTCCCTGCAATCAGAAACACTGGAGCCCGAAAGGGATATTTGGAAGAGATCAGATTGGCATACTCCGCGGTCACGTGATCGATGCTTACCGGACGGACATCGCGGGAGAGGTCGAACCCGGGCAGGTACCCGATGGAGAATCTATCCTTCTGGAGCTCCCGAATCATGGCGTACGCTGTCGGCACGACCAACGCATTACCGGCTGTTTCCCTCTGATGGAGAACAGCGTCTTGAAACAGATTCCCGAACTCCTGCTCCGCCTCATACGCCAGGCGATGGATCTCGGCGGGATCTCCCCCCACGTCCTCCCAACGATCCGTCAGACCCAGAAAGATATTTCTTGCTTGGTCGGAGGAAAGGTTGGTAACGCTGTTTTGCAAATTCACGGCGATGACGATTCCCGTCCAGCCGATCGCTGCCGTCCAATCTTGCGGATCCGGCGGATCCCATTGCATTACGGCCGCCACCTTATTCTGATCCAGGGCGCTGCGGTTTTCTTCCGAAGTGGCGACGGTAACCTGAAAAGAGGTTTCCTGCGGATAGGCGGCGTGGTACGCATCGACCAATCCTTGGGCCAATGGTTCCATCGACGGGCTGACGCCAAGGAAAATGGCGGGCACTTCCGGCGATCGCACGGCGGCCCGGCATCCGGAAAAGCCGCCTCCCAAAAGCAGGCAGAAAAACACCACTCCCGATCGTAGTCTCATTTGGAAAATTGATCGTTTCCTCAAAACCGGCGCAGGCAAACCAGGCTTCGCCGCGCTGCCCGAACCTTCCTTGATCCGGAAGCTTCCGGATTGTATCATCCCAAAAACCATCGGAGGGTTTTGGTTTTCCATCCCAACATGCCGCGATACACACGGCAGAGAGGAATACTTTTTTCGATGCTGATGATTTTGGAGAAATTAACCGTTCCAGCAGATCGCAGCCGGCTGGCGCGCTCTTGGATCGGGGAGGAAAAAACGCTAATCCATCTGAGTGTCCCATCGCTCCGCAGAGCGGGGCTTTATCAGCCAAGGCGAGAGAACTTCCCAAAAAGTGGCCAACGCAACCCACGTAAAACCTGCGCAATAAATCGAAAGGAAAGCCGCATTGAACCAATTGGTATAGTGAATATCGATCAGGACCACGATAAAGGCATACACAGCAAGCGCGACTTCCATCCAGGTGACGGAATCGACGGCGACCGGTTCCCGCAAGATACGACCCGCCCGCCCGGACGCGTTGCCCACGCCCGTTTTCGGGGTCCGTTGAAACGGGCTGTGGATATTCAGCAAACCTGATATCACGGCTTTAGTATTGGAGACGGCCACTCCCGTCTCTAAAATGATGAGCAACGGCAGCCAGATAAACCGCTTCCACCAGCTATGACCCGGATACAGGCTGCTCTCCGCGGCGGCAAAAAGCACCGGAGCGCCCAAGGTACCGATCCCCAACCACGCCATCGGCAGATCCTTCAGCGCGTTCCTGCCAATCAGCGAGAGGGGGAGTGAAAGCAGCACCATGCACACCATCAGCGGATGCACGCAGTAGCCGGTAATGTGCACCAGCCCTTCCAATTTTTTCCCCAGGCTGACCGGAGCTTTTAGAAGGAGTGGAACGGTTTTTCTAACCGCTTGAATGCTTCCTTTCGCCCATCGGAATTGCTGGATTTTAAAGGCCGACATCGTGGTCGGAAGCTCGGCCGGAGCAATGACATCCGGGAGATATCGGAAGTTCCACCCTTTCGTTTGGGCCCGATAGGACAGATCGAGGTCTTCGGACAGCGTGTCTCCGCACCAACCGCCGGCGTCAAGGATGCATTGCCGCCGCCAAATTCCCGCGGTTCCGTTGAAGCCAAAAAACAGCCCTTCGTCGGATCGAACCCTTTGTTCGATTCCAAAATGTCCGTCCAGCAGCAACGCCTGAGCTCGTGCCAACGCCGATTGGGTTTCGTTAATATGCACCCATCGAGTTTGGACCATGCCTACCGATCGACCATCCGGCGCGAAGAAAGGCTCCAGGGCTTTTTTCAGCCAGTTGCTGTGGGGAATGAAATCCGCGTCGAAGATGGCAATAAATTCGCTGGAGGTTTGCTCCAAACCGTTCCTCAGTGCCCCCGCCTTGTATTCCGACCGCACTGAACGATGAATAAGGAAAATTCTCCTCCCGCGGGATTTCCAATAGTCCACCTGTTCTTCGGCTTGCGAAGTCGTCCCATCCGTCGAATCATCCAGGACTTGGATGATTAATTTATCCAATGGATAACTCAATCTTGCCGCGGAATTGATCAATCGCCGCACGACAATGGGTTCATTGTAGATGGGGAGTTGAATGGTCACTTCGGGCCATTTAAAATTTAAAGTAGAAATAAGTGCTTTTTTATCTTTTTTCGTAATTTTTTTAATAAAGTACATTACCGCTAAAATCAAAGCGTTTGCCCCGTAAATTGTCAGCCAGATGGATACGAAGAAAAAGGCCAGCCCAAAATATTCTACCATTCCACTCCTATTCATAAAAATAATCTCCGCAAACACCAATCATCTTAATGAGATTCTAACATGACCTCCGTGTCAGATCAAATTAATAAATTGTGAGGGGGCATTAAATCCTGCCTATTTAAAAGAAGAGGCGAAAGGATTTAGCGATTGATCCATAAAAACTGGTGCTGGGGAACGCCGATTAATGTCGGAACAAACCCGGTTACATACGGCTTCCAGATAACGTATTCCGGCCCGGAATAGGAAAGAACGATAACCGGAGCATCGTCATAAATCATCTGGTCGGCTTTTCGATAATCGGCGATTCTCTGAGCCCAATCCGCCTCGGTCCGGGCTGTCTGCAAGAGAGAATCCATCTGTTCCTTCTGGTAATGGGAATGATTTCGCGCAGAATCACCGCGTACGAGGAAATCGTAGAAATTTTCCGGGTCTGGAAAACTGGCGCAAAGGTTTTCCAACGCCGCAGGACCGTAGTCTCCGGATTGCAATCGTTCCTGATAGGATTCCGTGCTCAACCCTTCGACGCTGATTTTAATCCCCAGGTTGTTCTTCCACGAGTTGATCAGGTATTCCATCATCGGAGAGTATTCCACCCCGTCGGCCGGCAAAATCAGTTGAATATCGGTGGACTGCCCCGACGCCTGAAAATAGCGGGATTGGTGAAGCAGCTGTTTGGCTGCCCCGGGGTCAAACATATCGGGCTTCCATTCGGAGGAATATCCCGGCATCCCGGGAGGCAGAATTCCGTATCCCGGCAAATCTCCCAGGGCGGCGGTCACTTCCGTGTAAATCGGCCGATTGATCGCAAGCTCGAAGGCTTTGCGGACCAGCGGATCATCGAACGGCGGAATGGAATTATTCAGAACGATGAAATTGGTGCACAACCGTTGTTGCTTATACACGTTGCCGAATAACGGATCGTGCGGATCCAGGATCTGGGGAAGCAGCGCTTCCGCCGTTTGCATTCGGTCAAGCCTGTTGTTTTTATACAATGTCTCCTGGGGGTTGGAGGAAATCCAATACATCAAATACTGCAGTTTGGGAATCGAATTGTAATAATTGGAATTCGGTTCCAGGAGAATGCTCCGCTCCGGTACCCGCTGCACCATCTGGAACGGGCCGGTTCCGTTGGGATGCAATTCCCAGTGCGGAAGCCTGACGTCGTACCGATCCACAATCGCTGCGGCGGGGGAGGCCAGCTTTTCCAGGAAGGACGTTGAGGGCGCAACCAGCGTCACCTGGATGGTTTCGGGATCAAGCCATCGGATTCCCGCAATCCCGTCGGCCTTGCCTTCATGGTACTCCTTCATCCCGGCGATATCCCCCAGATAGAGCAATGCCGTGTTGGATTTCAAGTCCGGGCCGGCGGCGCGCAACCAACTAAAAATCACATCGCTCGCATCCACCGGGCGGCCGTTCTGGAATTTTGCACCGCGGGCCAGGTGAAAAGTGTAGGTCTTTCCATCCGGCGTGACGTCCCACCGCTCTGCCAGAGCCGGCTGAACCCGGAGGGACGCATCCATCGCGATCAGTCCGCTGTACAAGTCCCCGATAACCCCGTCCATATCCGCCGCCGTCCGCGCGGGATCCAGGGTGTCGGGTTCCCCGCTCGATAATTGCAGGGCATTGGTTTTATCGAAAACCGCTGTGCTGGTTTCTTCCCAGCTCAGGGATCGCGCGAATTTCTCGAAGTCGGCGCGGAAGGAGACGGGATTTTTGGCCCGGCTCGGATAGGCGACCAATAGATAGGCATGATTTTGCCGGACGGAGACGACGAAGGTGCAATCCATCCGGATACCGTTTGCCGAATCCGGCACCAGCGTACCGTCGAGTCTCAACCCCGGATCGCCCGAATTGAATCCAAATTCCATTGGACTGCCGATTTCCGGTTGCCGCGCGGTAATCCAATCCGATTTCAGAAAAGAATCCGAAGCCTGTTGGGCGGTGATTGCCTTGGACGAGGCTGCCGAACGATAAATAGCGGCAACCACATCCCCGCCATAGGTTTCCGAAATGGTATCGACTTCCTCTCCGGAATCCTTCTTTTGGTTGAAAACCCAGCCGGAAGGAATCTCCAAGGTAATCGCTCCTTCGGGCGAGTAATAACGCAGGGGATAATTCTCCGCATCCGCCGCAACGGATTGCATAAACGCTTTGGCGGAAATCGGCGTGGGCGTAAACGTCGGCGAGGGAGACGGGGTCGCCGGGAGCGTCGGCGTGGCCGGGGAAAATGCCAGACGGCATCCGGACAACAGAACCACAGCCCATCCCGGCGCGAACGCTTTTTTCAAGATTCGCAAATAGTTTTCCGGCATCCGGCTTCTACTCCTTTCCCCGGCCGGATTTCCTCACCTGCAGAAGAAAAAGACCCGCCATGAGGAATAAGAGGAGAAGGCATAACGTCAGGATGCAACCTATAGCGATAAGGTTGCCTGGAAAATCCAGCAGACTGATAAAGGCGCCGCCCGCTATGCCCGGCGCCGGCGTGGGGGTAGGAACAACACTCTCCGTCGGCGTGAGGGTTGAATACACCGGCGTGGACGAGAAAGGCGGCAGTGTTCCTTGCGTCAACGGCGTCGCACTGGCGCTTACGGTTTTTATCGGCAAGGGATCCGCACCGATGCTTCTTCGCCAGGCGCTTTCCAATCCGTCCATGTCCAACCCTAGCGCCAACTGCAACGCGTTGTCGTAGGTGTGGCCTTCTCCCAGCGCCTGCAAGATGCTTTGGATCTTTTCGTGACCGTATTCCTTCACCAGAAACTGGACGACCGAGAGGGATTCGGCATACGTCAGGCTGGGATCACCGTCGATCTCCTGATAATCCGCGCTAATCGAGCGAAGGGAAAATAATTCGCCGGTATACACGGCATGATTGATCAGCGCGGCATATTGCGGGTCGGGAGTCCCTTCCGAATAGACGGCGATCCCCTCGTTCAGCCAAAGCGGAATGGATGCGAAACATCCGCCCATAATGCTGTCCACCGCGACATGCGCAAGTTCATGCGCGATGGCCGATTTCCCGTAGGCCTCTTCGCCCGGGCCGATCCCGATCATGATCGTGCGTTGGTTCTCCCCAAACGTCAATCCGCCAATCCAAGCCTGCTCCCCCACCAGGGCATCTTTCATCGCCTGGTTGGAATCATAGATATACAGATTGATATCTGCAGACGGCCAGGCGCCAACATCCTGGACCAGGAGCGTCCGGGCGTTTTCGGCGGATTTCATCAGGTCCTGCGCGTACGCTTCCGTCCCCTGATACCAATGCAGGATGATGTTCCCCGAGGTAATGAAGGTCCAGGGGTGAACCGAATCGATCCAGGTGACCCATTTCTTCTCGGTGCGGATTTCCTTGCCGTCCGCGTCGACCAGATGCCAATCCCACCAAATTTTCATCCCCGGAGGCAGATTGCCCAATTCCGCAACATTCAAGGTCCAACTTAATTGGATTTGTTTGCTGGGCGTAAAGGTTCCGGGGATGGCGACGATGATGTCGGGAGAACAATCCCGGCCGATCAAACCGTATTCCAGTTCGGCTGTCCGGATTTCCGCGTCGCTTTGCGCATCGATGGAAAACGCAATCTTCGATGGATAATCCACCTTGGCGTTGGCTTGCAGGATGGTAATGGGAGGAGTTGCCTTGGCGGCCGCCGCCGACAACCATATTCCCAATCCTACGATGAAGATTTTCTGCAAAGGTTTCATGTCAGGGGTGTCATGCCGGAAGGGTCGAATGGATACTCTTCTCGCAACCGATGATAACATCCTCCGGCGATGGCGGCCCGAATGTCCGTCACGAGTTCGGAAGAGAAGCGAGATATTGTGAATGGTGAGGAGCGTGGCTCCGAGCATCTCCCTGGTTTGAACCAGGTGGCGCACGTACGCCCGGGAAAAATTGGCGCAGGTGTAGCAGGTACAGGCGGGGTCGATCGGCAAGGGGTCCCGGGCGAAAGCTGCGCCCATCAAATTCAACCGACCATGCCGCAGCATGGCGGTATGGTGCCTGGCCAGGCGGGTCGGGAGGACGCAGTCGAACATATCCATGCCGCGCGCCACTCCCTCCACCAAGTCCGCCGGCGTGCCGACCCCCATTAAATATCTCGGGCGGTTCTCCGGCAAGCAGGCGTCCATCCATTCCAAAACCGCGTACGTCTCGCGCTTGCTCTCCCCCACCGAGAGCCCGCCGACGGCGAGCCCCGGAAAACCCAGCGCGCCGATGAAGGCCGCGGATTCCTCCCGCAGATCCCGGAAAATCCCCCCTTGCACGATTCCAAACAGAGCCTGGTCGGGGCGCCGCTGAGCTTCCAATGACCGCCTGGCCCAGGCGTGGGTGCGCTCCAGCGCTGCGCGGTTGTATTCGTAATTCCCTGGCTCCGTGCATTCGTCCAGCGCCATGATGATATCGGCGCCGAGATTTTCCTGGATGGCAACGGCTTTTTCCGGCGTCAGCCGGTGCAGGGAACCATCCCAGTGCGATTTGAACGTCACGCCCTCTTCGTCCACGGCGCGGATCGATCGCAGGGAGAACACCTGGTATCCGCCCGAATCCGTCAAAATCGGTTTGGGCCAGCCCATGAATTTATGCAGTCCCCCCAATTCGGCGATGATCTCGTCCCCCGGACGCAACGCTAAATGGTAAGTGTTCGCCAGCAGGATGGTCGCGCCCAATTCCTCCAAATGGGCCGGGGTGAGGGATTTGACGGTGGCCTGCGTGCCGACCGGCATGAAAACAGGCGTGAGGATTTCACCATGGGGGGTTCGCAACCGCCCCGTTCGGGCTCGGCCATCCCGCGCGGTAACTTCGAAAGGAAATTCCATGATTTCAAATCCCCCAAAAGACCTTCAAACCGATGACGATGATCACCAGGATAATTAACGTCAGCGGACCGCCCACTTTCAAATAATCCCGAAAGGAATATCCTCCCGAGCCCATAACCAGCATGTTCACCGGATGACCCAAGGGGGTGAGGAACGCCAGGGAACAGCCGAGGGCGACGGCCATCCCGATCGCGCGCGGATCCGCGCCGGCGATGGCGGCCATCGTAAGCCCGATCGGTGTGAGGACGATCGACGCCACCTGGGCGCCCAGCAATTGGGCCAGGCACAAGCCGCCCGCCAGCAATCCGATCGCCAACCAGCCGGATCCGGAATGCGCCAATCCCGCCAGGACGGATTTGGTGAGCGAGTCCGCCAGACCCGTCGAGCGGATGGCGATCCCCAGCGGCCACATCCCGGCGATCAGAAAAATCGCCTTCCATTCGATGGAACGGTAGGCGTCATCCATGCTCAGGCAGCCGGTGAGGATCATCAGCAGCGCGCCCACCAGGCTGATCTCAGCGACGGGCAGCCAGCCCACGGCGGCGATACCAAGCACGGCGATCATGATCAATGCGGCTTTCCTCGCTTTGCTGGGCTGCAAGACCGTATCCGGGTCCTCCTCCAGGAGGATGAAATCCCGTTCGTCGCGAAGCAGGCGCATGTTGATCGGACTCCCCTGCACCAGCAGCGCGTCGCCGAATCGCAGCGGGATATCCCCCAGGCCCTCGGTTAGCGGCTGCCCTTCGCGCCAGATGGCCAGGACGTTCAAGCGGTGCTTATCGCGAAAGTTGATCTCCCGCATCGTTTTTCCGGCCAGAGTGGCCCGCGGAGAGAGCGCCACCTCGCCCAGGGTGGTATTTTCGTCGGCCACTTCCCTCGGAATTTTTTGCTTCGGCAGGATTTTCAAACCGCAGATTTCCACTTCCGATGGGACAACTTCGCCCTGCACGATGAGAATATCCCCAACCCGCACGACCTCGTCCCCGCGCGGGGCGAAGGTGATCCGGCCGGCGCGTGAGATTCCGATAATATTGATTCCCAAACGCCGCGCCCAATCCCCTTCTTTGAGGTTGATCCCTGCCATGCAGGAGCCATCCAGAACCTGCAGCTCGCTCAGGTTTTTCCGGATCCCGTATAAGCCGGCCAATTCGGCGTGAAGGCGCTCGGCGCGCACCAGCTGGCCGGCCGGGTACCGGACGGGCAGGATTCTTCGTCCAATGAAAGTAAGGTACAGGGCCCCGCCCGCCACGACAAACACGCCGATCGGGAGAAAATCCAGCAACCCGAAGGGACGGTACCCCGCCACGCGCAAAGCGTCTGAAACGATGATATTGGACGTGGTGAGGAGCGTGGCCATCCCGCCCAAAATCGTTCCGAAGGCGAGCGGCATGAGCAGCTTCGAGGGCGGCGTGCGGGTCTGGCGCGAGAGGGCGATCACCGCCGGCATCAGCACTCCGGCCGCGGCGATGTTGTTCATGAAGAGGGAAAGCAAAGCCGCCGAAAGGACGGTGACAAACACCAGACGCGACTCGCTCCGTTTGGCCAGCCGGAACATCTGCCGGCCGAGGTATTTCGTTACTCCCGATTGATGCAGCCCTTCCGAGACGATGGAGATGGCCAGGATCGTGATGACCGCTGAACTGCTGAACCCGCTGAAGGCTCCCTGCGGCGTCACCAAACCGGTCAGGCCGAGGACGGTCAGCGCTAGTAAACCGGTCAGATCCGGCCGGATCCGGCCTTGAATAAGGAGTACCGATACCGCAGCCAGAATGATGAGGAGGAGGATTTCCTGGGAGGTCATGCTGAGAAAATTATAAGCCCAACCTCACCTTGGGAATGCGCATTTTTCAATGAGGGACCGATCCTTCGCCGTAATGGGAATTCTTAACATTGGGAACGAAACGCCAATTTCAACACCAAGCAGATTCGGACTTTACTCAAGCTCCGGGCGGAGCGGCAACAACCGGGTTCAGCAACGCCCAGAGCGCGCCGCCGTTATTGGTTTGGACCAGTCCATAATTCGAACCATTAACCGCAATGGCAAATCCCAGCGTCGAGGAGACGAAATCAAATATCCCTTTGTCCCACGTGACGGAGGATATCTTGGTCCAGGTATTACCGCCGTTATCGGAACGGTAGATATCTTTTCCCAGCGCCCAGATTCGATTTCCATCCAGGCTGAGGACATCGCCGCCGGGATACGCCATCGAGGTCCACGCGCTGCCGCTCACCGGAGATCGGTATAGAAAATCGGCGCTGGTTCCCGGATTGGTGCTCATGTCCATGCATTCCACGCCCAAATAAATCTGACCCGCGAGGGTGAACGGCGCGCGGATTCCGCAGGCATATTGCATGTTCGTAAATACGTCCGCGTGCCCGGACGGCGCGGGCAGCGCGATGGAATTCCAGGTGGCGCCGCCGTCCCCGGTTTGAAACAGCCGAGCGCCCGCGGCCACGCCGTTGCAGTTTCCGGTCAGCCACCCGTTCGATCCATCCGAGAAAATAATCCCGGTTTTCACGCAACCCTGAATTCCTTCATCCGTGTATGGATCGATCACCCGCGACCAGTTGGCTCCGCCGTCGGTCGACCGGTAGAGCGCGACGTAATCGTGGTTCATCCCCGCGCCGACGTGGATCAGCATCCAGCCCGCGCTCGGCGTGGCGAACGTTATATTTGAAACGACATAGGCCTCGTTCAGATCCGACGTGTTCAGCGGAACGCTTGCCTGCCAGGTTTTTCCGCCGTCGATCGATTTCCAGACCACCGGGTTGGCCGGCACTTTCGGGTTGGCGGGGAACTGATACGTCACCCAGGCGGTGGTTGTGCTAAGGAAGAATCCGACTGCGCCCAGCGAATTGACGTCAGACACGGAAGAGGCGATCATCGGAGGCGTGACTTCCCACCAGGATCCGCCCCCGTCCGCGGTGCGGAACACGTGGCCGGAGTTTCCACTGGAATGCGGACCGCCGATTCCCCAGCCGTTTTGGGCGTCCAGCATCTGAATGGACGTCAGATCAACGGCGGATCCGACGGAGAGCTGCGGAATGGCCAACGGATTGACGGTTGGCGTCAGCGTAGGTGTCGAGGGAATGGGTGAAGGGGTGGAAGTAGGTTGAGTGTGCGCCGGGATGGTATTGGTTCCAGCGGATGGAAACGACGGCAATGTGGGAAGGAGGACGGTTGAACCGCCGGTGCCTGGAAAATTGCAGCCCGCCAAAGAAATGAGAACCACCCCTTCCGCAACAAGAAGATTCCAGTGTCTCATGCCGTTTCTCCTTCCGGCGGTTCCGTCGGATATTAAAAGTGTATCACTCTTTCCCCTGCAAAGTTTGTTCATGGGAATCCATGACGTACGAACAGGATTATTCAACCGTTCGCCCGGTTCAATTTGACATTCTTGATAATATGATTTATTATTGAGAAATATTCTCAATAACATTATGACGCAAAAATCCAGCACTGTTGATTTCGTGGTCCGCCCTACTGTGCGAGAATGGACATCGCTCCACGGCCTCGCTGCACGCCGTAGTCCTCGTGTTTGAATCCAGCCGCAAGGCGCTCTCCCCGGAGGAAATCCACGCTGCCGCCCGGCGGCACTGCCCCAGCCTTGGATTGGCCACCGTCTACCGGATCCTTGGCCGGATGGAGCAATTGGGACTGATCCACCGGATCCATCAGTCCAAGGATTGCAGCTTGTTTCTCCGCGCAACGGTCCGGCACGAGCACTTGCTGTTATGCACTTCCTGCCGCAAAGCCGAATATTTCCATGAGGATGATCTGACCCAGCTGGAATCCAACATTTCCCGCCGCAGCGGATTCGTGATCCATGGGCATTTGCTCCAATTCCACGGGTTGTGTTCCACCTGTCAGAAAACAAAATCGAAACGAAGGAGTCTTCGATGAAGAAAATCATCCGTTTTTCCATGATTTTTCTTTTTTGTCTATTGGGTTCCGGATGCGGCGCGAAAACCGCATCCTCCACCGCGCTGTCTGTCGTCGCAACGGAAAATTTCATTGCCGATATCGCCCAGAACGTGGCCGGAAATCGCGTAACCGTTTCCGCTTTAGTCCCCTCCGGAATGGATCCGCATGATTTTCAACCCAGCCCGAAGGATCTGGCCGTGGTCGCATCGAGCCAGATGCTGATCGTCAATGGAGCCGGCCTGGAAGGGTGGCTTGCTCAGGGCTTGAAAAACGTCGGCGGGAGCCGAATTGTCGTGACGGCATCGCAGGGACTCCCCGGCCGGACGGGCGGTTACGGATTGGGATCACCGGCTCTGACTGGCACGGCCACTCCCGCGACGACCGATCCGCATTTCTGGATGGATCCTGTTTTGGTCAAAGCCTATGTGGACAATATCCGGGACGGATTTATCCGGCTCGATCCGGCCGGCCGTGACGTTTACACTCAAAACGCCTCGGCGTATTCGTCCCAATTGGATGCGCTCGATCAATGGATCCGAACCCAGGTCGCATTAATCCCCTCCGGACAAAGATTGATGATCACCGATCATGAAGATCTGGGATACTTTGCCGATGAATACGGGTTTCAATTAATCGGAGCCATCACACCCGAAACCAGCTCCGATGCGGAACCTTCCGCCTCCCACATCGCGGACCTGACCACGCAAATCCGGTCGTCCGGCGATAAAGCCATCTTTCTTGACATCGGAACCAACACGCAACTCGCGGATCAAATCTGCCTTGAAGCCGGATGCCGCGTCGTCCGCGACCTGTATATTCATTGGCTTACCCCGGCGAACGGAATCGCGCCAACTTACTTGGAAATGATGAGGCATAATGTTACAGTGATTGTGGAGGCGCTTCGATGACGGATGAGAAACTAATCCCCGTTCCGCAAAACGCCTGGCTGGAACTAGAGCATGTCGACGCAGGATACAACGGCAGCCTGGCCATCGAAGACGTCTCCTTCCATCTGCCCGAGGGGGTCCGCGTCGCGCTCATCGGCCCAAACGGCGCCGGGAAATCCACTCTTTTTAAAGTGTTGGCTCGTCTGATTCCCACTCGGAGAGGGAAAATACTTATTCACGGCCTCCCACTGGGCCACCATTGCGACTGCCTGGCCTATGTTCCTCAAAAAGAGGAAGTTGATTGGCAATTCCCCGCTACGGTCAAAGATGTCGTTTTAATGGGTCGATATGGAAAGAATAGTTGGCTGAGTAGGATGAAGAAAGAAGATATTAGTGTGTCTATGCGCAGCATCGCCCAAATGGGAATTTCCGATCTTGCGGATACGCCAATTTCCGATCTTTCCGGCGGCCAGCAGCAACGAGCCTTTCTGGCGCGCGCGCTCGCGCAGGAACCCCATATTTTGTTAATGGACGAACCTTTTAACGGAGTGGATCTGACCACCCAGGAAAAACTATTTGAAATCCTTGATGAACTTCGTAGGGGATGTGTCACCACGATTGTGGCCACCCACGATTTAAATCTGGCGCTGACAAAATTCGACATGGCCATTCTCATTAATCATCGCCTGATCGCCATCGGGCCGCCCGCCCAGGTGCTTCGACGCGAGACCATCCGCCAGGCGTTTGGCCGTCAGGCGCTGGATCTCGACCAATTGATCGTCGTTGACGAATGCTGCCCGGAGTAGTTTCCTCCATGCTGGATTTTTTTCTTTCCCCGCTTCACTATCAATTCATGCAACGCGGACTGCTTGCCGCGGTTCTCGTCAGCGGCCTGTGCGCGATCGTGGGATGTTTTGTCGTCCTGCGGTCCATGGCTTTCCTGGGGGATGCGATGTCCCACTCGGTGCTTCCCGGCGTGGCGGTCGCCTATCTGCTGGGGTGGAATTTGACCATCGGCGCATTGGCGGCGGCGGTTGCGGTGGCGCTGGGCATCTCCTTCGTCTCCCGCCGGGGCACGTTGCGGGAAGATACCGCCATTGGCATTCTCTTCAGTTCGGCGCTGGCCTTGGGGATCGCATTGATAAGCACGATCCGGTCGTACGCCGTGGACCTCAGCCATATTCTTTTTGGTAATTTGCTTGGAGTGGGGCCCAAGGACCTATTGCTGATCGGCGGGCTCGGCCTTGCAGTGCTGCTGACGCTCGCGCTGGCCTACCGGCCGTTGCTGGTGCTCGCGTTCGACCCCATCCTCGCGGCAACCCTACGCCTTCCAGTCGAAAGGCTGCGCGCGCTGCTGCTTGTGCTGATTTCCATCACGATCGTCCTCTCGCTGCAGGTGGTCGGGATCGCGCTCGTGGCCGCCATGCTCGTCACGCCGGCGGCGACGGCGTTCCTCCTCACTCGCAGGCTGCCTACCATGGCGGCCGTTTCCGCACTGCTGGGCGTGCTATCCGGTGTGGTAGGCCTCTATGCCTCCTACTATCTCAATATCGCCTCCGGCGCGGCCGTCGTGCTCTCGGCTACCTTTTTCTTCCTGCTGGCCTTTTTCTTTTCGCCCCGGCGCGGCATACTTACGGCAAGATTACGAAATTCGCATGAAGGTTGATCCCAAAGTTTTCTCCCTGACAACCCTTTGAAGCAATGGATAAATCGTCGAAAGTTGCGATTGTTTTTCCGTATTTCCGCACCCGGTCGTCCATGGAGATGCTATTCCCACCACTCGGAGCCGCCAGCCTCGCCGCACAGTTTCACCAACTCGCGCTGCCCGTAAAAATCATCGATTGCACATTTTTAACTTGGCGGCAGGTTCAAAAAGAACTCCTCGCCTATCAACCGGATCTTGTCGGCGTCTATTGCATGATCACACTCACCCGGAACGCGTTCCGGCTCGCCCGGTGGGTGAAAACCGCACTGCCCCGCAGTCTGCTCGTGGCGGGAGGGCCGCTGCCGACGCTATATCCCGAACGCTTTGCCGCGGATTTCGATGCCGTCTTTCGGGGAGAGAGCGATTTAAGCTTTCCGCACTTCTGCAGGGATTTTTTCCATCACGACGCGACCCGATCGACCTTGGAAAAACTCCCGCTGCAAACCTACCCCGGGTTGTATCTGCGTGGTGGCGGGCCGGCTATAGATAATCCCACAGTTCATCATTCGCAACAGGAAATTGCCGGGTTCCCCCTTCCCGACCGGAGCGGCTTCGATCATGAGCAATATCACCGGGAATGGCTTCGACGCGACGGAACCAAAACCACCTCCATTCTGACGACAGTAGGCTGCCCCTTTAATTGCGATTTCTGCTCGAAACCGATTTTCGGCAACAAGTTCCGGCGGCGGAATCTCGACGCCGTGTTTGAAGAAATCGAGCAAATTCGATCGCTGGGGTATGACAGCCTGTGGATCGCGGACGACAGCTTCACGCTGGACCTCTCTTTCCTCGGCCGGTTCTGCGACCGGATTGCCGGACGCAATATCGGCTGGAGCTGCCTCTCCCGCACTACAGGAATCAATCGAGAGATAGCGCGGCATATGCGTGACGCCGGTTGCCGCCGGGTCTATCTCGGCCTGGAAACCGGAAGCCCGGAAACGCTCGAACGGATGCGCAAGCAGGCCACCCTCGAGGATGCCATCCGCGCCGTGCAAGAATTCCACGATGCCGGGATTGAAGTGGCCGCGTTTTTCATTGTCGGATATCCGGAAGAAACCGAATCCAGGGTGGAAGAAACCTTCCGATTCGCTTTGTCATTGCCGCTTGACGATATTTCTTTCAATGTACCTTTTCCCCTGCCGGGCTCGGCGTTGTTCGACCGGGTAAGCGGGATCGACCCCTCAAAAGATTGGCGGATGGAGAACGATGTGATTTTTGTATACCATTCGGAATTCGACCCCGACTGGCTGCGCCGCGGGATCGATCGGACCATGCGGAGGTTCAGGAAAAAGAAGAAAAAATAAATTACTACCACCAAAGGCGGCGGCTTTAGAATGCTGCACTCGGAAGGTCCACTCCTGCCGATCGAACAATCGTATTCCTCGTCCCCAAAATCACTTTTCTGCCCCTTTCAAATCCGTGATTCCGTACCAACTACACTCTGCCCCATCTTCCTTTAATGCTGGTCGAACCATTTCCTATCACTTACTCCTTACCTTAGCTTCTTCCCATTCCCTTCTGGTATTGAAATACGTTCCGTTTGCCATCCCATTCCACCGCCCCTATCGCCCTCCTCCCTTCCCGTGATACGGGAAGGGAGGAGGCGACGGCCCGAGCCGTTCTCGGGCCGAGGGAGGAGGGATGGGCCATAGTTTTGAAAGCCAATTAACATCCCCCCGGAGTCGCTTTAATAATCAAGAAAGAAAACTTTACCGTAAAAGATTTCAGAATCGCATCCGAGACCGTATCAAATATTTTCAGCGGGATGAGCGAGAAGGTTCCCATCCTGCGCTTCAGCGCAAGTTGCATTTGACCTTTAAAAATTCCGAACTGCATCTTCGACTCGGAAAAATCGGACCGGTAGGTTAACTCATGGCTGAAGAGGAATCTCCCGCCCGGTTTCCAATTCCTGGTGATCCGCCCTTTGACCCGTTCGTAAAGCGCGGTGCCGGGCAGAGGATAGGGCATCGAGAGTCCGAGATAATCCACCGGCAGAGAGGCCGCAAAGCGGAGAGTCTCCTTTACGGTCGCATCCGTCTCTCCGGGGTAGAAAAGAATGAAGAAGGCGCCCACCTCCAGCCCGGCCCGATGAGCCGCTTCCACGGCCGCACGCGCAAGTTCCGGCGTGATTTTTTTATTCATCTGTTCCAGGATTTGCGCGTTCCCGGATTCAATTCCAAAGTAGATCCTCCGGCATCCGGATTGTTTCATCTTGCGCGCCGTTTCCTCGTCCAGGGCATCCACTCGCCCCAGGCATTCCCAGGAGAATTCCAATCCCCGCCGGCGGATTTCCTCGCAGAGTTCCAGCACCCTTGTCTTGCGCAGGGTGAACACATCATCGGCGAAGGAAATCCGGTCGTATCCGAAGCCGAGCGCTTCCTCCACTTCTTCGATCACATTCTCCACCGACCGCTCGCGGTACGATCCTCCAAACACCACGTTGCTGCAAAACTCGCATCGGAACGGGCATCCCCTCGTGCTCAGCACGGTGGTAACGGAGAATCCATACTTCCTCCGTCCGTGCCGGATGTAATCCTGGTTTGGCAGCAAATCCCGCGCCGGAAAAGATATATCGTCCAGATGTTGAATGGGCTCACGCGCTTCCGTGCAGGTCCATTCCGGGGAAATTCCTTGTTGCCGGGAACGTTCCCCATGGAAGTCAATCCCGCGGACGGTTGAATAGCTGTCCCCTTGCTCGAACGCGTGCAGAAGTTCCACCGCCGTCTGTTCTCCCTCGCCGCGGACGACAACGTCAAAAACGTGCGCAAAAGGCGCCGGATCCCAGGTCGGGTGCGGGCCGCCGGCGACGAGCAACCGGCTGACGGCGCGGAGTTGACGGCCAAACCACAGGCAATCATCGATCATGGTCGCCATGCAGTAAATCCCCACAACCGGAGCTTGCACCTCCAAAGCCCGCTGCAGCGCTTCCTTCCGGCCGAGAAAAGTGCAATCCAGCAAGTGCACCTCATGCCCGGCTTCGCGCAGGCTGGCCGCGACGTACGTCAGTCCCAAGGGTGGAAAACGGAATACCGACCGGTCCCAACGGGGCAAAAAGAAAGGGTAGATGAGAAGAACGCGGGTCATGGAGTCTTCTTTATCTGGAGATCAAATCCGAATTTCTCGGTCGTTGGCGGAAGCAGATAGCCAAATCCGGCCCATGCCAGGCGGGAACCCACCAGTTCTCTACCGCGGAACAAACGTGCGCCGGGAACTTGCCGTAAGGTAAACGCTACCTGGTGACGATGGCATACGAAGGATCCCTCCTCCGCTGTCACCGGGTCCCATCCGTCGATTGCATTTCCGGCGAGCTTCATGCCGCTGGAATCCTGGTACTGGTCGAAGTACCGCGCCCCCTGCTCGTTCATTATCGCCACGTCCGTAACGCCGTCCCAATCCATACCCGAAAAATCCGCGTCCACCCGCATCCGGCTGTCCGCTTCGCCCGGGCGATATTTCAGGGCGATCGCAGTGGAGAATTCGCCGGGTTCGAAGACCGTCCGCCAGCGGAACATTCCCCGCAGGGTGGAGGAAATAACTGTCAACGGCGTCTGGAGCGGCGGGAAACGGCGGTACATATCCGAAAGACGATTTCGGAAGGAATAAAGAATTTTATTGCGCAGCGTCCGCCGATCCGATCCGGCGATTTTCTCACCAAGGTTCATGCGATAAACGGCGATTATGACCTTGCCGGATTCTTCCGCGCGAATTTCCAGATCCACTTTGCCGGGAAAAACCGTGGCAAGCCCTCGTTGGATGACCGGCAGTCCGAAACCCACGGCTTCTTCCGATAGTTCCTCGCCGGACTTGCACAGCAGCCACCCCTTTTGCAATCCGCCGGATGGATATTCCTTCCCGCTGGATGGATACGGGGATATTTTCAGTGAGAAATCTTCGAATAGTGGAATGACAATTTCCGTCATCGGCCTACCGCTCCGGATCCCGAGCCACGCTGCGCGCAACGATGCGCCATCCGGCGATCTGCCAAACGATGAGGATACCGATTTGGGCGGCGAGCTGAATGGTTCGGAAATCGCCGCCGGAGCGCATCCATGTCTGGATCGATCCGGAAAACAGGGGGAAGAGCAACTGGGGGAGAGAATTATTGAACAGCGTAAACACAAAAGGCAAAATCCAAACCGCCGCCAACGCGCGGGAACTGATTTTCCCGACCGACGCCAGGATCACTGCCAGAGGAAGGATCAAAATGACGTTCGGTTCCGACAGCCAGCTGCGGGTAAGAAAGAATATCAGTACCATGGCGGCACTTCCTTGAAAGACTTCCTTTAGCCCGTGAATCCGAGATCTTAATACATACATTCCCACCGCCAGAGCGGGGATCCACAACCATCCCATTATCATCCAGACGCCCGCAAGCCGGGTGGAATTTGCCAACAAGGAATACACCGTCATCAGCGACATTCCTCCGGCGGCGGTGAAATGGAAATTCCAACCGGCAAGAATTGGCGCTGGATCCCACCGAAACAGCGGGAACGGGAGAATGCAAAAAAGGAATATCCCGGCCGTGAAAGACGCGCAGAAGCGAATCGTATGCCGCCATGATTTTCCCATCCAATAAATAAAGAAAACGCACGCAATGGGAATCGCCGTCGGTTTGAAGGCTACAGCCAGGGCGAGCGTCAGCCCGGACCACGCCGGCTTCTGATCGTCCATCCACAGGATGGCTGCGAGGGAAAGCGCCGCGACAACCGCATCGAATTGGCCCCAGGCGGTTCCAAAATAAAAAAGGAAGGGATTCAAAAGGAGAAAAATGCGCGCATCCCGGCAAACAAACTCCCGCGCCCCCAGTCTCCCCAGCGCCGCGCCTACCAGGTATGCCAGCGCGATATTGGAAGCAATGATCGGCAGTTTTATTGCAAAATTGTAAAGAAGGAGATTGGACCCGATACCGCCCGCAATCCGGCTCAATATTCCAAGGACCATGGGCCAGGGAGGAGGATAGCCGATCGTGGTGATCCCCTGGAAGCTCGAAGAATGAAAGACCGCGCTCAGGTCCTGCGGTTGATACGGGTTTTGCCCGGTAGCGACCAGATAACCGGTGGCGAGGAAAATTCGATCGTCATAAAAATGACCAAACAAAAACGCCAACGGCAATTGAATGGCGAGGCTCAACACCGAGACCATCCTGTCCGGCCAGGAAGGGATCTTCAGCCATCCCGCCGCGCGCGGGAGGGAGGACTGCTGCGTCTGGTTATTCGCCTTCAAAGGAATGTTTCCATTGGATAGATTCTGCACAAATTTTCTGGCCACGCTTCCGGTGAAATGACCATTGAACAGCTCGCCGAAAATGATGCCTGATCCCCTGGAATTTTTATTAATGTGGAGTTGTCATCCCTTTCCGACAACCGCTAATAGCCGCCGATGTATACCGCCAGATAAACGATGACTCCCAATACCGTTGAGGATAAATAAAGCAGATAGGCTGCGCTCATGAAAAGTTTGTAATTTTTAAAACGGAGCGCCCGGGGAACCAGACGATTTGCCCGCAGGACGACAAACACCCCGAACACGACGCTGACGGCGCCGAGCAATCCGTGCACGGCCGTTATGCCAAAGCTGCCCTGGAAGAATTTTGCGGGAAGTCCGGGCAGGATGACGGTTATATAGGTTGGGATCATAATCGTTGCGACCACCGCAGTGTTGAGAATTACCGCAAGCGTTTGAATCCGACAATGCAGTTTTTCATATCCATGCATTTTCAGTTGCCATCCAACGGTCAATAACGCCATCGAAAACAATATCAAAACCAGCGAGGCGTCCGAGCGAAAAGTTGCGTGCGTTCCCAAAAATCCTTGTCCGCTAAGTAAATTGTTCATCGCTCTTCCTTGACGACAAGATTCGGAAATGGGCTGTTCCACACTTAGCTGCCACGTCCGTGTTTTCCCGTCATTGCGCGCCGCAGGCTTTCACGACCGACAGATTTTCAGGGTACAGGGAACTTATAAACCGCGGTTTTCCCGCGCTCCCTGCCGATTATACGGCCTCCAGCGCAAACCGAAAGCCTGCCGCCGGGCGGTCTTGACACTCCGGTTGATTCAGGTAATATTGGGTTGGTTATTCCTATTGCGAACCCACTCCCCGGGATGCAAGCAGGCCCGGAAGAATGACAAGCATACTGGCCCACTAGCTCAATCGGTAGAGCAGCTGACTCTTAATCAGTTGGTTGAGGGTTCGAGTCCCCCGTGGGTCACCACCAACGGCACCGATTAAGCGATTGAGGCAATCCCTTTCCGGCAGCATCCCCACCCGTTTCCTTAGGGTGCCTTCCACGAACCGTTGTGTTCATTCCACCTCCTGTGCGCATTCCCGTGACTTCCGAATTCTGAGACCCTGAAGAACCGATCCCAACCTCCCCCACCGCAAAGAAATGAGAGCCCAAGCATGAACATATCTGAACTGGAAAAAACCTCGCTTGTCGATTTGCGCCGCATGGCCAAGGAATTCGAAATTTCCAGCGGCGCCCGGATGAAAAAAGAAGATCTGATCCTGCGCCTGCTGCAGGCCAATGCGGAGCGGCAGGGGTTGGAACTGCGCGGCGGGATTCTGGAAATCGTCGACGAGGGGATCGGTTTCTTGCGGGCGGACCATTATCTTCCCGGCCAGAACGATATCTACGTCTCCCAGTCGCAAATTCGCCGTTTCAGCCTGCGCACAGGCGACATGGTGATCGGCCAAGTTCGCGCGCCCAAGGAAACGGAAAAATATTACGGTCTGCTCCGGGTGGAGGCCATCAACGGCCTGGATCCCGAAGCCGCCAAACAACGGCCCATCTTCGAGGATCTGGTTCCGATTTTTCCGGATCAGCGCTTCGATCTGGAGACCGACGCGCACACGTTAACCACGCGCCTGTTGAACCTGGTCGCCCCGATCGGACGCGGCCAGCGCGGGCTGATCGTTTCGCCGCCCAAAGCCGGGAAAACCACTGTCCTCAAGCAAATCGCCAACGCCATCTCGATCAAATATCCCGAAGTGCATCTGATGGTGGCGCTGATCGGCGAGCGGCCCGAGGAAGTGACCGATATGGACCGTTCCGTCGACGCGGAGGTGATTTCATCCACTTTTGACGAACCGGTCACCTCGCACGTGCGAGTGGCGGAGATCGCCCTCGAACGCGCCAAGCGCCTGGTCGAGATCGGCCATCACGTCGTCATCCTTCTGGATTCCATCACCCGGCTCGGCCGGGCGTACAACCTGGTCGTGACCCCATCCGGCCGCACGCTGTCCGGCGGTCTGGACCCGGCGGCGCTCTATCCTCCCAAACGGTTTTTCGGCGCCGCCCGCAATATCGAAGACGGCGGCTCGCTGACCATCATCGCCACCTGCCTGGTGGATACCGGTTCCCGGCTCGACGACGTCATCTACGAGGAGTTTAAAGGCACCGGCAATATGGAGCTTTTGCTTTCACGGAAGTTGCAGGAACGGAGAATCTTCCCGGCCTTCGACATCGAGCGATCCTCCACCCGACGCGAGGAACTCCTGCTCGGACCCGATATCACTCCGCGGGTGTGGCTCATGCGGCGTATGGTCGCCCAAATGATCACCCCGCCTCCGGGCGGCGCGGGTTTGGATATCACCACCGCCACGGAAGCCATTCTGCAGCGGCTGCAGCAAACCAATGACAACATGGAATTTCTAGAGGGCCTGGGCAAGGACAATGTCTAGGGTCTGCGTGAAACCCCCTTGCCTATTCAAAAACAGCCGGCATTCAGGAAAAAAACGCCGATAACGGATGAAAATCCTAAACAACCATGAATCCGTTTAATCCCAACCCCTCCTTTCCTTCAGGGGGAAAAGAAGAACCCGCTTCGACCCCATGGGCATCCCTCTGGGATACCCTTACCCATCTCGGCCTTCGCGCCCCGATCATGCGCTATTCCGGCCATTTGCTCATCCTTCTGGTTGTGGCAATCGCCGCGTGGCTCGCGCGCTCTTCCCTATTGGACCTGGTGCCGGCCAAGATCCAAATCAACCCGCCTACGACACTTCTCCAAACCGCCACCCCCATTCCCGTGGAGACGTCAGTTTTACCGGATTCCTCAGCGGCCGGCGGGCTGGCTTTCCTCTCCCGGTTTATCAACGCCCGCACGTTTCTTCCGGACCAACCCAGATCGGATGTTATCGTTTATACGGTCACGAGCGGGGACACACTATTTGGAATCGCCGCCAAGTACAACCTAAAACCCGAAACCTTGTTGTGGTCCAATAACGCCGTCCTCAAGGATGATCCGGATTTGCTGACCCCGGGAATGAACCTTTACGTCCTACCGGTGGACGGCGTGTATTATCAATGGCATGAAAGCGACAAATTAAGCGCGGTTGCGGCAAATTTCGGGGTGGACGTCGTCGATATCGTATCCTGGCCTGGCAACCAGCTGGACCCGAATATCGATCCGGACAAGCCGGCCATCGTCCCCGGGACCTGGCTGGTCATCCCCGGCGGGCACCGGAGTTTCGTGCAATGGCAGGTGCCTATTTTGCGCCGCACGGACAAAATGAAATGGATCTTCGGCGGCGCCGGCGCCTGCCAGGGTCCCTACCTCAGCAGTTCCCAGGGCAGCGGATATTTTATCTGGCCCACCGACAGCCATTCCATAACCGGTAATCCGTATACTCCCTGGCACCTCGCGATCGATCTGTTCGCCCGCCTGGGGGACAACGTCTACGCTTCCGATAGCGGCGTGGTCGTTTTTTCCGGCATGAGTTCCTGGGGCTACGGCAACCTCATCGTCATCGATCACGGCAACGGATTCCAAACGGTCTACGCCCATCTGAGCGTCATAGAAGCCGGGTGCGGCGCTGACGTTTCCAAGGGAGAAGTGATCGGTCTGGCAGGCAGCACCGGAAATTCCACCGGACCGCATTTGCATTTTGAAATTCAGAGCGCCACCCTCGGGAATGTCAACCCGTCCGATTTCCTGCCGCCCCCATAATGCTTTCCTATAAATAAAAAACGCCGAGGCGGAAAATTCCTCGGCGTTTTTTTATTTTGTCACGAAGGAATGTAGCGGCGCGATACAAGAAATTCCGCGTTGAGCAAAGAGCCTCCGGCAGCACCCCGGATGGTATTGTGAGAGAGAACGACAAACTTGACGTCCAGAACCGGATCCGGACGGATGCGCCCGACCACCGTCGTCATCCCTTTTCCAGCGTTGCGATCCTTGCGCGGCTGGGGGCGATCCTCTTCGTCTCGGACTTCGATGGCTACGGCGGGCGCGCTGGGCAATCCGATCACATCCTCCGGAGGTTGAAACCCTTCCAGAGCCGCGCGAACCTCTTGCGGCGAAACCCGCCGTCCCAATTCCACGCTGGCGCACACGAGGTGGCCTTCTGAGACCGCCACCCGGTTGGTGTGGGCCGAGAGCGCAAAAGGCGCCGCCACAATTTTCTCCCGGTCGAAAGTTCCCAGCATCTTGCGCGGCTCACTCTCCACTTTTTCCTCTTCCCCGCCGCCAATGTTCGGCAGGACATTATCAAGAATATCCAATGATGCGACGCCCGGATACCCCGCGCCCGAAAGCGCCTGCAGCGACACAACAATCGCGCGTCGGATTCCGAAGGAATCCAGTATCGGCCGAAACACCATGGTCAACCCGGTGCTGGTGCAATTGGGGTTGGTGACAATGAAACCCTTCCAACCGCGCAGCTTCCTTTGGATTTCGATAATTTGGATATGTTCCGGATTCACCTCGGGAATGAGGATCGGGACGTCCGGCTCCTGCCGGAAGGCCGAAGCGTTGGAGCAAACTCCCTTTCCCGCCCGGGCGTACTTGGGTTCTGCCTCCCGCGCCAGATCCGCCGGCAATGCGGAAAACGCCACAACCAATTCGGCGTCCGGCTCTGTCGGTTGCACGACCATCGAACGGGCATACTCCGGCATCGGATCGGCCAGCACCCACCGGCAGCTTTCGCCGTACGTTTTCCCGATCGAACGGTCCGACCCGGTGAGGGTCACAACGCGGAACCAGGGGTGATTATCCAACAGCACCGCGAACCGCTGGCCGACCATGCCGGTCGCTCCAAGAATTGAAACGGGAATTTTTTCCATGGCGTCTCCTTCTTCTTCCTTCGGGATCGATGATCCCACTTTTCTGTTGTTGTAGCCGGGATCGGCGATCCCGGCTACAAAGAACATCCATGATCCCGGCTACAGTTGCGTCGGCGATCCCGGCTACAAAGAACATCCACGATCCCGGCTACCGTTGCGTCGGCGATCCCGGCTGCAAAGAACATCCATGATCCCGGCTACAGTTGCGTCGACGATCCCGGCTACAAAGTACATCCACGATCCCGGCTACCGTTGCGTCGACGATCCCGGCCCCGAACGGGACGTTCCCCCTACGCACCGGACGTAGTTTCCTCCAGAACAATCAGGGCATGGATGGCGCGGATCGCGGCAGTCTCATCGGCTTTGGCCACCACCATGCTGATCGAGCATTCCGAGGACCCTTGGGCGATGGCGATTACGTTAACTCCCGCGCTGCCCAGGGCGGTGAAGATCCGCCCGGAAACCCCGTGAGTTCTTGTGCATCCCCTCGCCGATGACGGTGACGATCGCGCAGGATTCCAGTAATTCGATGGCGTCGATGTCCTCCCGGTCGATTTCTTTGCGGAATTCATCTTCCAGCGCGGAATGGACGGTTTTCCCGCTCGCGGTGGGAACGGAAAAGCAAATGCTCTGCTCCGATGAAGCCTGGGTGATCAACGTCACCGAAACTCCCAATCTGGCCACCGTGGCGAACGTGCGGGCGGCGATCCCGGGCACACCCATCATGCCGCCGCCCTGCACCGTCACCATGGTTTGGTCGCGGATCGCCGTCACCGCTTTGATCACCCGATTGGTCTTCCGTCCGTCGGCGACGATCGCCGTTCCGGGATGGTCCGGATGAAAGGTATTCTTTATCCGCAGCGGGATGTTCCGCTCCACGCACGGGCGGATCGTTTTTGGATGGACAACCTTGGCGCCGTAATAGGCCATCTCGGAAATCTCGCGGTAGGAAAGCGACGGCAGGCTGCGCGCCTCCGGCACCTGGCGCGGATCGGCGGTCATCACCCCGTCGACGTCGGTATAAATCCACACCTCATCCGCGTCCAAGGCGGCGCCGATGATCGCGGCGCTGTAATCCGAACCGCCGCGCCCGAGCGTGGTGATTACTCCTTCGCGCGTCGCGCCCAGGAACCCGGTGATTACCGGAACGGCTTTACGCCGGAAGATCGGATCGAGGACGCGGCGGCCGCGCGCGCTCACCTCGTCCATCAGCGGCGAGGCGTTTTGAAATTTCGCGTCGGTGATTAAAAATCCGCTGGCTTCCACCGGCACGCTCTCCAGCCCGGCGCGGGCGAGGTAGCCCGCCACAATGTGAATGCTCATCCGCTCGCCCAGCGATGCGATCGCGTCCAGCGCCCGCGGCGAAACCTCCCGCAGCACCGAAACCGCGTGATACAAACTCTCCAGTTCGCGCAGGCAACCCTCGACCGCCGTGCGGACCTTCCCGTTCAGGGCTCCGTCTTGGATCGCGGCGTTGTGTTGGTGGCGGACCGCTTCGACGCATCGTCCGGCCTTGGTTTTATCCCCGCTGCCGGCGGCCGCAGCGCCATCCAGCAATAAATTCGTCACGCCTCCCAAAGCGGACACCACCACGGCAACCCGGCGCCAGTCCTTTTTCGCCCGGCGGACAATCTCGGCCGCATTGGTCAGCGCCAGCGGGCTGCCCACCGACGTTCCCCCAAATTTAATCACCAACATGGACTTCGCCATCCGTCCCTCCCAGGTAACAAAAAAGCCCGCCGCATCCGGTAGAAATGCTTCCGGCGCGACGGGCTGATATTTGCCGCTGTCGCGCTAGGTTTCAGTGGTGGTAGTAGTGGTCATTTCGAAAAGAGATCGGGCAAAGTCACGAGCGAACATGGTGTTTATATTCTCCGTAGAATTTATCAGTTCGAAACCATTATACCAAAAAAAGGTCAAGCCTAGGTCTTCCGTCCATTAATAATTCCATTGCATTATTTGTGAAAAATGCTACAATGACCCGCCGGATAACGGAAGAGATTTTTCAGCAAGGAGGAATTTCATGTCACCGCAGACTATATCATCTGATTTAATCCGTTCCATCCCCGTGTTTGCCGACCTAACCGAAAATCATCAAAGAATCCTTGCAGCCATATCTTCCATCCGGACCTTCCGGGAAAATGAGGAAATTTTCCATGAGGGGGACCCGAGTGATTGTCTTTATCTTGTGCTGGAAGGCCGGGTTGCTTTGGAAATCCATGTTCCCAACCGCGGACGGGCCCGGATCCTCACCGTGGAACCGCAGGACATGCTGGGATGGTCCGGCATAACCGACGTGATACCGCGCCGCACCCTGACCGCGCGCGGTGTATGCGAAGGCAAGCTTCTCTGCATCGACGCCCCCAAGCTGATCCGGGCTTGCGAGCAGAATCACGACCTTGGGTATGTGGTCATGCATCACGTGGCGAACGTCATCGCCGGGCGGCTGATGGCCACCCGGATGCAGTTGCTCGATATGTTTTCCGATCCTTCTTCGGAGGCGCGTCATGGCTGAACTTCCCATGGATATGGGATCCATCGTTTCCCTGCCCAAACCCCACCTGGACGATCTGTTAACCAAGCTGCGGGAAAAAGGCTACCAGACCATCGGTCCGCGCGTCGGCGATAGCACGGTGCAATATCAACCGATCCGGAGCGCGTCCGAGATGCCGCAGGGGTATACCAGCGAGGAAGAGGCCGGCAAGTACCGGTTGGTTTCCAGCGGGAACTCCCGATTTTTCGATTACACTCCCGGCGCGCAATCCTGGAAGCAGATTTTCTTTCCGCCGCGCGTCGCCCTGTTCGACCTGTGCAGGAACGGCGGGTGGAAGACCGTCGGTTCGCCCGAACCCTCCCCGCGCTACGCGCTCGTCGGAGTGCGTCCGTGTGAAATCGCGGCGATCAAAATCCAGGATTTGGCGTTCCTCCGTCCGGATTTCACAGACCCGTTCTACCAGGAACGACGCCGGAACGTGTTTATCCTCGCGGTCAATTGCCTCCATCCGGGAGGAACATGCTTCTGCGCCTCGATGGGCACCGGTCCGCAGCTCAGCGGCGGATTCGATCTAGGGCTGACCGAATTGGACGACGCATTTTTAATGGAGATCGGATCGGCCACCGGGAAGGAAATGCTGCAAGGGTTGCCCGTCGGAAAACCGGAAGCCGCGGCCTTGAATAAAGCCAAACAGGCCGTCGAACTCGGCCAAAACAAACATGGGAAGGCAGCTGGATACCAGCGATCTTCCCGAAGTCCTTTTAAATAACCTGGACCATCCCGAGTGGGAAGCGGTTTCGAAACGATGCCTTTCCTGCGCTTCGTGCACGCTGGTTTGTCCAACCTGTTTTTGCTGGGATACGCAGGACCACACCAGCCTGAACGGGGCCGAGACGGAGCGGGAACGCGTCTGGGATTCCTGTTTCAATCCCGGGTATTCCTATCAGGCGGGCGGAAACACCCGGCCCAACGTGCGCTCGCGGTACCGGCAATGGCTGACCCACAAACTTGGAACCTGGAAACAGCAATACGGCGTCCTGGGCTGCGTCGGTTGCGGCCGCTGCATCACTTGGTGCCCCGTGAAAATCGATATCACCGAGGAAATTCCCGCCCTGCGGAAGGAGACCCGCTCATGACCGCTCTCACTGCCGTGCGATCTTCGGCCGCCATGAAGGCCGGCGAACTCTTGAAACCTTCCTGGGCGGAAGTAATGAAAATTCAACCCGAGGTGGAAGGCATCGCCACTTTCTGGCTGCGCTTCCAGGACGCGAACTTTTCCAAGGGCTACCGCTTCCAACCGGGTCAATTCAACATGCTATACCTCCCCGGTTACGGGGAAGCCGCGATTTCGATTTCTTCCGACCCGGAGCAGCGCGAGACCATCGGCCACACCGTGCGGTTCGTGGGCAACGTCACCCGGGCGATCAACCGCCTGAAAATCGGGGACGTGGTGGGCGTCCGCGGCCCGTTCGGAACGCATTGGCCGGTGGAGAGCCTGGAGGGCAAGGATTTGATCATCGCCGTCGGGGGCATCGGCATCCCGCCGCTGCGCCCCGCCATTTACCAGATCCTCCGCAACCGCGCAAAATTCGGGAAGATCACCCTGCTCTACGGCGCCCGCACGCCGGGTGATCTTTTGTTCACGTCCGACCTGGACGAGTGGAGAAAATCCGACGTCGACATTCAAATCACCGTCGACCGCGCGGATTCCAACTGGCAGGGACAAGTGGGGGTCGTGCCGACGCTCTTCTATAAATTCCGGCTC
This sequence comes from uncultured Chloroflexia bacterium, assembly GCA_963780865.1. GTDB lineage: Bacteria > Chloroflexota > Anaerolineae > Anaerolineales > RBG-16-64-43 > FEN-1073. Next base: position 134,336 of record CAWADT010000013.1, on the reverse strand, counting down.
GATCCAACCCGCACGGCGGTGCTCACGTGCGGCCCGGAAATCATGATCCGGTTCGTGGTATTCGAGGCGCTGGCGCGCCGGGTTCCTTCCAATCAAATTTTCGTGTCGATGGAACGGAATATGAAATGCGGCCAGGGTTCCTGCGGTCATTGCCAGATCGGACCGTTCTTCGTCTGCAAAGACGGACCGGTGTTCCCCTTCTCCGCCGTCGAGCCGTACTTCAACGTGGAGGACTTCTAATGCCAGCCCCCTGCAAAACCACCGTAGCCGTGTTTAAATTCTCCTCTTGCGACGGGTGCCAGCTACAACTGCTGAATATGGAGGATGAACTCCTCTCGCTGGCGTCGGAAGTCGAGATCGCCTACTTCCTGGAGGCCCGCCGGCGCGCGCTGCCCGGCCCCTACGACGTGGCGCTGGTAGAAGGTTCGGTGACCACGCCCGACGAGGTGGAACGGATCAAGAAGATTCGCGGCCAGTCGAAATTCCTCGTCGCTCTGGGCACCTGCGCCACGGCGGGAGGGATACAAGCCTTGCGGAATTACGCCGATGCGGACGAATTCGCCAAGGCGGTCTATCCCCATCCGGAATACCTTCACTTCCTTCCCACCGCCACGCCGATCGCCGAGCATGTTCCAGTGGATTTGGAATTGTGGGGCTGCCCGATCAACAAAGGCGATCTGCTGGAAGTGGTTTCGGCGCTGCTGCAAAACCGCAAACCCAGCCTGCCCCAGCACTCCGTCTGTTTGGAATGCAAACGGCGCGGCGTAACTTGCGTGATCGTCGCCAAGAACATGCTCTGTCTGGGCCCAGCCACGCGGAGCGGATGCGGCGCGCTCTGCCCGTCGTGCGGTAGGGGTTGTTATGGATGTTTCGGCCCTCAACCGGGGATGGATCTGAATTCTCTTGTCCCGACCCTGCGGGCCATGGAGAATGAGCGCGGAGAAACCGCCCGGCTGTTACGCCACGTCTCGGGGTATGCCCCCGCGTTTTCCAAGGCGGCGGAATCCATACTCGGGGAGGAGAAAAAGCAATGACCGCCACAAACTCAAGAACGAGCAACTCCATCGAAGTCCCGGCCCTGGCCCGCGTGGAGGGCGAAGGCGGCCTCTACATCGGCGTGCAGGACGGCAAGATCAAAGAAATCCGCGTGGACATTTACGAACCGCCGAGGTTTTTCGAGGGTTTCCTGCGCGGCCGTTCCATGTTCGAAGTGCCGGACATCACCGCAAGAATTTGCGGTATCTGCCCGGTGGCCTACCAAATGAGCGCCGTCAACGCGCTGGAAGCGTCGCAGGGCATCACCGTTTCGCCCTCCATTCGCGCGTTGCGCAAACTGCTGTATTGCGCGGAGTACATCGAAAGCCACGCACTGCACATCTATCTCCTGCAGGCTCCCGATCTACTGGGGCAGGAAAGCGCCATCAGCCTTGCGGCGGTTGCGCCGGAAGTGGTCGCCAAAGCGCTGCGGATGAAGAAGGCGGGCAACGCCATCCTGCGGATCATCGGCGGGCGTTCGGTCCATCCGGTTTCTACCACCGTCGGAGGATTTTACCGTTGGCCGGAGAAGGACCAACTGACGGCCATGCTGCCCGAGTTGGAATGGGCCCTGGCGGCCGCCGTCGAGACCGCACGTTGGTCCGTCACCCTGCCCTATCCTGATCTCGAAGTAGATTGCGAATACGTCGCGCTGCGGCATCCAAAGGAGTACGGCGTGCTGGACGGCGAAATCGTTTCATCGTCCGGTCAAAAAGTTTCTGTCGCGGAATATGAAAAGTACTATTTGGAGGAGCACGTCCGCCACTCCAACTCGCTCCACAGCCATACCCGCGAAGGGAAGAAATACATGGTCGGGCCGCTCGCGCGGCTGAACCTCAATGCCGGACAGTTGGGCCCCACGGCTCAATCCCTGATGCAGGAATTGAAAATCACTACTCCGATTCACAACCCCTTCAAAGCGCTGATCGCCCGGTCGTTGGAATTGGTTGATGCCTACGAAGACGCCATCCGCTTGATTAAAGTGTATAATCCCGAAGGAAAAAGCCGGGTGGAGTCCGAACCCAAAGCCGGCGAGGGATGCGGCGCATCGGAAGCGCCCCGCGGCCTGCTGTTCCATAAATATTCGGTCGACGGAAGAGGATTGATCCTGAAAGCGCGCATTGTGCCGCCGACCTCACAAAACCTCGCCCGGATGGAAGCCGATCTGTGGGAGTTCGCTCCGAAAATGCTGGACAAACCCCACGACGTAGCCACCCTAGCTTGCGAGCATCTGGTGCGATCCTACGATCCGTGCATTTCCTGTGCGACGCATTTTGTAAAATGGGAGCGTAAGGACGGCGAATAAATGGTGCATCGAAGCAGTCTAGGCATCGCTCTTTCCTGCTTCCTTCTCCTCCCCGCCTTATCGGTCGACGCCAAAGCACCGACGGTTAACGCCGTCCTCTTCTACGATCCCGGCTGCGGAGCGTGCACGCAGGTTATCAACACGATCCTCCCGCCGCTGTTGGTGAAGTACAACCAAAGTCTGCTGATCTTCACCATCGACGTCACTAAGGGTGAAGGAAATTCCCTTTACCAGGCGGCCATTACCACACTCACTATCCCCCTGAATCAACAATCCGTACCTTTGCTGATCGCCGGGAATAAATATTATTCCGGATCGTCCTCCATTCAAGACCAGTTCCCCGGCTTCATCGATCAATCTCTGGCCCAGGGGGGAACCCTCTGGCCCGTCTTTCCAGGGTTGCCCGACGCCCTGGCGAAAGCCGGGCTGATCACCGCGCCCGCCACGCCGAGGGATAAATTTTTCGCCGATCAACCCGCCAATAGTCTGGCGGTCATCATCCTCGCGGGCCTGGTCCTCTCGCTGGTCGGCTCCATCCTGTTTACCTTCCGCGCGGTTCCAAAGCGTTTGGAAGCAATTCCCGAATGGGTATTCCCCGCGCTGCTCGTCATCGGACTGGGCGTGGCATCTTATCTGACCTTTACCGAGCTCACCCGGTCCGAAGTCTTTTGCGGCGGGATCAGCCATTGCCAGAGCGTTCAAGACAGCCCGTATTCTAAAATTATGGGTGTGTTTTCGATTGGCGAATTCGGAGTCATCGGGTATTGCTGTATCGGTCTGGCCTGGATCATTCACCGCTTTTCCCACGGCACTCGGAAAGAGATCGCGGCCGTCGCCATGTTCGGGTTTGCCATCTTCGGGGTGAGCTTTTCCATCTACCTGACTTTCCTGGAACCCTTCGTCATCGGCGCAAGTTGCCTCTGGTGCCTCAGTTCCGCCACCATCATGGGATTGATCCTGCCGCTGACCACCAGCCCGGTTCAAACCGCAATTTTGAAAAGCGAATCCGACCCCGTGCAAACCCCGCCCTTATGAAATGAATATCACCGTGGTTGGGATCGGCCAACCGCTGCGGGGCGACGATGGAGCCGGACCCGCAGCGGTCCGGCAATGGTCTCGTGATTATTCCCAAACGGCTTCCGCCCAAAACATCAAAACGTTAATCGCCGAGACACCGGGGCTCGATCTCCTGGATCTCATCCAGGATGCCGACGGGCTCGTCCTGGTGGACGCGATCGAGGGCGGAGAGCCGGCCGGCACGGTTCGCGTTCGCAACTCGATTCCCGAATCGAATTCCACCCCAGCGGAAAAAACCGCGCATGGTTTCGGCGTCGCGGAGACAATTGCGCTCGCCCGGAAAATCGGCGCCCGCCTGCCGTCTCACACCGTTTTTATCGGAGTGGAAGGGTCAACGTGGGGGATAAGCGAGGATCTCAGCGATCCGGTTCGCCGGGCGATTCCGGATGTCGTGCGGGAAATACAGAATCAAATCCTAAACTGGGTGTCCGGGTAAAAATATTACTCACTGCTCAGGAGGAAAGCTCTCGTACGCGGATTGCGCAGATGGAAGGGATTTCACGGAATTATTTTCTCTCTATTTTTATTTTTTTTTGTAACTACTCAGCGGGTCTTCCAACTTCGTACACGGATTCCACCGAAAAGAGCCGAATGCACTGAAAAACATTAGTGGTGCTTCTCACCCAAGAAAATTTTTCGGTGGCTTCAGATTTTTTCCGTGATTCGGTGTACTTTTTCCCTGACCTAAGTAGTCACATTTTTCTTATTTCTGCGCAATCCGTTTCATCCGGGAAATCCGCGGACAAACCGCCGGATCATAAAAGTCGGGCTAGAGTCAATTAAATTATTTAGGAACGGGATCCGAACTTCTTCTGCCAGGAAAATAATTTACTGAGCGCTTCCAGCGGGGTCATGGAAGACAGATCCAGGTCGGTCAATTCGTCCAAGAGCGGGGTGGCATCCGCAAACAGCGGCAATTGGGCGGGCCGATCCGCCTCGGGGGTTCCGCGTTCGGCGCCGCTTTCCAGTTCCGCGAGGATCTCCTCCGCGCGCGCGATGGTCGGCCGGGGCATCCCCGCCATCTGGGCCACGTGAATCCCGTACGACTTGTCCGCGCCGCCCGGGACGATGCGATGGAGAAAGACCACCGTTCCCCCCTCTTCGGCCACCGCAACGTTGTAGTTCCGCACGCCGGGCAAGAGCGCCGCCAGGCGGATAAGTTCGTGATAATGGGTGGCAAACAGAGTGCGCGCGCGCAAGCGGGGATGATTGTGAATGAATTCAATCACCGCCCAGGCGATCGAAACCCCGTCGTAGGTGGAGGTTCCCCGCCCGACCTCGTCGAAGATAAGCAGGCTGCGTTCCGTGGCGTGATGGAGAATGTTCGCCGTCTCCACCATCTCGACCATGAAAGTGGATTGCCCGGCATGGATTTCATCCTGAGCCCCGATCCGCGTAAAGATCCTATCCACCAATCCCACCCTGGCCGAATGGGCCGGGACAAAAGATCCGATTTGCGCCATCAGGCACAGCAAGGCCGCCTGGCGGAGATAAGTTGATTTTCCGCTCATGTTCGGACCGGTGATCACGCGTATGATCTCCCCCGATTCCAGCGTGAGGTCATTGGGAACGAATCGCTCCCCGGACAGGAACCGTTCCACCACCGGGTGCCTGCCATCGCGGATATCCAGCTCCTCCGCTTCCACCACCTCCGGCCGAACGTAGCCGTGCTTTCCCGCCACTTCGGCCAAGGCAGACACACAATCCAGCTCGGCGATGATCCGCGCAGTTTCTAGGAGCAGGCTGCGGCGCGCCCCGATCCGGGCGCATAGGTCCCGGAACAACCGGGATTCGATTTCGCGGATTTGTTCCTCGGCGCTCAACACCCGGGATTCATATTCCTTCATCTCCGGGGTGATATACCGCTCGCCGTTCACCAAAGTCTGCTTGCGAATATAGTCTTCCGGCACCGACGGAACCTGGCCGCGCGAAACCTCGATGTAGTAACCGAAAATTTTGTTGTACCCCACTTTGAGGGTTTTAATTCCCGTGCGGGATTTTTCCTTCGTCTCCAAATTGGCGATCCATTCGCGGGCTTCCCGCGCTCCCTCCACCACCCGGTCCAGCTCCTGGCTGTACATCGGCCGGATGACGCCGGTCTGGGAAAGCGTGGCGGGCGGATCGTCTGGCACCGCGCGGCGGAGCAAATCCAGCAAGTCCACACACAGGTCGGGCGCGCGCAGGGCCGGTTCCTCCTGCGCCGGCAGCCCCTGCATGGCCTGCGCCACCTTCGGCAGCGCGGCGATTGAATCCCGCAGGGCCGCCAGATCCCGCGGCCCGGCGTTGCCGGATCCAATCCGGTTGGCCAACCGCTCCAGGTCGTCGAGTCCCCGCAGGGATTGGCGGAAGGCGGTCCGCGAAAGACCCGCATCAAAGAAGGCCTGCACTTCCGTCTGCCGCGCGCGGATTTTCTCAAGATCCAACAGCGGCTGCAGGATCCATTGCCGAAGCAGCCGGCCGCCCATCGGCGTGACCGTCTGATCCAAAACGCCCAGGAGCGAACCTTTACTATCGCCCGTTCGCAGCGTTTCGGTCAGCTCTAGACCACGGCGGGTCGCCGGGTCGAGGATCATGAATTCCGAGCGCGAGTAGGTGCCGATCTGTTGGATAACCCCCAACGCGCCGGGTTGGGTTTCCTGCAGATACTGGAGCAGCACCCCGGCGGCGCACACAGAGGCCGAATGTTTGGCCAGACCGAACCCTTCGAGCGACGCCGATTCAAAATGGCGTAAGAGGGCTTGTTCGCATCGCCCTGCCTCGAACCGCCAAACCGGCCAAGCGGTCCTGGCACCGGGTCCTTCCGGATAAAACCCGGCTCCCTCCGGCAGGAGGACTTCCGCGGGTCCCAGACGCGTCAGCTCCTCGCGCACGGCGTGGAGCGCATCGTCGGCTTCAAATTCCGTCACCCGGAATTCGCCCGTGGTGATATCGACGAACGCCACCGCGATCCGGCGCCCCTGCACGACGGGGCACGCCAGATAATTATTCCTCCTTGGCGATAGCATCCCAGGCTCGACCACCGTTCCCGGAGTGATCACCCGGGTCACCCGGCGCGGCATCAATCCGTTCACGGGCTCGCCGACCTGATCGCAGACGGCCACGTGATAGCCGCGCTGGATGAGTTTCCCAATGTACGCTTCTGCGGCATGGTACGGGATCCCCGCCATCGGGATGCGCGACCCTTTGGCAACATTGCGCGAAGTAAGGACGATCTCCAGTTCCCGCGAGGCGGTTTCAGCATCCGCATCGAAGGTCTCGTAGAAATCTCCAAGCCGGAAAAACAACAAGGTCTGGGGATATTTCTGCTTGATCTCCAGATACTGCCTGCGAATCGGTGTCAGATCGTCTTCCATGGGTTTATCGCCGCAGAATAACGGGCTCCCGAGTATGAATCGAAGGCGATTATAGCCGGGTTAATTGCGGGGCTCGGATATAGATTATCGCGGTCAAAATCAAGCTGACGGCCGCCGAAATACCAACACCTGCTGCGGCGCCCAGCCATTGGGCAAGTCCACCCGCCAGAAGCGCGCCGAGCGGGACCGCACCAAAGAACGCGAGCAGGTAGACGCTCATCACCCGGCCGCGGAGGTTGTCGGGTGAGAGGGTTTGAATCAGGGTATTGAGCGATGTGTTCTGGATCACCATCCCGAACCCCGTCACCATTAACAGAACGAATGACAGAGGATAGGAATGCGAGAATGCAAAAAAAACGAGGGAAAGGGGGAAGAGGATGCTTCCCGTAAGCAGGGTGCCTTTTTTTTGTTCCGAACGGCTGAAATGAGCAATCAGCAGAGACCCCGCCACCGCCCCGATGCCCACTCCCGCAGTGAGCACACCCAAAGCCTCTTCGCCCTGATGCAGCACTTCAACCGTGTATGCCGGCAAGAGGACGGAATAGGAAAAGGAGAACGCGGTCGAGATTGCCGCCAGCAGCGTCAACGGCAGAATAAGTGGGTGAAGCGCAACATATTTCAGGCCTTCTTTCACCTGCTGCAGCGCGGGCTGGGCCGGCGGAGGAACCATCGGGCGAAGCCGCATCAGCAGCAACCCGATGATCACGGCGACGAACGAGAGCCCGTTCAATCCGAAGCACCACACCGAGCCCCAGGTTGCGAGCACCACGCCCGCGATCACCGGGCCGATGACGCGCGCCAGGTTGAACATCGTTGCATTCAAGGCGATCGCGTTCAGCACATCCTTGCGGTCCTCCACCAATTCCACCGTCAGCGCTTGGCGGGCCGGCGCATCGATCGAATTGGCAATTCCCAACAGGACGGCAAAGACGATCAGGTGCCAGGTCGCAAGCCTCCCCGCCGCCAGGAGCCCCGCCAAGAGGAAGGCCAGCACCATCATGGAGCTTTGCGTGAACAGCATGATCGACCGTCTGGGGAGTTGGTCGGCCAACACCCCCGAAGGGAGCATCAGGAAAAAAGTGGGAACACTATTGGCGAATGTGACCAACCCCAAGAGGAATTTCGAACCGGTGATTTGATAAATCACCCATTGTTGGGCGACCGATTGCATCCACGTCCCGATCAGAGAAATGGATTGACCAAAAAACCAAATTTGATAGTTCCGGTATCGGAACGCGCCGGCAAGAAAGGGGATGGGGATATTTCCCCGCCTTTTAGGAAACATTCACGTACCTTTTACGACTTTTTTCGGCTGATTTCCGATCCGATGGGTATGCATTCGGAGTATAATCGATTTCATAGCCATAATTTGTCCGGATCACAACGGCATGTCGGTTTTTTTTGGCAAACGGAGCCGAAATCGCCGTTTTTTAGTTCGTGTTTCCGGGCTGGATGACAGCGAGGGATTGATCCGGAGAGCGCAATTATACCAGCCGGAGATCGCTTTCAGGTTTCGCGGTTCACTCAGGAGGAGTTGATGCAAGTGTACAATTACACTCCTTTCGAAAATTACAACACTGTCCCCGAAGAAAAGCCGCTCCGGATCCTATATATTGAGGACTATGCGGACAATCGCATGTTGATCCGCCGCGTCCTGATGGCCGAGGGTTATGAAGTCCTGGAAGCGGCGAACGCCCAGGAGGCGCTGAAGCTGGCCATGTCCGCTCCGCCGGATCTGATCCTGATGGATATCAACCTCCCGGAGGTGGACGGTTACACTCTGACCGCGAGGTTCCGATCCACTCCGCTCCTTGCGCATATTCCGGTCGTCGCATTGACCGCCAATGTGATGAAAGGTGACCGCGAGCGGGTTCTGGAAGCGGGTTGCGACGGATACATTCAAAAACCCGTAGACATCGACCAGCTTCCGTGGCAAATTTCAAAATACCTCCGGAAATCCAAAGGATTTTAGGTTTATGGAGACCCGGCCGGATCTGATGCCCTTATCAAATTCTTCCCAAGGATCTGCCCCTCTTCGGAAAAGAAAGGTGGTAAATCCAAAGGATGCCACTATTCTGGTGGTGGAAGATAACGTCTCCAACTTTGTGCTCATGGCGCGCATGCTGGCCTACTTGGGCATTCATTGCGAGTGGAAAACCTCGGGCTACGAAGTCGTTGAATATGCCCACACCCTGCCCCGCGTGGACCTCATCCTGATGGATATCCGCCTTCCTTATGAAGACGGATACGAAGCGCTGCGGAAAATCCGGACCTCACTTTACAAGGAGATCCCCGTTATCGCGGTGACGGCAAATGCAAGCCAGGATGAATTAAATCGCGCGCGTGCTTCCGGGTTCGACGGATTTATCGGCAAGCCGCTGGATCCCGATCGGTTCCCCGACCAGGTCCGCCGAATGCTGCAAGGCGATCCGGTCTGGGAATATTCATAACAAGGGATTATCCCTTTAGGAGCGTTTGGGTATGGCTGAGCGAGTTGGAATTCGGTCGAACCCATTGGTTAACCTTCTCGCGCCGCGGAACATGTCCACGGCGTTCATTGGGATTTTGCTCCCGTTCTTAATCCTGCCCATTCTCCTTGGATATCTCGGGTATTCGCAGGTCAAACAGTCCCTGCTTCAATCCAACGGCTCCGATCTCGCCGGTGTGTATACCGACATCGACCCGCTCGTGAGTCGCTGGCAGTCAGCCGGGTTGGATCGAATTCAAATCGTCGGCAGCACGCCGGAGGTGATCCAAGCAGCCTCCGACCTGAAGTCCGCCGGAGCATCCGGTTCGTCCATCGCCGCGTTCTTCGATGCCGTTTACAAAGTTCAGCCGAAAGGTTCCGTTTTTACCGATTATGTCGTCGTGGATCCGACCAACACGGAAATCATCGCGGCGACGGACGCCACCTGGGAAAATAAATCCCTCTCCGGGGATAACACCCTGCCCTTTGTAACGGATTGGAGTCTTCCGTTTTCGGTTCTCTTTCCAAGAAACGCGATTTTAAGCGCGGCCCAAATGGCCGTCGTGGCAGGCACTCCTATGCAGCGGGGATCCAGCCAAACGGGATTGGTTCTGATAGGGATCCTCGACATCCAAGACTTGGTCAACATTCTGTATACCCCGCTGGGCAACCGGTCTGCGGACGTGATCCTGCTGACTCTCAACGACACGTCCTTCACCCAAGTGAGCCCGATGCAAGCCTTGCTAACCAGCATTCAAGAGATCCCGTTCCACAACCGGGTGCCCGCAAAGGACGGCACCTATGCCCAGTACACGGATGCCATAGGGAAACCCGTTGTCGGGTATTCCCAAACGTTGTCCTTGAAGAATATCTCGGGCAACGCATCCGCTCCGGCTTTTCCGTTTAAAATCATCGCTGAGAGATACCAATCCGCCGTCTACGCCCCGTTGAACGCACTCTCGACCATCCTCATTCTGATCGTGATCGCCCTCCTTCTGGCCATTGCGGCAGCCGCGGCGCAGGCGTTGTTTTTCATCGTGCGCCCCACCACCACGCTGGCAGCCGCCGTCAACCGGTTCGCAGCCGGGCATACGGAAGAACAGATCACGGTTTACGGAACGTCGGAGTTCGTCTCCCTGGCCACATCGCTCAACCGGCTGATCAGTTCCCTGCGCGACGTGACCCAACTCATGGGAACCGGCAACCAGGTGTCCACCCGCAAAGTGGTGGTTTCCGCCGAGCTGATCCAATCCCTATCCGGGGTCGCCACGCTCGATGAGACTCTGCGGATCGTGGTCAACCTGGTCAAGGATCGGCTGGGATTTGAATTCGGCGCGATTTACCTTGTCGACGAAGCGGGCCAATTTGCCGTTCTGCGGGACGCGACCGGCCCGGTCGGAGATAAACTTAAGGCGCAGAACAACCGCTTCCCCCTCGGCTCCTATTCCATTATCGGTTCGGTCGCCCAATCGGGGCGCTCGCATCTCGCGGCAAGCGTCTCCGAAGATCCGATGTACATTCGCAACGATCTTCTGCCCGATACCCGGTCGGAGGTGGCCGTGCCGGTCCGGATCGGCAAGCGAACGATCGGCGTCCTGGACGTCCACTCCATAACCGCAAACGGTTTCTCACCCGAGGACATCGACCTGTTGCAGACGATTTCGGATCAAACAGGTTCCGCCATCCAGAACGCGCAAAGCATCGAGGCGGCCAGAATCAACCAGGAAGTATCCCAGCAATTGTTCCGCATCGGCCGGTTGATCGCCAACGCCACCAAGCCCGAAGAAATATACAAGGCGGTCATCGACGGTCTGAAGGGCACGCCATACATCGTAACGATCCTGCAGGGCGGCAGCACTTCTCTCTCCGTCGCCGGGTTTTACGACCCGGTCAATCCGGAGGTCAGCCAGGCGCCGGTGTCGGTGATCAACGAGACGCCCGAAACGTTGTCGCACCTGATTCCGTCCATCGCCCCGGTGGTTACCAAAGTGCCGGCCGGTCTGATCCGCCTTCCAGCCGGCGTGCTTCAATACATCGAGGCGGTGGGAGGAAGGGTAGTCGCCCTCCTGCCGTTGCGGCAGGGAGACCGGATGCTCGGCGCCATGATGTTCGCCTCGCGCGATGAAAACGCGATCACCCTTAACACCATCCGGCCGCTCACCCCGATTTCAGAATCGATCGTCTCCGCCCTGGAACGGCTCGAGTTGCTGCGCACCACCACCGACCGGTTGAACGAACTGGCCACCCTCAACCGGATCAGCCAATCGATTTCCCAGGCGCTGGACATTCAGGGACTCTTCGAAATTGTCCACGAGCAAATCCGATCCGCCATGGGCGATCTGGACTTGATTATCGCGCTGTATGAGCCCGGCCGGGATCTGCTGACATTCCCCTACGCCTTCGTCCACGGGGAGCCCGCGACGCTGGATCCAACGCCACTCGGGGAGAGCCTCTACTCGCTGGTGGTGCGCAATGCGCAACCGCTGATGCTCACAGAAAACATCGAGGAGCGGGCCACTACGCTCGGCGTGCGCCTATCCGGCGACGTGCCAAAAGCCTGGATGGGAGTTCCCTTGGTTTCGGCCAATCAGGTTGTGGGCGTTCTCGTGATGCAGGATACCGGGCAGGAAACCGCGCTTTCAAGCGAAGAGCTCGCCGCGACGAAAGCGGGCACGTCCCGGGCCGGCGGCCGTGCGGAAAGCCGCTTCAATGAAAACAACCTGCGGCTGATTACGACCATCGCCACGCAAATCGCTTCGACCATCCGCACTTCCACGCTGCTGTCCGATACGGAGCGAAAGGCCGTTCAGCTGCAAACCGCGGCCGAAATCGCACGCGAGACAATCGGCCTTTTGGATCTGGACCGCCTGCTGTCCCACTCGATCAACCTGATCCGCGAGCGGTTCGGTTTCTATCATTCCTCGGTGTTCCTGATGGACGAGGAGCGGAAATTCGCCTTATTGCGTGAATCCACCGGCGAAGCGGGCAGGCAAATGAAAGCCCGCGGCCACAAGCTGGGGGTCGGATCCCAATCGATTGTCGGTTGGGTGACGCAAAATGCCCGCCCGCGCGTGGCCGACGATGTAACGGCTGATCCCATGCACCAAGCCAACCCGCTGCTTCCGGCAACACGCGCGGAATTGGGAATTCCTTTGCGCATCGGCGAGACGGTGATCGGAGCCCTGGACGTGCAATCCACGACCCCGTATGCCTTCACGGCCGACGACATCACCATTCTGCAGGTTATCGCCGACCAGATCGCCATCGCGGTGGAAAACGCCCGCTTGTTCACCACGACGCGCGATTATCTCGCCCGCCATCGCTCGCTCTACCAGGTGACGACGGCGGCCGCTTCCAGCACCACTCTCGACAACGCCCTATTCAACGCCGCCCAGGGTTTGCGGGTGACCATGAACGGTTCGCGGGTCGCGATCTTCCTGATCAGCCCGGAACAGGATGCCCTGGTCGTCCGCGCCCATTCCGGGTTCACTTCGCGCGAAGTGGAAACCATGCGCGTTCCTATGGGGCAGGGCGTGCAGGGCTGGGTCGCGGTCAACAAACAACCCTCGCTGGTGGCCAACACCGCCACCGATTCGCGCTACCTGATGATCGACTCGGACGTCCAATCGGAACTGGTCGTGCCGCTGATTCACCGCGACGAATTGCTTGGCGTCCTGGACATCCAGAGCCAGCACGTGGCGGCCTTCTCGGAAGACGACGTGACCCTCCTGGGCACGGTGGCCGGGTCCCTCGCGGCGATTATGTCCTCCACGGTGCTGTTCGAACAGGTGACCCAGGAGCGGGAGCGGTTGCGCCACCTCTACGAGGAAGCCATCGGCATGGCGGGCCCGCCGGCCGGAGACATGGACACCCTGCTGCGGTCGGCGTTGGAACGCGTGCGCAGCGTCTCGGGCGCGGAATGCGTTTCGATCGCCTTCCCCTCCGGCCCGGAAGAGGTGCGGATCGAGATGTGCACCTGCGAGCCGCACCTTAAGCATCTCACCGGATTGGTCGCCCATTACGGTCAGGACGTGCTTGGCGAAGCGCTGTCCACCAACCTGGCTGTGAAATACTCGCCCGCCAGCACCGGAACGCTCTCGCGCTCCCTGTCCCAGGCCGGGATCCGCACCGCGCTGGCCCTGCCCTTGCAATGGACCGGACGCACCATCGGCGGTCTGCTGTTGAGCCGGATGTCGTCGGAGAAACTCTTCTCCACCGAAGAATCCCAACTGGCCAATCTGCTCGCCTTGCAAGTGGCGGCCACCATCGAAAGCGCCCGTCTGTTCGATCAAACCCGCCGCGCGGCGGAACGCGAACACCTGCTGTTTGAGATCACCAGCCGCATCCGACGTTCGGTCGACATGCAGGGAATTTTAACCACGACCGCCAGCGAACTCAGCCGGGCGTTGGGCGCCCGCCGGGCAAGCATCAAAATCGGATTGAACCCAGCCGGAAATCCCGAGGCAGGGAACGGAGGAGAGAACCGGGAGCAATCTTGAGCGGGCTCCCGGCAGGCAAACCATGGCTGGAACACCGGGAAGGGTACGGATTGACCGCAAGCAGGAAGCTCCATGCAACCCATTGGCCAATGCGGCGCCAAGACGGGAAGCCATTTTTTCATCGACCGAACGCCGCTGGATAAAGGAATAAGGTAAAAAAATGTTGGACCGAGTGACGCGTTGGTTTCCTCCCGTTTCCAAAGATCCGGATCAAGCCCGGCAGGAAAGCCTATTCTATGTCGTGCTCGGCGTGCTTTCCCTGACGGGTGGACTCTTTGCCGTCATCAGCCTGGCGCTCGCCCTCCTCAATGGCAGTCCGTGGGAAGGGCTGATTGCCGGAATCCTGGTGCAACCGGTTTATCTGCTCGCGTTCATCCTCGCCCGGCGGGGCTTCCTTCGCGCCGCCGCGTATCTTCCCGTGGGCGTCATTTTCCTCGCGATGGTCTACGGATCCGTAGCCCTCGGCCTGGGACATGCCACCTACATCGGGTATGCGATGGCGACCCTGGCCGCCAGCATCCTGATCAGCACGCAAAGCGGGATCCTGGTTGCGGTTTTCAGCATGGCGGCCCAGATCGTTGTGGGCGCGTTGCAACAATCCGGAATGCTCAATTCTTCCAGCGCCCATTTGCCGGCCAGCACACTCTGGCCGGATGCCGTGGCTTTGGGTTTGGGTCTGATTGTGCTGGTCGCCATATCTTCCATTTACAACCGCGAGATGCAGGTCTCCCTTCGGGTGCAAAAGCAACAGGCCGATACGCTCCAAAAGGAACATGAGGACCTGACCCGCCGCAACACCGAAAATAAACTGCTGCTGGATCAACGAATCATTCAACTGCGGACGCTGGCGGAAACCTCGATGGCCGCCGGTGCGGAGCGGAAACCGCTGATCTTGCTGCAATCCGTCGTCGGCGTGCTGCATCAGCGGTTTGAGCTCTCCTCCGCCGTAATCTTTTTATGGGAAGATCCCGGGCCGGAACTCGTCCTCCGGGCCGCCTCGACCCCCGAAGCCCAGCGGATGGTGGCAAGAGGTTACCGGCTGCCGGATAAATCCTTGTCCCTCACCGCCCAGTCCGCATCCCAGAAACGAATCTTCTCCGAAAGCGACCATGCGGTGGAGAAAGACAATCCGCTCTCGAGCGGACGATCCGAACTGGCGCTCCCGATGTTGATCGGAGATCGCTGCCTGGGGGTGCTGGACATACAATCCGCATCGGTCAACGCATTCGACGATTCCGACATTCTGACTCTGCGCGGGATTACGCAAACCCTGGCGCACGGTTTGGAAATGGCCCGATTGAACGGCCAATCGCTGACCGATCGGGAGGAAATTCGCGCGCTCAACCGCCGCTACATGGCCGATGCCTGGGGCGATCTGGAGCAAATGTCATCCGACCTTTCCCTTTCGGTCGAGAGCGGCGGGGAATCCGGTGAAGATACCATCACCCCATTGGCTCCATCCTTGGCCGGATCCACCGCCATTTCAAGCGCCATCTCCCGCAGCGAAGACGGTTCGCAGGTGACAGCGCCGCTTATTTTGCGCGAACAGGTCATCGGCTCCATCACCCTGGATACGGGACAGAAAGAATTCAGTCAGGACGATCTGACCTTTATCGAAGCGGTCACCACGCAAGCCACCCTGGCTTTGGAAAACGCCCGGCTGTACACGGAGCTTTCCCGCCGCGCCACGTATCTCCAAACGGCGAACGAAATCGCTCGGGACGCCAGCACCACCCTCGACCTGGACCTGCTGTTACGCCGGGTGGTCGAACTGATCCGGGAACGGTTTGGCTATTCACACGCAGCCGTGTACTTAACCGACGAGCAGGATCAACAAGCCGTCGCGTTCGCCGCTTCCGGCCAGGCCGCGCCCGAACTGATCGCCCGCCGGTCAACCTTCGCGCCCGAATCCAAATCTATCGTGGGTCATGCCCTCGCCAGCGGAACGATGTACGCGGCCAACAATGTGGAAAAGGATTCCTATTACCAAGCCGACCCGCTGTTGACGGAAACCCGTTCGGAAATGGCCATCCCGCTGATCGCCGCCGGCCGCATCATCGGCGTGCTGGATATTCATTCCTCCAAACTCAACGCGTTCGGAGAGGACGAGATCGCCATTCTACAGACCCTTTCGGGCCAGGTGGCCGTCGCCGCGCAGAATGCGCGTTTGTTCAGCCAGGTATCCCAACGCGCGGAACGGGAACGGAAAGTGGTCGAAATCACCAGCCACCTCCGTTCGACCAACGATATTTCGTCCATTCTGCAGACGGCCGTCAGCGAACTCCGGCGCGCGCTCGGCATTTCTAGCGGCACGGTCATGGTCGGCCCGATGCGGCCGGCAAAAATTGAGGAATCCAAAGGAGGATCCGCGACCAACCCTTAACCGGCGGTCCAGCTCACGGAACCCCGGGTGGATTGCCTCACGGGATGATTTCCAGAGCGCGCGGATACGTATGAGACTATGACTATGATTGTCGCCATTGCCAACGAAAAAGGCGGGGTTGCCAAAACCACCACCGCGCTTTCCCTGGGCGCCGCCCTCGTCGAGCACGGTCAGGAAATCCTCCTGGTGGATATGGATCCGCAAGCCAACCTGACCCTCGCCCTCGGGATTCAACCGGCGGAAACGCGGCGCTCCGTGGCGGATCTGCTGCTGGGAAATTCCTCTCCGCTCGGCGTCTCACGCGAGACCAGCATCCCGGGTCTGGATCTCATTCCGGCCTCTGGTGAAATGCTCCTGGTCGAGCGGTTCCTTTACGTGCGCCAGCATTACGAGCATCTTTTGCGCAAAGCGCTTTCCAAATCCAATATGTACAGCATCATTCTGCTGGATTGTCCGCCGTCCCTGGGGGCGTTGACGATCAACGCGCTGACTGCGGCGCAGCTCCTGATCATTCCCACGCAATGCGAGTTCTTTTCCGCCCACTCGCTCCGGGAGATGCTGGATCTCATCCGCAACATCCGCCAACGCGCCAATCCCACCCTGCGCTATCGCGTTCTGATCACCATGCTGGGCCGAACCCGGGTGCATCGGACGCTGCAGGAACAAATTCGGTCTGCGTTCGGCAACGCGGTTTTCGAAACTGCGATTGAGAACGACACGAAATTGCGCGAATGCCCCGTCATCGGCCAGCCCATCACCCAATACGCCCCCGAAAGCCGGGCCGCGATGCAGTATCGTGCGCTGGCTCAGGAGTTGGAAGAATATGTCCATCAAGCAGTCGCTCAACCAGCTTGAAACCCTGTTTTCCGGAGTCTCGGAACCCGAGATCCCGGTCGCGCCGCGCGCCAAAGCGCGCCGGGTAAGCGACTCCGGAACTGCGCCGAGCGGGTGGGTTTGGGAATTCGACGCCGACGGCAACAGCCTCTGGTGCTCGGATGAAATCCAGCCGCTGCTCGGCTTGCGTCCATCCCAGATTCATGGCCAGACGCTTGAATTTTGCGGGCTGGTGCCGGATTTCGGCCCAGCGATTGCGAGACGCGATCGCCGGCGGCGAACCGATCGACAACTTGTTTCTCTCCGCCACGCATCGCAACGGTTCTCAGATCATGCTGCTGCTTAACGCCCTTCCGCGCATGGACGAGGAGGGAGAGCCCTCTACGTATCGGGCGGTGGTCCAGGTTCTGCAAGGAACGGCGCCGGCGCCGGCCAAGATCCGAAAAGCCGCACCGTCCGTGAAAGCGCTCCAACCTCCGGCGGCACCAGACGGCAAACGGCCCGGCCTTCGGCAACCCGCATCCCGCGCCATCCCTGTCTCCGCCGCCGTCCTCCCGGCAACAGCTCCGAGCGCCAAACCGCGGCCGGCTTCCGTAAAAAGCTCAGCGGCCCCCGCTCCCGCGAAAACCGGAGCGCCGGCTGGTATTCCCGGCGCCCAAAAAATCGCGCCGCCGGCCAAAGTCAGAAAACAAGCGGATAAAATCGTTCACGCGGAAGTGGAAAGATTTCTCCGAAAACCGTCCGAACCCCTGCCGACGGTTCCCGCCAGGAAGCCGGCGGTAACGGCGCAGGCTCCGATTGCGGCTCCTACCGAAATGGAAGCCGCCTCCATCGCGCCAGCCAAGCAGCGTACGGCCAAGGCGCCCGCCGCCGGGAAACTCCCGATGGCTGCGGCCGAGGCTGCCTCTACTCCCCCGGCGAGAAAACGAACCCTCCGTCCGGCCGCCGATATCGAACCGCCCGCTCCGGTTGAGGCCATCGCGCCTGTGCGGAAGCCCGCCTCGAAAGACCGGGAGGGGATCGCGGCAACGGCCGGGGTCAAAACGCCGGCCGCCCCGGCCAAGAAACAAGCGGCCAAACTGCTCGCTCCCTCCGCGTTAACTCCCGCGCCGGAGGTTTCGAAAACACCGGGCAGAAAACAACTTACTAAGCCGTTCGGCGCCCAGGCGGTCTCCACTCCAACCGCGCCAATCCCCGCCAAGCCGCACCGGCAGCCGACCAAACCGTTTGCCACCACGGAATATCAACCATTCATCGAAGTGCCGGCGGTGGAGGTAAAGAAACGTTTAGTCAAACCGATATCAGCGATCGCGGCAACCGCTCCCGCCGCGGAGACTACCGCTCCCTCAAAGAAGCGGATCACCAAACCGTTTGCTCCCGCCCCGGCGGCTCCCGAAGCAGCGCCATCGCCTACGCCGAAAAAACGAACCAAACCGTTCGCGCCCGCGGAGATTGCTCCGGCGGAAGAGAGTTCCGCCGCGCCGAAAAAACGAATCACCAAACCATTCGCCGGGGCTGAAATTTCCACGACGCCTCCCCCAGCGTCTACGGTAAAGCGAATCACCAAACCCCTTCAAAAACCGCGGGCTGTTCCCAGCATCACGAGCATTTTGGAATCCTCCGCCGAGGCCGCACCGCAGAAGCGAATCCACCGGCCGACGCTCGAGGAATTGCTTCCAACCATCGCCCCTTCCCTGCGGAAAATTTCGGGGGTGGAAGAACCGGAGGCTCCGGCCGAAATAGCCGCGCCATTCCAGGAACCGACGATTCCCTCGCCGGTGATCCTCCCGATCCTCACTGAAATTGAATCCGCCGCGCCGGCCGTCGCCGCGCCGGCCGCGATCGCGGGGCCGGAGATCCCATCCGCGGAGGAATCGGTGGAAGCGGCGCAAGTCAGAGAGATCGTTCCAGCGGCGGCGGATGAGGCCTCCGCTTCTGCCATTCAAACCGTCGCCACGCCGGAAAGCCCGAAAGCGCCTGTGGAAGAATCAAAACCGGTTGCCGCGGCTCCGGCCGAACCGACCCCGATGTTCACAGCGATTGCACATGAAATCCCGTCCGAGGCGCCGGCACCCGAGCCTGAACGGCCGAAGTTCAATCCATACTCGATCGGAACCCGGCAGCTGTCCCCTTTGGAATTGCCGGAATCCCTCTCAGCCGCCGCATCGGCTGCCGCGCTCGCGATTACTCCAAAGGCGGAACCGCCCGCGGTTCCACCTGCTCCCGCTGCGGAAATTCCGGCCGCTCCGGCGGCGATGCCATCCATTCCAGCGGCGGATCAACGCATTGCTCCTCCGCCGGCTCCCATTCCAGCCCAATCGCCCATCCCCAGGCCATCCTTCCGATCGACCGGCCCTCTTTCCCTTTCCCGCACGCTTGGCGGATCAAGCCAATCGTCCTCTCCGCTTTCCGTGCAGCCGGTGCTTTTCCATGAAGATCCCACCGGACTGTCGCGGTTGGATTACTACAACAGCCCGGAGACGCAAAAAGCTCTCTCCAGCGGCGAGCTGGTGATCTCTCAACCGGATGGCGACGGAAACGGCGAGAACCGATCCGTCATGGCCGTGCCCATCCGCCTGCAAGATCAAGTGATGGGCGTGCTCGAATTCCGCGACGACGCGGGCGAGCGCCACTGGACCGACGAGGATCGGATGCTGGCGGAGGAAATTACCGACCAGCTGGCGCTAGCGCTTGAGAACGCCCGTCTCTTCCATCAGGCCGCCGCCCGCACCCAGGAGCTCGCGCTGGTCAACCGCGTTGTTTCGTCCGTCGCCGGCTCCCTCGATCTGCTCACCAGCCTCGACAGCGTCGCTTCCGAGCTTGCCCGGGCGCTCTCCCTTGGACACACGAGCATTTCGCTCCTGAGCGAGGACAAGAGCACGCTGACGCTGGTCAGCGACCAACCCGGCCGGCTGGACCGAGCCAGCCCGACGATTTTCGTCCCCGTCAACGACGCCCCTATTTTGCAGAAAGCCATCGTGGATCGCGGGCCGACGATCTTCACCGGATTGAGCGAAAACCCCCTGCGCCCGCTGCTCCCGGGTGAAAAACACGAACACCGGACGCGCACCATGGTTTTGCTTCCGCTGATCGCGGAAGGAAATACGATCGGTCTGGTGGGCTTGCATCTTTTGGAAGAGGGACGCAGCTTCACGGCCGACGAGCTCCGCCTTGCCGAAACCATCGTTGCCCAGGCCTCGACCGCTATTCAAAACGCCCGCCTGCACAACCAAACCGAACAGGCCCTGCGCGAAGCCGTTACCCTGTTCCAAACCTCCCAACGGTTGCAGAAGGCCGCCGGGGAAGAAGAACTGATGAAGGAGACTCTGGATTCCTGCAAGACCGCAGTCCCCCTCAACAGCATCTCGATCCAACTCTTCGGTGAAGAAACCGGCCAGACGTACGTGGAACAGGTGGCGCATCTGGCCGACGCGGACCAACCCTCGGTGGAGGATGGAACCCGTTTCCCGGGCGTTCTCTATCCCTTCTTCGATCTTCTGCAAAGCGCTCAGACCGTCGTGAGCAACCATGCCCAGGATGACGACCGGTTGTCGGGCATGGTGCGTCCGGTACTGGCGGACCTTGCGATCGCCTCAATGGTAGCGGTTCCCCTGCGGGTGCGCGGCGAAAACATCGGCATTCTGCAAGCTGTCCGCCGCGTGGCCAATCCGTTCTCGCACAGCGAAGTGCGGTTTCTCGAGACGGTCGGCGGCCAACTCTCCGTGGCGCTGGACAACTACCGCCTGCTGGACCAAACCCAACGGCGTGCCCAACAGCTGGAAATTGCCGCTGAGGTCAGCCGCTTGGCGACCTCCACGTTGGAAACCGGCACCCTGCTTTCCCGCGCGGTGAACCTCCTCCGCGAGCGGTTCGGTTTTTACCACACCGCTATTTATCTGCTGGACGATCAGGGGAAATACGCCGTCGTCCGGGAAGCCACAGGCCAACCGGGGCTTCAGATGAAGGAAGCTAAACACAGCATCGCGGTTGGATCGCGCACGATCATCGGTCAGGTGACCGAAAGCGGGAAGCCGTACGCGGCCTTGGATACTTCCAAAGATCCGTACTATCGGGCGCACCCCGACCTCCCGGAGACGCGAACCCAGCTTGCGCTGCCTTTGAAAATCGGCGACCGGATGTTGGGCGCGCTCGACATTCATGTTTCACGCGCCAACGCATTCTCCCCGGCGGACATCTCCGTCCTTCAATCCCTTGCGGACCAGGTGGCCGTAGCCCTCGATAACGCCCGAGCCTTCGACGTTGAGCGTGAAGCCCTTAAGGAGATGCGCGAAGCCGACCGGCTGAAGACTCAATTCCTGGCGAACATGAGCCATGAATTGCGGACGCCGCTCAATTCCATCATCGGCTTCTCGCGGGTCATTCTGAAGGGGATCGACGGCCCGATCACCGACCTACAAAACCAGGACTTAACGGCCATTCACAACGCAGGTCAGCACCTGCTGGGGCTGATCAACGACATTTTGGACATCTCCCGAATCGACGCCGGAAAGATGGAATTGGCGTTCGAAGAGGTGGATATGCGCAATCTGATCCAAAGCGTCGCCTCGACCGCCCTCGGCCTGATCAAGGACAAGCCCATCCGTCTGACGCAATACATCCCGGACGACTTGCCGCTAGCCCGGGCCGATCCCATTCGCTGTCGCCAAGTTTTACTCAACCTTCTTTCCAACGCGTCAAAATTCACCGAGGCCGGCAGCATCGTGATCGAAGCGAAGATGCAGGCCAATCCCGACAACTACCCGGAAATCGTCATCAGCGTGTCGGATACCGGTTCCGGCATTCCACCGGATCACTTCCCGAAACTCTTCGAAGCATTTTCCCAAGTTGACGCATCGCCCACCCGCCGGACGGGCGGCACGGGTCTGGGGCTCTCGATCTGCAAGCGGTTGGTGGAAATGCACGGCGGGCGGATTTGGGTGGATTCGATCCTGGGCAAAGGCTCCACCTTCTACTTTACTGTGCCTGCGCTTCAACCAAAAGCCGCTGCGACCGGAGAAGGTGTTCCGTCCGCTCAGACCCCCGCGGGACGCAAGAATATCATGGTGGTGGAAAACGAATCCGGCGTGGTTCAACTGTACCGGCGCTATCTCGAACCCCGCGGATTTTCCATCGTCGAACTCTCCGACGGCGCCCGCGCGGTGCCGATGGCCCGGGAACTCCGCCCGTACGCCATTCTGCTGGACGTCAATATGCCCTCCCCGGACGGCTGGCAGGTGCTGGCCCAATTGAAATCCGATCCCGTCACACGGCCGCTGCCGGTGATCCTGTGCACTATCACCGAAGACCGCGGGCGAGGGCTGAGCCTCGGGGCCGCCGACTACCTGGTGAAACCGATTCTCGAAGCGGATCTGGTCGCATCGCTCGAGAAGCTGGAAAAACCGGCGCGCAAGGTTTACAACGTGCTGGTGGTGGAAGACAATCCTGAGGAGGCGCAGCTCATCCAGCGCATTCTGGACAAACTGAGCGGTTTTGCCATCCGCATGGTGGCCGAGGGGAGAAGCGCGCTGGATATGATCGAATCGGACCAGCCGAATCTGGTGATGGTCGATCTGCAATTGCCCGGATCGATGGGTTTCGACGTAATCAACACCTTGCGGTCCAGCGAAAAAACAAAACAACTGCCGATCATCGTTTTGACCGGCGCGGACCTGCCTCCGGAACAGCGCGAGAAACTGGCGACCCAGGTGGCGGTCATCCTCAACAAAGCCCAATTCTCGGAACACGACCTGTTGGAGAACATCGCCCGGGCGTTAAAACTCTACGAACATCGGGGCGTTCCCGGCACATCGCCGCTTTCCCTGGATGCGAAAAAATCCACCTCGCCGCTGACGGGCGATCGAAAAAGCTCGACCTCGCCGCTCGCGGCGGAAAAAAAGCCCTCGACGTCGCCGCTTCCCGTCGAGAAACAAGCGTAAATTTTCCCGGCAGGTGACCTCTCCAGCCCGAGGGAGCCGGATGCCGACCGGGAGGAACCACGGAACGACTAGGAAGAGGAATTCATGGCTGCTCATTTTGTCGTCGAGTGCCTGGATTGCGGCACGCTATCCACCTTTTCCCCCCGGACGCCTCTATGTCCGAAGTGCGGCAGCGCCTGGCGGCAGGCGCGGTATGACTATAAAACCCTTTCTCGGACATTTGCCCTGCAAATCCGGGAAAGGCCTTTTTATCTCTGGCGCTATCTGGATCTCCTCCCTATCTCCAACTCCGCGAATATTGTCACCTTGGGAGAGGGCGGGACTCCCCTCCACCACGCCCCCAACCTGGGTTTGATGCTCGGCCTTCCGAATATTTTCATCAAGGATGAACGCCAGGGCCCGACCGCCTCGTTCAAGGACCGCCAAGCGGCCTTGACGGTCTCTGCGCTCAAGGAAGCGGGGATCCAGGAGGCGGTGGTGGCTTCGACTGGCAACGTCGCGATTTCCTACGCGGCGTATTGCGCCAGGGCCGGCATCAAACTCTGGGCGTTCCTGACCAGCATGGTGCCGTCGGCCAAAATGCAGGAAGTGGCCATCTACGGAACGCAAGTCATCAAAGTGACCGGCACCTACGACCACACCAAGCAGGTGGCAACGGAATTTGCCAAACGGCGCGGTTTGTTCATCGACCAGGGCACACGCAGCGTAACGCCGATCGAAGCCATGAAAACGATCGCCTTCGAACTGGCGGAGCAATTGACCCCGCTCCTTGGCCCACTGCCGGCAAGCGCCACCGGGAAAAAATCATATCCCTGGAGGAGTCCGGACTGGTATATCCAGGCTGTCAGCGGCGGCATGGGACCGATGGGCGTCATCAAGGGTTTCGAGGAAATGCAGCTACTGGGACTGACCCAGAAGATTCCCAACATCGCCGGCATTCAGGTGGAAGGCTGCGCGCCGATGGTCAGCGCCTGGAAGCGCGGCGCCGACACACCAGACGTGGTCGTCTCGCCGGTGACCAATATCTCCACGCTCTCCACGGGCGACCCGGGACGCACCTACCAACTCCTGCGCGGGTATCTTACCAAGCCGAACTCCCGCTCGGTGTTTGAATCCGTCTCCGACGAAGACGCCTTCCGCGCGACCCACATCGTGGCCAAGATGGAAGGCATTTCGCTGGAACCGGCGGCGTCGGTGGCGTTCGCGGAACTCTTTAAACCAGTCCGGCAAGGCGTCATGCGCCCGGAAGATGTGATTGTGGTCAACGCATCGGGCCACACGCTGCCCATCGACCGCGAAATCCTGGGCGAAGGCTGGGAAACCGAGGTTTCGCTTCCGGGCTCGACGGAAGTGGAAATGCCGCGCGAAGGATTGCTGGCGGCCTTGAATAGGCTGGACTTCCGTCTGCGGAAAGTGGTGATCGTCGACGACGATCCCAACGCGGTCCGGCTGATCCGCCGGATCCTGCAAGCCCGCGGCGGATTCGAAATCAGCGAAATATCGGAAAGCACCAAGGCGCTGGAATTCATCCGCAAGCAAAAACCGGATTTGGTGATCATGGATCTGATGATGCCGGAACTGGACGGCTTCGGGCTTTTGGAACTGCTAAAAAAGGATCCGGCGCTCGCCGATATCCCGGTAGTGGTCGTCACCGCCAAGATGCTGGTCCCGGAGGAGCGCCGCAAACTCAACGGCATGATCCAGAAGCTGTTGCAGAAAGGCACCTTCCTGGATGACGAACTGGTTTCGGAAATCAAGAAGGCTCTGGAATGAAGCGTCGAAACGCCGTGCCCCGGCCGGATGATTTTTCTCTGGGGCAGCCCGAATGAAACGCAACCTGACAGGTCGGACGATCGGCATGGCCGCGGCGTTGTCGTCGGCTTTTTTTCTGGGCGTCTCCCCGACACTTGGAAAAGGGGCGTTTTCCGGCGGCTTTTTGCCCGTAGAAGTAGTCGGATTCCGGGCGCTAGGCGCCGCGCTGCTTCTCTTCGTCGTAATCCTGGTCGGCAAACGCTCCCTGCTGCAAATCTATCCGATGGGATTAATCGGCTGCCTGCTGGCAGGATGGATCAACGCGCTGGGAGCCCTTTTTTATTACAGCGCCATCACCCGCATCGATACCGGGCTGGGGGCCATCATTTATTCCTTGTACCCGGGGTTTGTCGCGCTGTTCCTATTGCTCGACGGCTCCCAGCCTTCCCGCCTAAGCATGGTCCGGCTGGCGGTCGCCATTCCCGCCATCGTCTTGATCACGTCCACCGGAGACCACCGCGTGGACCTCATCGGGGTGCTGCTCATGCTGGCCGCCTCCGCGCTGTACGCGCTGCATCTGCCGATCAACCAACGCGTGCTGTACGAAGTTCCGGCGCTCACGGTCACTTTCTACACGATGCTGGCGTCTTCCGCCGTGCTATTGCCCATGTTGCTGTTTAATTCATCATTCGGCCACTTGCATTCCGAACTTTCATGGCTGGCGCTGGGCGGCATGACGCTGGCGATGTTTTTCTCCCGGATCACATTGTTCCTTGGAGTGAAGCATCTTGGCGGATTGCAAACCTCGCTGATCGGCCTGGGCGAAATGCTGGTGACCATTTTCTTCGCGCTGACTTTGCTGCGCGAGCATCTAAGCCTGGCGCAATGGTTCGGGGCTTTGCTGATGTCCGGCAGCATCCTACTGGGTGTCCGCGAGCCGTCCATCCCAACCCGTCTGGCCCCCGGCTCCGGCTGGCTGGCCTGGTTGCAGCCGAAATCTCCCGAACAATTGGTCCGCGAAGCCCTAGCCTCCGGAACCCTGCCTCCCCTTCCCGCCGAGAGCCGTACCCCGCTGGAGGGCGCGGCGCCCGACCCGGTTCCTTTTTCCACTCCACGCGAAAAATGAACGGCCGCGCGGCAATCCGAACGGTCTCATGGAGCGCACCCCCATGAATAAAAGCCGCAAGTCCCGCTTTCAAAAATAACTCTTGATGAAGAAAGCGGGGCAAGCCCCGCACTCTTCGATAAACAAAGAACAGTGCGGGGTAAGCTCCAGGGTATTCCTCATCCCGCGAAAGCGGGATAACCCACGTTTCCGGAAAAACCTTTTCCCTCCAAGCCGCGGGATCGCTCCCCCGATGATTTTTCCATTTTCTCCATTCGCAATTCCTTGTGCTATACTTTCCTTCCTGCAGCCAGAGGGGCGGAAGGAAAAATGCCAACCCATTTTCTGAGTCTATCGGATTACTCCTCCGAAGAAATTGAAAATCTTCTCCACTTGGCGCTTCGGCTGAAGCGTGAACGCTCCCAGGGAGGGAATTCGCCCCTCCTGCGAGGCAAAGTTCTGGGGATGATTTTTCAAAAACCCAGTCTGCGCACTCGGGTCTCTTTCGATATGGCCATGCGTCATCTTGGAGGCGACGCGCTTTACCTTTCCCCCAGCGAAATCGGGCTTGGTCAAAGGGAATCCATCGCCGACGTGTCTCGGGTGCTATCAAGCTACGTGGAAGCCATCATGGCCCGCGTTTTCGCCCACGATCATATTCTCGAATTGGCGAAGCACTCGCGGGTGCCGGTGATCAACGGTCTTTCGGATCACGACCATCCCTGCCAGGCGATGGCCGATCTGCTTACCCTGAAAGAGCATTTTGTCAATCTGCAAGGGCTGACCCTCGCGTATATCGGCGACGGGAACAATGTGGCCGTTTCGTTGCTTCAAGGATGCGCCAAACTAGGGATCGATTTTTCGATTGCCTCCCCGGAAGGCTATTCGCTGCCGAAGGATGTGATCGCACCGTGCCAAAAGGACGCCGACGCACACGGAAGCCGAATCCGCATTTTGCGCGACCCCGCGCAAGCGGCGGAAGGCGCGGACGTTTTGTACACCGACGCCTGGGTCAGCATGGGGCAAGAGGACGAAACCCTGCAACGAGAGAAAGCGTTCAACGGATATCAAATCAACACCCCCTTGCTTCGAAAAGCAAAACCCGAAGCCGTCGTTCTGCATTGCCTGCCGGCCCACCGCGGGAAAGAAATAACCGACGAAGTGGCCGATGGAGCCCGCTCGCTGATTTTCCAACAGGCGGAAAACCGACTGCACGCCCAGAAGGCGATCCTGGTGCATCTGTTGGCGCCGGAGGCTTAAGGGTTGTTCCTTCCGCCGCCGCGCCGCTGGGGCGCCCGTTAAAACCCTGCATCCATCACCATCCCATCCCGGAGGAAATTGACTGCATGGCCTTTGATTGGAAAACCAGGTATCCGCAAAAGGTAGTCGACGGCGATCGTGCCGTGGAAATGATCGAAAGCGGATATCGCGTATTCATGACTGGAAACTGCTCGGTGCCGATGGTTCTGCTCAAGGCGCTTGTGCATCGCGCGCCGAAAGTTCAAAACGTGGAAATCGACCAAGTCCTGACTTTTTGTCCGCCGGATTACGCCTCCCCGGCGATGGAAGGACACCTGCGCATCAATTCCATGTTCATCAGCGGGAACATTCGGTCCGCGGTAAACGACGGCCGCGCGGATTTCACCCCGGTTTTCCTTTCGGAGTTTCCCAACCTGTACCGGAAGGGCGTCCTATCCCTCGACGTCGCGTTGCTGCACGTCAGCCCGCCGGATTCGCACGGCTTTGTCAGCCTCGGGGTTGAAAGCGGAATGGTGAAGACGCCCGCCTCGCAAGCGCATCTGGTGATTGCCGAAGTGAACGACCACATGCCCCGCGTGCTGGGCGACACGCTGCTGCACATCTCTCAGATCGATTATCTGGTGCCCGTCTCCTACGAACTGGCGCAAGTTTCGATGGGCGAGCCCAGCGCGCTTAGCTTCCAGATCGCTTCCCACATCGCGCCGTTGATCGAGGATGGCGCCACCGTGCAAACCGGCATCGGGGAAATTCCCAACGCCGTGTTGCGGGATCTGCGCGACAAAAAGGATCTGGGGATTCATTCCGAGTTGATCTCCGACGGCGTGGCGGATCTGGCGGACGCGGGGGTGATCACCAACGCCCGCAAAACCATTCACCAGGGAAAGATCATCACCTCATTCCTCATCGGAACCCGGCGGCTTTACGATTTTGTCGACGACAACCCGTTTGTGGAGCTGCATCCCATCGAATACGTCAACGATCCCTTCGTTGTCTCCCGGAACGACAACATGGTGGCCATCAATTCCGCGATCGAATTGGATCTCACCGGGCAGGTGTGCGCCGACAGCATCGGCACGCGGTTCTATTCCGGCGTAGGCGGACAGCTGGATTTCATCTACGGCGCCTCCCGCTCCAAAGGCGGACGCGCGATCATTGCGCTGCCCTCCACCACCAAGCGCAGCGACGGAACGCTGGTCAGTAAAATCGTACCCACGCTGACCGCCGGCGCCGGCGTGACGACCACCCGCAACCACGTGCACACCGTGGTCACGGAATTCGGCGCGGCGCACCTCTATGGCCGTACCATCCGCCAGCGGGCGCGCGCGCTGATCGACATTGCCCATCCGGACTTTCGCGAAGGGCTCGAACGCCGCGCGCACGAACTCTATCATCTCTAGCTGGGAGCGGACCCCATCATGAACGATGAATTATCCGGCAATCAGAGGGTGCGGATCGTCGCCACGATCGGCCCCGCCTCCCGCAAACTCGACGTTTTGATGGGAATGATCCGGGCGGGGATGAACGTCGCCCGGTTGAACTTTTCGCATGGCGAATATGCGGAACATGCGGAAAGCATTCGTCTGATTCGGAGCATCGCCTCGGAATTCGGGCAGCCGGTGGCCATCCTTCAGGATTTACAGGGGGTAAAAATTCGGATTGGCGCGCTGCAATCCGGCCAAGCGGTTTTGCGGGACGGCCAAGGCTACACGCTCACGGCGCGCGAGGTGCCCGGCGACGATCGCGAGGTCTCCGTCTCCTGGAAATCGCTGCCGCAGGACGTCCATCCGGGGGACCGGCTGCTGCTGGACGACGGACGCCTAATTCTTGTGGTGGAGAACACGGAGGCCGGCGATATCCACACCAAGGTGGAACGCGGAGGCACGCTTCTTCCGCACAAGGGGATTAACCTTCCGGGAGTTCGCCTGGCGGCTCCCGCACTGACGGAAAAAGACAAACTGGATCTCGCCTTCGGCCTGCAACAAGGGATCGACGCGGTAGCCATTTCGTTTGTTCGCAAAGCCGGCGACGTGCTGGAAGTCCGGGATTTTATCCGCGCGACGGATCCGTCCCAAACCGGCATGCCGATCATCGCGAAACTGGAACGGCGCGAGGCGCTCGAGCAATTGGACGAGATTCTCGAAGCGGCGGACGGCGTGATGGTGGCTCGCGGGGATTTGGGGGTGGAGACGTCGCTTCAGGACGTCCCGAGCATCCAAAAGAACATCATCCAATCTGCGAACCGAAAATCCAAGCTGGTGATCACCGCGACCCAGATGCTGGAAACCATGATCACCAACCCTCAGCCCACACGCGCCGAGGCCTCCGACGTCGCCAACGCCGTCTTCGACGGGACAGACGCAGTCATGCTGTCGGCCGAGACAGCGATCGGCGCTTATCCCGTCGAAACGATCCGGATGATGGCGTCCATTTTATGCGAAGCCGAAGCGCATATGGAGGAATGGGGCCGCTGGAAGGGATATCCTTCCGGGGAACCGCGCGATCATCCCACGGCGCTGGCCCATGCCGCCGCGGAGCTGGGGAATGACCGAAAAGTGGCGGCGATCGCCGTGTTCACCCAAATGGGCCGGTCGGCCAGGCTGATGTCGAAGGCCAGGCCTTCCGCCCCGATTCTGGCCTTCACGCCCAACCCGGCGACCTACAACCGCCTTGCCCTGGTTTGGGGCATCCTGCCGTCGCTGGTCCCCCCGGCCAGTTCGGTGGAAGACATGGTGGGTTGCGTTGAATCCGCGCTGCTGAAATCCGGTCCCGTCCACCCCGGCGAACAGGTGGTGTTGGTGGCCTCACTGCCAATGGCGTTGCAAGGGCCGCCGAATTTCTTGCTGCTTCATACGGTGCAAAACCGATAAAGCGTGCTCCGTTGTCTATCCGGAGGGAATGGAGTTTTCTCCCCGAAGATGCAAGAGCGCAAACCATGCCAATAAAAAAACCGGAAGCGGGAAGATCAAAATCGGGTTTTGCACAGGCTGAGCTCCCCTTTGCAGCGTAAACAGAAAAATCATCCATAGCCCGAAGAAAATCATGCCCAGCGTCATCGCCCAGGGGATTAACTGTTTCCATGAGTAATCTTTCCAAAAAGACAGCCCGAGCGCAATCGGAAGCAGCAGGAGATATTCATTCCCCGGATCGAAGGGGATTCCCAGCATGGGCGCAGCGCTGATGGTGATCGCCAAAATAAAGAGGAAGTTCCGGTAGGAACCTCCGAGGTTTTGAATCCAAACCCAAATCAACCCCGCAAGCATTAGGAGCGAACACACCCACCCCGCCGCCCTCCCCGCAGTTCCAAACCATGCTCCCAGAACGGCCGCAGGGGTCCCGGGTTCCGTATATGAAGTGTAATTAATTACTTCCCTGAAATCGAGGAGAATCCAATTTGGAACCAACAGCGTGCTGACGCCGATGAGCGCTGCCAGGGTGAGCCCGAAGGCAACGAGAAGGGAATATCGTTTTTGGTAAAGGCACCAAAAGGTCAGCCATAGGATTGGGAATATTACGATTTGGGGCTTGATGGTGGCGAAGGCCAATACGATGCCGGCTTGCCGGTGCAGACCCCTGCCGAAAAGAAAAATTGCCGCCGCCAGGAAGAGGCAGGCGAGCACGACGGGGTTTCCGTTGATGATCGCGCGCAATTCGAAATAACCGCCCAGGGCGAAGAGAATCCAGATCACCGTTTTTCCACGCTGGGATCCCCACCCGGCGATCGCGGCCGCAAGCAGCGCAAACGCTGCCGTTCCCATTTCCAGCAGCGTCATCCATAGCGCCCGGGCGGCGGTGAAATCCAACAGGCCGAACGGACCGAAAATAATCATCGCATAGAGGGGATAGGCGAACCGGGAAAGATCTTCTCCGCGGCTTGGGTCCGCCGCGTGCCCGTATATCCATTGCTGGGTGGCCAGACCCACCCGGTCGTCGTAGGGCTGGACGCCTTGCAGAAAATAGCGGGCGCCCATCCATCGGGCAAGGAAATCGTTTCCGCCGGAATTCTGCTTCGCAAACGCGAGGTTCGCCGGAAACAATACCCCGCACGCTCCCAAAAAGAGCAGGAGTGCGACGAACCCAAGAACCGCTTGCTTCCAATGTTTTCTCATAGCATCGGTCTATCTTATTTTTCTGTCGTTGAGATCGAGTTCAAGAATTCCTCGTTCTGAAAATATCCGGCTCCGACCGGTTCCCTCAAAGTTTAAACCACTCGGGTAGAGCGCGGATACTCTCGCCTAACCGCGTCCCGTGCCAGAAAAGCAACCGGCCATCCACTCGCCGGACCTTTTGATTCCGCACGGCTTGGAGGAACGGCATGTTTCGAAGAAAGAAGGAAGCGTCCTCCTCCTGAAAAGCAAAGGGTTCGTCGGGGAGCAGTATGATTTCCGGATCGGCCGCGATTACTTCATCCGGCGTCACCGGGGGATACCGTGAACTCGACCGATCGGCGAAAACGTTTTCGGCCCCGCACAGGAACAGCAAATCATTGGCATAGGTATCGCCGCCGAACGTCACCCACCGCTCGGGTTTTTCGGCCGGTCCTTCCCGCCAAACCGGACAAAACGCGCGCATCGATCTTTGCGGCCGGGATCCTTCGAGCCAATCCACGGCGCGGTCCAGCCACACCACGCTTTGCAGCGCGGTTTCGGAGGCATACATCATCGCCAGGTCCCGCAGATCCGAGACGGCCTCCCGCAAAGTTTTAGGAAACGTGACCCACACCCGCAAGCCGGATCGCTCCAAGGCGGCCATCAGGGCTTCCGGATTCTCCTCCGCGTTGGCGAAAACCATTTCCGGATGGAGGCCGACGATTTCTTCCACCCGGGCATCCTTGGGTCCCCCGATTCGAAGGATTCCGGTTTGATCTTTCGGCAAAGGACAGTAATCCGTTGCGCCGACGACAAAGCGGCCCAATCCAAGCGTGAACATGCTGTCGGTTGTGGAAGGCACCAGGGAAACAACCCTTTGCGGAGCGAGACCGGGCTGGACGGCGCGAGTCATGCGTTCCACCAGCCGCGGAAAGTTATCACGGGCTTCTCCTCGCCCCAGATTTCTCGTTCGTCCCCCGGACCAAGCGCAAGCGAAGCTCCTTCCGGAAGACCGATGCGAAATAAATCCTTGCGTTTGAGGGAAGCAGGAATGGGAACACCCGCAGTAAAGTGCGATTGGATGATCGCCCCCGGGATCCATCCCAACGCCGGGGCACCGGCCCGGTGCTCGTCCTCTTCCCCGTGAAGATCCGGCTGGCGGTCCGCGCCCGACTCCGCGATCAGTTCGCCCAATGCTTCCGCGGCCGTACCGGCCGCGATAATGATGACCCCTTCATCCAATGCGGCAAGCAGAAAATCCCCGGCGTCAGTTTGGCCCAAGGCGTCCACATATAATGCCGCCGAAGGGCCATCGGGAAGAAGAACCAACGCCGCTTCGGAAATTTCCCCTTCCACGATATCGGGTGAACCCCCGCAGTCGACTGTTTTTCCTTCCCATCCGGTTAATGCGATCCACGGATCGAGCGCCTCTTCGGCCATACCAAGGAATTCGGCGGTAGGGATCACGGCGACAGCTATCCCGGCATGTTCCACCAAAGCCAGAGTGCGGGTGACGTGATCGTCAGTGGGCGATCCGCCGGAGAGGATCAACCATCCGAAGCCCGGAGGTCTGCGGAACAACTGGGACAAAGCGGAAGGCATGGTTTAGGCTTCCGAGAGAGGATGAAAACCGGGTCGGGTTAACTTCCCGCTGACTGTTCGCCCGCGGGGGGACGGTTATTTTTTTCGCTGTCTATTTGCGTGGCGTCGGTTTCCTGCCGGGTGGAAGCCGGGGAAGCCGATTCGTCTATGATATGGACTTCTTCCCGCTTAAACTCGGCCGTTCCAGCCTCTTCGCCAAAATCCACCAGGACTCCGTCGCGCAACGGGAAGACTTCCGCTACGCGCCCCGCGCCTCTCGGAGTTTGCACGCGTTTGCCGCGTTTAGGAAGCCGCTGGCGGGCTTCGGCATATTGATCATACTCATAGATCAGGCAACAACGCAGGCGCCCGCATATTCCGGTTATCTCG
Source organism: uncultured Chloroflexia bacterium (assembly GCA_963780865.1). Taxonomy (GTDB): domain Bacteria; phylum Chloroflexota; class Anaerolineae; order Anaerolineales; family RBG-16-64-43; genus FEN-1073. The sequence goes on along the minus strand of CAWADT010000013.1, from coordinate 101,273 downwards.
CCGGGGTTCAGTGAAATCCCCTGCGCCTTCGCCATCTTTATCGAGATGGGATTGAACTCGCCCAGGAACTGCGCGCAACATCGCTGTTCGAGCCCGCAGGCGCCCAACCCGCATAGCAGCCGGGCGACGTCGCGCGGTCCGATCTGGCGGAACTCTATCTGCTGCCTGGGGAACCGTTTTGCCAGGTCGTTGCGCAAAGGTTTAAGATCCAATTTTTCGTCTGTTTCGGTCGAAAAAAAGACGGCCATATGAGAACCGTCAAAACCGAACTCAACCGCGGAGAATTTTACTCCCTGAAGGTTGAGCATTTTGGCGTGGTCGCGCAGGATAACCAGCGTTTCCTCTTCGCGCTCCTTCCACCCTTGTTGGATCAGTAAATCTTGCGCCGATGCGGGACGGTCGATTGTCCGGCGCTCCCCTTCGATCGTGCGGGTCGGGGGAACGAAACAAGCGACCTGCCCGATCTGTTTTCCGCGAGCGGTCGTAACGACCACATAATCCCCCGGATGAATGGTTTCCGCGTGGGTTCCCGCGTCGAAATGATAGACTTTTCCCAACCGTTGAAATCGAACGCCGATGATGGCGGACATTTTCCCGAACCTTTCTTGATGATTCTTATTTCCGAAGCCGTCGTCATTATACCTTGGGAGGATTGGAACGTGGAAAATCGCCTATTCCCCATCCTGACGCAAAGCCAAGGCAGGGTTTTTGATTTTTTTATAAAGACGCCGCGTTAATCAATAAAGTTCGGTCAGGCATCGGAACAGAAAAAGATTAGCCTCCGGATCATCTCGCCGCGCTCGCATTGTCCCAAACAACCGACGCGAATGGAATTCCTTCCGAGGCACTTCTCGGCTCTCCCCGTTTCCCTCCCGGTCCGAAAATTCAGGATCGATGATTCCCCGCCGCCGCTCGCTTGTTGTGGCGGGAAGGTACACTTATAATATGGTCAACGGTTGACTACGCATGTTCAAAACGTGTGTTCTCATCGGTTCGATTTTGGATTTTTAGAATTGGCCCAGGTGATCCATGGATCTCAATGAAGCAACCAATTCCGAGTTTCCACCGGATACACTGCAACTGGAGATTCATGCCGCCCTGCGCGCCATGGTCCATCCCCATTCCAAGCCCGATTTTTCCCATCTCCAGGCATTGCTGCCGCACGTATTTCCAAAGGACGCCTCGCTTTCCATCCAATGCATCCGATCGAACCTGGAACAAGGCCTGGAAAAACTGAAAACGAGCAATCCGGATTCGTACTCGCTGCTCCGGGAACGGTTCTGGGAAAGCCATTCGATGCAGGAACTCTCGCTGCATCAGGGACGGTCCAGCAGCGGTTTGTACGCGATGCAATCCCAGGCTTTGCGGCTCCTGGCCAAAGCCATGCGGGATCTGGAAAAAGAATCGGTATCCAGCCGATCCGAGGCGCTCAGTTTCCGTTGCCGCAATCTCCCTCCGGCGCCTTTTCAGCGGTTGTTCGGGTTTGAAGACGCCTTGGCGCAAATCGATCATTGGTTGCGGGATCCGCAAGGACCGCCGATCATCAGCATCGAGGGTTTGGGCGGGTTGGGAAAAACCGCGCTGGCCTATGCCGGAGTGCGGGAAGCGCTCAGCGCGGGAGGTTGGGCCGACGCGGCGTGGATTTCGGCCATGGATCGGCCTTTTTTCCTCTGGGAAGCGCCCGATACTCCGCCGCCGCTCGATACCAGCCGGATGATCGAGCAGATCGGCGCCCAATTGGGTCAACCGGACAATCCGCCCAATCCGAACCGGGAGGATCGGCGAGAGTCGATTCGGAGCATCCTTTCGGAAAAACCTTACCTCATCGTCCTGGAAGATTTGGAGCCGGAGCATCGCCCAAGGGATTTTCTCCCCAACCTGCTTTCTCCCTCTGGGCCGACGCGGTTTTTGCTCACCAGCCGCCAGCGGCTGCCGCTCCTCTCCGGATGCGTCAATCTTTATTTGCACGAGCTATCCCACGAAGCCTGCCTATCCCTTATGCGGTATGAGGCTCAGGAACGCCGGCTTCATATTTCCGACGAAGACATGGAAAGGGTATTTTCCCTGGTGGGCGGAAACCCCATGGCGCTTAAATTGATTATCGGCCAGGCGGCGAGTTTGCCGCTCCATCGGGTTCTCGAAAACCTGGTCCCCGCGGCGAAAGGGACGCCCGCCGGGATCGTCCTCCAGCAGATTTACCGCCATTCCTGGAAACTCCTGCTGCCCGGCGCGCGCCAGGTGCTGTTCGCGATGGAACGGTTTTCTCCGAACGGCACATCCTACGAGGATCTTCAACGCGCGACGGACCTTGACCCCAAGCAATTGGATCCCGCGTTGCAGCAGTTGGTGACCCATTCGCTGGTGGTGTACGATCCGGCGCCGGTGGATAAATACCGGATCCACCGATTGACGTATATCTTCCTTTGGACCCTCCAACGGGGAGGCGTGATGAACCTCATCGACACTAAACCGGTAGGTTCTCCGCCAGGTTTTGAAAACACGCTGAACGATAAACGTGAGTAGATAACTCCCCGTCAAAGGATTATCGCAGTTATTTATTCGGGGATTAGCCGGATGAGGGATTCGCGGCGGCGGATTCCATTGCTAAAACGCTGACACGCGCCGCCACCTTCCCGGCCATCTCGATCAGCGCGAGCGCGACTGGCGATTCCGGCGAAGAGAGGATAACCGGCTTTCCGGCATCTCCTCCGATCCGCACAGCCGGATCGATCGGAATTTCCCCGAGGAAGGAAACGCGCGCGGAAAGGGCCATTTGCTTTCCCCCGCCCCGGCCAAACAAGTCGACGGGTTTGCCGTCCGGGCCCATCCAATAACTCATATTTTCCACCACGCCAATGATCGGTACGTTCACCATCCGGAACATTTCCAAACCGCGCAGGGCGTCGTCCTGCGAAACCAACTGCGGAAGGGTGACGATCAAACCCCCGGAAACGGGAATCAGCTGGCATAAGCTTATCTGCACATCGCCGGTTCCGGGGGGCAAATCGACAATCAGATAATCCAGCATCCCCCATTCGACGTCGGCGAGCAATTGTCGGATGGCCGAATGCAGCATCGGCCCACGCCAGATGAGCGGCTGACCCGGTTCCACCATCAATCCGACCGATACCACCTTCACCCCGAACGCGACGGCTGGAACAATCCGTTCCCCTTCGGGCGCCGGTAGTTGGGAAATTCCCATCATCCGAGGCACGTTGGGCCCGTAGATATCGGCATCCAGGAGACCCACGCAACTCCCCTTGGCGGCAAGGTAAACCGCCAGATTAACCGCTACGGTGCTCTTGCCCACCCCGCCCTTCCCCGACGCGACGGCGACGATATTCCTGGCCGGGGAAGCCACTTGGCCGCGCTGAGCCCCGCCTGGCACGGACGCCTCCACGCTCACTTGCACATCCTGCACGCCGGGGACCGATCGCACGGCCGCCTGGGCGTCCGCCGCGATGCGGTCGCGCAGGGGACAGGCCGGTGTGGTTAGCACCAGCGTGAACGACACCCGGCCGTCCTCCACCCTGAGGTCGCGAATCATATTCAGGGCGATCAGGTCTTTGTGCAGCTCGGGATCCTCGACCTTTCCCAACGCCGCGCGCAATTGCTCGATGGTCGGGCTCTCCTCGCCCGTGGCCGGGTACTTCATCTCATTCGTGTCCTTCCTTGGGCTTGGTCCCCCCGTTGAGGTAGGCTTGAATTTCCTTGCGCGCCTTCTCATACAAGCGGGCGATATCCTGATCGCTGCCGCGGTAGCGAAGGATCGCCTGGCGGGCGCATGCGGTGCAGCCGCGTAGGGCGCGGAAGGAATCCGCCTGGCAGGTGACGCACCCGCTCAAGCGGATCATCATCAATCCGAACGCCAAGGCGTCGGCGTCGTCCTCTTTCAATTCCGCTATCCGCGCCACCAGCCGCTTCCAGCCGACCCCGCGCAGATCTGCCAGCGAGGGAACGACGCGCATGGGGAAAAGCATTTCGGTGTCTTCGTGATACATCAACCGCCATCCGTCCGGCGGGCGTTTTTGGCCGCCCGCGTGGAACGCTCGCGTTCGAAGGCCAGCGGATGGATCGCCGCGTGGTAGGTTTCAGCTCGCAGGAGCTTTTCCAGATTATAGATGTTTCCCTCCCGGCTGCGGGTGGCTAGTTCGTACTCCCGGTCCATTTTGATTGCATCGAAGGGGCAGTATTCCGCGCACAGACCGCAATTCATGCATAAATCGGTATCTGTAAAAAACTCAGAGGGAGCGGGAATAGGCTTTCCGGAGGAAGGATCGGCGCTCCGGGTAATCCAAATGCATTGCGGCGGACAGACCTTGGCGCAAATTCCACAGGCCGTGCAGCGCAGTTTTCGCGCTCCGGCTTCTCCTTCGGCGTAGACCAGGAAGGGAAGGACCCGGAATGCCTCCGGCACAGGAAGCTTTTCTTCCGGATACTGGACGGTGAAAATCCCGCGCGCCTCCTTCCCGCTGCGATGGCCGATTCCCTCCGGACGGAAATAACGCCGCCCCCACCACCGAAGGTCGTCCCAGTAGGACTCCCACATGTGTTTTAAGGTCAACCCCAACCCGTTGAAAATTCCAAATCCAAACATGATGGATTAACCCCCGCCCCGGATTGCCCAACCGCGACGTTTCGTGGCGCTCCTGGTCACCGGTCCGTTTCTCCCAGGATGATGTCGATGCTACCGAGCACCGCCACAACGTCCGCGATTTTCTGCCCGCGGCACATTTCGGCCATCGAAGTAAGGTTGATGAACGATGGTGCGCGCACGTGATACCGCCAGGGGTTGGGCGCACCGCTGGAGACGACGTAGAAACCCAATTCGCCCTTCGGGCCTTCCACACGCCCATAGGCTTCACCCGGCGGGACCCGCACCTGATATTGCGCCTTGCCGGTCTGAATCTCGCCCCCGGGAAGATCCTTAAGCGCCTGACGGACGATGCGGAGACTCTGGCGGATTTCATCCAGGCGGACGCGGTATCGGTCGTACACGTCGCAACCGGCGCGGCAGGCAACCTCCCACTCCAGACGATCGTACACGGAATACGGCTCGGCCTTGCGTACGTCATATGGCACGCCGGAAGCCCGCAGGACGGGTCCAGCGGCGGAATAGGCCAGCGCCTGTTCCGGGGAAAGGATCCCTACTCCAATACAGCGCTCTTTCAGGATTTCATTCTCCGTCAGGTAAGAATTGATTTCGTCCACCTTGCGCGGGAGCCGCTCTTCGACAAGACCGCGAATCCGCTCCAGAAGGTCCTCGGAAATATCGCGCGCCAAACCCCCGAACCGGAAAAAATTGCACATCATTCGCGATCCGGTCACCGCCTCGAAGATATCGAGGACCAGTTCGCGTTCTTCGATGGCGTAAAGCGCCGGCGTGAAGAAAGCCCCCAGGTCGTTGAGAAGGAATCCGATCGACCACAGGTGGCTGACGATCCGGGTCATTTCGGCCAGGATGACGCGCAGGTATTCCGCCCGCTCCGGCGGCCGGATTCTCATGAGTTTTTCCACCGCCAGCACGTAGCCGAAATTATTGCTCAGAGAGGTGAGGTAATCCAACCGGTCGGTGAAGGGGATGTTGGCTAAAAAGGTATTGCGTTCGCCGATCTTTTCGTGGCAGCGGTGTAAATATCCCATCACCGGCTTAAGCTCGACCACGTTTTCACCGTCGAGCAGCGCGGCGATTCGGAAAACGCCGTGGGTAGAAGGGTGCTGCGGGCCGAGATTCACCGTCAGGCGTTCGGTTTGCAGCGCGCCGCCGCGCACTTGCGGCGTGTTCTCTAATGCGGCATATAACGCACGATCATCCTGAGATTCCCATCCGTCCGCTGGTATCCCATCCGGAGGACGGATAAATCCGGCGTCGGATTTACGGTTGGCATTTCCAGCCGGCCAGCGGCTGGCAAACGGTTTGGCATCCTCCTCGTAGAGCGGTTCGCGCCAATCTTTGCGCAAAGGGTGCCCGGAAAAACCCTCCCAGAGCAGGATTCTTCGCAGATCCGGATGCCCCGTAAAGCGGATCCCGAATAAATCCCAAATTTCGCGCTCCTGGAATTCCGCGCCGGGGAATACGGGGGTCAGGCTGGGGAGAACCGGAGCATCCCGCGGGATGCGCGTTTTAACAACCAATGCCGGCCCGCCGCTTGGCTGGTAGAAATGGTAGACAACCTCAAATTGGCCCTCGGGAAGGTAATCGACCCCGGTGATCGAAGAGAGATACCGGTAATTTTCCTCATCACGCAGAAAGCGGGCGATGCCCGAAAGAACTTCCGGAGCAACGATCCACCCGGAATATCCCTCGCGCGCGTCAGGGCTCGCCGTCTGTGGAAATCGATCCGCAAGGTTCACGCCTTCCGATCCTCCGATTTTCGGTCAGCCGGAGAGGGATCGATTAGATCGGATCCCAAGCCTGGAACCAGGATCTCGCGATTGCCCTTGCGATACCACGGTGCGGTCCGGAGGGATTGGCCGTCGATGGCTTTCTGCAATTGGATTAACCCGTTCAGCAAGGCCTGGGGAGTCGGGGGGCATCCTGGGACGTAAACATCCACCGGCAGGAATTGGTCGATCCCGGGCACCACGTTATACCCCTCGCGGAACGGGCCGCCACCCGAGGCGCACGCTCCCATGGCCATCACATATTTCGGCTCGGTCATTTGGTCGTAAAGGCGGACGATGGTGGGAGTCATTTTCTTGGTGACGGTTCCGGCGATAATCAGTAAATCGCTCTGCCGCGGGGAGGGTCGCATGATTTCCATCCCAAAGCGCGAGAGGTCGAAACGGCTCGCCTGGGTGCAGATCATCTCGATGGCGCAGCACGCCAGGCCGAACATCATCGGCCAGACCGAATTTCTCCTGCCCCAGTTGTATATGCGGTCGAGGTTTGTAATGACAACCTTACCGATCAGGGTGTCGGGAAGTACAAATCTCGGGTCGTGCAATTGTTCATCGGGCATGGAGTAGAAAAGAACCCCGCTTTCAGCGAAGACATCCGGAGTTAACTCATTCCCTATTGAGCGGAATTATACCTCTCAAAATGCCTACTTTAGCGGTTTTTCACTTTTCACGACGGGCAGCAAATTAGGCAATCACGATTCCCAAATCGGCGGGGAGAGAGAATATCCAAAATTCCAGGCAGGGGCAAATAAAATTGATCAATCCTTTACTACGTTCTATGGAGGAGGAAAAATTTTCCCAATGATTCCAAAATAACAATATCGATTGGAACTAATTACCCATCGAGAGCTTTGCGCAATGCGAAGCACACGGTATCCACTTCTGCTTCCGTCATCACGCCGGAAAACGGAAGGGCCAGGCATTCGTCGCCCAGCCGTTCTGCCACGGGGAAATCCCCCGGTTGATATCCGAATCGTTCCCGGTAAAAAGATTGCAGATGGATCGGAGCAAAATATTTCCGCGAAGGAATCCCTGCCTGGGCCAGCTTGGCGATGATCAGATCCCTCTGCGCCGGGGGCAGGATGCGAATGACATATACGAACCAGGAGACGGCGGTGGTATAGGGCGCGATGTATGGAAGCCGCACCAATTCCAGATCCCGCAGCCGTTCTTCGTACCAAAACGCCACCAGTCGCCGTCTCTCCAGGAGCTCGGGAAGCCGCTTTGCCTGAGCCAACCCAAATGCCGCGCTCATTTCATCCAACCGATAGTTGAATCCCAGCCGGTCGTGTTCCAACCACGCCCCGCCCGGTTTGCGTCCCTGGTTCCTCAAGGACCGCGCAGCTTCCGCCCAGGTTTGGTTGTTCGTTGTGATCACACCTCCTTCACCTGTCGTCATCTGTTTATTGGGATAAAAGGCCATCACGCCGATATCCCCCAGAGAACCGGCTAAACGGCCCTTATACCCCGCACCAATCGTTTCACAGGCGTCCTCAATTAGCTGTAGATTATGTCTATGCGCAATATCAATTAATTGATCGAAATTCGCTGCTTGTAGAAACACGTTGACGGCAAGGATTGCTTTTGGGTTCTGAGTATTTATATTCTGCATCTGCAGCTTTCGTGGAAGGATCTTTTCGGCCGATTTCCCTCCACTTTTCAATGCGTCGACTGCTTTTTCTACCAGTAGACAATCCAGGTTACCGGTTTGATCCTCCACGTCGACGAATATCGGCGTTGCTCTCTCATATAAAAGGCAATTGGAGGAAGCGATGAAGGAGAACGGTGTTGTCACCACCAAATCCCCCGCTCCAATTCCCGCGGCGATGACCGAAAGATGCAGCCCAGCTGTTCCGGAAGAGACCCCGACAGCAAAACGGGTTCCGGTAATGCGCGCCATCTCCGTTTCGAACGCCTGGAGCTTCTCCCCCATGCTTAAATCCGTCGAGTGCAGAACCTCCATGACGGAATCGATTTCAGCCTGGGTGATATCCGGCGATGACATGCGAATCTTATTTGGATCCAACGGCAAGCCTCCTTTGGCGAGGAATACGCTATTCTATCAGTTAAATTGCGGCGGATTAACCGCAGCGCGGCGCCACAATATTCGCCCCTAAATCGCTCGCGCCGCCAGCGACGGGTGATGCGCCTTCCTAGGATTGCCTATGCACATTCGGACGAGCGGATGGCCCGCACCAAGCTTAGCCGGAAATCCCTCAGGACCGCATGAATTGCATAAACCGCTCGATCGTCAGGGGAGCCGATCCTTCATAATGATTATTGACGTTGATATAGAGGCCTTTGGTGGAAGACCGCAGATCCGAAACCATGCCCGCGATTTCCGCCAGTTCCTTTTCTTTCGGCCGGACGATCCGGTCCCAGGCTTCACCCGTCTCCTGTTCGATTCCTTTCCGATCGGTTCCATGCAGGCGGATAATGATCGTGGAAAAGTTGCGGATTTGGCGTTCCATCTTGTGCCATAGCTCGACGACCGGCGGCATCCAATATCCTTCCAGGAAAACGGGAATCCAATCCTGATTCTGAAGGTACTCCAACCATCGCGCGTTTTGATAATTGGCGTTGCGAATCTCGAGCGCGTATTCGCGTCCGCCCGGAAGCCCTTTGCGAAATTCCGCAAGCATCCGCTCGAACTCCCCCTGCGATTCCATTTTTTGGCGGTTTAAATATTCGAATTGAAAAATCAACGGCCCGAGCGTTTCCCCCAGCGGTTTGAGGAAATCTAGAACCTGGGAGAAGATTTCCCGGGAGAGGAAATAACGGTTCTTCGGTCCGAGCGTGGATTTCGCTTTCGAATAAGCGTGCGTGAGGGTGATGCTGTTTGGGACCTTTACCGTAAACCGAAAGTTGTCCGGAACGGAATTCCGGTACTCGAGAACGTCGTCCGGGCCGGGCAGACGGATTTTATCTCCCGGGAACAACGACCAGAACCATTGGTCAACTTCCACGGTGGAATATTTGCGGGAATATTCCTGCAAATAATTTTCCACTCCGGGGGAATACACCATCCCCTTCCAGGAGGGGTATTTCCATGAGCAGGTGCCGATCCGCAATTCATTCATGGGATTTCGTCTGCATCCGCTGGGACGCGCCAGCCCCGGCCGGATTCTGATCCGGCGTTGGGTTTCAGCGACCGGCGACGCTGATCAATAAAACTTGGTATTGATCTCTCCGCTGGTGTTGCCTATTTCGTAAACGAAAATTCCGCGCCGGTCGTCGAGCGCCACCGGCGTCCATCCGCTCATAGAGTACAAATGCGACACAACTTTTGCGCCTGGATGGAGGCTTTTTTCCAGCCGAGTCTTTACTTTCTGATTGGTGCCCTGCATCAGAAAAAGCGTGACTACATCGGCATCCGCCAGAGTAAACCGGTCCAAATTTCCCCATTGAACTTGGGCCGTCCTCCGCAAACCGAGCATCCGGATGCCCAGATTGGCCGCCAGCACCCGCAGCGGATCGATTTCCACACCCCGCGCTTTGGCTTGATATTTTCTGGCGGCAAGCATTACCAGGCGTCCATCCCCCGCCCCCAGGTCGACGACCGTCTGGCCGGGACGGACCTCCGCCATGCGCAGCATTTTATCCGCCGTGCGGAGGGAAGATGGAATCCACGGCGCGCCCCAAAAGATCGGAAGGTAGATCCACAGCGTGAGCAGCAACGAGCCGATCAGAATGGACTGGAATACGATCACCCACTGGGCAATCGTCAGCCCGACGCCAAAAAATATCATTCGATTACTCCGCTCCCTCCGGCAGGGAGTCCATCAATTGTTCCAGGTTGACGATTTCCCGATCCGGGGCATCCGCCGGCGCGGCCGGCTCCTCCCGCGAATGCAGCCCTTCCGGCCGCCGGATGCGGACGGTCGCCATTCCGGCTTCGCGCGCGCCGCGGAAATCCTTGCGTGGATTATCACCCACGTAAACCGCGCCTTCCCCCTTCTCCGCCAGCATCTCCAACACTAGGTCGAACGGCTTGCGGCTGGGTTTCCATTCAGCGCGATCCTCTTCCCCCAGGATGACCACCGCCGAGAGCCAGCGGTCCAAACTGAGCGCCCGGATTTTCGCTTGCTGGCTTTCCCGCCGCCCCTCGGTGACCAACCCGAACTGGTAAACCGGCTTTAGCTCGTTCAATATCCGCTCAGCATCCGGATAAAGCGCTATCCGCGGCGGATGGGTCCGGAAAACCCGCACCATTTCCAGGAGAAGCGGCTCCGGCAAACCCTGTTCGGAAAGCCACCACTGGAAGGTGTCCCCGCGAAACTCGGCATCGAACAAGGCCTGCAGCTCCGCCCGGACGATCGCCTGGGAAAGCCCTAGACGCTCCTCGGCCCACTCGCCTACGGCGCGAAATCCACTGCGAACATATTCCAGCTCGGGATACAGCGTATCATCAAGGTCGAAAACAACTGCCTTAATCCTTTTCATAAAAGTGAACAACGCGCCTCAACATTCTTTTTGAAGAATACGCCTCAATCCTAAAAAGATAATTATCCCGTTTGATTCTTCGCTAATGATTATAGAAAATATTGGCTTGTTTCCCGGCACGCTTTCACCTTGGATAGCGGGAAGATAAATCCAGGGGATACCCTTGAACTGCATCCCACAAATGCAAAACCTCATAGATGTCTGGCAATTGGATGCTCCAAATCCGGTTATGATCCGTTATTCCAATCATTTTATCTTTGTTTTGGCATGAAACGCAACGTCGATCTTTTGTTATGGTTTCTGATCCTCACCAAAGTTAATTCCATGGATTTTTCCGAGATTCATTTAGCATGGCAGCTTCTCCCCCTTCGCCAGAATACTCTGGTAGGCATCCTCTTCTGATATCTCTAATGGAAAGATTGTTCGAAATTCGCTAGTACTATAAAATGTTAAATTCCGGAATTCCGTTCCGGTTTTTTGGGCTCTCCAAGTGGTTAAAAACGGTACAAACCGCGAAGTTGACCAACCTTTTACATCCCACAGCCGGTTGCACTTCACCCTCTACTGGAAAAACAATCCTATCGTCTACCAACGTTTGTTATAATGAGATTCCCATGATTTTCGATTCGGTATTATGCGTCGCGCCCCAGCACAGGAATATTTCCTTGCGTGCGATTCAGTCGCTGCAACTCTTCACCCAACCGAGGAGAATTTATATTGTTACCGCTCGTGGAAATTTCCAATTCTTCGAAAATGCGTTGGGAACTCCCCTTCCTATCCATCTTTTAGATGAAGATCAAATCCTTGAGGGACTAACCTTACATAATATTAAACAGAGATCGCTGAAAAAGTCCGCTCGCCGGAGGATAAATCCTCCGCCGAATAACAGCGCCGGATTAATCCGGCTAGTATGATAATAGCGAAGGACACGGCAGATCGAAATCCGGCAGGTCTTGAAGACCGCTTTAAAGCATGGATCGCCGTGTCCTTTATCCGTTTAGCCCGAACAGTTGGTTGGTCTCAAAGACCGTATCCAATGCTAGCGCGGGCTGTCTTTATTATATCCACGGAGGTTCTCATGGAGACACCACAAAATGATCCCTTTTTCGGCATCGATATCTCCAAGAAAAAGCTGGATACCGCAATGTGGGGCGATACCAGGTTGTGGAGTTTCTTCAACGATGCCGAAGGAATTCCACAGTTAATTTCTTTTCTCCAAAAGAAATATCCTGCCTTGGTGGTTGTCGAGGCCACCGGCGGCTATGAAAAGACGGTTGTAAAGGCTCTCCAACAAGCCAAGATCCTGGTTGCCTTGGTATCTCCTAAAAGGGTGCGGGATTTCGCTCGTGCCAGTGGGCTCTTGGCGAAAACCGACCAACTGGATGCACATAATATCGCCCATTTTGCTAATGCTTTGCGCCCTCGTCCCACTCCTCCTTCTACACCCGAGCAGGTTCGTCTGGAAGAGCTCCTTGCTCGCCGACGGCAGGTTGTAGGGATCATTCAGGACGAGAAAAACCGCCTACAAAAAGCATCTCAGGAGATGAGCGACCATATTCTTGCCCATTTGGCGTGGTTGGATGAAGAAGAAAAGAACCTGAGCCGCGAAATCCAATCCTTGATTGATCATCAGCCCGAAATGAAGGCCAAAGCAGACCTGGTGAGGACAGCCAAAGGAATCGGCCCGATTACGGCGTCAAGTATTGTTGCCGAGATCCCGGAACTTGGATTGCTCGATCGGAAGGCAATCGCAGCTTTAGTCGGTGTGGCGCCCATGAACAACGATAGCGGAAAGAAAAATGGGAAACGCCGCACCCAAGGCGGACGACAACCTTTTCGCTGTACGTTGTATATGGCAACCCTTTCCGCCATCCGATTTAATCCCGTTATCCAACAATTCCACGATAGGCTAATCGCCCATGGGAAGGCGAAGAAAGTCGCCAATGTTGCTTGTATGCGGAAATTTGTGACAATTCTAAATGCCATGGTTCGAGATAATCGCCCCTGGCGAAGTCAACTTGCACTTGCTTGATCTGTTGACTTTAAGCACAGTTGCTTTAAAGCCCGGCTTGAGCCGGGCGCAGTTGCTAGAACGGAGCTTTAGCTCCGGTCGAATGTGGTTTTTCAGCGATCTCAAACAGTATTTCCAACGAAGAATTGAATGGTCGGATCGGGCCGGCTGGTATTTCAAGCAGTTCCTCAATATGTCCATGGCCTTTCTTCCGGATATCGCCGAACATTACCTGGTATGGGATAGCGACACGATATTGCTGCAACCGACGACTTTTATTAGTCCGGACGGAAAAGTTTTCGTCAACCCGAAAACTAAAATTCATAAACCTTATTTCGACCTTATCCGAAAAATACTGGGCGTCGAACAACAGGTAAATTACTCGTTTGTCTCGGAGCATTTTATGGTTAATAAACGCTGCATGAAAGAATTAATAAACGACATCGCAGGCCAAACTTCGGGCAAGATGCCTTGGTTCGAGTGGATTCTCAATTCCGTCAGCGACCAAGAATTATTCGGTTCGGGTTTCGCTGAATATGAAACTTACGGGACCTATATCGCTCTAAAATACAAAGACAGCTTCCAATCCCGGCCCCTCAAGTCAATCCGCAACGGCGCCAAACGGTATGGGACTAATCCAAGCAAATATGATTTATTTGCCCTGATGATGGCCGGTTACGCATTTGCAACATTCGAAGTTTGGGATACTTCCCCGAAGGGACGAATTTTGGCAAGCAAGGCTGCGGCCAAGATAATCTACCTGTCTTGCTCGTTCCTCTCTCCGCTGACAAGCCGATACCGCGGACGGCTTTCCACCGCCGCTGCTATTGGCCGATGAGCGCCGAGCTTGATTCTCAAAGCACGGAAACACCATGCACGAAAATGCCATCTCCGGGAACAGACCTTCACCGGACAGCTGAATAAGTTGTGAATTTTGCCCGCCGGAATGGATCTTCTCAATCACCCATGTTGAGCCCGCGGGATGGCCGCACCTTCAAACATCCTCGGAAAATCATCCGCCGTTTTGAATAAACCTACTCGTGTCCCTTTTTATTATCAACCAATTCCTTCTTCTCCACGAAGAAGGATTCATCATAGCGGGTCATCGAAAGACCCGGCCGATAACTTCCCATCGCGGGGATTTTCAGCTGTAGGCCCGCCGCCTCGGCCAAGTACCATCTTGGCGAATTTACACCGGCCGCGATTCCCAGCGGACACCCTCCCCCGAAACGCGCGTTGATTTCAGTGAAGAACGGTTCGCCATCGCGCAAGATGCACTGGACCGTGATCGGCCCGGCGGCCTGGATGCCCCGCGCCGCTTCGACGCACCAGCGAGCAATGCGTTCGTCCCAGACCGTCACTCCCTTGGCCACTTCTCCGGCGCGGATTTCAATCCGCTCCCGCGAAACAACCGCCCACACATCTCCACCCGCGCTGCACAAGACGTCGCTGGTAATTTCCGGACCCGGCAGACATTCCTGGATAATCGGGTCCTCCACGTAGGTCAGGAAAAATTCCATCTGGCGCTCGTTCTCCACCCGGAATGCGCCCTTGCCCGCGCTACCCTGTCTGGGCTTGATAAACAGAGGGTAGTCCAGCTTGGCTTTGCGTAATTCCTCCGGAAGCCAGGAGCGCGCGGCCGGGATACCTAGTTTCCGGTACATCTGGTAGGTCTTCCATTTATCGCGCGCAATCTCGGCTCCGGGCAAGGGCGGAGTCATTACCGTCGCACCCGCGGCGGCAAAGTCCTCCTTATGCGCCGCTAATATGGGGATGTCCGGATCGATCAAAGGAAAGATCAGTTTTACCCGCCGGCGGCGGACGATTTCCAGCAGCGCGGGCACGTAGGATGGATCGTCCATCTGCGGGACGAGAAACGCCGAATCGGCCACTTGGAAGGATGGCGCGAGCGGCTGAATATCGGTGACGAGAATCTTCCCCTTCAACCGGAGCGAGCGGTAGGCGCGCTGGAATGCGCGCAGAAGTTCCACCCGCCGGCCCGCGCTGGTGAAGAGGACGATGACTTCATGCGGTTTTCTTTTTGATTGCGACGGCAAAGTATCCTCCGGGAATCCGGTCGGATTGAGCTCCGGCCGAGAGAAATCGGTTCCACCAAACAAGCGGGAAAAACAATACCGAACCGGCGGCTTTGACGGGAAGATATAACACGGGGATGATGCGGGCGATGACGACCGCGCAGAATTCCACGGTTATCCGGTACAGCCCAGTGCCGGATCCGACCGCCGGTTCGACGCGCCGGCACTCCAATCCGGCCTGTTCGACCAACCGCCGCATTCCGGCGCGCGAGAAACGCCAATAATCCTCCGGGCCCGGATGATATCCGATGATGAACGGCGCCTGCAGATACAACGTTCCCCCCGGAGCAAGCACACGCGCCATTTCGCGCACGGCTTGGAAAGGATCGGGAACGTGCTCGACGGTTTCCTGGGAGATGATTAGAGAAAAACAATCCTTGTCAAAAGGAAGCGCGAGCGCATCGGCCAGCACGTTGGCGGCCGGAGTGACCGCAAGATCCGCGTTGACCATCCGCGGGTCGAGGCGGGTATCGCCGCAACCGACGTTGAGTCCGCGACCGTTGCCCAGGGCGCTCAACAGGCAACTGATCTCCCGGCGGATGGCGGGCGAATCATTGTGCGCAGCCCAGAATTTTCGCACAAACCGCTTACGGATGCCGCTCATCATGAAGCCTTCCCAATGGAATTGTTGTTTCGAACGCAATCTTCAAGCGCTTTTTCCATCTGCCGCGCCTGATCCTTGCGGTTGAAATCCCGCTCCACGCTAATCCGCCCGCGGCGTCCCATCTCTCGCGCGCGCACAGGGTCGTCCGCCAGCGCGCGGATGGCTTCAGCGACCGCCCGCGGGTCTCCAGGAGGCACGGCCAGCCCGGCGCCAGCCTCCACCACCACTTTGCGGATGACGCCGTCGATGGCCAGCACGACCGGGCGTCCTGCCGCCATGTAATCGAAAACTTTGTTGGGATAGGTTGTCCCATACAGCGGGATCGGCTTGAGGATGGCGATCCCGCAATCGGCCGCGGCCAGAACCTCGGGCATCCCCTGTTTGGGAACTGGCGGAAGGAAAAGAACGTTCCCGAGTTTCATCTCCGTCGCCCGCAGCGCCAGGTTTGCCTTCTCCTTGCCGTCGCCGACCAACAGAAATCGGATCCGGGGATCGCCGCGGAGAAGGTCGGCCGCATCCAAAAGGATATCCAGATCGTTGGACACGCCGTGCGCGCCGGCGTACAGGGCGATGAACTTGCCCAATAAATTATTTTTTTTGCGGAACTCCGCCCCCTGCGAATCCGGATCGAACATGGCAGGGTCGACCCCGTTGCGCACAAGTTGAATTTTTGCCGGGTCGGCGCCGTGCGACGCCAGATGGTCGATGAAACCGGGGGAATTTACCACCAGGCAATCCGCCCGCCGATATAGAAATTTTTCCATTTGAAGTGAAATCCAAATCCAAACCGGATTCCGCAATATCCCCAATTGGATGGGGAAGGCCGGCCACAAATCACGCACTTCGAACAGGAACTTCGCCCTCTTTACCCGCGCCACCAGCCAGGCCGTCGACACCTGAGGGAGGGGCGGCGAAGTGCCCCAGACCAGATCCACATTCGGCTGGATCAACCCCAGGAGAAGCGACGAGAGCATGAAGGAAAGAAAACCGACCGCGCGCCAGAAAAAGGAGCGGTGAACGCTGCCCCACACGCTGCAACGAATCACCTCGAGCCCCGGCGCCAGCATCTCGCGCTGTTTCTCGGTCACGCGCAATCCGGTCTGGTAGGAATACGGGCTCGCCAGGATGGTCACTTTATGGCCGGCTCGGGTTAGCGCCAGCGCCAGCTCATAATGGCGAGTCCCGCCCGGATCGTCCGGGCGCACGAAAACCTGGTGTATAAGGAGAATATGCATAAAAAGTGGCGGTTTCCGCCATGTAAGTGGATTGTACCCCGGATGCTCAAACAATAAAAAACGTCCCGCCAACACAAGCGGGACGGGTTTGTGATCATAGGATTGGATTGTCTACCGGTTCTTCGCCGTCAACATTACCGGTATTTTGAGGAAAGAAAATTTTACACCGGTCTCTCCATTAACCCTTCTCGCATAATTCTTTCCATCATGCGGATCAAGGATCAAGAATGTACAAGCCGGAATTTCTTTGGGGTCGCTGAGTAGCTTCTGTTTCATTCGCCAGCCAATTTTATTGACGGGCATGCTTTACCATTGAAAAACCGCCCCTCTTTTCCACTTCGAGTGCAAATTCACGCGGTTCCATCCCCCATCGGTGAATGATCCCCTCGACCAGGGTGATACCGTTTTGCTTGTGCCGGATGTCGGTAAAGCGAAGGACGGCTCCCCCGCTCGGGACGAATTCTCGTTCCGGATCGCGCCCAGTGTTGTGACTTGCTTCAATCCACACGATTCGCATCGGCAAATTGTCGGACCCACGAGTTATCGCCCGGCGAATGAAGTCAGTCAGCATCGGCTGACCGGTAGAGCGGGTGTTCGGATCTGCGACGGAGTCCGTTCCAGAATATAAGATGAATAAAAAGGGTTTGGGAAATTTCCTGCCGGAAATGGACTGTACTCCGATCAACGCGCGGAGAACGGCGCGGTAGATATCGACAACGCAACGATCCTCACATTTCTCTTCGGGGAGGACGAGTGGATCGACGCGCGTTGTGATGGAAAACCCCGTAATATCAGGCTGCCGAATTTGACGAAACATCGTTATCCATTCGCTTTCCATGAGCACCCTCCCTGTCTGGAAACGGCGTCCGACCTCCTCGAATTCCCGCTGAATTCAAAATCGGTCTATTGGGTCTGCCTGTGGATGGATGCCGAAGTATCGTTTACGGCTACCGTCGCGCCGCAGGGAACACCGCTTCTACTGTGGTCATCATAGAGGGTCGATGTTGCAGGGAAGTTACGGGGAGGTTACAGTCTTGTCACAATAACCAGTAATAGACCATTAATCGCGCGGCAACCAGCCGCGTTGTGCCGCGATCGCAATCGCCGCCGCGCGCGAATCCACCCCCAGTTTGTTGTAAACGCTCGCCAAGTGAGCCTTGACGGTCCGCTCGGTGATCCCCAGATCGCGGGCGATTTCCTTGGAGCGCTTGCCCTTAGCGACGGCGTGAAGAACTTCCAACTCGCGGTCGGTAAGCACGGGGCCTGAAACCTCCGCCGGCTTCCCGGCGAACAGATAAAACTCGCTCTGCCCGGTCCCCGGTCCTTCCGCTTGGGAAAGCACCCTTGCGAGTGTTTCCGGCTGCAGCAGGCTTTCCCCGCGGGCCGCGGAGCGGATGACGCGGAAGAGCGTTTCGCGGTCGGTGTCCTTGAGCAGGAAGCCGAGCGCGCCTGCCCGCAGGCCGCGGACCATCAGATCGTCCTCGTTGTAGGTGGTCAGGATGACGATCCCGGCCCGGGGATCGCGCTTGCGGATCTCTTCGATGGCGGTGATGCCGTCCATCCGCGGCATGCGGAGGTCCATCAGAATCACGTCCGGGTGCAACTCGGCGGATAGCAGGACGGCTTCCTCGCCGTCGGCGGCCTCCCCCGCGAGGGTGAATTCCTCCTGCGATTCCAGGATCAAGCGCAGGCCGTCGCGCACGATACGGTGATCGTCGGCGATGAGGATCCGGATGGGGGCGCCTTCCGACTTTGCTTCGGCCATTTCTCAACTATAATCCGAAACTCAAGCTGATGTGAACCATCCACGGCATTGATCCAGAAAGGATAAGCGAAAAGCTGGCCAAATGAAAAGGGAATTTCTCCATTTCCAAGAGTTTAGCCGGGAAAACGATCCCCTTCGGCGACTCTCACCAATCGCTCAGACCTGCTCCAACACGGGCGCGATCCGCTCCGCCGCCCAATCGATTTCTTCCCTGCGAATGATGAGCGGGGGCGCGAAGCGGATCACGTTGCGATGCGTTTCTTTGCATAATAGCCCGCGCGCCATGAGCGCCTCGCAGAAACGGCGCGCGCCGCCGGCTTCCGGATGCAACTCCACACCGATCATCAATCCGCGCCCGCGGATTTCTTTTACATGCGGGCTCTTCATCGCGCGCAGGCTTGCCATAAAATACTCGCCCATCCTCGCGGCGTTTTCGATCATGCCTTCCTCCACCAGCACTCGCATGGCCACCCGGGCGATTGCGCAGGCCATCGGATTGCCGCCGAAGGTGCTGCCATGATCGCCCGGCTGAAACACCCCCAACACTTCCTTGTTGGATAGCACCGCCGAAACCGGGTAGAAACCGCCCGAGAGCGCCTTGCCGATTAACGTCAGGTCGGCTTCGATGCCTTCATGTTCCTCCGCCAGCATCTTGCCCGTGCGCCCCAAACCGGTTTGGATTTCGTCCGTGATCATCGCAATCCCGCGTTGATTGCAGATCCGGCGAACCTCCCGCAGGTACCCGGCGGGAGGAATGATGATACCCGCCTCCCCCTGGATTGGTTCCACGAGGAAGGCGACCGTGTCCGGCGTGATCGCTTGTTCCAATGCGTGAGCGTCTCCGAACGGAATGATGGTGAACCCCGGAGTGAAAGGCGAGTACCCGTCGCGATATTGCGGTTCCGAACTGAAGCCGATAATCGTGATCGTCCGGCCGTGAAAATTATTCTCGCAAACGATGATCTCGGCCCGGCCTTCGGGCACGCCGCGCTCCCGGTAACCCCATTTTCGAACCGCTTTGATGGCCGATTCCACCGCCTCCGCGCCGCTGTTCATTGGGAGGACCGTGTGCGAATGGGTCAGCTCGCACAATTCCTTGTAGAAAAGTCCCAGTTGGTCGTTTCGGAAGGCGCGGGAGGTAAGCGTCAGTTTCTCCGCCTGCTCTTTCATCACCGCGGCGATTTTCGGATGGCAGTGGCCCTGGTTGACCGCGGAATAGGCGGACAGGCAATCCATGTATTTATTCCCATCCACGTCCCATACCCAGATCCCTTGCCCGCGCGTCAGCACCACATCGAGCGGCTTATAGTTCATCGCGCCATAATCGTTTTCGAGTTGGATGAAATCCCGAGCCTGCATGGCTGCCTACTTTCTATTATTTTCTTCGGGGTGCAGACGGTTCGGTATACGACATCGTGTGAAAATATTTTACTTGATCTTAATCTCCACCGGAATGCGGAGCGGAAAGTCCTTTAGCGCAAAGACGCCAGGGCGCGGAGGCAAAAGGAAAACCTTAAGAGTTTAAAGCCCCCTTGCGCCCTTGTGCCTTTGCGTCGTTGCGTTTTTGAGCTATTATCCGTACGCACTAAACATTACATTCCGTGGATTTACTATGAGCGAATTATACGAGAAGATTTATTCCACAATCCGCAAGATCCCGCGCGGCAAGGTGGCGACGTATGGTCAGATTGCGAAGCTGGCCGGGCTGGGACCAAATGCGCGTCTGGTTGGGTACGCCTTGCATGCCCTGACCCCGGAGAAACGCGTCCCCTGGCACCGGGTGGTTGGCGCCGGCGGGAAGATCAGTTTGGGAGGGGAAGGGTATACCATCCAACGAAAATTACTGGAATCCGAGGGCGTGGAATTCACGAACGCTGGAAGCATCCCCCTCTCAAAATATGGATGGCGGAAAATGGAGTAGTATTTCCTTACCGCATTGACGCAAAAAGATACAAATTAATTCCAAGTTCCCTTTTTCCGCCGGTACGCCGGGAGCCGGCTTGGCGCGCCACGTCAGGGTTTTCGCTATGAGGGGTCTATCAATTCAATATCATGCCGGGTCAGCATTGGAGGGAACCCAGACGCTGACAAAACGGACCGGCAGTTTAGCCGCAATCACTCCCGCGATCGAAAGCGCAGGCAATTTTCTTGCATAACGCAGAGAACGCCAGCCGCGGATCTCGGCAGGGATCGTTTCCTGTTCCTCCGGTTTACCGGAGACCAATTCGCCGGCACGATATATATTCCATTGTGTCTTGAGGTCCGAGAAGATATGTAAAGAATAATCGCCGGCCGGCGTACGGAATTTCCATCCTCCAATAGTTTTCTGCTTCCATCCCGGAAACTTCTCCACCAATACGGCTTCCATCGTGCTATCTGGTTTTAACGCCACCGTCTCCCATGGGTAGTCCGGTATCAGCCAGTGCAGTCGAACGGAATGGACTCCTTTTCCGATCAGATCGTCGGTTACGACCCAACCATCTTCATCCATCCGCTCCACCGTCCGCCGATGAGTGACACCCCGAGACCTGTATCCGTCGTGTGTGCCTTGCCACTTTCCAGGGCCAAGGAACTCCAACCGCCCTTGGGCAAGCGATGCCCAGCCGAAACGACCGGATGGCTTCATCTGATCCAGGCCGTCGACCGTGACTGTATTGTGAAGCGTGGTATGGGTCATCGAATTCCGCCAGGGAGGTTCGCCGCCGTAGAGGTAGGATCCGGCGTCGCAGGCGATATTCACCCCGCGCCACCATAAATCGACGTGTAATTGATCCGCATGCGCCGGGCGCTCACGAAATCGCGCGCAGCGGATAACGGCGCGGGATTCGCTCCCTTAATCAGGTACAAGCCGGCATGGGACGAGGCCAGCGCAATCTTCGTTTCTGCCATTTCCTCGGCGGAAAGCCGGGCGGCGCACTCGATGAGCTCCGGCCCCAGCATCCAGACGGCGTCTTCATCCCACAAACCCGCCGCCAAAATTCTCGCGCGCTTCCGCCAAAGCGTGAGCATCTGAAGCAACGGGCGATAGTCTTCGTATCCGCAATCGTTCAAGGGGAGAAAGAGCGCGCCGTCATTGTGGCCGAAATTCGGCATGCGACCCGTCGCCGGATCGATGAGCCTGCCGATCCAATCCAGCGAACGGTCGACGCAGGAATACATCGCCGGTGAAAATGGATAGCCGTTGATCTCCGCCAAACGCATTGCCCAGGTATAAAGCTGCAGCGCCAGACGCTGGTAGTTGATCGAATGCTGAATATACCCGCCGTCGGAGAAAAACTGCCCGACTGTGGATTCCATTAAGGCGCGGCCTTTGGCCTGCCAGCGCGCCGAAGAAGGCAGTTTCGGAAAAATCAGCCCGATGGTGAATAACCCGGCCGCCTCGGAGATCAGATGATTGTTGTTTTGCGCCTTGGCGTAGGCGAGCGTGGCATCAATCCGGCGGCCGTGCGAATCCAACGCCGCGATCAGCCGTGCCTTCCGAGCGACGGTAGTGGCTGGTGAGCGGGCGAATGCTTGCAACGCGAAGATCCATGCCATCGCCCGCAGCGCGACTTCCTGCGAGGAAACCCATTGCGGTCCAGCGTTGGGAGGATTGCCGTCCAGCCATGATTCCACCAACCGCCAGAAAATTTCCGCTGCGCGTTCATCTCCCGTGGCGGCATACCCGCGCGCGAGACGGAACGCCACGCTGAACCGGGAGAGTTCCCACACGCCTTTTACGTCGCCGGTGGCCGACTCGTTTGTTTCCGTCCAATGCCGAGCGGCGGAATCGCTCCGGCCGGTGAGCGGATTGCGATTCCATTCCGGCGGAAAACCAAGTTCGTGGCGGGCATCCTCCCACAAACAAAAAGACCCTTTTTGGATGTTCTCCAGTTCCGAAATAAAAGTGGATTCGGCGTTCGGAACTGTCCTCCGGATAACCGTTCCCAGCATTCGCGGATCGTCGAATAAAAAGGCGGGCTTGCCGGGTGGGGTCCATTCGAGTGCTGCGGGAGGCAATCGGTGAATGATTTCATCCCAGGTGCGCAGAGAAGTTCGCCGCCGGGAAATACCGCTCAACCTTTCCATCCGATATAGCGCATACCAAGCAGCGGATCGAAGGCCTACGACGCGAAGCGTTCCGAAGGGGTCCAAAACATCCTCGATGATATTTCGGTTAGGATCCATATCCGCGGCCGGCCTGCTCGACGGATGTTTTTCAATGCGGCGACCCGCACCCCGGCGCTAGATTTTTTCCAACTCCACGACGGTTCTCCCGCGCACGGCCTCCAGCAGGGCGAACGTCGCCCGCGTAACGGCGAACAGCTCGTCGGCCGGAATGGGCGCGGATTTGCCTTCGACGATCGCCCGGATGAACGCATCCCAGACCGCCCGGTGGCCCTTGTCCTGCCGGAGGATGGAATTCCATTGTTTGCGCGATCCACCGCGCCAGATCTCGAGCGTGCGGAAATCATCCAGAACGGCCACCCGCTCTCCGCAGAACACTTCCACCCGCTCCTTGGAAAAGCCCCGGTCCCCGGCCGACGTGTAAACCAGGCTGCCCACCGCGCCGTTCTCAAATTCAAACGTCGCGGCGAAGTTGTCCTCCGAATCCACGCCGAAGGCCGGAGCGCCGCTCGCGAAAATCCGGACCGGCCTCGCGCCGGCCAGGAACGTCAAGAGGTCAACGAAATGGCAGGCTTCTCCAAGAATTCTTCCTCCGCCCTGCACCGGATCCTGGGTCCAATGGTCGCGCGGCAACGGACCGGCGTTCACCCGGATCGTCATCACCGGCGCTTCGCCGGCTTCGGCGATCATCCGCCGCATGGGCGTCATCAGGGGAGCAAACCGGCGATTAAACCCGACCATCAAGATGCGCGGAGAAACGTCGGCCGCCTGGCTCCACGCCGCTTCCACGTCCGCCAGCTCTTCTTCCCGCAAGGCGAGCGGCTTCTCGCAAAAGACGTGCTTTCCATTGCGCAAGGCCGCGGCGGTAAGCCCGGCGTGGAGGTGGTGGCGGGTGAAGATTCCCACTGTATTGATCCGCGGATCATTCAACACGTCCGCCGGATCGGTGGACGCGCGTTCGAATCCGAAATCCCGGGCGGCAAGTTTCGCCGATAGACCGCCCGCCGAAACAATGGAGACCTTCCCCACTTTGCGGATACGGGCCACGGCTGGCAGCGCCACCAGAGTGGCGAAGGCCCCCGCCCCCAACACTCCCAGCCGGATCGCATTTTCGGAGGAGATTTCTCGCGGCGGACCGCCGCGCAGAGGCATGACGGTTTCCAGAAGGGCATCTTCCGAATAGGTCAATAAAACCCCCAGGAAGGGTTCCTTCTTTTTCGCTTTCCCCGATATCAGTCCATAGGCTTTCGGCGCATCCTCGACCGGAAAACGGTGAGTAATGACGGGCGCGAGTTTAACCTTACCCGCCGCCAGCAGGCCAAGGAACGCTTGCAGGTTGCGTTGTTCCGTCCAGCGTACGTAGCCGATCGGATAATCGACGCCGGCTTCCTCGTACAACAGGTCGTATCGCCCCGGTCCGTAGGAGCGGGAGACGCGGAAATCAATTTCCTTTTCATAGTACGGCTTGCGCGGGATCGTCATTCCGGTGGCGCCGACGGCGATCACCCGGCCCCGATCGCGGGCGATCTCACCCGCCAGGACCAGCGGATCGGAGGAGGCGGTATCCGCGCAGACAATCACCGCGTCCAAGCCGCGGCTGGCGCTGAAGGTGCGCGCCGCGCTGCCGGCGTCCGCCCGCGCCACGGCCGCTTCCACTCCCAACCGGCGGGCCAATTGAACTCGCGCAGGATCCAGATCCACGCCCAGCACGCGGCATCCCGCCGCGTGCGCGATCTGCGCCGTGAGCAGCCCCAGCAAGCCAAGGCCGATCACCCCTACCGTTTCGCCTAGTACGGCTTCGCTCAGCCGGAAGCCGTGCAAGGCGACAGCGCCAAGCGTGGCGAACGCCGCGTCTTCGAGGCTGACAGCATCTGGAACCGGCGCGAGCAAATTCACCGGTACGACGG
This sequence comes from uncultured Chloroflexia bacterium, assembly GCA_963780865.1. Classification (GTDB taxonomy): domain Bacteria; phylum Chloroflexota; class Anaerolineae; order Anaerolineales; family RBG-16-64-43; genus FEN-1073. Next base: position 76,703 of record CAWADT010000013.1, on the reverse strand, counting down.
CAAACTCGGCGTGCACCGCGTGCCCGCCTCCGGCGCAAGCCACGCGGTCGCCGGGATGGAATTCTACAACCCCGTCACCGGCTTCGACGACGATCCCCGCCGACGAATATCCGAGCGCCATCGGCCGGGAAAGGCGTTTGAACGCCGCGTCCACGGCGGAAAGTACGCCTTCGCGGCGGGCTTTTTGCAATACTTGACGGACGAGATCCGGACGCGAACGCGCCTTGCCCAGCAGCGAACGCGCGGCAAATTCGACCACCATCCGTTCGGTTCCGACCGAAACCACGCTGGCCGCGGTGCGCACCAGGACCGCGCCGGGCGGAGGTTTCGGAACAGGAATCTCCACAATCTCCGTCCGACCTTGGCGAATGTTTTGAACAACCTGTTTCATAATCACCTCCGGATCCTTCCCCGCACCCCGCCACCCGTCATTCCCAAAAATCTCGCCGGCGCGCTCGTTCGCTCAGATCAGTTCATGATAAAACTTTTCCACCCTGCCCATCACGCCGTTCCTTTCCGCGCGCCGGGCAATGATCTTCTTGTTCTGCACGGCGGCCGCTTTCCGAAGCCGGGCATCGGTCGCCGCCCGGACGATCGCTTCAGCAACCGCTTGGGGGTCTCCCGACGGCACCAGCAGACCATTTTTACCATCCTCGATCCACTCCCGGATGGATTCCAAATCTCCAACGATGGGAAAACAACCGCAGGCCATCGCCTCCAGCAGCACGTTGGGGATTCCATCATGCGTCGTAAGCGAGATCATAATCGGAGACGAGCGGAATAGCGCCGGCATTTTGTCGCGGGGAAACGCAGGGAGGAGCGTAACGCAGGATTGGATATCCAGCTTCCGAATCCATTTATCCGCGTCCCTGTTCCCCGCCATTTTCAACGCAAGAAAATGCGCATTGGGCAGCGCCTTGAGAACAATCGGGATGGACTTAAAAAACGTGTCGGTTCTAGCCACGTTCCGAAATCCACGCGGATTGAGAACAAGGAACGAATCATCTGGAAGCCCATATTCCCGGCTGATCGAATTATCTGGTTTTCCAGCAAAAAACATTGATAAATCAATCCCTCCATTGCCGGGTTCTACAAGTAATTTAGTGTCTATGCGCAATCCCCATTGAAAAGCTAATTTTATATCCCGATAGCAATCCGAGTGTAGACCGTCGACTTGTTCCATCGTTGCGCGGGTCAAACCAGACATCATAGGCGAGGAACGGGCGTGGTAAGTAAAATCATCCCCCCAGACGGAAACGATCAGCGGGATCGACCGGCCCGCCCCGCCGAGCTTTCGCATCTTCGCGGCCGCCATTCCCTCCTGGGGGATCCGCATCGCGTGCAACAAGTCCGGGCGGATGGCTTCCACGATCCGCTCTACTTCCTTCGCCTTCGACCCCAGGCTCAAGGGCATCAGCCAATGGCGCAGCGCAGTGGCGGCTGGATGCAGGATTTTATGTCCACCCGCCACTTTCGCCCCGCCCGGCAATTCCGGAAATAGTGAAACCGTTTGATAGGACGCCAGACCCGCCAGCAGCGGATCGGCGGGACGCGAAGAAATCCAATGGACTTCGTGTTTTTGCTCGACGAACCAACGCACCCAGTTAATGGCGATCGGGCTGCGCGCGTCGGCCAGGAATGCCAGCTTCATGGTTCCCTCTCCCGGTTGGCCATCGCATAACGCATCGCGCGCAGGAACCCGGCGACCATTTTTTCCATCGTCGCCGTTTCGCGCACGATCCGGCGCGAGGCCGCGCCCATTCGCGCGAGGCGGGGGAGATCGTCCAGCGCGTCGCGCATCACGCGCAGGAGCGTCTCTTCATCGCCCGGCGGAAGCAGCCAGCCGTTTTCGCCCTCGCGGATCAGATCGCGCTGGCTGCCGTCGGCTTCGGCGGCGGCGACCGGCTTTCCATACTGCATCGCTTCCTGGAGCGCCAGGCCGCCCGTGCCGGGCATGACGAAAAAATCCGCCGCGAGGAAATATTTTCCGAGCGGTTCGCCGCGTAAATCACCGGTGAAGCGCGCGGCCGGGAAGACCGCCCTTGCGAGGATTTCCAACCGGCCGCGGTCGGGTCCGTCGCCGACAATCATCAGTTGGCACCCTTCCGGCACTCGGGCGCAAACGCGCAGGAGCGCATCCACCCGCTTCTGCGGAACCAACCGGCCGACGGAGAGAACGACCGGGCGCCGGTCCAATCCGAGTTCCTTGCGCGCCTGCTCGCGGGCGCGCGGCGCACGCAGGAGCGCGTCGGCGCAGGCGGATTCGACCGAATTGGGAGCGACGAAGATTTTCTCCGCGGGGATTCCCAACTCCTGAAATGCTTCGGAAGCGGTTTGACTGTACACCACCACTGCGGAAAATTTCCGGTAGAAAGAGCGAATCCATCCCAGAATGTCGCGGCCGCCGCGGACCGGCCCCAGGCTCCAGCCGATCACCGGCCGGCCGCGGGTCCGCATCCAACCCAGCATGGCGCGATTGCTCAGCAGCCGCGGGTGCGCCTCGAATACCACCACCTCGGGGTCCTCTGCCGTCAGCCATTCCCGCCAGCCGCTCTGCCAGATCGCGGAAAGTTTTCCGCTCCCCATGTACCGGTTGCCCGCTTTCACCCACCGGGCCGCTTGCAGCGAATCGGTCTGGGGAATGGCTTCGCCCCGTCTTGGCGCACCGGCAAATACCGAAAGGCTTCCCGGAAGCGCCCGGGCCAGCGAATCAAAAAACGGCGCACGATACGCCGGCAAGACGCGTTGTTGAATCCCGGCCCGGTGAGGCAATCCCGAATCCATTCGGTTCAACCAACCATCATTTCCAGATACGATTGTGCGATCGATCGAATATCGAACCGCCGCTCCGCTTCGGAGTGGGCACGCGCGGAATAATCCCGCCACTGCGCGAGGATTTGGAGCCCGGCTTCGCCGAGCGCGTCGAGGTTGCGTGGAACTTCCAACCGCCATGGATCCCCTTCATACCGCACCGCCGCTCCCCCCGTCCCGATCAGTTCGCGCGCGCTTCCCGTATCCAGCGCCAGCACCGGGAGCCCCGCCGCCAGCGCTTCGATGATCGCATTCGGACACGGCGGATTGATTTCCATGGAAAGAAACAACGCGGCGCTTCCCTGCCGGTCCCTTACCTCGGAGCGCGGGCGCAGGCCTGCCACTTCCGGCCGCGGAACCAGGCGGGTCCACTCGCTTTCCCAGGCCGAGCCGGTTTCCGCCAGAACGGTCAGCCGCCGCAGCGGCCCTGCTTGAACCAGCGCCCGATGAGCGGCAGAAACAATCGCGCGCGCGGGTTCGTTATAGTGGAGGCTTCCCTCCACCACCAACAGCGTGCCGTCATGCACAGCTTTTCGCGGCGGATATTCCTCCAGAGGAACGCCGTTGTGGATCACCCGCGCCGGGGCCGCGGCCGCACCGAACCAATCTTCCCACCACCCGCGAACGAATTCGCTCTGATAAATGATTCCGTCCGCCAGGCGGGATCGGATCAACCGCAACTGGAGGTTGAGCGCTTCGGCCCGCAAGCCGTAAGCCGGGCCGCGCGAGCGCGCGCGGTGGAGCCAGTTAATCCCGTCGAGCCGCTGGATAATGCGGATGCCCTGCCGCTTGCAAAGCCTGAGCGAGATCAGATCCCTCGTCCCGGCGAACACCAGAACGGCCGAGAGCGGCCGCGAGTTGGGATCGAACGTCGTTTCCACGCCCCGCCGGTTCAACTCCGCGGCCAGCCGCGTTTGGAAAGACGCCGGCCCGCCCCGCCCGGCTTTCGGGATCAGACAGATACGCATCGGTCATCCGGCCGGGTCTGCGACTTTGGGTCGGATGAGGAACAGGGTCGCGACAAAGGCAAGAACCGTCAGCGCTCCGAGCCCGCCAAGCGACGCCACCACCGGCAGTTGGATGCCCGCGTAATCCCGCAGGAGATACCACACCGTCAGCCCGATCACCGCCACAGCAAACGGAATCGTGATCCGCAGGAACCAAGCGTCCTTCTGCTCGCGCCACTGGACCCACGCCCAGGCGGCGAGCAAAGCCATCGGGACAAACGCGAAGAACCGGTAGCGCGGGTTGTCCCATTGATCGCCGAAGGCGCGATAGGATCCGATAAACGCGATGCCCCAGAAAATCACTGCGAGGACCAACTCCGGCTTGCGCGAGAAGAATCCCCGCAAGGATTTAAGCGTGCCGTAGAATAGAAGCGGCAGCGCGAGGTACCACCCCAGGCTGCGGTAGATGCCAAGCGCCTGCCAGAAACTCCCGCCCACGGCGGTCTGGTTGCGGTGGCCGATCGCGGCCGGCAGCACCGGCTGCAATAGACCGTAGAAGGCCGCAAGCACGAAGGCTATGGTTCGATCCATGCTGACAAAAACAGTTTGGAAAAGGTCGCCCCCGCCTGCTACCACCAGCTTGTCGTATTCGGCCCAGGCCATCCCGTACAGGTAATGATACTGGGAATAGAGATAATCCGAATCACTGGGAATCACGTCGCGCAGATTGAGCACGTGCAAGACAAGGAGCGCCAGCGCTCCCAAGCCAGCCGCAATCCAGAGCACGCGGCCGAGCCGTCGGCGCGGATCGGCCAGCCAAACGGCGAAGAGGGCCCCGCAGAACACCGAGAGGATGAAAAACTCGTACGAGAGCAGGTGCATGGCAATCAGGGAAAGCACCAACAACGCGGCCGCGAGGACCGGGCGCGGCGCTCCCAATTTGCCTTGAGCGGACGACGCTCTCGCTAGAATCAACCCCGCCACGGCCAACAGCTCCACCCCCAGCACCAGCGCCAGATATCCCTGTTGAACGTCGAGCGCGCCGAGCATCACCGCTTCGGGATACGCGGCCGCGATCACGGCCGCAACCCTCGCCACCCTTTCGGAAAATAATTCGTTGGCAAGGCGGTAAACCGGGATGACGGTCAGAGCGGAAACCGCGGCGACCAGCAGCCCGAGCAGGAGCGCGCGTTCCTTGTCCGAGCTAAATAAGCGGAACATGACCACGCCCATCACGGTAATCCCGCCGGTATTGTCTCCCGCCCCTTGGGTCCATGTCTCCAAAACCGGTTGATTGGATTGCGCGGCGCGCCACGCCTTGGCGGTGGCATTCAGCGCGTCCGTTTCCACCAGCCCGATCCGGTTCCTATCCGACGGATATCCCCACAGTTGCATTGCCAGGGGGACAATGACGAGAAAGGCCACCCGCATTCCCAGCGCCCACCACGAACATTTGCGCGCGAACTCCCCCCCCGACCCGGGAAGCAGGAAATGGTTGCACACTTCCACCAGACCGAGCGCGAGAAAAGCCGGGATGAGAAATGACAGAAAATTCGGCCAGAAAACGTCGGCATACCACCAGGGATTTCCGCCCGTTGCGGCTCCTTGCGAAACCGATACCGCGGCCGAAACGCCGACCGCGGCCGCCGCCAGGATCGGAATCCTCCAATTGATCTTCATTCCGCCTCCTCCAATATTTTGACGATCCGCTCCGCCGCGTGCCCGTCGCCGTATGGATTAACCGCCTTCGACATTCGCTCGTATTCGCTTTGATCGTCCAACAGGCGGGCGGTTTCCGTCACAATAAGATCGGTATCTGATCCGACCAGCTTGACCGTTCCGGATTCCACTCCCTCCGGACGTTCCGTCACTTCCCGGAAAACCAGGACGGGCTTGCCCAAACCCGGCGCCTCCTCCTGCAACCCGCCCAAATCCGTCAGCACCAAATCGCACCGTTTGAGCAGATGAACCAGCGGAAGATAATCGAGCGGCGGGAGAAGGGAAATATTTTCCACCTGCCCGAGCAGGCTATGGACAGGATGGTCGACGTTCGGATTCAAGTGAACGGGATAGATCAAATGGATCCGGTCCGAGTAACGCCGGGCCAGGATCAGCAATGCGGCGCAAATCCGTTCCAAGGGCGCTCCGAAATTTTCCCGCCGGTGGGCGGTGACCAGGACCCAGCGCTTGTCGGCCGGCAGATGCGCCAGCGGGCTTTGCAATAAATTAAACGGCAACGCAGCCGCGTACTGCAACGCGTCAATCACCGTATTCCCGGTAACGTGGATCGATTCCCCGCGGACGCCCTCTTTCAAAAGATTGTTCCGCGCCGTTTCGGTCGGGGCAAAATGAAGATCGGCCACGACGCTCGCCACCCGCCGGTTGATTTCCTCCGGAAACGGTTGATATTTTTCATGGCTGCGCAAACCCGCTTCCACATGGCCGACCCGGATCCGGTGGTAAAACGCCACCAGCGAGGCAGCCAGAACCGTCGTCGTATCGCCCTGGACCAGCAACCAGTCGGGCGCTTCCCGACGGACCACCTCATCCAACCCGGTGAACACCGCGGCGGTGATCTGAGACAGGGTTTGATTTTCCCGCATCAAATTCAGGTCGAAATCCGGGCGGATGTCGAACAGGCGCAACACTTGATCGAGCATTTCCCGGTGCTGGGCCGTTACACAAACCCGGGAGAGGAAAGTTTTCCCGCGCCCGGCGGTGATCCGCATGACAGGCGCCATTTTAATGGCCTCGGGCCGGGTGCCGATGATAGAAAGGATTTTCTTGCGGGTCATTGTCCGGACGCGGAAAGAGAAGGTTCGCGGCCGTCTCCCAATTGATGGAATTGGAATCCGCAAGCCTCCCATCGGGTTCGATCCCAGGTATGCTGGCAATCGAACGAAACGGCATGCTTCATAAGCGCGGGCAGGCTTTCCGGCGCCAGCGTGCGATACGGTTTATGCCCAACCAGGAGGATCAACGCGTCGGTGCCGGAAACCGCCTCCTCGACCGATCGGGCGCGGCGGACGGTAGGCGCCACCTCCGGCGCTAGGGGGTCGCAGGTTGTCACTTCCACGCCGCGCGCGGAAAGAAGATGCACGACCTCCAGCGACGGGCTTTCGCGGATGTCGTCCACGTCGGGTTTGTAAGTGAGGCCCAGAACGGCGATTTTCCGGCCGGAGAGGTTTCCCAAAATTCCTTCCACACGGCGGACCACATACTCCGGCTGGGAATCGTTTACCTCGCGCGCGGTCCGGATTAGCGGGGTCAGGCTGGGCGCCGCTTCCACCAAGAACCAAGGATCGACGCTGATGCAATGCCCTCCGACGCCCGGCCCGGGCTGCATGATGTTCACCCGCGGGTGGAGATTGGCGATCCCGATCGCCTCCCAGATGTCGATCCCGAATTCCTCGCCCAGACGCAACAACTCGTTGGCCAGGGCGATATTTACATCGCGGAAAGTATTTTCCATCAGCTTGACGGTTTCGGCCGTGGTCGCGTCCGTGAGCACGATTTCCCCGCGCGCGAAGGCACGGTAAAGATCCCGCCCGGCTTCGGCCGAAGCCCGGTCGATGCCGCCGATGACCCGCGCGTTCTCGGTCAATTCCCGGATGATCTGTCCCGGGAGCACGCGTTCCGGAGAATACGCCAGAAGGAAATCCTCACCAGCCCGCATCCCGGAGCGTTCGAGGATGGGCCGGACGATTCCAGTCGTTGTCCGCGGCGGAGAGGTCGATTCCAAAACGACCAGATTTCCTCGCCGCAGGACGGGGATTAGGGATTCAGCGGCCGACGTTACATAAACAAGATCCGCCGTTTTGTCGTGGTGGATCGGGGTCGGCACGGCGATGATAAAGGCGTCGGCTTCCACCGGTTTCGAAGCCACGGTCAGTTTGCCGGATTGAAACGCCGCTTGGACGACTGCATCCAGCCCGGGCTCTTTGATGTGCGGGATGCGCTGTCGCAGGCTTTCCACAACCTTGGGGTTGGTATCCACGCCGACCACATCTATTCCGCAATTTCCAAACGTGCACGCCGTGGGCAGCCCGATATATCCCAATCCCAAAACGCAAATCTTGGAAAATTTCACTTCGTCTCCTGTCAAGGCTGAGGGTGGCTCCAACAGTGAAATCAGAGAGGATTTTAGCACACGATGATGCGATGGAAAAACGCCGCGCGGATTAACAGGGTGTTGAAATAGTCGGTCGAGCCCCGCCCCGCTTCGCGGAGCGAGGCCGGGGTAGCCCGCGTTCTTTGCGGGCGTATCGAGACCGCGCCAGATAGCCGGTGGTCTCGATATGCATACACTGCCACTCGACCGCCTCTGGAGCCTTTTTCAACATCCTGTTAACGAAAAATGCCGCCTCGATCGCGGCATTTCTTCATACACTTTTCGGGTTCCAGGCAGGTGCCCCCGGCGTGGCTCGAACACGCGACCCCTTGCTCCGCAAGCAAGTGCTCTATCCATTTGAGCTACGAGGGCAAAAAAAATTACGCAACGGCCGGGATACGATTCATCGCCGACCAGGCGGGGAGGCAGGGATTCGAACCCTGGGTAGAGCTTTAAAGGCCCTACAAGCGCTTAGCAGGCGCCCCCGATCGACCAACTCCGGCACCTCCCCAGGTTTAGGCGGAGGGAGAGGGATTCGAACCCCCGGTGAGGTTGCCCCCACAGCTGTTCTCAAGACAGCCGCCTTAGACCACTCGGCCATCCCTCCTCGACGTCGCGGGCTTCCCTCGCCAAGCGCGCGGATTGTACCATGCGCGCCTTCGAAAAGTCAAAATTCATAAGGGGGAAATCGGACTCAACCGGTTTTCGTATAGGTAGGGAGGGGCGTCGGAGTGTGTGTCGGCGTGCCCTCCGGTGTTCTGCTCGCGCCCGGCGTGGGGGAGTTTTCCAGAGTGGCTCCGGCGCCCGGCGTGGGAGTGGCGCCGTTCAGATGAACGTACGCGGTCGTCTTCCAATAATCCGAGACGCCTTCCAGGTTCATCAATTTATTCCAGACGGCCCTGGCCGAATTGAAACTATTATAGGCTTCGTAAGCCAGAGCCTGCCAGCCCATTGCGTCCGCCTGTTCCTCGACCGTGCTGGCCAACTTGATGGCGATCCCCAATGTGGAAATCGCCATAGCCGGCTGACCCGCTTCCAGGAGGGCGCATCCGTATGGAAATTGCGTGGAATACCAATTGGGCGTTTTATCCGCTGCAATCTTTAAATCGTCCACCGCCGAGCCAAATTGGCCGGTCAGACGATAGGCCAATCCCCGGCATAGTCTGGCATCGACGGAATTGACATCCAAATCGACCGCATGGGAGCACGCCGTCACGGAGTCCGAATATTGGGCGGTGCCCCTGTACCCTTCGCCCAGCCGCAACCAACCGGCAATCTCCTCCGGGTTGTACGTGGTATACACCACAAGCGAAGGGATAGCCTGGGAATATAACTTCAGCGCATCGTACGCCTCCCCCAACGCCAAGTACCCTTCCAGTATGGTCGGATCGATGATTTGCGCGCGAATGATGTTATCCAGCGCCTCGTCGGCCTGCTGGGTTTGAACCTGCGCGCGTCCCAGCCGGATGAGGACCAGGGCGTTGTCCGGAGCGATCTGTTCGGCCCGTTCCAGATCCTGCCGCGCTGATTCCCAATCTCCGCGATCGCTGTACCATTCGGCGCGTTCGACGTAAGCGTCGATGTAATTCGGGTCGTGTCCCAGCGCCAGGGTCAGGTCCTTGGCGTAATCGTTATCCGGGTTGTTTTGCTTGCTCCACATGGCCCGCCCGAAATACGCCGGCGCATAATTCGGATCCAGGGCGATCGCCAGCGTGTATTCGTCCAGCGCTTCCTTCATCTTCCATTGCTTGCGATAGACTTCGCCGTTAAGGTAGTGCGCCTGAGCGGATTTTGGATCGGTTTGCAATACCTGCTTGAGGTCGTTGAGCGCGTCGTCATACCGTCCCTCGTTATACGCCAGCAAGGCCTGGTTGAACGCATCGGTTTGCGGCATCGGCGTCAGACCGTACCAGGACGTCGGGGTTAGGTTAACCCCCACGAACGTCGCGAACGGAATCAAGTTCGAGGGATTTACCGTTTGGCGCAACGTCGGGACGGGGCGGGCTGCAAATTCCGCCGCGGTGGTAATCGTTTGGGTTGGAACTGCCGACACGGCGGGATGCATCGCAGCGAGAACGGGCAGCCGGAGGGAAGCGATCCGCGACTGGAGAATCACGATCGCCAAAATCACCGATACGGCGGCGATTCCCAGAACCACCATGGCTGCATTTTCCCTGTTCCGGTGAACCTTCCACCACTCCCCCATCGAGTTGATCCGGCCGGCGGATTGGTGCGGCATCGGAATCGACCGCTGCTGTTTGGTCGTGCCTTCCCGCCCATCCGTCAGGGAGATTTGTCCCATCACGCCCAATCCCAGCTTGGCGAGTGGGTGATTGGGATGCATTTTGGTGATCGAGCGGAGACAAAAAACGCTTTCCCTTTCGCTGTCGACGACGGCGCTCATCCAGAGCCAATAATCGGCGTTCGAAGAATCCGCGCGCAACAGGCGGGAAAGCAGATCGCGGGCACGCACAACTTCTCCGGTGCGTACCGCGGAAACCGCTTCGGAAAACATCGTATCTTCAGCCATATCTCTCGTTACCTTTATTTTAGCCCAAGCGTGCCGCGACGGTAAAGTATAATTGGAATAGATTCACTCATTTTTTACCTGACCCGAGATTTGGACGTTCATCATGAAATTGGCCCACTTCTGCGCTGTTTCTGCAATCGGTATCCTGACCGCCTGCTCGGGGAGCAGCTTCCCGGGCATGATTTCCCAGGTACCCTCGGAAACTCCCACCATTGCCGCCACCTCGACCGCCACACCCGAGCCATTGGCAGCCAAAGTAAATGGTGAAAGCATAACTTTGGTGGAATTTGCGCATGAGCTTTCCCGGTATGAAAAGGCGCAACAACAGCTGGGCACGGATCTTGCCACCTTGGGGGATTATCGGCAAACCGTTCTTAACTCCATGATCGAGGAACGCATCGCCGCCCAGGCCGCCGTCGCGGCCGGAAAATCGGTCTCAGACGATCAAGTTTCTGCGTTATTGGATTCCTGCCGCCAGGCGAGAGGCGGGGAACCCGGGTTCCAGGCCTGGCTGAAAGATAACTTTTACACGCTTGGGGAATTTCAGGAATTGCTCCGCCGGCAGCTCCTCGTGCAGGCGGCCACGGACAGCGTGGCCTCCCAGGTTCCGTTGACCGCCGAACAGGTGCATGCCCGGCATATCCTGGTGGGAAATCTCGCGTTGGCGAATTCCTTGCTGACCCAAGTTACAAGCGGCGGCGATTTTGCCGGTTTGGTTTCCAAATACTCACAGGATTCAAGCACTCGGGCCAGCGGCGGCGATCTGGGATGGTTCCCGCGCGGCGTCCTGACCGTCCCAGAGGTGGAGGCGGCGGCTTTTTCGCTTCAACCGGGCCAGACCAGCCCGGTGATAAAAAGCAGGTTAGGGTACCATATTGTCCAGACCCTCGAGCGGGAGAATGCGCGCACGCTTTCCCCATCAGCGCTTGAGGCGCTTCGCCGCCAGGCCGTTGAACAATGGCTGGCACAACAAACGCAAAAAGCCGCCGTTGAAAAATTCATATAATGAGGGTGCGGCCGAGGGAGATGGTGTAGCAGGAGGGTAGCCTGACTTTTTGGAATGGGTTTTGTCACCTGAAATGGATAGAGTGGAACGGGAAATCGATGCCCGCTTCCATCGGGAGGTGCCCCTTATGAGCGGTGAATACTCCAATGGAGATTCCTCTTCCAGCCAGCAGCTCCGGCCGATCGCGGCTAATATCTTTACGATTTTCTTTTTGATCTTAACCTGCCTTTGTCCGGGAATGTCATTGGTGATTTTTGCTTCGCCCAATTCGCCGTTCAACCCCTTGCCGCCCCGCACGGTGACGCCCGCTTACATTCCTCCGACGGCCACTCCCACCCCGCTCTACGAATTGCCCCCGACATGGACGCCGACGGAAATTCCCACGTGGACCAATACGCCCCAGCCTGTCACTGCCACGCGTTCCCCGACGGTAAATAACAATCCCGGTGCAACCGAAGGCGCTTCTTTCGCATTTGTCTTGGAAGAGGGTTCTCCGAGCTACCAACCCAGCCCGAAGGGTTGCGCCTGGCTGGGAGTTGCCGGAGTTGTTTATGATTTAAAACATTCCCCCATCAATAATCTCTTTGTCGACGTCGGCGGAAAATTCGCTGACCAAACGGTTAAACTGGAAGTGGTCACCGGCCCCATCCATACAACCGCGGGAGGCGAATTTGAATTCCACCTGGCGGATCAACCGACGCTCTCCCTTAATTCCCTCTGGATCCAATTGTTGGACGCCAACAAAGTTCCGCTTTCGGATAAAATAGTATTTAATACCTACGAAGGTTGTGACCGCAATCTGGTACAGATCAATTTCGTGGAAGCCGGCGCCTGAGGAAACGAAAATCTATGTTCCGAACCGGGAAGCGTACACAGACCACGAGCAATTACCATAATATGTTGGGGCGAACCATCGCCGCATCCCTGCTGGGCGCGTTGATTCTTGCGGGCTGTTCCGGCGCATCCTCGACCGCCACAGGGACGCTCGAAGCGTCATCTCTGCCCGTCGGCGGCGGCTCCGTGCAGGCCGCAGAATCCCCCGTCATCGAAACTGCCGCCCCGGCGACGGCAACGGTTGAATCCCAGGGCGTTTACCCCCCGCCCGAATCCCCAACCGCGGAAAATTCCCCGGCGCCAAAGGCGGCGGGCACCGCGGGGACCAACTCCGTATTCCTTCCCGCCATCGTCAACGAACAACCGCCGGAGTATCCGTTCCAGCTGCAGTCGACCGGAGTCGTGGCCATCCAGGGGTTCTACGGATGCAATTGGGAAGGCGTCGCCGGCCAGGTCTTCGACCTGGCGGGAATCCCGATCCAGAATCTCATCCTCCATCTGGAAGGTTCTTGGGCGGGCAGCGCAGTTTCCACCGAGAAACTGACCGGCAGCGCATCCCAATACGGGCCGGCCGGGTATGAATTCCTGCTGGGCACTCAAACGATGGACAGCACCCAGACCCTCTGGATCCAGCTGTTCGACGGGACGCATAAGGAAATCTCAGCCCGCGTCTATCTCGACACCTATAACGATTGCGCCCGCAACTTAATCCTGGTGAATTTCAACCAGATCCGGTGACCCTCGGGTTTCCACTCATTTTGATTTTACAAGGCAGAACAGCGATCCCGGCGCGAACCTTTCCAGCAGCGTTGATATAATCCTCCGCATGCTTTCCTTGGATCAATGGGAAGCGCGCCTTGCTTCCCGCTACCCTGATGCGCATTTGTTGCAGACTGCTTCCTGGGGCCGTTTGAAATCGGCTTTCGGCTGGAGGGCAGATTGCCTGCAGACGGAAGATTCCGGAAGCCTCCTGCTCTTCCGCCGCCTGCCCTTCGGATTTTCCGTGGGCTACCTTCCGCGCGGACCTGTTCCTTCCACTACCGGAGCGCTCGCCGATCTGCTGCCCTCGATCGACCGCTTGTGCCGATCCAGACGGGCGGCATTTCTTTCCATCGAACCGGATTGGTCCGACGAAGACTCGGCGAGGGAGGAATTGCGGCGGCAGGGTTTTCGCTCGGGGGCGCGCACCGTCCAGCCGCCCCGGACGATTCTGGTGGATTTGCGCGGCACCGAGAGCGATCTCCTGGCCAGAATGAAACCGAAGACGCGCTATAACATTCGGCTCGCCGCCAAGCACGACGTGGTCGTTGCCGCATCCGACGATATTGCCGCCTTCGCGCGGTTGATGGATACGACCGGCTTGCGGGATTCTTTTGCCGTGCATTCGGAAGCGTATTATCGCGCCGCTTTTGCGGCTTTCATCCCGCATCAAACCGTGGAATTGCTGCTTGCGTCCTATCGCGGCGAGATTCTTTCCGGCTTGATGGTGTTTGCCCAGGGTCGCCGCGCCTGGTACCTTTACGGCGCCTCTTCCAATCTCCACCGCGAGGTGATGGCGCCCCACCTGCTGCAATGGGAAGCCATGCGCTGGGCCCGCGGGCGCGGTTGCGCCGAATATGATCTATGGGGCATCCCCGACGCACAGGAGAGCGAACTGGAAGCCCAATTCGTTCAGCGGGAGGACGGCTTGTGGGGCGTCTACCGTTTCAAACGCGGATTTGGCGGCCGAGTATGGCGGTCCGTCGGAACGTGGGACCGGATATACAACCCCGCGCTCTATTTTGTCTATCAGCGATGGGCCGCCCGGCGCCGAATGGAGGCCGCGTGAAATCCCGAACCGTCAACGCGCGCGAGGAATGGGACCGGGCCGTCTCGCAGCTCCCCGGAGCGCATGTCCTTCAGGCCTGGGAGTGGGGCGAATGCAAAACCCGCTTCGGCTGGAGCGTCCAGCGGCGGTTGTGGGAGCGGGAAGATTCTTCCATTGCAGCCGCGGCACAAATCCTGCGGCGGACGGTTCGCATCGGCCCGGTTTCGGCCGCGGTGTTTTATCTTCCCAAAGGTCCTGTGCTGGATTGGCGCGACGAGGCGGTTCGGAACGGGGTGCTCTCCGATCTGGAGAATACAGCCCGCAACGAAGGCGCGATCCAATTGAAAATCGATCCAGACCTGACCGTTGGAACCTATTTTCCGGAGAGGGGCGAAAGTTCAGCCGATCCCGCGGGTGCGGAAACGTTGCGTACTCTGCGCCGGCGGGGATGGCGCTTCTCCTCCGAGCAGGTGCAATTTCGGAACACGGTCCTCCTGGATATTCGTCCGGAGGAAGAAACGCTTCTGGCTGCGATGAAACAGAAAACGCGCTACAACATCCGTTTGGCGCGAAAGCACGGCGTGGACGTGCGGCCTGGATCGGAAGCCGATTTGCCGGCGCTCGCGCGGATGTACGCCGAGACGGCCGACCGGGACGGATTCGTCATCCGCTCGAGGGAGTATTACCTCGACGTGTGGACCGCCATGATGCGGGCCGGGTTGGCCCAGCCAATGATCGCAGAGGTCGAGGGGCTGCCAATCTCCGCCCTGATCCTCTTCCACTTCGCCCGCCGCGGCTGGTATCTCTACGGAATGTCGCGCGCGATGCACCGCGAAAAAATGCCGAACCACCTGCTGCAATGGGAGGCAATCCGCTGGCTGCGGTCGCACGGCTGCGCTTCCTACGATTTTTGGGGCGCGCCGGATTCATTCACGGAGGACGACCCGCTCTGGGGCGTGTTTCAATTTAAAACGGGATTTGGCGGCGAGGTCATCCAGTCCGCCGGCGCCTGGGATTATTCAGGCTCCCCGCTCCTGTACGGCGCCTACCATATCCTTCTCCCGCGGATGCTCGAAGTGACGCGGATGTTCTCCCGCCGCCGTACCAAGGAATTGGCCAATTCGGCCGGAGGACCGGCATGAACCTCGAAACGCTGCCGCGGGTGAGCCTCGCCGCGCTCCCCACCCCGGTGCAGGAACTGCCGCGGCTTTCCCGCGCGATGGGGCGCACGCTGTGGATCAAACGCGACGACCTGACCGGCCTGGCCATGGGGGGAAACAAAACCCGCAAACTGGAATTGCTGTGCGCCGACGCACTGAAGCACAAGGCCGATACCTTGATCACCTGCGGCGCGCCCCAATCAAACCATTGCCGCCAGACGGCGGCCGCGGCGGCCAAGCTCGGGCTGCGCTGCGTTCTAGTGCTTTCGGGCGAGCCCCAACCGGCCGATTCTGGGAATCTGCTACTGGATACGCTGGTCGGGGCCGAACTGGTTTGGTCGGGCGGCGCGGCGCTGGATCAAGCGGCGTCCTCAGCCTTCGATCGCGAGCGCTCGGCGGGACGAGCGCCCTACCTGATCCCCTACGGTGGATCGAATCCCTTGGGGGCTGCCGCCTACGCGCTCGCCATGCTCGAGTTGAAAAACCAGAACGTCCGGCCGGATTGGATTATTTTCGCTTCGTCATCCAGCGGCACGCAAACTGGAATGATTCTCGGCGCGAGCCTGTTCCAGCTGCCCGCGCGCATCTGCGGCATCAGCGTCGACTTGAAGGCGCAGCCTTTGCGCGAAAAAATTTCCGCGCTGCTGGCCGAGAGCGTCCGGACCTTCGGAGGGCCGGACGCGGTTCTTTCCGAATCGATTCTCATCGACGACCGGTTCCTGGGCGCCGGGTATGGAAAAGTGGGACCCTTGGAGCGGGATGCGATCCAACGTTTCGCCCGCGAGGAGGGGATTCTCCTCGACCCCGTGTACACCGGGCGGGCGGCGGGAGGCATGCTGGAAAAAATCCGGCGCGACGAAATCCCGTCTTCCGATTCGATTCTATTTTGGCACACCGGCGGCACTCCCGCGATTTGGGCGTACGCCAAGGATCTCCTCTAGCTCTCCATGAAATCTTCACCAATCATTCATGTTCAGAGGATATACTCCCAAGCCGTCTCACACTGAAATGGATATTATTTCCCCCGAATGCATCTTCTTTGACCTGGACGACACGTTGTACGCGCCCTCCCGCGGAGTTTGGCGTGAGATCGGCTTGCGAATCAACCGCTATATGGTCGAACGTGCCGGAATTCCGGAACCGGAAGTGGATGCGTTGCGGCAGCGGTATTTTTCCGAATTTGGCACCTCGTTGAACGGGTTGCGCGCGGAACGCGCAGTGGATCCGGTGGAGTATTACCGGTTTGTCCACGACATCCCCCTAGAGCGGTTGCTCGAGCCCGATCCCGCGCTGCAAAAGATGCTGCATGCGTTGCCGCAGAAAAAATTCATTTTCTCCAACGCCGACCGGCCCTACATCCTGCGAGTGCTCTCCCGGCTGGGCATCGCGGATTGCTTCGAAGGCATCGTCGATATTTTCTCGACGGATTTTGCCTGCAAGCCGATGGCGGCTTCCTACCGCATCGCGCTGCGATTAGCCGGCTCCCCGCCGCCGGATGCGTGCGTGCTCGTCGACGATCTCCCGCGCAACCTGAAACCCGCCGCGGAGATGGGGATGACCGCCGTATTGGTCGGCGGAAAATTTCCTCCTGCCATCGAAAAATATCAAATCGACTCCATCTACCAATTGGCCGACCTTATCCGCTAGCATTCTGCCAGAAAGCGGCGCTCATTTTCTTATCTTCCTTTTACCTTAATTATGGTAATAGTAGGCTGGATGGATGTGCATAAGTTTACGGACTAGGAGTGAGTTGTATGCAAACGGAACCAACCCCGGTTGTTCCACCCAAGGGGAAGCCGCTTTCCAAAATCGTCATCGTCGGCGCCCTGGTGTGGCTGGCGGTATGCATCAGCGCGGCCTCGCTTGGAATCGGCTTTCTGGCCGGACGCAATAGCGGAGCGGCATCCAACGCCACGCTGGCTCCCCTCGTGCAGGCGTGGAATCTCATTCATGCCAATTACGTGGACCAGCCGGTAAACGATACCAAGCTGATCCAAGGGGCGATCGACGGCATGATGCGATCGCTGGGCGACGAGCACTCCACCTACATGAGCCCGGATACGTATACCGCCGCCACCGCTTCGCTCGAAGGATACGAAGGCATCGGGGCGGAAGTGGACATCACCGGCCAGTATATAAAAATCATCGATCCCTTTCCCGGATCCCCCGCGGAAAAGGCCGGCCTTAAAGCCGGCGATGAAATCATCGCCGTCGACGGCGTCGACATGACCGGCGTGGATCCTTCCGTGGCGAAGGGTAAACTGCTCGGCCCGGCCGGCACGCATGTGAAACTGACCATCCAGCGCGCGGGGGAATCGCAACCGCTGCCATTCGACATCATCCGGGCCAAAATCGATCCGCCCGTGGTGAAAACCAGCATGCTGGATGGAAACATCGGTTATGTCTCGCTGGCGATCTTTTCCGACGCGGCCAGCGCGCAGCTTCAAACCGCGCTGCAGAATCTGATGTCCAAGAATCCCAAAGGGTTGATCCTCGACCTGCGCGGCAACCCAGGCGGCCTGGTATCGTCGGCGGTGGACGTGGCCTCGCAATTCCTGCCGGCGGATAAGCTGCTGGTGGTCGAGCGGTACGGCAACGGCCACGAAATCAAGTCCTACACCCACGGCGGAGGACTGGCGACCACGATCCCGCTCGTCGTGCTGGTGGACAGTGGCACAGCTTCGGCGGCGGAAATCGTAGCCGGCGCGATCCAGGATTACAATCGCGCCTACCTGGTGGGAATGCCGACCTACGGCAAAGGGTCGGTCCAGGTTTGGCTGCCGCTGGTAAACAATATGGGCGCCGTCCGGATCACCGTAGCCCGCTGGTATACTCCCAAGGGGCGTCAGATCGCGAACCTCGGGCTTACGCCGGATTTTGAAACCGCGATCCAGGCTGCGGATATTCAAGCGGGGAAGGATCCACAGCTCGATCGGGCATTGGGACTTCTTCAATAAAGAGGAGCACAGGATATGTTTCTTTTCCTTGATCCAAACTATTTGCTGTTCATGCTGCCCGGCCTTGCGCTGATGTTCATCGCGCAGTGGCGGGTCAATCATGCCTATTCCAAATGGGGCAAAATCCCCAACTCGGCCAAGCTCAACGGCACGGAAGCCGCGCGGAGGCTGCTCTCCTACGGCGGTTACCACGATACGAATCTTTCCACGTCGGGCGGGCTTTCAGGAGTGCGGCTGGCGGGGATCGGCGGCACGCTGACCGACCGCTACGATCCCACCGATAACACGTTGTATCTTTCGCAGGCCGTGGCCACCCAGGCGTCGGTGGCGTCGATCGCGGTGGCGGCGCATGAAATCGGTCACGCCGCCCAAAAGGCGGAAGGTTACGCGCCGTTCCTGTTCCGCAGCGCGCTCGTTCCGGTGACCAACATCGGGTCCACGCTGGGATGGATCTTAATTTTCGGCGGGTTGGTCCTCGGGTTCTATCCGATTGCCTGGCTGGGAGTGCTGTTCTTTTCACTTGGGGCGCTGTTCGCCCTGGCCACCCTGCCGGTGGAGTTTAACGCCAGTTACCGGGCGCGCCAGATGCTCACCGAGAGCGGTTTGGTAGTCAACGAGGAAGATGCGCACGGGGTGAACGACGTGCTTAACGCCGCCGCGATGACCTACGTGGCGGCGTTGGCGACGGCGTTGTTCCAGGTGCTCTACTACGTGATGCTGTTGGGTGGCTTCGGCCGGCGCAGAAGGTAAGTGTGCTCAGCCTTTGGATTGCTTAATGGCCGCTTCCAGGAACGCGCGGAATAGAGGGTGCGGCCGGTTCGGCCGGGATAGAAACTCGGGATGGAATTGGCTGCCGACCATGAAGGGGTGATCGGAGATTTCGGCGATCTCCACCAGATGCCCGTCGGGGGAAAGCCCGGAGAACGCCATACCTTTTGCTCCCAGCGTGTCGCGATAACTATTGTTGAATTCGAATTGGTGGCGGTGTCGTTCCTGAACCTCCTTGGTTTTGCCGTAAGCCGCTGCCGCCTTGGTTCCCGGCTGCAGCTGGCAGGGATAGAGCCCCAGACGCATCGTGCCTCCCATATCGGAGATATCGCGCTGCTCCGGCAGCAGATCGATCACGGGATGCGGCGTATTCCGGTCGAATTCCGTGGAATGCGCCGTCTCGTCCCCAAGCGCGTACCGTCCGAACTCGATTACCATCACTTGCATTCCCAGGCACAACCCGAGGTAGGGGATTTTTTTCTCGCGGGCGAAACGCGCGGTTTGAATCTTGCCCTCGATCCCGCGGGTGCCGAATCCGCCGGGAACCACGATCCCGTCCGCCTGCTCGATTAACTCCCAGCCCTTGTTCTTTTCCAGATCGGCGGAATGCACCCACAGAATTTCGACGTCGTATCCCGTGGCCACGCCGGCGTGCTTGAGCGCTTCGCGCACGCTCATGTAGGCGTCCTGCAGCTCCACGTATTTTCCAACCAGAGCAATCTTGATTTTCGGACGCTCGCGGGTCAGTTCCTGGACCATATGTTTCCATTCGGTCCAATTCGGCCGACGGCGGGATTCCAGCCCCAACCGGTCAACGATCAAGTCCCCCACCCCGGCCTCGTCGATCACCAGCGGGGCCTGATAGATCGTCGGCAGGGTTACCAGCGGCACGACCGCGCGCGGCTCCACGTCGCAAAACAGCGCGATCTTGGAGCGCAAATCCCCGTCCATCGGCTGGTCGGACCGGGCGACGATCATATCCGGTTGAATACCGATCGATCTTAATTCGGCCACGGAATGCTGGGTGGGTTTGGTTTTCAGCTCGCCGGTGGCCCCGATGTGCGGCAGCCATGTGACATGGACGAAAAATGTGTTGTTCCGGCCCACATCGGTGCGCATCTGGCGCAGCGCCTCGAGAAACGGCAAGCTTTCGATATCGCCGACGGTGCCCCCAACCTCTACCAGCACAATCTCCGCGTCCAGGTTTTTTGCCACCATCCCGATGCGGTGTTTGATCTCGTTAGTGATATGCGGAATGACCTGGATAGTTCCCCCCAGAAAATCGCCGCGGCGTTCTTTGGAAATCACTTCGGCGTAGACCTGGCCGGAGGTGACGTTGCAGACCCGGCTCAGGCTGATATCGATAAAGCGTTCGTAATGACCGAGGTCGAGGTCGGTCTCGGCTCCGTCGTCGAGGACATACACTTCACCGTGCTGATAGGGACTCATGGTGCCGGGGTCGACGTTGATATAGGGATCAAGCTTTTGAACCGCCACCCGGAAGCCGCGTTCCTTCAGCAGCAATCCGATGGAAGCCGCCGTGACCCCCTTGCCGACCGAACTGACCACACCCCCGGTGAAGAAAATGTATCGCGTCACATGTCCTCCTGTTGCTTAAAAAAAGCGATGGGGAGGCTGACAGTTGCCGCCTCCCCACCGGATCCGGCTTTGAGAAAACGCCCAGCCAGGCTGAGCGACCTATCCCACCATTTTCGATAGATCATCTGCCGCACGGCGGATCTCCAGAAATACCAAGCCCAATTTCGCGCTTTCGCGCGCGAGCACCGTCAACACCGCTTCCGCGCCCACGGCGGTGAGCAGAACGTAGCCTTTGTCCCCGTGGATGTACACCTGGGAGAGTGTGCCCCGCCCCAGTTCTCCGGCGATCCGCTCCCCCAGACTGAGCATCGCCGCCGACATGGCCGATACCCGGTCTTCTTCCACGCTGGCGGGAAGCGAGGAGGCGATGATCAATCCATCGACGCTGACCACTGCGGAGGCTTCCACATCGGGGGTGCTGGCCTGCATATCCCGCAGCCGGGTTACCATTTGATCCACGCGGGTCTTTTGAACCATCCAATGCCTCTTTCTGAATGAGCATGGAACGGGAAAAGGTCGCGCTGATAATACCATATCCGGTGCGCACGGGCAAGCATTTCCCGCCCGCCCCGGCCGTTGGATTCCTTCCTGATCCGCTGCGAGCACCTCCATCGCTTGACATCATCCAACCCCTATGCTACATTCCTGCGAACGGTTTTTGTTCAGGGAGCGATTCGTGCCTCTGCCTGCAACGGGAAAATACCTCGCCGTTCGTTGGGTGTTCTTTTTCCGGGAGGCATTAACCGACACGATCGGTCTCGAGGGAACCAGCGCCGTGCTGCGCGCGGTCCCGGACGCGATTCTCTGCCCGGCAGGATCCGCCAAAGACTTGGAAAAGTCGGTCGACTTTTCCTGCTACAGCGCGATGTGCGCTTCGGTGGCGGAATTGTACGGGGAGTCCGGAGCGGGACTCATTCTCCACCGCGCCGGCCGGAGCGCGTTTACCCGCCTTTTAAAAATGACCTCGGCGATGGTCGGCGCGAAGCATTCCGAGTTCCCCGCCGGATCGTCCGCGTCCCCGTTCGATGTTCGGCTACAATCCATCGTCCGGCTGCTCGGATGGATAAGCGACGTGGAATGCGCGTGCGAAGCCGCCGAAGGCGGCGTCCGCTTCCGCCTCATCGCTTGTCCGGAATGCGCGGGACGCTCGGCGGCGGTTCCCTCGTGTTACGGCATGGCCGGGATGATTTACGCGGCGGCGGATTGGCTCGGCGCGGGGCCCGCCGCGACGGTTTCTGAGACGCGCTGCGTGGCACGGGGCGACTTGCAATGCGAGTTCTCCCTCGCAAACCTCCTTTAAGGGAATGGCATGGCGGAAAAACCGCTTCTGTTGATAGTAGAAGACGATCTTGCGACGGCGAGCCTGCTGGAAACTTATTTTCAATCCCAGAATTACCGCACGGCTTGCGTCCGCCACGGGGAGGAAGCAGAGCCGCTGGCCCAGGACTCGCATCCGGATCTTGTCCTGCTGGACGTCCGTCTGCCGGGAATCGACGGATTTGAGGTGGCGCGGCGCTTGCGCCACAACCGGCGGACGGCCGCGGTGCCCATCCTGATGCTGACCGATTTGCGGGATCGCGACGACCGCCTGAAGGGTTTGGAAGCCGGGGTGGATGATTATCTCGGCAAGCCATTCGACCTGCAGGAGACCGGCCTGCGGGTCCGCAACGCAGTGGAACGCGGTCGAAGGAAACGCACGGCCAATCCGGTTACCGCGCTCCCCGAGGGCCAACCGGTGGACGATGGTTTACAGCGGATCCTCCTGCAACCGGATTGGTCGATCGTCACCATTCAACTGCACGGAATGGACGCTTTTCGCGCCAGTCGCGGGTTCCCCGTGGCGGACGATATGTTGCGCGCCATCGGCCAAAAACTCCAAAACGGGATTGCGGCGCAACTCAAGGTCGGCACCATGGTCGGCCACCTGGCGTTCGACGAATTCGTCATTCTCAGCGACAGGCCCTCGCTGCTCGAGTTTGCTAAGTTGATGGCCGCCACGCTCGAACAAACGGCCCGCTCGTTTTATCCGGTGATGGCGAAACTTGATTCCAATCAGATTCCTTCGGAAGTGACGTTCCATTTCCGGTTCCTTTCCTCTGCCGACGGAACCTTCCCTTCGCTGGATTCACTTCAAAACGCGCTGGACCAAACGCCTTCACGGACCCTATGACCCCTATCGGTTCGATCTCGGTTGTCATCCCAACCTACAACGAGGCGAAGAACCTGGCCGCCATGGTAACGACGCTGCGCGCCCTGCCGTTTCCAGAACTTAACCTGGTCATTGTCGACGATAACTCCCCGGACGGGACCGGTGCCTTGGCGGATGCGCTCGCCAAGGATTCCGGCGGCCGAGTATCGGTGATCCACCGACCCGGAAAATTCGGACTGGGAACGGCGTACCTGGCCGGGTTGCGGGCCGCGCTCGCTCAACGCACCGAGGCGATCGCCCAGATCGACTGCGACTTCTCCCATCCCCCGGACGCGCTGGTGCGAATGGCCCAACTCCTGGCCGACTATGACGTCGTGGTCGGCTCGCGCTATATCGCCGGAGGCGGGTTGGACAGACGCTGGGACGTCAGCCGAAAGGTCCTCTCACGCTGGGCGAGTTTTTATACTCGGACCATCCTCGACCTCCGGGTGCACGATCCCACGGCCGGTTTTAAGCTCTGGCGACGGGATACGCTGATCGGCATCGGGCTGAGCCGGATCCGCTCCAACGGCTATGTATTTTTGGTGGAGATGGCGTACCTTGCCCAACGGCTGGGTTACCGCGTATGCGAATATCCGATCACGTTCGAGGACCGCCGGATCGGGGAATCTAAAATGAGCACGGGTGTTAAAATCGAGGCGGCCTGGAGGGTTTGGCAACTCTGGCTCCGGCTTCACCGTCTGGAACCCAAAGACCGGGCGATGGAGCCCTGAGGGAAGAATCATGCTTACCGAAAAATGCCCTTATTGCGGTTCGTACAACGACGTTCAAGCGGGGGAGTGTTACTATTGCCATAAAGAGCTCCCCGACCAACCCGGCAAACCCAAGAAGAAACACTCCAAGACGCCCGTCGCCCAAACCGTCACCTTCTCTTCACCGGCGGCTGCCCTCAAACGAAAATCCCCGCCGGGATGCCTGGTATTTTTTTCCGGGATACTCGTCTTCGTCTCTCTCCTCGTCATCTTTCAATGGATCAACGGGGCGTACAAGTTAATCCAATGGAAGATACCCGTTCCGGCGTCGGATGCGGGAGTGTATTTCAACTACTTTCTGAATGGGCTGGTTGCCTATATTAATATCGCAATCCAATACCCGATCCCCGTGATCGTCACCATCGGCATGTTCCTCATTCTTTGTTGGGGGATGTTAAACCTTAAGAAGTGGTCGCGAACGCTCGCGCTCATCCTCCTGCTGATGCTCCTGATAGGGAACTTTGCTTTGTTCGCCAATTTTGTAATCCATTTCTATACCACATCGGAAAATGTGATCAGTTTTTGCCTCATTCTTGTCGGGATCCTTCTGAACGCGTATTGCGTCCTTTGGTTCTTCGAACACAAAAAGACCTTTGAATGAACGACCGACCGACCGGCCTGCCGCGCGGAATCGTAGGGTGCCGTCCCCCAAGATCTTGAACCGCAAGCCCCGCTTTCTACAAATAGTTCTTTTTAACAGGCTGTTGAAAAACTAGTCTAAAGCAAGCGAATCGAAGCAGTGATCGGCGTGTTTTAATAGTAAGAGGAAAAAAACCATGCGCCGAGCCGATCCCATAAATCCCCCCGCTTTTTATTTCATCGATATCGAAGAAATGGTGCCGGCAACCCATCCACTCCGGAAAATCCGCGCCATGACCGATTGCGCCCTCGCCGAAATGAAATGGGACCTGGATCAACTGTATCAGGAAAATGGCCGTCCATGCATTCCGCCGGAAATGCTGCTGCGAGCGCTTCTCCTGCAATACCTCTTCTCCGTGCGGAGCGAGCGCTTGCTCATGGAACAATTGGAATACAACATGCTGTTTCGTTGGTTTGTGGGATTGGCTCCGCATGAGCGCGTTTGGGATCATTCCACCTTTTCCAAGAATCGGAAAAGGTTCTTGGATGGCGATCTGGCTCGAAAATTCCTCCTGGAAACGGTCCGCCAAGCAACCGTAAAAGGCCTCGTCAGCGATGAGCATTTTTCGGTGGATGGCACTCTGGTGGAGGCGTGGGCTAGTCTTAAAAGCATCAAACCAGTGAAAGCTGATGATACCGAAGGGACCGATCCTCCGCCTCAAGGACCCGGAAATCCATCCATTGATTTTCGCGGTGAAACCCGGCGAAATGAGACTCATCGATCGACGACAGACCCCGAAAGCCGTCTGATACGTAAAGGGACAGGCGCGCAGGCGAAGTTATCGTATGTGGGGAATGCCATGATGGAAAACCGACATGGAATCGCGGTGGATGGAGATCTTCGGATTGCAGAAAACAACGCCGAGCGGAATGGTTGTTTGGAAATGCTCCGACGGAAGCAGGAAGGACGCTCGAGAGGCATTACGGTTGGCGGGGACAAATGGTTTGATGAAGCTAAATTCATCCGGGAATGTTGCGTCTTGAACATCGTTCCGCATATTGCGGTCAAGGATCAGAGAGGATCCAAGTTGGTAGATGGGCGGACAACGAGACATGAAGGATATCGAGTAAGTCTAATTATCCGGAAGCGTATTGAAGAAATCTTTGGTTGGTTGAAAGAACAAGGGAGATTGCGGAGAGTCAAATTCCGGGGTGCTGCAAAGGTGAGTTGGTTTTTCCTCTTTGCGCTTGGGATTTACAATCTGATTAGAATGTGCAACCTGGAAGCGGCACCAAGCACCTGAAAACCGGATGGAAATAAGAAGGCTCCTGGAATACACGTTCCCGGAGCCCTTATAAATCCGATCCCAAGAGTTATTATTGAGGCTAATTCAACAGCCTGTTAACAGGATGTTGAAAAATTCAATTCATACTGGCGTGATCTTCTCTGCGGTAAACCATCCCCCCTTTCATCCCCCCCATTTTCTATTGGAAAATGGGGGGATGAAAAGGGGGCGGGTGCGTATGGCTAAAACAAAATCAACGTTTTTCAACAGCCTATTACGAAAGCGGGGCAAGCCCCGCACTCTTCGATTAGTAAAGAGGAGTGCGGGGCAAGCGGCAAGGTATCCCTCGCTCACGAAAATATAAAAAAAAATTACCCTGAGGATCTTCCGGGAAGCGGTTATTTCTGTGGGATTGCGGGAATCGTCTCGGCAAGCTTAGACCATTCGGCCACCGACAGCGTCTCCGCTCTGCGCTTCGGATCCACCCCGGCCAGCGCCAGGAGTCTTTCGGCTTCGCGGGGAGGGATCTTCAGTCCCGCTGAAATGGTATTGCGCAGCATTTTCCGTTTTTGCGAGAAGCCCGCGCGCGCCACGCGGAACATCCACCCGGCGGCCGCAATATTCCCCGGCGGCGGATTTCTTAATTCAACTTTGACGATTGCGGAATCAACCTTGGGAGCCGGGTAAAACGCCTCCGCCGGGATCCGGCCCACGATCGCCGGAGTTCCATAATACTGGACACTGAGGGAGAGCAAGCTCATCTCCCCCGGCGGAGCGCAGATCCGATCCGCCACTTCCTTCTGGACGGTGAGCACCATGAGGCTCGGCGAGACGCTCCCTTCCACCAGCCGGCGGATGATCGCGGAAGTGATGTAGTAGGGAATGTTGGCCGCCACCTTATAGTGGCCCGGCGCGGCGCTCCCCACGAGTTCTTCAATCGGCAACGCCAGAATATCTCCTGGAACGATGTTGACATTGGGGAGGGAGCCGAGCGTGGTGCGCAACAGGGAAACCAGAACCGGGTCGATCTCCACGGCGACGACGCGGCGCGCGCGCGCCGCGAGGAACCTAGTCAAGCTTCCCGCTCCGGCGCCAATTTCCAAGACCACGTCCTCGGGGGAAAGATCCGCTGCGGAGGCGACCCGGGCGAGGGCAGCCTCGTCAACGAGAAAATTCTGACCGAGGGATTTTCGAGGGCGGACGCCCGCCGCGCGCAACATCCGGGGGACGCTACCGGCGGGCGCGGAGAGAGAATCGGATTCCTTCACGGAAGAATCCAGACAACGTTCGCCGGAACGGGGGTGAGAAAATATAGCGTGGTGTACCTATGCCATCCAATATAATCTGCATCGAGATAGGCCAGATCGATCCAATAGGGCGCGTTCGGCCCAACCCCGCTGTCTTCGACTGTGGCCGGACCGTATCCGTCGACGTACACTCCCTGGCCCTGAAAAAGGTAATACCAACTATTGACCATGGCGATCATCCCCTTTTGCACTTTTTTCCCGGAATGGGTGATGTACCCGCAGCGCGGAGGGGTTGCATCCAGGTTGCAAGGTGAATAGGATGTGGCGTACACCGTGATCGCCCGGTAATACTCGATCGGACCGTCGGGGGTACTCGCGGTCCGGAGCACGATTTTGGTCCCATATCCGACGACCCGTTTTTGCGGGGGAAGCACAACCTGCTTCCCTTCCGGCGTGCGGCTGATTTCGATCCCGTCCTCATACCGGACGCGGACGATCGATTCCAGGATGCCCAAAGCGCCCGGTTGAACGACCTGGGTCCGGTCCAGCTCCAAATCCGGCATGGGCTGGGTGGCGTGGTCGAATGGAATCGACGATTGTTCGCGCAGGATTTCCTCACGCACGCGGATTACGCGGATCCGGCCGTCCGCCGGCAACGCTTCGTCTTCCGCGGGAACCGCGTAATCCAATCCGTCCAGGGATAATCCAGCCCGGGCCAAAGCTTCCCCGACGGTTTTGCCGGCGGTTCGAACGGCAAGGTCTTTGCCATCCACATGCACGGTGATCGAGCGGGCCCGGACAATCTCGATCCCAATCGGCGATTGCTGGATGGAACCCAACAGCGTGAGGACGGTAGGAGTCACTTCGTCGGCGTCGTACAGGACGATTCCGGCCTGCCAAAGCGCCTCGCCGACGGTTGGGCCGGGCGCGCTGAAATCGTTTGTTTTCCCGTCGACGGTCACTTGAAACGCAATCGCTTTTCGAATCTCGATTTTAAGCGGCGGTGAATTCAGAATTTGGTCGGGGGAGACCGGTACGCCATCGGCAAAAACCCAATCTTCTGATCCCAATACAATCCCGGCTTGATCCAGCAGATTCTGCAGCGGAATATTTCCCCCTTCGGGAAAGTCCGCATGGCGGGTTTCACCGCCGACCACGATCGGGATCACCCGGCCCGAGGGGACCACAATCGTCATCCCCCATCGAATCGGGGAATTCCATCCGGGAGACACGGAACCGACGGTTTCGGGTCTTAATCCTGCGTCGCGGAGCACGAGCGCCACGGAGGATGCATGCGTGAGGACCCGGGTCAAGGTTCCGCCGGTTTGGATGAAGACGGGCTTCAAGGTGACCAGATATAAAACCAGGAAAAAAACGGCAATGGCAAGAGGAATTTGAAACTGACGTATTTTTTTCATTTTAAAAAAAATGCCCGACCAGGCTTCCCGGCGGCGCCCGGAAGATCCACCTTACCGTTGCTTCCTTTCGGATCTGGCGGGGTTCGGAGGTTTCCGCCGCGCCGGACCCGGCCGGGCAAAGGGATAGTAACCGAGTGGCGCTGGAGAGTCAATATTCCGCAACTATTTTGAGCATTGACAGGGCTAAAAATAGGGTTTCTAATGATACCGACCGGTCGGTTTATTTTATATGCAAAAACGAAGCATCGAGACCAAGGGAAAAATTTTACGGGCGGCTCAGGACCTGTTTTCACGGTCAGGTTTTGAGTCTGCCTCCGTATCCGAAATCTGCCAGTTGGCAGGCATAAGCAAAGGCGCCTTCTACCATCATTTTCCATCCAAACAATCCGTCTTCATGGAATTGCTGACCGAATGGCTGGGGGGGTTGGACAGAGCTTTGGAGGATCTTCGAAGCAACCAACCTGAAGTCCCCCAATCATTGATCGAGATGTCCGACATTCTTCCCGCGATCATTAAGGCTGCCGAAGGCCGGTTGCCGATTTTCCTTGAATTCTGGGTTCATGCAGCGAGGGACCCGGCGGTGTGGAAAACAGCCATCGCCCCCTATCAAAAATATAAAGAGTTCTTCATCCGGATGATGGGAGAAGGAATTGCCGCCGGTTCGATTTCAGAAATGGATCAAAAAACGGCCGCGCTGGCGGTAATGTCTTTGGCGATCGGCTTATTGCTTCAGGGGATTATTGATCCAGCCGGATCGGATTGGGCCGGAGTGGGACACGAGAGTTTTCGCTTGCTCACCGACGGGTTGACAAGGAGGTCAACATGATTTTAGTTACGGGTGCCACCGGGCACATTGGAAACGTTCTAGTCGGAAAGCTGCTCGACGCCGGCGAATCGGTGCGCGCGTTGATCCTTCCGGGGGAGGATACGCTGCCTCTGCAGGATCTGCCGGTCGAAAAAGTGACGGGCGACGTGCTGGATCAAGTCTCGCTGCGGGAAGCGATGCGCGGCGTCAGCCGGGTGTTCCATCTGGCCGGGATCATCTCGATTCTTCCGGGAAGGAACGATCGCTTGCGCAAAGTGAACGTCGAGGGCACGAAAAACATTTTGGCGGCCGCGAGAGACAGCGGCGTGGACCGTCTGATTTACACCAGTTCGATTCACGCCATCCGCCGCGCACCGCAAGGCGTTCGAATCAACGAGCGCTTGCCCTTCGATCCGCACAACCCCGTCGGCGAATACGACCGGTCGAAAGCGGAAGCTTCACTGGCGGTGCAGCAGGCGGCGGCGGAAGGGTTGGACTCGGTGATCGTCTGCCCCACCGGAGTGATCGGACCGAACGATTACCGCCGGTCGGAACTCGGGCAATTGATCCTGGATTGCGTCGAGGAAAAAACGCAATTCTACGTGGACGGGGCATACGATTTCGTCGACGTCCGCGACGTGGCGGACGGGATCCTCCTGGCGGCCGAAAAAGGCCGCCGCGGAGAGACGTACATTCTTTCCGGCCAACGGCTTGCCGTGCGGAATATCATCGACCTCCTGTGGGAGATGACCGGCAAGCGCTTCACCCGAATTCACATCCCGTTTTCCCTGGCCAAAGCCGTATCGGCATTCACGCCGCTCTATTACCGGATCTCGGGAACCAAACCGCGATTCACCCCCTACTCGCTTTCCACTTTGCGAAGCAACTGCAACATCAGCCACGCGAAAGCCACCCGCGAACTGGGATATCACCCGCGCAAATTGCTTGAAACCCTTTCCGACACCGTGGACTGGTACCGCCGGAACACACGACTGGCGGTTTCAACTTAATTCGTTTTGATACGCTCCAATCCAGCCGCAGAAGAATTCCAACCTTCCTCGGGTTCAACGTCGCGGTCGAGACTATTTCCCTTGCAGCGGTTCTGCGTCGTCATCCGTAGGAACCCATTGGCAAAGCGGCGATCGCTGTAAGGTCCGGCTTTCTGCTTTCTCGCGAGGGATCACTATGCAATACGTGTTTCAATCACCGATTCCCCTACCCTGGTTTTTCGCGGACCTGCTGACGGTCCTGCTCTCCCTGATCGTCATCTTGTTCGCCGTCCGCAGGAGCCTGCATCCCGAGGCGATCCTGCTCGAATGTTTTGCGTTTGTGTTTCTGTACGCCGGATTGTTCGAAAATTTCGCCGTGGTCCAAGGCTGGTACGTTTACGGAAGATCCCTGCTGATGTTCGGCAACGTTCCGTTGTCGATCCCTCTGCTAGAGATGGATGTTTTTATCACCGGTCTTTGGCTGCTGGAAAGAATGAACGTTCCCGGATGGTGCCAACCTCTCCTGTTGGGTTTGTTTGGCATGCTGCAGGATTTCTCCCTGGATCCGCTCGCCGTCCGGCAGGTGGCTACCGTCGGCGGAAGCACGACCGGCCGATGGACCTGGTTGATTTCACCCGGCGCGGCGAATATCTATCGCATCCCGGTCTATAATTTTCCCGGCTGGATGCTCATCATGCTGTACGGCTCGATCTACATCCTGCTGGGGCGAAAATTATTTCAGCAATCCGGATATCAACCCTGGGTGGGATCTGTCTACCCGTTGCTCGCGATGATTCTTGCGCTGATCACCATGGCCATGCCGCTTTCCCAATTCCTGCTTTGGCTGGCTCCCTTTGGAACGAAAGGCGGCTCCACGGAATGGGTCATGCTGGCGTTCTTCCTCCTCCTTCCCACCGCCCTGCTCTTTTTCGTGTGGCGCGGAAGAATGCGCCAGGCGCTCGTTCCATCCGTCGATTGGCCGCTCTTGGCCGTGCCGGTTCTCTTTCACATCGCCGACTGCGCCGGGGCGATCGCAGGCGGATATTCCGGCGTGCTGTGGTTGATTCTCGTTGCGAGCGGAGCGCATCTGGCGCTGCTCATGTGGATATTTCTTGCGGGGAGAAAACCGGCTGGACGGCCACCGGAGGTTATTTCCTTTTCACCGTAGCCGCTTTTCGCGAAGGCTCATAGGTGATCTATTCAAAAAATCATCCGCCGGGACAAACCGCCGGCGGATGATTTTTATGGAGATTGGATTCGGAATCGAAATGAAAAACATCGTCGCATTGAAATAACCCAATGGATCTACATGCTTCCGTTCACCGCTTGCGCATAAAATCCGACGGCCAGCGTTCCCGGGCCCCCATGCACGACGATGGCCGGCGGCAGTTCGTAGACCGGCACATCCATAATCCCCATCCGCTTTTTAAAACCCTCCGCCAGTTCCTTGGCGGTCTCTTCGGCATCGGCCTGCATCACGCAGAGGAAACTGCCTTCCCCCGCGGGGCATTCCCCCGCCACCAGTTCCTGCAACCGCGCCAGAGCCCGGGCGCGCGTCCGTTGTTGTTCGTACGCTTCGACGCGGCCATCCTGCAAACGAAGAATTGGCTTAACCTGCAACATCTCCCCCATCAGCCGCTTGGCTCCGCCGATCCGCCCTCCCTTATGAAGGTATTCGAGAGTATCCACCACGAAATACGTGCGTTGTTGAATCCGTAAATTTTCCAACCGGGAGAGCAATTCCTCCATGAGTACGCCCTGCTTGGCCCAGCGGTCGGCGAGCAGGACAGCGGCGCCCAGCATCCCAGCCACCGAGCGGGTATCCAGGACGCGAATCCCGGATCCGGGAAAATCCTTGGCGGCCACTTCGGCCGCACGTAACGTTCCGGAAACGTCCGCCGAAGGGCACAACACGAACGGAATATCTCCCTGCCCGAGGATTTCCTCGAAAACGGGCGCGTACAAAGCGGGCGGCGGCGCGGCGGTTTTTGGCAACACCGCCGAGGCGCGCAATTTCTTCAGGAAGAGTTCGGTCGTCAATTCCGTATCGTCGCGGAATGACTCCTCTCCGAAAATGATGAACTGCGGAAGGATTGGAATCTCAAGCTTGGTGGTGATTGCCCGCGGCAGAGCGCAGGTCGTGTCGGCGATGATCCGGATCATTCGGGCCTCCATGGATGCGATTCGGTTTCGTCGATGCAACAAAGATTCTACACCCAGCCAGGGGAACCCATGCCCCGAGGCGGGCGCGGATTGCCATCCGCCTCCCCTCTCGCGTATAATCCGTTCACCCTGTTGGAGGACGGATGCCAAAACGTAAAACCGACCGCAGCGAGCCGGCCAAGGCTCGCAAAACGGAGTTCCGCACCGGCGCGCAAATCCGCCGGGAATTCCTCGATTTTTTTGCCAAGCGCGGCCACACCGTCGTCCCTTCGGCTTCGCTCGTCCCGGGTAAAGACCCCACCCTGCTCTTTACCAATGCCGGCATGGTCCAATTCAAGGACGTTTTTCTCGGCGCCGACAAGCGGCCGTACGTCCGCGCCGTGGATTCGCAAAAATGCATGCGGGTGGCCGGAAAACACAACGATCTGGATGAAGTCGGGCGCGACGACACCCATCACACGTTTTTCGAAATGCTCGGCAACTGGTCCTTCGGGGATTACTACAAGAAGGAAGTCATCGCCTGGGCCTGGGAACTTCTGACCGGCGTGTGGGGATTGCCCCCGGAACGCCTCTACGTCACCTGTTTCCGCGATGAGAAAGGTGAGATTCCACAGGACCAGGAAGCCTCCGAGATCTGGCGCGCGCAGGCCGGGCTCGATCCGGCCCACGTGCTGTTCTTCGGACGCAAGGAAAATTTCTGGGAGATGGCCGACACCGGCCCCTGCGGCCCGTGCAGCGAAATCAGCATCGACCGCGGCGAAGACAGCTGCGATAAGAAAAACGTGCCCGGCCACGTCTGCGCCGTTAACGGCGATTGCCGCCGGTTCACCGAACTTTGGAACCTCGTTTTCATCCAATACAACCGCACCGGCCCGAGCGAACTCTCGCCGCTGCCCGCCAAGCATATCGATACCGGCATGGGGCTGGACCGCCTCACGGCGGTCCTGCAGGGGGTGAATTCCAATTACCGCACCGACCTGTTCTGGCCGCTGATCGAGGCGGCCCAGCAGGTGAGCGGGCATTCCGATAAGCAGCGCGAAGCGAACTTCACTCCCTATCGGGTGATCGCCGATCACGCCCGCGCCGCCGCATTCCTGATTGCGGACGGCGTGGTGCCCGGCAACATCGGCCGGAATTACATCTGCCGCATGATCATCCGCCGGGCAGCGTTATTCGGCGGAAAACTAGGCCTAACCGAGCCCTTCCTGGCCAAGGTGGCCGAAGCGGTCGTCTCCACCTACCGGGAAGCCTACCCCGAACTCGCGCGGCACAGCGAAGCCATTTATTCAGCGCTTACCATGGAAGAACGCCGCTTCCGCAAGACGGTAGATGTGGGAATCGACAATCTTCACGAGACGCTCTCCGACCTCAAGCGCCAGGGGCAGTCTGTTTTGAACGGCCATCTCGCCTTCGATCTGTACGCCACCTACGGCCTGCCGCTCGAGATCACCCGCGATGTGGCCCGCGACCTGGAAATGGACGTCGACGCGGAAGGATTCCGCAAGGCGATGGACGAACACCGCGAAGCGTCCGGAGCCGGGCAGGCGATGGGCGAGATGACCGGCGCGGATGCCGCCCGGTATCGGACTCTTCTGGATGAGCTCAGGGCTGAGGGAATGCTTCCGGAGAGCGGCGTCGAATACGACCCCTATTCCACCTTCCAGATGGAGGAACCGATCCTGGCGCTGCTGAAGGATGGAAAGCGCGTCTCCCGGGTTGGAGAAAACGATCCGGTGGAAGTGATCCTCCCGCGGGCGTGTTTCTATGTTGAATCCGGAGGACAGGTGGCGGACATGGGCTCCTTGTGGATGCCCAAAGCCGAAGGATCGACCGAGGCGGCATGGGAGATCGACATCGACGAAGTGATCCGCCCCGTCGGCGGGCTGATCGTCCTGCGGGGAACGGTGAAATCCGGCCGTCCCGCGCAAGGCGACCTGGCCACGATGGAAGTGGACGAGGAACGGCGCTGGGGCATCATGCGTAACCATACCGCCACCCACCTTTTGCAGGCGGAACTACGCTACGTACTTGGAACTCACGTTCGTCAGGCGGGGTCGCTCGTGGCGCCGGACCGGCTTCGATTCGATTTCACCCACCACAGCATGATCAGCCAACAGGACCTTGAGAAAATCGAGCGCTTCGTCAACGAAGCCATCCTGGCCAACTACCCGGTGACGACCGCCGAGGAAGCGCGCGAAGAGGCCGTGGGCAAAGGCGCGACGGCGTTGTTTGGGGAGAAGTACGGCGAGAGCGTCCGCACCATCTCCATCGGAGAGGACGACCAACCTTTTTCCTATGAACTTTGCGGCGGCACGCACGTCCTCCAAACAGGCGACATCGGGATGTTCCTGATCCTTTCCGAGAGCAGCGTGGCTTCCGGCGTGCGCCGGATTGAGGCTGTCACCGGCCACGCCGCGGTGGCCCTGGCCCAGGAACGAAGCCGCACGCTGCAAAATATCTCCGCCTACCTCGGCGCGGCGCCGGAAGAAGTGGACCGCAAAGTGCTCGAGAACATGGGCGAACTGGACCGGCTGCGGAAGGAGAATCAACGTCTGCGGCAGGAGATGGCGCGTTCGGAATTCGAAGCTTCGCTATCCCAATCCGCGGTCATCGCCGGCGTCCCGGTCCTGACGGTGAAAGTGACCCAGGCCAACGCGGAAACGTTGCGCCTGCTGGCGGACTCGTTCCGGAAAAAATATTCCAGCGGGATGGCGGCCATCGGATCGATCACAGACGAGAAACCGATCGTGGTGATTTTCGTCAGCGACGATCTGATCGCGCGCGGCCTGAGCGCGGATGAATTGGCCCGGTCGGCGGCCAAGCTGCTGGGCGGCGGCGGGGGCGGACGGCCCAACCTGGCTCAAGCCGGCGGGACGGATCCAAGCAGGCTGGCGGACGCGCTGCAATTCCTGCGCCACGCAGCCGAAGAGAAATTGGGCTGAAGCCGGAGGGCATCCACCGGCCGGACGGCCATGAAGGAACAAATCCTTTCGTTCGAACAAACCGACGACCTGCAATCCCTGCGGGATAAAATCGCCCGCGGAAAAGCGGAACGGCTGGTCCTGATCTGGCCTGCGCTGACCAAACCGGTCCGCCGCCGCCTGGACTTTGAGTTATTGCGCCGTTGGGCGGCGATGGCCGGATCGGAATTGATCCTGGTCAGCACCGATCGGGAAGTTCATCGTCTGGCGGCCCGGGTTGGAATCCCTTGCTACCTCAGTCTCAAAGAAACGGCTCTGCACGGACTAGCCGACAATGATCGCGATCTTGGCGGCGGTTTTGCGGTCGCGCAAGCGCACGAACGGCCTCCCGCCCCGCTGCGAATAACTTTTTCAGATAAACTTCCACCAGCCATCCGAATCGGGGTTTTCGCCTCGGCTATTCTTTCACTAACCGTCCTCTTTCTACTGCTGGTTCCTTCCGTGAAAATCCACGCAGTTTTCCCGGGGCGAGAGATTAAAAGTCTCCAAACCCCTCAATTCTTCCCTATGTGAAACATTAACTACAAATTTCGAACTCTCATCCCGCCGGGAAACGAGTGGATATTTATCTGTGCCTACTGCATATGCGGAAGGTTCCATTTTCTTAACAAACAAATCCAATAGCACCCTCAATCTTCCGGCCGGCTTGAGGGTTTCATCCAAAGGCAGCGTATTCCTCGAGACTATC
This sequence comes from uncultured Chloroflexia bacterium, assembly GCA_963780865.1. Classification (GTDB taxonomy): domain Bacteria; phylum Chloroflexota; class Anaerolineae; order Anaerolineales; family RBG-16-64-43; genus FEN-1073. The sequence continues at coordinate 41,056 of CAWADT010000013.1, read as the reverse complement.
GAAGGTGTGATCGTGCCGCCGGGAAAATCTCAATCGACGCCGGTCCGCGCCGTCGCGCCCGGTCCCTCCGGCAATCTTGCCGCCGGAGCGGTAGACCGCGTGGAAGGGCCGCTCGGGCTCTCGCTTGAGGTGACCAACCCGGAACCGATTTCCGGCGGGATTCAATCCTGGCGCAATGCGGTTACCCAATCGGATCTCGATGCGCTGCGGACCTCACTCTCCGAACAGGTCCGCCAAGAAGCCGCAGCCGGATTGCCAAACGTCGCAACCGCCGGCCGCATCCTGGTGGAGAATTCCCTCCAGGTACAGTTTGATCCCCAGGATGTCGCGGACTTTCCCGTCAATACGCCTTCCGATACCGAGGGTTTGACGCTGCACGCCATCGCGACCGCATTGGAGTGTCCCACCGAGGACGTTCAATCCCGCGCGCAAAGCGCCCTCGCCTCCAGTCTTGTGGAGGGCGAGTCCCTCTTTCCCGCAAGCATAGCTTTCCGGCTGGAGAAAAACGCACAAGGCGGGATCGATCTGCAGGCGTCCGGCCTGGCGGTGAATATCCCCGACTGGAATGCCGTGGCTCTGGCATTGCGCGGGCACACTCGCGGGCAAGCGGTCTCTCTCTTGGAATCCCGGTTCGGGGCGCGCAGCGTCACCGGAATGGAACTATGGCCGGGATGGATTCCCGTTCTGCCGCTGTTCCCTTATCAAATCGAGATGGCGGCGGTGGCGGAATGAAAATCCTCGCGGTGGATCCCGGGTTGAAAAAGATCGGGCTGGCGGTGAGCGATTCCACCGGCACGGTCGCGCGGGCGCTCGCCATCTTGCCGCACGGTTCGCTTCAGCAGGATTGCGTCCGGATTCTGGAAGCGGCCCAGGATGAAAAAGCGGATCGGATTTTTATCGGCAACTCGCACGAAGCGGGCACCCGGATGAACGAACTGGCGCGGTTCACGCATCGGCTGCTCGCCGCCCTGCGTGCATCCACCTCCATCCCTGTTTCCCTGTACGACGAATCCTTTTCCACGCAGCGCGCCCAGGAGGCCCGGGAAGCGCGCGGCCGCCGGCGCAAGCTGCAACGCGTTCCAGACGACGCGCTGGCCGCGGCGGCATTGTTACAGGAGTATCTCGATGTCCAGGCGGACAAACAAGTCTAGCTCCTCCGGCGTTTACGCCCGATGGATCGGCGCGATGTTGCTGGGAGGAATCGTCCTGGCGCTCCTCGGGGCCGGGTTGATTCTCCTGCTGAGCACGGATTCCGGTGCGCCGCTGCCGCCCGCGGCCGGCGACCTCTCGACCATGAACCTGATCTATCTGCGCGCGTATCTGCGCTTCCACTACGATTCCCTGAACGCGGCCTCCGCCCGGACGGACGGCGTGTTTGAAATACAACAGGGTGAAACGGCGGCCGAAATTTGCGCGCGATTGAAGCAGGAAGGGTGGGTCGATGATTCGGATTTAATTTGCCGCTATTGGCATTACACCGGCGGCGACCGGTCGATCGGGTCGGGAATGTTCCTCATCCGGGCAGGAGAAAATCCGGCCCAGATCGCCGATTCGATTTCCAGCGGGGAAAGCAAAATCCGGATCCTTACCGTGTTCCCCGGCTGGCGCCAGGAGGAGATCGCCGCCGCGCTTCCCACGCTTGGAATCCCAATCACGTCAAATGATTTTCTCGCCTCAGCCGGCGGACGCCCAAACAGCAGCGGTAGTCTGGCGTCGCTGTATGCGGAAATTCCCTCCTGGGCAACGCTGGAGGGATTCCTTTTTCCCGTGGAGTACCGCATCGTCCCGGGGGAGACGGCGGATCAATGCGTCGAGCGGATGGTCATAAATTTCCAGCAATCGCTTCCCGCCGGATGGCAAGCGGCGGTGAAATCCCACGGGCTGAGCGTTTACCAGGCGGTCACTCTGGCGTCGATCATCCAGCGCGAAGCGGTGCTGGAGGAAGAGATGCCGTTGATCGCGTCGGTGTATTACAACCGTCTGAACCAGGGAATGCGTTTGGAAGCGGATCCCACCGTGCAATACGCATTGGGATTCCAAGCCGACCGCGGCGGGTGGTGGACCAACCCACTTTGGTCCTCGGACTTCGGGGAGGATTCTCTTTACAACACTTTTCTACATTATGGACTGCCGCCCGGTCCGATCAGCAATCCCGGGTTGGCGGCTCTACAAGCGGTGGCCGAACCGGCCCAGACTTCCTACCTGTTCTTCCAGGCCGCCTGCGATAAATCCGGGCGGCACAACTTTGCGGAAACCTACATCCAGCATCTGGCGAATGCGTGCGGGGGATAAAATATCAATCTCTGTGGCCGCGATCGTCGATCGCGGCCATACGCCGTTATTTCAGATTATTCATATTATAAAAAACAAGCCCCGACAGTGGTTTAGGGTAGAAGTGAGTTGATTTCTGGGGCATTTTTTCCCGGTTGTCGGCGACCGTCATGATTTCTTCAAGGCTGGTGTGGTTGAGAAACCATCCCGACTGCATTTCCCCCGAACGCACTTTTTCGAGCGCCACCTGGGCTTTGGGCGTGTAATGCACGGTCATCTGCGGTTTGAGTTGTTCCTCCGTCAGCCCAAGCAGCATTTTAAACACGATGGATTTCAACAGGGAAACATCCAGCATCCGCAAGGTCAGCGAGCCGCTCTCCCCCTCCAGCATGCGGGTGGCGCGTTTTTCGTCGATCTCGAGCAAATAGTAGGTGTTCACCCCGCGCAGCGCGACGCCGAATTTATGATCATGGGGCTCGGCGTTGCGCAGCTCGCGCAGCCACATTTCGCGCGCCTCGATTTCGTCGTCTTCCCCGAAGGAATACGCGCGGACGAGGAACCCGAGCTTTCCCGCGTCCTTGATCGTTTGCTCGCTCACCGGGGGAAGGTTGTTGAGCATGCGGTGGGTCGGCAGGGTCGTCAGTCCATCGTGATTGGCCGAGACCAGGTACATCATGATGAATTCCCACGGCGCATTCGGACCGGCTTCCGGATGCAGCTTGCGCATCTCGTCGCGGATGGTAAGCATGGTCTGATAACGGTGATGCCCGTCGGCGATGTAAATCCTCTTGCTTGAAACTTCCTTCGAGACCGCTTCGCACTGGACCGGATCGACCAGGCGCCATAGATGGTGGCGCACTCCGGTGTCCGGATCCACATAATCCAGCACTTGGAGATCCCGGTCGCACGTGGCGAGGATTCCATCCACCGTGAGCTGCGGGTCCGGGTAGATTCCCCAGATGTATTCGAATTGCGTGCGCGTGGTGCGGGTGAGGCGGATGCGGTCCTCGAGCGGCTCGCGGATGATATTTTCGTGGGGAAGGATTCGTCCGTTGTCGTAATCCTGCAACCGGACCAGTCCGATGAAACCGGAGACCTGCCGGTGCGGCAGTCCTTCGGCCTGGAAATCCTGTTCGTACACCCAGAAGGAGGGGCGCCGGTAGGAAACGATCACCTGCTCCTCGCGCCATCGGGCGAGCAAATCCCGCGCGCGGGTGTAGCGATTGTCGGTTTCGGTGTCGCCCTTTTCGATCTTGTTGAGGATGAGGCGAACCACGTTGTCCGGATGAAGCTTGTAGTAGTCGTCCTGTTCGAGCGGGCTGATCACGTCGTAGGGGCGGGAAAGACACAGGCCGATGTTTTCAATCTTCTCGGGATTGTAATGTTCAGCCCGGAAGGCCCTAACTTCATTGATCGACTCCGTCATCCCGCTTCCTCCAGGGGAAAATTTGCCGCCCGTTCCAGTGCGATATAAGAACATGCGCGGTCATGGCGAACTCATACCGCGCATCCTGTTTTATCCTACCGCTGGAAAATTCCAATCCGGATCAGGGAATGGATCCGCCCCGGACGAAAATTATACCATTCCTTGAGATAATTTTCACAACCGCGGGTTTGGTTCCAATCACGCCCGGCGCGCTAAATTCCTTTTTTTCCCCGCCGCTGGAGGTATCCCGTCAGTGCGATCCATCCCAACTCGTAGCTGTGCGCGCCGAACCCGCAAATGGAACCGATGCACACCGGGGCGATTACCGACCGGTGCCGGAATTCCTCGCGGGCGAACACGTTGCTGACATGCACTTCCACCGCCGGGATAAGCACGGCGGCGATCGCATCCCGGATCGCCAGCGAGTAATGAGTGAAAGCGCCAGGATTGATCATCAACCCGTCCGCCCAGGTCCGAGCGTCCTGAATCGCGTCGATGATCGCGCCTTCGCTATTGGATTGGAGGATGCGGATTTCCGCCCCCTGCCCTTTGGCCAGCGCCGTCATCTGCGCATTGATCTCCGCCAGGGTGACGCTTCCATATACGTCCGGCTCCCGCTCGCCGAGCAAGTTTAAATTGGGCCCGTGCACCAATAGAATTTTGGACATAGTTCCTCCTCCGGATTGGTCACCCCCGACGAATCCTGCCTCTCCGCATGTTTCCCTGTAAAACCCGCCCCCTCTTTTTTAAAACCGGCCGGGTTCAGCTCTGGCAACCTATGGATTTCAACGATTGCACGACGTCTTCGTCCGGGACATCCAGGCCGACGCGCACTTTTCCGGCCGCGATGGGCAAAGCCCATTTAATCCGCCCGCCGCGCCGTTTTTTGTCGGCGGCCATGAGCTCGAGAATCTTGTCCACGGGCGCCTCGCAGCGCACGGGCAATCCCAGCGTGGTTAACAGAGTGGAGAGCTTGTCGGAAAGGCCGTTCTCGGCGATTCCAATTCTCTCCGCCAGTCTCGATTCGGCCGCCATACCGATGGCCACCGCTTCGCCGTGCGGAATATTAAAATTCGACCAGGCTTCGACCGCGTGGCCGATGGTGTGTCCGAAATTCAGCGCTTCGCGGGGTCCGCGGCGTTCGAAGGGATCTTCTTCCACCACCCGAATCTTCACGCGGCCCGCGCGGCGGATGATGCCGTCGAGTTTTTCCGCGGCGATATCCCCGCAAAGCCCTTCAATCATTCCCAGCAGCTTGGAATCGCCGATGATCGCGGATTTGACCACCTCCGCCATGCCCGTGCGCAATTCCTCGCGAGGCAGCGTGGCCAAGGTGTCCAGATCCGCAAGGACGATGGCCGGCGGATAGAACGAACCGACGAGGTTTTTCCCTTGCGGGAGGTCCACCGCCGTTTTTCCGCCGATGGCGGCGTCGACCATCCCAAGCAGGCTGGTCGGAAGCGCCACCCAGGGGATCCCACGCAGGTAGGTGGCGGCCGCGAATCCCGCGATATCCGTCACCACTCCGCCGCCCAGGGCGAGTATGGTTCCGCGGCGTTCCATTTTGATTTGGAACAGCTCGGAATAAATCGATTCGACCGTCTGAAGGTTTTTCGAAGCTTCGCCGGCTTTTATAATAATGGAAGTGACGGCTCCCATCGGCGCCAACATTTCCTCCACCGGCCGGGCGTAAATCGGGGCGACATGGTCGTCGCTCACGATCACAAACGGCGCGCCCAGCTTGCGATCCTCCAATTCGGCGCGCAAACCATGAATCATCCCGCGGTTGATGATAACGTCGTAGCCGCCCCCCATCGCCACAAGCCGGAATATCCCCGAAAGGCGTTGAACCTTTCGGGTGACGTCATCCGGTGTCAGGGTGGTGGTATCGAGTGTCAGCGGAAAGGAGGCGTAGAGCGCGGCGCGTTTTGCAAGCAATGCCGTGAGACGTTCCAACGGACCGGACCCCACCAGAAGCGGACGGGCGTTCAACTCGTTGCCCACGCGCTCGAGTATGGTTTCGGGGTCGCACATCAGGCATACCACCGCCCCCGAGGATTCGACCAGGGCGCGGTTTTCGTCGTCTACCAGCGTTCCCCCGCCGAGAGAGACCACCGTTCGGGTGGTTTTTACCAGATTCGAAAGCAGCGCTTTTTCCCGCTGGCGAAAATCCGCTTCCCCCTTCTGGAGGAAGATTTCCGTTATCGGCATTCCCGCGTCGTTTTCGATGATCTTATCGGTATCGGTGAAATGCCAGCCCATGCGTTCGGCGAGGAGCATGCCGATCGTGGTTTTTCCGCATCCCGGCGGACCATAGATATATAGATTCATTCTCCGACCTCGGTGATGAACTCCCTCATTTTTCGCTTCCCGGACAGCCTTGCGCCTGATCGATGGCGCCGGATGAGTCGGAAAGACAATTCGCGGAACCCGGCGCGGATTGTATCGCAAAAAGCAACCGCGGTGGGTTTGGTTATCGCCCGGCGCCGCCCTTCTTGAAACTCCGGGATAAAAACATCGTCCGGTTAACACAGCGCCGGACGATTAAGGGCAAACCAACAGCGCTCACCGGTCACGTTACCAGAAATTTTTCGGATCGGTGGAAAGATGAAAGTCCTTAAGCGATCCGCGCGGCAGCCGGTCAAAACGATCGCGGACTTCGTCCATGGAATCTCCGCCGCATTTTTCCATCACCGCATCCGCTATCACCAGGCAGACCATCCCCTCGCCCACCACCGCTGCGCGCGGCACCGCGCAGTAGTCCGAACGCTCATAGTGGGTCTCCGCCTTCCCGCCGCCGGCGAGGTCGACGGATTCCTGCGAAGCGATCGTGGTTGCGATCGGCTTCATGGCCGCGCGAACCACGACCGGTTGGCCGTTGGTGATGCCGGCTTCCATTCCGCCGGCGTGATTGGAAGCGCGCACGATCCGATCGCCCTCGCGCCGGATGGGATCCTGAGCCTGCGTCCCGGGAAGCGCCGCAAGCCCAAATCCGTCCCCGATCTCCACGCCTTTGATGGCCGGAATCCCAAACAAGGCGGCGCCCAGACGCGAGCTCATCCGTTTATCCCAATTGCCGTAGCCGCCCAATCCCGGCGGCACGCCCAGCGCGACAACCTCGAACACGCCCCCCAGCGTATCGCCGCTTCTCATCGCGCGGTCGATCTCCGCCTGCATCCGGTCGCCCGCCGCCGAATCCGGACAGCGTAATGCGGATTGTTCCGACCGCTCCAATCGATCCCCGATCGGCATCGCGGCCAGGTCGGCCGCGGCCGGACCGATCCGCACGACGTAACTCCCGACGCGGATGCCCAGGACGGCGAGGAATTTTCTGCACACGGAGCAGGCCGCCATCCGTGCGGCGGTCTCGCGCGCGCTGGCGCGCTCCAAACCCGGACGCAGATCGTCGTATCCGTATTTAATCGCCGCCGCGAGGTCGGCGTGCCCCGGACGGGGAACGGTCATCGCCTCCACCGCCCGCCCCTTCCATTTCTCATAGTCGAGGTTTCCGATCGAGAGCGCGATCGGCGCCCCGGTCGTTTTCCCGGCCATCACTCCGGCCAGCAGGGCAGCCTCGTCGCGCTCAATCTTCATCCGCGGGCTCGCTCCGCGGTAGGCGGCCTGAGCCGCGGATCCGCCTTGCCGTCTGATCAAATCCGGCTGAAGATCCTCCGGCCGCAGCGCGAGCCCCGCGGGAATCCCCTCCAGGATGGCCACCAACGCCGGGCCGTGCAATTCGCCTGCCGTGGTCAATCAAATCATGCCGTCTCCCTCTCTACGCCAGAGCCGCGTAGGCTGCCTGCAACATTGCGTCGCGGGGCGCATGCGCGCCCGTCCAAAGCTCAAAGGCCAGAGCGCCCTGCTCGACCAGCATCCCCAGCCCGCCCGCGGCTTTCAACCCGCGCGATCTTGCCTCCCGCAGGAAACGGGTCTCCGCCGGATTATAGACAACGTCGTATATGCCGGCCTTTTCCGGAAACGGGACGCTCTCCGGCCAGGGGGATGCATCGACGCTCGGCCACATTCCAACCGGCGAAGTATTCACCACCAGGCTCGCGGACCGGACCCGTTCGGACAGCGACGGGTCGCTCCAGGAAATTACTTCCACCCGTCCCTCCCCAAGTTCGCGCGCCAGAGTTTCTGCCTGTTCGCGGATGACCGCGATTAGGGAGATTTGGCACCGGCTTTCCACCAGGCCCAACACGACCGCCCGCGCCGCCCCGCCCGAACCGATAACGATAACCTTCCTGCCGCGGAAATCGTACCCGTTGCGATCCAGATCGGCCAGGAATCCCGGCAGGTCGGTATTGTGTCCGATCAACCCTTTTCCCTTCCGCGTGATCGTGTTGACGGCTTTCAATCGCGCGGCGGCGCCGCTGAGTTTCTGAAGATGGGCGACAACTTTCTCCTTGTACGGGACGGTCACATTGGCGCCCTTCCAATCCGGGTCGGATTTCAAACGCGCCAACACGGCGTGGAGATCTTCTTCCCGCTCGACCGGAAGCAGCGAATATTCGCCCTGGATTCCCAGCGCCCGGAAAGCCGCGTTGTGGATCGCGGGGGAAATGCTGTGGGCGATGGGCCAGCCGATCAGAACCGCTTTCATGTTATTTGCGCTCCCAGAGAATTCATCAGCCCGGCAAAATTGGGGAAGGATTCCGAAACACACTCGGCGCCCTCCACCTCGACGGGGGTTTTCGAAACCAGCCCGGCCACGGCTAGGGCCATTGCCAGCCGGTGGTCTCCATGGGGATCCACCTTTCCTCCGGCGATCTCCGCCGGCCCCGCGATGGAGAACCCGTCGGGAGTCTCCTCCACGCCAACCCCGACCTTGCGCAATTCGGCGGCCAGCATCGAGATCCGGTCGGATTCTTTATGCCTGAGCTCCACGGCGCCCCGGACGACGGTGATCCCTTCGGCCCGGGCGGCGGCCACCGCCAACACCGGGAACTCGTCGATCATATCGACCACCTCGGCGCCCTCCACGATCGTGGCGGAAAGCGGACCGGCGCGCACTCTCAGATCGCCCCGCGGCTCGCCAAACTTTTCCGAGTGCTCGAGCTCCACAATGTCCGCACCCATCCGCTGCAACACGGCCAGCATTCCCGTCCGCCGCGGGTTCAACCCGACTTCATGCAAGATAATCTCCGACCCGGGAACGATCAACGCCGCCACGATAAGGAACGCCGCCGAAGAAAAATCCCCGGCCACCTGGAGTTGCAGCGGCGGAAGTGGCCGGTCGATTGGAAACACGCGCACGCGGCCGGGCGATTCCGTCAGCCGGACTCCCAGGGATCGCAGCAACCGCTCGGTGTGATCGCGCGATGGAGATGGTTCCTGCACCAGTGTGGAACCCGTTGCGAAAAGTCCCGCAATCAAGATCGCGGATTTCACCTGGGCAGAGGCCACCGGCATGGAGTAATCGATCCCGGTCAGCTCCGACGGCCGGATCTCCAAAGGCGCGCAATCCTTCTGCTGCACGGATCGGATCGCGGCGCCCATCCTTCGCAGCGGATCGATCACGCGGCCCATGGGCCGCCGCCGCAATTGTTCGGATCCGTCCAGGATGAATTCGCCGCTGCTTGGGCCCGACCACCAATCCGGAGTTCCGGCCAATAAGCCGCTGAGCAACCGGAAGGTGGTCGCCGAATTGCCGCAGTCCAGCGGCCGCGGTCCGGCTTGAAACCCGCGCTGGCCGTTTCCTTCTATTTCGAGCGTTTCACCCTGCCAGCGCCACTTCACCCCGGCGGAAGCCAGAGAATCCAGCATCGCCTGCGTGACGCCGGCGCGCAGAAATCCGTCGATGCGGCTGAGGCCCATCGCCGCCGCGGCCAGAACCGCCGCGCGATGGGATATGGATTTATCCCCCGGAAGCCGGACGGACCCGTGCAAGCCGGAAGCGGTTGGGGAAACAAGTTTCACTTTTCACCTTCGGACGGTTCGAGCAATTCCTGCCTTGCCCGGCGGCCTTCGGCGAGCAGGACTTTTAAACGCGCTTCGTCGCCTTCGCGAATTTGTTGCGCGAGCGCCTCCAACCGGGCGATATATTCCTCGAGCGCCTCCAGAACGTGGCTGCGGTTGGTGAGCAAGATATCGGTCATCATTTCCAAATTCGAGGCCGCCAGGCGCGTTGTATCGCGGAAACCCGGCCCCACCAGCGCGGCGGCCGACGGCAGCCGGCAGGCGGTTTGCGCCAGTGCCACCGCCACCAAATGCGGGAGGTGGCTGGTGCTGGCGACGAGGTTGTCGTGTTCGGCCGCGGCGAGTTCCACCGGGCGCGCACCCAATGCCGCCGCCAGGCTGCGGCCGGCCGCGAGCGCCTTCGGTGAACCGTTCGGAACGGGCGTTAAAACAAACGGTGCGTTTCTATATAACAACGGATCGGCGAAGCCGATTCCCTGCATCTCCCGACCGCAGATCGGGTGCCCTCCGATTGCCGTATATGGCGGCACCAACCCTTCCATCGCATGCACAATATCGGTCTTTGTTGACCCAATATCGATGACTACGCGCAGTCGGCTATCAATTGGGTGAATTTCCGCCAGTTCCTTTAATATAGCCAAAATCGTCCTTACCGGCGCGGCGAGGACGATTAAATCGGACTTTTCGATTAGAAAATGAAGGTTCCGCGCCACTTCATCAACGGCGTGTTTCTCGAGCGCGGCTTTCTCCGCCTCCGGATCGGAATCCAGTCCAATTCTCCGGCGGCATTTTCCGGCCAATGCGAGCGCCAATGACCCGCCCATTAGGCCTAATCCCACGACCCCGACGACGGCAAGGTCAAGTGCAAAGGAAGGCTCGTTTTCCTGCGGCATGATTCCCTTTCCACCGAATGAATATTTTCCCTGGTTTGAAATCCGACCTGCAATCAACGGGTCGATTCTACGCCATCCGACCGTAATGTGTCATTCCGAGGGGCATATTTGCCCCGAGGAATTGGTGATGCGATAAAGGAGAAATACACTCCTGACAAATCCGCGATTCCTCACCCCGAAGGTCGCGGGGTTCCCCCGCTCCGCGAGGGCAGGCGGAATCACACCTACAGACAGAATCGCAACCTCAGGATGTCATTCCGAGGGGTTTTCAGGTCCCGCTTGCCCTCGCGAAGCGAGGGAGGAATCGGTGACGCAATAAAGGAACGTCACACACAGAACTGAATCCGCAATTCCTTCCCTCGCTTCCCTCGCTCCGCGAGGGCAGGCGCTCGGGACAGGCGCCCTCGAAAACCACCAAGGTTTCGGAATGACATATGCAGATTAAATCAGTTCCGGCCGACCGCGGCGGCAATTTGTTTCACCTGGCTCACCACTTCGCTGAACGCTTCTGGCGTGAGACTCTGCGGCCCGTCGGATAGCGCCGATTCCGGATGTGGATGCACTTCCACGATCAGCCCATCGGCGCCGGCCGCGATCGCCGCCCGCGAAATCGATTCTATATATTCGCCCCGCCCGGTGGAATGGCTCGGATCCACCAGAACCGGAAGATGCGAAAGATGCTTGACGACCGGAATCGCGTTAATATCGGTGGTGTTGCGCGTTGCGGTCTCGAATGTGCGGATCCCGCGTTCGCACAGTACGACCCGGGTATTCCCGTTGGAGAGCAGGTACTCGGCCGCCATCAGCCATTCCTCGACGGTTGCGCTGTTGCCCCGTTTAAGGAGGACCGGATGCCCGCTTTTCCCCGCCGCCTGCAGCAGCGGAAAATTCTGCATGTTGCGCGCCCCGATCTGGAGCATGTCGGAATATTGGATGACCATCTCCAGCTGATCGGGAGCCATGACCTCGGTGACTACCGGCAGTCCGGTCGCCTCGCGCGCCTCGGCCAGCAGCTTCAAGCCTTCTTCGGCCATTCCCTGGAAAGCGTAAGGCGAGGATCTCGGTTTGAACGCCCCGCCCCGCAACATGTGCGCCCCCGCTTTCTTCACAGCTTTGGCCGTTTCGATGATCTGCTCCCGGCTTTCGACGGCGCACGGACCGGCGATTAGAACGATCTCGTTTCCGCCGATCGCGACCGAGCCGATCCGGACGATGGTCCTTTCCGGACGCGATTCGCGCGAAGCCAGCTTATACGGCTTAAGAATGCGGACGACTTGTTCCACGCCCGGCAGGAGTTCCAAATGCCCCCAATCCAGCGCGCGTTCGTCGCCGAGGATTCCGATGACGGTCCGTTCATCGCCCTGGGAGAGATTCACCCCGTATCCCATGGCTTTCACCTGATGGATCGCTTCTTCAATATCCTCTTGCTTGGCGTGATCCTGCATGACAATGACCATGGCTATTCCGCCTTTTCTCCCAACGTTCGGGTCGGATAGGAACCCAACCGGCGCAGAAAATCCGTGTGGGCGCCCATCGCCTTAAGCGCTTCGACAACCTTCGGATCGGCCGCGTCCCCCTCGAAATCAAGATAGAACAAATAATGCCACGGCTTCTTGCGATCCGGGCGGGATTCGATTTTGGTCAGGTTGATCCCGCGTTTGGCCAACTCGTCCAGGCAGGAATGCAAAGCGCCGGGCTTGTGCCGCGTGGCGAAAATGAGCGACGACTTGGCCGGTTTGTCAATCGGCGTGCTCTCTTTGGAAAGCAGCAGGAACCGGGTGTAGTTCGCCTGCACGTCTTGAATGGACCGGGCGATGATGTTCAGCCCGTACAGCCGGGCGGCCGTTTCGCTCCCGATCGCCGCCCGGTCCGGACGCTTCTCCTGCGCCAGGAGTCTGGCCGCGCCGGCGGTGTCGTACACCGGCACCGGCTCCCAATTCTGAGACGCGATCCAGTGCGAGCACTGCTCCAGCGCCTGGGGATGGCTGATCACTTGCCGCACCGTCTCAACTTCCACACCCGGAGGCAGCATCGCGCAGTGACGCACCGGGAGGATGAGCTCGCCGATGATGTTCAGTTCATTTTCCAGGAGCAGGTCGTAGGAGGTGTGGATCGATCCGGTGGTGGAGTTCTCCACCGGAAGCAATCCGGCTTCCGTCCGCCCGGAGTTCACCGCCAGGAAAATTTCCGCGAAGGTTCGGCAGGGAATCCTATCGATCTCGCCGCTCAACCCCATCAACAGCGCTTCCTCGGAAAATGCGCCGTGTTCGCCCTGAAAGGCGATCGAGCCGGGCAGTGAATAGGTCCGAGCCGGGCGCGGATCCGCCGCCTGCTTTTCCAACCGGTCCGGGCGGAGCGATTCCGCCTCGTGCAGGTACACATGCCGGATTTCCGAGGCCGGGCGATCGGTATTCCAGAAGATCAGCACCCGGACGCAACGCGGCAGGCCGCCGGGGACTTCGATTTCATGCGAGCAGATCGTCGCCAGGTCGCGCCATCCCAACTCCCGGGCAGCCGTCGCCGGATAAGCCGCGACCAGATCAGTGGTGGTAGTGAATACAATCGCTGCCAGATCGGGCGGCTCAAACCCGTTTCGTTTTTGAATCTCTAGAAGCAGTTCCCGGGTCCGCGAAAGCACATCCTCGGCCGAAATGCCGGGTGTCGTCGTAGCTCCTCGAATCCCTCGAACGGGCATATTCCCTCCTTTGATTCCTGCTGGCTGCGAATAAAAAAAAACCGCGGGGCCGTTTGGCCTCGCGGTGGGTTCCTGCTTGAGAACTTGCTGACCCTTCTTAACGCGAAGCGACGGCTGCCTGTGGGGCGCCGTAAAAATACGCGTAAAAGAAGAATCCAAAATTTTTCATCCTGACCGGGATGTTAGCATAGCCTTCAAGATCGGTCAAGCCCGAGATTTACCCATACCGGCCGAATCCCGCCGGTGCGGTCAGTCGTGAAAATTCCTCCTTATCCACAAATCGGATGTTTTTCTGCCGGCCCTCGGGAAGCGGGAGAAGCAGGGGAGCAATACTTTTATGGGCGTGAAATCATGGCCTCACACACTAGATGTCATTCCGAGGCCTCGGTGGTTTTCGAGGGCGAAGAATCGCGGCCTCAAACTAAATATGTCATTCCGAGACCTCGGTGGTTTTCGAGGGCGAGGAATCGCAGACTAATCACAAAGAGTCTGCGCCGTCTTTATCGCATTACCGATTCCTCGGGATCTGAAGACCCCTCGGAATGACATAATGCGATTGGTGGATAGTTGTCAGAGATCCTTGAATCCGCCCACGTTCCATTTCGGTCCGCCGAAAACATTAGGGAGCCTTCTGCCAGCGTCCACGCTCCATGCTACAATCGACGCATGTCCGAGAGCAATCCTTTTTTCCACCGCGGACCCGTTTCCGATCCGGCTTTTTTCTTCGGGCGCGAACACGAGACGTCCTACCTGTTCGACCTTCTGCGAAAAGGGCAAAGCGTCGCCGTCTCCGGTCCGCGCCGGATCGGCAAGACTTCGCTGCTGGCGCACGTGAAGGATCCGGGAGTTGCCGCCGCGCATTCGTTCCCGGCGCAGGACGCGGAATTCCTCCTGCTGGACGGCGGCGCCCTGGACGGACTGGGGGAGGAAGACCTCTTCGGGGCGGTCGGCCGGCCGCTGGGAGCGGATACCGACACGATTCCGTACCACCGCTTTCTGGAGATTCTGCGCGAGCATTTCTCCGCGGATAACCGCAGCCTGGTGATCTTGCTGGACGAATTCGAGTTGATCGCGGCCAATCCGCGTTTCGGTTTGTCGATGTTCAACCGGCTGCGCGCCCTGGCCGCGCAGTACCCGATCCGATTCATCACCGCTTCGAAGAATCCTTTATGGAAGTTGACCCGGATCAACCCGGACACGCTTAGCTCACCCTTTTTTAATTTTTTTGCCCCGCTGAGCCTGGGTCCGATGGAGGAGCCGGAAGCCCGAAGGCTGCTGGCGATGCTTTCCGCCCAGGCCGGGAAACCGTTTTGCGACCGGGTTCTGCTGCGGATCCTTTCGGTCGCCGGTACGCATCCGCTTTTCCTGCAGGCGGCCGGGTTCCGGGCGTTCGAGGCGGCCACGAGCGAAGGCGATGTTCCGGACGCCCAGTGGGAGCCGATCGAGCGTCGTTTATCGGTCGATCTGGAACCCCACCTGCAATATTATTGGAACGAACTCGGCGGGGAAGAGCGATATGCGCTGGCGGCTCTGCCGGTGGATGGCGGAGGAACCCCCGCGCTGGTCGATGCCGGCCTGGTGCGCGGCGGCCGGTATATCGGGTCAATCCTGGAACAGTTCGTGCGCCGTCAGAAAGTGGATGGTTTGCTTCAGGGCGGTCCATTCCTGCTCGACCTGCGGCGCAATCTGGCGGTGGCCGGCGGGAGCCAGGTTCATCTGACCCCGACGGAATTTTCCCTGCTGAAAATCTTCCTTGAAAATCCGGGGCGGGTGCTCACCCCTCTGGAGATTGAATCCTCGCTTTGGCCCGGTGAGCAAATCCTTGACCCCGAACGGGCCCGCGGTGTGATGAAGAAACTTCGTTTTGCGCTGGGGGACATGGGCGGGTTGCTAGTTAACCGGCGCGGTCAAGGTTACCTTCTGAGCGTGGAATAGACCAGCTTCCCGCAATTCCCCTCCATCGACACGCAATCGGCACACAATACCCCCTCCCCGGCACTGGCAACCCGCCTGGCGCCACGATATGCTATTGGAAGCATGAACAGCTCGCCGGAAACTCCTGCCCGTATTTTTCTTCCGCCAATTCTCCGCTCCCGTAATCGGGCGCTGACGCTGGCGCGCGGCTTATGGGTCCTCGTCGCCGCCTCGCTGCTCGCGATGGTCGTCTATTCCGTCGGCGGAAATACGGCATGGATCGCCCCTTCCCTGCCCGCAGCCGAACTAACCACGCTCCAACAGATTGGGATGCGGTCTTCCGTATACGCCATCCTCCGGATGGTCCTCGAATTAGCGGTCGTTTTATCCTTCGGCTCCGCCGCCCTGGTGATCTTCCTCTCGAAACGGGATGACCTTATGGCGTTGCTGGTCGCCAGCGCTCTCCTGACCTTCGGCGCAACCGTTTTTCCCGTCATCGAGATTCCCTCGTTGGAGGGGGTCATCCGCGTCATTCAGGTCATCGGAATTGCCACGGCGGGTCTGACTATTTTTCTATTCCCCAACGGGCGGTTCTTCCCTGCCTGGACTCGACCGCTGGCGCTCGGCCTCGGCGTCTGGTTAACCGCTTTGCTGGTCTTCCCGGAAGTCACCACGAGCGTCAGTTCGCTCGAATGGCTCAACCCGGTGCATTCGGCCGTCCAATTGTTCGCCTGGCTGCTGGGAACCGACGTCAGCGCGGCCGCGTTTGCCCAGGCTGTGCAATCCGTTCGCACAATTGGGTTTATCTCCATGCTGGTCGGGGGATTCGGCGCCGGGGCGGCGGCTCAGGTTTACCGCTATCTGCACACCTCGGACCCGGCGGAACGGCAGCAAACCAAACTGGTTGAATTCGGCCTGGCGGTTGCGGTGATCTCTTCGCTTTTGTATTACCTTCCGCCGGTTTTTTTCGCGCCCCTGCGCGAGACCGGTTCGACGCGATTGATTTTTCAAGCCGGCGGCCAATTGTTATTTTCCATCGCGCTCGTGCTGGTGCCGATGTTCTTAATGGTCGCCGTCCTGCGGTACCGGCTTTGGGACGTGGACATTCTCATCAATCGGACGATGGTCTACGTTCTGCTTACCGGGCTGCTGGCTGCCGTGTACTTCGTCAGTATTTATATTTTTCAGGCGCTGGTCCGGGCCGTCACCGGGGGGCAATCGGATTGGGTGCTGGTGGGCTCGACCGTTATCATCGCCGCTTTGTTCCGCCCTTTGCGCGACCGGGTCCAGATTTTTATCGACCGGCGCTTCTACCGGGAAAAGGTGGATTTCCGGCAAGCCTTCCTCGATTTCGGACGCGAGTTGCGAACGATGATCGAGCTCCCGGAATTGCAACGGACGCTCGTCAACCGGGTCTCCGAACTGCTGCATATTCGTTATGCCGCGCTCTATCTGCGCGGCGCGGGTGACCGATTTCTTCCGGCGTTTTCCGTAGGGTTGCCTCCCGGCGCGCAGGACGATCTGGTCATGAATCCAGATGAGATTCGGCGGTTGGGAAGCGGCGGGATCGTCTCTCTTCCGTCGGCTCTGCCTTTTCCATTGCTTGTGCCGCTCGTCGCTCCGCAACCCGGGGGCGGCGGAGCGCCGGTCGGAATTCTCGCCCTTGGCCCGCGGCTTTCGGGAGAGGGTTATTCGCGCGAAGATCAATCGCTTCTGCTGGGGCTGGCCGATCAGGCGGGAACATCCATCCGCGTGGCCCAACTGATCGATGAGAAACAAATCGAAACCCGCCAGCGGATGGATGCCGAAAAGCAATTGGCCGATCACTGGAATTCACCCTTGGGGCGCGCCCAAGCGACCGCGGATCATCTTCTCTCTCATCCGGAGCTTGCGCTCCGGGAATTGCACAAGCTAGTTCAGGAATCGGAACACGATCCGGAGGCGGCCGCCCTCGCGGCCAACCTTCCCGGCGCTCTAAAAAATTCCGGCTCGGCCGAGCTGGCCCGTCTGGCGGAAGGATACAGCTACCTTTTGGAAGGGCGCGCGTCGGTGGAGATGCTGCCCGCCGCGCTGAGGATCATCCTTGGGGCGCTCGATCCGCTCCTCCTTTCGACGCACTCCCTCTTGGGCGGAGCGGCGGCTCGGGCCGCCTATTCAGCCTGCCAGAATGCGCTGGGCGCGGCGTCCGTCTCCGATATTGCCGGTTGGGCATCGGCCACTCACAGACCGGGAAATGCGGAAAATACCAATTCGGCCGGGCGGGAAGAATTCCTCGCGAGCCTGGAAAGGCTGTTGAAGGAGCTCGGGGGCATATCGGAATTCCTGCAGGCCTTCGAACGCCTCGACGCGGCCCGGGACAAACTGGCCTACCTTGAGTTGGCGGTTGAACGCCTTCGGAAGCTGGAGGCTCAAGCCCGCGCCGAACTTGGATCCGCCGATCGTCCGTTCGTCTGCGGCATCACCGCGCGCTGGAGGACTATCGTCCGCGACACCGCGGGCGAGCTACAGTCCCGCGCACAGGTTGTCTGCGAATTGCTCACCCGGCACCTTTGGCCGGGAGACGAAATCACCATTGTGCTTTCCCTGCGCAACACCGGCCGAAGCGCGGCCCAGGATCTGGAAGTCCATCCGATGCCCTCCGCCGAATATGAAGTCCTCGGCGGCGCCTGCGGCGTTGCCGCGCTCGCTCCCGGCGAAGAAACCCGGATCGAACTGCGTCTCCAACTCCGGCTCGCGCCGGACGCCCAGCGCTTCCGGGTGCTTTTCGAAATCCGCTATACCGATCCGCGCGGACCGGAACAGTGCGAGAGCTTCGCCGATTCCATCCAGTTCCTCGCGCCCTCCGGTGAGTTCACTCGCATCCCGAACCCCTACGTGGTGGGCATTCCCCTGAGGGCGGGTTCAAGGATGTTTTTCGGCCGCGAAGATGTGATGGAATTTCTGCTCGAGCAGCTTACCGCCGCTCATCGCAACAACCTGGTGCTGATTGGTCCGCGCCGGACCGGAAAATCCTCTCTGCTCAAGCAGCTCCCCCTGCGGCTGGGCGACGATTTCCTGCCGGTCTACCTCGACGGGCAGGCACTCGCGCTCGACCCCGGTCTGCCGGCCTTTCTGCACGCGGTGGCGACAGAAATTTCCCTTGCGCTGGAGGAGCGCGGATGGAAGATTCCCGCGCCCGACCTCGCCGCCTTCTCGGAAAATCCGACGGCCCTGTTCGAGAACATTTTTCTCGCTTCCGTCCGCCGTGGCCTGGGGGAACGCCACCTGCTGCTGCTTTTAGATGAGTTCGAGGAATTGGAATCGGCCACCCGGCGCGGATCCTTGGACGCCTCGATCTTCTCCTTCCTGCGCCACCTGATCCAACACGTGGAGAATCTGAGCGTGATCTTTTGCGGAACGCACCGGCTTGAGGAACTGGCCTCCGACTATTGGAGCGTTCTGTTCAATATCAGCCTGTACCGGCACATCGGTTTTCTCTCCCGGGAAGAGGCCATGCGCCTGATCCAGGAACCGGTGGCGGAGTACGGGATGCGCTGCGACGATCTGGCGCTGGATAAAATCTGGCGGGTGACGGCCGGCCATCCGTACTTTCTGCAGCTGATCTGCCACAGCCTGGTCAACCGCCACAACCGCCAGCGGCGCAGTTACGTCACCGTGGCGGACGTCAATGCGTCGGTCGAGGAAATCCTGACCACCGGCGAACCCCACTTTGTCTATCTCTGGATGGATTCCACCCGGGAACAAAAACTGGCCCTGTTCGCCATGAGCCGGCTCAGCGGCGCCGGCCCGCTCTCTCCCGGCCAGGCGGTGGATGAATTCCAGCGGCAGAGGATCTCCGTCGATGCGGACGCGCTCGGCGGGGCGTTTCGGGAACTGGCCGCCCGGGATATCTTTACCGCGTTAAAGCGGCCCGATCCACCCTTCGGCGAGGCGTACGCCTGGAAGCTGGGCTTGCTGGGGTTGTGGGTGGAAAAAAGCCGCTCACTGGACCGGATTCTCGCCGAGGAAAAGGCCCGGGGTTGAAATTCGTTTGACACTCTGATCCACAAAAAAGGAGATTACCATGAAACCTGTTTCTCGCACTCTTCTCAGTCGTGTGCTGCTCGCCCTCGGGCTGGTGTTCGTGCTGGCCGTGGGCAGCGCACAAACCGTCCGCGCGTTGGAAGTGAATAAAACCGGCATCGTGGCGGAAGGCGAGGTGATCAACGACGACCTCGTCCTCGCCGATACCGTCGTCGATATGGCCGGGACCGTCAACGGAACGCTGATCGCCGCGGGTTCGGATGTTACCGTCCGCGGCACCGTCAACGGCGACGTCCTCGCGGTGGGCGCGAACGTTCAAATCACCGGAACCGTAAAGGGGAACCTGTTCATAGCCGGCGGGAATATCATTGTGAACGGCACCGTGGAGGACAGTTTGTTCTTTGCGGGCACGGGGTTGATCCTCGGACCCAGCGCCAAGGTGGATAGCAATCTCTTCGCGGCCGGTTTCAGCACGGAACTTCAATCCGGATCGTCGGTCGGCCGGGACGTCTTCGCCGCCGGATATCAAGTCCTGGCGGACGGAAGCATCGGGCGCGACCTCCAGGCGGCTTCCGGCGCGCTCGAAGTCTCCGGAAGCGTCGGCCGGAATATCACCGTCGACATCGGCGAACCCTCCCAGGATTCCAATCAGACGGCGGCCATGGAATTCATGCCCTTCCCGCATGTGACCCGGATGCTTCCGCCCGGGTTGTCGATCGCCTCAACGGCGCAGATCGGCGGCAAACTGGATTATTCCAGCGCCGTTGAGCAAGCCGCGGGAATCCATGCCACTCCCGCGGGCGGCGTGCAATATCATTACCGCGCCGCGCAAAATAATTCCTCCAGCGTGACCGTTGTTCAAATCAACAAGGCTTCGCGCGCATGGAGTTTCGCGGCCTTCTTCCTCGAATATGTCTTCGCCGCCGTCCGCGAGTTCCTGACGCTGCTCCTGCTCGGCGCGCTGGCGGTCTGGCTGTGTCCCAAGTTGCTCTCGCGCACGGCAGGAACGCTGCGCGACAAGCCCTTGCCCTCGCTGGGTTGGGGGTTCCTGGTCCTGCTGGTCGGGATGGTCGCCCTTGTCCTGGCAATCATCACGGTTCTGCTCCTGGGGCTTGCCGTCGGGGTGGTCACGCTGTTCGGATTGATGGGGGCGGTCTTTGGAATAGGCTTCTCGGCGATCGGGCTTTCCGGCGCGGTCTTCCTGGCTCTGGCGCAGTTCGGGAGCAAGCTGGTGGTGGCGATGCTGATCGGCGACGTGCTCTTCCGCCTGGTCCGCAAGGACTACTCCGTCAACATGTTCTGGCCGCTGCTGGTGGGAATCTTCCTGCTGACGATGGTAAACGCGATCCCGATCCTTGGATTCCTGGTCAGCCTGTTCGCGATCCTATCCGGCTCCGGAGCCATCTGGCTGGTTTTCCGCGAGTGGTGGGCGCAGCGAAGGGCGACTGCCTGAAATCAGCGCTTCAAAAAGCCGGCTTGCAAGCGAACGAATTCTGCAAGCCGGCTTTTCTTTCGGTATGGAATACAATGAAAACCGGCGACGGGCGGCGGATCGGCGGCGCGTTCCGCGCTCATCGTTTCGCACTCAATCTCCTCTTCGGGTGAATCATGCTGGATTTTCCAAACCCCTATGTGTCGCGCGGACCCGTCCGAAGCGCGGAAATGTTTTTCGGAAGAAAAAACGACCTGCTGGAGATCGCCAATTCTTTAAAAGGCAATCAATCCGTCTCTCTGGTCGGCCCGCGAAAAATCGGAAAGACCTCGCTCCTGTTCCATCTTCTGCGGCCTTCCGTCGCCGGGGAACTCGGATTGGGCGAAGGCCAACTGGTCTGTTATCTGGATTGCGAGGCGCTGGGCGAAGAGAGTCCGGCGGGAGTCCTTGGGCAATTCGCGGTCGAACTGGCCGCCGAGCTGGAAGCCAGCGGAGAAGCAGACGAAGCGGAGCTCCGTAAAGCCTGCGCCGCCCCCACCCGGCTGGGGTTCGAAAGCGCCGTCCGCGCGCTCAACCGGCGCGGGTTGCGAATTGTGATTATCCTGGATGAGTTCGAACGGCTCAGCGCGAATTCCCGCCTGGACGTGCATTTCTTCAACGCTTTGCGGTCCCTCGCCGGCCGGTTTCAACTCGCGTTCCTGACCGCCTCCGCCAGCCCGCTGATCGATCTGACCTACTCCGGTCGATCCCGGGAGATCCTTTCCAGCCCGTTCTTTAATATTTTTGCCCCGCTCGACCTCGGGTTGTTCTCCGAGGCGGATGCAATGGATTTGATCCAGACGCCCGCCGCCCGGAGCGGCCGTCCCTTTCCGCCCGAATTGCAAAATCTTCTGCGGCGGCTGGCCGGGGGTTATCCGCTGATTCTTCAAGTGGCTTGTTTTCACGCATTTGAAGAGCCGGGAAATCCAGCCGGGATGGAAGAACAAACGGCGAGAGAAATGCAATCCCACTTCGAATATGCCTGGCGCAATCTGACGGATTCCGAGAAGCGGGTCCTCCTTGGAGCGAACCAATTGACGCTTTCCGATTCCCGTCGCGGGCCGGATGCGATCGTCCTCCGGAACCTTGAACAAAAATGTTTCCTCGTTCCTTCGGATGGAAAGTACGTTTATCCCGCGAAAGCCTGGTCGGATTTTCTGGAGCGGCAAACCGGCTCGCCCGCGACGGTCTCCACCGCATCCATGCTCGGACGCCGTCTGGGACCCTACGAGTTGCTGGAGCCGATCGGCAAAGGCGGCATGGCCGAAGTATATAAAGCGCGCCATGTCCGGCTGGATCGGCCAGCGGCGGTTAAAATCCTGGCCGCGCCGCTCGCATCCGAAAGCGATTTTCGCGAGCGGTTCGAACGCGAAGCGCGAGCC
The DNA here is from genome assembly GCA_963780865.1 of uncultured Chloroflexia bacterium. Taxonomy (GTDB): domain Bacteria; phylum Chloroflexota; class Anaerolineae; order Anaerolineales; family RBG-16-64-43; genus FEN-1073. The sequence goes on along the minus strand of CAWADT010000013.1, from coordinate 19,059 downwards.
ATCGCGCATCTGCGGCATCCCAACATTATCCAAGTTTACGATTTCGGAGATTGCGACGGGATGTATTACATGGCGATGGAATTCATCCCCGGGCGCGATCTGGCCTACCGCCTGACGCAATCCGGAAAACTGCCCCTGGTGCAGGTATGGTGGGTGGGGAGCGACCTGGCCGCCGCGTTGGATTACGCCCACGGGCGGGGAATCGTCCACCGCGATGTGAAGCCCTCCAATGTGATGCTCGATCCCGTCCTGGGACGGGACCGGACGCGGCATCCTTCGGCCGGCCGGACTCACCGCGCCGTCCTCACCGATTTCGGCATTGTCAAACTGATGGAAGGCGGCGGGGAATCCACGCGCACCGGAATATTCGGCACGGTGGACTATATGGCCCCGGAGCAAATTCGGGCGGAGGGGAAAATAGACGGCCGGGCGGACGTGTACGCGATGGGGGTGATGCTGTTCGAATTATTGACCGGCCGGCTGCCGTTCCGGGGCGATCATCCGGGCGCGGTGGTCGCCGCGCACCTGGATTCTCCCCCGCCCGATCCGCGTGAATTCGCCCCGCGCCTGCCGGAATCCGTCGCGCGGGCGCTGCAACGCGCCATGAATAAAAATCCCGCCGAGCGGTTTTCCACGGCGGGGGAATTCATGCGCGCGATGCGGTAGACAATCCCCCGCGGAGGAATTAATCTTCCGCCGCCTGCTGCGACGTTCTTGGGGGTTGCGAACGGGGGTGCCGCGCGGCCTACTGCAGTTCGTTTATTTCTGAAGTTTACCAAGCAGGATGGATTTCAGCGCGGGCCAATCATCGGTCGCCACGTACGCTTCATAGACCGATTCCAGGGCGGCATAGAGCGGATCTTCGTTGGCCGCCACCAGGTACACCGCGTTGGCCGCCCGCGCCTGGCTCGAAGCAAACTTTCTTTCCTGGGCGGTTTTTCTTCCCAATTTCTCGCGTTCAAGAATGTCTCTTTGAATGGCGTCCAGCGCCGCCACCAATTTGCCCAGTTCGGAAAACTCCGCCGGATCCAAAGGCTTCCGATCCGTCAGCGACCGGAGGATGGTCTCGATGGCCGGATACTTCAACCCGACTTTCTCCACGGCATAGTTGCAGGCCGCCAGGGCAAGCGTGCGAAGCTTCTCATCCGATTGTCGAATGAGAAGCGTATAAAAATCATGATCCAGGGCAGACAGGCGAACGTTGGCCATGTTCCATCCCGTGGGAATTATCCCACCACAAATAGTATATAGATAAAGCAATCGAAATGATATAAATTCCCCCGATAGATAAAAAGAACACTACCCAAGTCGTCCGGTTACGTAATCCTCGGTTTGTTGTTTGGACGGGCGGGTGAACATCTTCGCGGTGGCGTCGAATTCCACGAGCTCTCCCAACCAAAAGAGGCCGGTTTTATCGGAAACTCTTGCTGCCTGTTGCATATTGTGTGTGACGATGACGATTGTGAAATCCGCCGCCAAGCCGCGCATCAGTTCCTCGATCCGCATGGTGGCAATCGGATCCAGCGCCGAACACGGTTCGTCCATTAATATCACTTCCGGTTCGACGGCCAGCACCCGGGCGATGCAAAGCCGCTGCTGCTGTCCGAGCGCGAGCCCGAGGGCGGATTCGTGCAGGTGGTCCTTCACGTCGTCCCAGAGCGCCGCCCGGCGGAGCGAGGATTCCACCCGGGAGGGCAAGCTGCCGGATTGATCAAGGCCGAGCACGCGGGGGCCGAAGGCGACATTTTCGAAAATCGACTGGGGGAACGGATTCGGCTTCTGAAAGACCATCCCAACCCGGCGGCGCAAGAGCGCCACGTCCAAATCCGGAGCGTAAACATCCCGGCCGTCCAGGAGCACCGTGCCCTCGATCCGCACCGCCGGGATGGTGTCGTTCATGCGGTTGAGGCACCGCAAAAAGGTGCTTTTTCCGCATCCCGAAGGGCCGATGAGCGCGGTGATTTCATGCTCGGCGATCTCCATGGAAATTCGATGGAGCGCCTGGACCCGTCCATAATAAAAATCCAAATTCGTAATTTGAAATTTGGGCCCGAGCGGAGGCATGGGCACTATTTTACCCCATCTTTTTGCGCTCTTCCGGCACTTCTTCTGTTACAATTAAGGCATGCGATGGGAGCGAGGAGTGTCTGCGGCGGTGCTCTTCCTACTGATTACCGCATGCTCCCTTTCCCCTTCTTCGAGCAAGAATCATTCGAATACCATCACCAACCGCGGGTCGGACACCATGGTCAATCTGGCGCTGGCCTGGGCGGAAGCGTACGCCAAGGAATACCCTCAGGTGGAAATCTCGGTCTCCGGCGGCGGCAGCGGGACGGGAATCACGGCGCTGACGAACAACACGGTGGATATCGCCAATGCGTCGCGGGCGATGACGCCGGGAGAGATCAAAACCGCCCAGGCCAACGGCGTCAATCCCGTGCAGTTCATCGTCGCCCGGGATGCGATCGGAGTGATCGTCAATCCCTCCAACCCCGTCGCCCACCTGACCTTGCAGCAAGTGTCGGATATTTTTTCCGGGAAAATCAACAATTGGAACGTTGTCGGCGGCGAGGACCGGCCGATCGTGCGGGTTTCCCGCGAAGTGAATTCCGGAACCCATGTGTTTTTCCTTCAATCCGTCATCCAAATGGGAAATCCGAATAATAAAACCATCTTCGCCGCGAACACCTTGCTGCTCCCTTCCTCGGAAGGAATCATCTCCGAAGTAAACCAGAACCCAAACGCGATCGGATACGACGGGCTGGGCTACATCACATCGGAAGTCAAAGTGTTGGGCCTTGCGCTCGACCCGGCGGGGCCGTTCATCCTGCCAAGCTCCAAGACGGTTCTGGATCACTCCTACGCGATCTCGCGCGATCTGTATATGTATACCAACGGGGAACCCACCGGGGAGCTGAAGGCCTACCTGGATTGGATTGTCACTCCCGAAGCCCAGCAGATCGTCGCCAATCTCGGCTTTATTCCGATCCCATGATCCCCTGATGGAGAACCGATGACCAAACGGCGAAAATTGCTGGAATTAATCATTCAGGGGCTCATCCGGCTGTGCGGTTATTCGACCATTATTTTTGTGGTCCTGATTTTTCTTTTCCTGCTGCAGGAGGGGCTGCCCGCGCTGAACCAGGTGCCCCTCAGTTCGCTGCTGGGCGCGCGCTGGTATCCGATCCAGGGGTTTTACGGCCTGGCACCTCTCTTGTGGGGCTCGCTCGTGGTCACGGTCGGGGCGGCCGTGATTGCCATCCCCTTCGGGGTGGCGACCGCCATTTTTATCGCGGAGATCGCGCCGCGGTGGATGCGGGAAATCCTTAAACCCTTCGTCGAAATCCTGGCCGGGCTGCCTTCGGTGGTTCTGGGCTTTCTTGGGATCCTGGTGCTGGTCCCGCTCATCCGCACGTCTTTGAATTTACCCACAGGATTAACCGCGCTGACCGGATCTATCCTCCTGGCGGCCATGTCATTGCCGACGATCGTCTCGGTGGCGGAGGATGCGCTGGATGCCGTGCCGAAAAGCTACCGTGACGGCGCGCTGGCGCTGGGCGCCACCAAGTGGCAGACCATTTGGCGCGTCACCCTTCCGGCGGCGAAGTCCGGCGTTTTGACCGCCATCATGCTCGGGCTGGGCCGCGCGATCGGGGAAACCATGGCGGTGATGATGGTGACCGGCAACGCCGGGCAGATACGCCTGGACGGGCTCTTCTATCCGATCCGCACGATGACCGCCACCGTCGCCGCGGAGATGGGCGAGGTGGCGCGCGGCAGCCCGTACTACCACGTCCTGTTCCTCATCGGGATCATCCTGTTCCTCATTTCCTTCCTGGTGAACGTGCTCGCCTCGAGCATGCTTTTCCGCGCCAAGAAACGCGCCGAACGGATGCTCTCGTAATGCGCATTCCCCGGATCCTCACCCAGCGCATCGCCTTCACCCTGCTGACCCTGGTCATGGCGGCCGCGGTGCTGGCGATCCTCGCGATCATCGCCTTCATTTTCATCAAGGGGCTTCCGGCCATCTCCCTGGATTTTATCTTCTCGATGCCGGCCGACGGCATGCGCGCCGGCGGCATCTGGCCCGCCATCGTCGGAACGGTGTACCTCACCCTCGGGACGGCGGTCATCGCCGTGCCCATCGGGCTGCTGGCGGCGATCTACCTTTCAGAATACGCATCGGATTCGCCCTTCACGCGCGCCATCCGGATCGCGATTGTCAACCTGGCGGGCATTCCTTCGGTGGTGTACGGCTTGTTTGGCCTGGCGCTGTTTGTGCTTTTTCTGGGACTGGGTTCCTCGATCGCCGCGGCCTGCCTGACGCTTTCGATCATGACCTTGCCGGTGATAATTTCCACCGCGGAAGAAGCGTTGCGCTCGGTGCCCCAATCGTTCCGACTGGTGAGCGTAAGCATGGGCGGAACGCGCTGGCAGACCGTCTGGCGGATTGTCCTGCCGCAGGCGCTGCCGGGCATCCTCACCGGAATGATTCTCGGTCTGGAACGCGCGGCCGGCGAAACCGCGCCGATCCTGTTCACCGGGGCCGCATACTTCCTTCCGCAGCTGCCGAAATCCATCTTTAACGAGACCATGGCCCTGCCCTACCATCTGTTCGTCATCTCCACCCAGGTGCCGGGCATGCCGGTGAAGATCCAGTACGGCACGGCGCTGGTGCTGCTGATCTTCGTTCTGGCGATGAACCTGGTCGCCACGCTGATCCGCAGCTATTACCGGAGCCGGCGCCAATGGTAAACGCGCCGCCGGCCGCGAAGTTCGTGGTGGAAAATCTCTCGGTCCAATATCCCGACGGGACCGAATCGCTTCGCAACGTATCGCTCCAAATCCCGCCCAACGCGGTCACCGTTCTCTTCGGCCCGGCCGGCGGCGGGAAAAGCACGCTTCTGCGGACTTTCAACCGCCTCAACGACCTTGTGGAGGGAACGCGCTACCTGGGAAAAGTGCTGCTCGACGGGGAGGACATTCTCTCCCCGAAGCTGGATCTGGTGGCCTTGCGGCGCCGGGTGGGAATGGTGTTCGCTCAACCGGTGCCGTTGCCGATGTCGGTTCGCGAGAACATGACCTACGGCTTGGAATTGGCGGGAGAAAGGCGGCGGAGCAAACTCGCCCGCTCGATGGAAGAAGGGCTGCGGGCCGCGGCGCTATGGGACGAAGTTAAGGACCGTCTGGACGAGCCGGCCGGCGCGCTTTCGGGCGGGCAGCAACAGCGCCTCTGCCTGGCCCGGGTGCTGGCGATGCAGCCGGAAGTCATCCTCATGGACGAACCCACCTCCGGATTGGATCCGATCTCGACTGCGAAGGTGGAAGATTCGCTCCAAATGATAAAGAAAAAATACACCGTGGTCATCGTCCCGCACAGCGTGCAACAGGCCGGCCGGCTCGCGGATTGGGCCGGATTTTTCCTACAAGGCGAGTTGGTGGAATGGGGTGAAGGGAAAAATCTCTTCATTGCGCCGAAACAGAAGCGCACCGAGGATTACGTCACGGGAAGGTTTGGATGATAGAAATTTTGATCTCAAAATAAAATCGCGGGTTTATAAAAACGAGAAACGACTTTGCTAATTATAAAAATGTACGCGGATTACACGGAATAATAAATGGATTACGCGGTGAGACCAAATCGTACCAATGACATTAAAAATCAATATCCGCGAAATCCTGCTAATCCGCGTTATCCGCGTACAAATTCTGGTCAGACTAAAAATTCCTAAATAAAATAATACCTCGCTAAATTAGAACAACCTCATCTGTTGCGCAGGTTTTTTGCCATTGATCAAAATAAATTCCGCGGCCCGGCCGACAGGCACTCCCATACGTTTCAAATCCGCGACGGATCGAATTCGCACGCCCTTGCCGCGCGCCTCGAGGATGGAGCGCGCGGTGCGCGGACCGATGCCGGGCACGCGCAGGAGCGCCGCTCGGTCGGCCCGGTCGAGGTCGACGGGCTCTTCGAGCAGGCATCGCCGCGCATAGAGCATTTTCGGATCAACGTTCAGGTTCAGCCGGTCGCCGCCCGGGAGCAATTCGTCGGCTTCGAAGCCGTAATCTCGGATCAGAAAATCCGCCTGGTAGAGCCGGAAACTTCGGACCGGGTTTTCCGGAGGAGCCTTCTCCAGCGGCGTTCCTTCGGCGGGGTCGAAGGTGGAATAATAGACGCGGGCCAGGCCCGCCTCGCGGCGCAGGCGCTGGGCCATGCGCAACAGATCGCGATCGCTTTCCCCGGCGGCGCCGACCACGAACTGCGTGCTGGACGAAGGCCAGCGGCCGTTCCACGTGCCGGATGGTTCCGTCGATTTTCGAATGTTCTCAACCCAAACCAGGGGATCATAGAGAACTTCCGCCCGCTTGCGCGGCGCGATCGCCGCCAGACACTCCGCGGTCGGAGCCTCGAGGTTAATTGATACCCGGCTCGCCAATCGCATGGCTTGCTCCACTTGCGCGCGCTCGGCACCCGGCATGATCTTAAGGTGCAGGTATCCGCGGTATCCCCTCCGGCGCAGGATTTCGGCCGTGGCGATCAGCCGATCCTGCGTGCGCACTCCCCCGCCGGCGATCCCCGAACTCAGAAATAACCCCTCGCATCCGCCGGAATCGTGGAGCCGCAGGAACGCATCCGCCATTTCCTCCGGTTGAAAAGTAACCCGGCGCGAATCCTTTCCCCACCGGATTCCGCAATAGGCGCAATTGTTTTCACACACTGTCGTGAGCAGGGATTTAAGGAGGCGGATGGACCTGCCGCCCGAGACTACCGCGTTGTAGACGGGAAGATCTTTGCAGGAAGCGGCGGATGGCCCCGTGAACCCCTCTTCGCGGTCTTCCACGCGCGCCTCGGCTGCCGCCCATTTCAATTTCTCTTCGCAATCCATATCGATTCATAGTTTAGCACAAATGTTCGATGCCTTCCATACCCCTTCGCAATATTCCCCCTATTCATCGACCAAAAGGCTCCGGATGAGAAAAAACTACGGCAAACTCCGCATTCGGGAGTTTGCCGAAGATGGTCGTTCATCAGGCTGGTAAAAGATTTCCTTCCACCCGCCTGTTGAGGTTTTATTCGCCAGGGTCAGGGATTATACGGTCCGGCGTCAAGCGCTACGAATTTAATTTTCGTCGGCAGTTTGGCAAACGAAACCGCGTAATCTTTTGCCTCCGGGCCGGACGTGTGAATGGGGATCATCACCTTGGTCGGCAGCACTACGATTACCTGCCGGGCATCCGTTTCATCATACATCGGATACAAGGCGACATCGCTCTCGATTTGAGCCATCTCGGGGTAATAATGCGTGCCTCCGGCAAAATAGATCCGCTCTCCGTCGACCGTAACCACGTATCCCAACCCCCCCGCCGAACGTGGATGGAACCCCATATCGTAGGCGGGGTACGCCCGGATGGCGATGTCTCCCACCTGCGTCGTTTCCCCCTCGGCCAACACGGTCGCCGGAATACCGAGGTCCGCTTTATTGTTTTCGTAGAATCCGGCGCAACCGGGACTGATGATCAGGATTGTATTCGGCCCGATGATCTTCAGGAGGCTGGCGAGATCGGCGTGATCTTGATGGGCGTGGCTGATGAGGATCAGATCGGCCGTCGGCGGATTCCCCCGCAAGTTGTAGGGGTCAAAATATATATTCTTGGATCCGTGATACAGGATTGAGGCGACGCCGAACCAATGCAGTTTGCCGACGGCGGAGGGCAGATCTGAGGTCGGCGTAGGGGGAATCGCCGTGGCCGTCGGCGCAGCCGTCGCCGTTGCCGTCGGGACAGGCGTCACCGCCGCTTGTACGGCGCATCCTGCAACCGTCAAGATCAACAAGCCGGCGAGTAAAATGACGTGAATTTTTTGTTTCATGGGATTCCTCCTGGGAATGGGTTCTCTTGTTGATAACTCTCTACCAAAATAATTTTCCCTCGACATTCTCAATGACGGGATCGATGGAATTTAATTTCCCACAGTCTGATTGGGCGAAGAAGGCAGATCGAGCTGCTGAGCGAGCCAATCCGCTCGATCCCGACCCACCTCCTCCGTTCTCATGCTATGAATGTCGTCATACCAAGCGATCTTTTTCGGCTCGCGAGCGGCTTCATACAAACTGTTCGCTTTCTCCGCCGGAAGAACCGCGTCCAGCTTGGCAAATTGAAAGAAAATACTGGACGGGGACGCCTTGGAGACATACCGGATTGGGTCCAGGTCCTGAACCAGCGGCAAATATTTTTCCCGTTGAAAATCGGATCCGAAGTAGGTAATCCAATCCGCAAAACTCGGCGCTCCTGTCACCAGGACGAATGTTTTCAGGCGAGGGTCAATCCCCGCGAGGATTCCACCGTACATTGCTCCATAGTCATGGCCCACGAACCCAAGCCGGTTAGGATCCACGCTCTGCTGCGTCAACAGGAAATCAATTGCGCGGCGCAGTTCGATCACTTGCCCGGTGATTAGTTGTCGGTCGGTTTCGGTCGCTGTAGGGATGACCATCCAAGGAAAGTATCCCTGCAACAAAAGGCAGACGACTCCCTGCCTGGCTTCTTTTATCGCCTCATCCAAGAATTCCTCTCGATTGCTTGTATTCTGTCCAAACCAGTGCAGATAGATCACCCCCGCGAAAGGACCATCACCCTTGGGTTTCACCACGTAAGCCAAGGTCCGCCCGCCGATTTTTTGCGAAAACAAGGGATCATGGGCGCTATAGCTCAAATCGGTTACGGTGACGCCCGCCTGTTCGGTTTCAGAATTTACTTTAACGTCAAACGGTACGGCGGCATCGTAAGCAAATGGCGAGGAAGGCGTAGGCGAGGCAGGAATCGGCGTGGGTGTGGAAGGGATCGGCGTCGGCGAGGAGACAGCCGCCGCCGGCTTTGCGCATCCCGCCAGGCCCATCATCAGTAAACCAGCGATCGAAAGAACAGGCAATTTGGTTTTCATGATTTGATTTCTCGATTCCCAATATCTAACTTGTAATTATTATGATACAGGTTATAATAGAAGTCAATAACTCTCTAAAACCCGTTTGCAGGTTATCCTACTAAAAAGGTTGTTTTAGTATGAATAGTCAAACAAGAGGATAGGCTCATGAAATTCGGCCCGCTTTTTTTATCCCGCTTTCGCGGGATGATGAATACCCCGTAGCTTGCTGCGCAGTTCTTGGGAGTTGCGAGCCTTTATACCGCGAGGCAAACCGCGCGGTCATTCATTGGCGGCTTGATGTGTATTGATTTTTCCAATACATTTGATCACCTTCACACGCCGCCGAAAAGTGACTTCTTTTCGGAGCCCGCGGTCATTCTGGAGTGGGGCAAGGCGGCCGGGATATTGCCGCCGGATGGTACCCCAGCTCTTGCAGGAGGGAAAAAATCCATTTCCGATTTACTGGAGACGCGATTATTGATCTTCCGCCTATTGATATCCATGTCCCAGCATGAGCCTCCCTCGCCAAAGGACCTGGCTTCCTTTACTACGAGGTGGCAGAAGGTTTCCGCCAGGGCCTATTTAATTTCAATCCATCGGCGGTATGCTTTGGTTTATCCGGCGGACAATCCGTTGGATCAATTGATGAGCCAAGCGGTGCGTTTCATGGTGGATCTGCTATTGACCGACCGGCATGAGCATGTGCGCCAATGCAGCGAATGCGGCTGGCTGTTCTACGACGGGAGCCGCAATCATTTGCGCCGGTGGTGCTCCATGGAAATTTGGGGGAACCGCGCCAAGGCTCGGCGTCATTATTAAAGGATGACGCAAAAGAGATCATCGGCGATGTAAATCATTCCGGCTGAGAGGGAGAGAATGGTAAAATCCCCCCTTTCATTTCGATAATTTTGCGGTATCCTTACGTGCAATTTAAACCCACGGGTTGTTAATCGCCCACGGAGAAGTCGCGCAACATGGAAGAAAGAATAAGCAGACGAAAGTCATTTCTGGACCAACTCATGCTCAAATCGGAGCTGAGCATGCGGCAGAGGGAAAGTCTGGTCGGCCTGTTGTTTCTCTCGCCCTGGATTATCGGATTCGTCCTGCTGAAGGCGATTCCCATTCTTACAGCGCTGGGTTTCTCGTTTACGAACTTTAATATGCTCGCACCCGCGAAGACCCATTTTATCGGATTCACCAACTATCTAAATTTTTTCAAGGACACCGACGCCGGAGTCAGTTTGTTCGGGTCGATCAGCACCGTCGTCCTGTCGGTGCCGGTGGAGATGATCGCCGCGTTGGGGCTCGCGGTGCTGTTTTCCAGCCAACGGCTGAAAAGCAAGATGATCCTGCGGACGCTTTTTTTCATGCCCAGCATTATTCCAGCCATCGCCATATTCTTCATCATCGGGGGGCTGACCGACCCGGGAAGCGGGTGGATCAACCGGCTGATTCTCACTCCCCTGCACCTGCCGCCGATGATCGGGTTTGGCGCCATGTTCCCGGTGATCCTGGCCGCGTGGACCATCGGCCCGGGTTTTCTGATCATGCTCGGGGCGATGCAGAGCGTGCCGCCCGAGATCTACGAAGCGGCGCGCGTCGACGGAGCGGGCCCGATCATGCGCTTCTTCTCGGTCACCGTGCCGATGATCTCGCCGGCCATTTTCTTCAGTCTGGTCATTAACATCATCAGCGCCTTCGGGGGCGTTGCGCTACTGGACCGCGGGCTGCCCTTCAACTTCAGTCTTTCGCCGATGGAAGGATATATTTCTCAGCAGATGTTCTCCTTTTCCGATCTAGGGTACGCCAGCGCGCTGGCGTGGGTGATGTTCGCCGTAGTCTTGGTCATCACCCTGGCGGTTTTCGGCACCGCGCGCTATTGGGTCCACTTTCCGGAGGAGGTGGACAATGAAGAATTCTAATCCGCACGGGCTGCGCCGGCTCTTCAACGTCTCCACCTTGACCTTCCGCCTCTGGGATTTTACAGGTTCCGCGATTCTTAATATTTTCATTTGGATCGCCGTCCTGCTCTATCTCTCGCCGCTGACGTATATGGCCGTAACGGCCGTAAAGACCCACGCCCAATTGTCCGACGTCACTTCCCCTATTTATCCCGCCGCAACGGAAAAATTCACCTACCAGGGTTCCGAATACGACGTCTACAACGTACCCACCGCGAGCGGGGTGGAACATTGGGCGCTGATCAACAAATTTAAAGCCTACAGCGAATTCATCGATCCGGCCAATCCGGGCGCGGGGCTGATCCATTGGGACGGCTCCTGGCGGACTCTGCAAGACACCTACCGGCCGTCGATCACCTTCGCCAATTTCGAGAATCTCTGGCATGCCATCGACTACCCGAACAAACTCCGCAATTCGTTCATCGTCGTCCTCTTTGCGGAATTGGGCATGTTTCTTTCTTCGATTGCCGTCGCCTACGGCTTCTCCCGTTTTCGCATTCCCGGCGGGCAGCTCCTGTTCCTCCTGTTGATCGCCACCATCATGATCCCCGACAGCATCACCCTGGTGCCGAACTTCGTGATCTACTCGCGCGTCCTGGGCTGGAACGGCAGTTTCCTCCCCCTCATCGTCCCAAGTTTCTTCGGCAACGCCATCTATATTTTCCTGCTACGCCAGAATTTTAAAACCATCCCGCGCGACCTGGACGAGGCCGCCATGCTGGACGGCGCCGGACCCCTTCGCACCTTGATCTCCATTATCCTGCCCCAGGCCGTTCCGGCGGTGGTGACCGTCGGATTGCTGCAGTTCTTCAACTCTTGGAACGAGATGCGCATGTCCAGCCTGTTCCTGGGCACCCGCCAGGATCTCCAAACCATGTCGTTCAGCGCCCAGAACTTCGTCAGCTTCGGGTTCACGCCCGAGATGCTGCAAGCGAGCGCCATCATGCTGATGATCATTCCCGTGGTGGTCCTGTTCCTGGCGCAGCGCTACTTCATGCAGGATATGGTGGTAACCGGGATAGAAAAGTGAGTCTGCCATGACCAAAATCACCCTCCGGAACATTGTACTGATCTGGCTGGCCTGGGCGATCATCGTGATCGGTTTTCAAGCGCTCGCGACGGCCCGGCTGCAACCTGTGTTTCCCGACAACTCACAGCCCTGGACGACCGAAGACACCAATCCCAACACCTATCAAAAGGGACATCCGTTTCTGTTGGACCCGTTCATGAACAACCAGGTAGCCTGGGATTCGGAATACTATCTGGGGATCGCCGTCGGCGGCTATGACGACCCGCGCATCCCGCATATTACCAGGACCGGGATCACAACCTTTGAAAACAATACCGTGATGATCGACAACCGGCCGTATGAGGGCACCGGGGATTCCTTTTCGCTGGCCTATGCCTTCTTCCCGCTCTATCCATGGACAATCTCGCTGGCGGCCATGCCTTTGAGCGTATTTGGGCTGAACCCTACGGCGACCGCCACCCTGGCGGGCGTTCTCGTCTCGGCGCTAGGGACCCTGCTGGGAATGCTCGCCCTGTACGACATCTGCCGCGACACCCTTGAACACGACGGGGCGATGCGGGCCGTATTTTATTTGCTTATCTTCCCGACGGGTTTCTTCCTGATCCAGGTCTATACGGAAGGTCTCTTCATCGGATTGGCTTTTACCTGCCTGGCGCTGCTTCGCCGCGGCGGTTGGTATTGGATTCCGGCGGGCCTCCTGGGCGCCGCCGCCACGCTGACCAAGGCCGTGGGCGTGGCGCTGATCATCCCGATGGCGATTACCTGGTTCCGAACCGGCGACTGGCTTGATATCGATATGGAATGGCGCCAGCTCTACCACTGGCTGCGAGCCCCCAACCGCAAGAGCTTGATCTCCTTTGGAAAGATGATTCTCGCTTTTGCCCCGCTGATCGCGTTTCTGATCTGGAAATTTTCACGCCTGGGGATAACGTTCGACTTCGTGGAGACGGCATTCTTCGGCCGCGGCTTCCTGGACTTCGGTTCCGCCTTTTTCAATTGGGCCACGGCCTATAAAAGCATGTTCCATGGCAATCCCGAAGCCACGGCGTATTTCCTGACCGAATTCCTCGGGCTGGGGGTCGGCGCGGCGACCTGCATCGCCTGCCTCCGGCGCAAACCGGAGATCGCCTGGTTCAGCCTGGCCGTCCTGATCATTGCCTGGGGCAGCGGTCCGGCCCAGAGCATGCAGCGCTATATTCTGGCGGCTCCGGCGGTCTTTTACATGTTGGCATATTGGGGAAAGAACCATGCTTTCGACCGCGCCTGGACGATTCTCAGCGTTACGCTCATGGGTTTTTTAGCCATGCTATTTGCATTTAATTTTTGGGTGGCATAATCGAGCGGGAATAACGATCAAAGAAAATAACCGGCTCGCGTTGGGATTTTCGCCCGATTCAAAAATAGGCGGCGGAAATATTCCTTACTTGCTGACTGTTTTTATAAAACCTAAGATCGCTGAAAAAGTCCGCTCGTCGGAGGATAAATCCTCCGCCTAATAACAACGCCGGAAGAATCCGGCTTTAAAGCCCGGCTTTGAGCCGTGCGGCTCCCCTCGCGTTCTTGGCGAGGGCTGTTGCTAGAACGGAGCGCTTGTCCCGCGTATTATGCGGGATTTGCTCCGGTCGAAGGGGGTTTATCAGCGATCTCAACCTGATCCTCCTGCCGCCGGCGCATGAAATCAACCGGTGATCGATGAATGACTACGCGGTAAGCCGCGCGGTCATTCATTGGTTTTTCATCTCCAATCCTCGGCCAACCAGCGGAAATACGCGGGAAAATTACTGCCCCAATAGACGTAGGAATGTCCACCGGCGCTGAAAATCTCGGTGTGGCTGACTCCGGCTGCATCCAGAAGTTGGATAAGAACCTTGGCTCGGTCCAGCATATAAGTGTCGCTCAGGCCCGCATTGAGAAACACGCGCGGCCGCATATCCTTTGGAATGGCGGCCAGCCACTGGCGAATGGAATCCTCCTCCCCCAGCGCCGCGCCGTTGCCGAAAACTCCCGCGCTGGAAAAAAGTTCTGGGTGTTTGAATGCGAGGTGGTAGGCGGCGGCCCCGCCGTACGAGCCGCCCGCCGCCGCGCGTAAACGGCGGTCCTTTCCGACCGGATAATGGCTTTCGACGTAGGGAAGAACGGTCTCGAACACGATGTGGGAATCCAAATCGTAGGAGATGTCGCCGATGGCGGCCATGAGAAAAGGTGGAATATCTCCCGCCAGAATGGATGCATCCGCCGTCTTGTCCGCGCCGTGGTCGAACCAATCGCTTTCGTTCCCGCTGAAACCGGGCAGCAAGTACAGAACCGGATACGGGTTTTTGGTCTTTGGGTTGTAACAGGGCGGGAGATATAGAAGAATCTCCACATTGGGAGCGACCGTAAGCGGCTGAGTCGTTCCCGCCGTTTCGCAAACGGGTTTTGATATGGTGTGGGTCGGAGCGGGATAATTTGGAATGAAAACACATCCGGCGGCCGCGGACAATAAAAAAGTCGGAACGATCCACCGAACGATCATTCCTTAAATTATATTCTATTTTTTACCCCGATCCATCCAGCGGATTGTTCGTTGCAGAATATCTTCTCCGCGTGCCCCGCCCGATGGACCTCAAAGAAACCGCCGCGTGACTGATTAACCCGCGTGCAGATCGGGGCGCCCTGGTCATCACGCTGGTCTGTATCCAATTGGCGGGTGGCCGCTCCGGCCAATGGTTGCCGCGCTTTTCCGAAACCTGCCCTGCTATGGATTAACGGTACCCGCGCTTCTTCGCCTCTTCCAGAATACCCTCCGTCGCGGTGGCGCCGATGCGCGCGGCCCCGAGCGCGCGGAAGCGCAGCAGGTCGTCGAGGGAGCGGATGCCGCCCGCCGCCTTGATCCGCACAGCGGGCGAAGCGTGCGCGCGCATCACGCCCACATTATGCTCGGTCGCACCGGCGTAGGAATAGAAACCATTCGGTTGTTTGACAAAACCGTATCCGGTGGAGGTTTTAATAAAAGCCGCCTGGCATTGCGAGGAGATCTCGCACAGCCGGATGATCTGTTCATCCTGCAGATAATCGGTTTCCAAAATTACTTTCAAAAGGGCGCCCCGGGAAAGACAGACGTCATTTACAGCCCGAATCTCATCGGACACATACTTCCAATCGCCCCCCAGCGCTTTGCCGATATTGACGACCATATCGATCTCGGCCGCACCGTCGCGGATCGCCTGGATCGTCTCCGCCACCTTGATCGCGGTTGTGCTGTTGCCGTGGGGGAAGGCGATCACCGAGCAGACCCCGACATCGGATCCGGCCAAGGCATCGCGCGACATCGCCACGGCGTACGGCTTAACGCATACTGTGGCGACGTTGTATTTCCTCGCCAGTGCGCACCCCGCCAGAATTCCCTGGTCGGTCAGAGTTGGATGCAAAAGCGAGTGGTCGATCATTTTTGCGAGGTCAATCAATAGTATTGGTGCGGGAATGGACATTTTTCTTCCTCCACGGTCTTTCCTTTCACCTCGCGCCATCTTTCCATACCGGAAAGATCCGACCGCGCCTACTCCAATTGATTCGCCTGCAGACGCGCGTAAATTCCTTTTTTCGAAAGCAGTCCGCCGTGTGTGCCGCTTTCCACGATCCGGCCCTCGTGCAACACGACGATCCGATTCGCGTTCCGGATCGTGGACAGGCGATGGGCGACGACAAACGTCGTCCGGCCTTTCATCAGCCGCTCCAGAGCCTCCTGAATGAGCGCTTCGGATTCGGCATCCAGCGCGGAGGTCGCTTCGTCCAGGATCAGCACGCGCGGATCGCGGATCAAAGCGCGCGTGATCGCCAGACGCTGCTTTTGTCCGCCGGATAATTTTGCGCCGCGCTCCCCGATCCTTGTTTCCAGTCCGTTGGGCATCTGCTCGACGAACTCGAGGGCGTTGGCGGAGAGCAAGGCGTTCCGGACTTTCTCCCGGCTGACTCCCTGTAAACCGTAAGTGACGTTCTCCTCGACGGTCCCCTCAAAGAGGATCGATTCCTGCGGAACGATGGAAAGGAACCGGCGGTAGGTGCGCAAATCCAGCGTATCCATATCCCGTCCGTCGAGCAACAGCCGGCCGGAAGTGGGGCGGAAGAAACCGACCACCAGATTTACGATCGTGGATTTTCCCGCCCCGGACCGTCCCACCAGGGCGATCGTCTCCCCGGCTTCGACGCGCAAATCGATATCGTGAATCGCGGATTCTTCATTATCCTGATAGCGGTAGCTGACGCCGTCGAACTCAAAATCTCCCCGGACGGCGGAGAGGGTCTGTTTGCCCTCGTTCTGCTCCAAGTCAGGCGATTCGAGCACCTCCCCCATGGAATGGACGGATTCGAATCCCTTGCTGATAATCGGCAAAAGGTTGACCAGAGCCATCGCGGATCCGGTGAGGCTGGTGAAGTAACTGGTCAGCATCACCACGTCGCCGACCTGGATCGGGATGAGGCCCGTATAGGAAAGCAGCGCGGCGGCGACCAGGCACAATCCATTAAAAATATTGAACGCAAGCCAAGCGAGGGATCCGAAGACCGCGTTCGCGGCGTCGAGTTCCAATCCGGAATTCCGTAATTCGGAAAACGTCTGCTCCATGCGCGTCAATTCGTTTTCTTCCAGGCCGTGCGCGCGGGTGATCGGGATCAGATTGGTCATCTCCGAGATGCGGGCCGCCATGCGTTCCATTTCCCGGCGGAACCGCTGGTTGCGCCGCGAGAGGAATCCCCGCAGCATCAACACCAGGGCTGCGGAGATGGGAACCATGACCAAGAACACCGGCAGGAAGAGCGGCGCGCGAATGGCCGTGATGACCATCGCGCCGAGCATTCCGGAGACGGCCGCCAAACCGCTGTCGAAGGACATGCGGATCATCTGCTCCACCGCCTCGACGTCACGCACCACTTTGGATTGCAGCACGCCGGCGCTGGTGCGCGTGTAATAGCCGATCGAGAGATGCTGCAGCCGCCGGCAGAGCGCCGATCGAAGCCGCATTTCCACCGAGCGGATGGCGCGGCTGAGGTAGCGAACGTAGAGGAAATGGAGCGGAACATTCTGAACCAGCAACACGAGCCACACGGCGGCATTCCACCAGAGTTAGCTTGAGATCAAGTCTTACATGAGTTAATTCTATTCCGAAATGCACAGCTAAAATTCGTTCAATAAGATAAATTGAAATTGAATAGACATCCCGATTTATTTGATTCCCTTGGGTTTTCATTTAACAATCTTTATTCCAAAAATACTCCCAATCATAAAATTATTATTTCACCAGAGATATTAATGAAATTCTCTCTGAAACTGTTAGCTAAGCAAATGTGCGATTTAAGGATTATCTTACTCTTGATGATGAAGTATATTTCAATTCTCTATGATTATTAGGATGAATTCTTAAAAAGATTATACCTCTAAAGTGAATATCCTTAAAAAATACTCTTCTTGCTGAATACTATAAAGTATTTCAATTTTGTAATAATATTTCAGTTCCATACGGATATTCCAAGGTTATTTATGGAACCTACATGCACTGTTCTCAATAAATACTACGACAAAAAAAGGAAATTTGAATACTATCGAATAGCAAAAATAATCGAAGATGAAAATCGAAAAAAACCTAACCGTCCACCTAAAGGAATCGTTGGAGAAAAACCTTCTCCCGTTAACTCTTTAGAATAAGATGATGAAACAGAAGAACAGAAATAAAAAAATTAACACTTTCTAAGGGATACTTTAATCCTTAAGGATCTAAGCATGAAAAAAAAGAATGATTATTCATAGACTCTTCAAGAAATATGTAAAAATTTGCAAAATTAGACTATTGATTCGAGAACTGTGCAAGAACAAGAATAATCAATTTTTAAATCTAGCTTCACCAAATTGAATTACAGAAATTAAACAACTTTCTAATTTTATCAAGAAATAGTAAATGATTAAGAGACCTTCATAACATCTCCCAAGTGAAATAGAATAACTCAAAACTGAAAGCTTTAAATCCTAATCAATCGAAAAATACTCTCGATAGGGTTCTTTACATTATGATCCAAAATTACTAATTCCAGTTAGCTAACATTTAAAGTCGAGAGATTATCAAAAAAATGTGGTTTAAATTAAATAGGCAAATATCTAATAAATACAGTAGCCATCTTCGAAATAGTCAAGTAATGCCAACACTCCATTGGTTCGATCATTTGAACAAGATCTATAAGAAATGGTAATGCTCAAAAAATTAAATAGTTAAATTGTATCATAAGTAAACAAATAACAAATCAATCAATAAATAAAAAATGATTAGAATCATCCGATAAATATTATAAGTAATTAAATAAATCCTAATTTTCTAGAAAATGATTAGAAAGGTAATGAAAACTGAAAAACCTAATTTAAAATTACATAATCTATAAACAATTCATTATGAATAGGATAATTTGGACCAAGATATGATATTAATTAAGAGTGGTTCATAAACCCACAGACCATAATCAAATACCTAGAATTACTTTAACAGCAATAAGACCAACCAAATTAGCAATTAACGATAAGAAAAAAAGCCTCTTGAAAATCAGAATTAGAAATTAATTTAACAATAAGTTCATGGGTAATAATAGATTAAAAAAAATAAGCCTGAAATCCAGAAATTATCTCTGGCTCAATGGAATAATTTTAAAATCATTTGCAATAGTAACAGCCACTATCAAACCGATCTCAATAACCAGTGAAATAACGAATTTTCAATTATCATCACTTGTAATAAATGTAGGTATTTTATCATCATAGAATTCAGGGTCAACAACTTCACGACCTTCAACTACAGCCCAAATAGCATATGAGATAAACTTCTAATCAAGAAAGAATAATAAATATTAATATCAATATTATGACAATTAAAACAAAGAATATATATAATGTAAATAAATAATTCAAAATTAATTAAGAATTGATTAAATAAGAATAACGACATAAAAAAATGAATTCTGAAGGTAAGCCTATTTATTTAAAAGATCAATTCATCTCATCAAAAGATGGAGTATAATGTACTTTTTATCAAATTTGTAATATTTAGATTCTTCGGAATAATCTGGCTGCAATTCGGAAAGATATCGTTATGGTGGAATGATGGATTTATTGTTTCAGAAAGGATCTT
>CAWADT010000012.1:0-128900 GCA_963780865.1 uncultured Chloroflexia bacterium | reverse complement strand
AGGATTGCCCGATGGATTCCAACCCCGACCCGACGAGCGCCTGCTGAAGCGGTTCGCCCAGCCCCAAGCTATCGAGCGGGCGGGCGTAGGCCGCCTTCGGAATGTTCTTTCGGATTTCCGCCAGACGCCGGGTTTGGGCTTTGCGCCGGCCTTCGCGCTGTTCGGCGAGGGTCCGCTCCACCATGGTGACAAATTGGGTCATGGCGTTGTAATCTTCCGGCGGCAGCGGTTTGCCTTCGGCCTTGCGCGCCAGGGCGTCCTGCACCTGAACGATCAAAGACTGCTGAGCTTCGGCAAACGCGGCGAGGATCTCCTCCTTGCCTATTTTTTGCACGGCGTCGGCCGCCGCTTCGGCCACGCTCTTGATGTCCACCCGCCAGCTGGTGAGCTTGGCCGCCAGGCGCGCGTTCACGCCCTCGCGGCCGATCGCGAGACTCAGCTGGTCTTCCGATACCACCACCAAGGCCGTCCGGCCGCGCACCGGATCGTCGTCAAGGTAAACTCCCGAAACGCGCGCCGGGCTGAGCGCCTTGGCGATGAAAGAGGCCGGATCCGGATTCCATTCGATGACGTCGATCTTCTCGTCGTGTAATTCGCGCACGATGGCCTGAATGCGCCCGCCGCGCATTCCCACGCAGGCGCCGACCGGGTCGAGATTGGGCTGCATCGCCGCGACGGCCACCTTGGAACGCAGCCCCGGTTCGCGCGCGATGCCTTTGATCTCCACCATGCCCTGGTAGATTTCCGGGACCTCCGCCTCCAGCAGGCGCCGCAGCATGTTGCGGTCGGCGCGCGAGAGGACGATTTGCGGTCCGCGGCTGGTTTTGGCGACCTCCATCAACACCGCGCGGATGCGATCGCGCGGTTTATATCGTTCGGTGGGAAGCTGTTCGCGCTTGGGGAGAGTCGCTTCGGCGCGGCCCAAGGATACGGTGATCCCGGCTGCCCCGATGGATTGCACGGTGCCGTGGACGATCTCGCCTTTGCGGGCCGACCATTCTTCGAACTGCTTTTCGCGCTCGGAATCGCGCAGTTTCTGGTGGATTTGTTGTTTGGCGGCCTGCGTGGCGATCCGCCCGAAATCTTCCGGCGTGCTGTCGATGAGGATGAGATCCCCGAGTTGCGCCTTGGAATTCACTTTCTGGGCGTCGGTCAGCGCGACCTCGGTCCGTTCATCGGCGACGTCGTCGACCACTTCCTTTTCGACCAGGATCTGTATCGTCCCTTTGGTCAGGTCGACGACGGCTTCCACTTGCTGGGCCGTGGAGGCGTTGACCGCCTTACGGTAGGCGTTGACCATCGCCGCCTGCACAACCTCCAGGACGGATTCGCGCGGCAGTCCGTAATGCTCCAGCACTTCGTTGAAGGCAAGTGCAAACTCGTTTCTCATGTCGTAGCTTTACTCCATGGAGAGGGTGACCTCTGCCAGATAGAAAGAAAAGTGGGGGTTGCCCACTTTTCCACAAACGTTAACCGATTCACCGGAACGGATTTATCTTATCACGAGCCGCCGGGTGTGGCAAGCCCGGGTGAGGGGGCCGCGATTTGATCGAGAAAATCCTTCACCGACGCTTTCAAGCGGGCTTCCGGCAGCGCTCCGACGATGCGGTTGACGATTTTTCCCTGGTGAACCAGGAGCAGGGTGGGAATTCCCTGCACTCCGAATTGCTGTGCGTACACCGGGTTCTCATCCACGTCCACTTTGGCAACGAGTAGACGGCCGGAATATTCCATGGCGATCCGTTCGAGGGTAGGGGCGATCGCCCGGCAGGGGGCGCACCACGTCGCCCAAAAATCGACCACAACCGGAAGTTCGGACTTTAAAATCTTGGCGTCAAATTCGGCATCGGTGACATGAATGGGATCGGTCATAAAAAATGGCTCCTGGATGGGGTTTGGCTGCGCTGGCGATGGTCCTCGCCGCCCGCTGATTCAGGCTGATTTCCCGGCGGGAGGAGGTTGAATTTCGTACGAAGTGGTGATTTCCGCGGCGCAGCGGATTGTCGCCGCAACGGAACAATATTTTTCCTCCGAAAGGCGGATCGCCTGCTCGACCGCCGAAGATTGCAGAAGCTCCCCTTGGAACGTAAAGTGCATATGTATTTTCCGGAAGGTCCAGGGAGGTTCCGCTTCCTGAACTCCCTCCACACGCACTTCCATGCGGTCCGGGGGTTGGCGTTTCTTGCCCAGAATGTCGATCAGATCCACCGAGGCGCACGAAGCCAGACCCAGGAGAAGGAGGTCGGAGGGTTTGACGCCCGCGCCGGTAGCTCCGTCCGGAGGAGAGATCACAATGGCATGCCGCGTACTATCGGTACCCACGAACGTCTTGCCTTGCAACCAGTCCAGACGGACTTCACTCATGGGTTGGCTTCTCCCCGGACACGATCCGGAAGGACGTCCGCAGGGCGGCGGCCTTGGCGAGCATCCCGCCGACCGAGCAATATTTATTGATAGAAAGTTCGATTGCGCGCGCCACCGCCTCGGCGCTCAGTTGCGCACCCGAGAGCACGTATTCTATTTCGATTTCGACGTATCCCCGAGGGTGATCTTCGGAGCGTTTGCCGCGCGCGTGAATTTCGATCGACGTCGCGGGTTGCCGTTTTTTTTCAAGGATGCTGACCACGTCCATGCCGGTGCAACCCGCCAGCGCCATTAAAACCAATTCCATCGGCGTGGGAGCGGCGCCCGCTGGGATCGAATCCATCCGGATCGACGCCCCCTGCGGGTTCTTGGCTTCAAACCCGAGAGCGCCCGTCCATTGCGCATTTATTTCCGTGAGCTCTCTAGCCATGATGTTCCCTGATTGGTTCGAGTATATCACCGCCGATGCGTACGTCGATGCAGTATAATCGCTTTTTAATCCGCCATGGCTCCGCCTTTTCGCGTTTTCCATCCGGGATAATCCATGCAAGCACCCGCCTATACCGTTCAACTGCCCGTCTTCGAAGGTCCGCTGGATTTGCTCCTTCATTTAATTGAACGCGCGGAGCTGGACATCACCCGGGTGGCCTTGGCGCAGGTCACAGACCAGTTCCTGGGCTATTTGCGCGCGATGCAGGAACAGCGCATGGACTTGGCTGCGGCGTTCGTCGTCGTCGCGGCGCGCCTCCTGCAAATTAAAAGCGAAGCCCTGCTACCGCGTCCGCCCGAACGCGAAGCCGGCGAAGAAGATCCGGGCGATGCTTTGGCGCGCCAGCTGCGGCTCTACAAACAATTCAAGGATGTCGCGCTGCTGCTGCACCACCGGGAGGAGGCCGGACTGCGGACATTCCTGCGGTTGGCTCCTCCTCCCAAAGTCCCGCCGCGCTTCGATTGGAGCCGCCTCTCCCTCGCGGCGCTCAAACAGGCCGCGCAGGATGCGCTGGCCGTCCGTCCGGAACCTCCCCAGCTGGGTACGATGGTCAGCGCGCCCAAAGTGACCATCCGCGATCAAATCCGCCTTATCGTCCGGAGCATCCGCGGCGAGGGCCGCGCGGTGTTCTCGCGGATGATGCGCGGCGTGCAGACTCGGATCGAAGTGGTGGTGGCCTTTCTAGCGATGCTCGAGCTGGTCAAACGCCGGCATGTGATTGCCCGGCAAACCGACCTGTTCGGAGAAATCGAGATCGTCCCCACCGAGGAGTTCACCGACCAGACCGATTTCGAACTTGAATTCGGCGAATAGCGATGGGCATCCGCGTTCTTTCCCCGGAGGTCGCCTCGCAGATTGCGGCCGGCGAAGTGGTGGAACGCCCGGCTTCGGTGGTTAAGGAACTGGTCGAAAATTCCCTCGACGCTCACGCGCGCAACATTTTCATCGAGACGGAAGACGGCGGACGCCGGAAAATCTCCGTCGCCGACGACGGGGACGGGATCGATCCGGCCGAGATCGGGCTCGCCCTGGAGCGGCACGCCACAAGCAAACTCACCGCGCTTAAAGATTTGGATTCCATCCGCACGCTCGGATTTCGCGGCGAGGCGCTGGCGTCCATCGCCGCGGTGGCGCGCCTGACGCTCCTTAGCCGCGGGCGGGCTCAGCCGCATGGAATGCGCCTGACCGCGGAAGATGGGCGTGTCGAGGCGCCCGCGCCGGTTGGCGCTCCGCAAGGAACCGTGGTGACGGTGGAGGATCTTTTCTTCAATGTTCCTGCCCGGCGAAAATTCCTCAAAAACCAGGCCGCGGAACGGCGCCAGATCGATTTGCTCGTTGCTCGCTACGCCCTGGCATATCCTGCCGTCCGCTTCCGGCTCTCGCAGGAAGGGCGCGAGACGCAATCCGGGAACGGGAATGGAAACCGGCGTGAAGTGCTGGCGGCGGTGTTTGGATTGGATGCCGCCGAACGCATGATCGACCTCTCGGCCGCTGTGCTCGAGGGGCCTCTCAGGGTGGGTGGGTACGTCAGCCCGGTCGACCTTTCGCGCTCTACCCGCAAAGACATACTGCTCTTTGTCAACGGACGCTCGATCGCCGATCCGGCGTTGACCACCGCGGTGGTGCAGGCCTATCACACGTTGCTGATGGTCGGCCGCTATCCGTTCGGCGCGATTTTCGTGGAGATGCCGCCGGATGAAGTGGATGTCAACGTGCATCCGGCGAAAGCCGAAGTGCGATTCCGCGATCCGTCGGCTGTTTTTTCCGCGCTCCAACGCGCCGTCCGGCAAGCGCTGAAAACAAGCCCAACCGTTCCGGGCGCGCGCGCCTGGGAGGAACACCCGAATCCGGGGCAAATCATTGGCCGGAACACGGCCCCCGAGCCGGGATGGATGTTGGACCACCAGCCCGCCGCTGCGGCCGCAGACGGGGCGGTAACGATCCCCCCGGCGGCGCCGATCGGCAGCGCGGGGCGGATACCGCTTTTACGTGCCGTTGGTCAGATCGGCGCCGCCTACTTGGTGGCCGAAGGGCCGGATGGTTTGTATTTGATCGATCAGCACGCGGCGCACGAACGGGTGCTGTTCGAGGCGATGCGGCGTGAACAACCGGGTCTGCATATTTCTCAGCGGTTGCTTTCACCGGAAGTGGTGGAACTCTCGACGGTCCAGGCTTCGGCGCTGGAAGGGCAGTTGGGTGTCCTGGCAAGCATCGGGTTCGAGGTGGAGCCGTTCGGCGGCTCGGCATACCGCGTGCGCGCCATCCCGCAATTGCTGGGTGCCTTGAAGCCGGAGGACGCGCTGCTCGCGGCGGTGGAGGATTTCGAGGAGGATGAAACGCCCCTGTCGGCCGAGGCGGAAGCGCGCCTGATCGCACGCGTGTGCAAACGCGCCGCGGTCAAGGCGGGACAGGTGCTTGGACCTGAGGAGCAGTCGGCGCTGATCCGCGCGCTGGAACAGTGCTCCGCTCCGCGCACCTGCCCGCACGGCCGCCCAACGATGATCCACCTCCCGATGGAGCTCCTCGCGCGGCGGTTTGGGAGAAAGTGAGGCTGGGCATGGCTGCGGAAATACGCGTCATCGTCGGTATTGGAGAGGTCCTGTGGGACGTCCTTCCCGCGGGCAAAGTGCTGGGCGGCGCTCCGGCGAATTTTATTTTCCACACCCGGGAAATCGGAGGGGAGGACGTTCAGCCGCTGCTGGTTTCCTGCGTTGGGAAGGATTCCCTGGGGAAAGAAATCCTCGAGCGGTGGAACGATCTGTCCTTGAGCCGTGAGTTCCTTTCGGCCGACAAGCTCCACCCGACCGGCACCGTTGCCGTCAGGATCGATCCGCAGGGGAAGCCGGCGTATGCCATCGGCGAAAGCGCCGCCTGGGATTTTCTGCCCGAGAGCCCGCAATTGCGCGAACTGGCTGCAACGTGCGACGCCGTATGCTTCGGCACGCTGGCCCAGCGCGGGCCGGCGTCCCGGAAGACCATCCAGGATTTTCTCCGCCAGGTCGGATCCGAGACTTTGCGCATTCTGGATCTCAACCTGCGCGCTCCTTTCTTCTCCAGGAGCGTGATCGAAGAATTGCTTGCCCTTGCGAACGTCCTGAAAATGAACGACGAGGAATTGAGCGCCCTGGCCGGGACGTTCTCGATCGCCGGCGGGGAAGACGCCGTCGCGGCGGAATTGATGCGCCGCCATCGGTTGCGATGGATCGTGCTCACCAAGGGGGAAAAGGGGAGCGTGCTCTACGGTGCGGGCCGGAAATTTGTTCATGGAGGATCACCTGGGAAGGTGGTGGATTCCATCGGGGCGGGGGATGCTTTTGCGGCCGCGATCGCCGTCGGGATGCTGCGTAATATGAATGCGGAAAGACTTAACGATTGCGCCAACCGGTTGGCATCGTTTGTCTGTGCCAGCCCGGGAGCCATGCCGCCGGTGCCGGAAGAAATTAAAATGATGTTTCGATAACCATAGCCAGGGGCGCAGGGGCGGGTATCACCGTAATCCAGGAATAAAAAACCTGCAGACTGGCTGTTATCCTTTACAAAGCAAGAGCAGCTCTCCGATCGCGTTCACCCGCGCCTCATCGCGGGTCAATAAAAAAGGCGAGGTTCATGCCTCGCCTTTCGTCCTGCACGGATACGGTGGTTAACCTACGATTCCCGTTCCTGGGTATGTTCTTCGTTTAATTTTGCGATCCCGTTTCGAACTTGTAACAACAACCGGCTCATTTCGGCTTCCAATCGCGATAAAGATTCCAATACGTAATCGTCGGCTTCGGTTCGGATGGCGGCGGCGTCTTCGCGCGCCTGTTGAACGATCTGTTCGCCGCGCGATTCGGCGGCCGAAGTGATGGATTCATGTTGGACGAGGGATTCGACGCGTTCGCGGGCCAAATCCACCGTCCGCTGCGCCTCTTCCTGGGCCTGGGCCAGGAATTGCTCGCGCTGGCTCATCACCTGTTGCGCTTTTTTCACTTCCTCGGGAATGGCAATGCGCAGCTGGTCGATGAGTTCCAGAAACCGATCCTCATTCACCGCCGTCTCGTTCGTCAGGGGGATATGAAAACCGCTATTGAACAGTTCCTCCAGCCGGTCTACCAGGTGAAGGATGTCCATCCATGCCTCCGAAGGCCGCACGCCGAGCGCCGGGTGGTTGCATTTCCTGGTGCAATTTCCATACCGTAGGGTACACCGAAGCGTGATTCCCGTCAATTCATCCGCGGGTGCTAATCCCGGAGCGAGGTGAGTGGAACCAGGCGCGGCCCCTCGTCGCCGAGCTCGGCAAACCGCCGGATCACGGCCTCCGAAACGAAGGGTGGGACCATGCTGCTCACGTCGCCTCCCAGCGAAGCGATCTCGCGCACGGTCGAAGAGGAGAGGAACGAATGTTCCTCGCTTGTGATCAACGCCACCACTTCGACATCGGGCGCCAGACGGTGGTTGGCCAGCGCCATGCGGAATTCGTGTTCGAAATCCGAAAAGACCCGCAAACCGCGGACGATGACGCGCGCGTCGATTTTCCGGCACAACTCGACGGTCAGACTGCGGTAGCCGATCACCCGGAACTGCGGTTTATCCGCGAAGGCTCTGCGCGTCAACTCGATTCGCTCCTCCGGGCTGAAGAGCAGCGTCTTGAGCGGCCGGTCGTACACGGCGATCACCACTTCATCGAAAATGCGCGCGGCGCGCTGGGCGATGTCGATGTGCCCAAAATGAATCGGATCGAAGGTTCCTGGAAACACAGCTCGGACCATGGTCATCCCTTCTCTGATAGTTCGTTATCTTCGCGGATGGTCAACTCTTTTTTTGAGGATCCGCCCAGACGCCGGGCTCCTCCGGGTCCCGGATCAGGAAATTTCACCTGATCGGGAACTCCAGCGGGAAGCCAGCCGCTCGGCCATCAGCCGGTGTTCCGGCAACTGCAGATCCGGATCCTGGGTAAAAACGCGTTGCGCCGTGGCGCGAGCTTGTTCGATCAGCCGGACGTCCAGAAGACGGGCGATGTCGGCTTCGGCAAATCCGGATTGCCGGGTGCCGAAGAACTCCCCCGGACCGCGCTGCTGCAAATCCCGTTCGGCCAGGACAAACCCATCCTGTACTTCCTCCATCGCCCGCAGGCGCTCGTTCTCCGCCTGGTCTTCGCTATCGGCCACCAGGATGCAATACGATTCATATTCCCCGCGCCCGATCCGTCCGCGGAATTGGTGAAGTTGCGCCAGACCGAACCGGTTGGCGCCCTCGACCATCATCACCGAGGCGTTGGGCACGTCCACGCCCACCTCCACGACCGAGGTGGAGACGAGAATGTGGAGCGAGCCTTCGCGGAAGCGGCGCATGGTCTCCTCCTTTTCGTCGGCCCGCATCCGACCGTGGAGCAATCCCAGTTTCCATTCGGGAAAGATGCTTTCTTGCAGGCGGCGATGCTCCTCCACGGCGGCCGTCGCTTCGTTCGTTTCGCTTTCTTCGATCAACGGGCAAATGACGAAGGCCTGACGGCCCTGGCGCAATTGGCCGGTGATGAAGGCGTATGCCCGCTCGCGTTCGCCGGGAAGCAGGATGCGGGTCGTAACGGGCTTTCGCCCCGGGGGCATCTCATCGAGCAGGCTGAGATCCAGGTCGCCGTAAATGGTCAGGGCCAGCGAACGCGGGATGGGCGTGGCGGTCATCACCAGAAGATGCGGGCTGCGGCCTTTGGCGCGTAAGGCGGCGCGTTGCTCCACGCCAAACCGGTGTTGCTCATCGATCACCGCCAGATCCAGCCGGGCGAAATCCACCGGGCTTTCCAGCAGGGCGTGCGTTCCGACCACGACGGCGATCCGCCCGGAAGCCAGCCCCTGGCGGACTTCCTGTTTTTCCGATTCGGGCGTGGATCCGAGCAGCAACCCGATTTGTTCGGTCCGTAGGAAGGATTGCCCCTCGGTCATCCATCGGCGCAGCAGATCGAAATGCTGCTCGGCGAGGATACCGGTCGGCGCCAGGAACGCCGCCTGACCGCCTTGGGAAGCCACCGCCAGACACGCCGCGAGCGCGACCACGGTCTTTCCGGAACCGACGTCGCCCTCCAACAGGCGGTTCATCGGTTTCCCGGAATCTAGATCAACAAGAATCTCAGCGACCGCCTTTTGCTGGGCGGAGGTCAACGCGTACGGCAGAGAGGCGAGAAAAGCGTCGAGCGCGGGAGGATGCGGATATTTCCGCGCTTCGGCCGAGATCCAATTTCGTTTTTGCTGCAGGATGCCGAGCTGCAAATACAACAGCTCCTCGAATCCCAACCGATCCTTGGCGCCCTTGAGCGATTCCCAGGAAGTGGGAAAGTGGATTTGCTGCAACGACTGCCCCAGCGGCATCCATTTTCCTTCGGCGAGGATGCGCTCCGGCAGCGGGTCCGGCAGCCGGGTGGCCAGCCGGGTGACCGCGCTGTGAATGTGCCGTCGAAGGAAATTCTGGTGGATCCCGGCCGTCAGCGCGTAGACGGGGACGATGCCCCCGGTTCGGATCTGCTGCCGCTCGAGGAATTCCCATTCCGGCATGGTCATCGTCAGCCGTCCCAGGTATTGTCCGACCTTGCCTGAAAGGGCGAGGAGTTGCCCCTTGCGCAACCGGTCGGCGATCCAGGGCTGGTTGAAGAAACTGATCAGCAGCTCGCCGCTTCCATCGGCGACCGTCACTTCGGTGATGCTGCCCCGTTTGGTCCGGCGGGTGGCGGCTTCCCGGACCGCCGCCAGGACGGTGACCGTCTCTCCATACCACAGCCGGTTGATCGGTTTGGTCATGGAATAATCCACGTACCGGCGCGGGAAGAACCAGAGCAGATCGCCGATGGTATTCAAACCCAGCCGTTGGAAGGATTCTGTATTCTTATCCCCCACGCCGAACAACCGGCGGAGCGGGGCCTGCAACTCGCGCAAAGTGAGCGGGGTTGCCTCAGTGGGCGAAGCAGCCGGCCGTTCCGCGGGTGTCGCAGGAGGCGCGGTCGGCGGCGGCTCGGTGGTTGCGGCTGGCGAGGGCGGGGCGGGTATGGCCTTGTACTCTTTCGATCGGTCGAAGGCAGCCGCCGGATAATTCGCGCCGGGTGAATTTTTCGGGCCGCCGTTTGCCATGGGTTCCGCTTTGCGAGCCGCTTCCACTTCCTTTAATAGATCCTGCAGCGACTGTTCGCGCGCTTCCCGCGTCAGGCCATGGTATTCCGCCAGCCAGCTCTCCACCCGCATCACGAGCGCGTCCGGAACTGATTCTTTTCTGGCCGTCCCGCTCCAGGCGGCGGAAAAGTTTTGGAACCCGCCCTGGACGCACTGGTCCAGATATCCCATTCCGGCTTCGTTGTGGAGCATCTTGCCCAGCGTTTCGAGTATGGTCGTCATGAAATTCGGTTTTCCTTCATCCGGAAAACGTTATTTCCGGTTTAATTGGAATATCGTATCGAAAAACGCGATCATTCCCCCGATCGCCAGAGTCAATCCTATCAGAAGGAGCAGCGCCATCTGGTATCCATATCGGAACACGTAGAAAATAGTCGCCAGCGAGAAGTTCCTCGACTGTATGGCCGGCCAAAAAAGGACGTAGGCTGAGAATCCGGTAATGAGCATCCCGGCCAGGGAATACATGAACGCATTGGTCAGGTCGATCGGACTTTGGCGGCGGAGGATGATCTTCTCGTCTCCCGTCTCGACCTGGCTAACCAACGCTTCCGCCTCAGGCCACCGAATTCCTTCCCGCCGGCAGACATCGAGAATCAAATCGTCGCGGTTTTCGGCTGCGCTGAGCCGGTCCAAAATAAATTTGGAAATGGGTTGACGGTTCATGCAGCGGCCGGAATGCTTCGGGAATTATTCTTTGGTGGCGGCGGATACCGCGATGACCCCGACCGCGCCCGGGCCGGTGTGAATACCCACGGCTGGAGAAATTTCGACCATGAAGATCTTTTTCTGAAACAACCGATTGACCCCCTGGATATTCTGCGCGATTTGCGGAATGAGTGCATCCGCGGCGCTGCGCGCATTGGCGTGGGCCACCGCCAAACTTTCGATCGGGCCCCAGGACCGGACTTGTTCGAGCAGCACCGCAACGCCGCGCGAGTGCGTCCGGACTTGCGCCACGCGGTTGACAGTTCCTTCCATGATGGAGATGAGCAATTTAATTTGCAGGAAATTGCCGATCCCGGCGAGGACCATGGGAACGCGCCCGCTGTGCGCCAGATTGGTCAGGCTTTCGAGCAGCGCCACCAGGTGAACCCGTTTGCGGGTTTCGGCGATCAGGTTGCGGATGGATTCCATTGTTGCTCCCTGTGCTGCGGCTTCAGCCGCCGCCAGGAGTTGGAACCCGGTGCCCATCGAAACCTGGCCGCTTTCGAGAACTTCCACCCGATCCGGGAAATGCGATGCCGCCACGCGGGCGGCGTTGAAAATTCCGCTCAGGTTGCTGGCGGGATGGATGGAAAGGACTTTCTGAAACCCCCGGGTCAACATCGATTCAAACGTTTCCTCGAAGACGCCGGCCGAGGGAGACGAGGTGGTGGGGAGCAGCCGTTCGGCAGCCATGCGGCGGTAAAGCTCCGAACGGGAAATATCCACACCGTCGCGCAGACTTTTGCCGCCGAAAATGATATTCGCCGGCACGATAGTGATCTCGTACTTCGCGGCTTCTTCCGCCGGGATATCGCTGGTGCTATCCGTGACGAATCCGATGGCCTTGTTCATTCTTCCGCCTCCCACCCGACCGTTTCGCGACCCGCGGCGGGCGTATCGAAAATGATTAACCCCGTCGAACGGGGGCCGAAAATTGAAGCTACCGAAGCGCCCAAGTGGGCGGTAGAGACCGGGCAACCTGGAAATACTTCGCGTACGCGCTGAACCATCAGTCGGCCGCCCGCCTGGCCGTCGTGGGCATTGTATACCACCGCGAGCCGGCGCACGTGGGTGAATTCTCCGATGAATTCTACCAACTTCTCCGCCGCCTGCTCCCGCGTCTGCACTTTTTCGAGCGGGATCAATCCGCCTTCCTCCAGGGAGAGAAACGGTTTGATCCCCAGCATCTCGCCCAGCACCACCTGCGACCGGCTGATTTTACCGGTATGTTGCAGGTAGGCCAGATCTTCGACAAAGAACACCGCGTACATTCTGGGCACGAGGTAGCGCAGCTCGCGCACCACCTCCTCGAGCGACGCGCCCCGGTCCGAGATCCGCAGGGCTTCCCCGATGAGAAAACCCACCCCGGCCGAAGTGGTGAGCAAATCCATCACGATGATATTCATCCGGCCGGCAAAAGCCTCCGCCGCCGTGCGCGCGTTGCGGACGGCGCGGCAGATCCGGCTGGAACTGTGCACGCAAAGGATGTTGCGTGTGTGCTGGGAGATGCATTCAAAGGTGGCAAGAAAGGCTTCCACGCTGGGCGAGGCGACCACCGGCAGCGCGCCGCTGCAGTC
This sequence comes from uncultured Chloroflexia bacterium, assembly GCA_963780865.1. Classification (GTDB taxonomy): domain Bacteria; phylum Chloroflexota; class Anaerolineae; order Anaerolineales; family RBG-16-64-43; genus FEN-1073. The sequence goes on along the minus strand of CAWADT010000012.1, from coordinate 116,631 downwards.
CATCAAGGAATGGATCTCCTCGAGCGTGTCTCCATCGTGCTCCAAAAAGGATTGGGTGCCGATGTGGATCGTGAGCGGAAGGACCGTCACATCCGGACGACGAACGGTCTCGGCGTTCGGAAACGCCGAGGCGCTGTCGGTGACGATGTGGATTCGCGAGCGGAAGGTTTTTCCGGGCTCCGTGTGCGGAGAATTTTCGATTGCTTCCGGGCCGTGCGCCTTGTGAGCCATCTCGCCCCCCGTTATTCCACCGAAAGGATAAGAAAATAGTGGGGTTGCCCGCCCTCGTAGATCTCCACCTGTTGGGCGGGGTATTCGGCGCGGACCGTATCCGCCAATCGGTTCGCCTGGGAAGGGTTCAGGTCTTCCCCCCAATAGCACGTGATGAGTTCGCGGGCGTCCGCTTTCATCTTCACCAGGAGATTTAAGAGCGCCTCTTCCAAATTCTTTCCGGTGACGACGAGCTCGCCGTTGTGGAGCCCGATGAACTGTCCTTCGGCGACCGGGATTCCGTTCAGCTCCACGGTTCGGGTGGCTTGGGTCAGTTCGCCGCTTTCGATCCCGTCGACCGCCTGGATCATCGCGGACGACACCGCCTGGAGATCCCCGTCGTTTTGAAAGGCGAGCATGGCCGCGATGCCCTGCGGGATGGAGCGGGAAGGAACGATTGCGATTTCTTTCCCGGTCAGGGCGCTGGTCTGTTGAGCGGCCAGCAGGATGTTTTTATTGTTGGGCAGGATGATGATTTTTTCGGCCGGCAATCCGGCAAAGGAGGATAGGATTTCCTGGGTGCTCGGGTTCATGCTTTGCCCGCCGGGAACGACCGCCGACACGCCGAGGCTCGCGAATACCCGCGTCAATCCTGCGCCGGGCGAGACGGCGACGGCGGCAATTTGCCCCGGCTGGACTTTGCGGAATTCTATTTTCCCGGCCGGATCCCTTTTTATGCGCCCCTCGGTTTGCTCCTGGAGATTCTCGATGGCGACTTTCGAAACGGTGCCCAGTTGAATGGTCAGGTCGATCGGGTCGTACCGTTTCTCGGTGGGAACGTGAATGTGCAGCCGGTAAAACTCGTCCCCCTGGCCGACCTGAATCGAGGTTCCCATGGTTTCCAGTTGCCGGTAAAACCACGGCACGTCAAGCGGGGACGTGGGCGAAAAATCGACCACCACTTCGAAATCCTGACCCGCTTCGATGAACTCCCCGGCCCGTTTCAAATCCAGGGAAGAGAGCGGGGGCACGGCATCCACGGCCTGGTCCAGAGATTTTCCCTCCAGAAACCGCAGCATTCCTTCCAGAAAAAAGAACAGGCCCTTCCCGCCGGCATCCACCACGCCGGCTTCCTGAAGGACCGGAAGGAGTTCCGGCGTGCGCTGAACCGAAAGGTCGGCGGCGACGACGATCCGCCCCATCAACTCCGCCAGCGAGCAGCCTTCGGCTTGCGCGCGTTCAGCCTCCAGGGCGATGTCGGTGGCCACGGTTAAGATCGTTCCCTCCACCGGTCGGACGACGCCCTTGTAGGCCGTATCGCGCGCCTCCTGCCACGCGCGGGTGAACGCGGCCGGATCGATTTCCGATTTAGAATCCAGGCTGCGGGCGATCCCGCGCCAAATTTGGGAGAGGATGACTCCGGAGTTGCCGCGCGCGCCCATCAGCGCGCCGTGGGCCACGCTGTGCGCCACCAGGCCGGCGTTGGACGAATCGCTTTCCGCGATTTCCTGAAAGGCCGCTTGCATGGTGAGCGACATATTCGTTCCGGTGTCGCCGTCGGGCACCGGAAACACGTTGAGCGAATTGATGGTTTGTTGGTTGGTGTTAAGCCACATCAGGCCCGCGCGCACAAGCTGTTTGAGGAGCCTGCCGTCGATGGAGGCGCCCGGGGAATCCGGAAAGGCCGGGAGGGAGAATTCGGATCGCGGGGGGGAAGGTGTCATCTCCGGTGTCCTGCTCGCCATGGAATAGTCAATCCGGATTGCTGACCCGAAGGCCTTGCACGTGGACGTTCACGGTTTCCACGGGCAACCCCATTACCCGTTCGACGGTGTATCGCACCGCGTGGGCGACACTGTCAGCCACGGTGGATACCCGGGTTCCATACTCGAGGATGACATACACATCCAGCGTGATTTTCTCTTCCAGGACGCACACCTCGACTCCCTGGCGGGGATCTTTGGCGGTGGGGTGGACCCAGGATTCGAACCCGCGCCGCGCCGCCATACCCACCACGCCGTAGGAATTCAAGGCGGCCTGGCTGGCCAGAGCGGAGATGGCATTTGGAGAGATGCGGATGGAGCCCAGGGAGATTTCCCCTTCCTTCTTCATTCCGTTATTCTCCTCCCTTCCTTCCCCGGCGGAGCGAACAGAACTTCGGAGGTTCTCGGCTTGCCGGCCGGCGCTTCCTGTGGTAAGATGCCGCCCGGCTTGTATCCAATACACTGCACCAGGAAGGAATCGAACAATGGCAACGTGCGAAAACTGCGGGAAAAAACTCAGCTTCGGTCACAGCCGATCGTTCTCGAAGCGGGCCACGCAACGTTCCTTTAAGCCCAATCTCCAGCGGGTCGCGATCTGGCATGGAAAACGCAAAGAGACCAAGGTGCTGTGCACCAAATGCCTTCGAACAATCGTCAAAGTCGCGTAATTTTCTTGAGGTTATGAGGGCCGGCAAATCATCCGCCGGCTCTTTTTTAATCGAGAATTCCGGATGACGCTGGGAAGGAATCATAACTGGCGGAAGCCAAAAAAACAATAGCATCCAAAGGTGCTGGAAAATTGGAATGGAACATGCTACATTTATTCCCGTGAATCCTGCGAAAAAGAGTCCATATTGGAAATATTGGATAATAATTGTCGCCTTTGGGATAGGATTGGCTTGCACCCGCAGCGGCGAAGCGGTGGAAATTTCCGGAAGTTCGCCAATCGGCACCGCTCAGGCGCCTACGGGGGGACCTATCCGGAATTCGGGGGTTACCCCCTTCCGTCCGGAGACTAAATCGGTTGATACCCCCACAGCGATATTCTCAACTCCAACGCTGGATCCCACGCGTGTTTCTTCGCTATCCACAACCGGACCGGGCACCTATGTCGTTCAACCGGGAGACACAATCGGTTCCATCGCCGCGCGGTTCGGCGTTGCTCCCGAGTCCATCATTCAATTGAACCAACTGGCAAATCCGAACGCCCTTGAAGTGGGGCAAGTCCTCATGATCCCCGTTCCGGAATTCGAGAAACCCGGGCCGAATTTTAAAATCATTCCGGACTCCGAATTAGTCTATGGTCCGGCTGCCAATGGATTCGACCCGGGCGAATTCCTAAAGGGCAAGCAGGGATATCTTCAAAGTTACCGCGAAGTGGTGAATAACCGGGAACGCACGGGGCCGGAACTGATCCTGTATACAGCGGAACAATATTCCGTCAATCCGCGAATTCTCATGGCGGTGCTCGAATATGCCGCAGGCTGGATCAGCAACTCCTCTCCGTCGGGTGAAAAACAAACCTATCCGTTCGTCCCCATTTCGGGAAAAGAGGATTTGTACAAACAGCTCGCCTGGGCGGCGGATCAATTGAACTACGGGTACTACCATTGGAAAACGTGGGGATCGGATTACTGGACCTTATCCGACGGGAGCATGATCCGGGTGGGAAGCGGGATCAATGCCGGTACCGCGGGGGTCCAATACTTGATGGCGCAAATCTACGGCCGGGAGGATTGGCTGGCAGCAGTTTCCGAGAGCGGCGTCTTTGCGACCTATTCCTCGCTGTTCGGGTATCCCTTCCTGTGGTCCATCGACCCGGTCGTCCCGGCGGATCTCGTTCAACCGCAGTTGATGCTGCCCTTCGAACAGGGTGTGCATTGGTATTTTACCGGCGGGCCGCACGGCGGCTGGGCTTCGGGATCGGCCTGGGCCGCCATCGATTTCGCTCCCTCGGGGATTCCCAATGGGTGCGTTCCATCCGACGATTGGGTTGTTGCCTCGGCTCCCGGATTGGTCGTTCACAGCGACGAAGGGGCTGTGGTGGAAGATTTGGATTCGGACGGCAACGAACACAGCGGATGGGATATCCTATATATGCATATCGAAGATCGGGACCGGGTGCCGGCCGGCACGCCACTGAAACTGGAGGACCGCATCGGGCATCCCTCGTGCGAGGGAGGATATGCCAATGGGACGCACACGCACATCGCGCGCCGATTCAACGGCGAGTGGATCGCCGCGGATGGACCGATCCCCTTGGTGCTGAGCGGATGGGTGGTTAGCGGCACCGGAACGGAATACGACGGGTATCTGACCAAAGGGGATAGAACGATCGAAGCCTGCGACTGCGGCGCGCCGGGAAACGAAATATGGAGATGATCCGCCCCTTCATCCGACGCTCCGGTTTTCGTCTGGCGTGGATCGTCCTCCTGTTGGCGGTTCCCGCTCTGGCGTGTTCCCGGGATACGGCCGCCACCGAGGATCTCAGCTTGCTTTTCCAAACCGACACAGTTACCGCAAGACCTGCCTCCCCGACCGCCAGGAAATCGCCGCAACTGACGAGCGCAAACACCGCCCCGGTGTATCCCTCTCCGACCGCGGAGCCGTCGAATACTTTTCCCAACACTCCCACGTTGCGGCCGCGCGCCACACCGCTGCCGGTGGTGTATTTCGTTCAGGCCGGAGACACGCTCCGGACGGTCGCCATACGGTTCGGCGTCCTGCCATCCGACATCCGCTCGGTGGACAATTCAGCGCTTCCGCAGGACAGTTTGCTGACGCCCGGCCTTCAGCTGATCATTCCCGTCTCGCTGGCCGACACCTCGGATTCCAAGCATCTTTTTCCCGACAGCGGGATTGTTTACTCGCCCACGTTCGTCCACTTCGACCCGATACAGTACATCAAAGATCAAAACGGGTATCTGGCATCCTATAAATCCACCAATGGATCCAACGCTTTGGGGCCAATGACTCTTCGGGATGTGGCCTTTAACAATTCCTTCAGCCCCAAACTCCTTCTGGCGCTGCTGGAATACGCCAGCGGATGGGTCACAAATAAAAATCCCTTCCCCGACACGCTGACTTACCCGATGGGCGACAAGGATCCGAAACAGCCGGGGCTCTCGGCGCAACTGGTTTGGGCGACGAACCTGCTGAGCATTGGATATTACGGGTGGCGGGATGCGAGTCTGCTGAACTTGTCTTTCGCCGGCGGCGATACGCTTCGCCTGGCGCCGGATCTGAACGCAGGCACCGTCGCACTGATGTACTATTTCTCGCGGACGACCGCCGACCGCGCCTCGTGGAATCAAGCCATCACAGATTTTCTGGCCGTTTACTCGCGCATGTTTGGCGATCCGTTCGATCAGGCGGTCGAGCCGCTTTATTCGTCCGAGCTGCCGTTGACCGAAATGGAGCTTCCATTTCCCGTGGGCCAGCAGTGGGTGTTTACCGGCGGGCCGCACGGCGCCTGGGAGCACGACGGCGCTCGCGCGGCCCTGGATTTTGCCCCGACCGACGCGCCGAATTGCGCCGTATCCGGCAATTGGGCGACGGCTTCCGCGCCGGGGCTGATCGTGCGTTCTTCCGGCAACGTCGTAGTGATCGATTTGGACGGCGACGGTTCTGAAGAAACCGGGTGGGATATCATGTACCTGCACATCGCCACCAAGGATCAAATTCCCGAAGGGTCGCACGTGGAGACCGGCGACCGGCTCGGTCATCCTTCCTGCCAGGGCGGGATCGCCACGGGAACGCACATACACATTGCGCGTAAATTTAACGGGGAGTGGATGCTCGCCGGCGGGCCGGTGCCCTTCGTGCTCAGCGGCTGGGTGTGCCATGCCGGCGCGGCGCCCTACGAAGGATGGATGGAACGCGACGGCATCACGGTTGTGGCGCATGCGTATGCGTCCAGCGAAACGTTGATTTGGAGATAAGGACTCGCTTGCTGAAGTCCTCCCTTCACGGCTGATGGCAAATTTATTTCACAAGGAAAATCGTCTTCGGAAGCCCGCGCGATGGGCCGTCGGCGCCGCTCTCGCGGCCGTTCTCGGACTCGCCGCTTGCGCTCCGCAGGCAACCGTTGCGCCCCTTGCTCCATCGAACGAATGGCTCCCTTCTCCAACCGCGCCCCCGCCGCAACTTTCGCCGCTTCCCACCCGCGGGACAATCGAACCCGGCCAGCTCATGGAGTACCGCGCGCAATCGGGGGATACGCTGGAGGCGGTCGCCGCGCACTTCCACACCACCGCGGGCGATATCCGCAAGAATAATTCCTGGCTGCCGGAGAAGACCACCACGCTCTCTCCCGGACTGCTGTTGCGCGTCCCCACTTATTTGGCGCCGTTCACCGGCACCCCGTTCCAAATCCTCCCCGACAGCGAGGTGGTGGCCGGACCCGCCGTCCCGGAGTTCGACGGAAAGACGTTCGTGAATTCCGAGCCGGGGTATCTGAAAGATTTTTCAGAGTACGCCTTTAATCAAACGCTGTCCGGTTGGGAGGACGTCCAGATCGTCGCCCGCGATTTCTCCGTCAACCCCCGGTTGCTGCTGGCGCTCCTGGAATACCGCGCGCAGGCATTGACCCGTAACGATCAGAGCGATGCGGTAAAAGCGCTCCCGCTCCAAAACGCCGATTACACCGCGTACGGGCTTGCGTTGCAGCTGTCCCTGGCGGCGGGAGATCTGAATGAGGGTTACTACGGCTGGCGGACGGGAGAGCTTGAGGAAATCGAGCTGGCTGACGGGCGCGTCACCCGGCCGGATCCATGGCAAAACCCGGGCACAGTCGCCGTGCAATATCTGCTGGCCCACTGGTTCGGTCAGGAAGAGTTCGACCGGGCCGTCGGCCCGGACGGGTTCATCCAAACCTACCGGAATCTCTTCGGCGACCCCTTCTCCTATTCAGTGCAGCTTATCCCGGGGGATTTGCAGCAACCGAAGATGCAATTGCCATTCGAGCCGGGGAAAATCTGGCACTTTACCGGCGGGCCGCACCCGGTTTGGGGGGAGGGGTTGCCCTGGGCAGCGATTGATTTTTCGCCTCCGGCAGCTAAACCCGGCTGCCAAGATACGTCCGAATGGGCGACCGCGGTGGCGGATGGGGTCATTGCCCGCAGCGGACCGGCGACCGTGATCCTGGATCTGGATCTGGATGGGAATGAGAACACCGGATGGACGTTTCTTTACTATCATCTCGCGGACCAGGACCGCGTGGCCCAGGGGACGCGCGTGAAGGCCGGGGACCGGATCGGGCATCCCTCATGCGAGGGCGGACGGGCGACGGGAACCAATCTGCACATCGCCCGGCGGTACAACGGAGAATGGATTTCCGCGGCCGGACCGCTGGCCTTCAACTTGAGCGATTGGATCGTGGGACCGGGCGATAGCCCGTATCAGGGAACCCTCTCGTATTATTTGGAAACCGTCCTGCATGCCTGTGATTGCGTGAATTCGAACAATCGGATCTCATTGCCGGCTGAGGCAACTGCAACTCCCACTTTGTAAAGTAATTCGCCATATCCGCATGCAACCAATTGTTCGTCGTGCCCGCGCACCCGGCCTCGCTCGGCGCAGCCGGTGCGGGGTTGCTCTCGCGGCACCCTCCGAGCGATGAGCATCGGTGTTTTTCCGATGCGAAGAATTCGCGAGTGAGGGGAGCATCCCGGCTTGCGATTGGTTGATGAGCCGGGATGAATGTGCCTGCCCTGCGGATTTTGCAGGGAAGCGGGGGTGTATTTAGCTTGTCCTCGGCCGAAGGCCGTGGACGGGCATCCAGGGTTTCCTTTGGAGAGCTTTTTGGAATCCCGCCCCCGAGAAAAACACTCGAGGGCAGGCCAACAACGCGCGGGAATGACATCATTCCTCCAGATCGTTTATCTCGCACCGTAATAACCAGATCCACGGCCAGTGGCCGTGAAACAAAGCTCATTAGGATAATGGCGCAACCACCAAACCGCCCCAGAGTTTCATGTTATAGTAATTCGGGTATCCAAGTCGGCCGGGCGATCGCGATCCGGATTAATGGATCGAGGAAAGTCCGCGCTCCAAAGAGCACGACGCCGGGTAACACCCAGGGCGGGGCGACCTGCCGGACCAGGGCCACAGAGAAGCGCATTGCCCGACTGGCGACAGCCGGGCGAGGGTGAAACGGCGGTGTAAGAGACCACCGGCGTCCGCTGCAAGGCGGACGGCCTGGCAACCCCCGTCGGGAGCAAGGCCAAACAGAGGTGACCCCCTTCGGGGGGATACGGCGCTGCTCGCGCCGTCCGAACCTCGGGTAGGCTGCTGGAGCCACGCGGCAACGCGTGTGCCGAGAGGGATGATCGCCGGGCGGGGCAACCCGCCGCACAGAACGCGGCTTACAGGTCGGCTTGGGTGCCTTTTTCCTTTTTCACGATATTCTGGAAAAAAACCGGAATGGGTTGAGGCAATCCCTTCCGGAATTCAAACGATGATTTGATGAATCCTTGCCCGATCCGAACCGGCGGGTGATCCGGCGGGATGAGACCAGCCCTCGATACGATACTTTCCGTTTGAGGTCGCTGTATGCCGGTCGAATTATATGTAGGGAAAGATCCGCAGGGACGTCCGTGGGCGCCCGATTTCACCCATGAGATGGATGCGGCGATTCGTATCGCCGGAAAAGTGTGGCGGGCATTCCACGCCGGAAAAGAACTTTTTCTCCTCGCCTTCAATTTGCATTCTCCGAACATCGACATCCTGGTTATCTCCGAGCGCGGGATCGGGTTGGTGGAAATGAAAGGCCATCACGGAAAAATCACCGTGGAGGCGGAAGGGGCGTGGTTCGCCGACGGACAGCGGATGGCGGGATACAAAGTTGTTCCGGGGCGCGACCCCTCTCCCGCAACCTACCTCAACCCCCACACGCAGGTCCAGAGCCACGGAGACCGGCTGCATGAAATGTTGATGCCCGTTCTCCGCGAGGATTACCCGGTGTTGACCCCGGGAAAACGGCGCAACCTGCGGATGCAAACCTGCGTGTGCTTCACGAACCCGGAAGCGGATCTGTCGGAAATCCGGAAAATCCTTTCCGGATGGAAGCACGAACCATTGCGGCCGTGGGAGAGCGATTTTTGCGTGGCCACGCCGGATGAGATTCCGGAATGGGTTTCCTCGCTCCGCTTTGAAATAAAGACGGTCGATAAGGCGCCGTATTTCCCCTTCCGCCTGGATCCGGCCAGGCAGCGTTCGCTGCTGACGCGTTTATTCGAAGTCGAGCGGTGGAAGAATATGGAACGCATCCTTCCGGTTAACCGCTTCGGCAAATTGCAGCAGCTGCGCGATGACCACACGGTGGCCAGCTATTCGCTCTGGGAGGAGGAAACTGTCCTTGGACGGGACCCGCTGAAATGCACGATTGTCGCCCCGGAACAATGCACCAAGGTCAGCCGGGTGCATGCCGTCATCCGGCGGGAGATGGAAGGCATCGTCCTCGAGGATTTGAACAGCCACAATGGGACATACCTCGACGGAACGCGGATCTCGGGAAAGGTCGTTCTAAAGGACAAAGCCTCCTTCATCCTGGGGGGCACAGGAAACTCGGACAAGGAATGTTGCTACACCTTCCGGGAAATCGGAAACGGGCCGGAAGAAGTGGATACCACCGAAGAGGGCACCCGGCCTAAATCCGACCGGGCTCCCTCTCCCGGCACGACGGAGGAAGTACCAAAAGTCCGCCCCTCCCGCTCCGCCCCCTCGGATTGAAAACCGGCCTGTGGAAGGCGATGGAATGGCCGTCAAGAAATCTCTATTCCGATATCTATATTAAGATTGCTGAAAAAGTCCGCTTGTCGGAGGATAAATCCTCCGCCTGAAAACAGCGCCGGTCCCTGTTTCCCGCGCATCGCGCGGGAATAGCTCCGGTCGCATAAGGCTTTCCAGCGAGTTCATATACATCCCGCGATGAGAATATGGAACATACCGGGTAGAGTGTCGTATAATTTTATTGGCCGATGCGCGTGAAGAAACAGCGGGCGCCGGAGGAAATCGATCCGGTCCCCGTGCGGATGCGCGATCCAATGATTGACCGTTGAGGAGGAATCCCATGGGTGCCGGTCATCAGTTTGAAATCGAGGCGATGCGGGATAAAAAAAAGGGCATTCACCCCGCTTGGGTCGCGGTAGGTTGTTTTACCCTCGTTGGATTGTCGACGGCCGGCTATCTCATGGCCACCTGGTTCATCTCGGCCGATCAACGGCATGGATGGATCGCCTTACCGGAAGAAAAATTTTTCCTCTTCTTCAAATTGGGTTTCGCCCTGATCGCCTTGCTGATCGGCAGCGCTTTATTTTCCATCGTCTATGGTGTGATCCATCCCCCCAAACCCGGCAAATATGATGTGACCGATACGACCATCTTTCCGCCCCCTCCCAGAAGAAGAAAATAACTTCCCTTTATACCATCCAGCCCATTGCGAATCGATGCGGGTTGGAGATCATTTTCTTTCGGGGTAGCTACATAGCCTTCCCCCCTCATCCCGTCCTTCTCCCAGCATAAGCTGGGAGAAGATGGCCGAACCTGTCCTGGAGCGGAGCGACGGGAGGCCGGATGAGGGAGAGAAAAACCGGGTCATCAATCCTGTGAAATTCCTTCCAGCTTGTCTTGGGCTGAGGAATAACCTTCCGGGAATATTAGGATTTATTTATCCCGCTTTCGCGGGATGATGAATACCCCGCAGCTTGCTGCGCAGTTCTTGGGGGTTGCGTACCTTGATACCGCGCGGCTTGCCGCGCGGTCGTTCATTCTCAGCGTTTGCCTTTCGGATGGGATGAATCGCGGCAAGTCCGACCCGGTGAGCGGCGCGGGGCGATGATCACGGACGGCGCCATAAGCGAGAGGACCCGGCCTGTCAGCTTTTCTTACCGGCTGTTCCAGAGTTGCTCGTTGAATCCCGCCGCTTTGTTTTCCAGCCGCGCGTATTGAAACAGCAGATCGGAAAGGCGATTGAGATACAGCCGGGGGAGGGGGTCGACCGTTTCGGAGCGGGACAGGCTGACGACTTCCCGCTCCGCGCGCCGGCAGACCGCCCGCGCGAATTGGAGACCGGCGGCGCTGGGCGTTCCGCCGGGAAGGAGAAAATTATCCAGCGGTCCGAGACGGCGCTGCAGCTCGGCGCTTTCCCGCTCCAGGACTTCAGGGGAATGGACGTCGAAGCCCGGCCCGGCGTGGGTTTGTGCCCGACGGGATTTCCGCGAAAGGATTGCGCCGATGCACAAGAGATCGTTTTGAATCTCGCATAGCCGGCGGTCCGTCTCGGGTTGCGGTTTCTGGGCGCGAGCCACCCCGAGCGCGGAATTCAGCTCGTCCAATGCGCCGATCGCCTGAATGCGTTTGGAATCCTTGCGGACGCGCGCGCCGCCGGCAAGGTCGGTTAAGCCGTCGTCCCCGCGTCGGGTGGTGATTTTGGTAATCCGTGGCATGGAATATCTCCCGATCTCCGTCCAACGCAATCAACTCAGAAGCCGTTGGATAAAAAGCTGAACCTGGTCTCGGGTGCTAATAATTATTCCGGAGAGACAACTCGCGCTCCCGACCGCGCAGTTCCGGCAGACAACAATTTGCGGATTCCATCTTATCCCTTTTTTCGGCGTCGAGGCAAATGTTTCCGCGCCGGTGCGGTTTCCGCGGCGGGCACCGCCAATCCGTGCGGATCTCCGGACGGCTCATCGCCGTCGGGCAGGATCAGTGGAAATCCGTGATCCGGGTGGGGAATGACCTGCAGGGGAAAAGCATATAGGGAGGAAAGCGTCTCGGAGGTAAAAACTTCAGCGGGCGGACCGCAACGGATCAACCGTCCGCGTTCCAGCAGCGCGACGCGGTCGGCAAAGCGGGAAACGAGATTCAGATCGTGCAGAACGATCAGCACCGCCCGGCGAAATTGGTGGGCGAGTGTGCGCAGCAGGGCGAGCGTTTCCATCTGGTGGCGCACGTCGAGATGCGCCGTCGGTTCATCCATCAGCAGGATGGGCGCTTCCTGGGCCAGCGCGCGGGCGATCATTACTCGTTGCTGCCCGCCGCCCGAGAGAGTCTCGACGAACCGATCCTCCATCGCTTCCAGGCCGACGGCCGACAATGCGGATTGCACGGCTTCGCGGTCGGCGCCGCTTTCCGGGCCGAACCAACCGTGGAAGGAAATTCTTCCCAGCATGACGGCCTCCGCTGCGGTAAACCCGGGAGGCAATTTTTCCATCTGCGGGACCACTCCGATCCATCGCGCCCGTCGATCCGGCGAAAGCCGGTGCACCGGACCTTCCGTCCCCGGAATTCGGACCCGGCCGGCGCGCGGTTCGAGCATTCCGCCAGCGGCCCGCAGCAAGGTTGTCTTTCCGCAACCGTTGGGTCCGGCCAGCGCAACGACCTCCCCGCCGGAAACGCGCAGGGACACCCGCTCGAGCGCATCTTCCGCGGACGCTGGGTAGCGGATGGAAAGGTTTTCCATCACCAAGGAGACGGGGTTTTCGAATATTCTCACATCACACTCTCGCGCCGCCCCAGCAGGTAAAAGAAGAACGGCGCGCCGAGCAGCGCGGTGACAATCCCCACCGGTAATTCCTGGGGAGCCAGGAGCGTGCGGGCCAGCAAGTCGGCGGCCAGCAACACCGACGCGCCCAAGAGCGTGGAGAGCGGAATCAGCCTCCGGTAATCGGTGCCCCACAGCAATCGCGCCAGGTGCGGTACGGCCAATCCGATGAAGCCGATCACGCCGCCGAACGCCACGCCGGCGGCCGTGGTCAACGACGCGGCGGTAATCAGCACCCATCGCGCGCGCGCCACGTTCAATCCGGTCTGCTCCGCCTGCTCGTCCCCAAATTGGAGAAGATTAAGCACTCGGCCCATCACGATGAGGACAATGATCCCTGCCATAATGTAGGGCAGGGTGATTCGCACGGGGTCCCACCCGCCTAAAAGCAATCCGCCCATCAGCCAGCTGAGGGCGCGCTGGGTTTGCTCGCGCGTGCGGTAGAACAGGAATGCAGCCAGGGATTGGGCGAACGCTCCGGCGGCCACTCCCGCCAGGATCAACCGGGTGGAGGGTGCCGATCCGCGCCCGGGCCGCGCCCAGCGGTAAACCAGGATCACGGTGAGGAGCGCGCCGGTAAATGCAAACAATGGAATCGCAGGGAGTGCGCCGGGCTTTCCGGATCCAATTCCCAGAGAGAAGGCGGGAATGGAAATCGCCAGCGCAACCCCAAGGCTCGCGCCGGATCCGATTCCCAGCAGGTAGGGGTCGGCCAGCGGGTTGCGGAAAATTCCCTGGAAGGCGCATCCGCTGGAAGCGAGCGACATCCCGAGGAGCGCGATGAAGATCGTACGCGGAAGCCGCAGGTCCCAAACGATCGAGGAGAGGGAAGCGGGGAGACCGGCCGCCTCCGGCCGCCGCAAAAGGATCTGAACGAGCTGAAGGATCGGAATGGGGACCGCGCCGATGGCGACGCTCGCGACCAGCGCGAGGATCAGCAGCGCGATGCAGATTAGGAAGGGAAGGGCGCGGGGAAAAAAAGATCCCTGCGCGGGCAGGGAGCGACGGGGCCGGGTGGCGATGGGAATCGACCTCACCTTTCTCGCGAAGGCTGATGGATCGCGGTGCGGGCGGGCGACCTGGCTTGCCAACGTGCGGCTCACAGTTGCGCGACAGCGCCGGACTTTCACCGGCTTCGCCTAACGCCCCGCTTTCGATATTCCGGGAAACATCCGGAATTGCGAAAGCGGGGTTTGCTCAACCATCCGGGGTGCAGAGCACCCGCACCGAAAACCGTTGGAAATGCGCCGCAGAGCGGCAAGGGGAATATACCGGAGGAAGCGGGTTGTGTCAACGCGCCGCGAAAATTCTGGAACGGCGAAATAAAATTTCGGAGCGGGTTTCTGCGGGGAGTAGGTTACAATTTGAGAAAGGCTCCTCGGCCAGGATTCGAACCTGGAACCCATCGGTTAACAGCCGATTGCTCTACCGGTTGAGCTACCGAGGAAAACTGGCAGATTATACCAGCCGAAAAACGAGTGTCAAGAAGGCGCAACGATCATGTCGAGTGAATCGGGCATCGTTCCGGTGTCCAAACGTACGACCGTGCAAGCGACGTTTCCCGACGGACGAACATTCGAAGGAGCGCGCGGCACGTCTATCGAGGCATTCGTCCGCAAGGCGGGGCTCCAGCGCGAGCCGCCGGTCGTCGCCGCACTGTTTGGCAAGGAGTTGTGCGAGCTTTCGACGCCGGTCGACAAGGATGGCGACCTGGTTCCGCTCGATACCGGAACGGGAGACGGTTCGCGAATTTACCGGCGTTCCCTGGTCTTTCTCCTGGTGGCGGCCGTGCGCGAGCTGTTTCCGGGAACCGACGTCGCGATCGATCATTCGGTGAGCGACGGAGGGTTCTATTGCACCACCGTCGGCCGGGCGCCCTTGACCAGTGACGAACTTCGACGGATCGAGGGTCGGATGAGCGAGATCGCCGCGACGGACGAACCCATCCGGCGCCGGGAAGTTCCGCTCGACGAAGCGATCGCCATCTTCCAGCGGGAAGGGTATCTGGACAAAGTGCGCCTGCTGAAAACCCGCCGGAAGGATTACGTCACCTTGTATTCCCTCCGCGGAGTTGAAGATTATTTCCACGGGTACATGGTTCCCTCGACGGGATATCTGAAGCTATTTCGATTAAGTCATACCGCGGCCGGATTCATCCTGCGCTTCCCTCGCCGCCACGTTCCCAACGAGATTTTGCCCAACGGGGATTACCCCAAGCTGTGGGCTACGTTCCGCGAATACGGGTTGTGGCAGGAGCGGCTGGGATTGGAAGACGTCGGGATGCTCAACGAAGCGATTGAGCAAGGGCGGGGGTCGGAATTAATCCTGGTGGCCGAGGCGCTTCACGATCAGAAAACCGCCGAAATCGCGTGCCGCATCGCCGAATCCCGCGAACGGATTCGGCTGGTGCTGATCGCCGGTCCGTCTTCCTCCGGCAAGACCACCTTCTCGCGCCGGCTGTCGATCCAGTTGCTTTCGCAGGGGCTCCGTCCATATCCCCTGGAAATGGATAATTACTTCGTCGACCGCGAAAAGACTCCGCGTGACGAATCGGGAGAACTGGATTTCGACGCCTTCGATGCCCTGGACCGGGAGCGGTTGAATGACGACCTTAAACGATTGCTCTCCGGAGAGGAAGTTGCGCTTCCCCGATTCGATTTTCAGGCGGGAAAACGAACGGAAGGGGATGCGGTACGGTTGCCACGGGGAACCGTGATCATCATGGAAGGCATCCATGGACTTAATCCGGGGCTCTTGCCCCGTTTCGAAGCGGCCGAAGCCTATCGGATCTATGTGTCGGCCCTCACGCAACTAAACCTGGACCGCCACAACCGCATCTCCACAACCGACACTCGGCTGATCCGGCGGATCGTGCGCGACGCGTCCGTTCGGGGGCATTCCCCCGCCTTCACCATCTCCGGCTGGGATAGGGTCCGCCGCGGCGAGCGGCGAAATATTTTCATTTACCAGGAAAATTGCAACAGCATTTTCAACTCGGCGCTCGTCTACGAGCTCTCCGTCTTGCGGCCGATCGCCGAGCCGCTCCTCCTGCAGGTGAAACCGGATACTCCGGAGTATGTCGAATCCAAACGGCTGCTGGCCTTCCTGGCGTGGTTCCGCCCGCTCTCAACCGAATTCATTCCCGGCGATTCGATCCTGCGCGAATTCATCGGCGGGTCGATCCTCGAACAATTCCGGGTCTGGGGAGCCTAGGCGTGCGTTACGTAAGGTTCAAGCGTAGGGGAGAAGACGCCGTCCGACTCGGATGGATCGAGGACGAGCGGATCGGATCGATCGAAGGGCCGCTGTTTGGCGCGCACCGCCGGAGCCCGGTCACCTGGCCCGGCACCGCGGTGAAATTGCTCGCTCCGCTCTTGCCGGGGAAAATCGTTTGCGTGGGAAGGAATTACGTCGAGCACGCTCGCGAACACGACGCGGAAGTGCCCGACGTTCCGCTGCTCTTTCTCAAACCCCCTTCCGCGGTGATCGGCCCGCGCGACCCAATTCTTCTTCCGCCCCAGTCGCAGCAGGTGGAACATGAAGCGGAACTTGCGGTGGTGATCGGGAGGAAAGCACGCCAGGTCGCGCCCGATGAGGCGCGCGAGGTTATTTTCGGATATCTGGCCGCCAATGATGTCACGGCCCGCGATCTGCAGCGCAAGGACGGTCAGTGGACGCGGGCCAAAGGATTTGATACTTTTTGTCCGCTGGGCCCGTGGATCGATACCGAAGTGGATCCCGGCGACCTGCGGATAACCTGCCGCGTGAACGGCCAAATCCGCCAATTGGCCTCCACGCGGGAAATGGTTTTTTCCGTTTTCCAGCTGGTGGCGTTCGTTTCCGGGATCATGACCCTGGAGGCGGGGGACGTCCTGCTCACCGGCACGCCGGCCGGTGTGGGCCCGTTGCAGGGGGGGGATTCCGTACAAGTGGAAATCGAAGGCATTGGCATTCTGGAGAATCCGGTCGTCGGCGCGGCGGTCGAACCGTCCGCGGCGGCCAACCCTTAATCGACGGAGGATACCTATGGGATTGAAATCGGACAGTTGGATCACCAAGATGGCGAAAGAGCACCGAATGATCGAACCCTATGTGGATTCCCAAGTACGGACAGGAGTGATCTCCTATGGAGTCTCCTCCTATGGGTACGACATCCGGGTGGCGGACGAGTTTAAGATCTTCACCAATGTAAATTCCGCCATCGTCGATCCGAAAGCGTTCGACACGCGCTCGATGATCGATTTTCGCGGCGAGGTATGCACCATTCCCCCCAATTCGTTCGCTTTGGCGCGCACGATCGAATATTTCCGCATTCCGCGCAGCGTGCTGACGATCTGCGTCGGAAAGAGCTCGTACGCCCGCTGCGGGATCATCGTCAATGTCACCCCGTTTGAGCCGGAATGGGAAGGGTTTGTCACGCTCGAAATTTCAAACACGACGCCGCTTCCGGCGCGAATTTACGCCAACGAGGGAATCGCCCAGGTGATCTTTTTCGAAGCCGACGAAGAATGCCTGATTTCATACGCCGATAAAAAGGGGAAGTACCAAGCGCAAAAAACAATCGTCTTGCCCAAGGTATAACTGCGGCAGGACGGTTTCCATTTTCACGGATCGGGCCGGACCGCATACGGCCGGCGTCTATCGTCGACTTCGGGCGCATAGACGCCGGTCCGCCGGAAGAGTTCACCGGCATGGCAGAGCGGATTCCTGAACCAAGTCATTGATGTCCCCTTGCGTAGGTTTCGCAAGGGGATTTTTCACGATATACGGTTTTCTCCCATCCGCTGGGGTTGGGTGGATTTGCGGACGGGAAAATCGATTGATAGTTTTTTTGTATCTACTCAGTGGGACTTTCGCCTTTGTACACGGATTGCCCCGTTCGCACAAACCGTTCACGGGGCGGGCACCAAAAAGAGCCGAATGCACCGAAAAATATGAGTTGTGCTTTTTCACCCAAGAAAATATTCCGGTGATTTCGGATTATTTTCCGTGTTTCGGCGTACGTTTTCCCCGACCCGAGTAGTGGCGCTATTTTTTTAATATTGAGTCCCTAAGGAGCCTCGACGAGATCCCGGATTTTTTCCAGCAGCGCCGATCCAATTCCCTTCACGTGCAGCAGGTCGTCGACAGATTGGAAGGGACCGATGGTCTGACGATACTCGATGATGCGCTGCGCCAATACCGGACCTATGCCGGGCAGAGAATCCAATTCCTCCAGGGTGGCCGTGTTGAGATTGATCTTTTTCCCCGCTGGAGTCGAGACCGGCGGGGGAGTTCCCGGCAGGGGAGTTGGAATTTCAAGTGGAATGATCAACGCTTGGCCGTCGGTGAGAGGGGCGGCAAGGTTCAGGCGGTTGGAATCCGCATTGGGCAGAAATCCGCCGGCGGCGGATACGGCATCCTGGACAATGCTTCCGGGCGCCAGTTTGTACAGTCCGGGAGCGCGCACTGCGCCCTGGACCGAGACCCGCACGCCCGGCGGGTCGGCCGGAGTATTTAAAAGGATCGACCGGCCTTCCAGCCGGCCGTTGCCAATCAGGATGAGTGCTGCGGAAAGCAGCCCGACGAATAATCCCAACAGAAAAATACGCCAGGAACCCATATCCCCCTCCGCCGCGGCGGACGAACAGTCCCCGCGCTCCGATCATTGATTATACCCCCGATCGAAGGTTGTTATTCATTCCACGCGGTATCAATGGAAGAAAAGAAAGCGGTCGCTTCGAATCCAAGCAGCAGTTTTCCGTTTATAAAGAAGGCCGGCACGGCTTGAAGATGCTTGTTCTCTCCGAGATGGATGTCGTCGTCGACCGCGGATTCATAACGTTTCGTTTGCACGCAGCGGTTGAATTTGGAACTATCTAATCTGAGAGCATTTGCGAATCCCATCAACTGCGGGACGGCGAACCCTCCGGAATTTTCCCCCGCTTGGTTTTCGAAAAGCGAATCGTGGTATTCCCAGAACTTGCCTTGTTCCCCCGCGCACAGCGCGCCCAGCGCGGCGAGGTGGGATTCGCCATTCGGGTCGCCCCCATCCAAAACCGGAAAATTCCTGAAGAGAAAGAGGACTTTGCCGGTTTGGATGTACTCCGATCGAAGCCTTGGTTCCCCCTCGGCATGGAATTGGCCGCAATAGGGGCACTGAAAATCAGCGAACTCCTCGACGATGACCTTGGCATTTGCCTTTCCCATCCGGCGCCATGAATCCGGGCCGGAGGAAGAGGCGGATGTTCCCGCGGTGGAATTCATGTTTGCCGACCGGGAAAGCAAGTACACGCCGGTTCCACCGATCGAACAGAGCAGACAGATTAGGCAACCGGCAAGGACGGCCAGGAGAAGTATCCAGGGAAGCGCGGGATGTGTTTTCGGGGCAGGGGTCACATTATTTACCGATGCAGGCCGGAAGCGCGGGAGCTGCAGTTATGATTGCAGGGCTTTCCCGATGGCATCGAACAACGCCTGAAACTGAGTATCCCGCGCTAGAATAGTCACTTGACGGCCGTTGATAAAAAATGCGGGAGTGCCTGGAATTCCATAATGCCGTCCCAACAGGACGTCGTCAGCAATAACATTCGCATGGACCTGGTTGCTCAGGCATTGATCGAAGGCAACCTCGTCCAAATGCATCTGAGCGGCGAATAATTCGAGCCGCGGAGTCGAAAACGCCCCGGAGTTTTCTGCGCCCTGGTTTTGATACAGCAGATCGTGATACGCCCAAAACACATCCTGATCGCCGGCGCACAACGCGGCCTGGGCGGCGAGATTCGATTCTGCTCCAACCACGGGATAATTTCGAAAAATAAAACGGATTTTTCCGGTTTGGACGTATTCCAGACGAAGGCGCGGTTCCGCGTCTGTGCTAAACCTGCCGCAATACGGGCATTGAAAATCGGCGAATTCCTCGACGACGATCTTTGCGCTCGAATCGCCCATTTCCCTGGCGGGGAAAGCCACGGCACTTGGGGAAGCAGCCCGGGGTGTTACCGAGCCGTAAACGATGGCAATGAGGATAATAGCGATCCCCACCGTCGCGGCCAGGATAAGAAAGTTCCGCCGCCAATGGTTTGCGGCCGATCGCGGGCGGAGAGAATTCCTATTTCTTCTGGGCATTACCTCTCCCGCGACACGGAAATTGGCTGGCACGAACACGGCCGGATGCAGAACGGGAATTCATCCGAAGAGAAAGAAAACGCATGGAGAAAATTTTGGATGGGAAGTCAATACGATGTCTGTGAAAATCCGATCCATTCCATGTTCCCGGAACAAAATTAAAAAACGGCTCGAACTTACTATTCCTCAGAATTACTAAGCTTGAAGCGCAGCATCGATGGCGGAAAACAACTCATGGAAATCCTGGCTGACGCTCACCTGGCGGCCGTTGACAATGAAAGTAGGCGTGCTGTTGATCTTATAATAATTTGCCAGGCTGATGTCCCCGTTAAGGACGTCTACATGCGTCTGGTTGCTCAGGCATTGGTCGAATTTGACGCTGTCCAGATGGAGTTCCGCGGCAAAGGCCTCGAGCCGGGGGGTGGAGAAGGCGCCGGAATTCTCCGCCGCCTGGTTTTTATAGAGGAGATCGTGATATTCCCAGAACATGTCTTGATCGCCGGCGCACAGCGCGCCCAAGGCGGCCAGATGAGATTCATTCCCGTTGGCCACGAAGCTATCCACGATGGGAAGGCTGCGGAAGATAAAGAGTACTTTTCCGGTTTTGATATATTGCTCGCGGAGAGTCACTTCCGCGGAAGCGTTGAAGATCGCGCAGTATGGGCATTGATAATCGGCGAATTCCTGGACCACGACTTTGGCGCTCGAATCTCCCATTTGACGGGCGGGAAAAGCCACATCGCCGCTGGGGGCGGAGGTGCTCGCGGCCACGGCGATGACGACGATCACGACCACAACGATCGCCGCCACGATGAGGATATACCGCCCAAAGTTGGTGGAAGGCGACCGCTGGCGTGAATAATTTCTGTTTCTTCTGGGCATTGCCCCTCCGAGCGCAAGGGATGAATCGAGCGTTTGCTTGATTTGGGTTAGTTTGCCATGTTTGCGAAGAATTGTCTAGGAGGAAGCCGGGCCTGGCGGAATATCGTATCGTATTTTCGAAATAGATTTACCGTTTCCCTTTGAGGTTGAACCGCAGGACCGGATAACTTTCACGCATCTCGGTGAATCCCAGCGAGCGATAGAGCTGGCGCGAACGTTGATTGCCGCTCTGGGTGTTGACCGTCAACCAGGGGGCGCCTTGGCGGTGAAAATGATTCAACCCATACGTGGCTAGCGCGCGGCCGAACCCCCGGCTCTGGTCGGTCGGATGAACCGCCAGGCGGGTGAGATGGACGCCGTGCGAGGTGGCCACGGCCATGAGGTATCCGGCGATGTGATTCTCCCAAATCAGCATGGCGGCCAGCAGCGACCGATTCAGGGTTTCGCGTAAAGCGTCGGAATCCATCTGCCAGGGTGGATCGAACGCCGCCCGGTCCAGGGCTTCCACGGACGGCAGATCCTCCTCTCGCAGTGGCGCGATCTGGTTTAAAAGTTCCGAGTCCGGCCAGAGTTTCAACGGCTGTTGGCAGTAGGCAATCACCGAGCCGCTTTCGGAAAATCCGCTCCCTTTCAACAGAGCCAGGAGCCATGGCTGGGTGGCCATCGCCCAAACCGCGGCCAGCCCCATTCCCGCGAGGATTGCCTTGGCTTCCGGCCAGAGCCGCTCCCACGCGCCGCTCTCGCCAGGCGGGATATCGGCTGCAAAGAGGTGCAGCCAAGCTGTACCCAACTGGTCGGGCGAAACCAGCAGCGAGGCGCGCAGAACCCCGTCCTCTCCGCGCAGGCATAGCGAAGCCGGCCGGCCGAGCCAATAGGTGACCGGCTGCCATCCGATATGGCGGAACTGGGTTTTAGCCTGGGAAAGCCACTCGAGCCATGTTCCGGCTGAGGCGGCGTCCAACGGCAAAACAGAATAGGGGGTTATAGGGTGATATCCAGAATGCCTTCGGCAATGTCCCGCAAGCGCCCGGCGGGCAGATCGCTCAATTTCATTGCCAGCCGCAGGAAAGGTTCATGCAAAGGCTGGGCCGCAAAATGCCGGATGTCGGAAGGCAGTTTTTGGAATTGGTCGTCGGATTCACGGTTTAATTCCCATTCGCCGACGGCTCCTTGATATTCCAGAAAGGAATCCGCTTCCACCCCCACGGCAGAGGCGAGCGATTCTAAATCTGAAAGCGGGATGGGGCGGACGCCGTTTTCGTAGGCCTTGATCCGGCGGACGGTCAGCCCGGTCTTTTTCGCAACGTCGCCCAGACGCAAATTCTGCTGCGCCCGAAGCTGGCGCAGCTTGGTGGAGATCATTTTCTGGCGAATGGCGACCAACCGGTTCAAGTCGATGGTTTCTCTTTTTTCCGCCGTGAGGAATTGGGCGTTATACAGGAAGTGGCGAATGGGGACGTCGTAGGTGTAGGCCAGGGCTTCGAGTTCGGGAAGCGTAATCGACCGTCGGCCGGATTCGAGGGCGGAGAGCATCGAGGAGGTCATCCCGATGGATACGGCGGCGTCCCGGAGCTTGCGGTGGGCGGCCTCGCGCGCATCTTTTAAAATCATGCCCAGCATTTTATTTCTCAGCGCTTGGGGGGAGTTTGAAACGGCCATCGGATTCCGTCCGCCTTTCATCGATTGTTATGCCGTGCTTATTCCGGAGATGCGAGCAACGGCGCCAGTCGTTTTTCTCCGGAAGGAGAAGTTCGGCGCGCGGCCTACGATGCGGTTTCCGGAAGCCGCGCGATGGGAAGATCGAACAGGAACGTGCTGCCGCTTCCTTCCTTGCTCTGCAGCGTGATTCGGGAACCGTGCGCTTCCACAATCTGCTTGCACAAATACAAACCCATGCCGGTTCCCCCCTGGCGGCGGGTTATGGATCCATCCAGTTGGTGGAACGGTTCGAACAGTTCGTTCATCCGCGCCGCCGGGATTCCGACGCCGGTGTCTTCCACGGTGATCCATACCCGGTCGGAAACACCCCCGGCGCGCAGCGTCACTTTTCCCCCCGCGGGTGTGAATTTTATTCCATTATCCACCAGCTGGGAAATCACCCAGACGATCTTCCGGCCGTCGGCATGAACCGGGGGAAGATCGGAGGGAAGCTGAACCTCTATCCGCACGTTTCCGCGCTGGGCTTTCGACATCATCCGGGAAAGCGTTTCCTGAACTAGCTCGCGCAGGGAAACGGATTGATAATTCAGGGTGATGCCGCCGCGGGACGTGTCGGAGAATTGAATGAGGTCGTCGATCAATCCGTTCAACCGTTCCGCCGCGCGGCGCAGCGTCTCCAGCGCCTCATGTTGTTGGGGGGAGACGGGGCCGAAGGTGTCGTCCGCCAGCAGGTCGATATACCCGACGATATGGGTCATCGGCGTGCGCAGTTCGTGCGAGATATTGGCCACGAAGTTCGCCTTCAATTGGTTGAGTTCCGAAAGGCGTTCCAGCGCGTGGGAGAGTTCCACCGTGCGCTCGCGAACGCGATCCTCCAGCCTGCGATTGGACGCTTGCAGCGCCTTCTGCAGTTGGACGACCATCGACGCAATCATCCGGTCCAAGGTTTCCGGTGGCAGCACGCCCATGGCGACCAGGATCTGCCCGATGCGCCGCGGCGATTTGCCTTCGTGCGTATCCGCCGCCTGGGCATCGAGCGCCTGCTGTAATTGTTGCGCAGTGATGATTTTTTGGGCGACGAGGCTGTCCCCCAGGCGGGGAATGAGCTCCTCCGTGCTGGAGGGGGCGGCCGGGGGCGGGGTGAGCGCTTCTTCCAACCGTTGGCGAAACAACAGGTCGGTGTAGAGGATCAGGTCTACGTTGCATTCCGGACAGTAGGATTGACCCGGTGGAACGGAAGCGCCGCATTGCGGACATTCCAGCGGCATGGAATTGGCAGAGGACTCCATTCGCTACCCTGCTTCTGGCATGTCGAAGATGATATAACCGATGAACCATTTTCGCAAGGGCGCGATGCGCAGAAAAATATTTCGCGCTCCTCGCACTTGCAACATTCGATGGACGAGGTATAATCGGCCTGCCCGCCTTCCCGGTGCGGTCGACTTCCATAAGATTTGAGGAACTTGTGTCCGATCATTCCGCAAACGCCTCGCAGCTATGGGGCGATGGTTTCACCCTCTCGGATTCAGACATCGATTTTGTCAACAACCTTCTTCTGGAGGAGGGCGCCCCCATGGCTTTGGAGCCGCTCGCGGTGGCCATCATCCGGGAGAGATTGCAGACCGAAGCCAAACGCCGCGCCAGGTTGGGCCCGGAGGATATGGTGTATCTGCCGCGCAACGCGTACCGGGTCGGACAGCGGTTGGTTTTTCCGACGCTGGGGTTCATCCATGGGACGGTGGCGTCCATCCGCGCGGGAGAAAATCCGGAAGTCGGGCCGTTCGAAGTCATCCGGGTCCAGGGGGAGGACGGGGAGCGGGAGTTTGCTGCCCGCCTGGAAAATCACCACCTCAATACGATTCCGCTGGAGACGATGCTGGGCGCCAGCGACCGGTCTCCGGAACAAATTCTTCAGGAGCACGGAGAATCCATTCTCCAAACCATCGAATTGAGGTTGAACAAGGACGCCGACATCGTGAAAATCGGCGGCCGGTGGTTCCCGCGTTCTCTGCTGACCGAAATCTCGCACGGACAACTCAATCTTGCCGAAGCGGTGCTGGATGTGGCCCAGGGCGGACCGCTCCCGACGTCCGCGTTGCTGGAGCACATCGAGCTTCCGGGCAATGTGGATCCGCGATTGGCAACCTTCTCGTTGGAATATGCGCTCTATCAGGACGAGCGATTCGAGGAAGTGGGCTTGGCGGGTGAAATGGCGTGGTTCCTGCGGCGGTTTGAACCTCCGGAAGTGATGTTTCCGCCGCGCCGCCTGGCCTGCGAGCCTGCCCCGGCGGGACGGCTCCGTTTGTCGGAACCGCTCCAGACGCTGGAGCGCGAATTGGACGATGAATGGGGAACGCCGGATGAGCCGGCAGGCGAAGTCCACGAAGTGACGCTGATCCTTGATTTTCCTCATTGGCGGGTGGGCGCTCTTCCGCTTACGCCGCGGCTTGCGAAAATTTTTCCGCATGCGCACGAAGCCACCCGCATCCGCTTTGAATTCGCAGACGGCGAAACCGGCGAACGGTTTCCCGGCTGGGTGGTCACGCCCTTCCGGTATGTTTTCGGATTGGCCGAATGGTATCCAAAGAAGGGGCTGCTGCCCGGGGGCATTCTAAAAATCCGGGAGGGGAAGATGCCGGGAGAAATTATCGTGGAGGCGGCCACTCGCAAACCGGCCCGCGAGTGGATTCGCACGGCCTCCTCCTCGGCCGCCTCCGGCCGGTTGACCTTTACGATGCAAAAGCAGGCCGTGGCAGTGAATTACGACGAGCTGTCGGTGTTTGCCGTCGACGATCCGCGCTCGATCGACGACCTGTGGCTGCGCCTGGAAGAGCAGAAAAATCCGCTGGACCGTCTGGTGGCCGACGTGTTCCGGGAACTCGCCAAACTCAATCCGCAAAGCACGGTGCATGCCCGGACGCTCTATGGCGCGATCAACGTCGTCCGCCGGACGCCGCCTGGCCCGATTTTTTCGGAACTGATGGAACGGCCTTACTATTCCCATATGGGCGATCTTTACTACCGCTTCGACGAGGGTCAATGGACGGAGAACCGGTGAGCGATTCGGGCGCGCCGCGGTTGATCAAACCGACTCTGGCCACTCGATTCCACATCGACTACGACTGGTGGGGGCGCAACGAGCGCGAATGGCGGGTGTATCTCCTGAGCCACCTTTGCCCCGAACACCGCGTCGCTTTGGAATCGCTTACCGATCAATCGCAAATCGATTGGATCGACCCGGTTTCGGGCGAAGTTCGTTCCATCGACGGAATCCAGCACGCCCTGGTCTCGCATTGCAGCCTGCAGCCGGACTACATCGGTCCGCATACGACGCTGGTGGACGCCGTCTTCCGGGTGTTTCTGGCCAATGGAAATTCTCCGCTGTCAGTTGACGAGATCGCGCAAAAAACCAACCGACCGGCAATTACGATACTGCGAACGCTTTCGGGCGGCCGGGTGTATAAGGGCATTCGCCCGGTGCTGGATTAGCTTTCCTTTCTACCCAGGGAATTTTGGAAAAATAGCTTCAACCTCTCGTAGCTCGCCGAATAGAATGAGCACCGGACTTCTAATCCGATGGTTGTGGGTCCCCCGGCCCGCCCGTAAGAATAATTTCCCTTCTTCTGATTCTTCCTTCAATGAGCAATATTACATGAAAGTCGCATTCGGCTGAATTTGTTAGAATATCAACCAAGCCCCCGTAGCTCAATGGATAGAGCACCGGACTTCTAATCCGATGGTTGTGGGTCCGATTCCCGCCGGGGGCGCCACTATTTAAACAAATGGATTCAAAAAATCCACGGTTGGATAATCGGCCGGGGCGGGCGTTTCCCGCCGGGGGCGCTACTATTGATCTATATGGGTTCAATAATCACTGGATTGAATAATCGGCCGGGGCAGACGTTTCCCGCCAGGGGACGCTGCCCCCTCCCAGCCTACCCTGTTTTCTAAAACCAAAAACGGGGGAGGCTTGTTAAAACCAAGCAGCCGCCCGGAGGCGGCGTTCGAGGTTCATTAAAAAAAAATCTTGTCGAGGCTGAGGCGAAGGAATAGGATCTTCGCTCGCCCAACTATCTCTGTTATCCGCAGAAATTGTTCTATTCTCGACGTCTGATGCCAGCGGTCGACGGCTTGTATTTTTTCTTATACCCTCTCGTGGATGAAATTGGATAACACGGTACAAAATATCCCTCGATCCAGACGGAATTATTCACAGGAGTGAAAACGGCCGGCTTTCCGTGTTGACCGGCAAGTTAGGCGTTTCGTTTTTCGGAAAATTCCGGAGGATTCTCGTAGTGAGCGACCTGAGGGAAAATTCAACCATGGGTCGTATAATGAAAATAACGCCGATCCGCTCATGCACTACTGTTGCCGGAGGATAGATCCATGGCACTAATCGTCAGCGTTGCGCAGATGCGCGCGATCGAAGCCGAAGCCGATCTCAAAGGGGTGAGCTTTGAGCGCATGATGGATCGCGCCGGAGAAGCCGTATTCTCCCAAACGCTGCGCCGCTACGGGCCGGTGGTGAAGAAAAACGTGGTCCTCTTGTGCGGGAGCGGAAACAACGGCGGCGACGGGCTGGTTGCCGCCGGGCATTTTGCGCGCGCCGGTGCCGACGTGCAAATATTCCTCGCCGCGGCGCGCAAGGAAAGCGATCCACGCTTGCGGGCCGCAGTCGAGGCAGGCGCCGTCATCGCGACGGCCGTGGAAGAAACCGGTCTGTACGCATTGCTCCGAACGCTTGACCAAGCGGATATTCTGATCGACGCGATCCTTGGAACCGGAACCAGGCTGCCGCTCGAGGGATCGGTGGCAGAGATACTCGCCGCCGTGAAAATGCGGCTGGAACAAACCGTTCGCCGGCCGTTCCTCGTCGCAGTGGATTGCCCATCCGGCGTCGATTGCGACACCGGCCAGGCCGCGCCCCAAACTTTGCCGGCCGACCTGACCGTAACGCTGGGAGCGGCCAAGGCGGGGTTGCTGGCGTTCCCAGGCGCGGATTACACCGGTAGTTTGATCGTCGCCGATATCGGACTTCCCGGAGATATGGATTCGCTGCGCGTGCCGGGCCCGCTTCTGGCCGACCGTGAGTTGGTGAGAGGATGGCTGCGGCCGCGGCCGCGTGATTCCCACAAGGGAACATTCGGGCGCGTGATTATCATCGGAGGATCGAGTAATTATCCGGGCGCGCCCATGCTGGCTGGAATGAGCGCCTATCGGTCCGGTGCCGGCCTGGTCACGCTGGCCGTCCCCAATCCGGTGTACCCCGCCGCCATCCCGCTGCTTCCGGAAGCCACCTGGATCGTTTTACCGAGTGACAACGGCGCGATCGCGCCCGGTGCAGCGGACGTGCTGCTCCCGGAAATTGGGCAAGCCCAGGCGCTGGTGGTCGGTCCGGGAATAGGCAGGGAAAAATCCACGGCGGAGTTCCTCAGGAAAATTCTGCTCGACGGGCAGGGGACGAAAACGCCGATCGGTTCCCGCATCTCCCATCCGCAAGGCAGCGAACAAAAGAAATCGTCTCCGCCGATGGTCGTGGATGCAGACGCGCTGCGAATCCTTTCCGAAATGGAAAATTGGCACCTGATGCTGCCTCCGGGGAGCATTCTCACGCCGCATCCCGGTGAGATGGCGGCGCTAAGTGGCCTATCGAAAGACGAGATACAGAGAGACCGATCCGGCGTCGCGCTGAGGTATGCCAGAGCCTGGAATGCAGTGGTGATATTAAAGGGCGCTTTTTCCGTGGCGGCCGCTCCCGACGGCCGATGCGCGATTGAGCCGTTCGCCACGCCCGCCCTGGCGCGGGCCGGGACCGGCGATGTCCTGGCCGGATCGGTCGGCGGACTGCTCGCCCAGGGGGTGGAAAGCTGGCAGGCGGCGGTATTGGGAGCCTATATCCACGGGCGTGCCGGCGAGCTTGCTTCGGGCTACATCGGCGCCGCGGATTCGGTCCTGGCCGGCGATGTGTCGCGCTGCCTGGCGAAGTCGATCGCGGAATTGCGAGGAAATTTCTAAATTAAAGATTCGTATCTACTCAGCCCAATAAAATCTGGAAGGAATTCCGCAGGATTGAGGACCTGGTATCACTCTCCCTCATCCGGCCTTCGGCCACCTTCTCCCAGCTTATGTTGGGAGAAGGACAGGATAAGGGGGAAAGCTGAGTTGTTGCCAAGATTTTATTTCTCAATAATTAGGCGCCGGAAAACAACCAAAGATTATGCGAAAATAAATTTGGGATTCCGAAAGCCCGCGCGCAATCATAAAGCGAAACCCCCAAGTACTTGTGAGTGAAACTGGTGGGCACTCCCTATCCTGCCAGAGTAGTACACTTTCATTTGGGATCTATGCGTTCAATCCGAATGGTGTGGATGAACTCCGAGGAGTTTTGAAAAATATCCCCGGTCTATCTAGAACAATGGAGAAAATAATCTGGAGGATATTATGACGCGCCGGCCGGGATAGTCATTGGCGGGTTAATCATGGGGTCCAATCCGGAATGGACGAGCACGAACGTCGTTTGTCCGGGCGTTATCTCCACGGGAAAAGAATAAAAGCGCCACCAAACCCATGTCTGAAGAATATACGTTCCCGCCGGAAGATCGCTGACAACAAAATTCTCCTGATAAATATTATCCGGATAGATATCGTTGCCCACGTAGGTTACGAGATTCAAATCGGTTTTAGTGTCGGTCCGGAGTAAATGGAACGGATATTCAATCAGCGGCCAGGAATCGCCCGTCTCGATGCGTCCGGCCAGCACGCCGTATCCCACCGGGGGAACCAGCCACAGTGCCGGGTTGCGAGTCGCGTAAAAGGAATCCTGCCCAACCCGCACTTCGAAGTGCAAATGTGGCCCGGTCGTTTTTCCCGTGCTTCCCACCAATCCGATCTGGTCGCCCGCCGTGACGCGCTGCCCCATCGCCACATCAATCTCCGAAAGGTGGGCATAGATAGTGTAAACCGGTTGGCCAAGGTATCCGAAATCATGGCGGATGGAAATTGCATTTCCGTATGGGTCGTTCTTGTCGGGATAATGGCCCATGAGGCCCATCCCCGTCCAGACGACCACCCCGTCGGCCGCCGCCAGAACGGGAGCTTTATTTCCCGCGGGAATGTCGACTCCGGTATGGACCGACATCTCCCCCGAGAGGTTCCCACCGTAGGGGTAATCGGGGTCGATCCAATTCCGGTAGGTGGACGGAATTGGCCGGTCGAACCAATAATGATCTTCGGCCCGAAGCTGGAGCGGGGCTTTATAAGTTAGCGGGCGATTCTCGGAGAGAGGGGGATATTCCAGCAATGGAGTCGGTTCCAGAGCCGGAGGAGTGGAAAAGGAATCATCGGATGCGGTCGGGGTGAGGTCGGAAAGGTTAAGGAATTGCCTGCCGGCCAGCACCGGAAATACCGGGATGGCAAGCAGCGCGACGATCGCAACGAACATTCCCAGCCCTGAATACCCTCTCCCGCGTTTTTGCTGTTTCATGTTTCTTCCATAATAAAGGCGAAATCCTTCCACGGGAAGAGATGCAATGATTATGCCATCTTAAGACGTTTGAGTTGGGGTGAGCGTGGCCGTCGGAGTATTGGACGGTTGGTACCACCAGGGGGTTTGTGTCATTGTCGGAGTGGGCGTAATAAAGGCGCTGGGAGGATACAGTTCATCCATGGCGGTGGACCAATCCAACCCGTCAGCGCAGACGAATTCCCAGAATTTGATTCCAAAATAATAGGTTCTCCAATCCGGGTCGGATGGAATCCGATCAAAACTATATTCGGCGGCCAACTGCGTGAAATCGAGATAGTACCCCGAAGGGATATCCGCATAGAAACGCCCGCCGCTGTCGACCGCGGAGGGAGTTCCCGAGGTGCGCGCGTCGAAATCCCACGGCAGATCGCGCAGCGGTTCGCCTTGCGATCCATCCTGCGCGGCGGTGCGCACGAACAGGCGCCAGTATTCCTGGGAACCGGCGGGATCCGGGACGACGACCAGCCATCCTTTCGATACGGCTGCCCGCGAGACGGCGATGGCGCGTCCCGTGCGCAGCCAGGAAAGCGTTTCCTGGGGAGGCAGCGGGAAATCGATCCCGATCGCGGCGCTGTCCAGCGTTCCGAGAAAATCCCATCCGGCCTGCTGTTTCACTGCCGCGCGGAGCGCCTGAAAACGCTGCAAGACGGCTGAGCTCAGGCGGGGATCCGGCGCGTTGACATCCAATTTGACCAGCTGCGCCGAAAGCGGGGTGCCGGCGGAGGGCGGAGTGGGCGAGGGGGCGGGTCTTGTGGATGCGAGCGTGAGAATCCAACCCGGCAGCGGGTTGGGCAGCACGGCCGACGTCCAAGCCGCCCGCTCGACCCGACCCGGGATCCACAAGGCCGCCGGGGAAAGCGATTGTCCGGTAGAGGGAGAAAACAACAGGTACGATTGGAGCAAATCCGGTTGGGCCGTTCCCTGAATCCACTTGCCGTCCGGGCTCCACTCCGGCGCCGCGCCCTGTCCGATCAACACGGGTTTCTTCGAGGGATCGGTGATGGATCGCGTATAGATCCACGGGTAGCCGTTCTGCTCTTCGGAGTAGGCGACGAATTTCCCGTCGGGAGAAAACGCCGAATCGCGTTCGTCGAGATCCGGGGTATTGGTTAGGTCGGTAATGGTTTGCGTGTCCAGATTGAACACATAAATGTCGGTGTGCGTACCAGTGCGGCCGGTGAAGGAGATCGAGCGGGCCAAAGGCGACCAGTCCGGCTCCATGGAATCCATTCCGGTCGGACCCTGCCACATGAGCGATTCATCCTCGACCCGCCGAATGTTGATGTGAAAGTGTCCATTGCTGTATTGTTCGTACAGGATCTGCCGGGAATCCGGGGACCAGGAGGGATGTCCCTCGAATTCCGGGGTGCCGCTTAAGCTCTGGATCTCGCCGGTGGCAAGATCCAGAATATAGATATCCCAGTTTCCGCCGCGCTCCGACGAAAACGCGATCGCGCCGCCATCGGGGCGGAACGCCGGATCGAGGTCATCCGAGGAGCCGCTGGTGATTTGGATCGGGTTGGCCAGCCCCATCGGCCAAAGCCAAAGGTGCGAGTGCCCGCCGGCGTGAATGGACATGGCGAGCATGCCTTGCTGGCTCAGCAGCGAAGGCGGGGTGAATTGCAAGGCGGCATACGAACTCGCCGAGGGTGTGGGGGTATATAGATCGGTTGTGGCAACGGGGGTGGCGGTGGCATCCCCGGAGGCGCAATTGCAACCGGGAGCGCTTTGCGGTTGGGAGACCGGCGTGCATAAAATCCCCTCGCAGGTCTCGGTGGGAAAAAGGGTGGAAGGGGGTACGAGCGTACTGGTCATCGTTGCTTGGGAAGAACAGGCGGCGGGCAATATCATCCCCGCAAGGAAAACCGGAATCAGGAAAAAAAACCGTCGGAAAAATTTCATACCCGGATTATAAACCCGACACTGTGTTAGAATGAGAAAACCGGAGTGCAAGGGGCATGCCCGTACCCGGAGGGTCAATGATTGAGGTGACCGTCGACCGAATTCAAGTCAACCTTGTCTCGCAAAGCCGGGTGGTCATCCTTCGCGAAACAAACGGAAACCGGTTCCTTCCGATCTGGATCGGACAGTTCGAGGCGGAAGCCATCGCCATGTTTTTGCAGGAAGTGGAGGCCGTGCGGCCGATGACTCACGACCTGCTGAAGAACTTGCTCCAGGGGCTGGGAGCGTTGTTGGAGCGCGTGGAGGTTCATGATCTGCGCGACGATGTCTTCTATGCCCGTCTGGTCATCCGGAGCGGTGAAGCGCAAATCGAAGTGGACTCCCGCCCGTCCGACGCCATCGCGCTCGCCATCCGGGTCCACGCTCCGATTTTCATCGCCGAGGCGGTGATGGACCGGGCGGGCGCGACGCCCGAGGCGGACATCCGCGAAAAACGGGAAGGGTCCGCGGAGGCGGGGGAAGAATTGCCCGACGATCGGCTGGATGTCTTTAAGGATTTCATCCAGCATTTGGACATGGGCGACGAGCCGCCGGAAAAGAAACCCAAAAGCTGAAACCGCTGACAGGCAATATTCACGACGCCGGAGAATGCGCACCATTCGGCGATCCACATCCGATCAACATCAAAATAAAAACCATTTTCCAGACACCCAATGACGGATTTCCTTCCCTCTAGCGCGGAATCTTCCGCGCCCCCTTCGCCTTCCGGGGCCAATGTAGAACCGCACAACCGCGAGGCCGAGGAAGCATTGCTGGGCGCGGTGCTAATCAACCCGGAAGCTTTTTTTGAAGTCGCCTCCTTTCTCGCCGCGTCCGATTTCTATATCCATCGCAACGGATGGATCTGGGAAGTATTCCAGCGGCTGGTCGACCGGCAAGCTCCGATCGACGCGCTGACCGTCGCCGAGGAATTGGAGCGGCAAGGACGGCTGGCGGAAGCCGGCGGAGCCGCCTATCTGGCGGGGCTCATGAACAACGTCCCGACCTCGCTCCACGCCGAGGCGTACGGCCGGATGGTGGAGGAACAGGCGGTCCGGCGGCGGCTGCTGGCCGCGGCCAGCGACATCGCCCGGAGCGCCAACAACGAACGATCGACCGTGACCGACGTGATGGGGGAAGCCGAGAAGGCCATCTTCGAAGTCAGCCAGCGGCGCTTGACGCGCGACGTACAGCCGATCGACCGGGTGATCAGCGAATATTTCGACCGGTTGGAATACCTCACCCGCCACCCGGAAGAATCGCTCGGAATCCCGACCGGCTTTTCCGACCTGGACCGGCTGCTGGGCGGGATGCAACGATCGGACCTGCTGATCGTGGCCGGCCGGCCGGGGCTGGGCAAAAGCGCCATGCTGCTGAGCATAGCCAAGAACGTAGCCCAAAGCCACAAGAAACACGTGGCCGTCTTCTCCATGGAAATGTCGAACGAGCAGCTCATCCAGCGGCTGCTCTCCCAGGAAACCCAAATCGACGCGCACAAATTCCGCCAGGGGAAAGTGAGCGAGGACGAATGGGCTCGGTTCACCCACGCCGCGTCGGTGTTGAGTGAAGTGAAAATTTTCCTCGACGACACGCCGGCGCTCACGCCGCTGCAATTGCGTAGCAAATGCAGGCGGCTGCACCTCGAATACAGCCTCGACCTGGTGCTGGTGGATTATCTCCAGCTCATGGGCAGCGACTACCGCACCGAAAACCGCGTTCAGGAAGTCTCCTATATTTCGCGCTACCTCAAGGCGCTGGCGCGCGAACTCAACGTGCCGGTGGTGGCCGCCGCGCAGCTTTCGCGCGCAGTGGAACAGCGCACCAGCAAACGACCGCAGCTTTCGGACCTGCGCGAATCCGGTTCACTCGAGCAGGACGCGGATATTGTGATGTTCATCCACCGCCAGGAGGAAGGTATGGCCGGATCCGAACGGGAAACCGCGCCGGCCGCTTCCTCGCGCCGCGCGCCATCCCCGCGGGTGGAGGCCGTCGTCACTGAGATCATCGTCGCCAAGCATCGCCACGGCCCGACCGGGAGCGTGGAGCTGATCTTCTTCCCGTCGCGCACGCGGTTCGAAGACGCGGCCGTGCGGCCGGAGGATCAGGCCGGTCCGCCGCGGGAGAGGCGCGGATGAATGCGTTCGCGGGATTTCCTGACGGCCCGGTGCGGATGACGCCTTTGCCGGCGCCGTTTTTCTCCGAACTGCTGCCGCAGATCGACCATCTGGGGGAATTGAAAATCACCCTTTACGCATTCTGGTATTTTTCCCGGCAGGAAGGTTCCTTCCATTATTTGACTCTTGGCGCGATGCGCAAGGACGCCGGCCTGCTCGCCGCCCTGGCGGGCGGCGGCAAGAGCGGGGAGCAGGCGCTTGAGGAAGCGCTCGAGCGGGCCGTCGCGCGCGGAACGTTTCTCGCGGTTCGCACGTCGGGCGGGGAAGAAACCTGCTTCTTCCTTAATTCGGCGCGCGGAAGGGCCGCCGCCGCGGGGCTGGCGCGCGGGGAGTGGACACCGGACGATGTGCCTACGGCCGGCGGATGGGAAGAGCGGCCGAATATTTTTACGCTATATGAACAGAATATCGGGGCGCTAACTCCGATGCTGGCGGAAATCCTTCGCGACGCGGAGAAGGAATATCCCGCGGATTGGGTTGAAGAAGCGATGCGCATAGCTGTGGAGAACAACGCCCGGTCCTGGAATTACATCGCCGCGATCCTCTCGCGCTGGAAGAAAGAAGGGAAGGGCGGAGGCAGGCCCCCTTCGGACGAAGACCGCAAGCGGTATGTCGAAGGAGAGTATGCGGACTTTATCGAGCACTGACCTTCCCGAGCCGTCGATCCTCGGGCCCGGAAAACCGGGCTGCCCGGTTTGCGGGGGAGTGGGATATTTGCGCTACAACGTGCCGGTGGGCGATCCGAACTTCGGCCGGGTGACGCCGTGCGTTTGCATGCAGGGAATTTTGCAATCCCAGGCCAGCGAGCGGCTGTACCGGTTCAGCAATCTCCAGCGCTTGCAGCATATGACCTTCGAATCCTTTTCGCCCCACGGAAGGGTTGCGCTCGGCACCATGGCGCAAAAATCGCTCGAGCAAGCCTTCAACCTGGCCTATGCTTTCTCGCAGACGCGCACGGGGTGGCTTTTACTCGAGGGCGGGTTCGGATGCGGGAAGACCCACTTGGCCGCGGCCATCGCCAATTTCTCCGTCGATCACGGCATTCCAACCCTATTTCTCACCGTCCCGGATCTGCTCGATTGGCTGCGGGCCTCCTTCGAAGGGACCGACGAGCGGTTTTCGCAGCGCTTCGACGAAATCCGGCAGGTGCCGCTGCTGATCCTCGACGACTTCGGAACGCAAAATACAACCCCTTGGGCGCAGGAAAAACTTTTCCAGCTTCTGGATTTCCGCTATCTCAACGAGCTGCCCACGGTGATCACCACCAATTTGCGGCTGGAGGAGGTCGAAGGCCGGATCCGTTCGCGGCTTTCAGATTCCGAGCGGGTCAACCGGGTGCATATCCTTGCGCCGGATTACCGCCAGCCGATGAAGGAATATGCCTCGACTGATCTTTCGTCGCTGTACCTGCATTCGCGCCAGACGTTTGCAACATTCTCCTTGCGCGAAAACGAACACCTCACGCCGGAAGAATCCAAAGGCTTGCGCGTGGCGCTCGATCACTCGCGGCGCATGGCCGAAACCCCGGTGGGATGGCTCGTGTTGATGGGATCGTTTGGATGCGGGAAGACCCACCTGGCCGCCGCGGTGGCCAATCACCGCGAGGCCCAGGGTTTCCCTTCGCTGTTCGTCGTCGTTCCGGATTTGCTCGATTACCTGCGCTCGACCTTCAACCCCGCCAGCCCGGTCTCCTACGACCGGATGTTCGAAGAAATCCGGTCGGTCAACCTGTTGGTGCTCGACGACCTGGGCGCGCAGAATGCCACACCCTGGGCGCGGGAAAAATTATTCCAACTTCTGAATCACCGCTATAACGCCGAACTGGCGACGGTCATTACCACATCCGCCGATCTCCCGGAAATCGATGCGCGCATCCGCACGCGGCTGTTGGACAAACGGCTATGCACCATTTGCGGCATCACCGCGCCGCCCTTTCACGGAGCCAGGCCTGCGTCTCCTCCCGCGAAGAAAATGCGCCGGACGAAGCCGTAGCTCGTCATTCCTAAATGCCTTTGGCGGGCATCCAGACCAGGCTTTCATCCAATTAAGGAACGCGGAACAACACGATCATCCGGAGCTGAAGCTCCGAACTATTAACATCGCCCGGTTAAACCGGGCTCTTAAAAATAACTTTATCGGGCATGGCAAACTTTTTAACTGATGTCATTCCCGCGTATACTTGGCGGGAATCCGGAATCCATAAAAAAGTAAATGTTCATTGGTGCGTGGATGCCCGATACAAACACTCGGGCATGACGAGCTGTAGACCGACGCGGTCTTTATGATCGCGTCGGTCTGTATTGAGAAAAAAGCGTCCCATGCAGGACGCTTTAGTAATCCTCGCGAGCCAATTTCAATTACGCCCCGTATTTTACAAGTCGGTTGGCATGCGCGAGCGCCAGCGGCATCAGCTCGGCGGTCGGGAACGTCCCCAATCCGCCGCGGGCGCACATTCTTTCTCCAAACGCAGTTTCCGCGTCGGGCCGGACGGTCTCCGGCGCCCACAGGAGGAGCGGCACCGGGTGCCACGAATGGCTTTTAAGTTTGGCCGGGGTCGAATGATCGCCGGTAACCAGCAGCACATCCGGTTTGCTCCCGAGCAACGTGGGCAAGGCGGCATCCACCTTTTCTATTACTTTAACTTTGGCCGCGAAGTCCCCGTCTTCCCCGCGCGAGTCCGTCGCCTTGATGTGGATAAAGAGGAAATCGAAGTCCTTCCAAACCTTGGCGGCGGCGCGGAATTCATCCTCGGGCGTGTCCCCCTCGAAGGAGATCCCCTGCATCCCCACCAGCTTGGCCACGCCGCGGTACATCGGATAGACCGCGACGCAGGCGGAATTCACTTTGTAAATCTCGTTGAACTGCGGCAGGCGCGGGTCGCCGGAGAACCCGCGCAAGGTCAGCATATTGGCGGGATGATCGTCGGCAAGGACCTTGGCGGCCTGGGCGATCCACTGGTTGAACAGGTCCGCGGCCTTTTGCGCCTTGGGTTCGAGGGCTTTGACCGGCAGGGGCGCGACCCCCGTCTTCTGTGGATCGGTCTCGCTCAGGCAGGAGGATAATCCCATCCCGCGCATGACGATGACGAAGCGGTGTTCCTTCACGGGTTTCACTTCGATTTCGATCCCGGGGAGTTTGATTTTAGCGAGCTTATCCACCAGCAGCTTGGACGCGTCCGTGGCGATGCGCCCGGCGCGCCGGTCGGTGATCTTGCCGCTGGAATCCACGGTGCAGAAGTTGCCGCGCGCAGCCACGTCATCGGAGCCGACATGTACGCCAATTCCAAACGCCTCCAGCACTCCTCGGCCGATGTCGAACTTCAACGGGTCGTATCCGAAAAGCGCCAGGTGTCCCGGACCGGAGCCGGGGGTGATCCCGTATCCGACCGGATTCATCTGCCCCAGGCAGCCCTCGGCGGCGAGGCGGTTCAGATTTGGTCGGACGGCGGCCTCGAGTTCGGTCGGTCCGCCGGGTTCGACCGGCATCCCGCCCAATCCGTCCATCACCAGCAGGACGATTTTGGTTTGCGCGGTTTGTGAAAGCGAACGCATCAAATCGAAATCCGCCATAACAGCCTCCGTGAGGAACGCCCGGCTTGCGGGCGGCGAAAAAAATCCCGCGCCCAGAATCGGGCGCGGGAAGGGTGGTGAAAACAAACGGATCAGTGAACGGAAACCTGGGTATCCCGGTCGAAGATATGAATCTGGCTCATATCGAACGACACTTCGAGCCGGTCGCCCATCCGGGCGCGGGTGCGCGGATCGACGCGGGCGATGAAGGTATGCTCGCCGGTGACCAGATACAGGAAGACCTCGTTGCCCATCGGCTCGGTGACGTCTACGCGGGTTTCCACGCGGGCGGCGGTGATGCCGGGGGGCGCAAACTGCGGATCGTGAATGTGCTCGGGACGGATGCCGAAGATGATGTCTTTTCCGACCCGCGAGGCGAAGCGCTGCGATTTATCGGCCGGGATCGGCACGGCAAACGCGCCGGCGTCGACGAACAAAGTCGAATCGCTGCGTGAAATCTTGGCGTCGAAGAAGTTCATCGAGGGCGAACCGATAAATCCGGCGACGAAAACGTTTACCGGTTTATCGTACAGCACCTGCGGTGTATCCAGCTGTTGCAGGATGCCGTCGCGCATGACCGCGATCCGGGTGGCCATGGTCATGGCTTCCGTTTGGTCGTGGGTCACGTAGACGAAAGTGGTTTGCAGCCGCTGGTGCAGCTTGGAAATGTCGGCGCGCGTCTGCACGCGCAGTTTGGCGTCGAGGTTGGAGAGGGGCTCGTCGAGGAGAAACACCTGCGGTTCCCGGACGATGGCGCGCCCGAGGGCGACGCGCTGGCGCTGGCCGCCGGATAGCTGGCGCGGCTGGCGCTTGAGCATGTCGGTCAGACCGAGCACTTCGGCGGCTTCCTTTACGCGCCGTTCGATTTCCGGATGCGGAACCCGGCGCAGCTTCAGGCCGAAGGCCATATTGTCATATACGGTCATGTGCGGGTAGAGGGCGTAGGATTGAAAGACCATCGCGATGTCCCGGTCTTTGGGAGCAACATCGTTGACGACCCGCGTGCCGATTTGAATTGTGCCGGAAGATACCTCTTCCAAACCGGCCAGGCAGCGGAGCGCGGTGGTTTTGCCGCAGCCTGAGGGTCCGACCAGGACCAGGAACTCCTTGTCTTTGACCTCGAGGTTGAGGTCGTTGAGCGCGACGACGCGCTCGAACCGCTTGGTTACGTGCTCGTATGTGACACTAGGCATGGTGCATCTCCTTTCGGGAAAGTATAGTGAGCGGATTATATCACACGCCGGATTGACGGTGTTAGTCTTTCCTGCTATCATCCCCCTCGCGAAAATTTTCACATGAAAAAATCACCGGAGAAGCTGGCCGATCGGTTGAAATCCTGGTTGGCGCTGGGAAAAATTTGGTTGACGCCGGGGATGGGGGTAAAACGCTGGCTGATCGGCCTGGTGACGGGCACCTTGCTGGTGGGGCTCGGCTTTTCGGTGTTCATGCTGGATCTCTACCGGGCCCGCCCGGATTCGCCGGTGCTTTCCGCGCTGGTGTTAAGTTTCATTCCGCGGCCGATCCGGATCGCGGTTCTGCTGGCGGCCGGCGTCGGATTGATCGCCGTCTCTCTCTGGCGGTTAAGTTATGCCTTGCTGGCGCCCTTCACCCGGGGCCGCCGGAAAGTCCCGGAAGCCATGGCCGCCTATTACCGGTTGGGACGCGGCCCGCAGGTGGCGGCGATCGGCGGGGGAACCGGCCTTTCCATTCTATTGCGCGGTCTGAAGCAACGGACGACCAATCTGACTGCCGTGGTTACCGTGGCGGACGATGGAGGTTCTTCCGGACGCCTGCGGCGGTCGCTGGGGATCCCTCCGCCGGGGGACTTGCGCAACTGCCTGGCGGCGCTGGCGGAAGATGAAGCGCTGCTGACGCAGCTCTTCCAATACCGATTCGCTGAAGGCGACGGAATTCACGGCCACGCTTTCGGAAATCTGTTCGTCACCGCCATGGCGGGGGTGACCGGCAACTTCGAAACCGGTCTGGCGGAATCCGGACGGGTGCTTTCCATCTGCGGACGAGTGTTTCCTTCCACGTTGAGCAACGTGACGCTGGAAGGCGAATTGCTTGGGGAGCGCGCCGACGCGCTGCAGCGCGTCAGCGGCGAAAACCAAATTCAATCCGTCCCTGGCGCGGTCTGGCGGGTGTGGCTGGAGCCGGAGGACGTGCGGGCGTACCCGGGAGCGGTGCAAGCGCTCTTGAGCGCCGAACTGATCGTGGCGGGTCCGGGGAGCCTGTTCACCAGCGTGCTTCCGAATTTGCTGATCCGCGAAATACGCGAAGCGCTCGTCGCCAGCCGCGCGTTGAAAATCTACGTCTGCAACGTGGCCACCCAACCCGGCGAAACCGACGGCTTTTCGGTGGCGGACCACCTCGAGGCGATCCAGCGGCACATCGGGGTGCAACCTTTCCACGCGGTGCTGGCCAACGCCAAACCGGCGGGTTCGCTGCCGGAAGGGATGGAGTGGGTGGGAGGAGCGCTTCCGGAGGGACGGGTGACCGTGATCCGGGAGGACCTTGCCGACGGACAAAATGCGGGCCATCATGATCCGCAAAAACTTACCGCCGCTTTGATGGATTTGCTCGCCAAGCGCGCGGCCCTATTTCCGATGTAATTCATTTTCCCATCAGGAGGAACGCAATGGCAACGAAAGTAGGCATCAACGGATTTGGACGGATCGGGCGGCAGGTGCTCAAGTCGATCGTGGAACGTCTCCCCCAGGACCTCGAGGTGGTGGCGATCAACGACTTGTTCGACGTCGATACGAACGCGCATTTGTTCAAGTACGATTCCAGCTACGGAAGATTCGCCGGAGCCGTGGAAGTGAAGGAAGGCAATCTCGTCATCAACGGGCGCACGGTCAAGGTGCTGCAGGAAAAGGACCCGGCCAAGCTGCCCTGGAAGGATCTGGGGGTTCAGATCGTGATCGAATCCACGGGCCTGTTCACCGATGCGATCGGGGACCCGGCGAAGGGAAAAGCCGGCGCCAACGTTCATATTCAGTCGGGCGGGGCGAAGAAAGTCATCATCTCGGCTCCGGCCAAGAACGAGGATCTCACGATCGTGATTGGCGTTAACGATTCGAAGTACGATCCCGCCAAACACCACATCCTATCGAACGCCTCCTGCACCACCAACTGCCTGGCGCCCGCGGCGAAAGTGGTCAACGATAAATTCGGAATTCTCAACGCCGTGATGTGCACGATCCATTCGTACACCAACGACCAGGTGATCCTCGACCAGGGCCACAAAAA
This sequence comes from uncultured Chloroflexia bacterium, assembly GCA_963780865.1. Classification (GTDB taxonomy): domain Bacteria; phylum Chloroflexota; class Anaerolineae; order Anaerolineales; family RBG-16-64-43; genus FEN-1073. The sequence continues at coordinate 76,000 of CAWADT010000012.1, read as the reverse complement.
GGAAATGCGCCGCTCGCGCGCGGCGGGGCTGAACCTCATTCCGACGACCACCGGCGCGGCGAAAGCTATCGCGCTGGTCATCCCCGAATTGAAAGGCAAGTTCGACGGGTATTCCATGCGCGTTCCGAGCCCGACGGTTTCGGTGGTCGATTTCACCGCCACCCTTTCCAAAGCCACCACCAAGGATGAACTCAACGCCGCCTTCATCGAAGCTTCCACCGGCGCCTTGAAGGGAATCCTCGGGGTGACGTATGGCAAGGCCGCCGATCCGCTGGTGTCGACCGATTTCAAGGGCGACGACCGATCCTCGATCGTCGACCTGCAGTACAACATGGTCATGGGGGGCAATCTGGTGAAGGTCGTGGCCTGGTACGACAATGAATGGGGCTATTCGTGCCGCACGGCCGATCTCGCCAAACTGATCGCCCAGAAACTGTAAGTTCGGAATCCCGGCGGAGGAACTATGCATAAGAAGACCGTTCGTGACGTGACCGTGAATGGCTGGCAGGTACTGATGCGCGTGGATTTCAACGTGCCCATCAAGAACGGCAAGGTGGGCGAGGATACCCGCATTCGCGCGGCGCTGCCGACGATCCAATATCTGATCGACCAGAAGGCCATGGTGACCCTGTGCTCCCACCTCGGGCGGCCAAAGGGCGGGCCGGATCCGATTTTCTCGCTCGCTCCGGTGGCCGAGCATCTCAGCGGCCTATTGAAGAAGAAGGTGGCGTTTGCTTCCGACTGTGTCGGACCGGTGGCCGAAGGCGTGGTGGCCGAACTAAAACCGGGCGACGTGGCGCTCCTGGAGAACACCCGCTTCTATCCGGAAGAGGAAAAGAACGACGTGAACTTCTCCCGACGGCTGGCGCTCCTGGGCAAGATTTACGTCGACGACGCGTTCGGATCGGCGCATCGCGCGCACGCATCCACCGAGGGAGTGGCCCACTTCCTTCCGGGCGTGGCCGGATTCCTGATGGAAAAGGAAATCGAGTTTCTCGACAAGGCGGCCAACAATCCGGAGCACCCGTACGTGGTTATTCTGGGTGGGGCGAAAATCAGCGACAAGATCGGCGTGATCACCAATCTGCTGAAGAAATGCGAGAAACTTCTCATCGGCGGCGGAATGGCCAACACCTTCCTGAAAGCCAAAGGGCTGGCGGTGGGGGATTCGCTGGTGGAAGAAAGCAGCCTGGAGATGGCCCGCCAGATCATGGCGGATGCCGGCGGCAAGCTCATGCTTCCGGAGGACGTGGTGATTGCGGATAAGTTCGACGCGGCTGCCGCCTTCAAAACCGTGGCGGCGGACGCCTGCCCGGCCGGCTGGCGGATTTTAGATGTTGGGCCGGCGACGATCAGGAAATTCTCCAGCGCGCTGCAAGGCTCGAAGCTGGTGGTCTGGAACGGACCGATGGGCGTCTTCGAATTTCCGAACTTCGCCAAGGGAACGCGGGATCTGGCGCAAGCCGTTTCCACCTGCGGAGCGATTACCATCGTGGGCGGCGGGGACTCCGTCGCCGCCGTTACCGAAGCGGGGCTCGCGGATAAAATCTCGCACATTTCCACCGGCGGCGGGGCTTCCCTTGAATTTCTCGAGGGTAAGGTGCTTCCAGGAATCGCGATTCTGCAAGATAAATAACCCCGCGGAACACTGTTCGCATAAACCAGGAGGGCGCAAGATCCAGCGATGGATTTGGCGCCCTCATCGAATCAACTTAAGATAGAATGGAAACACCCGGCGGCAGGACCGCCGGTGTTCCCACCGCGCTCCTCCCGATTCTTATCGGCCGGAAAAATCCAGCCGATAAGCCGAGGATCCGGTTTCGCGGGGAGGCGCCATGCCCTTCGTCATCGGTCAAAATGTCGGACCCTACCGCGTGATGGAACAACTCGGTCAGGGCGGAATGGCGACGGTATACAAGGCCTACCACGCCGCGCTCGACCGGTATGTCGCCATCAAGGTGCTGCATACCGCTTTCCGCGAGGATCCTTCCTTCACCGCGCGCTTCACCCGCGAGGCGCGCGTGGTGGCCAAGCTCGAACATCCCAACATCGTTCCGATTTATGATTATTCCGAGTGCGACGGCCAGCCTTACCTGGTGATGAAATTCATCGAAGGTGAGACGCTGAAAGCCCGTCTCGCGCGCGGCCCGCTCTCCGCAGAGGAGGCCGTGCGAGTGATCGACGCCGTCGGCGCGGCGCTTTCTTTCGCGCACTCCAAAGGTATCCTCCACCGCGACATCAAACCCTCCAACGTCCTGCTCGCACCCGACGGCGGAATTTACCTCGCGGATTTCGGCCTGGCGCGCATCGCCCAATCCGGCGAATCCACGCTTTCCTCCGACATGCTTTTGGGGACGCCGCACTACATCTCCCCCGAGCAGGCGCAGGGTTTGAAAGACCTGGACGCGGGCACCGATATCTATTCCCTGGGCGTGGTGATGTACGAACTCGCCGTGGGACGCGTGCCCTTTAACGCCGACACTCCGTTTTCCATCATCCACGACCACATATTCACCCCTCTCCCGATGCCGCGCCAGATCAATCCGAAGGTGCCGGAGGGAGTCGAACGGGTGCTGCTCAAAGCGCTGGCGAAGAATCGCCCCGACCGTTACGCGGATGTGGATGCCGAGGTGAAGGCTTTCCACGGAGCGATCAATGACGCCATGGGGGCTTCACCACCGGCGAAGGGCTCGGTGACCACGGTTAAATTGCCCGCCGAACAGGTTCACCAGAAAAAAGGCGGCGGGGGGAAGAAGCCGCCGCTGTGGAAGCGGATTCCAAACTGGCTGTTGATTCTGGCGGCCGTTTTTGCCTGCGGCTGTTTGTACCTCTTCGCGTTGGCCGTGGGAAGCAGCATCTCCAAGAAGCAGCATCAAAACGCAACCGAGACGGCCCAGGCGCTTGCCTTAAGTACGGTTGCGCCCGGCGCAACGCCGGAGGTTTCCCCCCCGGCGCAAACAGCGACCCAAGGGTTGAACATCCCACAAGATTCCCTCGCTGCCTGGAACCTGCTCCAGCAGGGGCTTGGCGATCTGGATCAGGGGAATCAGGATGCCGCCAACCAAACCTTCAGCGACGCGCTGCAGAGCGTGCCGGCCGGGCGGGCCGTGGTGATTATGGAAATAGTGAAGAAGCTCGGCGGGCGCGGCCAGTGGCTGACGGCGGGCGAATTCTGCCAGAAGGGCCTGCAGGCCAACGCCAACGAAGCGATGCTGCGCGGCGGATGCGCCGAAGTTCTCTTTCATGTCGGCGAAGATCAGAACGGGAAGGATCTGCTATCCAGCATGGCGACCCAGTTCTCCCAATGGTCGATCGCGCAGGCCGCGTACGGACGCTGGCTGGCTACGTTTTCCGCGAATCCATCCGACGCCAATCCCTACCTGCAAAGCGCGGCCGGCCTGGCGCGCAGCGAAGAAAAACTGATCGTGAAAACCATCCAAGCCGAATATTTGTGCATTACCAAACAGACGGCCAAGGGATTGAACGTCTTAAGCGAAGTGGTGCAAGACCCCGCTACCCCATCCTGGCTGAAAATAGAAACGGAGAAAATCATCGCAAAATGGCAACCGTAAAAAGCAATCGCGTTCCGTGCATGGCGGCAAACTGGAAGATGAACAAAACCTCGGTCGAGGCGGAAGCCTTCGTGCGCCAGATCCTGCCCGCGCTTTCTGAAATCGACGGCGTCGAACGGGTGATTTGCCCCCCCGCCACCGCGCTGCCGGCGCTGTGGGGGCTGTTGATGGGCAGCGGGATCGAACTGGGCGCGCAGAACATGCATTGGGAGGAGAAGGGAGCTTTCACCGGCGAATTGTCCGCGGCGATGGTTAAGGAATGGTGCACCCATGTGATTCTCGGCCATTCCGAGCGGCGCGGGCTGTTCGGCGAGACCGACGAGATGGTATCCAAAAAAATGAAGGCTGCGCTCGCCGCCGGGCTTATCCCGATCGTGTGCGTCGGCGAGACGCTGGCTGAGAACGAAGCCGGGCAAACCGACGCCGTCGTCAAGCGCCAGACGAGCGCGGCCTTCGCGGGGCTCTCCGCGGAGCTAGCCTCCCGGGCGATCATCGCCTACGAACCCATCTGGGCGATTGGCACCGGACGCGCCGCGCATGGCCCGGACGCGAACAAGACAATTCAATCGATCCGCTGGGCGCTGAAAACCTCCTATGGGCAGGCGGTGGTTGAGGGCATCCGCGTGCTGTATGGCGGCAGCGTGACCCCGGCCAACATCGACGAGTTCCTCTCCGAGCCGGAGATCGACGGGGGGCTGGTGGGCGGCGCAAGCCTCAAACCGGATTACGTCGAGATCGTCCGCGCGGCGCAAAAACGCCTGAAATAATTTTTTTTTCCTGGTCCTTGTTGAAACCTACATATATGCTTTGAAAAAGCCCATTCCAAAAGAATGGGCTTTTTACTTGACAAAAAAGAACAATAGTTGTATAAGACAACAGTTGCAATATACACATATAATACGAGGATTAAATGCCACTTCCAGACAAGTCTTTTATACGGATTAACCAGGCTCTCTTTACTCTGACACACGCATATGAAACCCGAATGGAAAATAAGGAGAGGCGCAATGTTTTAGCGCTGAAGCTCTCCGATTGTTCCGTGCTTATGGTCATGGGGCAGTTTGAGCGAATGAACGCGCGCCGATTATCGGAGTTGATGGGCATCAATCCAGGCACCATTTCGGTGTATGTGCAGAGATTGGTGAAACTGGGTTTGATACAGAAACTTCAGGATGCGGAGGATCGGCGAAATTGGTGGTTGGAGTTGACCGTTCCCGGTCGGAAAGCCGCGCAGGGAGTGATCGCCGGCGCGGTGGAGTACACACGCGATTTCCTCGCGGCATTATCCGAGGAGGAACAACAACTATTGCAGGCATTGCTATTGAAAGCATCGCATAATCTGGGGTTCGATTGGCAATAGGGAGGAAGGGTGAATAATCGCAAACTTGTCCTGGTGAATCCCGTCAATCCAGCTCGAACTGGACTGACAGTAAATAAAAGCTCCCGCTTTCCGCCAATCGGTTTGGGTATCGTAGCTGCGCTGACGCCTGCCCATTGGAGCGTGAGCCTGGTGGACGAGAATTGGGAATCCTTCGCATACCAGGATGCGGACTTAGTGGGTGTAACAGCGTTCACCGCCTCGGCCAATCGCGCGTACGAGATTGCTGCCATCTATCGGGCTAGGGGCATTCCGGTTGTGATGGGCGGCATTCACGCCTCGGCCTGTACCGAAGAGGCGCTGCGCTTTGTGGATGCGGTGGTAATTGGAGAGGCGGAGACGGTCTGGCCGCGCGTAGTGGCGGATATGGAAGCCGGCCGACTTCAGCGAGTTTACCAGGGCGAATGGACGGAGTTGGTGGGGTTGCCCTATCCCCACCGCGACTTGTTTCACCCCGGTTACGTGTTCTCCTCGGTGCAGACCTCGCGCGGCTGTCCAATGGATTGCGAGTTTTGCTCGGTCACAGCATTTAACGGGCGGCGCTATCGACGCCGTCCATCCGAGGAAGTGCTCGATGAACTTGCAGCGATACCGCAAAAAATGATCTTCTTCGTGGACGATAACATCATTGGCTATGGAGGAAAATCCCGTGAGCAGGCGCTGGCGATCTTCCGGGGTATGGTCGAGCGCAAGTTGAATAAATGGTGGTTCTGTCAGGCGTCAATCAACTTTGCCGACGATGACGAGTTGTTGACGTGGGCCGGGCGCGCAGGATGCAAGATGGTCTTTCTGGGATTGGAGGCGGAGGGGTCGGATGCGCTAACGGAAGTCAACAAAGTTCTTAACCTGCAACGAGGGGTGGGAAGTTACGAGGGAATATTTCGCCGCATCCATCGCGCAGGAATCGCCGTCTTGGGAGCCTTCATCTTCGGAATGGATAACGACACGCCGGCGAAGCTGCGCCGTCGGACGGAATACATGGTGCGCAGCGGGGTAGACGTGATGCAAAAGACCTTTTTGACTCCATTGCCGGGAACCAAGCTGTTCGAACGGTTGCGGCAAGAAGGGCGGTTGTTATACACCGACTATCCCCGGGATTGGCAGCATTCCGATATGGGCGAGGCGATTCTCAAACCGCGGTGCATGAATGCGGAAATGCTTACCCAGGCGATGGATGATTCCAATCGGCGGATGTACGCCTGGCCGGTGCTAGCCGGCAAGGCGATCCGGACGTTATGGGAAACGCAAAATCCAATAGCCGCCATGTTCGCCTGGCAATCGAATATAAACTATCGCAACGTCTCCATGAGCAAATAACCGGTGCCGACTTTTGAGTTTTCCCAGCCAGTCCTATAAAAAAACTGGAAAACCTGGTAACATATCTTCAAGTGCGACCCCGGCAGCGAGCCGCCGGGGTCGTTGCGCGTTTTCTAAAGGATGCAGCGGATTCATGATTACTGAACGAATCGACATTCGCAATATCGCCATCGTCGCCCACGTCGACCACGGAAAAACCACCCTGGTGGACGGCCTGCTGCGGCAATCCCACACGTTTCGGGAAAACCAGCAGGTGGCCGAAAGAGTCATGGATTCCAACGACCTGGAGCGCGAACGCGGGATCACGATCCTCGCAAAAAACACATCCATCAGCGTATGGGACCCGGTGGCGAAGATGCAGGTGAAGATCAACATCGTCGATACGCCGGGCCACGCCGATTTCGGTGGCGAGGTGGAACGGGTGATGAATATGGTGGACGGGATCCTGCTCCTGGTGGACGCCGCCGAGGGCCCGATGCCCCAGACGCGTTTCGTATTAAAAAAAGCGCTGGAAAAAGGACATCGCGCAATCGTGGTCATCAATAAAATGGACCGCAAAGACGCCGAACCCGACATCGCGTTAAATAAAACTTTCGATCTGTTTATCGAATTAGGAGCCAGCGAGCAGCAGGCGGATTTTCCCGTCATCTACACCAACGCCATCACCCAGCAGGCGGGGCAGACCCACGAAATGGGTCCGGATTTGCAGCCGCTGTTTTCCGCCATCCTGCGCCATATCTCCCCGCCCATGGTGGATCCGGATGCGCCGTTGCAGATGTTGGTGGCTTCGCTCGGATACGATAATTACCGCGGCGTGACCGCCGTGGGCCGGATTTTCGCCGGGCGGATGCACGCCGGCGAGAAGGTCGCCCGCATGACCCTCGCCGGGGACATTTTAGAGGAACGCGCGCGGTATCTTTACATTCACCAGGGACTGGAGCGAGTGGAGGTGGAGCAGGCGGAGGCCGGGGAAATCGTTGCCATCGCCGGGCTGGAAGGAATCGCGATCGGCGAAACGCTGGCCGACCCGGAGAACCCCGTGGCGCTTCCCCAAATCAAAGTGGAAGAGCCGACCGTCCGGATGATGTTCGGGGTGAACACCTCGCCATTCTCGGGCCGGGAAGGCCGCTGGGGAACTTCGCGCAAATTGCGCGAGCGCCTGTTCGAAGAGCTGCGGCACAACGTCGCGCTGCGGGTGGAGGAAACCGGCGCGACGGACACGTTCGTCGTTTCGGGACGGGGGGAATTGCACCTGGGCATCCTGATCGAAACGATGCGGCGCGAAGGCTACGAGTTCCACGTCTCGCGCCCGGAGGTTATCTTCCGGACGGCGGAAGATGGAACCATGCTGGAGCCTTTCGAGGAAGTCCATATCGAAACCAGCCCCGATACGGTCGGCGCCGTTGTGGAAATGCTCGGTTCGCGGCGCGGTCAAATGATGAACATGGTGGACAGCCAAAAAGGCAGCGTGCAGCTTACGTACATTGCGCCCACCCGCGGCTTGCTCGGCTTTCGCTACCAGTTTCTCAACGCCACGCGGGGCAATGGGGTCATGAACGCCGTTTTCCATGGATACGATTCCATGGTGGGACCGGTGCCCACCCGTTCCACCGGTTCCATTGTGGCCTGGGAGGACGGCACCACGACCAACTTCGGGCTTAAGAACGCCGAGGAGCGCGGGGTATTGTTCCTCGGACCGGGAGTGGAGATCTACGAGGGGATGGTGGTGGGGGAACAACAGCGGCCGGGCGATTTACCGGTGAATGTCTGCAAGAAAAAGCATCTGACGAACATGCGCTCCTCGAACAAGGATATCGAAGTTCGCCTGGTGACTCCCCGCCAGATGAGCCTCGACGAATGCCTGGAGTTTCTGGCCGAGGACGAGCTGCTGGAAATAACGCCCGTCGCCTACCGGATCCGCAAGAAAGTTCTGGACACGGAGGAACGCGGAAAAGGAGTGAAACGAGCCAAGGAGGAATTGGCCGAGCGGGAAGGCAAGTGAATAGGAACGGTAACCAGGCAAAGGACGGATCGAAAGCTTGTAATTAACAGGCTGTTGAAAAACTAATCCAAAGCAAGCGAATCGAAGCAGTGATCGGCGTGTTTTAATAGTAAGAGGAAAATCCATGCGCCGAGCCGATCCCAAAAATCCCCCCGCTTTTTATTTCATCGATATCGAAGAAATGGTGCCGGCAACCCATCCACTCCGGAAAATCCGCGCCATGACCGATTGCGCCCTCGCCGAAATGAAATGGGACCTAGATCAACTGTATCAGGAAAATGGCCGTCCATGCATTCCGCCGGAAATGCTGCTGCGAGCGCTTCTCCTGCAATACCTCTTCTCCGTGCGGAGCGAGCGCTTGCTCATGGAACAATTGGAATACAACATGCTGTTTCGTTGGTTTGTGGGATTGGCTCCGCATGAGCGCGTTTGGGATCATTCCACCTTTTCCAGAATTTGGAAAAGGTTCTTGGATGGCGATCTGGCTCGAAAATTCCTCCTGGAAACGGTCCGCCAAGCAACCGTAAAAGGCCTCGTCAGCGATGAGCATTTTTCGGTGGATGGCACTCTGGTGGAGGCGTGGGCTAGCCTTAAAAGCATCAAACCAGTGAAAGCTGATGATACCGAAGGGACCGATCCTCCGCCTCAAGGACCCGGAAATCCATCCATTGATTTTCGCGGTGAAACCCGGCGAAATGAGACCCATCGATCGACGACAGACCCCGAAAGCCGTCTGATACGTAAAGGGACAGGCGCGCAGGCGAAGTTATCGTATGTGGGGAATGCCATGATGGAAAACCGGCATGGAATTGCGGTGGATGGAGATCTTCGGATTGCAGAAAACAACGCCGAGCGGAATGGTTGTTTGGAAATGCTCCGACGGAAGCAGGAAGGACGCTCGAGAGGCATTACTGTTGGCGGGGACAAATGGTTTGATGAAGCTAAATTCATCCGGGAATGTTGCGTCTTGAACATCGTTCCGCATATTGCGGTCAAGGATCAGAGAGGATCCAAGTTGGTAGATGGGCGGACAACGAGACATGAAGGATATCGAGTAAGTCTAATTATCCGGAAGCGTATTGAAGAAATCTTTGGTTGGTTGAAAGAACAAGGGAGATTGCGGAGAGTCAAATTCCGGGGTGCTGCAAAGGTGAGTTGGTTTTTCCTCTTTGCGCTTGGGATTTACAATCTGATTAGAATGTGCAACCTGGAAGCGGCACCAAGCACCTGAAAACCGGATGGAAATAAGAAGGCTCCTGGAATACACGCTCCCAGAGTCCTTATAAATCCGTTCCCAAGAGTTATTATTGAGGCTAATTCAACAACCTGTTAATAATAGCTCGCGGGGGGACGCGGAAAAAGAGAAGACCATCAAACATGGACCATCGACCATAGACCATATACGATCTCTTCAAAAAATCGAGGATTATTGAATCCACAGGCAAGTGCAGGTCCTCGAGGAATGCAAAAAAGTTCGTCATGCCCCGGTGTTTCTATTTGGCATCCAAAGTATCGATTGGAAAGACAGGTTTATTCAATAGAAAGTTAACTATTTATTACAACTCTTCCTCATTCATTGAAAAAAATAATTACGAACCGGGGGGATTTTACTTTCCTGATTCTGGAGTCCAATCTACTATTTCTTGATGCGGATAGTTCCAGGAATCCATCCGACGGTGATTCCAATCCCGGCGCAACGTTTTAGAGTTAGCCAGTTTTTCGCGTTTCGATCGTCCGGCGATGATCGGCATAATGATCGCAGGAGTTCAACACTACCCATTCCGCGAGCGGTTTGGCATTCGGTCCAAAACAAAAGGTGGGAGCCGCCAGAGAGACCGCCTCGATTTTCGCAAGCTCCGACATCAGCCAGCGGTGGGTTTCATACCATTCAAAATGAACCTCCGCGAGAGTCCGGTCGCGGTTGCGCTCGAACAGGATGGCGTTGATTTCGTCCTCATCCGCGCGTTCCATCACGGCCGGTTCGACGCACAGAGCTTCGGCCGCCGGCATTCCGAGGAACTGATTGAGGATCAGGAACTTCTCCCAGGCGGTGATATGGGCGAGGATGTCTTTCACCGACCACTGACCGGGATCGCGGCGGACGAGTTGCGGTTCGTTGAGTGCAGAGATCAGAGCCGAAAAGGCTTCCCACTCCTCGTGAATCCGGGAGTGCAGAATCTCCGGATCGATCAGAACTTCAGATTCCGCGTTGGTCATCGCGAGCGTCCTTTTATTATTATTTCCGTAGAAAACTTTTTTGCCCGGATCGTCGATCCGGGCTACAGTTTATCAAGTTCTATTCGCCTGCGTCGAACGCCGTCCGGTCGCCGGAGGGCGACGCGATCAGAGACGCGGCGCCGCCGGTATTCCCCAGTTGCAAAGTCCAGGAGGACATCGTACCCTGGGAAAAAACAAACTGGGTGGTGTTAACCCACGCAAGGTGCATGACGCTGCCGGGGACCGGGATGGTCCCGCCGCCCAGGGAACCGACGAACACCGTGGCGGGAGATCCGACGGAATAGGCGAAATGCTGGCCGTCGGGCGCGAACGATAGCACCGCGGTGTTGGCGTTGCTGCCCAGGTGCAGCGCGGAGGATCCGTCGAGCGCCGAGACGTAGCTATCCTTCAGGCTCGGATCGGCCGCCGTGCGGATGAACCCGACGCGGTCGAGCGTCGGGGAGAGGACGCCCAACGGGAGGAAGAAAATCCCGTTCAGCGTTGAAACGATCGTCGCCGCACCGCTCTCGCCGTCGACCATCCAGATCGCGCCGGTGGGCGAAGCCGCGAACGGATCGGGGGAGGGGATGATGACTCCGAAGCGGGTGGAATCCGCCGCCCAGACCACCGGCGGGTAGAAAGTGTATTCGCTGTAGGTGATGACCACCGGGAAGGAAATGACGTCCGGATGCATCCCGGAGCCGTCGATCGCGCATACCGAGAGGGACGTTCCGCGCGAGACTGCCATTTTCGTCCCGTCGGGCGAGGGGTATGGATCGCCGCCGTTGCCGGCGGTGAGCGTGGTGGTGATCGTGCCGCTGTCGACGTCGAGGACGAAGAGGTCGTCGTTGCTGGCCAGACCCGGACCTTCAAACTGGCCGCGGGTGCTGAGGAAGATCCAGTGCGTGCCGGGGACCCAGTCCAGCCGGTTGACGTCGGTAAAGAGCGCCGAACCGGGCGATTCCAGCGCGCCCACCTGAATCGAGGTGAGCAGCGCGCGATCGCCTGTCCCGTCGGAATTTACCACTCGGACTTCGGCCGGTCCGTCGGCGACCGGACGGTGCGTATACACGACCCGCAATCCGTCGCTGGAAAGGTAAACCCCGTCCACGGTTCCAGCGGTTGAGAGTTGCCGCGGGGCGGCGGGCGGCTCGACGATCCAGGGATTTCCGCCGGAGATGAACGCGACGCTCAGATGCGGCGATGGAGTGGACGAAGGCGCAATGGCCACGGTGGCGCTCGGCGCGACCGTCGGAGTCAGCGCGGTGGCAGCGGGAGTATCGGTGACAGCGGAATTGTCGGTGGCGGATGGGCCGCCGCCCACGGGAAGGGTGGAGGCACTCGCGGTTCCGGCGGCGGAAACCGTCCCGGCGGCTTCCGTCAATATCGCCGCGGCGGTGCCGGCGGCTGATTTCCCCTCGGAGATTGCCGTATCGACGCTCCCGCCGGAAATGTTGCAACCGAGGGCCACCAGCGCCAAACCAAAGGTGGTCCACAGGAATATTTTATTTCGCATCGTTTCCTCCTAGCCCCATTCTTTAAGCGCCAAAACGCGCAATAGGATCAACGCGATCAGAGTGCCTACGACCGCTCCGCCGAGATTCAGTCCTCCGGCCATCCAAAACCGGAAGCCGGAGGCTTCGGCGATGAAGTCACCGGCGGCAAAGCCGATCCAGGCGACGAGAACGCACAACCCGAGCATGCGGTAGGATTTCGCAGGCCGGATGATAAAGAAGCCCGCACCGATGAAAGTGGCCAAGACCAATCCAAAAATCCATGCGAGCGGGTTCATTCGCTTGCCTCCGCTATGATCGCCGTTCCGAGGCAGACTTCCCCGCCGTAGAAAACGGCGGCCTGGCCGGGCGTGATGTCGCGCAGCGGGCTCTCGAACCGGACCCGCACATTCCCCTTCTCCTGTATCGTCACTTCGGCCGGCTTTTCCCTTGCAGTGTACCGGATTTTTACTTGGGAAGGAAAGACATGCGCCGGAGGTTCCCCCGCTATCCAGGACGCGCCTTCGGCAAGCAAACTCCGATGGCCGAGCTCTTCCTCCGGGCCGACGACGAGCGCGTTACGCGCGGGATCGATCGCCAGGACGTAAAGCGGGCGGGGGGAGGCGACGCCAATTCCTTTCCGCTGGCCAATGGTGAAGGCGGCTAACCCCGGATGCTCGCCGAGTAAGCCACCACTGCTCGAAAAGATCGGACCTGGTGTGAATGACTCGGGTGCGTACTTTTTCAGGAAACGCCGATAGTCGCGGTCTGGGATGAAGCACAGGTCTTGGCTGTCGGGGCGTTCCGCCACAGGCAGATTAAGCCCCCTAGCGCGCTCGCGCACCTCCCCCTTGGTCATTTCACCAAGTGGAAACAACGTGCGTGCGAGTTCGTCCTGGCCGAGCGAGGCGAGCACGTAGGATTGATCCTTGTCAGGGTCCTTCCCGCGCAGCAGCTCGAAACGATCGCCGGTTTTCCGGATCCGGGCATAATGGCCGGTGGCAAGAAAATCCGCGCCCGCTTCGAGCGCGTGCCGCAGGAGAAATCCCCAGCGCACTTTGCGGTTGCACGTCAGGCACGGGTTGGGCGTACGGCCGCGCGCGTACGCTGCGATCATCGGCGCAACCACTTCGCGCCGGAAAAGCTCGGCGGAATCGATCAAGTGGAACGGGATGGACAACTGCTCGGCCACGCGGCGGGCGAGGGCGACGGCATTGGATGCGCAACAGCGGTTCTCGAACTCGGTATCCGGGTCGGTCCAAAGCCCCAGCATCAACCCGGTTACTTCGCAGCCCTGCTCGAGCAGCAACGCCGCCGCAACCGAAGAATCCACGCCGCCGCTCATCGCGACGGCCACCTTGGTGCGCGGGGAATCAGTCATGGGCGCATTCTACAGGACGGGGAAGCGTGCGTCAACAAACCGGCAAAGATTTTGATAAACAGCAAATTTCGAATTTTGGCGTTTGAAGGTGCCGATCGGCGAACTAGCGCAATAGGATCTTGGATCATCCCGGGAGGATCATTGCAAGACTTTTCGAATATGTTATAAAAACCCTTCGAAGGGAACGCCTATGAAACCCCAAACGGAATTGATGTGCCTCTATTGGACGACCGCGGGCGTTTACCCCGGACGCGGCGAAATCAGCCCGTATGATTTTCGGCACCGGGTGGAGGCCGCCGCAAAAGCCGGGTTTGCCGGCATCGGGATCTGGCATGCCGATTTGGAGCATATCCGGATCCATCGAACGCTCACAGAAGCAAAAAAGATCCTGGAGGATAATGGGATCAAATACCTTGAGCTGGAATTTCTCACCGACTGGTTTCTCGACGGCGGCCGAAAGGCTGAATCGGACAGCCGCAAAATGCGATTGTTCGAGGCGTCGGCGGCGTTGCAGGCAAAGCATGTCAAAGTGGGGGATTTCTACAATTCACCATGTCCTATGCCCCGCATCGTTAAATCCTTTGCGGCGTTATGCTCCGAGGCGAGGACTTTCGGAGCGAGCATCGGTTTTGAAATCATGGGGAGCGCCATGATCGACAATCTGGCGGACGCCATTACCATGGTGGAAACGGCAGGCGCTGAAAATGGGGGCCTCATCCTCGATGTCTATCAGGTGGCCAATCTTGGAATGCAGTATGAGGAAATCAGGCAAATCCCGTTGAAGCATTTGACGAACGTTGAATTGAACGACGGGACGCTCCCCGGAAATCCTGCCCACGATCCATCCAATCGAAGATTCTGCGGCGAAGGCGAATATGACCTCAAGGGGTTTATCGATTGCGTCAAAAAAATGGGATATGCCGGGCCGTGGGGAGTGGAGGTGATCTCCGAGAAATTGACTGCGCTTCCTTTAAATGAATTGAGCGCGAGAGCGTTTACCACCACCATGACGCAATTTGTCGAGTAGGTTCGACGGGCTTTATATAAAGGATCTCCTATGACATCGAAACGAAACGTTGTTTCCAGAATATCAACCCAGGATCCGCAACCGATTATGCTCCCAAAACCCGGAACGGGTCGCGCCGGATCCTTACTCGCCGCATTGAAGAAAAGGAAAACTACCCGCACCATCAGCAATCGGAAGCTTCCTTTACGATTGTTGTCAAGCCTGCTTTGGGCGGCATTTGGTGTCAATCGCCGGAAGGGCCCGTTTGGAGTTCGGGGGAGGACTGCGGGATCGGCCAGCAATTCGCAGGAAATTGATATTTATGTGGCAATGGCCAGCGGCATCTATCTATATGAGGCGGCTGCGCATAAACTGGTTCCGGTTTCGCCGGAAGATTTACGTGAATTAGGAATTGGACCGGGGCAGGGCAACGCCGGCGCAGACGGTCCAGTCCGGCTGATCTATGTTGTGAATATAGAGAAATTCAGCCATGCGGGATTTCAGGAGCCGGGCCTGTATAATCCGGAGGTTCAGAAATCCTACTATTATGTCGACTGCGGTTTAATCGCCGAGAATGTTTATTTGTTTGCCGCTGCGCAGGGGTTGGCGGCGTGGTTTCACAATTGCAATCGGGCGGCGCTTTCAAAAAAATTAAACCTTCGTTCCGATCAACTGGCGCTGTTTGGGCAGACGATCGGCTATCCGGAAAAGGGGTGATCCGAATTTCGATGATTTGCCCGCGTTCTCGGGGAATTCCATGTCCTTTCCCTGGAAATTGAAAACGCCGGAATATTTACCATGGCCGGGATTATTTATCCTCCGTCCATAAAGCATAATCATTTGCCATTCTCCGGGAGGGCGCTTGAATTATGATGGCGCTGAATGTAAAGTGATTTTAATTTGCTGCGATACGGTGGAATCCATTCGAAGCAGAGATTGACAAGGAGGGAATCTTATGGAAACCAAGGAAATTCCGAGCGTCGAAATCGGCGCACCGGTGCCTTTCTTTCGATTGCCATCCACTACAGGAAAAGAAATTGGTCCGGAGGATTTCCGGGGTCGGTCGAACCTCGTCCTTTTTTTTGTCCGTGAATTCAACTGAATGCAATGCCGCTATCATGTCGGCCAGTTGGGCCGATTGTATCCGCAATTCCAATCCGCCGGCACGGAAATCCTGGTGATTTTGGGAGCCAGGACCGATCAGGCTAAAAGTTACGCCGAGAGTCTGCACGCGCCTTTCCCGGTCCTGGCCGATCCGGATCGGAGCGTGTACAAATTATTCGGGCTGGAAAAAGCAATGCTGGTCATTCAGCGGACGGCATCCATAATCGTCGATCGGAAAGGCATTATCCGATATATCAAGCGCGTAACCAATCCAATGACCTGGCTGCAGGAGAGCACAGAATTGGTCGGCTTGATCAAGACGCTTATCTAGGTTAATAAATTAATTTCCGGAGAATTGCAGCACACGGGAGAAAACCGGGCGGAGTGCTTTACCGTCTATCATCCAACCGCGTTGACGGGTTAATGTCTCCCAAGCAGGAAGAAAGGAAAGCCGCCGACGAAACAGGGTTTGCCTGAAACGATCAGGTAGACCTCCTTTTTAATATTGACAAGGTCACCCTGTGAGAACCGAAAAATCGCCTCCCGCCACGTATTCCGGCCGTGAAAAAGATGGCCCGAAATATTTAAAGGGAGGCGGGTTTTTGGCGGATGATTTCACGATGAATTGGCCGGCGTACAACCATGTTAAAATTTCTGGAAGCGGGATCACCCATGAAGGATGAAAAGCCGAAAACAGAAGAGCTGATCCAAAAGGTAGGCCGGGCGTTTTTTCGGGCGCGGATTCCGATTCTGACCGTCGCCTTGACGTACGCGGTTTCCGTCGCTGTCGGAATGATCCTGGTGCACACCGGCAATACTTTCGCGTTGAATCAGCGCGATCAAATCGTCTCCGGCGCTCAAGCCGGCCCGATCCTGACCGCGCTGGATCAAAACAACCGTCTGCTGGCCGGTTTGTTGGATTTTGGCGGAAATCTATTCGGCGCGATCGCCACTACCGTGGCGGGATTGGGGGTCGTCTTCTCGTATCCGATCATTGCTTATCGCGGCTGGATAGGAGGAATCGTCTCCGTCGATGGCGCCCATATCAGCCGGCTGGCCAGCAGCGGCGAGGCCGCATACTACCTGATCACGCTCGTCCTGCAGCTCATCCCCTATTCGATAACCGGCGGAGCCGGCTTAAAAATGGGGCTGGCCTTTCTCAAGCCTGGAATCGAGTATCAAGGAAAGAAATGGCTCGGCATACCCGCCGAAGCCATCCGCGATGTTTTGAGGATTTACCTGGTGGCCGCGCCTTTATTTCTACTGGCTTCCTTGTGGGAATTCTTCGCGCGCTGAAATTTCGGAATCGGTTTTACCTGCACTGGCTGCGGGATGGCGGTAAAAATGGATGCCACAAGCCTTTCGGATACAACGAAAATCGAACGGACGGTAAAAGCCGTGGAGAGCCGCGGAGTTTCCGTGATCGTGACGGAGACGAAGGAGTCCGTTTTACCGGTCCTGGTAAATCTCATTCCCGAGGGTTCCACCGTGATGACCGGGGCCTCGCTGACCCTACGGCAAATAGGGTTCGAAGAGCTGCTCAAATCCGGGAATCATCGCTGGCAAAACCTGAAAGGGGAGGTCGCCGCCGAAAAGGATCCCGCCCGGCAATCGCAGCTGCGCAAGCAGGCGACGCTCGCCGATTACTTCCTCGGCAGCGTCCACGCGATCGCGGAAACGGGAGAGCTCCTTATCGCCAGTGCGACCGGAAGCCAGCTCGCGCCCTACGCCTTTTCCAGCAGCCATGTCATCTGGGTGGCGGGGGCGCAGAAGATCGTTCCCACGGTGGAAGATGGCTTCCGGAGGATCCGCGAACACTCGTTGCCGGACGAAGACCAGCGCATGAAGAGCGCCTTCGGACCGAATGCCGGCAGTTTTATTGGAAAGCTTCTTCTCTTCGAGCGCGAAGCGCCGTACCTCCATCGAAGTTTGACGTTGATCTTGATTCGGGAGACGGCGGGTGATTGACTTGTATAAAATCCTGCCAACGGTATCATTTTGAGTGCAGTCGGATGCTCGTCCGATCATCCTCCCGGAAAACGCCGTAAGGTATATTGTGAAGGTTGGCATTGCCACTGGACCAAAGAACCAGTACCGTGATGGCGCGCAGAGGATCGAGAGATACTTCCCGTTGAAAGATTTCGATTAAAAACTGCAAGGCAGATCGTCGCGTTGTTCCGTTCAAGAACCATTGGCGTTGATTTAACAAACGGAGATCAATCCCAATTATTCCACAGACCTCCGTCTTATAGAATCAAGGTATATAATTAAAGGATAGTTTTTTCGTAGACCCCGGTAGACCGGCCTATGGCCATTCCGGGATGGGTATTGAGGTCATTCCATAATGCGAAACGCGTTGGCGCGGAAATTCGAAAATCCACTGACGAACGGTCAGACTAATATTTTCAGATATGAGGGCGAGGACGAACAATCATTTGTTGTTTCCCGCCCGGACGGCACGCGCCTGGCCGTTCCAAAGAACCGCAGCGTCCCAAAACCGTTTGTCGATAAACCGCCGCAGCCCCTCACGCCGGTCTTCCGCCTGCTCGTGGCGGCCTTGATCGGGTTGGCTCCGGCCGGGTTGGGGACGATTGTCCTTGCGCCGCTTGCCGTGCTGTGGGCTCTCGCGATTTTCTTCACGCGTCCATTGAATCCAAGCGACCGCAAACGCGTGGTCGTTGTTTGTGGAATTGCCGCCGTACTCCTCGCACTCGCCATCCCCTTGAGCGAGCTGTTCCTGACGCGTCTCTCTTTATAGGCATCCCAGCATGTTACCCCGGGCTTTGTATCTAGTCGCCGTGTGGTTTACCGTCAGCATGGTTGTGACATTGCTTGTGGGAACGCGCCTGCGCCGGACCCACTTTGCGCTTTCCCTGCTCTGGCTGGCGCTGGTGCTGGCGATTGGCGACGGGGGCGCTCTGCTCACGTTCGGCCGGCCGGCGGAGGTTTTCACGCTCACCGGCGTAACGGCGGCGCTTGGGTTCGTGTGCTTCTTTTGGTTGCGCGATTGGAACGCCTTTGGGCAGGTGGCCTGGCTGACGACGCTTATCGTCACCCCGATCTTTCTTGTGTATGCCTACTCCGTCATCATCGCCGCCCGCCTCGCCCCGGCCTCGTTCCTCGCGGCCCAGATGTTCCTCTACGTCCAATCCGTCGCCGCCCTGGTGGCGCTCACCCAGATGTACGAAAACCTCGACGTGAATTGCCGCGTGCGGTGGCGCAGACGGATTGACCGAATCCAACCGGTGCCGGGCTTTACACCGATGATCTCGCTGCACCTGCCCGCCTATGACGAACCGCCGGAGGTCGTGGAGGGCACGCTTCGGGCGCTGGCAGCGCTGGATTATCCCGCCTATGAAGTGCTGGTCATCGATAACAATACGCCGGACGAAAAAACCTGGCGCCCGATCGAAAAACTCTGCCGGGAACTCGGGCCGCGTTTCCGCTTCTTCCACCTGGAAAAATGGCCGGGGTACAAATCCGGCGCGCTCAATTTTGCCCTCACCCAAACTTCGCCCTCGGCGGACCTGATCGGCGTGGTCGACGCGGATTACCGGGTGGATCCGCATTTCCTGCGCGAGATGGTCCCGGCCTTCACCGATCCGCAGGTGGCCTTTATCCAGGCTCCGCAGGATTACCGCGACTACACACCGGGATCCTATTCGGAGGCCATCTATTATTCGTACGAATATTTCTTCGAAGTGCCCATGCCGGTTCGCAATGAACACAACGCGATCATTTTCGCCGGGACGATGGGATTGATCCGCAAATCGATCCTGCAGGAGATCGGCGGCTGGAGCGAGTGGTGCATCACGGAGGACGCCGAAGCCAGCCTGCGGGTGCTCAAGCTCGGGTACAAGGCGCTGTACTATCACCGCAGCCTGGGGCGCGGATTGATGCCATGCACCTTCACCGGCTTAAAGCGCCAGCGGTTCCGCTGGTGCTTCGGCAATATCCAAATCCTGCGTAAACATTGGGAAGCCCTCATGCCGTGGGCGCATTGGATCGATCCGGAGAACCGGCTTACCCAGCCGCAACGTTATTTCTATCTGGCCGGATTGGTGCAATGGTTTACCGACGCGTTCAACATCGCGTTTCTCTGCTTCCTGGTGGCGGGGGGACTGATCAAGTTGTTTTCGTCCAGTTTCACGATCCTGCCCACCACCATTCCATGGATCACCCTCTCCTTCATCTTCATTCTCCTGAATATATGGCGGCTCGTATGGGTGATCCGCAACGCGCTGAAGCTTTCGTTGGGGCTCGCGCTGCGTTCCCTGTACGGGATGTTCAGCGTCGGGTGGGTCGTCGGCCTGGCTGTTTTCCGGGGCGCGGTCCAAACCAGAACCGCCTTCCTGCGCACGCCCAAGACGATGGGTAACGTGCGGGTGTTCAACGCGCTGTTTGCGACCGAGTGGGAAGCGGGCATCGGCTTGCTTTGCCTGGGGATGGGCGCGGCGGTCCTGGCGCTGGCCGACCGCTCGCCGAATACCTACTTTATCGGCGGGTTGCTGCTCTGGCAGTCGACTCTCTATCTGGCGGCACCGGCGTACAGCCTGTTCTATAAAGCCTGCAACCTGTGACGGGAAGGCCATCCGGAACCTTCTTCAGGGTTGCATAATTTTTTCTGACGACCGAAGCGCGAAGCGGCGGGTTCCAAATACCATTATCCTGTCCGCAAGGAGAAAACAATGGAAAAGGTACACAAACGAATCGCCATGGAACATGATAAAAAGATCGCCCTCGTCGCGCATGACAATAAAAAACGCGATCTGGTCGAGTGGGCCAAATTCAACCGGGACCTTCTGGCCCACCATAAGATCTACGCCACCGGCGCGACCGGCAGAATTCTGGAAAAGGAATTGGGATTCCCGATCATCAAACTCCAAAGCGGGCCGCTGGGAGGCGACCAGCAAATCGGGGCGAAAATCGTCGAGGGCAATATTGATTTTCTGATCTTTTTCTGGGATCCGCTCGAACCGGTGCCGCATGATATGGATGTCAAGGCGTTGCTGCGCATGGCGGTGGTCTGGAATATCCCGATCGCCTGCGACCGCGCCTCGGCGGATTTTATGATTTCCTCGCCGCTTATGGACGGGGAATACGACCGCTTGGTGGAAGATTACGACGACTATCAAACCCGGATCATCTTCCGGGGCGAATTGGGGTAGGGCGCTCAAGAGGATTTGCGTGTTTGCGCCATGGTTATCCTTAAGGCTTTGATCCACTTTTCATTGGATAGGATACTTTACCGTCATCGATGCGGAAGGATTGGCCACAGGCAATCGCTGTTTGAGAGCCAACGCCTAACATAAAAAATGCATACTGAACTCGCCGGTTGGTTTTATTTTCCGATATTATTCGTCTGATAGGATTATTGTACTTGGGGTCGGCTGCCCGTGAATTGCCGCGGTTGGGCTTGGGGCGGGCAGCCGGAGGATCCGCCGACGATACATTAAAACAAGAAAGGCATTTATCCATGAGCGACTTGCCTGTTTCCACCTTCGAAGACGCGCACCCGTATTTCGCCAAACAATTGAACAGCCAAGTTTGGGAATTGCTCCGGAAGACCGACCGGACGAAATCGGGCGACGAGTTGATGGTTCACGCGGCCCACGCGTCCTGCTACCATTGGTCGAGAGCAGGCACCGGGTTGAATCGACAGCGCGCCGAATGGCTGGTCGCGCATGTCTATACCATCCTCGGATACAAGGAATCCGCCCTCCGGCACGCCAACCAATGCTTGGAACTCACCCAGGAATATTCAGAATTGATGGCGGATTTTGACAAAGCATACGCCCAGGAGTGCATGGCTCGCGCGTTCGCCCTGGCAGGAAACCGCATCGAAGCGAAAAGATTTATTGAGCGCGCCGAAAAAGAAGGTCAAGCCATTTCCAATGGCAAGGATAAATACATTTTTATGAACGACTTCAAAGGCGGCAACTGGTACGGGGTCAAATGAATGACCGCGCGGCAAGCCGCGCGGTCATTCATTCGCACGGCTGCGAACCGTGGGTGCCGAAACCTGAATTTAAAATTGAGACTCTGGCAGCCGAGAGAACGCCCCTTGCGGAGGCCCTTAAAGGAAACGATTTGACGTTTCGAACCTGGGATTTGACGTTTCAGGATTTTGCGCTGGCTGAGCGGCGACGAATGGCTTTGGAGGAATTGAAACCGCTATTTGAAAAAGAGGGGACGATGTTTCTCTATAAAAACCGCCTTGGTGATGCGGAAGGCATCACCAAGGCAGTCAAGGAAGGATTGCACAGGCGATATTTCTACATGATTAATTTGTCCGAAGACGCGGCATCGTGAAAAGAAACGGGTAGGCCGTTCGGATCGCATATCCCATCCCCCCTCAAACCGGAAGGAACGGCCGGGTATAATTCTCTGGCGGGAAACCGTGGAAATTGAATCTTTATATAGGAAGAAGGGTCATCCATGCCGGAAAGAACTCTCGCTCGTGAGCTCAAGGCATCCGTGGGCCGTCGCGTCACTCTTCAGGGTTGGCTTCACAATCTTCGCAAACAGGGAAAAGTGAATTTCCTGATCCTCCGCGACCGGACGGGGATTGTCCAGGCGGTGGCTTCGCCGGACGAGATCGCCGGAATTCAGGGATTGCAAATGGAAACAGTCCTTGAGATCGAAGGGACCGTGGTCGAGGCGCCTCCGGCGCCCGGCGGATTCGAGCTGCAGAATATCGTGCTCAGAATCATCAACCCGGTGACCGAGGTTGCGCCGTTTAATTTCCATCAAAAAGAATTTCTCGCCAGCCTGCCGTTCTTCCTTGACCATGCCGCGGTTGGACAGCGTCTTCCGCGCCAGCGGGCAATTTTAAAATTGGCTGCCTATGCGGTGGAGGGATTCCGGGGAACGCTGCAAAACCTCGGGTTCACCGAGATCTTCACTCCCAAGATCGTCGGGAGCGCCACGGAGAGCGGAGCCAACGTCTTCCAAATCGATTATTTTGGGCAGCCCGCCTTCCTTGCCCAAAGCCCGCAATTTTACAAGCAGATGATGGTCGGAGTGTTCGAGCGTGTATTTGAAGTAGCGCCGGTTTTCCGGGCGGAAAAATTCGACACCGCCCGGCACATCAACGAATACCTCAGCCTCGACGCGGAAATGGGATTCATCGTAGATCACTTTTCCGTGATGGATGTGGTTGGGACCGTCATGCGCGGAATGCTCCGGCAAATCCGGGAAAACATAACCGCCGAAGAGACGGAACTTCTGGGACTCGAATTTCCCGCCGTCCCGGACGCCATTCCGTGGATTTATTATCCTGAGGCGCAGGAGATGATCTACAAGCGAGACGGGATCGACGCACGCGGGGAGCCGGACCTGGCCCCGGAGCACGAAAAGGCGGTCGGACGCTGGGCCAAGGAAGAATATGGAAGCGATTTTGTCTTCGTGCCGGGTTATCCGATGGTCAAACGACCGTTCTACACCCATCCTTCTCCGGAGGATCCGCGCTATTCCAACAGTTTCGACCTGCTTTTCCGCGGGATGGAGCTGGTGACGGGGGGTCAGCGGTTGCATCGATATGAAGACTATGTTGCGGCGCTGGAGCGTGCGCATTACCCGCTCGAATTTTTCAAGGAATACCTCGAATGCTTTAAATTCGGGATGCCGCCCCACGGAGGTTTTGCCATCGGATTGGAACGGTTTGTCACCCAACTTTGCCGCTTGGACAACGTCAAGTGGGTCACCCTGTTTCCGAGAGATATTAATCGGCTGCGTCCGTAGCGAATTTCCGAAGGAGGAAAAACGGAGGCGGCCGAATGCGCGCTCCGATGGGCATCCGGGGGATCAAACCTTCGATAAATAGACGGAATAATCCTCGGCGATTCCACCGTGCAAGCCGCGGCGGATGGCTTTCGGCTTCTATGCTACAATAGGATCACTTGTCCATGCTGTGACGCAGATCGGCTTCCTTTGGTCGCGCATCCAGACGAGAAATTCACTGAATTGGAATGGAGAGCCATGGAAATAAAACTGTACGTGGGGAATTCTGTCTTACTCGACAACCGAGGACGATCTGCGCACTTTGTTCGCCCAGGCCGGCACGGTCCAGTCGGTCACGATCATCAAAGATCGCGATACGGGCCGCTCGAAGGGTTTCGCTTTTGTGGAAATGGGAACCCAGGTGGAAGCGCAGCAAGCCATCAGCAAGTTTAATGGCCAAAACCTGCAGGACCGCGCGCTCACCGTTAACCTCGCCCGTCCGCGCGAAGAGCGCCCGCGCGGCGGCGGGTTCGGCGATCGTGACCGGCCCGGCGGTGGCGGCGGTGGACGTTCGCGCGGTGGAAGAAGCGATCGCCGCTAGTCCGGATCGCAGTTCGGCATAATTTATCGCGGGCGGTCCGACGAAAAGCGTCAATCTCTTTTCGTCGGGCCGCCTTTCGCTATCGCCATCCGCTGTATCCGCTGGAGGCCATGTTTCTATATAACTTTTGCGGACGTGGACTACTCTGCAGCGTGTGTGCCAGTTCTTGGGGGATTTGCAATGTATTGCCGCGCCGCCGCCCCCGCGGTCATAGACGCTCCTGAAATTGGGGCGTTTTTTTATGCTCCGTAATTCCATCGACGGGGCGCCAAAGCCTTCGCCGCGCTGGGCGCCGCAGCTTGCGATCAACACCCGGCGGAATGAAAGCCCCCGCTGGAAGGACGAACCGATTGATTTAACCCAACCTAACTTTCGATTGTCAATGGCATGCCGTGGAAAATCCGGCCCGGCGTTCGCTAAAGTGATCTCTCTAATGCGCCGATCTCCCCCGTTGCGATTTGCCGCCTTCAGGATCTCAACGCGTCCTCGGCTTTGGCCGAGGCGTCTCGGGTGGGCAAGCGCAGTTGCACAGAAGCCTTTCAGGTTTTAGACGAGATGCCCAGGGTTCCGGAACTCTACTCGCGGATCGAACAGAGAGGGATGATGGACCAAAGGCCGGAAATTTTCCTAGACCTTCCAGGCTTTACCGTTCGATGGCTCGAGCCGGAAGACATCGAAGGACTTCAGGCGCTTTTTAATCAATGTCCGGATTACGCAATGATCGTGGAAGGCATGCCAGTTTCTCCGACGGCGGCGCAGGAGTTATTTCAAGCGCTTCCCCCCGGCGGATCGTTTTCCAACAAGTTAATGATCGGGATTTTCCATCGGGGCGGTGAGATCGGCGGTGTGCTGGAAGGGATGCGGCACTACCCGCAGAAAAATATTTGGTGGATTGGGTTATTGCTGCTCGCGCCTGCAATTCGAAATCAAGGCTTGGGTCGAACTCTGACGGAGGCGTTGATTAAAATATGCGCGCGAGAATCGGTGCAAAGCGGTCATGCTGGGGGTGGTCGAAGAGAACCAGCGCGCCTGCGGCTTCTGGTCGCAAAATGGATTTACCCTGACGAGAAAAACCGAACCCAGACCGTTCGGAAAGAAAAATCAATCGGTATTTGTGATGCGGCGAAACATTGCGCAAAAAGCGTAGGAAGGAAATCGGGACAGTCTGAATCGGGTGGGTTGTTGGATGTATTTGGACTTTGAATTCACCTGCTCGAAAAAAGGGTTGGAAGGAATACTTTGATTGTAGTCAGGCGATGAGAACAGTGGAATATTCTTGAATGAGGGAACGCGTCCGTTTTATGTGGTTGGTCTCTGTAGCACGAGGCAGCCGATCGCGTAAATATTTTCCAGGTAGCTCCATGATCCGGCGGAGGCTTGAAACTTGAGCGCCTCGGCCCGGGAGCACGAAGTCCACGAATTGCTATTTTTCTTCTGCCAGAATTCCTCTTTGAGGATGAAATATCCTTTTAAAAGCAAGGGCAGTCTTTTCGCTCCATACACCCGGCACAATGGCGCAAATACCTGGTCCAGTCCAACGGGAATCGTCAGCAGCATTTTTCCGCCCGGCTTCATCGCTTGGAGTATTATTTTCATCGCCTCCAAATCGCCGTCCGGATGTTGATCGGTCACCCCGTATCGGCCGGAGAGGCCGACGTGCTCCACGGTCGAGCAGTTGATCACCAGATTGTAAAACCGCTTGGGCAGATCCATCGTCAAGAGATCGGCCTGATGAAAATGGACTTTCGGATGGGAATAAAATCGGCTGACGGGCCCAAGGTCGATGCTCGTCACCTCGAAACCGGATAGTGCCGCTTGAAAAGCAAGATGACTGTCTCCGGTGCCGAAATCCAAAGCTTTACCGGGTCCGCCCGGCATATTCGCGCTGATCCACGTCCATTCGATATCCCGGTCACCCTCCAGATTGGGTTCACGGCGTTCGCCGTTCGCCTTTTTCGCCGTCTGGTGGAGAAGCGCGCGGCGGATTCTTTGCAGCGGAGAATATAGAAAACCCGGGATGGGATTGGGAATTGCCATTTTCAAGACGGGCATGAAGCGCCTCCGGTAAAGTGTTGGTTTCGGCGGATAACGTTTTGGCTGCTCGAACGGCGAATATACCATGATTAATCCAATTGATCGCCCCGTGGGAGGCTATCCCCCCTGTCTCCTTCTTTCTAAAATTGCCCATGAAAATATTCGACTAGATTTGTATTGGGAGTGAGCGGTTTCCCTGACCACGCCAAACACCGTATGGAAGCACTCGGAAGACCCACTGCGGTATAATCCCGCTTCGGCAAGGACCGGGAGATCGGCCGGTCGGGAAGCACTTCAAACCTTTTCGGGAGAATTTCATGGACACAACGATAGAACAGATTATCGCGCAAGAGATCCTCGATTCGCGCGGGAACCCCACCGTGGAAGTGGAAGTGACCCTCGCCGACGGTTCCTGGGGCAGGGCGGCCGTTCCTTCCGGGGCATCCACCGGCACGCATGAGGCGCTGGAACTGCGCGACAAGGACCCGCAGCGCTACGGCGGCAAGGGTGTGCTCAAGGCAGTCAACAATATCAACACCGAAATCGCCGAAGCCCTCGCGTGCTCAGAAGCGACGGATCAACTCTCTATCGACCGGGTGCTTTTGGATTTGGACGGCACACCGAATAAATCCCGCCTGGGAGCAAACGCAATTCTGGGTGTGAGTTTGGCGGTTGCAAAAGCCGCCGCCGCTTCAATGCACCAGCCGTTGTACAGGTATATCGGCGGGGTCTACGCGCACGTCCTGCCCGTGCCGATGATGAATATCCTCAATGGAGGCACGCACACCGGCTGGCAATCCACCGATTTTCAGGAATTCATGGTCATGCCGGTCGGTGCTCCTTCCTTCCGGGAAGGATTGCGCTGGTCGTCGGAGGTTTACCAATCCTTGCGGGGCGTTTTGCGGGAGAAGAATTACACCGCGCTGGTCGGCGACGAAGGCGGATTCGCCCCCGCGCTGAAATCAAACGTGGAGGCGGTCGAAGTGATCCTGACCGCCATCGAGAAAGCGGGATATAAACCCGGCGATCAGATGGCGATCGCGCTCGATCCGGCCGCGTCGGAACTCTTCGACGACAAGACCCGCACGTATAATCTGCGCCGGGAAGGCAAGAAACTGACCGGGCCTGAGATGGTCGCCTTCTGGCTGGAGTGGGTCGCCAAGTATCCGATCATCAGCTTGGAAGATGGTTTGGCCGAAGACGATTGGGATTCCTGGAAGCTGCTTACCGCCAAGGCGGGCGGCACTCTCCAGATCGTCGGCGACGACCTGCTCGTGACCAATCCGGAGCGCGTGCGCAGGGCTATCGCCGAAAAGGCTGCCAATGCGCTGCTGGTTAAACTCAACCAGATCGGTTCGCTCTCCGAGACGATGGAGGCAGTGGAAATCTGCCACCGCGCCGGGTGGCGTGCCGTTACCTCGCATCGCTCGGGCGAAACCGAGGATACGACCATCGCGGATTTAAGCGTGGCGATGAATATGGGCCAGATTAAAACCGGCGCACCGGCCCGCAGCGATCGGGTGGCGAAGTATAACCAGTTGCTCCGAATCGAAAACGAATTGGGCGAAGACGCGCGCTACGCCGGAAAATCCGCCTTGAAAAACGGTGGCTTGGGGTAGGACCGAGCGGAGGGTAATTGATCAGCCGGCTTCGCCGGATGCGGCTTCCTTGCCGGCAACCGCTCTTCCGCAATAGGGGCAAACGTTCCAGGAGAGGTCGAGCATCCGGCCGCAATCGGCGCAGGATTTGCGCAGCAGCGTCGAGCAGGTCGGGCAAATCCGCCAGTCGGGCTCCACTTGGCGGGCGCAGCCGGGGCATGCCAGTCGGCCGGAAAGCGTTGCCAGCATCGCTTCTTCTTCCAGGCTGGATTGGTACGCTTCTTCCATTGTCCGTTGCGGGCGCAGAAGCAGGTAGAGGAGCAAACCCGGGGCGGTGAGCAAGGCAACGGTGAGGACGGCGAGAATTTGCGCCAGCCGATCGTCGGAGCGGGAGCGGATATCTTTGGCTGTCCAGAGGACCAGGCTGAGCCAAAGCGCTGCCAGAAAGGCTCCCGCCAGCGCGGTAAGCAGGTAGGAGTAGGGGCCGGGTAATATGCTTTCTCCTGAAGTCATGCCGTCGCTCCGAAGGAATGGGTGAAGCCATTATACCCTCGGACGGAATCAGGATGGGATTGAGATAGCAACTACCGGATTCCAAAAACGATCGTGCGCGGGAGTTGGAAAGTCCAGGCCCGCGAAAAAAATGGAACCTAGAAAAATGCAAAGCTCCCAATCCCCAGATTGGAAAATGGTCCTTGTCAGCCTCGCGTGCGCGGCGTCAGCCGTTCTGGCGGTCTGCCTTCTCATTCCGGCGACGGCGCGCGCTCAGGGGCCGCAACCCACCGCCGAGCTTGAACCCCCCTTCGTCGAATGCTGCATCAACAGCACCGATTTCACTAATCTGCGCGCGGGCCCCAGCGCCGTGTATTACCCGATCGTGGGGATCCTTACCTTTGGGGAGGAATCCAAAGCGCTCGGACAATCCAAAGCGGGCGAGTGGATTCAAATCGCCTACGCGTCCGCTCCGGGCGGGGTGGCCTGGGTCAGCAAGGAAAACGTAATCATCCATTACGGGGCGGGGGATCTACCCGTCGTGGAGCCTCCGGCGACGCAGGTCCCAAAGAACCAGCCGACTATCGATCCCACCATGGCCGCCGAATTTTCCTCGGTCCTTCCCACCCGCCTGCCGACCTTCACCCCAGCCACGCCGATCGCCACGGTCGGCCTTCCGGCTTTCGGAGGAACCTCCTCGGGCGGCGGATTGCCGGCCGCGATGATCATCCTGGCGCTTCTCACAGTTGGCACCTTCGGCACGATCGTTTCCGCAATCGTCGGAAAGCGGTAATCATCCCTATGACTCTAGACCAAGCGCTCGCTTACGCCCGGGCAAACCGGGAACGCTTTATCAACGACCTGATGGAGATCATCAGGATTCCCAGCGTCTCAACCCAGACGCAGCGTGCCGCGGATATCCAACGGGCGGCGGAATGGATTCTCGCCCGGCTGACGAAGCTCGGATTTCAAACCCGGTTGCTCCCCACCGGAGGATCTCCGGCGGTCTACGGAGAGCGCTTCCGCCCGGACCCTTCCGCGCCGGTGCTGCTCCTGTACGGGCATTACGATGTCCAGCCCGCCGAACCGCTCGAGGAATGGTCCAGCCCTCCGTTTGAGCCGGAAGTGCGCGGGGAGAATATTTTCGGGCGGGGCGCCTCGGACATGAAAGGCCCGCTCATGGCGTATCTGGCGGCGCTGGAATCCACTCTCGCCGCAGGCTCCTTGCCGGTGAGCATAAAAATCATCGTCGAAGGCGAGGAAGAAGTCGGTTCGCCCCACCTGGCGGAGCTCGTGGCGCGGGAGCGGGAACTCCTGCGCAGCGATGCCGTGCTCAACGGGGACACGCTCCTGCTGCGGCCGGACCTGCCCACGATCGTGTACGGTTTGCGCGGGCTGGCCTATTACGAACTTCGCGTGGAAACCGCCGCACACGATCTGCATTCCGGCTTGTTTGGGGGCGCCTCTCCCAACGCCGGCCAGATCCTGTGCGAGTTGATCGCCGGGATGCACGACTCGCGGGGGCGGGTGACGCTGCCCCATTTCTACGACGACGTGCTGCCCCTGGGCGAGGAAGAGCGCCGGGAGCTGGCCCGCATTCCATTCGACCCGAAGGAGTTCATGTCCCAATCCACGGGGTTGGGCATCATCGGCGAAGAGGGATACACGGTGACCGAACGGGTGGGAGCAAGGCCGACCTTGGAAGTGAACGGGCTGCTGTCCGGATTCACCGAAGAGGGATCGAAGACCGTCCTCCCGGCGCGCGCCATGGCCAAAATCTCCATGCGCCTGGTGCCGGATCAAGAGCCTGACCGGATCAAATCGGGGCTGGAGGAATATTTGGCGCAGCGGGCGCCCGACTGGCTAAAATGGAAGGTGGTCGATCTCACCGGAAGCCCGGCAGCGATCGTCCACCGGGATACGCCGACGATGCGCGCCGCTATCCGCGCGCTGGAAGCCGCCTTTGGCGCGAAACCCATTTTTGCCCGCGAAGGCGGCAGCGTCCCGGTGGTCTCTCTGTTCCAGGATCTGCTGGGGACGGAATCCATCATGATGGGCATCAGCCTGCCCGACGACAACCTGCACGCGCCGAACGAAAAACTTCATCTGCCATCGCTGGCCCGCGGAACCGAAGCGTACATACGGTTTTTCTATGAACTCACCCGCTGAACCTTCCCGGATCTCCCGTTCCTATGGCGGCCAGGCCGTTCTCGAGGGCGTGATGATGCGCGGCCGCCGGTCGATGGCGGTTTCGGTCCGGCGTCCCGATGGGACGATCCTGACGGAAGTGCGGCCGCTTGCCGGTATCTATCAAAGCGCCGTCGCGCGTATCCCGGTGTTGCGAGGAGTGCTTTTGTTGTGGGACACGCTCGGTCTCGGTTGGGAGAGCCTGGCGTTTTCAGCCGAGGCCCAGGGTGAAAAACCGGTCGGACCGGGCGAATGGGCGGTGACGATCGGCTTCTCGCTGATTATTTTAGTCGGCGTTTTCTTTTTGCTTCCCGCGGCGATCGCCCAGGGAATGCAAAATTATCTTCACGTTTCGGCCTTCACCGGGAATATCGCCGAGGGAGTGATCCGCCTCCTGCTCCTAATCCTCTACCTCGTGCTGGTCGGGAGAATGCCGGAAATCGCCCGCGTGTTCGCCTATCACGGCGCCGAGCATAAAACCGTGAACGCCTATGAAGCCGGCGCCGCGCTCACCCCTGAATCGGTCGACGCCTTTCCGAAGGAACATACCCGCTGCGGCACATCTTTCCTCATCGTCGTCGCGGCGCTGGCCATCCTCCTGTTTGCCCTGGTCGGACCGCTGCCTTTTTGGGAACGGCTCCTTAGCCGGGTGCTTGGGATACCGCTCCTGGTTGCTTTTGGATATGAATACCTGCGCCTGACCGCCCGCCTGGGCAACCGGCTGCTGGGAAGAATCCTCTCCGCGCCCGGTGTGTGGACCCAGCAATTGACAACCCGACCTCCGGATCGCTCGATGCTGGAAGTGGCGATCTCCGCCTTCGAAGCGATGCGGGCGGCGGAAGAAGCCGCGGATTGAAATCACGATCGCGAATAGGTAAGCAGACAACTCGCATTTCATTACAAATCAATTCTCAACGCAAAGGCGCAAAGTGCGCAAAGAATTATCAGATAGTCTTGGCGGCTTTTGCGCCTTTGCGGTGAGAAATTATTTTATTCAAGGGCCAAAAAATTAACACCATTATAGTGTTCAGAACATCCTTTGTAAGATCAGGATTATGACCAATGCATTTAGCCAAACGAGTTCGAAAGCCTCAAACCGTATCCGTTTGCGCGCCAGGCGGAAGTCATCGCCAAGCTCAAGGCGCGCGGGATGGACGTCATCCGCATGGATATCGGATCTCCTGACCGGCCGCCGGCCGGGCACATCTTGGCGGCGCTGGAAGCGGCGGCGCGCGACCCGGGCAATCACGGATATCCGGCGTTTGGTTACGGTACGCCGTCCCTCCTGGATGCGGTGGCCGGATATTACCGTTCCCGTTTCCATGTGGACCTGGATCCGCAGCGGGAGGCCACCGCGCTGCTCGGATCCAAGGAAGGGATTTTCCATCTCACCCAGGCTTGCCTGAATCCGGGAGACGTGGCCCTGATCCCCGATCCGGGCTATCCAGCCTATCGCGTGGCGGCGGAATGGGCGGGCGCTGACGTGTGGCCGGTTCCTCTCCGCCGGGAAAATAACTTCCTCCCGGATTGGAACCTCGTCCCGCCGGAGATCCTGCGCCGCGCGCGATTGCTCTGGATCAATTATCCGAACAACCCCACCGGCGCCGTGGCGGAAAGGGATTTCTACGAAGCAACCGTCGCGTTCGGCGCGCGGAACGGAATCCTGGTAGGCAGCGACGCCGCCTATTGCGACGTTGCCTTCGACGGGTACGTTCCCACGAGCATTCTCGAGGTGAACGGCGCGAAATCCACCGCGGTCGAATTCACGTCGGTATCGAAAACCTACAACATGGCCGGCTGGCGGTTGGGGTTCCTCGCGGGGAATGCGGAAGCCATTGCGGCCGTAAGGAAAGTGAAGAGCAATATCGATTCCGGAATTTTCGCGGGCGTCACCGCGGCGGGAGAGGCGGCGCTGCGCGGCGACCAATCCTGGCTGCTCGAACGCAACGCACTGTACGCCCGGCGGCGGGATCTGATCTTGAAGGGACTCGCGGCGCTGGGCGTCTCGGCGGATTCTCCCAAGGCGTCGTTGTATGTGTGGGCGCCCGTCCCGGCGGGATGGACGTCGGAGGAATACGCGGCGGAGATATTGGAATCGACGGGTGTGTGTTTTTCGCCGGGGACTTTCTTCGGCGAAGGCGGGGAAGGCTATTTGCGGATTTCGCTCGGCGCACCGACGGCGCGCGTGGAAGAAGCCATGCGGCGGTTGGGACAGCGGCGGTTTATTCCGCTGGCTTTTCCCCGGCCTGCATGAAGGTTTCCCGGATCGCCTTATCTTCCTGATCCTGGTCGGAGGCGTAGCGGTCCATGAAAGCGGAACGCCGCATCCGCAGGGCCGGCACAGCAACGGCGTCGAGGTCGGAAGGATCGGCCCGGTCGCGGCCGTCCG
Source organism: uncultured Chloroflexia bacterium (assembly GCA_963780865.1). Lineage (GTDB taxonomy): Bacteria > Chloroflexota > Anaerolineae > Anaerolineales > RBG-16-64-43 > FEN-1073. Next base: position 43,507 of record CAWADT010000012.1, on the reverse strand, counting down.
CCGCGGCGTAGGCGCGGGCGGATTCGAACAATACGCTCGTCCCCCGCAGGGAAGTCACCCCCAGCTTTTGGATCGCTTCCAGCCCGAGGCGCGTGGTTTCCGGAGCGAGCTGCACCGATGGCAGCCGCTTTCGCGCGGTAAGGATTTCCTGGCGGATCGAATCGGTCGTCTCCCGGTAGTATTCGATGAAATCCGCGCGGGTTGAGTTCGAAGGCATGGGAGCGCTGGTACGCCTCCCACCGTTCGGAGGAATTATTCAATCCCCGCACCAGCGCCCGCAGCCCGAACCGGTCGGCGATCTGCGGACGGAGCATTCCTTCCTCGGGATTCATCGAACCCACTAAAACAAAACGCGAGCGGTAGGTGGCCGAAATCGGGCCGCGGCGCACGGTATACACGCCCTGGGCGGCGGCGTCGAGGATCGCGTCGGCCACGTCACGCACTAGCAGATTGACTTCGTCTACGTACAGCAGGTTGCGGTCGGCGTGGGAGAGAATCCCCGGCTTGACCAGCATCCGCTGGTGGGCGGCGGCTCGTTCGTCGATGCCGCCGATGACGTCCGGAAGTTCCGAATGCAGTGGAAGTTCGATCAGGCGGGCGCGGTCGGTGAAAGTAAGGGGTTCGCCGAGTCCGAGCTTTTTGGCGCAATCCGGGCAGATGGATTCGATCCCGCCGCTTTCCACATCCTCGGGCATGCATCCATAGGCGCACAGACTGCGCTGGACATCGGGTAGCAGCGGGGAAAGGCTGCGAACCGCGGTTGTTTTGCCCGTGCCGCGCGGGCCGAGCAACAGCACGCCGCCAATCGCCGGATTGACGACGGCGAGCAATAATGCCAGCTTCATCTCCCACTCGCCGACCATCGCGATGAATGGGAACGGCAGGGATTCCGCCAGCCCGCGATCGCCCGGCTCGACCACCGCCAGGAATCTTCTCGAGGAGGCGACTTCGAGCAAATGCGTGAGGCTGCGAATGGCTTCCGCCATGGGACAAGTAAATTATTCGACGTCGGGCTTGAATTCGCCGGAGTCCATCGTGTGGAGAGAATCCGGCATATCTTCCAGAACGTCCAACTGATCGTAGGATAATTCCGTCATCCGGGGAGGAAGCGGAATGGCCGCGGGAATTCTGGGTTTGGATGGCGCGGCCGGAACTTGCCTTTTGGGGGGCACGGTTTCCAGGCTTTTCTTCCGGAGGATTCGCTGGTCCGGAGAGATCGAGCCGACGTAGGTTCCATCCAGGTTAAAAATTTCCTTCTGAGACGTCACCCAGCCGATCCACTCGCCGGACGTATTAAACAGATATGGATAAATCAGGAACGCTCCCCAGTCTCCCCGGGAAGTGAAAATAATCATCGGCGCGGGAACGGTTTTTCCGGTCATGGCTTTCAGGAAATATCATTATACGTCCAGAACCGGTTAACCACAAAATTCCAGATCAGCACGACGAAGACCGCGCATCCGAGGGCAAGGTTGCGCGGAAGCTGTTCGCCCAGCGCGGTTAAGGCTGAACCGTTGCCGGATAAAGCGCGCGCCCAAACCGGGATAAGGAAGGCAAACAACGGGGTGCGGATTCCCAAACCCACCCCATTCACCGCTGTGAATTGGACTGCTTGCCGCCAGATCGGTTTAGAGCGCGAGTCGGGATAGGTCCAATACCGGTTGAAGAGAAAATTGCTGCAGACCGCGGCGGTGAAAGAACACACCGAGGAAGGCACCGGCCAGAAGTGAAAACCCGCGGTGAGCAGGTTAAAGGTCCCGAAATCCACCACGGCCCCGATCGTTCCCACCGCCAGAAATTTCGCGAAGCGGGTTCCTTCGCGGTTTAAATTCAAACCGCTTCCGCTCTTCGCGGAAAACTCCTCAACCCGCGGTTCTTTCTTTACCGTAGTGTCATTCAATGGATCACTCAGCCGAGAAGATGGGATCGACCATGGTAGGCCGTGCGCGAGACCAGGCGGTGAAGGCCGGGTTCAGGAGCGGGCGGAGGGAATTTTGGTTTGGAAATAACGCACTGTCCGGGCCAGGCCCTCGTCGAGGGAAACCTTGGGCGACCAACCCAAGGTCGCTTGCGCGCGGGTGATATCCGGCTGGCGCCGCTGCGGATCGCCGCTGCCCCGCCGCTGGACCTGGATGGTGATCGGGCTGGGCGGCAGGAACATGGCGCCGATCCGCTCGGCGAATTCCTTGATGCTGATTTCCGCCGGATTGCCGAGGTTGACCGGATCGTGTTCGCCGCTCAGCAGGAGGCGGTAGATCCCATCCACCAGATCGTCGACATAACAGAAGGAGCGGGTTTGGGTTCCGTCGCCGTAGACGGTCAACGGTTCGCCGCGCAGGGCTTGGCCGATGAAATTCGGAACCACCCGGCCGTCGTCGAGGCGCATCCGCGGGCCGTAGGTGTTGAAGATGCGGACGATCTTCGTGTCCAGATCGTGATAGCGGTAATAGGCCATCGTCATCGCTTCGGCGAACCGTTTGGCCTCATCGTAGACCGAACGGGGGCCGACCGGGTCGACGTGGCCCCAATAGGATTCCTTTTGCGGGTGCTCGAGCGGGTCGCCGTAAATTTCCGACGTCGACGCCAGCAAAAACCGGGCTCCATTGGCCTTGGCCACCCCGAGCAGGTTGTGCGTTCCCAACCCGCCGGCTTTCAGGGTTTGAATCGGCAATTGCGGATATCCGTAGGGGCTGTCGGGATTGGGGCTGGCCGGCGATGCGAAGTGCATCACCGCGTCGATTTTTCCGGGCACTTCGATGGTCTTGGAGACGTCGTGCTCGATCAGCCGGAAATGCGGATTGGATGCGAGGTGCGCGATGTTTTCCTTGGAGCCGGTGACGTAATTATCCAGCCCGACGACGTCGTGACCTTCGGCCAAAAGCCGGTCGCATAAATGCGATCCGATAAACCCTGCGGCCCCGCTTAAGACAATGCGCATGAACGCTCCTGGATGATCCCAGCCCCCACGCGGGGATCCGATTTGGTTTTTACCGCCAATCCACTGCCGTGACCTGGCCGTCCCCGGTGAGCTGAGACCCCTCGCCGGTCGCCACGTCGACAATCCAAAGGTTGCCTTCGTAGATCAGTGCAATTTGCGATCCATCCGGGGACCATTTCACTGCGCCGGTATCCCGCGGGCTCAAACCGGTTTCGCCCTCCGGCGGAAAAAGCGCGCGGAGATTGCTGCCATCCCGGTCGGCCACCATCAGGTAGTATTTGCTGCGGTCGCTTTCGAGGGGATGCACGGCTTGGAGAAACGCCACATTATACCCTTGCTCGTTCGCCAAGTTTTGCAAGGGGCCGGGAACGGGGAAGGCAAACATTCCCGCGCGCCCGAACAACAGGATCGGAGCATCTCCATCCGCGGGGACCGCCATCAAATCAAACACCGGGCTTTCTTCCGGAGATTCGGAGGCAACCGGGTCTCCGTGGCGGACGGTAAGCAGAAAGGCGCCGTCGGCCGACCAGTGAATGGGAGGAAGCCATACCCAGTCCGCGAGCGTGCGGAACGGGGTGATGGTCAGGAGCGGATGAAGCATTCCGCCCGTTTTGGCGATCCATCCGATTTCGTCCGGGCGCGAATAGGCCAGCCGCGATCCGTCCGGCGACCAGGCGAACTCCATCCCCCACCACGAATAGGAACCCTCGGAGTGCGGGGAGAGCAGCTTTTGTTCCGCCGAGAGGGTCTTCTTGTCGTCGAAGGAGATCATCCGCAGATCGTTGAGTGCTTGCCAGCCGGGCGCGGCCGACATCGGCTGGACGGTGGAATAGGCGACGGTCCGTTTGTCGGAAGGGGACCACTCCGCAAAGTGGACCACGTTGTACACTCCAAGCGGAAAGGGGGATTCGCCGCCGAGAACCGCGACCACGTACAACGCATTGATCTGCCCTTCCTGGTTGCGGGAAAACAACAGCCATTGCCCATCCGGCGACAGTGAAAAGATCCGCGAATCCAGGTCCCCGCTGGCCGCCAGCGGATACCGGTTGCTCGAATCCCGTGAGAGAATCCAAGCGTTGCCCGAGTCCACGTAGACCAACGACCCGCGCAAAGAGACGGTATGGAACGACGCCGTGGCCCCGATCATGACTATCTCGGGGATGGAATCCTTGAGAATGGTCGTTCGCAAAGGCGTCCGGGAGGTTTCCACACCGTCTTCAGACAGGATTCGATAGGTAATCTCCTGGGTGCCGTTCTGCCCGGCCTGCACCAGCCGGATTTCGTCGGGCGGGAGTGCTTCGTTGCGGACGATTCGGCGTTCGAAGGGAATCGTCACCTGCTCCACATCGAAGGATTCCTTCACCCGGATGACGCGGATGGCGGTTCCATCCGCCAGCAGCGAATAGAGAGGCGGGGTTACCCGGTCCAGCGCGCCAAGCGTAATCCCGGCTTGCGCCAGGACGCTCGCCACCGTCGTGCCCGGCGCGATGCGGAGGTCCTGGCGCTCGCTGTCGGCGATCAGGCTCACGCTGACGTCGGGCGCGCGCACCTGGGGCGAGGCGCAGGATGCCAGCAGAAACGAAATCAGCAGGAGGACCGCCGCCGGAACCGCGAATTGATCGCCCCGGATGGGGCTGCGCGGGAACGGGCGGAGGGAGGGCGCTGGTATAATCTTTCGAGTCATACGATCGGACAACGGGGCCGGAAGATTTCGGTGAAAGTCAGCGCAGGATCCCGCGGATCGCGATCTGTCCATCTCCGACGAGAACCTCCTGAACGAGGAAACCGGTGGCGATTGATCCGACCTGGCCGGTGAACGCTTCGGTTAAAACGTCCGACACGGCCGAGAGCAGGCCGGCGGGCAAATTCAACGGCCCGACCTGGGCCTGTTCGAGCACGAAGTTAATTTTCCCCTGGTCGGTCACGTCCGGACGCAGGCGCAGAATCGCGGAAGCGGAGGCGTCGCCGGCGGACAAGATTCCGTAAACCTGGATCCGCCCGTCGCGGAGAAACACTTGGGCGGAATGGAAATTGTTGCCGGCATTGGCCTCGAGTTTTTGCTGTAGGTAGGCGGTCAATTCGGCTTCCGAAAATACCACCACGACCGTCTTATCCGCCGAAAGCGCGACGGCATCGGACCAGGTTTTCTGGATCGATTGCGCATCACCCACCGGAGTGATTTCAGGGCCGGGCGGCTCGGGCCCGCCGAGGTAGACCGTACACGCCAGGGCCGCAAGGAGAACGCCGGCAACGCCGCCTACCGTCGGGAAGAACTTTCGGAAAGTTGCGTTCACGGAGCACCGCCTTGCGAAAAGCCGACTTCTGGATTCCGAGGAAGATTATAGCATGACGAATCACGAGAACGAGCAACCGCTATCGATAACCGCGCGGCTGGAAAGCATTCTGTTTGTGGCCGCCGAGCCGGTTCCCGTTCCCATCCTGGCTTCCGCCCTCGAGACCGACGATCAAGCGGTGGAAGATGCGTTGGAATCTCTGGAACAGGAATACCAAACCCGCGGATTGAAGATTCTTCGGATGGGAGACCGGGTGCATCTCACCACCTCGCCGCGCGCGGCGCAGGCGGTTGAAAAATTCCTCGGGATGGAACATACCATCGGGCTAAGCCGGGCTGCGCTGGAAACTCTGGCGATCCTGGCCTACAAACAACCGCTCACCCGCCCCCAGATCGATTCGGTGCGCGGGGTGAACACCGAAAGCGTGCTGGAAAACTTAATGGCGAAGGGGTTGGTCGAGGAAGTGGGCCGCACCGAAGGGCCGGGCCGGCCCATCCTGTATGTGACGACTTCGGATTTCCTGAGACATTTCGGCCTGGGGTCGACGGCGGAATTGCCCGCGTTGGATTTGGATGAGCCGTTGAAAGAAATTCCCGCCGAGGCCGGCCCGCCGACGACGCCGATATTAAAGGAGTGATGTTGATGGCGACGGAGCGGCTGCAAAAGCTGATGGCGGCGGCGGGGTTGGGCTCCCGACGCGGCTGCGAGCAGCTGATCGAGGCAGGCCGGGTGCTGGTCAACGGCCGAACCGCAACGTTGGGAATGAGCGCCGATCCTTCGAAAGATAAAATCACGGTGGATGGGTCGGTCCTACGAACCGCCGCAGCGTTGCAAACGTTTGCGCTGCACAAACCGCGCGGCGTAGTCTCCTCGCTCGCGCCGCAGGGAAACCGCGCCACCGTGCGCGATCTGCTCCCGGTGAAAGGCCGGTTCTTCCCCGTCGGGCGCCTGGATATGGACAGCGAAGGTTTGATTTTACTCACCAACGACGGCGAGCTGGCCCAGCGCATTTCCCATCCCCGCTACGAAGTGGAGAAGGAATATCGCGTGCTGGTGGCCAGGCGGCCATCCGAGGAGCAACTGGAGATCTGGCGCCGGGGCGTCGTCCTCGAAGAGGGCGTTCGCACAGCTCCCATGCAGGTGCTGGTGGAAGCTCCGGAAGGGCGCGGCGCGTGGCTGCGGGTGGTAATGCACGAAGGCCGCAAGCATGAGCTGCGCGAGATCGGCCGATGCATTGGATTGCCGATCGTGCGAATCATACGCCGGAAAATCGGCAGCCTCGCGCTGGGTGGACTTCGACCCGGCCAATATCGCGAGCTGACCCCGGCGGAAATTGCATCGCTACGCGGATCCGGCGTGAAATTTTTCCCCCGGAAGCCTTCGTGGAAAAAACGATTTATCCCCCGGCAAAACGCACTCTCCCAAGTTTCCGAGAAACGTGCGCCTCGCCTCAACCCCGGGAGGAACGCTGCTCCGCAGAATCACGCGGAAAATAAACATTTTATATCCGGACGAAACGCCGATCGACGTGTTTCCCCTGTTAATCCATCCCCGCGCGGAATAGGTGCAAAACCGGCTTCCCATAAACCCGCCGGGAAAAACCGACTGACACCGTTCCGAAAATCGGGAAGGCGCGCTCCCAAAGGATAAATCGATGGACCAACAACCCTCCACCTTGCCTTGGCTGGACCGAGCAGTAATCCGCGGATTCCCGATCCGGTGGGAGCATCTGCTGTGGGCCGTGCTGTGTGTTGTCGCGCTCGGCTCCCGGTTCGCGATGCTCGACACCCGGGTGATGAGCCATGACGAGAGCCAGCATACCCAGCTGGCTTGGTCCCTTTACCGAGGCACGGGATACACGCCCAACCCGATGACCCACGGCCCGTTCCAGATTCTTCTCGTGGCGGGCTCCTATTTCCTATTCGGCGCGGGAGATTTTTCGGCGCGGGTTCCCGCCGCGCTGTTCGGCGTGGCGGCGGTGATGCTTCTGTATTTCTTCCGGCGCTGGCTGGGCAGGGCGGGCGCGCTGGCGGCAGGGGCGCTTATGGCGATCTCGCCGTACATGCTCTACTACTCGCGCTACGTCCGCAACGAATCGTTTGTGGTGGTCTGGGGGCTGCTCCTGTTCTATTCCATCGGCCGTTATCTGGAGAGCCGGCAGCCGCGCTGGCTGTATCTTCTGGCGGCCGCCACGGCGCTGCACTATGCCACCAAGGAGACGGCTTACATTTACGCGGTTTTGGCGATTGTCTTTCTGGCCGGCTTGGTCCAGTGGCAGCTCTATCTGCACAAGTGGACCAGCAACGACCGGCGCCGGTGGTACCTGTTGCTCTCGCTCCTGGCCGTGGTGCTTGCGGCGGGCGCGGCCGCTTTGTTCGTCGCGGGACGCGCGGACCTTATCCAACAGGCGAAAGCGTCCGGCGTAGTGACCCCCGCGGATATGATGACCCATACCGCGATGCTCATTACCAGTCCGATCGTTCAGATTGGAGTGGCGCTGTTTATCCTTTTCCTGGCGGCGCTGGTGGCCGCGATGGTCACGTTGCTCGCGGAGTTCCCGCTGCCTGTTCTGAGGGACCTCTTCCCCGCGGTCGACATTCTGGTGGTGATGGGAACCACGCTTCTGCCGCAGCTCGCCGCGTTCCCCATGGCGTTGTTCAACCTCAACCCGTTCGACGGGGACCCGTTTGCGAAATTGCAAAACGCCGCCTACCTGCTCGAGTTCGCTGGGGTGTCTCCTGACGGTGATCATTCCGGCGGTCGTGATCGGTTTACTATGGAATCGCAAATTGTGGCTGGTCTGCGCAGGGATCTTCTTCGGGGTTTATATCGCTCTATTCTCCGTCGCGCTTACCAATTTCCCCGGCGTGGTTGTCGGGCTGGTCGGTTCGGTGAATTATTGGATGGCTCAGCAGGAGGTTCAGCGCGGTTCCCAACCCTGGTACTACTATATCCTGCTGCAAATACCCGTCTACGAATATTTGCCGGCCTTTCTCCTGCTTACTTCCCCGCTCGTCGCCTGGGGCTTGCGCAAGAAAAAAGAGTCGACGCCGAAGGCGGAGCCTTCGCTCCCGATCGACGAACCGGAATCGGAAACGAAACCCCAGACCGTCTGGAATTCCATCGGCGCCTCGCCCGTCCCGTGGATGTTTGCTTATTGGAGCGTGGGCGCTCTCGCCGCTTTCACTCTGGCGGGCGAAAAAATGCCCTGGCTGACGGTGCACATTACGCTGCCGATGATCCTGCTGGGCGGTTGGGTGATCGGCAAGGTGATTGACAAAATCGATTGGGCCTGGCTGCTGGCCTGGCCGCGCTGGATCGGGCTCCTGGCGCTGCCCTCCGCCGTCATCGCGTCGGTTCAAACTCTGGCCGCTCTGGCGGGGACGGTCCGCCCCTTCTCAGGCAACACCCTCGACCAACTTGCGGCCACGGGAAATTTCGCCTCCTACCTCGTCGTCGCGGCGGCGAGCCTCCTGCTGCTGGTCTGGCTCTGGTGGGGGATTCAGCCCGGCGGATTTTCCAGGATCGCCTACCTGGGCGTGATCCTCGTGCTGGCGTTGCTCACCGCGCGCACGGCGTGGATGGCCAGTTACATTAATTACAACGACCCTACCGAATTTCTGGTGTATGCCCACTCCGCTTCCGGCGTGAAAACCGTGGTCTCTCAAATCGAGGATATCTCCCGGAGGACGCATGACGACTTGAACATGGTCGTCCCGTACGACGTCCGTTCCGGATGGCTGATGGGCTGGTATTTGCGGGATTATCCCAACGCCGTAAATTACGGCGAAACGCTCAATTCCTCCTTCGTCAACGATCCGGTAGTGATCGTCGCAGACATGTACTGGCCGCAGGCGGACCGGCTGCTTTCCAAAACCCACTACGCTTTCACGTATATGCGTCTGTGGTGGCCGATGATGGATTATTTCAATCTCACGTGGGACCGGATCCGGTACATCCTCGTCCATCCGGATTATCAGGCCGCGCTGTGGAATATCTGGTGGAACCGGGATTACTCGGCTTATGCGAAGCTGACCGGAGAGAATTTGACGCTCTCCGGATGGCCCAGCGGCGAACGCATGCGGCTATACGTGCGCAAAGATATCGCCGCGCAGCTATGGCAATACGGTTCGGAGGCCTTTGCCCCGCCGGTCGTGGCCGACCCCTATGCGGGCGCCGTGCGCAACGCCGCCGCCCTGCAAACCTGGGGTCAGGCAGGCAGCGATCCGGGATCGCTGCAACGCCCGCGCGGCATCGCCGCCGCGCCGGATGGATCGATCTTTGTGGTTGACACAAATAACCACCGTATTCAGCATTTCGACCCGGTCGGGAATCTGATAAATTTCTGGGGAGGATTCAGCGGGTCGGACGCTTCGAAAGCCGCGACCGGTTTGTTCAACGAACCGTGGGGCGTGGCGGTCGGCCCCGACGGATCGGTTTACGTCGCCGACACTTGGAACTTCCGCATTCAGAAATTCACGGCCGACGGAACATTTCTTAAGGCCTGGGGATCCTCTTCGAGCGCCGATCCAAATTACGCCCTCTATGGCCCGCGGGCGGTCGCGGTGGATAGCAAGGGCCGGGTGTTCGTCGCCGACACCGGAAACAAGCGGATCGTGATTTACGATTCGGAGGGGAACTTCCTCGCCAAGATTGGCGAAGCCGGATTCGGATCCGGGCAATTCAACGAGCCGGTGGGCGTCGCTATCGGTCCGGATGGCAGGCTGTACGTGGCCGACACCTGGAATCAACGCGTGCAAATCTTCCAGGAACTGGACGGGGTCTGGCAGTATCAGAAGGAATGGCCGATCGCCGGTTGGGAGGGCCAATCCACCGATACCAAACCTTACCTTGCCGTTTCAAGCGACGGGCGGGTTTGGGTGACCGACCCGGGCGACGCGCGAGTGCTCGTATTCGACGCCGAGGGAAAATTCCTCTTCACGTTCGGCGCCTTAGGAAACGACAGTTCTTCCTTCGCGCTTCCCTCCGGGATCGCGGTCGACGCGAGCGGGAAAGTCTATATCACCGATACCGACAACAACCGGATTATGGTGTTTGCGGGGTTATAGTTAAAATATTCAGATTGCAAAAAAAACGTAGAGGCGCCCCGCCGGGGCGCCTCTACGTTTTAATTCCCGTTTGTCGGATCGGATCTCCGCCCGATATCTTTTTTTAACCCCGCCAATTGCCCGCACCCGGCGGCGATATCCACCCCGCGCGGCAATCGCACGGTGCACGCCAGGCCGTCCGCTTCCAAGACGGCGCGAAACGCGTCGACGCGTTCCTTTTGGGAAGGCGCGCCTTCGAATTTGCCGGTCGGATTGAGCGGAATCAAATTAACATGCACAAGCGGTTTGGCAAACGATTTGCGGATGCGCGCGGCCAAATGGTGGGCTTGGGCGGGTGTATCGTTAACCCCTTCGATGAGCGCCCATTCGAGGGAGAGCCGGCGATTCGTCTGTTGGATATATTCGTTGCAGGCGAGGAATAAATCCGCCACCGGGTAGGTGCGGTTGATGGGCACCAGCCGGTCGCGCAGGTCGTCATCGGCGGCGTGCAACGAGAGCGCGAGGTTCACCTGGCTGTGTTCCCGGGTGAAGCGTTCGATGCCGGGGACGATCCCGACGGTGGAAACGGTGATGCGGCGGGCGCCGAACCCGAACCCCTCCGGATCGGCGAGCCGGGAGATGGCGGTGAGCGTTGCGTCGTAGTTAAGAAAAGGCTCGCCCATCCCCATCAGCACTAGGTTGGTAAGCGGTTTGCCCTCGGCGCGGAGCAAGCGCGCCAGATATAGCGCCTGGGCGGAGATCTCGCCGGCGGTGAGCGACCGGCGGAAGCCCATCTGCCCCGTGGCGCAGAACCGGCAGCCGATGGCGCAACCCGATTGCGTGGAGAGGCATCCGGTCTGGCGCCGGTCGTAAAGCATCAGCACGGTTTCCACCGGCGATCCGTCCGCAAGCAGAAAGAGGAACTTTCGCGTCTTGCGGTCGGCGGAAGCGGCTTGTGTGTCCAGCCGCATCGGGTGGAAATCGAATCTACGCCCGAGTTCCTCGCGGAATACGGACGGCAGGTCCGTCATCCGGCGTGGGTCTTCTTCCAAAACGCAATACAGATTCCGCCAGATCTGCTTGGCGCGGAAAGTGGGTTCCTTCCTCTCTTGGAGAAAGGACTGTAAATCCACCAAAGATTGATCGTATATGCAGGGCAGGGGCATGGGGATAGGTTGATCCGCGCGAATGGTATCACAGGAGAACGAAAAACCCTCTGCCGTCCTCCGGCGCAAAGCGCGGGTTCTTCGCGGTCCGGTGGATGTTGAAACAGCCGAAGAAAAATCCTTGGAATATCGAATCGAGCTCAAGCGGCGTCGTATCGCCTCGTGATCACCCCAAGCACGATCGCCCAGAAACAAAAACCGGCCGCAAGAAATGCGGTGCCAAGGTTATAGCCCGGATGGAACTTCACCAAAATGAGCAGGATCGAGCCGGCGGTCAGCTGGACAACGCCCCAGATTTTGCTCGCCAGGTAGGGCCGCCGCGATTTTGCGATCATGGGGTGATTCCGGGTTTCGAAGAAGGCGAAGAGGTGAAGGAAGCTCATATTAAAGAAAATTCCGGAAAGAAAACAAAAAATGCAGTCAAGAATTTGCTCAAACATAATATTTCTCCTGCGCTTGGATGGAATCGCTCGAATTTTGATTTAATCCGATTTGATTGTCTCTCCAACCTCAAACTGCATGATCGGCTGATAAAGAGGGATTGTGGACGTGAATAGCGGGAACGAAATGCAGGAAGACGCTCCCTTGGGTCGGCGGACTAGCGCACCGGGATCAACAGCGCCGGTGTATCGATCTTCGCCAGCACCGCCGCCGTCACGCTGCGGTTCCAAAAAGCTGAAGATCCCGCTTTCCCATGCGTTCCGAGCACGATCATGTCGTCCTTCCTGCCGCGGGCCAGGGTCGCGAGTTCCGTTGCCGGATCGCCGCGTAATACTTGCGCGCTCGCGCGCAAGCCCATGGCGTCCAACCGCTCGGACTGCCGCGCAAGGTACTCCCCGGCGCCTTTCTCCGCCAGATCCAGCGCCGCCGCGGTTGACACCGGAAGCAGCTTCCCGGTGGCCGCCCGCTCGCCGCTGAGCGTTCCGGGCGTGGGAACGACCGTCGCCAGATGAACGCCGGCGCCGCTATGCACCGCGATCTCCTCCGCCAGCGCCGCGCTGCGCTCATGTTCCGGAACCCCGTCCATTGGAAGCAAAATCGACCGGCAGGCAAAAATCTCTCCCGGGCGAGGCGGCTGGCGGGGATGCAGAAGCAGGACGGGCGTCGATCCGTGGGAGATCACCTGCTGGGCGATGTTCCCGATCAGCCAGTCACGCGGGCCGCCGTACCCGTGCGCGCACAGGATGATCAGGTCCGGATGCAATTCCGCGGCGTGGTCGACGATGCTGCGCGCCACGTCCGGGGCGGCGGAGGAATGCACGTGCTGCTTTACGGAGACGCCGGCGGGGATGTATCGCGCAACCGCGTCCCGCAAATAAATTTCCGCTTCCCCGGTATTGGTCAAATGGTGCCGGGAGTGAACGTGATCGGGGGCGTTCTTCTCGATAACGTGAAAGAGCGTAATCGACGCGCCAAACAATTGCGAGAAAAACAGCCCCGCCGGCAGGGCGCTTTCCGCCAAATCCGAACCGTCCAGAGGAAGAAAGAGGCATTGGATGGTCATAGTCGTCCTCCGAAGATAGTCCCATACAACAAATACACATTCAACGCGATGATCAACGCCGTCACTGCCCAGACGGCATAGGTGGTGACACGACGGTTGACCAGGCTGCCCATAAACGAATCCTTCGAAGTGAAGTAGGCCAGCGGCAGAATGGCGAAGGGCAAGCCGAAGCTGAGCGCGACCTGGCTGATAACCAAAACGCGGGTCGGCTCCCACCCGGCGAAGAGTACGATCATCGAGGGGATCATGGTCACCAGCCTGCGGATCCACGGAGAAATCTGCCGGTGCAGAAAACCCTGCATGATGATCTGGCCGGCCATCGTTCCAACCGATGCCGAAGAAAGCCCGGCGGCCAGGAGCGAGAGCGCAAAGATCAAACTGGCCGCGGGTCCGAGCAGCGGCTGGAGCGTATGGTGCGCTTCGGCGAGCGTGCCCACATTCTTCATTCCGGCTTGATGGAACGTGGAAGCGGCCATGATCAGCATGGCGGCGTTGATTAGCCCCGCCATACCCATGGCGATCAATACATCGAGGTGTTCGTAGCGGTATAACCGGCGCAGCTGGGCCGGCTCGCGCACCGAGATCCGACCCTGAGTGAGCGCCGAGTGCAGGAAGATCGCGTGCGGCATCACCGTCGCCCCAAGAATACCGGCCGCCAGCAGAACGCTTTGGGGGCCGGCAAACTCCGGTTTCACGGCGTGGATCAGCACATTCCCCCAGTCCGGCCGGTCCAACACCGTTTCGATCAGGTAGCATACCGAAATCACTCCGACGAAAGCTGTGATGACCGCCTCCAGCGGCCGGAAACCGAAGCGTTCCAGCCCGAGGATGACGAGGGTTACGGCGGCGGTCAGCAGCCCGGCCAGCCAGAGCGGAATCCCGAGCAGCAAGTTGAATCCCACTGCGGCCCCGATGAACTCCGCGAGGTCCGTGGCCATCGCCACAATCTCCATCAGCACCCACAACGAAACCGCCACCGGCCGCGGAAAGGTATCGCGGCAAAGTTCGGCGAGATTTTTTCCGGTGGCAATTCCAAGTTTGGCTGAGAGGGTTTGAATAATGACGCCGATCAAATCGCTGGCAATGACCACCCAGAGCAGCGTATAACCGAATTGCGCGCCGCCCTGAAGATTGGCGGCAAAGTTGCCGGGGTCCATATACGCCACGCTGGCGATAAACGCGGGCCCCAGGAATGGGAGCAGCCGAAGGAAGAATCCTTTTCGGCTTTGCCCGGAAAGGACCTCTTTTGCGCCGCGAACTGTGGATTGGTCGTAACGGTGGATTTCGTCCGGCATAAGGAGATTATAGTGCCGATTGCGGATCGTGAATCGGAATTATGGCTCAGATTTATTTTTAGTCGCAACCATCGGGGGAGATCAAATTAGGGTCTTTAATACTCCAACAGGGTGCGGAAAAAAAGAAAGATGTCATTGCGAGCGACCGCCTGCCCTCGTGCACTTCGGGGGGAGGGAGCGAAGCAATCTCCCAGTCGCAAACGCGTTTGTACCCACAGCCAATGATGTGGATTATTCTCATTTCAATCCATAAACCGGATTGCTTCGTCGCCTAAAAGCCCAAAGCTGGTGGATTTGAAGGCTCCTCGCAATGACAATGGGAATTTCTCGCTTGGCAGAACGTAGCCGCGTCAATTATTTTCATCATTTGAAGAGCCGGACGCCAATGCGGGTTCTATATTCTCGTGATGATAATCCCGAGCACAAACCCTCCGCCGAGGCTTGCAGCGGCAAACGGAAGGTAGGGGCGGGCGAGAATCAAACCGTGCAGCATCTGCTCGACGGTCTGCAAGGTTCGCAACGCGGTCAGGAGGGAAAGCTTTTTAACGATGTACATGGTCAACTCCTACTTGGACGTGCTCAGGCGCGTCACTTTGCCGCGTTCGTCGGTTACAACGCGCACGACGCGCGCCATCGGGCCGGCGGGGGTTTGGACGGTGGATTTGTACACCAGCGTATACCCTTTGCCGGCGGGCGTGATCGACGGGCGCGCGCCGCGCATTTCGGAATATTCGCGAACCACGCGCTGGTTGATTTTTTCGAGGGTGGAAGAATCGATGGCCATGCTCGCCTCCGGGAAAGAGATCGCAATTATCCTGCGCCATGCAAAAAGCGGACCGCGGATGGGGTTTCCGGTGAATGCGTTCGCCGCCGCAAAAATGCTGGGATCTCCAATTCTTCCATGGAATAGACCGCGTTCAGCTCATCTTCCTCGGTGACGGCCAAGGGAGTCGCGCCTATCCGTGCGCCCGAGGAGGAATCCCCGTCGTGAGGTTCGGTGGAAGGAACCGTCGAGGCGGCAATGGGTCGGGAGGCGGCGGGGATGCGCGCCGGCGGCTGGGTGGACGCAATCGGTTTGCGCAGCACAGGCACGGGCTGGGCGGAGGAACCCACCGCCAGGCGCGAGAAAGGCGCGGCGGCGGAAGTATTTTGGATTGCGTCTGGGGCGGTGTGCTTGAGCAGAATATGAGACGCGCCGGCGATCACGCTGCCCAGCGGTTGTCCGCCCACGCCGGTGGCCACGATGATCACCTGCACCCGGCCCTTCATCGATGGATCGATTGCCGCGCCGAAGAAGACTTCCGCGTTCGTCGCCCCTGCCGACGCTTCCTGCATCGCGCGGTGCAATTCGGCCAGCTCCAAATCCTCCCCGCCGGTGAAGTGAACCAGCAGACCGGCGGCGGTTTCCAGCGATCCAATTTCCAGCATCGGGTTGTGAAGCGCCGAGCGCACGGCCTGGATCGCCTTGTCGGGCCCGGTGCCGTGTCCCACCGCGAGACAGGCGCCGCCCGCCAGCTGCATCAGCGAGCGGACGTGCGAAAAATCGACGTTCACCAGCCCCGGCCGGGTGATCAGCTCGGCGATCGCCTGGACGCCCTGGCGCAATACGTCATCGGCCAGCCGCAGCGCCACGTCGAACGTGGTCTGCTTGGGCGCCACTTCGAGCAGCCGATCGTTGGGGATGGTGATCAGCGTATTGCAAAAGGCGTGCATCTTATCGATTCCGTCCTGCGCGGCTTGCATCCGCCGCTTGCCCTCGAACGAGAAGGGGACGGTTACGATGGCCACCACGATCGCGCCCTGCGAGCGGGCAATCTCCGCGGCGATGGGGATCGCGCCGGTGCCGGTGCCGCCCCCCATGCCCGCGGTAAGGAACACCATGTCGGCGCCCTGCATCGCCTCGGCCAATTCACGCGCGCTTTCCTCCGCGGCGGCGCGCCCGATGGTCGGATCGCCGCCGGCTCCCAGGCCCCGCGTCGTGCGCGGTCCGAGCGCCACCTGGCATTTGGCCAGTGAGCTGCTCAGGGCCTGATGGTCGGTATTGCAGGCGATGAATTCCACGCCGCCTACGCCGAGCTCGATCATCCGGTTGACGGCGTTCGAACCGCCGCCGCCCAGGCCGACCACTTTGATCACCGTCTTGGGGCGGGAAGAAGTTTCATTTTCAAAGCTCTCGGGGAGAGTTGGATACAACATGGCGTTCTCCTTTTAAATGCGTTCGGCGGCGAGATATTCCACGCGGCAGCCGCAATCCCGCAGCCGCAGGGCGGTGATCGTGGAGGGCAGGTCGCCGAGGATGGTCACCTTCTCCGCCTGGCAGGCTTCGTCGATCGAGAAGCCGCAGACGGGTTGGAAAGCCAACAGGTAATGGCGGACTGATTCCCAGGCCCGCCCGGAGAGGTGGATCGGTTCCGGCGGGAGAAGCAAATAATGGCGCAGGGATTTTTGAACAACCGGAGCCTGCCGCGGATCTTTGGAAAGGGCTCGCCGCTTGAGCAAATCCACGATCGGCAAAGTCGATCCGTCGTTTCGATACCAGGCCTCGGACGACGCCGGATCATTCTCTTCGGCGGCCAACAGCCAATAGCAAAGGCATAGAACCGGAGCGGAGAACCGTGCGCCGGCCGCGATCTGTGCGACCTGCAGGTTGACATCGGCTTGCCGCTCAGGATCCACGGGCGGATACTGCGGGTCGGTGAGGTCTCCGACGGAGGCACCGGCTTTAAGGCCGATCATCGGAAGGCTCTCGCCCAGCGTCCGGCGGACGATATCATCCACCCAGAGATAACCCTGGAACCCAAGCTGATCCTGGGAATCGGGCGGCGTCAGATAGGGTTGAACATTCGGCCAGCGGCTCGGCCCGCCTGCTCCCCAATCCAGGGGCCGGTTGTAGGCCGAGAAATTTACTGCCAGCGCCAGTTGGCGGGCCAGGTCGCCCTTGCCGCAACGGTCCATCCCCGCCAGGAACGCTTCAAGAAAGGCCAGGCTCCAATAGCTTCCGTTTGGATCGAGCATCGGGAAAACGGGTGTCATCCCCTCGGCGAGGATCGCTTCCGCGACGGGAGGAAAAATCTGCAAGAATTGATCCACCGGCGAAGCGTTCTGCCAATCCGCGCCCGGCCAGGAAATATCGGCATTGGGCGCGGCGAAGGGCGCGATGAAACGCACGCCCGCGCGGCGGTAGGAGCGAAGGATCCAGGGCACAATTTCCGGCGGTGGAGCGATCGAGTCGCGGTCCAGGAGCAGGATCGGTTCGATCTCCGCATCCGTTAATTTTTTCAGGAAGGTTTCCGGGATGGCACAGGCAAGCGAACCGGAGAGAGCCAACCAGCGGAACCCAAGCGATTGCAGTTCGGGAACCCAAAGGTCCAGGTCCTTTTGACGGAAATGGCGGTCGTCGGAAAAGTAGTGAATGCCCAAACCGGCGGGAGCCTTCATGGTCATCATGGCATTAATCCTGGCTTGATTGGATGCAATTTATATGCCAAAGCATGCCTATTATTTATTTATATAGGCCATTTTATGGATTTTTCTCGAGTCTCAAGAATCAGGGTATCGTCCATTCGCCAGGTTCGGAAACAAGTTCCCATTAAAGGCGACTGCCTGTCTTTGTGCTCGGCGGTGGAACGGAGCGAGCGCTAATGCCGGCAAGCCAGCTGTGCGTTCCGGGGCGAAATCGTTTTTTTTTGCGTCAGAAACCCCAGGTTGATTTGTTCGCCACGGTTAGTCTGGATAAGGTGTCGCTTCGCTAACCTGACCTCACCGGCAACGCCGGAGCAGGGCATGTACTGACAAACCCCGACCTTATCCGCAGCTTGGTCGAAGGGAATTAAGGGCAGTTGCCGGGAATTTTCTTTTCATCCTGCCGATAAAAAAATTCCCAAGTTTCTTTGACAAAGAAAATAAAGGAGATTATTATGAAGGGACAAATGGGGGATTTTGATTTTTTGACGCCCGGAATTTATCAAGAAATAAAAAAAATTTTATATCCCAAGGAGGATAAATGAGCATGAAAAAGGCCGTTCTCGCAGTGGCATTGGTTCTATTCCTGGCATCCCTTTCCTGCACCAACCCGATTACGATTTATTTTTCGACCCAAACCGCCATTATGGAAACGGCTACGGCGACGATGTGGACCCCGACGCCGACCAATACGCCCACTTCCACCCCAACCCCGACTCCTACCAAAACCCCGACCCGCACTTTGACTCCAACTCCGGATAACCGTTTTTATGAAACGGGCGGAGACGTCAATTATTCCTACGTCCCGCCGATCGATTGGAGGAAGAGCAAAGGATCGAACGGCCTGTATGAGTGGTCGGGAGCCGGCGACACGCTGCTAACTTTCAATATCGAATCGTCCAGCACGGACTCAGCTACGGCGGCCGCCACAATGGAGACGGCTTTGAAAACCGGATTAACCAACTTTGTGATTGGCGACGAAGCCGCATTTTCGCCCGATTTAGGATTGGACTCCTACCGGTTCACCTTTACTGCGGAATTTCAGGGAGCCGCCCTTTACGGCGAGGTTTACGTTTTTTCCGGGAACGATTATCTAGTGGAGGGAGTTTACCTTCGTTCCAACGGTGTCAATGAGGATCAAGACTCCCTCGTGATGGATAGCATGATGACCATGCGTTTTGACTGACAATAATTCGCGGTCGGCCGAAGCCCCGGACGCCCCCTAGAGGGAACGTCTGGGGCTTTTGAGCATACAAGACTGCTAGCTACGCCGTGGCCTTGGAGTTGCGCTCTCGGATGCTGCGCGATTGTTCTTTGGGATAGACGCTTTGCATTGGGAATTGATGGGACAATGAAAGCCTGAAAAAAACAGAACCTCATTGGATCCGACTAAATTGATGGAACAGGAAAATATTCTTCGTTTATAATCGTCGGCAATCCGGTCTCGGCTGAGGAGGGTTCATGGAAAAAACGAAAAAGAGGGCGGCTTCCTTCCGGGTTGTGATCGTGCTCCTGATCGGGAGCTTGGCTTGCAGCAACCCGATCCAGAATTACTTCTCCACTCGGGAATCGGAACGGAATACAGCCACGGCAACGATGTTTACTCCCACAGCGACGGACACCGCCACACGCCGCCCGACCCGCACCCAAACTCCGAGCGCCACGCCAACGCAAACGCGAACAAAAACCAAAACCCTTCACCCGACCAATACTCCTTCGCCCAACGAGACGATTGCCGAAGGACCGGGAACCGCGCCCGCTCCGTCTCTCCGGACTCAAATCCAAACCGGAACCGGATTGGCGCAACCGGATCGATTTGTCGAAACCAACGGGCTGACTAGGTTCTCCTACGTTCCCCCCCAGGGATGGAAAAAAGTGCCCGCAACGAAAACCAGCCTGACGGCTTGGGAGGGGCCGATGCAAACGGGCGGAACGGCCTGCATGCTTGCCTTCGGAGTCGTGAAATCCAATCTGACAGCCGCGGAAGAAGCGAAAAAGTTGCTGGATGCCGTCACGCCGGGGGGCGGCGCAAAAATAATTTCGCAAGGGAAGTTCATCAATGACGCAGGGTTGGATGCGTACAAACTGGCTTTGGTTATTTCCAGCCAGGGACAGAATGTCCAGCTTGATATTTATTTATTCCAAAAGGGAGGATTATTAATCGAGGGGGTATATCTTCGAATTGCAGAACTGAATAAAGAACAGGATTCGATTGTCGACCAAAGTTTGAAAACCGTGAGCTATGAATAATCGGCTCTGTACGCGGCTGCCTGGAAACTCGATTTCCCAATAGAAATTTCGGACCATCTGGCGGGGAAAAACCCTGAACTTAAAGGGTGCAGGAAAAGAAATAATTTAGCAGGCTGCTGAAAAAGTCGGAATTTGTCATTGCGAGGAGCGAAGCGACGAAGCAATCTGGTCTTTCCGGCGCGAAAACCAGATTGCTTCGCTCCCTTTGGTCGCTCGCAATGACATCTCTCTTGTTTTTCAGCACCCCGTTAGCAATGAAAACTCGCCCTGGTTGGAACAGGCGATGTAATTTCGTTTTTCATTGCCCTGTTAATCCAGAATTATTGGCTTTGCCTGGGCGGGGCTCGACCACCTTAGGTGCCTTTTTCAGCAACCTGCAAACGGTCGATTTGTCCCCCTTAATTTCTAGCGCGATACCGTGACCTTCATCACCCGCCCGGAAGAATCCATGCTGATCTTGGCGTATTGGGTGAGCGATTGTCCGTGGGCTTCATACTGTCTATCCAACGCCACAACCCAGGCCGGTGAACGCGGCGAGGTTCGCGCTTTCTTTCCGCGGGTTCCTGCCGGATCGGAAGGCGCCTCGGGCCGCGGGTGCAGGTAGCGCAGGCGGCTGTCTGTCATCCCCGGCAGATATTGATGCATGACTTTCTTCAAAGACGTCTGCACATTCTCGGAAGGAATCGTTCCATTCTCGAGCAGGTCATCCTTGGCGCGCAGCGTCCGGATCGGTTGGACCGATTTATTCCAGCGGAGGATCGTCGGCTCGGCGCGCTTGCCTAAGCCGACGCCGGATATATGGAGCGGATCGCCGAAGAGAAGGAACGAGATCAGCGTTTTTTGATCTTCCGGATCCAGAAAATTCTGCTGCCGGTTCATCTCCGACGCAAACCCCAGCTTGGCTTGCCGCAGCGCTTCACCGATGGGAATACCCGCGAGGCAGTTTTGCAGGAACTTCTGCGCCAGGAGGTCCGCGGCGATGAGCGGGGCAGAAGCGGCGCCGTAGGCGATCTTGGTCGAACCGACCAACGCGCGGGTTCCTGACGCCAGGAACTCCAGTGCGTTGGAATCCCCGACGCCTTTCTTCAGAATATTGGCTCCATAACAAGCTTCGGTAAATACGACCTCCGGCGTTTTCCGCGCGCCGGCCACCTGGCCGGGCTGCAGGACAACCGGAAATTCCGTATCGTCCGCGCTCTTTCCTTTGGCCATCCGCTGGCCAAGCCATTGCGGCCCGTTTTCCATTCCGTGCAGGTTGAAGTAGGAATACTTCGGTCCCGTCAGCAGATCCGGCGGGAGATTGCCGCTGTTTACCGGGGGGCAAACCAGTAATGCGTTGGACGGCCCAATAATCCGGAATACTTCCGCGGAAGCTTTTTGCCAAACCGCGGCCGTGCATCCGGAGCCGGTGCGGAAACGTAATGCCGGCGAGGGAAAGAGATTCTGGAAAATGGAAAACAGGGTTTGCAGAAATGTGACGCGGATCGGGGAAGCCTCTTCCGCCACGGCGCGCAAAACGCCCAGGAGGAAAGTGGCATGCGTGTCGGATGGGGTGGGAATGCGTCCGACGGGCCATTCCGGGACGAAATAATTTTCATCGCGCGAGGCGTAGGGATTGTCGGACGGGACGTCCGGATCGCCGTCGTCGGTCGGATTGGGCAGCAGATGAAACGGGATAACCTCGTGGCCGCCGACGATCAGCAGCGCGCCGATCATCTCGCCTTTTTTCCCAAGGCTGCCGTCCAGATTGGTCAGGAGCGTTTTCACCTGCCAGGCGTTCGAAGCGTCCGCGGGATCAAGCCCAAACGGCTGCAGGCCGGCGCGATTGTCCACATCCACCAGGTAGGCGGACCACCCGCGGGCGGAACGTTTAACGCGCAGGATGTCCTGGAGGCAATTCTCGATTTCGGGTTGCAGGTCCGGGCCGTAGATGGATGCGAGGAGCCGGCGGCTGGTGAGGATGATGTACGCCGGCTGGCGCACATCCTTCTCGGTGGTGTTTTTTTTCATCCCCAAACGCGTCGCCACCTGGTTCAATTGACGCCGTAAATCCTCTAGCTTGTTTTCAGGCGCGGCGGAATTCTCCCGGTTCTCAGTGGCCGGAGATTCTTTGGCCGCCGTGCCGGAGGGGTTGACGTTTTTGGAAGCGTCCGACGGCCCGGTGTACACCTCGCCCGGTATGGGGGCGATGGGTGAAGATTCCGCCGTGGACGACTGATCCGGATTTCCGGAATCGTAATCCGGGAACCTGAGGACAGGGATATCTTCCGGCAAATTCGGTGCGGCGGCCGGAGCGGGGGGTGAAGCAAGTTGATTCCACCCGGCGGCCGAGGCCACCTCCGCGGGCAACCCTACGGACAGGTCGAGTTGCAGGCGCTGGGGCCAGAGCGAGCGGTAGGGATTCAGACTTCCCAGGTACCGGTCCGCCACTTCGCCGGCCGGATCGGCGACCGAGGCGGCGTGCAGCAGTTCCACGCCGTCGGCGTTGCGTCCGGACGCGATCGAAGCTTGCGCCATCAGCAGCAAAATTGACGCGCACCCCGGCCAACTCTTCCGGTATTCCTTGCCGGCCGAAAGAACGACCGGGTATTCAGCCAAACGGGAAAGCGCCTGCAGATGAATGACCGCGGGCAGCGGCTGATCCGGCGCGGCGCGTAGAACGGTCTCGGCGGACAGGCGGGCTTCCTCCCACCGCCCGGAACGCATCAGCCGCAGCGAAGCCTGGAGCGGATCGGCCCAATCGGGCAACGCGGTTGGCAACCCGGCGCTCGCGTCCAATCCGAAAAGGCAACCCTCGGGGGCGGCCGCGGTTTGCCCGAGCCGGCGCAGGAGCGCGGAAAGGGCGAGGTAGGGCTGCGGAGATTCCGGATCGGCTTCGATCACCTGCTGGAGATGCGGAACGGCCGCGTCGAATTCCCCGCCCAGGCAGTAGGCGTCGACCAGATGCGCCCGGACTCGGAAATCGCCGGGCCAGCGGGAAAGCCATTCCAGGCATGCCTGCTTGGCAAATTCCGCACCCACCCGTTGGGATTCCTTCGAGGAGGAAATCGAGAGGGCCGATTTAACGGCGGAAAGAAAAATGGATCGTTCCACAAGTCACCTCGCGTCCGCGGAGGATGCGGACATGCCGTATACCAGACTCAAAGCCATTACTCCGGAAAGCAGTTTGTGCGCCGCTAGATTCTGCGGCTCGATCTGCACCGCCTTGCGCAATTCGCTGGCGGCGTCTGAATAGGCGCGCATGTTCTTATGAACCACGCCCAGCCGGTAGTGCAATTCGGCGTGTTCCGGCGCGAGCTTCAGTCCGGCGCGGTACGCTTCCAGCGCCAGATCCCAGCGCTGCTGAGCTTCGTACGTCAGGCCGCATTCGAGCGCGGTGCGGCCGTCCTGCGGCGCGATCTCGCGCGCTCTTCCCAGCGCCGCGAGCGATTGATCCAGTTGGCCCATCTTGCGCGAGATCCTTCCCAGCAGGATCCAATGGGCAACGTTGCGCGGGGCGAGGTCGGCGGATTTTTGGCCGGCGCGCAATGCGTCTTCCATCCGGCCGCTTTCCATCAGCGCCTCGGCCAGCAGGTGATGGGCTTCGTCGCTTTCCGGATGCGCCTCGAGCAGCGCCTGCATGGCGGCGGCGGAACGCGCGGCCGAACCGGTGGCCGTCCAGAGCCGGGCCAACCGCAGAGCGGGCAAAACCGGATCTTCCATTTCGGTTGCGGCGTGATCCAGGTGCCGGATGGCTTCGGCCAGCCGTCCTTCGGCCTCATCCACCTCGGCCAGGATCAAGCGGGCTTCGGGCGGGTGGCCTTCTCCGTTCAATACGGTCTTGGCGAGCGTGCGGGCTTCGTCGCGGCGGCCCAGTGCGATGGCTGCCCGCGCTTTGCCCAGCAGCCAGGGGAAGGGGGTCCGGGCGTCGGCTTTTTCGATCGCGAGTTGAAAGGCTTCGTAGGCCTCGCCGGGTTGATTGGATTTAATCGCCGCTTTCCCGATTTCGGCGAACAAACCCGCGGTGGGGGAAGCCAGGCCCGACGCCGCTTTGCGGAAATGGATCAGCGCGTTCTGTGGATCCCCGTCCCGCGCCAGCGCGCGAGCCAACCGGATTTGATAGTCGCCGTTTTGCGGGTCGAGATCGACGGCGCGCTGGAGGCAGGGCAGGGCGGCCGAACGATTGCCGGCGTCCTCGTTCCATGTTCCCAGGGTGTATTGCCAGGCGGCGATGTCCGGCGAAAGGCGAAGCGCGTCGCGCAGCTCGGCAATGGCTTCCCCGCGTCGATCCAGCTCCGAAAGCAGTTTGGCTGCCCACGCATGCGGGAGCGCGCTGTGCGGGTCGGACTGGCTAGCCTGTCGGAAGGCGGCCAGCGCCGATTCCTTCCGCCCGTTTTTCCATTCGCAAATTCCAAGCATCGTGCGCGCCTCTTCCATTTCCGGATCCAGGCTGACGGCACACTCTGCGTTTTTCCTTGCTTTGGATGCATCCTCCGCGCGCAGCCAGGCTTGGGCGATCGCCAGGGCGACTTCCGGGGAGGGATTTTCCTGATTGAGCGCCTCGAGCGATTCGATCGATTTAGGATCGGAATGCGTGAACGCGAGCGCGGCGCGTTCGAAAAGCGGCTGGACGATCTCTTCGGGGGCTCCCAGCGCGGCGGCTCGGGCAAGCGCCGAGCGAACGGCATCCGCTTCCGCGATCGGCATGAGCGAAGAGGATTGAGGTTCCGCCTCCGCCAGTTGCCGGCGATAAGACGACTCGGCTTTTAAGATCGTCGCTTTGGCTAGCGTAGTGTGAGCTTCCGGATCGTCTGGCGCGCAGCGGCAGAGGGATTCCAGGCAGCGGATTGCGGTGGAATATTCTTTGAGCAAGATCGCCGCCTGGCCTGTCAGCGCAAGCGATTCTTTAGAATCTGCGCAAAGCTCGGCGGCTTTTCGCAGGGCCGCGTCCGCCGACTGGGTTCGATCCTGCGGCGATCCGTCCCCGGCGCCCGAAGCGACGGCCCGGGCCAAGAGCGCCCATCCGCGCGCGTCGGCGGGATGCACGGCCGTGATTTGATCGCAAATGGAGAGGGTTTTCTTTAGGTCGCCTTTTTGCAGCGCGATGCGGGCCTTGAGCACCTGTCCATCGGCTGAGGAATTGGTACCAGAGCCGGTTTCTTTCCACTCCTCAGCCTTTTCCAGATCGCCCGCGTGAAATGCGGCTTGGGCCGCTTCCAGACCGAGGTCGGGATCGGCGGGGGCCAGCTTCACGGCGCGGTCGTAAAAGGGGAGCGACTCCCGGGTCAGCCCGACGGCGTTGAGCCCGGACGCCAGGCGGTGAAAAAGCGTTCCCTTTTGCGGATCGATTTCAACGGCTTTGCGCAAGAAGGCGATTGCGGCGGATTTTCGGCCGTCGGCCCACAAAGCGTCGGCGGCGTTTGCCAGATGATCCGAGTTGCCGCGCTCCAGATCGCTTGCGCGCCGGAAGATACCGAACGCCTGGGCGTTCTTCCCGGAGCTTCGCAGGGTCTGGCCCAATTCCACAAGAAGCGGGAGCGACGATGGATTCAATTCCAAAGCCTTTTCCAGCACCGATGCCGCCTCGGCGAATTCTTTCAGGGAGACCAGCAACCGCCCGGCGCGGAGGGAAATATCGGCGTCGCGCGGTCCGGAAAGCTCGAGGCATCGCGCCAGTTCGATCCGCGCCCGATTGCCATCGCCGGATTGCATGTGGATTTCAGCCAAGCGAATAGCGGGCTGGGGATTCGCAGGATCCAATTCCGAGGCTTGGCGCAACGCGGCGACGGCTTCGTCGGCCCGGTGGAGGGCGAGCAGCGAATTGGAGAGGCCCGAAATTGCCGGGAGGTTGTCCGGTGCATTGGCGAGGATTTTGCGGTACATCTCGAGCGCATCTTCGTGCAAACCGGAAGCGGCGAGCGATTCGGCCAGCCGCTGACGCAGCCCGGCGTCGGCCGGCGCCAATTGCATTGCGGATTGCAGGTTGTGAACCGCGGTGGGGCTGTCGCCGCTGCGAAGCAGCGCCTCGGCCAGCCCTTTGTGCGCGTCCACTTTCTGTTCCAGGGTCAACCCATCGATCGATTGCAGGAGCGATCCAAAAAGGGAGATCGCTTCCGGTAGATGGCCGGTGTAGATCTGAGCCCATCCCAGCAACGCCTGGAACCGGGCATCTTTGACCGCGCCGGAAATTGCGGCGGCTTGCTGCAGCGCCGAGAGCGCCGCGCTTGGGATGGAAGGATCCGCTTCGGAAGCATGGTGGGCCATTTCGACCAGAAGCGCTCCCAGTTCGGTCAGCAGAACCGCGGATTGCGGATCGGCGGCGATTGCGCGTTCGAGCGCCGAACGCGCCTCCGCGAATTGCCCGCTGGTTTTCAGCAACGCGGAAAGGGATGTGACGGCCGGGAGCAGAGCGGGCGAAATCGCGAGCGCCTTGTTGAGGTATTGCTCCGCCTCGGCTGTTTGCTCCATTCCCGAACAGGCTTCCGCCAGCGTCGTCAGGACGCCGGTATCACCGGGCCGCGAAGCGAGCGCGCGTCCGAGCGCGGAAGCGGCTTCGCGTAATCGGCCTTCGTCAATAAGCATTCGGCCCAAGGCCAGCAGCAATTCGGAGGGATCCGACGCGGATTCCGCGCCGGCCCGCAGCGTGGTGAGGGCGGCTTCGCGGTTGCCTTTGCCGGCGTGTAATTCGGCCAGCGCCTTCCATGGGCTGACCGAAGTTGGAGAAAGGCGGGTGGCCTTTTGAAGGGAGGCGAAGGCGGACTCTTCTTTGCCCTCCGCCAGATCGATCAAACCGAGGACGGCGCAGGCTTCTCCGCATTCCGGTTGCAAGGCCAGCGCTTTTTCAACAGCCTGGCGGGATTGCGCTCGGTTGCCGGCGGCGAGACTCGTCTGCGCGAGGGAGAGGAACAAGGCGGGATCATCGATCCTCCGTCCGGTGAGCTGTCGGTAATATTCCGCGGCTTCTTTTGGATGGTTTCCGCGCTCAGCCGATTGGGCCAGCAGACCAAGCGCGCTTTCGTCCTCCGGGTTGAGATGCCAGGCGGTGGAAGCCGATTCCTCCGCGCCGCGCCAATCTCCGATCTGGGCCTGGAGGGAGGCCAATTGCGAGAACGCCTCCGGATGATGGGGCCAGGCGCGGGTTACCATGGCGAGCATCTGGGCCGCGCCGCGCGCGTCGTCGCAATCGGCGAGGATACCCGCGATCTGCACGTTCAAGCGGGGATCGGATTTGGCGGTTGCTTTCATCGAAGCCTGGCGCGCCAGATCGAGCGCTTTTTCTTTGGCGCCGGCTTTCACCCGGATGCGCGCCAGAAGAATTAAATCCTCCGGATCTTCGGCGCTGGCTGGCAGCGCGGCCAGCGCCTCCTCATCGCGCCCAAGCCCGGAGAGGGAACGGGCAATCCCCGCGCGAATTCCGGCGGCGCCGGGGGTGAGCGCGCCGGCTTCCTGCCAGAAGGAGAGGGCGATGTTGAAATTTTTTTCGGCTTCGGCGGAGTGCGCCGATTCAATCAAGGTATCCAGCAGCAAACCGCGGGCTTCTTTCCGGGCGGCGTCGGCCTCGGGGAGCGCCGAGGCGGGGTCGCCGGCGAGGCGCAGCATCCGCGCGCGGAGAATCCGTTTTTGCGGGCTGCGCGCGGAATCGGCGCCGCCGGAAAATTGGGCCGGGATCGCCGCGAGAAGACGCTTAGCCATCGCGCTCTCTCCCATCGCGGCGGCGCTTTCGCACAGCGCGGAGGCGGACGGCAGATCGAGCCCCGGAAGCAGTGATTCGCATATTTCGGACGCGCGGTCGGACGATTCGTTTTCCAAAAGCGTCTGCAAAATGGTTGAGGCGGACGCGGGAAGCGATCCGGCCAGGCGGTCGACGACTTTGCGTGAATTGGGGCTGATCGAATAGAGGCAGCTCCACACCTGGCATGGGAGAGAAGCTGCCGCGGCTGCGCCGGAATCCGTTTCCCATTGTTTTGCCAGGGCGAGCGCGGCCAGCGCGGATATGTCCAGGGATGGTTCTATGGAAGGAGCAAGCGATTGGAGCGCCGCTTCTCCCCGAGCCAGGCTTTCGTCGGAGACCTTTAATGCAAAAGCCACTCCCTTGGAGAACCGCGAGCGCAAATAATCGGTTTCAGACGCGAGCAGCAAACCCATCAGGCCTGGACGCCAGCGGTCCGGGTCGTTCCCGGCGAATGAAACGGCTTTTTTTGCAAACTCTTCATCGTGTAAAGCCGACCAGAGGGTCGGGACCCGGCGGAGACGACGAACGACGTGGGTGCGGACGTCGGCGGGAATGGCTGCTTCAAGCGTTTGATAAATTTGGGCGTCGGACAACATGATGGACCTCCAGGCGGAAAATGGAACGGAGGACGGCTAGATCAGGCCGCTCGTGAGCCAATAGGCGGCGGCCATCATCAGCACGCCCGCCAGGACGAGGAAGGCGCCGGTGCCGGCGGCCGTTTTCATCAATTGGTTGATTTGATCCAACAGGTCGGTAATGCTGGTGGTCACCGCGGTCATGTCGTGGCTGAGCGTGCGTTTGCTCAGCTCGGTGGAGGTGGCCGCGAGGGTCTTCATCTCACCGGAGAAGCTTCGGCCGATCAGGATCAGGATGCCGGCCAACAAACAAAGCAAGCCGGATCCAAGGAGAACCAGGATGATGCCGACCTGTAAATCGGGTTGAGTGAAATATTGAGCGATCATCTGCGCCTCCCAAAATGAAAAGATTCTGGAAGGAATGTGTGCAAATTGCGTGCCAGAAGGGGGAAGGGGCGAGGATACTCGCCCTTGGGTAAAGGTCGACGCTATTCCAAGGTCGAACGTAGAAATCTGGGATAACTATTGGCCAAGAATCCACTATTCCATTGCTTGGGTGTATTTATACAATTGCTATTGGGAGATTGCTTCGCTCCCTTTGGTCGCTCGCAATGACAATGGTAGCGGGAACTTATTTCGTCGGTAAAAAGGTCATTTCTCCGATAAATAAAGATTGACGCAAGCACGAACTACTACGGTGGGAATTATGTTGTCATTGCGAGGAGCGAAGCGACGAAGCAATCTGGTTTTACACATTCCCCTAAGTGCACGAGTGCAGGCTTTCGCTCGCAATGACATCCTTCTTGTATTTCGGAAGCCGCTTAATGCTTACCTTTTCACCGGAGTCCGATCTTTTGGCGTTCCGGTTTTTGCTCTCTGATCGGCTATGGCCTGCAGGTAATCGGTGTAATTGCCTTCGTAATCCGTCACGAGGCCGTCTTCCAATTCGAGGATTTTACCCGCCACGTTGTCAAGGAAATACCGGTCGTGGGAAACGACGAGCAAGGTGCCGTCGAAATCCTCGAGCGCCTCCTCGAGCTGTTCGGCGGAGGCGATGTCCAGATGGTTGGTGGGTTCGTCCAGAAGCAGGAAATTGGCGCCTTGCAGCATCAGGCGGGCCATCTGCACGCGCGCCTTTTCGCCGCCCGAGAGGTCGCGCACCTTCTTTCCGGCGTCGTCGGCGGTAAACAGGAATCGCCCGAGCAGCCCGTACAGCTCGCGGTTGGTCAACGCCGCGTGCCGGGTAACTTCGTCCGCCAATGTATTGTCGAGCTGAAGCGTCTGATGTTCCTGGTCGTAATACCCAAGCGTGTTGGAGGGTCCCCGCACGATCTCGCCCGCTGTAAGCCCTTCCTCGCCGAGGATGCAGCGCAGCAGCACGGTCTTCCCCGATCCGTTCGGGCCGATAATCCCCACCCGCTGCGCGTTCCAAACGGTGAAATCGACGTCCCGCAGGACAAAATGATCGTCGAACGATTTTTGCGCGTGCCGGACTTCGAGGGTTTTATTCGAACCACGTTTTGTCGCGGCCAAGGTCAGGCCGAGGACTTTCTTTTCGAAGACGGGCTTCTCCACCCGCTCGATTTTCTCCAGGCGCTTCTGCATCGAGCGGCCGCGCTTGACGAGCTTCTCGTTCTGCCCGGCGCCCCAGCCGATCAGCCGGCGGATGGCGAATTCCATCCGGCGGATTTCGTGCTGTTGGATTTTAAATTGGCGCTCCTGCGAAAGCAGCTTCTGGCGTTTTTCGAACGCGTATTCGGAATAATTCCCGCTGTAGAAGGCGAGCCGGCCACCGTCGAGTTCGACGATGTCCTCGGCGACGATGTCGAGCAGATAGCGGTCGTGAGAGACGATGACCACCGCGCCGTCGTAATCGGAGATCAGTTCCTCCAGGAACCGTTTCCCCTGGAGATCGAGGTGGTTGTCGGGTTCGTCCAGCAGGAGCAGGTCCGGCTGCTCGAGGAGCAGCTTGGCCAGGCCGACCAGCTTTTTCTGGCCGCCGGAGAGCGCTCGAAGCGGAAGTAAAAAATCCGCCTCGGAAAACCCCAGCCCGCGCAGCGTGGAACGGACGCGGCCCTCGAAATTCAACCCGCCCTTGGCCTGTAATTCAGTCAGCAATTTCTCCTGGCGGGCGGTCAGCCGTCCCAGTTTGGCGTAATCGCCATACACGGCGGGATCGCCCATCTGGACGGCCAGCCGGTCGATTTCGGCTTCCAGCGCCGCCAGCGTCGGGGATGCGGTGCGGGCTTCCTCCAGGAGCGAACGATCCAGATCGAAGCGCACTTCCTGCGGAAGGAATCCGACGCGGACGCCGCGGGCGACGTGGATCGAACCGGAGTCCGGCTCGAGTTCGCGGGCGA
Source organism: uncultured Chloroflexia bacterium (assembly GCA_963780865.1). Taxonomy (GTDB): domain Bacteria; phylum Chloroflexota; class Anaerolineae; order Anaerolineales; family RBG-16-64-43; genus FEN-1073. Next base: position 12,904 of record CAWADT010000012.1, on the reverse strand, counting down.
GCATTCGCAGCAGGGTGGATTTTCCGGCGGCGTTGGGGCCGATCAACCCGATGCGGGCGTCGTGATAAATCTCCCAACTGATATTTTCAACGATGGTTTGCGCGCCGTAGTAATGCGAAACCTTGTCCAGGCGCGCGACGGTGGAATCCATGGTCGAGGATCTCCCAACTAAAAATTGATTGCGGGAATGTATCACGGGGCGGAGAAACAGGGAAGGGACTACCAGTAGCGGCAAGATCAAGATCTTTTAACGCAAAGACGCGAAGACGCAAAGAAAAACTTTATAAGGGTCTTCTTTGCGCCTTCGCGCCTTTGCGTTAATGCTCCTAATGTGATTATGATTCCATTTTTCCCGCGTCGTTCTTATCCAGGAGATACGGTAATTCGACCAGCATCTCGTCGCGCAATTTCCGGAAGGCGGCGAGTTTTTCCTCGTCCGTCCCGGCTACGAGGCTCGGATCTTTATAGGCGTGATGGATTTGCCGTCCGGCCCCGAACCAGACGGGGCAGTCCTCGGCGTCGGATCCGCACACCGTGACGATCAAATCAAAGGGGATATCCTTGACGGTCTCCATGCCTTTCGAGGTTCCCTGATGATGGATGCCTCGTTCCTCCAGCACTTGGATCACCATCGGATGGACAAACCCCTTCGGATGGCTGCCGGCGCTGGAGGCCGACCAACGGTTGCCATAACGCGCATTGACGATCCCCTCCGCCATTTGCGAACGGCAGGAATTGCCGCTGCAAAGGAACAGCACTCTCCGTCTGGAATTTAACATAGTATCCTTTCCGTCAATCGCCGCCCGAGGCCGAGAATTCGGTCATCTCGCCGGTGGCTAGAAAAATGGTCCGTTCGCAAATGTTGGTCACCCGGTCCGCGAAGCGTTCCAGGTTATGCGACACCCACATCAGGTGGGTGGTCTGATCCACCGTGCGTGGATCGGCGATCATCCGCGCCACCAACTCGCCGTAGATCTGATTGAACAGCCGGTCCACAGCGTCGTCTTCGGCCGGGATGGCGCGCGCGGCCTTGACGTCGCCGGTGACGAACGCGCTGAGCGCGCGATGCAGCATGGCGTTGGCTTCGGCGGCCATCGCATCGAATTGATCCAGCAGCGCGGGAGGGATACTCGACAATTCGAGCAGCAAGGTGATGTGCGCGATCCCTTTGGCGTAGTCCCCCATCCGTTCCAGTTCGGTGATCACCTCCAGAATCGCCGCCAGCAGGCGCAGATCGTGGGCCATAGGCTGCTGGGTGGCCATGAGCGTCAGGCAATCCTCCTCGATGGCGAACCGCCGCTGGTTGATGAACTCGTCGCGGGCTTCGATTTTCCGCGCCGACGCCGTATCCAGCCGGCGCAGCGCTTTCACCGCGTCCAGGGCGGACTGCTCCACCATGCTTCCCAGATTGAGCACTTCGTCCTGCAGTTGATGCAACCGCCGCTCCAGAACCTCGCGTGTCATGGGATTCCTTTCTGCGCGCCGGATTACCCGAACCGTCCGGTGACGTAATCCTCGGTTTGTTTTTTCTCCGGGCGGGTGAAGATTCGGTCGGTGGATCCGAATTCGACCAGGCGCCCGGCGCGCTGCGCATCGATCATCAGAAAGGCGGTGTAATCCGAAACCCGCGCCGCCTGCTGCATGTTATGGGTAACGATAACGATTGTATATTCTTCTTTAAAGTGCTGCATGAGATCCTCGATTTTTAGCGTGGCGATCGGATCCAGCGCCGAAGCCGGTTCGTCCATCAGGATCACCGCCGGTTCCACCGCCAGGGCGCGCGCGATGCACAGCCGCTGCTGCTGTCCGCCGGAAAGCGCCATTCCCGACTGGTGCAGTTTATCCTTCACTTCATCCCATAAAGCCGCCCGCTGCAGGCTGTGTTCGACGATCTCGTCCAATTCGGCCCGCCGATGGATGCCATACAATCGCGGTCCGTAGGCGACGTTGTCGTAAATACTCTTGGGGAACGGATTGGGCCGCTGAAAAACCATCCCTACCCTTTGGCGGATGGGGACGACATCAATTCCAGACGCAAGAATATTCTCGCCGTCGAGAAGAATTTCCCCTTCGGCGTGCGATCCCGGGGTGAGGTCGGTCATGCGGTTGATCGCCCGCAGGAGCGTGGATTTGCCGCATCCCGATGGCCCGATGATCGCTGTCACCCGGTGGGCGGGAATGGCTATACTGATTTCGGCGACGGCGCGAAATTTTCCGTAGAAGACGGATAAATTCCGAATGTCGAGCTTCACTGGTCGAGCCGCTGTGTCTTCCCGGGTCTCGACTTCACCTTTTGCCGCTCGGGTGGTTGCCCTAGGAAGCGCAAAGGATTTGGAAAAGGCGGGGGAAATATTCATGCCGTTCATCCTTTCATCCGGTTCTGACGAAACACGATCCACAGCCGGGCTGCGATGTTGGTTACAAGCACCAGGGCCATCAGCACCAAAGCGGCGGCCCAGGCTTGATGAGTCCGTTCCGGGTATGGCTGTTGGGCGTATTTCCAGAGCGTCAGCGGCAGGGAATCCACCGGCTGGCCCAAAATCCCCGATAAAATCGCGAACGGATTCTGGCCCGACGCGAGGCCGGATCGAAGCTGCGCCGCAATGTCGAAGTACTCGTTTCCAAGAGCGGTGAAAAGAAGAGGCGCTGTTTCGCCGGACGCGCGCGCCAGCCCGAGCAGGAAGCCCGTGACTAATCCATTGGCGGCGGCCGGGAGCACGACTTGGAGCGAAGTTTTCCACTCTGGCGCCCCCAGCGCCAGCGAGGCCTCCCGCAGCGCGGGCGGAACCAGCTTCAACATTTCCTCCGTGGTGCGGATGATCACCGGCAACATCAGAATCGCGAGCGCGATCCCTCCCGCCAGCGCCGAAAAATGACCCTGAACCTTGACCACCACTGCATAGAGGAAGAGACCGATGATAATGGATGGCACTCCGGAGAGCACGTCGGTGCTGAACCGGATGCCGATCCCGAGCGCGGTGTTCGGATAATAGGCGGCGTAGAATGCGGCCAACACCCCCGGCGGGATCGCGAACAGGCTCGAGAGAATTACTAAAAGGATGGTTCCTTCAATCGCGTTTAGCACGCCCCCGCCGGCCACTCCCGGAGGACGCGGAAGTTGAGTGAAAAACGACCAATTGATGTAGCGACCGCCCTGGTAGACGACGTACCCGATAATCCAAAACAGGGGGACCAGCGCGAGCACGGTGGTCAAACCGGTGAGGATCAGCATCAATGTGCTCGACGCCTTCCGGCGGTTGTATCCGCGGCGCGCCTGAATGTGACCGTGCGAAGATTTCAGCGATCATCCGCGCACCTCCTGCTGTGGCGCGCGGCGGGCGACGCGCCAGACCAGGAACCGAGCCAGCAGATTCAGGAGCAGCGTAATCACAAAAAGCAAAAAGCCGATTTCGATCAATGCCTGGCTGTGCAGCGGGCTGACGGCTTCGGCGAACTCGTTGGCGATAACGCTAGACATCGTGTACCCGGGACGCAGAAGCGAGAGCGTTCCTTCGATGCTGTTGCCGATCACCATTGTCACCGCCATCGTCTCGCCGAGCGCGCGGCCCAATCCGAGAATCACCGCGCCCAGGATGCCGGAGAGGCCGTACGGGACGAGCACCTGGGAAATCGTCTCCCATTTGGTGGCGCCGAGGGCGAGGGCGGCTTCCCTCTGGGAGTGCGGGATGGCGAGAAATACGTCCCGCGTGACCGCAGTGATGGTGGGGACGATCATGATCGTCAGAATCAGCGCGGCGGCCAGCCGGCTGGCGCCGCTGACCGGGATCGAGCCGGCAAAGAGCGCGCCGAGCACGGGCAGGGACCCCAGCGTGCGCCCGAGCGCCGATCCGACCGGTTGCACGACCGCGGGCAGAAAAATAAAAATACCCCAAAGCCCGAACACCACGCTGGGGATGGCGGCCAGGAGTTCCAACATCCAACCCAGGGGCAGACGCAGCCAGCCGGGGCAAAGTTCGGCGAGGAAAATGCCAACCCCAAGGCTGATCGGAAGCGCGATGAGGATCGCCATCGCGGACGTGACCAGGGTTCCATAGATAAACGGCCAGGCTTGGAATTGATCCCCAACGGGGTTCCACGAGGCATTGAGTGTGGGCAGCAGAAAAGACAGCCCGAATTTCGAGCGCGCGTCCGCCGAACCCAGCCAGAGAGTCCATCCAATCGCCAAGATGAGCAACAGCACGGCGATCCCCATCCCGATCGTCAATCCCTGCCAGAGCCGGTCGCCGTGATGAAGGGCTTTGCCCGCCCGTTTGCGGAGCCTATCGAAAACCGATAAAGGCGTTCGCGATTGATCTACCATCATTTCCTCGAGAGGACTATGGAGAGCCCCGGTGGACGAGGCTCTCCATAGTCGGTTGCTTTATTCTGACTTCAGATTATTTCAGCACCGGATTGCCTTTGCAAGTGACTGCGCCAAGCTTGGCCAGAACTGTATCGCGCACGGCCGGCGGAAGGATGGAGTAACCCAGGTCCGACGCCTTCTGACTCGCGGTTGGATCGGTCAGCGCCCAGCGGATGAATTCGAGGATCTTCTGCGCCTTGACGCAATCTGTCATGCTCGTCGTGTGCAGGACGAGGTAGGTGTACCCTGCGATCGGCCAGGAGGCAGCACCCGGGGCGTCCACGATGGTCGCCGTCAGTTTATCGGTAAATCCGTTGGTGAAATCGCCCATCGCGGAATTCAAGCTGGCCGCATTGGCAACCACCGTGGTGCCTGCCTTATTGATCATTGAGGTGTAGGACATGCTGTTGGAGATTGCATACGCGAGTTCAACGTATCCGATCGAGTTCGGCGTGTTGATCACCGCCGCAGCCACGCCCTGGTTGCCTTTCCCGCCGATGCCGTTGCCCGCTTTATCCACCGGCCATTGCACGGAGGTTGCGCCCCCGGCGGTCCAGTCGCTGCTGAAGGAAGTCAGCGATTTGGTGAAGATTTCCGTGGTTCCGGAACCGTCGGAGCGATGCACGGCGGTGATGTCCGACGCCGGAAGGTAATCCTTCAAACCCGGGTTGGTGGCGATGATTTCCGGGTCATTCCACTTGGTTACTTTGGCGTTGTAGATATCGACCAGCGTTTGGCGGTCGAGGACCAGAACGGGAGCCGTGGTGCCGGCGGGGAAATCCTTCGCCCATTTGATGTTGTAGACCGGCACGACCGCGCCGGCAACCATCGGGTACATTTGCAGATCCTTGCCCGCAGCGTATTCGGCGTCCGTCACCAGCGAGTCCGATCCGGCGAAATCCACCGTGCCGTCGATGATGGCTTTCTTCCCGCCGCCGGAACCGATACCCTGGTAGTTAATCACGACCGAGGGATCGACGTACTGGTAAGCGTACGTCCAGGCGGAGTACACCGGCAACGGAAAAGTGGCGCCGGCGGCGTTGATCTTCACCGAGCCGGGCGGGAGGGGAGTGCTGGTGGCCGGTTGTGCCGCGGTGGGCGCGGGCGCCGTATTGGTTGCCGATTGCCCGGCGGGAGCGGCCGTAGCGGTCGCAGCCGGAGCGGCGCCGCCGCAAGCCGAGAGCAGCAGCCCCATGATCGAAAGCGATGCAATTGCGAGAAACATTTTCTTGCCCATTCTTTCCTCCTTAGGAAATTGTCAAGCGATTTTTCTTTAAGACTAACCGGAGTTGATTAACGAAATAGGAAAACAGTGTTAACAACTTGTTAAGCATAAATACGCTGAATTAATGCGAATTTCGATCATGGAATGGTGATCAAATTCATTAACGCAAAGACGCAAAGGCGCAAAGAAAACCAAAAAAGATCTGCTTTGCGTCTCTGCGCCTTTGCGTTAGAATTGTCTCTACAACTTCGGGGGGAGAATATGAACGAAAATGATATTAGCCAACTCATCATACAATCTGCAATTGAGGTTCATCGAACCCTCGGTGGACCAGGATTGCTCGAAATCATTTACGAGCACGCGCTTGAGTGGGAATTACAGAAGAAAGGATTAACGGTGGCACGCCAGTCCGAAATACCTGTTTTTTACAAAGGATTCCAACTTCCCGTTCCTCTCCGATTGGATCTATTAATTGAAAATTTGGTTATCGTCGAATGCAAGGCGACGATGGAGCATCATTCCATATTCGAATCCCAATTATTGACTTACCTGCGAGTAACAGGGTTGCATCTGGGGATGCTTCTAAATTTTGGATTCCCTATTGTCAGCCGCGGAATTTCCCGGGTAGTGAATAAATTACCGGAAGGTTAAGGGACGGCTATTCCTTATCCGATGGATATCGGGAGCGTGAAGAAAAACGTGCTGCCCTTGCCTTCCGCGCTTTCGGCCCAGATCCGGCCGCCGTGCAATTCAACAATATGGCGGGCGATCGCGAGCCCCAGGCCGGTGCCGCCTCCCGAACGCGAACGATCCGCTTTATAAAAACGCTCAAAGATTTGCGGTAAATCCTCGCCGGATATTCCCACGCCCGTATCCCGAATGGAAAAAACCACCTCGGCTGGCCGCGCTTCGGCCGACACCTCGATGGTTCCGCCGGGCGGAGTGAATTTAATCGCATTGTGGAGAAGATTGATCATCATCTGTTCCATCCGTGACGGATCCGCCTTGACCAATGGCAAACCCTCCGGGCAACGGTTGAACAAATGAAGAGTGTTCCGTTCCGCTTGCAATTGCAGCCGCTCCACCGCTCCGTCCCAGAGCGAAACCGGCGCCACCGCCTGGAGGCTCAAGGGCACCTGTCCGGATTCGATCGTCGAGAGTTCGAGCAATTCGCGAATGATCTGGTTGATGACGTCGATTTCTTTTTGCATTTGTTCGAGGAAGCGCCGGCCGGCGGCGGGATCCTCCAGCGCGCCTTCCTGCAGGGATTCCGACAGCGCTTGCAGCGAAGCGAGCGGCGTCCTCAATTCGTGGGAGATATTGGCGATGAAGTCGCTGCGGACGGTCTCCAGCCTCCGCAAGCGGGTGAGGTCTTGGAAGAGGAGCAAGGTCGATCCGGAAAGCGATTCTCCCAGCGGCGTGGCGATGGCTTGCAGGAAGGTGCGATCCAAACCGATCTCGACCGTGAGGGCGTTGGATTTTCCGGTGGCGGCGCTGCCCCGCCAAAGGTCGAATAACTGGTGATTGCGGAAAACCTCCGCCGCCGAGCGACCCATCGCCTGCGCTTCCCGCTGGCCGAAAATGCGCTCGGCCGACGGGTTGAGCATGGACACCCGTCCCTGCTCGTCGAGAATCGCGACGCCATCGGTCATCTGCGAGAGCACGGCGGATAATTTTTCGCGTTCGCCCCGCAAAGAATCCAATTGCGACCGGAGCTGGCCGGTCATTGTATTGAAGGCGTCGGTCAGTTGGCCGGTTTCATCCCGGCCGGCGGGAAGCAATGTGACGTGTAAATTCCCGGAGGCCACTTGCCGCGCGGCTTCCGTTAAATCCTCGAGCGGCTGGGTGGTGCTGCGCACGGAAAGAATGGAGAGCACCAGCGAGAGCAGCGCGGCGACGCCCAGCGCAACTGATAGCGCCGTTTGCAATCGGCCCACCACCGCATCGACCTTCGCCAGGGCGACGGCCAAACGGACAACTCCGGTCGTTTGGGCGCCCATCCGGAGGGGGACGGCGACGTACAGCGTGTCGATGCCGGTGGTGGCGCTTTTCCGGGCGTTGGATCCGGAGCCCTGGGAAAGCGCCTGCTGGACTTCGGGCCGCGTCAGATGGTTTTCCATCGTCGTCGGGTCGACGTCCGAATCGGCCAAGACCTTCCCGTCGATGTTGATGATGGTAAAGCGCGCGCCCAAACTGGCGCCGGTCTGCTTGGCGTATTGTTCGAGCTCCGCCGGAGACGGGGCGGATTGCTGCCGTTGGACCGTATCCATGGCGAGCAGGCGGCAATCCGCCGCTAGGCGGGTCTTGAGGGTGTCAATGTATATTCCCCGCACGAAACCGGATAAATACAGGAGCAAACCCAGCAGGATGAGAAGGAACAATCCCAGTTGAGGAATTGCGATCTTCCAGCGGATGCTCTTGAGGTTGAAGAATCTCATCTAGCCCTCGAAACGATAACCGCCGCCCCGCACGGTTACCAGGCGCGCGGGGGCGGCCGGGTCGATCTCGATCTTTTCGCGCAGCCAGCGGACGTGCACATCCACGGTGCGGCTGTCGCCCGTGTATTCCCAGCCCCAGACGCGCTGCAGGATCTGCTCGCGGGAGAGCATCTGCCCGTGATGGCGGGCGAAATACAACAGCAGTTCGTATTCCTTGGGTTTGAGCGCAAGCGCCCGCCCGGCGCGCAACACTTCCCCGCGGGTGGTGTCGATCGTGAGGTCGCCGCACAGGATGGGTTGCTCGGCCGGCGCTTCCGGAGCGGCGGATGGAGTTTTTTCCTCGCGGATCATGCGCATCCTTCGCAGCTGGGCCTTAATCCGCGCGAGGAGTTCGCGCAGATGGAAGGGTTTGGTGATGTAATCGTCGGCGCCCACTTCCAGCCCCACCACCCGGTCCGTCTCGCTTTCGCGTGCGGTGAGCATCAGGATCGGGAAGTTGGTATCCCTGCGCAATTGACGGCAGACTTCCAGCCCGTCCATCCCCGGAAGCATGAGATCTAAAACCATCAGATCGGGTTTCCACTCGCGCCCGGCCTGCAGCCCGGCGATCCCGTCGGCGACGGTTTTCACTTCGTAACCTTCGCGCCGCAAATTCCACTCGAGTGTATCCCGCAGCGCCGGTTCGTCTTCCACGACGAGGATGCGTTCGTTCATGATCCGATCCTGCCGATGGCTTTCCCGCAAGGATGAGCGTCCATATCACCCATTGTACGCCCGCTACCTGCATTCGGTCTTCTGCCGTTCTTGGGCGCGGAAGGGGGTAAAATTTATTTTTCAACATCTCCCCCGGGAGGAATTGGAATGCAGGAACATCGGTTGGCGATAATTGGGTTCGGGAATGTCGGTCAAGGGCTGGCGCAGATCCTCGCGGAACGGGGCGAACGAATCCGGAAAGAGTTCGGGCTGGGCGTCCGGATCGTTGCCGTGAGCGACGTCAAACTCGGCAGCGTCTATCAACCGCAGGGATTCGACCCGGCGGCGCTACTCGCTTCCGTCAGGGCAAAGGGGACGCTGGCGGGGGTTCCGGCGCAGGAGCGGGGCTGGGATTCGCTGCGCACGATCCGCGAAACGGAATCGGACGTCGTGGTGGAGCTCTCTCCCACCGATTTGAAAACCGGCGAGCCGGCCGTGAGGCATATCCGCGCGGCGTTGGAATCCGGGAAGCATGTGCTCACCACCAACAAAGGGCCGATCGCTCTGCAGTACCGGGCGCTGAAGAAAATCGCCGAGGTCCATGGCGTGGAAATCGGGGTGGAGGGAACCGTGATGAGCGGCACGCCCGCCTTGCGGATGGGCGCGGAATTTATGAAGGGCGCCGGGATCCTCCGCATTCAAGGAATCATCAACGGGACGACCAATTACATCCTGACGCAAATGCAGGATGGAAAGCCGTATGCCGAGGCGCTGGCTGAAGCGCAAGCCAACGGATACGCCGAGGCCGATCCCATCGGAGACGTGGAAGGATATGACGCGGCGGGGAAGCTGGTCATCCTGGCGAACGTGCTGATGGATGCGTCGATCGGCCTGGGCGACGTGGAGCGGGAGGGCATCACCGGCCTGCGCAAAGAGGATATTTGCGAGGCGGAGGAAGGCGGCGACGTGTGGAAGCTGATCGCGGGCGTCGAGCGGACACCGGACGGCGTGCGGGCGCGGGTTCGACCGCAACGGATTCCCCGCACGCATCCCCTGGCGTCGGTCCGCGGGGCGACCAACGCGATCACTTTCACGACCGAACTGCTTGGCGACGTCACCCTGATCGGGCCGGGCGCCGGCCGCCTGGAAACCGGTTACGCCATCCTGTGCGATCTGCTGGCGATCGACAGGCGACACGGTTAGGTTCCCCGGAGTTATCATCAGTACCCCGAGTTTTTCCATCGGCACCGTTCCGGTCCACGGCGATTTAATCCTCGCGCCGATGGACGGATTCACCGACAGCCCGTTTCGAATCATCTGCCGCGAGCTCGGATCGGCCGTTTCCTACACGGAGTTTGTCAATGTGGATGAAGTGGCCTTCTCGCGCAACCCGGAAAGTTCAGCCAACCTGAAGCTTCGATTCTCAGATCGGGAGCGGCCGATCGCGTTTCAAATCTATGGGAACCTCGAGGACCGTCTGGTGGAAACCGCGATCCGGCTGCAGGATCGCGGCCCGGACATCATCGACATCAACCTGGGGTGCTCCATTCGGAAAATCGCCGAACGCGGAGCCGGCGCCGGGATGCTCAAGGATCCGTCCAAGATCGCCCGGCTGTTCGCCAAATTATCGTCCAAGCTGGAGCTACCGGTGAGCGCGAAGATCCGGCTGGGATGGGATGAAAAAAATCGCAATTATCTGGAAGTGGCCCGGGCGCTGGAAGAAAACGGATGCTGCCTGATCGCCGTCCACGCGCGCACCAAGGATCAGGCGTTTGCCGGTCCGGTGGATTGGAACGCGATCGCGGAGATCAAACAGCGCGCGAAGATTCCGATTGTGGGGAACGGCAACGTACGGACCGTCGCCGATATCGAGGCGATGAAGCGGCAGACCGGCTGCGACGGGGTGATGATCGGACGCGCCGCGATCGGCCATCCGTGGATCTTTTCGCGCCGCGACAAAGAACAGGTGCCGGTGAAGGAATGCGTCGGCATGGCGCGGCGCCATTTGATTCTGATGATCGAATTGTACGGCCCGCGCCTGGGGCCGATCGTCTTCCGCAAGGACGCGGTGCGGTACGTCCACCATTGGATCGGGGTGGGGGAATATCGCAACCGGCTTGTCCGCTGTTCCAGCGCGGAAGAATACGACGCCGTCTTCTCCGAAATCCTGGCCGAGCCGCGGATGCGTCCGGAAAATCTGCGCCCGGAGTAAACGATGGAATCCCCGTCCGGGGATTTACGCAACTGTTCGGGCGGGGCTACGAAATATTATCGAGCAGTTCCACGATCGCCCCGAACGACGCCGTGGCGTCGAGATAGGCGTAATGCCCGCCGGTAAAATCCCCTTTTTGGACCATTGGTACGCCCAGGCGGGCGGCTTGTTCCGCCGCAGGTTTGCAGTCTTTCACGTTGAAGGCGATATGGTGCATTCCCTCGCCATGCTGATCCAGAAATTCGCGCCAGGTGCTCGCGCCCTCAAGCGGTTCAATGAACTCGACGGCCATGGGACCCAGGTTGAAGATAATCAGCTTGGCGCGCGCGTCGGAACGGGAGCCGCGGAATTCGGTGTGCGCTTTCTCGTAGGTATCGGTGAGGATCGGCGCCGGGACGGGAAGGCCGGTCAATGCGGAAAACCTGGCCGCCACCTTGTCGGCGTTGCGAACGACGATGCCCACTTGTGAGATCGGTGCGGTGTGGAGCGGGGGATTGGATGCCGCTAGAGCCATGGATTTCTCCTCCGGAAATTTTTTTTACGACCTCAGATAAACCAGCGGAAAAGTACGCCGTGGAACGGAAGAATTCTTCCTGCTAAATCGGTTTTTGGTACACGCGGTACCGGCGGAGATCCTTCACTCCAAGATCTTTAATCGCGTTGTTCATCCGGTAGTTGTCTTCCAAAACGTAGTTTACTTCCAGCCGGACCGGACCAGGCGCCAGCGTTTCATACAGCTTGCGGTACATCAGCGCATCCACCGCCTTGGATTGGTATTCCGGCACCACGCCCAGCGCCCACATCCGGTATTGATGGAGGCGCGGAAGACCGAACAGCAGTTTGATCCAGCCCAGCGGGAACAACCGTCCGTCCAATCGCTTGAGCAGCAGGTTGATGTCGGGCAGCGCCATCGCGAACCCGATCGCTTCGCCGCGCGCGTCTTCCGCGAACAGCAGCAGCTTGGGGTTCACGATTTGTTTCATGTCCCGGGCCAGGGCTTTCCCTTCGGCTTCGGTCACCGGATAGAACCCCCAATTGTCCGCAATGGATTGATTCGCCAGCCGGACGAAGGTGGCCACTTCCTGGTCCAGATTTTTCATGTTCATCGATCTTACCGTCACCTTGTACCGCGCTTGGACGCGGTCCGTAAGCCGGAGATAACGCTCCGGAATGCTGTACCCTTCCGAGCTATCCACGTAATACACCAGAAGATCCTTCACGCGGGTGGCGAACGGCACCCAGACACGAAACAGGCAGCGCTGGTTCCCCAACCAGGTGGCTCCGGGGGAGAGAAGAGGAGTCGAATCGGTTCATGCCCTGACTTCCAGGCTAACGGAAAAGGGCCGGTCGTCTCCAGCGCGGAATCCCATGCTGGTTGCGCGCCGGTTCCGTAGGCGGCATGGATGCCGGCCGAGCTATCGGGCGCTCCAGGGGTTCAACACGGGGATGCCGCAGTGTTCGAAATCGGCGGTATTGCGGGTCGCCAGAGCCGCGCCGCGGGAACGGGCGATGGCGGCGATCTGCGCGTCCCATTGCGCAATCGGATGACCGTGCGCCCGGCGGGACGCGACGATGCGCGGGAACAGGCGGGCCGCATCGCTGTCGAAAGGCGCAACACGGCCGGCAAAGTCTTCCTCGAACATGGCTTCCGCGGCGGATTCGAGAGCAGGCACGGCGCTTCCCCTTCGCGAGCAGCCGGCGATGCCATACAGGATTTCGGCCTGGGTGATAGCCGTCGTGAACAGCGCGAGAAGCCGGCTGGACCGGCCAGCCAGCGGAGGACCTCGAGCCAGCCCGGGACGGGCCTCATCACCTCGGAGAGGACGTTCGTGTCCAGAATCACCATGTCCCAAAGCTCGGGGGATGACGCACAGGGCTCACGCGGCACATCGGGGAGCTCCACGCCTCCCAGCGCGGCAAAACGGCGGCGGATGGACTCCGCCAGGTTTCGCTCGGGACACGAAGCAATGCAT
>CAWADT010000011.1:0-18870 GCA_963780865.1 uncultured Chloroflexia bacterium | reverse complement strand
TTCGAGTTTCGCCGTGTTTCTCGTCCTATTCATCCTTTGGGAACGGCGGTCGGCTAGTCCCGTGCTGGATTTTTCGCTGTTTACCAACCGCGTCTACAATTTCTCGGTCCTGGCGGCGATGATTCAATCGCTGGGGCTGTTTGCGGTGAATTTCCTGATCATTTTTTATCTGCAGGGAGTGCGCGGCTTCGACCCGCTCACCGCCGCGCTGCTGCTCATCCCGCTCCCGCTGGTCAGCGCGATCGTCGCTCCGATCGGAGGAATTGTGTCCGACCGGATCGGGGCGCGTATTCCCGCAACGCTCGGGCTGCTCCTACAGGCGGCTGCGCTCTTCTGGTTGAGTTTCCTGGCGGTCGATACGCCCTATGCAATGCTCGCCGCGGGACTGGCGGTGATGGGACTAGGCGGCGGTTTGTTCTTCTCGCCCAACACCAGCGCCGCGATGAACGCCGCGCCGAGAAACCGCCTGGGGGTTGCCTCGGCCACGCTCGCCACGCTGCGCCAGACCGGGATGGTTATCAGCTTCGCTTTGTCCCTGGCCGTGGCTGCCGGCAGCCTGCCGCACGACGTGATGATGCAGATTTTCGTCGGCACCACCGTCAGCTTGGGATCGCAAGTGATGCAGAATTTCGTCCTCGGCATCCGCAACGCGTTCCTCTTCTCGATCGTCTTATGCCTTATCGCGGCAGCCATATCGTTCTCCCGCGGCAAGGAAAATCGGAAGGCGGTTCTCGCTCCCGAGCCGCCCCCGGTGTAAAGGAGAGTTCGCATGAACGACAATCCGTTAAAAAAACTGGAGTCGCTCGGCCAGAGCGTGTGGATGGATTTTCTCCGGCGCGGGATGCTGAAAGATGGCGAGCTCGCGCGCCTGATTGCGGAAGACGGCGTTACGGGGATCACTTCCAATCCTTCGATTTTTGAAAAGGCGATTGCCGGAAGCCACGATTACGACGGCCAGATCCGCGTCCTGGCGCTGGAACGCCGGAAAGAGTTGGAGATCTACCAGACGTTGACCGTGGAGGACATCCGCGACGCGGCGGATTGCTTCCGCGCGGTGTACGAAAAAACCGCGGGCGCCGACGGGTACGTCTCGCTGGAAGTTTCCCCCCGTCTCGCCCACGACACCGAGGGCACGATCACCGAAGCCCGCCGCCTGTGGGCCGCCGTCGGCCGGCCGAATCTGATGATCAAGGTGCCGGGAACCCGCGCAGGGCTGCCCGCCATCCGCCGCCTGATCGGCGAAGGCATCAACGTCAACATCACGCTCCTATTCGGCCTGCCGCGGTACCGCGAGGTGGTCGAAGCGTACCTCGCCGGGTTGGAGGACCGGGCGGCGCAGGGCGGGGCGCTCGGCGGGGTCGCCTCGGTGGCCAGTTTCTTCCTCAGCCGCATCGACGTGCTGCTGGATCCGGATCTGGAAAAAATTATCGCCGCGGGCGGCGAGCAGGCTGGCCTCGCCAGGTCGGTGCACGGACAGACGGCGATCGCCAGCGCGAAGCTCGCCTATTCGATCTGCCGCGAGATTTTCGAGGCGCCTCGATTCCAAACGCTCTCGAGCCGCGGGGCGCGGACTCAGCGCCTGCTGTGGGCCAGCACCAGCACGAAGAACCCGGCCTACAGCGACGTGAAATACGTCGAACCGTTGATCGGGCCGGACACGATCAACACCTTGCCGATCGAAACAATCACCGCCTACCACGATCACGGCCAACCGGCCAACTCGCTCTCCCAAGGACTGTCCGAAGCCCAATCCGTCTTCGAGCGGTTGGGGCAACTCGGGATCGACATCGACCATATCACACGGCAATTGGAGGACGAAGGCGTCGAGAAATTCGACCAGGCGTTCGACCGCCTTATGGAAACCATTCGGACGGCGCGCGAGGCGGCCTTGCGGGAACGGGTGGACCGCCAGACGGCCGATTGGGTCGGCTATGAATTCCGCGTGCATCGTCGCATTGAAACTTTGGAGAAGGAGCGTTTCGCTTCCCGGCTTTGGAACAAGGATGCGTCTTTGTGGACGCAGGATCCCGCCGCGCAAACGGTCATCCGCGGCGCGCTCGGGTGGCTGCATGTGGCGGAGAAGATGTCGGAGAACGTGGACGATCTTTCCCGTTTCACCTCCGAGGTGAAGGCGGCGGGCTTCCGCCGCGTGGTGCACATGGGCATGGGGGGAAGCAGCATGGCGCCGATCGTCCTGATCCGGACCTTCCCGGCCGCCAAGGACGGCCTGCCGGTCGACGTGCTGGACAGCACGGATCCGGCCGCCGTCCATCGGATCGAGCGCGAGAACCCGTTGGAATCCACGCTGTTCATCGTCGCCAGTAAATCCGGAACGACCGCCGAGCCCTTGGCGTACGGCGATTATTTTTACGCCAAGCTGCGCGAGCGCAAGGGCGAGAAAGCGGGCGAGAATTTCGTGGCGATCACCGACCCCGGCACGCCGCTCGCGGACTTGGCTGGGAAGCGCGGGTTCCGGCGCGTGTTCTCGAATTACGCGGACATCGGCGGCAGGTATTCGGCGCTTTCGTATTTCGGCCTGCTCCCCGCCGCGCTGATGGGGTTGGATGTCGCCGAGCTGATCGAGCGTTCCCTGCGCATGGCCAACGCCTGCTCGGCGTATGTGCCGGAGCAGGAGAACCCCGGCTTGATCCTGGGGGCGGGGCTGGGAGAACTGGCCCGCGCCGGCCGCGACAAGCTCACCTTGCTGGCGCCGGCCGCACTCTCCTCCCTGGGTTTGTGGCTGGAGCAGTTGCTGGCCGAGAGCACGGGCAAAGAGGGCAAGGGAATCCTGCCGGTGGCCGGCGAGCCGCTCGGTCCTCCGTCGATCTACGGCGACGACCGGTGCTTCGCGGTCTTCCAGTTGAAGGGCGCTCCCGATCCGGCGCTCCAGCGCGGCGCGGAGGAATTGCGTAAGGCAGGCTTCCCCGTGGTTACGATCCTCCTCGACGACCTGCTGGACGTGGGCCAGGAGTTTTTCCGGTGGGAAGTGGCCACCGCCGTGGCCGGCGCCGTGATCGGCATCAATGCGTTCGACCAGCCGAACGTTCGCGAGAGCAAGGGCAACACCAACCGCCTGCTGGAAGTGGTCCGCCGGACGGGAAAACTGCCGGTGGAAGAGCCTTCGCTCTCGGAGCCCCCCTTGGAGCTGTTTACGGGCAAGGCGCAAGCGACGATTGCGAACACCATTCAAAGTTTTCTTGAGGAAGCGAGCGAGGGCGATTACATCGCCATCCAGGCCTATCTGCCCGAGACGCCCGATGTGGAACGCGCCCTGCAGACCGTCCGGGTGAAATTGCGCGACCGGTTCCGGGTTGCGACGACCGTCGGTTACGGCCCGCGCTTTCTCCATTCCACCGGGCAATACCACAAGGGCGGGCCGAACAACGGGCTCTTCCTGCAATTGACCGCGGACAATCCAAAGGATCTGCCCGTTCCGGATGCGCCCTACACGTTCGGAATGCTCGAGCAGGCGCAGGCGCTGGGAGATTTGCAGGCGCTGGCAGGCCACGGCCGCGCCGTGCTGCGCGTTCATCTGGGTCCCGACGTTCTCGCCGGTCTTGCAACTCTTGAAAGTATCATCGCTCAAGCGCTTCAACCGCCGGCGGCCGGACCGGATGTTGCGAAGGAAACTGCCAAACCGGCGGCCTCCCGCGTCAAGGCGCCCGACCGGAAAACCGGACCGAAACGCGGCGCCGGGCGCGTCCAACCTCACGCCGGCAAACCCATTGCCAAAACCAAACCCGCCGCGCGGCGCGCGAGGCCTTCGGCCCGGAAAGCTGGAGCCAAACCGAAACCCGCCGCCCGGCGCCGGATAAAGCCGTCTGTGAAAAAAACCGCGCGGAAGGCTCGCCGCTGACCGGAGGCCGGCCATGGAATCCAACCAGCTCATTCGAGCGCTCTTTCTGGATATCGGCGGGGTGTTGCTGACCAACGGCTGGGACCGCGAGGCGCGCCGCCAGGCATGCGAAAGGTTCCAATTGGATTTCAACGAAGTGGACGAACGCCACCATCTGACGTTCGACATTTACGAGGAAGGGAAACTCTGCCTGGATGATTACCTGGAGCGGACGATCTTCTACGAACCGCGCCCGTTCTCCCACGAGGACTTCCGTGAATTTTTATTCGCCCAATCACAGCCGTTCCCGGAAATGATCGACCTGATCCGGCGCTTGAAAGCGCGCTACAAACTTAAGATCGCCGCTGTCACCAACGAGGGGCGCGAACTGACGGTTCACCGCATCGAGAAATACCGGCTGGGGGAAATGGTCGATTTTTTCATCGCCTCCTGTTTCGTCCACTTCCGGAAACCGGATTCCGACATCTACTGCATCGCGGCCGATATCGCCCAGATCCAGCCGGAATTTGGAATCTATATCGACGACCGCGCGATGTTCGTGGAAGTGGCGCGGACGCTGGGATTTCACGGAATCCACCATACCGGATTCAAGTCCACCCGCGACCACCTGGCGTCGTACGGTTTGATCGATACGGGGAATTAAGGAGCGGCGGAAGCCGGGGAGCAAACGAAATGGCAGATCCGCAATGTGACATCGGGATGATCGGATTGGGAGTGATGGGGCGGAACTTCGCCCTGAACATCCGCGATCACGGCTTTTCGGTGGCCGGATACGACCGCGACGGGGAACAGCGCGCTTTGTGGATGGCCGAGGCGGGGCGGGGAAATGCGTATGGGGCGGCGACGCTGGAGGATACGATCCGCTTGCTGCGAAAACCCCGGGCGGTGATGATGCTCGTTCCGGCCGGTCCGCCGGTGGACGCGGTGATCCTCGAGCTGCTGCCGCTGCTCTCCGCCGGCGATCTGATCATCGACGGCGGCAACTCGCATTACCGGGACACGGAACTGCGCCAGAAGACGCTCGCCGAGAAGGGGTTGTTCTTTTTGGGCGTCGGCGTCTCCGGCGGGGAGAGCGGAGCGCGCAGCGGACCCAGCCTGATGCCCGGCGGCGAGCCGGAAGCCTATGAGAGAATCCGGAATATCTTCGAAGCCACCGCGGCGCGCGTGGACGGGGACCCGTGCGTGGCTTACCTCGGGCCGGGCTCCGCGGGCCATTACGTTAAAATGGTCCATAACGGAATCGAATACGGATTTCTGCAGCTCATCGCCGAGACGTACGACCTGATGAAACGCGGGTTGGGATTTAACGGCGCGGAACTGCGCGAGGTGTTTCGCCGGTGGAACGAATCCGAGCTTAATTCCTTCCTCCTGGAAATCACGGCGAATATTTTCGGCGAGGTGGATCCGAAAACCGGCTGCCCGCTGATCGATCAAATCCTGGACGAAGCCAAACAGAAGGGCACCGGAAAGTGGGCGTCGGAGGATGCCATGGAGCTGCAGGTTCCGATGCCGAGCGTCGACGCGGCCGTGGCGATGCGCAACCTCTCGATGTATAAGGAGGAGCGGCTGGCGATCCACCGCGCGATCAATCTGCCGCTGGAAGGATTTGCGGGCGATCGGAAAGCGTTCCTCGACCGTCTGCAGAGCGCGCTGTACGCCGCGCTGATCATCACCTATGCCCAGGGCATGGCCCAGCTCCGGGCGGCCTCCCAAGTCTGCGGCTACGGCTTCCCACTGGAAACGGTTGCCCGGATCTGGCGCGGCGGTTGCATCATCCGCGCGGCGGTCCTGGAAAATATCCGCGCGGCCTTCGCGCGTCAGCCGGCGCTGGAAAACCTGTTAACCGATCCGGTTCTCGGCGCCGAAGTATCGACCCGGAGCGGGGATTTGCGGACGACGGTTTGCGAGGCGGTCGGAATGGGAATCCCCGTGCCGGGACTTATGGCGTCGCTTGGATACCTGGACAGTTTCCGCAGCGATTGGCTCCCCGCCAATCTGATCCAGGCCCAGCGGGATTATTTCGGGGCGCACACCTACGAGCGGATCGACGGGAAAGGCGTATTCCACACCCAATGGATCGGCCAGTGAGGAAACTCCATGACAGACCAGGAAAAATTGGACCCAACCATCCTTGTGATTTTCGGCGCCGGGGGCGACCTGACCTGGCGCAAGCTGGTGCCGGCGCTGTACAACCTGTGCCTCGATAATCTGCTCCCCGACCGGTTTGCCATCTTCGGCGTGGACATGAAGGCGTTGACCGTCGACGAGTTTCGCCGGCATCTGCGCCTGGGCGTCGACCAATTCTCGCGGCGCGGTCCTTCCAGCGACGCGGAATGGGAGACCTTCGCTCCGTTCCTGAATTACCTCCCGGCGGATTTCAACGATCCGAAATTCTACGAGTTACTCTCGAACCGTCTCCAGGCGCTCGAAAAGGAATGGGCGGCCAAGGCGGATACCATCTTCTACCAGGCCACCCCGCCGGCGGTGGTGCAGACCATTGTCGACCGGCTCGGGAAGGCGCAGCTCAACCGCGACCGTCCGCACGCCCGGATCGTGCTGGAGAAACCGTTCGGCCGGGATTTGGATTCCGCCCATGCGTTGAATCTCATGCTCAGCGGCGTTTTCGAAGAATCCCAGATCTATCGCATCGACCACTATCTCGGCAAGGAAACCGTACAGAATATTCTCGCCTTCCGGTTCGCGAACGCTTTGTTCGAGCCGGTCTGGGACCGGCGCTACATCGACCACGTCCAGATTACGATCGCCGAGGAGGTCGGGATCGAACACCGCGGCGGCTATTACGACCAGGCGGGCGCCCTGCGCGACATGGTCCAGAACCATCTGCTCCAGGTGCTGTGTCTGGTGGCGATGGAGCCGCCGGTTTCCTTCCAATACGAAGAAATCCGGAATAAAAAAGTGGACGTCCTGCATGCCATCCGGCCCATCCCGCGCGACCGGGTGTACGAATTCGCCGTCCGCGGGCAATACGGGGCGGGGTGGATGGAAGGCGAGCATGCGACGGCGTACCGCCAGGAGCCCGGGGTGGATCCCAATTCCGTCACGGAGACGTTCGTCGCGCTCAATCTCTTTGTCGATAACTGGCGTTGGCAGGACGTGCCGTTTTATCTGCGGACCGGCAAACGCTTGCCCGCGAAGGTATCCGAAGCCTCCATCCAATTTCGTCCCGTGCCGCACCAATCGTTTCCCTCCTCGGCGATCGGAGATTGGGCGCCCAATCGGCTGGTGATCCAGATCCAGCCGTATGAGGGCATTCTCATCCGGTTCCAGGCCAAACGGCCCGGAGCGGATATCCGCCTGAGCCCGGTGGACATGCGTTTTTCCTACAAGGAAGCGTTCAAGATCAGCCCGCCGGAGGCGTACGAAACGCTGCTGCTGGATGTGATGCGGGGCGACGCGACCCTCTTTATGCGCGTCGACCAGGTGGAGGCGGCCTGGAACGTGGTAACCCCGATTCTGGAAGGCTGGAAGGCCGTCTCGCCCGAAGTTTTTCCAAACTATCCGGCCGGCGCCTGGGGGCCGGAAGCGGCCCAGATCCTCATCGCCAAGGACGGGCGCAGCTGGCTGATGCCCACCTGCTATGAAAGCCAGGATCCCGCGTGCCAGGAATCCGGAGAGAGTAAATGAAATCCGGTTTTTCTTTCCGACCGGTCCGGGATTTGGAGGATGCGGAGTTTTCCTAGGCACAGGAGAAGCGCGTGATGGAAATTAACTTTCGCATGTGGTGGACCGCGTTGACGACGCTGGTCAAGATAGAAAAGAAAGAGGAATGGGAGCGGCTTGACGTGGTTTCCAAGTGGCTGATCGCCACGCGCTCGGCGGTGACGGTGGCCACGTTGTACGCCGGCGCAATCGGCGGCATCCTCGCCTGGCGGGACGGGCACTTCAGCCTGCTGCCGTGGCTGATCGTCACGTTCGGTTTGTTTTTTGCCCACGGCGCGAATAACTTCCTTAATGATTACACCGACTACCACCGCGGCGTCGACCGGCCCCCTTATTTCCGCACGCAATACAGCGTCCATCCGCTGGCGCAGGAATTCTGGTCCCCGCGCCGCCAGCTGCTGTGGTTTGCCGTCAGCGGCGCGCTGGCGGTAATGGCGGGAGTGTTCGCGCTCTTCTATACGCATTTTTCCCCGGTGGTCATCGCGCTGTTCGCGTTCGGCTCCGTCGTGCTTCTGCTGTATACCTGGCCGCTGAAATCGCTTGCGCTGGGGGAGCTGCTGATCTTCCTGATCTGGGGGCCGGTGATGACGGCCGGCGTCTATGTCGTCCTCGCCGGCGGGGCGTGGACGATTGGCGCGTGGAACGCGGCGCTGGCCGGCGTGCCCTTCGGATTGTGCGTCGCCGGCATCAACATCGGCAAGCACATCGACAAGCTCGCCGACGACGCGGGCAAGGGTATTCACACGCTGCCGGTCGTTATCGGCGAGCGGGCCGCGCGATATCTGAATATCGTTGTGATGGTTTTGATGTATGCGTCGATCTTGTATTTGATTTTCGTCACGCGCTACTTCACGCCGCTGATGTTGATTCCGTTCCTGGCGGGCCGGCGGGCTGTGATTGCGGTTGCGGTGATGACCAAGCCGCGCCCGGCGGCTCCGCCCGAGAAGTGGCCGGCCTGGCCGGCGTGGTTTTCGGGCTTTGCGTTCTATCATTTCCGGTTGTTGTCCAACCTATTCGTTCTTGGGCTCCTGGCCGACGTGCTGCTGCGCAAGTTTGCCCCCGGTTTCTGGCCGGTGGCGTAGAATCATCCGGGAGAGGGGAAAACGGCAGGCTGGCCGTAGGAGGTGTGCATGGATATTGCTTCGCTTTCCAGGCTGCAATTCGCGCTCACGACGATCTACCATTTCTTCTTCGTCCCGCTGACGGTTGGGCTGGTGTGGTATATCGTCATCCTGGAAACAATGTTTGCGCTCGGGAGAGGCGAGGTCTACAAACGCCTGGCGCAGTTCTGGGGCAGGCTGCTCGTCATCAACTTCGCTGTGGGCGTGGTCACCGGCATCGTGCTGGAGTTCCAATTCGGGATGAACTGGTCGCCGTTTGCCGCGTACATCGGCGACGTGTTCGGCGTGCCGCTGGCCATCGAGGCGCTCCTGACCTTTTTCCTGGAATCCACCTTCCTGGGCATCTGGGTTTTCGGATGGAAGCGGCTCTCGCGGGGGATGCACGCCGCGGCGATCTTCCTCGTGGCGGTGGGCAGCACGCTTTCGGTATTCTGGATTCTCACGGCCAACGCGTTTATGCAGCATCCGGTCGGGTACGTCATCCGGGGCGGACGGGCGGAACTGGTGGACATTCTCGCTCTTGCCTCCAACCCGCGCGCGCTGCTGTTTTTCTGGCATACGATTTCGGCGGGGTTTGTCACCGCCTCGTTCTTCGTGCTCGGCATTAGCGCCTGGCATCTCGCGCGCGGCGAGGAGGGGTTCCGCATCTCGTTCCGCCTTTCGGCGGTGGTGGGAATCCTCGCCACCCTGATGGTCATCATCGCCGGCGACGCGCAAAGCAAATACGTGCGCGAGGTGCAGCCGATGGCGGCCGCCGCGTCGGAGGGTCTGATGAACACGGCCGATCCGGCGCCGTTTTCGGTCGTGGCGCTTTTCGATGCGACCGGTAAGAAGGTCGTCTGGAGTTTGGATATCCCGGCCGGGTTGAGTTTGCTGTATTACTGGAGCCCGTCGGGAACTGTGGAGGGGATCAATCAACTGCAGACGGAATACACCTCCTTGTACGGACCGGGGGACTATTCCCCGCTGGTCGCGCTGGATTATTGGACGTTCCGCATTATGGTCGGGATCGGATTCCTGATGGTCGCCCTTACCGCTTATGCTCTCTACCTGGGGTTCCGCAGAACCACCGCCCCATGGCCCGGCTGGTTGCGCTGGACGCCGTGGGGCATCCTGCTTCCGTATCTTGCCAATACGACCGGGTGGATTCTGACGGAAAATGGCCGCCAGCCGTGGATTGTGCACGGATTGCTCAAAACCGAAAATGCGGTTTCCCCGAATCTCGTTCCCGGGATGGTGATCGCCAGCCTGCTGCTCTTCGTGTCGTTCTATACGGTGTTGCTGATCATCGATATCTACTTGTTGGCCCGCTCCGCGCGGACGGACCTGCCGGCGGAGGCTTCTCCATCCGCGCCAATGCCGCAGCCGACCCGAACTCCCGGCGGGGGAGGGAAAGCATGAACCTCAACATAGTATGGTTCCTTCTTGTGGCCGTTCTCTACGCCGGATTCTTCCTGTTGGAAGGATTCGATTTCGGCGTGGGCATGCTGATTCCGTTCCTGGGTAGAGATGACCCGGAGCGCCGGGCAATCCTGAGAACGATCGGCCCGCACTGGGACGCCAACGAAGTCTGGCTGATCACCGCGGGAGGGGCGACCTTCGCCGCCTTCCCGCGCTGGTACGCGGCCATGTTCAGCGGCTTGTATCCGCTGCTGCTGGTGCTCCTCCTGGCTCTCATCGCGCGCGGCGCCGCCATCGAATTTCGCAGCCGTCTCCCCGGTCCGCGATGGCGCCGCTCCTGGGACGCGGCGATCGCCGTCGGCAGCCTGCTCGCGGCCGGAACGCTTGGGGCGGTGTTTGGCAATCTGCTGCGCGGAACGCCGCTGAACGGGGGTGGAACGTTCGTCGGGAACGTCCTGGCGGGTTTCAACCTCTATGGTTTGACCAGCGCGGCCGCCGCCGTCGGTTTGTTTCTCCTGCACGGCGCAAACTTTCTTGGAATGAAACAGGACGGCGAAGCGGGATTGCGCGCGCGACACGCGGCGCGCCGGTTGTGGTTCGCCGCATCGGTTTGCGCCGCCGTATTTCTTGCGGCAACCTTCTGGCAAACCGACGTTTCCCGCCGGCTCGGATTCGGATCGCTCCTTCTCCCGCTGGGATTTGTTCTCGGGCTCGCGCTGATGGGATATTGTTTGCGGATCCGACGCGCCGGCTGGGCGTTTGTGGCCTGTGCGGCCACGGTCGTGTTCTTCGCCGCCGTCTTCTTCCTCGCCCTCTTCCCGCGCGTAATGGTTTCCAGCCTGGATCCTTCTTTCAGCCTGACGATCTACACCGCCGCGTCGTCGCAGTACACGCTGCGGGTCATGACGATCGTCGCGTCGATCTTCGTGCCGGTGGTCGTGCTTTATCAGGCCTGGTCCTATTGGATTTTCCGCAAACGGATCGAGCCGGACCGGGAGGAAGAAGGATATTAGTTGCACATCAATTCGGTTCATGGACAAGCGACGGAAGACAATATATTTGTACGCAGATTTCACGGATATTCTTCATTTAGGAATATGCTAAGAATATCCGTGTATTCGGCTTTTATCCGTGTAATCCGCGTACAGAATTTTTCGATTGAGGAAGAGTAGGCTGGCGGTTCAATGAATAGTCCTGCGCCTGAAAAATGTCGCCCCGTTACCCTGGTGATCTTCGGCGCCACCGGCGATCTCACCTGGCGGAAGTTAATTCCCGCGCTGTATGAAAATTACAGGAAGGGACGCCTGCCGGAATGCCCATTTGTAGTGGGTTTCGCGCGCCGTCCCTGGACCGACGGGGAATTCCGCAGCCGGCTGCGGGAAGAAGCGGCGGCGGTCCTGGAGAAGGCGTTCGATCCGGGAGTGTGGGATGAGTTCTCGGAGCGGATGCGTTACTTCCAGGGCCAATTGGATTCGGACAAATCGATTGCTGACCTGGACGTTTATTTAAAAAAAATAGAGGGCGGATCGGCCGACCGGGTGTATTACCTGGCGACGGCGCCGGAGTTTTTTATCCCGATCGTGGACGGCCTGGGGCGGGCGGGGATGGCCGCCCAGAAGGGAGGCTGGCGCAGACTGGTGGTCGAAAAACCTTTTGGAAGCGATCGGAATTCGGCGAAAACCCTCAACCGCAAGATCCATGCGTTCTTCGATGAAAGCCAGGTCTATCGCATGGACCACTACCTGGGCAAGGAAACCGCCCAGAACATCCTCTTCTTCCGGTTTGCCAATGCGATCTTCGAACCGGTCTGGAACCGGCGATACGTCGATCACGTGCAAATCAGCGTCGGCGAAAGCGTGGACGTCGGCCACCGGGCCGCCTATTACGATAAAGCCGGGATCGTCCGCGACATGTTCCAGAACCATCTCCTGCAGCTGCTCGCGCTGATGGCGATGGAACCGCCCGCGTCGTTTGCGGCCGATGCGGTCCGCGACGAAAAGTTCCGGGTGTACAAGCGCATCCGCCCGATCCGCCTCGAGGATACCGTGCGCGGCCAATACGACGGGTTTTGCGGGACGGAAGGCGTGGCGCCCGATTCGCAAACTCCCACATTCGCCGCCATGAAGCTGGAGATCGACAACCCGCGTTGGAGCGGCGTGCCGTTCTACCTGCGGTCCGGAAAAGCGCTCGCCGAGAAGCGCTCCGAGATCATCGTCGAATTCCGGCGGCCGCCTTTCCACGTGTTCGATCTGGAGGGCTGCCGGGATTGTTCCCCCAACGTCCTTTCGATTTGCATCCAGCCGGACGAGGGCATTCATTTATCCGTGGACGCCAAGGTGCCGGACTTCGAACCGGGATATTCGCACAGTGGATATGAGCTTCCACTATCACACGTTCTTTGAAGGCAGCTTGCCGGACGCCTACGAGCGGCTGCTGCTGGACACTCTGAAAGGGGATGCGTCCCTGTTTACGCGCAACGACAGCATCGACGTCTGCTGGGGCGTGGTCGACCCGGTCATCAGCGGATGGGAGCGCAGGAACTCGCCGCCGCTGCTTTCCTACCCGCGCGGCGGCTGGGGACCGCAGGCCGCCGATGACCTTCTCGCGCGCGACGGCCGCGCGTGGCGGCTTTTATGCTTAAACAATACATGAGGTTGCGATAATTCAGTTTACTATGACCTGTCTGAGAGTAAAAAAGAATCAACAAAGCCCGGCGTCTCGCTGGGCTATGTTGATAGAACACTAAGCTTCAGCCCGGAATGAGCTGCGGCAAGTTGAATGGATTATTTCGGCGGAGGAATCAACGTCTGCGTCGGAGTGGGTCCAGGTTTCTGCGGAACGGGTGTGGTCTGGATCTGGCATATCCCCGGTTCGTTGCCTTTGGGTTTGAACCCATACGGAGCCCGGCAGGTATTATCCACTGAGTTGAGGGCTTTGGGAGGATAATCCGCATCCCACTTGAAAGCTGATCCGGCCTCCTTTTTGGTAAATGCGTCGTTGTAATCGAACTTAGAAGGATCCTTGATGCCGTCATCGGCCCACGCTCCCCAGAGGAAGTGGGGGGGCTTTTGCAGAATATCCAGCGTGAAAGCGATTTGCAGGATGGTGGGGTCCTTCGGCGAAACCCGGGCCCACGCGGCGTTAACCTTCATATCCGTTTTTCCATCAAAGAGAATTTTATCGTACGTGGCGCCTTTCCAGGGGGCGTCGGAGAGCAGCGGGGTGAGGCCGCCGACCATGTTCGTGGTTGTGCCGTAGACGGTCAGGTTATCACGCGTCCAGGTTGTCGTGAAAGGCGGAGTTGCCCAGACTACAAAGTCTCCTCTTCCGTCCAGATTGACGTCGATTTCCGCGCCGTAGCAGGCGTCGAGGGTTTGTTTCCCTGTGTCGGTTCCGGCCAATTGAATGGAGAGATACAACCACTGGCTGTCCAGGGAGAGCGACGCGGTGAGAATATCGAGGTCGGGACGGTAGGCGAGGTTTTTATCGAACGGACGCTCGTATTGGTTGTGGAGAAAATCGTCGCCGGCGATGGCGTACCCGTTGCTCGTGGCGGCCGGCGTCCGCGGATCGGTCAGCCAGGATGCGAGGAGTGTCGGCGGCTCGTTTGGCTGCGAACCCATAAACGCCGCAGTCGCCGCCGCTGCGGTATTGGCCGCTTTGGGCGTCGCGGAGGCGGGGAGCGCGGTTGTTCCGGCGGGTGTAGACGCGGAAGTGCTGCTTTTTGCGAATAAATTGCACGCGTTGAGCGTCAAAACTGCCAAGAGAATTAGTAAAACCCGGGCGGGCTTTTTCATCGTCGGACCTCCCTTTATGAAATCACCGGCGCCAACGCGCTGGATTTGATAAAAGTATATATCGTTTTAATCGGTACTTTCATTGAATTAAATGGAATATTATTGGAAAGGATTGAAGGAAATTGGCCTCCCCGAGGTTTTTCCTTTGGCGGGATAAATCCAGGCTGCGGCCGATTTGGGGGTTATTTTGGAACCGCACAATCCCGGCAAGGCCTTTCCCGCCGTTCTGGCGCTCGATCCCCTCGACCTGGATTTCCGGTGGTGTGAGGCCCATATGTTGCTCGGCGAAAACAGCGCCGAGAAACCCACCCTGAGAAAGACCCTCACGAGCGTCTACCGGCAGCGGGGAGTGCTTCGTATACCGATGATCTTTGATTTTTTGGTTTCAAAACCCCTGCCTTTGGTAGTGAGTAGAGTGAAAAGGTTCTACCGATCGGGAAATTGATCCGATCCGCAATTTATCCTATCGTGCTAGGAATCCGTTTAGTACGCGCCATCCCATCCTTCCTCCCTTTTCCCCTCCTCCCTTCTCCCCTCGCTTCGCTCGAGGACAGGCCGTACGACGGGAAGGGAGGAGGGGAATCATAGGCATGGTGATGATAGAGAAAGCGACATGGGAGGTGGGATGGGAATACGAGGCCGCACCTTCCAGGTGCAGCGTTCCAAAGCCGCCGCCAAAGGCGGCGGTAATTTACTTTATTGCAGACAGGCCGTACATCGGATCGGTCCATAAAAGTATTTTCCCAATCCGAAAATCAATAGGTTTATCCCGCTCTCGCGGGATGATGAATACCCCGCAGCTTGCCCCGCACTCCTCTATATTGATCGAAGAGTGCGGGGCTTGCCCCGCACTCCTCTATATTGATCGAAGAGTGCGGGGCTTGCCCCGCATTCCTCTATATTGATCGAAGAGTGCGGGGCTTGCCCCGCATTCCTCTTTTTCAATCAAAGAATACGGGGCTTGCTGCGCAATTCTTGGGGTTGCGCACCCCCGGCCTCGCCCGGCGAAGCCGGGGCGGGGCTTGATACCGCGCGGCTGCCGCGCGGTCATTCATTCTTTGCGGGGATCGGGCGATAGGTTATGCCCTACTGCCAGTTACCGGTCAATGCCTGCGCCATCTGCGGATCGATCGGGGTATTCCGGAGCCTGTATTGCCTGGACAAATTCATCCATGCCCGCCTGGGCTTCCGCAAGCGAGGGTTGCGGGTTCTTCTTGGGGTTGCTGATCCAGTTGAAAACCGCCTGCCATTCCCCCGGGACAGTGATGGTCGCCAGGGCGGGGTATTTCCCCGGAACTTTTTTCCAGGTCCAGAAGGACCAGCCTGCGGTGATCCCATTCGCGGGATCCTCGTACATGGCCACGGTCGATCCGATCATGTCGTAGGTGTTATCGCCGAATTCCCCGGCCCAGAGGGGGACATTCTGTGCCCGGGAGATTTTCTGGAGCTGATTCAGTTTTTTCTGCCGGTTGTCCCCGAGCCAGGTATACATGTGGAATCCATACATCTCATTTTCGGAAAGGGGCCCGGTGAATGCGTCAAAATTTCCCGAGAAGGCCGTACCTTCCAGAACGAGCAGATGATACTGATCTGCCTGGCGGATGGCGGGAATGATTTGTTGATAAAAAAGAATCAGCTTGTTCCCATTGGAGGGCAAGGGTTCGTTGATCAAGTCGTATCCGGCCACGATCGTCCGATTTTGGTATCGCTCCGCGATGGCTTTCCACAGGGCGACGGTGCGCGCCTGGTCTTCGGGGGAGGACCAGAGACGCGGTTCGCCGGGGCTGGGGTTGGAAGGGGGAAGACTCGATTGACCGCCGGGAACCGCATGCAAGTCTAGAATGACATACAGGTTGTATTTTTCACACCAAGCCAGCGCCTGGTCGATCATCCGCCATCCGGAGTCCAAATAGGCGTAGGGGCGGCTGTCGCTCTCCAGGATGCTGTAATTAATCGGCAGGCGGACGGAATTGAAACCGAGGCCCGCGATCGCCTGGATATCCGCTTCCGTGATGAAGTTTTCATACACCTGCTGATGGAACCGATCAACGGCATCCTGCCCGACCAGCGTAATCAACCCCTGGTCGATCGTATTTTCCGAGAGATCGCTGCCTCTGCTGAAATCCCAGCCCTCCCACAGCAGCCATCCGCCGAGGTTGACGCCGCGCAACCGCAGCGGCTGGCCGCTGGGATCGACGAGGCTTCGCCCCGCTTGGTGAACCATCGGGTTGCCGCCTTGGTGATCGGGGAAGGGAGTCTGCGGAACGGGCGTCCCGCCGGCTTTGCAAGCCAGGATGGCCGAGGCCACGAGGGCGAGGACCGCAAGAGGGAAAATTAACCGCTTCATTTATCTCCTTCGCGGAAAAATTATTTAATCATTATACTGGTCCGGCCTGGGTGAATAAAAACTTTGCATTGCTCCATTGCATAAAATCTGCGAGTCGAAAAATCCTGCCAGCAGCTGCCCGCTAGCGGAGAAGGTTGAATTCATCGGACCTCTTGACAGTCGAATATATACAAGCTAGAATATATAACAAGGAATAAAAGAGGAACAATGTCTGTCCGCATGGTGATTCTCGGCTTGCTGCGCGAACGCCCGCTGTATGGCTACGAGTTGAAGCAAATCATCGAAGAACATATGGGCGATTGGACCTCGATTGCCTTCGGGTCGATTTATTTTGCGCTGGACAAACTGACCGAAGAAAAATTCGTCGAAAAAGTTGCCTTCGAGCGCAAAGGCAAACGCCCGTCGCGTTGCGTCTATCAAATCACCAAAACCGGGCGGGGGGAATTCCTGCGCCTGCTTCGGGAAAGCTGGCAATCCATTGAGCAGCAGTTTTTTAGCTTGGATATCTGCCTGCTGTTTCTGAATGACCTGCCTTCCAAAGAGGTGATCGGCTACCTGCGCAAGCGACAGGCAATTCTGAAGGAAGTGCTCGGGCATCTGAAACTCCACCGGGCGGAACAGTTGAAGCTCCCGGAAGTGCCCAAGCACGCGGCCGCGATCTTCGATCATTCGATGCTGCATACCCAGGCAGAAGCAACCTGGGTGAATGATCTGCTCAAGAAACTGGAAGGAGGCGAATACCCGTAGACTGCCAAATTTTTTTGGCTAATATACCAGATTGTATATTCCATCTAGAATAAAGGAGAAAAAATGACCAGATCAAGAGTTCCCGAAACGGGGCAGGGGATCCAGGGCGAGTTCCTCGTCAAAGATTACGATGAGATGCAGCGCAGCCTGCGCGATCGCGGATGGATCGAGACCAAACTGCTCCTCGACCATGGATTTCTAAAGGGACAAGCGCTCGAGGTCGGTCCTGGTCCGGGTTATCTGGGGTTGGAGTGGCTCAAACAAACCACCGGCACCAAGCTCACCGGCTTGGACATCAGCCCGGACATGCAAGCGCTCGCAAAGCATAATGCGCTATCGTACGGGCTCACGGATCGAACGGATTATCGTCTGGGTAGCGGGGAAAGGCTTCCGTTTCCGGATGCATCGTTCGATTTCGTGTTCACCAACGGTTCATTGCACGAATGGGCCAACCCCAAAGAGACCTTCAATGAAATAGGCAGAGTGCTCAAGCCCGGCGGCCGCTATCTGGTCTCCGACCTGCGTCGGGATATTAATCCTCTCGCGCGCGGCTTTCTTTGGCTGGGCTGCCGGCCCGCATCGATGCGAACCGGTTTGATCTCCTCGATCAACGCGGCGTACACCCCGTCAGAACTTCCCAACCTCCTGGCGGGAACACGTTTGGCGGGTGCGAAGGTGGAGAGTCAATTTATCGGAAATATTATTTTTGGAACCAAGGAATAAGAAAACATAAAAAAGTTATTGGTTTGGAGAATTGATCGCGTAACTTACACCGGCCGCTGGAATAATCGGAGAAAAGAATTAAACATGAAAGCCTCGATTCGCCAGGCTTTCATGTTTTCTTTATCGATCAGGAGTTGATGAATGGAGAGGCCGCGTCTGCCCATCACCCTCGGATCAACGCGACGGTGACGATAAAAACCGCGAGCGCCCAGCGGTAATAGACGAACAGATTGGTCGAGTTCTTCTGCAGGAAACCCAGCAGCCAGCGGATGCAAAAGTATCCGCTGAGCGCGGCAGCGAAGAAACCCGCGCCAAAAAGAATCCAGTCGGCCGCCGGCAGCCCCGCGCCGGTTTGAGCCTGACGGAAGAGATCCCACGCGCTTTTCAGGCCGGCACCGGCGATGATCGGGGCGCCGAGCAAGAACGAGAAGCGAGCCGCCGCCTCGCGCTTGAGACCGAGCGCCAGCCCGGCCGTGATGGTGCTCCCGGACCGCGAGACGCCGGGAAATACGGCGAGCGCCTGCGCGAACCCGATGATCAGCGTATCTTTCAAAGTTAGCGAATTTGCCTCGCGGAGGTGGCTCGCAAATCGCTCGGCGGCCAGGAGCGCCAGCGCCAGCAGGGAAATCATCGCCGCAAGAACGAAGATGGCCGTCTGGGTGATGGGGACGTTGGCTTGATGGAACCACCGGTCGATTTTGCTTTCCAGGAGGACTCCCGCAATGCCGCCCGGGATGCAGCCGATGAGGAGGAACCAGGCGAGGCGCCGATCCACATCGCCTCCGATTTTGCGTTCCACCAGGCTCGCCCAACCGGCTCGAAGGAGGCGCGCCCAATCCGCGGCGAAGAACCACAGCACCGCCAGGAGCGTGCCCAAATGCAGGGCGACGTCGAACGCGAGGCTGGTGAGCGCCGGGTCGTTCCACCCCAGCAGCCACGGAACGATGATCAGATGAGCCGAACTGGAGATCGGGATATATTCGGTCAGGCCTTGGACGATCCCCAGAATGATCGCTTGCAGGAGGGTTATCATGGATGCTCCAAAGATGGCGAGATTGAAGAGAAGCAATGGCACGAGATTGTAACCGATAATGAAAAGATGAAGAGGGCGAGTGCGATCTTCGAGAGTAAAAGAAGAACTTGTACGCGGATTTCACGGATTTATTGGATTTCGCGGAATTCGAATATTAACAGGTT
>CAWADT010000010.1:0-6358 GCA_963780865.1 uncultured Chloroflexia bacterium | reverse complement strand
TTAAGGTGATAATTATTCAATGTTCTTCTGAATCAAAAAGGCCCACAGGTTTCACTTCATTTTCGCGGCGCCATACGCAGGCGCCCTTTAGTAACGAAGGTTACCCGGGTTGGGGTTACCCCGCCGCCTCCAGTTCAATCGTCACCGTCGTTCCGCGGCTGGGTTGGCTCTCGATCCGTATTTTCCCCCGCATGGCTTCCACCAATTCCTTGGCGATGGCGAGCCCCAGCCCGCTCCCGCTTTCCGTCGGCTCGCTGCGGCCGCGATAGAACCGGTCGAAAATATGAGGGAGGTCCTCGGGCGGAATGCCAGGGCCCTGATCCCGAACCGTTAGCAATATTTTCTTACCCGCGGGGGCACTTCCGATTTCAATGACGCTGCCTTCGGGTGCATGCCGGAGCGCGTTGTCGAGAACGATCAGGAGAACCTGCCTGAGCCGGTTTTCCGACCCGTACACCCGGCCCGGCAAAGAATTTCCCCGCACCGTCACCTTGTGTTCCGCGGCTACGCGGCCAAAGGAGCGGACGATCTCCTCCATCAGCGGCGCGAGGGGGACCGGTTCCCGTTCAATAGAATGGGCTCCGGCGTCGAGCCGGGAAAGCAGCAGGAGATCCCCGACGAGCTGGTTCATGCGATCCGTTTCCGAGATGATTTCAGCGACCGGCCCGCGTTTACCGTCGCCCACGGGGAGCTTGCGCTGGGTCACCTCCGCCGCGGCGCGGATCATCGTCAGCGGCGTCCGCAGTTCGTGGCCGGCGTGGGCGATGAAGGCCTGCTGCTTATCCCACGCGTCCTGCGCGGCGCGCAGCGCGCGTCCCGAAAGCCACCAGGAAACGGCTCCCAGGACCGCCGCGAAGACGATGCCCGCCTCCAGGAGCACCATCGCCAGGTTCGCCATAGTTCGGTCCTGATCCGTGAGCGACCGGCCGACTTGCAGCGCGAGATAACCCGGCACCGCGGTCACTCGCAGGGTGAGCAGCCAAATCCGGCCGCCGGACGAATCGACGACGGTCCGAAAATCCAAACCGGTTCGTAGCGCCGCCGAAAGAGATTCCGTCTGGACGGATAAATTCTTGCCGCCGGTGAGGATGTCCGCGCCGCCGTCGGTGCAAATCGCAGCCAACGTGATGGGGGAAAGTTCCGCGTCGAATTCCGGTTCGCTGGTCTGCCACACTGCGGCGGACGCCGCGGTGGATACCGGGGCGATTTCCCCGTCTCCATTACCTTCGGTCTCGACGGTTTCGCCGCCTGTGGAAGCGGCCGCGATCGTCGGCACGCCCCCGCGTCCGGCATTCCATTCCAGTTCGCCCCGCGCGAGCGCGGGCGGAAGCGGCTCGCCCACCTCATGCAGCGCCAGCGCCGCGCGATGTTCGAGCGCCAGGTCGATCGAAGTTTGATTTTCTTTTTGCAGGAGGAGATAGACCGCCGCGTCCACGGCGGCCACCAGCAGCAATGCTCCCAGGAGAGAAAGCAGCGTAAGGCGGAGGCGTAAAAAACGGAACATCATGCCGTCAGCCGGTAGCCGATCCCGCGCACCGTCTCCACTAGGTCCGGTAGATCCGGGCGGCGGAGTTTGGCGCGCAAATAAGAAATGTAGACATCCACCAGCGTCGGTTGCACGTCGCTCTCGAAGGACCAGACGTAATCGAGGATCTGCCCGCGCGTGAGCGATTGCCCCGGATGCCGCATCAGATACTCCAGTAATTTCCACTCGGTGGCGGAAAGTTCGAGCGGCGAGTTGCCCCGGCGCGCGGTGTGGGCGCGCAGGTCCATGACCAGGTCGCCCGCGCGCAACTCGAACGAATCGCCGGCCGGGTCGAGGAACCGGCGCGAGAGAGCGCGGATGCGCGCGAGCAGTTCATCGAACGCGAACGGTTTGGAAAGATAGTCGTCGGCGCCGCTGTCGAGCCCGGCCACGCGGTCCTCGAGCTGGGTGCGGGCGGTAAGCAGAAGCATGGCGGTGGGCAGATGCGCCGCGCGGACCGCGCGGCAAATGGCCGGACCGTCGCGGCCGGGAAGCATCCAGTCGATGACCGCCACGTCGTAAGTTCCCCGCAGCGCCAGCTCCAGGCCGGTGTCGCCGTCGGCGGCGGAATCGACCGTGTGCCCTTCCTCTTCCAGCACCTGTTTTTCCAGCCGCAGAAGTCGGGAATCGTCTTCGATGAGTAGAATTCGCATGGCGGGATTAATAATACCTGATCCTTCGCCCGGCGGGTCCGGGCGGTAATAACCTGAAGTCCGCTGCAAAGCGGAAACATTTTCAACAGGTAGCCAGTTCATCGTTTTTACCGATGACTCCATCATATTCCGGAAGATTGGAATTGGATTGGAAAACACTTTCCTCACGTCAATGAAATTCCAATGGTTTTTTGGCATAAGTAGCGGTGATAAAGGAATACCTGCACCATATTTTTTTCGGAGGTCTTATGTCGCAGAGGATTTCATTGTTTTTATCCGTCGCGCTTACCGCGTTTGTGCTGGTATTCATCGGCGCGGCCATCAGCCTTAGCCGCCAGGGGCAGACCGTGGCCGCAAACCCAACCCTCGATCCGCAACTCCTGGCCCAGTTGCAGGCGCGCGAAGCCGCCTACCAGGCGGCCATCGAGCAGGCCAATGCCCAGCTGCAGGCAACCGCACCGTCGGCAACCGCGACAACCACGCTCACCCCCGAATTGACCGCAACGGCGTATCCGGTCTCGGCGGATCTGGCGATCTACCTCGCGCAGTCGGTTGCGCCAAATTCCTACCTGGCTGAGCCTCCCCAGTTGGTGATTTTCCAGGGAACGGTCGCCTATGAAGTGACGCTCAGCACCGGAAGGGTCTACGTCGATGCGAACAACGGTGCGATTCTCTACAATGGGGCCGCCATCCTTCCGAATCCGCCCGGTTCGAATTCCAATTCGGGAGGCGAACGGGATGGCGGCGACGATTAGCGGGAGGAAAACATGGCACCCAAAACGAACCTAAGCGGCACCAAATTTCTGATTGGCGCGGCGGCGATTTCCGGCACGGTCGGAGGATGGGTATTGCTTTCTCTGGCCGGACTGGGGAGCAATGCCGCCAATGGATCCACTCAAGATCCGGCTATTCTGGATTTGCTAAACCAGCCGTTGCCGACCCTGGCGCAACCCAACGGAACCTTCGCGGGGCCGGTCGTTAATCCGGGCAATGCTCCAGTCAGCCAGCCGACGGCGCAGCCCAAATTGCGAAGAGTGTCGAGACCGTCGGGTTCGGGCGCCGCGCCGGGCGCGGTGGCGGTTACAAGCTCCTCCCGGAAGTGATCATGCCATGACGAAAAAAATATTTGAGGCGATGGGAAGCCGGATAACCGCCGTCCTAGAGGGTGACGGACCGGGGAACGCCGCCGAGTTGGATAAACTTCCGACGATCTTTGAGGAATGGGAATCCGCGCTCAGCCGGTTCCGCCCGGACAGCGAGATTAACCGGTTGCCGCCGGCTTCGGGAGAAAATGTCACGGCTGGGCCGACGCTGTGCGAGGTGCTGGCGGAATCGATTCGCGCGGCGGAATACACCGGCGGGTTGGTCACTCCGCTCGTGCGGGAAGCGCTTCAAGCCGCCGGATACGAACAGTCTTTCCAGGCTGGATTTTTGCCACGGGCGCCGGATCCGGACGCCAGGATTCGGATACCGGATTGGCATGACCTCCGCTGCGACTTTTCCGGTGGAAGGATCGCGGTTCCGGACGGAGCACGCCTGGATTTGGGCGGGATTGCCAAAGGTTGGGCGGCCGATCGGACCGCGGCGCGGCTGGGTCGGCGCGGGCCTGCGCTGGTCGACGCCGGCGGAGACATTTCCGTCAGCGGTCCGCGCGCCGACGGTTCCCCGTGGCCGATCGGTGTGGCCAATCCATTCGCGGAAGATAGTTTGCTCTTGATGCTGGCGCTCTCGGCGGGCGGCGTGGCCACCTCCGGGAAGGACTACCGCCAGTGGATCCAATCCGGGCGGCCGCGCCATCACATCATCGATCCGCGCACGGGGGAGAGCGCGGAAACCGACGTGTTGACCGCCACGGTGATCGCGCCCAGCGCGAGCCGCGCGGAAGCCGGCGCAAAAGCGGCGCTCATCCTAGGCTCCCGCGCTGGAACCGCATGGATCGATCAGCGCCCCGAGTTGGCGGGAATGCTGGTGCTGGACGACCGGCGGATCGTCTATAGCCGTCGTTTTTCCGATTATGTTTGGGATTAATTCTTCCTCCCCCGTCTTTACGAAATTGAAAGACGGGAGAGGACAGAGGAGAGGGCATAGAAGAGCGAATGAACGCAAACAAACGAAGGAATGATCCAAACCTGGACGCCATTCCGGCCATGGGATTTTTCACACTCATGATGCTGCTGCTTGCTTCGGCTGCGGGCGCGTTGGCGGCAGTGCTTTTGCTCCCCGCCGCGCTCCCCGGTCTCACCGGATCCCTGCTTGGACCGGAACCGAAAGTGTACTGGTACCTGGCGCGCTCGAGCGCCTGGGTGGCCTATCTGCTCCTGTGGCTCTCGATGGTTTTCGGGCTTCTGATCACCGGAAAAATTTCACGCGTCTGGCCCGGCGGGCCGGAGGCCGTGGACGTTCATCAGTTCGTCAGCCTGTTGGGCATCGCCTTCGCGCTCTTTCATGGTCTCATCCTCACCGGAGACCGGTATATCGGGTTCTCGATCGCCCAGGTGCTTATACCGTTTTCCAACCCGCTCTATCGGCCCTTTTGGGTGGGCATCGGCCAGATCGGTTTCTACGCCCTGATACTCGTTGGATTGTCTTTTTACGTTCGTCGTTCGCTCACCCCGCGCATCTGGCGGTTGATCCACTATCTGAGCTTTCTCACTTTTCTGCTCGTGCTGGTCCACGGGGTCACCAGCGGCAGCGACAGCGCGCAGCCCTGGGCTAGCGGAATATATTGGATCACCGGGGGAAGCGTGTGGTTCCTGACGGTATACCGGGCCGTTTCCACTGTGATCGGCCGCATGGTGCGATCTTCGAAGCAAACTGCCCGGGTGTAACCTAACCCCTACTCCCTTCACGAACCAATCGCATCGAAAAACCATCGGCGCTGATCGCTCGGGGGCAGGCCCTTTTCCCCTTCCCATGATGGGGAAGGGAGGAATAAAGAACGAAAACTAAATAAATTAACAACCTTGGGAGAGGGGTTGGGCCGTTATTTGTTTGTCGCGGCTTTCCATCGGCAATAAACCGAGGACTGGCTTTGTATCATTGCGCCGCGGTTCGCCGCGGCGGTCACGCGGGGATAAATCCCCGCGCTGGAGTACGAAGCCCCTCCGGGGCTAAAGGGTGGAAATATTCTTAAGGTATGATTATCCAAGATTGATTCCGTGGTTTCCGTTTCCTTCGGTGAAATCCGTGTACTATTTTCCATCGCATCATTCGGCGGCAACTTTTTAGGTTGAGAATTCATGGCCAAAGAAAAATTCTACGTCGTCTGGAAGGGTCGAACGCGAGGAATCTTTACTTCCTGGAAGGATTGCTCGGCGCAGGTGAGCGGATACACGGACTCTCGGTACAAGGCGTTCGAATCCCGCGAATTGGCCGAGCAGGCGTTCCGCGGCCGCTACGAAGACTACCGCGCAGGGAATACCCGGGCGGCCAAGCTCAGCCGGGCGGGCGGCGACGTCCCGCCGCAGGATTCCATCGCCGTGGACGCTTCCTGTCCGGGAAATCCCGGGCCGGTGGAATATCGCGGCGTGCACATTGGAAGCGGGCGTCAGGTTTTCCGGCAGGCGCGGGTCGCGCACGGGACGAACAATATCGGCGAGTTCCTGGCGATCGTACACGCGTTAATCTATCTACAGGAACGCGATCTACTCTGGCCGGTCTACAGCGATTCGATCCAGGCGATCCGCTGGGTGAAAGAAAAGCGCTGCAATACAAAAATCCAGCGGACACAGGCTACGCGGGCGATTTTTACGCTCATCGACAGCGCCCAGGGCTGGCTGCGCGAGAATACCTATGCGAACGAAGTTCGAAAATGGAAGACCGACAAGTGGGGGGAAAGCCCGGCGGATTTTAATAGGAAATGATAAAAACGCATTTTCCACGAAGGGCACGGAAGGACACGGAAAGTAAAAAAAAATCCGTGATCTCCGTGTCCTCCGTGGACGAACGGTAAAATAATTTTTTCTTCAACTATTAAATTTCTTTCAATAAATCATCAAAAAACAAACCCCTGGCTTCCCGCTCCCTCCACGGAGTGTGCCCGCAATGCGGAAGCAGGATAAATCGAAAATCCCTTAAGACGGATTTCAACGGCTGCTCCACACCTTCCGCCGGATGCGGATCGTAGTCGCCGTGGATCGCGACGACCGGGCAGCGGATTCGCTTTCCAAGCTCGAGCAGC
>CAWADT010000009.1:0-137528 GCA_963780865.1 uncultured Chloroflexia bacterium | reverse complement strand
ATTGTAGACGCGGTTGGTAAACAGCGAAAAATCCAGCACGGGACTAGCCGACCGCCGTTCCCAAAGGATGAATAGGACGAGAAACACGGCGAAACTCGAAAACAGAAGCAGGATCGGCGCCGAGGTCCAGCTGAACTGGATCCCGAGCGTGAGCGCGAGCAGGAGCGACACCAGGCTCAGGCTGAAGGTCAACGCGCCGAGCGGATCGAACTTTTCCCTGGCGCCGCGGGTGGAGAGCTCGTGCAGCGCGATGTATCCCCACACCGCGCCGAAAATGCCAATTGGAATGTTAATGAAGAAGATCCAGCGCCAGGAAGCGGCGTTGAGGATCAGCCCGCCGAGCACCGGCCCGATCACGCCGCCGGTGGCCCAGGTGATCCCGTTGATGCCGAGGGCCCGTCCGCGCTCATTGGGCGGGAACACTTCGGTGAGGATGGCGACGCTGTTGACCACCATCATCGCCGCGCCGGACCCCTGGACCAGCCGCGAGACGATCAGCACCACGGCGCTTCCCGAAAGCCCGCAAGCCAGCGAGCCGACGGTGAACACGACAAACCCCAGGTTGTACATCCTTACCCGCCCGACCAAATCCGCCACCCGCCCGAAGGTCAGGAGGAACACAGTGCTGATCAGGAGGTAGCCGATGATGACCCAGATCATTTCGATCAGGTCGGCGTGCAGCTCGACCATCATGCTCGGGAGAGCGAGGATCACGATGGTTGAATCGATCGCGGCCATCAGGGCCCCGATCGTCGTGACGCTGAGGGCGATCCACTTGTAGTCCACCCGGCCGCGACGCGCGGAAGGGCTCGGGGCGGCCGATGTTGCTGTTTGAACTCCAATTCATGCGTTATCCTTTCGGGTTCGAAAAATATTGTCCATCACGCGCCCGCCTCCCCTAAAACGGCAGAACGCTCGAAGCCGTCCTCTGGATGATTTCTAGGAACGGCGACGGGTAAACGCCCAACCAAAGGATGGCGAGCGCCAGCGCCGCCAGCACGATATTCCCCAGCCGGGAAACAGCGACGGCCGGCAGGCCGGGCCCGCCCTCCAGTTGCTGCGTCATCTTCAGGATCACGCGCAGATAATAATAGAGGCCGATGGCGCTGGTGACGATGAGCACAAGCGCGAGCAGCCAGACCGCCGACCCGACGGCCGCCAGTAATAGGTACGCTTTGCCGATGAACCCCGCCGTGAAGGGGATGCCGATGAGCGAGAGCAGCGCCGCGGTGAGGACGAAGGCCGCTCCCGGCCGGCGCCAGAACAGCCCGCGGTAATCCTCGATTTCCTGCGCCTCGCCGCCGTTTCCCGGAAGCGCGCTGACGACGCCCAGCGCGGCCAGGATGGCGACGAAGTACGCGGCCAGATAGATCGCCGCCGCCGTCACCGAGCCCGGCCCGGCCGCCAGAAGCGCCACGAGCAGATAGCCGAAGTGCGCGATCGAGGAGTACGCCAGAAGCCGTTTGAGGTTGGTCTGCAGCAGCGCCAGCCAGTTGCCGGCGAACATCGAAACGGCGGCAATCAACATCAGGGCAGCGTACACCCCGCTCTCGGAGAAGAGGGCGTACAACGAAAAGATTCGAATAAGCAGCGCGAACACCGCGCCTTTGGAGACCGTCGCCAGGAACGCCGCGACGGGAGCCGGCGCGCCCTGGTAAATATCGGGGATCCACAGGTGGAACGGAACGACGGCGAGTTTGAATCCGATCCCGACCAGCACCATCCCCAGGCCGGCCGCCATCAGCACCGGATGCAGCGCGCCGCCGGACGCGGATTCCGGCAAGAGGATGCGGCTGAGCATAAGCGTTCCGCGGTCGGCGTAGATCAGCGCCGCTCCGAACAGCAGGAAAGCGGAAGAAACCGCCGCCAGGACCAGATATTTAATCGCCGCCTCGATCCCGGCCGGCTCCGTGCGCAGGTAGGCGATCATCCCGTAGAGCGAGACCGTCAGGAGCTCGAGGGACAGAAACAGCGAGGCGAAGTGCACGCTCGCCGGAAGAACGCACCCGCCGAGCGTGGCCGTGAGCAGCAGCAAATAGAACTCCTCGCGCTGGATTTTCCGCCGGTGGAGATATCCATAGGAGAGCCCCGCCACCGCGAAGGCCGCGGCGATGAGCAAACCGTCGAAAAAAATTGTGAACCCGTCCACTTCCATAAGCGGCGTCACGGCCCGCGGAGCGACGCTCGCCGCAACAGGCAGCGCGGCCAGCGCCAGGGCCAATCCGGCGAGCGTGAGACCGGCTGTCAGGCGGTGGCTGCGCGCAAAGGTGATCGAGAGCAGCACGACGACGGCCGCGCCGGCCAGGATCAGGAAAGGCAGCAACGCCGTGAAGTCGGCGGGCGTCATGAGCGGCCCCCCGCATCAAGCCGGATGGAAACGGATTCGACGCCAGCTTTCACAGCGTAGCCGCTCGACGCCGGCTGGGGTTCGGGCCGCGAGAGAGAGACGGACGCATCGGATTGAATTTTCTCCAGCGCTGGGCGCACGGTATTCAGCACGGGCTGCGGATAGAGGCCGAGGATGATCAGCGCGAGCGCCTGCGCGGCAAACAACGCGAACTCCCGGCCGTCGAGGTCCGCCACTTTGCCGTCGCCCGCATAATTTCCCGTGAAGACGCGCTGCACCAACCAGAGCGAGTAGACCATCGCGGCGATGAAGCCGAGTGTCGCCAGCACCGCGGCGAGCACGCTCACCTGGTAGGTTCCCAGCAGCACGAGCAGCTCGCCGACGAAGTTGCCCAGGCCCGGCAGTCCGAGCGAAGCCAGCGCGAAGAACAATCCGAAGCCGCCCATCTTCGGCATGACGCTCCACAGCCCGCCCATCTTTTTCAAATCGCGCGTGTGCAGGCGGTCCTGCAAACCGCCGGCCATGATGAACAAGGCGCCGGTGCTCAGCCCGTGCGAAAGGATGATGATCACCGCGCCCTGCAGCGCGAACGCGTTTCCGGCGAACGCGCCCAACAGGACGAACCCCATGTGGCTGACGCTGGTGTAGGCGATCATCCGCTTGAGATCGGTCTGCGCAAAAGCGAGGATCGCGCCGTATAGGATTCCGACGATGCCCAGCGCCATGGCCAGCGGGGCAATCGTACGGGCGGGTCCGGGGAAGAGCGGAATGAGGAAACGCAGAAACCCGTAGGCGCCGGCTTTGAGCACCAATCCGGCGAGGATCACGCTGCCGGCGGTCGGCGCTTCGGCATGCGCGTCCGGCAGCCAGGTGTGGATCGGCACGACCGGCAGTTTCACGGCGTACGCCAATCCGAAACCGAGCATCAGCCAGAACGCGGTCTGAGCCGGGATCGCCGTTCCGAGCAATCGCATGTAATCGAAGGTGTAGACGCCCGTGGCGTTGCCGTGAATTAAATACAACCCAACCGTCGCGAGCAGCAGGAAGAGTCCGCCGGCCTGGGTGAAGATAAAGAATTTCAACGCGGCGTAGCTGCGGTTTTCGTGGCCCCAAATTCCAATCAGAAGGTAGAGCGGGATGAGGATCAGCTCCCAGAAGAAATAGAAGAGGAGCAGATCGAGCGCCAGGAAGATACCGGTCAGCGCGGCCAGCACCCACAGCACGTTGAAGTGGAAGAAACCGACCCGCTCCCCAATCCCCTTCCACGAGGCGGCAACGGAAAAGATTCCGAGGACGCTCGTGAGCAGGCAAAGGAGGAGACTTAACCCGTCCAGGCCGAAATGAAATTCCGCGCCAAGCTGGGGAATCCACGGCTGGCTCACTTCCACCCACCACTTGCCCTGCGGCAGCGGGCCGGACAAACCGGAATTCTCCGCCCACAGAACGATCAGCACGATCGTCTGCACGGCGAGGAAGAGGAGCGCGATCCAGCGCGCAAGAGATGGCCGCGCGCGGCCGGCTCCCCACGCCAGAAAAGCGCCCAGCATAAGCCAGAGGACGAGAAAGAAAAGAATCATCGCAGCACCGCCGTTGCAATCAGAAGAATTGCGCCCATAACGATTCCCGCCGCGTACCAGCGAACGTAGCCGCTCTGAAGCCGGCGCAGGGCGCGCGCGGCCGCCATGTTGACCGCCGCAATACCGTCGAATAGGCGATCCAGGAAATCACGCCGGTTGATCCGCGCGAGCGCCGCGTACGGACGCGCCACCAGCCGGTCGATCAGCCAGTCGAAAACGTCAGCCTTGTTGATTTGGGCGAGACGGACGTAGGGATGGATGATCAACCGTTCATACAATCCATCAAACCCCCACCCGGAAAACCAGAATTTGGCCAGCCTGTCCGCCGCGGGTGCCAGCGCCAGCCTCGCGCTCCAATCCGGACGGCGCGCGAAAAACAGATAGGCGAGCGCCAAGCCGAGGAGCACCGCGGCCGCCGCCGCAATCTGCAATAGCGTTTCGTTGCCCGGCGTGGCGTGCCCCAGCAGCGGCGGCAGGGATCCCAGCAGGAAATTGGAAAACGCCGGAACGTTCCCCAGCGTATCGGGCAACTCCACAAATCCCGCGCCGATCGAGAAGACCGCGAGCACGATCAGCGGCACTGCAATCCGGAAACCGGGTTGTTTCAGCGGAGTCGATTCGATCACATGCTCGGAAGGCGCTCCGAAGAAAACCCTAAACACAATTCGGAAGGTGTACAGCGCGGTGAGGAGTGCTCCCGCCGCGCCCGCCGCCCACAAGAGCGCCCCGCCGTTGGGCGAGGACCAGACGTCCCACAGAATTTTATCCTTGCTGTAAAAACCGGCCGTCACCAGCGGCAGCGCCGAGAGCGATGCCGCGCCGATGAGAAAGGTCCAGAATGCCAGCGGCATTTTCTTCCGCAGCCCGCCCATGTGGAAGATGTCGTGGTCTTCGTCCATCGCCGTGATGACCACGCCCGCGCCGAGGAACAGCAGCGCTTTAAAGAACGCGTGCGTCCAGAAGTGGAAGATCGCCGCCGACCAGGCGCCCGCGCCGAGCGCGAGGAACATATACCCGACCTGGCTCATCGTGGAATAAGCCAGCACGCGCTTGATGTCGCGCTGCACCAGCGCGCTCAAACCCGCCAGGAGCAGCGTGACGGCCCCGATCGCCGCCGTGACGGCCATGACGGCCGGGGCGAGGGAAAAGATCACGTTCATCCGGGCAATGAGATAGACGCCCGCCGTGACCATCGTGGCGGCATGGATCAGCGCGCTCACCGGCGTCGGGCCGGCCATCGCGTCCGGCAGCCATACCTGGAGCGGAAGCTGCGCGGATTTTCCGACCGCGCCCGCCAGCAGGAGTGCCGCCGCCGCGACCGCCATCCCCGAACCCAAGCCCCACTTCGCCGCCGCGCCCTGCATCAGCGGCTGGATCTGCAGCGTTCCCAGACCGCTGTAGAGCAGGAACAACCCGATCGCAAAGGCCGTATCGCCGACGCGCGTCACCAAAAAAGCTTTGCGGGCGGCGCGGCTATTGGCTTCCTCGCGATACCAGAAGCCGATCAGCAGGAAGCTGCACAACCCCACCCCTTCCCAACCCAGGTAGAGCAGCACCAGGTTGTCGGCCAGCAGGAGGACGAGCATGGCCGCGACGAAAAGGTTCATGCAGGCGAAGAACCGGTTGTAGGCTTCGTCCTCCGCCAT
The DNA here is from genome assembly GCA_963780865.1 of uncultured Chloroflexia bacterium. Taxonomy (GTDB): domain Bacteria; phylum Chloroflexota; class Anaerolineae; order Anaerolineales; family RBG-16-64-43; genus FEN-1073. Next base: position 131,958 of record CAWADT010000009.1, on the reverse strand, counting down.
ATGTTCCGCGGAATACAGGTGGATCAGGAATCCCACAAACGCGACGACAAAAATCATCGTCAGGGAAAGCGAATCCAGCCGGAAGGAAACGGCGAGATTCAAGTTGCCCACGCTCATCCAGGTCCAAAGCGTTTGGACGAACGCCGAGTTAGCCGGAGGCGCAATCAGAAACTCCGCGCCGAGGAGCAGCGTGAGGAGCGCCGAGAGGCCGACCGATCCCACGCCGATCAGCGTGGTCGCGCCATGCGGTAACCGGCGGCCGCCCAGAAGCGTCAGGACGAGAAAACCGGCGAGCGGAAAAGCGGGAACGAGCCAGAGCAGAGGCAGCACGCTACCCTCGCATTCCGGATGCTTCGTCGACGCTGAGCGATGGATGCCGTCGCTGGAACAGCAGCACCAGCGCCAACCCGACCGATACTTCCGCGGCGGCCACCGCGAGGATGAACAGGAAGAGGATCTGGCCGTCCGGCTGCAGCCAGCGGGAGCCGGCGGTCACGAACGCCAACCCGGCGGCGTTGAGCATCACCTCCAGCGAAAGCAGGATAAAGATGAGGTTGCGCCGCGCCAGCACGCCGACCAAACCCAGCGCAAACAAAATCGCCGCCAGAATCAATCCATGCTCGACCGGAACCTGCGCCATTCAGCCGCCTCCCTCTTCTTTCCCGTTTTCTTCTTCGTCGGGCGACCCGCGCCGGCCGAGATGGTAAGCCGCCACCAATGCGGCCAGAAGCAGGATTGATGCCAGTTCCACCCCAAGGACATACGGCCCAAGCAGCGTTACCCCGACCTGGGTCGGGACCACTTCGCCAGCGCCTGTTCGTCCCGCCACGTTTCCGGCAAAGAGATAGATGAGTTCCACTCCGAGAACGGCGGAAAGGACTGCCGGCCCGATCCAGTGTCTCCAATCCCGCAGCGGCGCATCCTCGGCGATTTTCCCGCCGGCCGGATTCAGCATCATGACCACAAAGACGAACAGCACCATGATGGCGCCGGCGTAGATGATCACCTCGAGCGCCGCGGCGAACGGCGCCCCGAGCGTGAAGAACACCAGGGCGACGGAAAGGAGCGACACCACCAGATACAGGAGTGCGTGCGCCGCGTTCCGCCGGGTGAGGGCAACCGCCGTGGTCACTATCGCCACCGCACCCGAAATGTAGAAAACTACGTTCATCCTTTGGTTCCCTTCGCCGGCTAGGGCATCAGGCTGCGAACGTCCACGGGAGGCTCTTCGTTTTCGGCCTCGCCCTTGTCTTTCCCGTCCATGGCCAGCCCGGCCACCCGGTAAAAATCGTAGCCGGGATATTTTCCCGGTCCGCTGATGAGCAGGTGTTCCTTTTCATACACCAGATTCTGGCGCGCGTACTCCCCCATTTCGAAATCCGGCGTTAGTTGGATCGCGTAGGTCGGGCACGCTTCCTCGCAAAAACCGCAAAAAATGCAGCGCGAGAAATTGATCCGGAAGAATTTCGGATAGCGCCGGCCGCGCCCGTCGTCCGCGGCTTGCAGGGCGATGCACTCCACCGGGCAGACCGCCGAACACAGATAGCAGGCCACGCAACGTTCCGCGCCGGAGGGATCCCGCGTCAGCACGATCCGGCCGCGGTACCGCGGCGGCATCGTCGGCCGCACCTCCGGATATTGCACCGTCACCCGGCGCCGGAAGGTGTGGCTCAGCATGACCCAGATCCCTTGAAGGATGCTTACCATCTCTCTCTCCTCAGCGCGCCGCCAGCACGACCGCGGCGGTGACCAGCAGGTTCAACAAGGTCAGCGGCAGCAGCAGCTTCCACCCCAGCGCCATCAGCTGATCGTACCGCGGGCGGGGCAGCGTGGCGCGCATCAGGATGAACCCGCCGATGAACACAAACGTCTTGAGCAGGAACCACACGACGGGCGGAAGCCACGGCCCCAGCCAGCCGCCGAAGAACAGCGTGGCGATCAGCGCCGAGATTACGGTGATCGAAAGATACTCGCCCACGAAGAACATCCCGAATTTCATCCCGGAATATTCCGAGTGGTAGCCCGCCACCAGTTCGCTGTCGGATTCCGGCAGATCGAACGGCGAGCGGTGCGCTTCGGCCAACCCGGCCATAAAAAAGATCCACAGTCCGAAAAATTGCGGAACGCAAAACCAGAGGTTCTTTTGGGCTTCCACGATCTTGCCCAGGTCGAAGCTTCCGGCGATCATCACCACCCCCATTAGCGACAGGCCCATGAACACCTCGTAGGTGAGGACCTGAGCCGCGGCGCGCATCCCGCCGAGGAGCGAATATTTATTGTTCGACGACCAGCCGGCCAGCACCACTCCATACGCTCCGAGCGAGCTGACCGCCAGAAAATACAGCACGCCGACGTTAAGCCGGACCACGGCGATGCCGGAGGCAACCGGCAGGATGGCGAACATCATCAACCCGGCGGCGAACACGATTCCCGGCGCGAGGACGAACACCGCCCGGTCGGCAAACGGCGGAATCCAATCCTCCTTGGTGAAAATCTTAATAATGTCGGCCACCACCTGGATCAGCCCGAACGGCCCGACGCGGTTCGGCCCGTAGCGGTCCTGCCAAACCGCCAGCAGCCGGCGTTCGACCCAGATCAACCCGGCCGCGATCGTCAAGGCTCCCGCCAGGACGCCGACGATCGTCAACAGGTGGATGACGACATCGCTCACGTTCCAGCTCCCGCCCCTCCCCCAACACCTTCCCCAGTTTGTGGAGGGGCAAGGGGAGAGGTCTGGAGGATCTTACGCACTGCACACCAGGTTGGCAAAGCAACATGGTCCATCCCCGGCAGGCCGGCGGGCAAACCGGCTGTGCCCTTCGCGAGCGATTCCACAATCTTTACCGGCAGCTCCAGCGCGGCGCCGCCCATTTCCACCCGGATCGTTTCGCCCGCGGCGATTTTTTGCTCAGCGGCAACCGCGGGAGGAAGCGCCACATACGGGCTCGGAGCCAGCTCCGCGATCCCGGGGCTCAGGGCGCTTAATATTTCCGATCCAAAGATGTGAAAGAGGGGAACGAGCAACAGCCGCCCGGTGCGCGGTTCGAACGCCGGGGGAACCGCGCCGAAAAATTCCGGCCGCGCGCCGGCGTGCGGCTCCACCAGCCGCCGTCCCGGATCTCCGCCCCGCAGCTCCCCGCCGATCTCCGCTTGGACCTTATTGACCGCCTGGACGGAATTCCATCCGGGCGACCAAAAGCGCGGGAGGAGAGAGGGCGGCGGGAACCCTTCGCTCCCTTCCATGGAGAAGGCCAGCGGCGAATCCGGGTCGTCCGGCGGCTTGGGTTCGCTCACGTTTTTATCGGCGTCGACGGCGGTGCGACCGCTAAAGCGCGGCGATTGGCGCGGGATCTTCTGGCCGAGGATCCGGAAATCGGCCGACGGTGCGATTTCCACGATCGAACGGAAGACCGGCATCTCCGCCGCAATTTCCGCCAGTAAACCGTCGAGCTTCGATGGTTCATCCCCCCCCGAACCGGATGCGGGACTGTCCACCGCCTCCAGCCAATTCCAACTCGGCTGGGCGCCGGCTTTGGGAAGCAGCGCCTGGTAGTACCGCTGGGCGCGGCCTTCGATGCTCACCAGCGTGCCGGTCTCTTCGGCAAACGCGGCGGCTGGAAGGATCAGATCCGCCTTGGCGGCGGTCGCGTGTTGAATGTGATCGATCAGGATGACGTGCTTTGCGTTTTGCAGCGCGTCGTCGACGGCCGCAGGATTCTCCCGGCGGTAGAGGTCGTTTTCGAGAACGACGACCGTATCCGCCCGCCCCTCGCGCAGCGCTCCCAGCGCGGATTGAAGATCGCCGCCGCCCAGCAATCCGAGGCCGAAGCTGTCGGCCTCGGGCAGCACCAGCGAAAGCATGGCGGGAATTCCCCGGCGGCAGAGTGCCCAGGCCACGTTCGCCGATGATTGCAACAACGCTTCGCTACCGCACCCCGCGCCGCTCACAATCAGTGGACGCTTGGCGGCGAGAAGCGCGCCGGCGATTTCCTCCGCCAACCGGTCGGCCTCCTCGGAAAGGCTGGGCACCGCGGGGGATGATGGATCGATCCGGTGTGCGACGGCAAACCCAAGCCGGGCCAGATCCTCGGGCGCCGCATGATACGATCGAAGGGCGACCTCTTCGAGCTTGGTGGCCGCCGGCGTCGCGAGGAATAACGTTTCCTTTTCGTCCTGCGCCAATTCACGGACGGCGGCGTCGTTCCAATGGGGAATGTCGAACGCTCGCGCGGCCGCATCGGCCTTGGGATGGGCCATTTGGCGGAGAGCGAGGGAGAGCATCGGCGCGGTATTGGTTACGTCTTCGCCCAGGATGAGCGCCGCGTCCGCCGCGCGCACTTCTTTTAAAGAAGGGGAGCGCGCCGGGCCCGCCTGTAGAATATCGATGGCGGCGGCCGTCGTGCGGTAATCCTCGGCCGAAACGCCGAGGAAAAAGCGGTCCGGTCCCACCAGCCGGCGCAGCGCGAAGTTGGCTTCCAGCGTTGCGCGCGGCGAGCCGATCCCGATCACGCGTCCGCGGTCGCGAAGGCAATCAGCCGCCAATTGGAGCGCCTCGCCGCGCGCGACCGGTTCGAGCGCGGCGCTTCGATCCTTGCGGGCGAGCGGCTCGCCGATCCGGGCGGCGCCGCCGGCGAATTCGTAGCCGTACCGGCCGCGGTCGCACAGGAAATATCCGTTCACCTCGCCGTTGTAGCGGTTGCGGATGCGGCGCACCTCGCCGTAGCGCGCGCCGGGGATCGTATTGCAGCCGATGCCGCAATGCGCGCAGACCGACGGCGCGGTCTGGAGATCCCACGGACGGGTGTAGTGCCGCTGGAAGGTCTTGTCGGTGAACACGCCCGTCGGGCACACTTCCACCAGATTGCCGCTGAACTCATTTTCGAGCGCGCCGTCCTCGGCCCGTCCGAAGTAGACGTGGTCGTGCGCGGCCAGCGCGTCGAAATCGCGCCCTCCGGCGTAGTCGCGGTAGAAGCGCACGCAGCGGTAGCAATGGATGCAGCGGTTCATCTCGTGGTTGATCAGCGGCCCGAGGTTCTGGTTGCGGAAGGTGCGCTTGGGGAACGCGTACTCGCGGTGGACGTGCCCGGTCATCACGGTCATATCCTGCAGGTGGCACTCTCCCCCTTCGTCGCAGACGGGGCAATCGTGCGGGTGGTTGAGCATCATCCACTCGATGACGGAGGCGCGGAATTCCTTCGCCTCCGGATCGTCGATGGAGATGCGCACGCCGTCCGCGGCCGGTGTCATGCAAGCCATCACAATCTTCCCGCGGGTGTCCTGTTCGTCCTTGAATTGTTTGACGGCGCATTGGCGGCAGGCGCCCACCGATCCGAAAGCCGGGTGCCAGCAGAAATACGGCACGTCGAAGCCGAGGCCGAGGCAGGCCTGCAGCAGGTTCTGCCCGTCCTTCACCGTGTACGGTTTGTTCTCGACGAAAATCACCGCCATGGGTTCAACTCCACGGACACCGTTTTTCCAGGATATGCCGCTCGAAATCGCCGCGGAAATATTTCAGCGCGCTTTGCAGAGGTTCCATCGCGCCGGGCGCGAGCGCGCAGAAAGTCCGCCCCGGTCCGAGCAGCCGGGTGTGCCGCGCGAGCACTTCCAGATCGTCCGGCCCTCCGCGCCCCGCTTCGAGCGCTCGCAGAATCTTTTCCGTCCACGGCAGCCCCTCGCGGCAGGGAGTGCACCACCCGCACGATTCACGCGCGAAGAACAATTCGAGGTTGTGCACCATCCCGACCGGACAGGTTTTATCGTCGAGGATGATCATCGTGCCGGTTCCCAGGCGGCTGCCGGCTTTTTCCACTGACGAAAAATCCATCCTCACGTCGAGGTGTTCCTCGGTGAGAAAGTCGGTGGATGCGCCGCCGGGCAGCAGCCCGCGGAAGCGCACGCCGTCCTGCATTCCGCCCGCGTGCTCCTCGAGGATCTCGCGGATCGGCGTTCCTATCGGCAGCTCCCACAATCCCGGCCGCTTCACCTTGCCGCTCGCGCCGTAGAGCTTCGTGCCGCCGTCGCTGCCCGGGCTGAGCCGGCGGAACCATTCGGCGCCGTTGCGGACGATGTGCGGCACGTTCGAGAGCGTCTCGACGTTGTTGACAATCGTCCCCTTGCCCCACAGACCGCTGGTTTGCGGGAATGGCGGCCGCGAGCGCGGGGTGGCGCGCTTTCCCTCCAGCGCGTTCAGCAGTCCGCTCTCCTCGCCGCACATATAGCGGCCGGCGCTGATGTGCAGATGCAGCTCGAGGCTGTAGGGCGATCCGAGAATATTTTTCCCCACATAGCCGGCCTGATAAGCTTCGGCGAGGGCTTTGCGGAGAATACGTTCGGCCTGTTTATATTCTTCCCGAAGGAAAATATAAGCCGCCTCGGCCTGGATGGCGTACGCGGCGAGGATCATCCCCTCGATCAATTGATGCGGATCGCCCTCCAGCAGCACCCGATCTTTAAAGGTGCCCGGTTCCATTTCGTCCGCATTGGCCACCAGATATTTTGGCCGCAGGGCTGTTTCCCCCATCGGGACGAAACTCCATTTCGCGCCGGTGGGAAAGCCCGCCCCGCCCCGGCCGCGCAAATTGGAATCCTTCACGAGCCCGGTGAGCTGCGCCGGGGTCAGGTCGCGCAACGCTTTGCGGACGGCGTCGTAGCCTCCCCCGCGCTCGTATTCTTTTACATCCGCCGGCGGTTGGCCGGGCTTGATGTTGCCGGTTAATGGACGTTCCATCAAGACTTCTCCGTCGGAACCCGGATCCTCTTATGGATACCGGGAAAGGATTTGATTCACAGTCACCGGATTAAAATCGGCGACCACATCGTCGTCGATCATCAGCGCCGGGGCGTGCTCGCACACGCCCAGGCAGGCCGAGGGCAGCAGCGTGAACCGGCCGTCGGGGGTGGTTTCCCCCAGCCGGACGCCGAGCGTTGTGGTGAGCGTGCGGTACACCTGCTCGTATCCCATGATCCAGCAGCTGACGCTGTCGCAAATCCGGATGATGTGGCGGCCCACCGGGCGGCGGAAAATGACCGGATAAAAAGTGGCCACCGCCTCGAGTTCATCGGCGGTCATCCCAAGATGCTCCGCCGTCTCGCGCAGGGTCTCGTCGGAAATCCATCCGCGCCGGCGTTGGACAATTTTGAGCGCGTCCGCGCCGCCCGCCCGCCGCTGCGGGTACTGCGCGAGCTCCTCTTCCAGTTCGCGGATTTCGTCGGATGTCAGCATTTATTCTCCCGAAGCGCGACTATCAGGAAGCAGAATTATTCTTCTCATACCCGCGCCGAAAGATCGCGAGAGCATGGATTCAGCATCCCGCTAACGGTCCACGTCCGCCAGCACGAAATCCACGCTTCCGAGGATCGCGATCAAGTCCGCGATCATCAACCCGCGGCTGATGAGCGGCACCATTTGAATGTGCGGAAAGGAGGGCGCGCGGATGCGCGCGCGATAGGCGTGAATTCCGCCGTCGCTGATCAGATAATATCCGTTGTTGCCTTTGGTCGCCTCGATCCCGGCGAACGCCTCGCCGGCCGGGATCACCGGCCCCCAGCTGACGGCGAGGAAATGGTCGATCAGGGTCTCGATATCATGCAGCGTGCGTTCTTTCACCGGCGGGGTGGCGAGCGGATGATCCGATTTATACGGACCGGAGGGCATGATCCGGCGGCACTGCTCGATGATCCGCAAACTCTGGCGCATCTCCTCGACGCGCACCGCCGCCCGGTCGTAGCAATCGCCGTTTTTGCCGACGGGAATATCGAACTCGAACTGATCGTAACCGCCGTATGGCCGCTGCTTGCGGAAATCCCACCCGAGCCCCGTCGAGCGCAACCCCGGCCCGGTGATGCCCCACTCGACCGCTTCTTCCCGGGTGAAGGCGCCAATCCCCTGCGTGCGGCCTTTGAAAATCCGGTTGCGGAGAACCAACATGTCGTATTCCCGCAAGCGCGCGGGCATGTAGCGCAAAAAATCATCCACCATTCGTTCCCACCCCTGCGGCAGATCCTGGGCCACACCGCCGATCCTGAACCAGGACGGGTGCATCCTTCCGCCGGTGATGGCTGCGACGATGTCGAAGATCCGCTCACGGTCATTGAAGGTGAAAAACACCGGCGAGAGCGCGCCGAGATCCTGCGCCAGCGTGCCGTACCAGACCAGATGGCTGGCCAGGCGGAAGAATTCAGAGAGCATGATGCGGACCACCTTGGCCCGGTCGGGGACGTCGACCCCGGCCAGCTTTTCCACGGCCAGGACATAGGCCAGGTTGTTCATCGAACCGCCCAGATAATCGATCCGGTCGGTGTAGGGAATGAAGGTGTGCCACGTCTGGCGCTCGGCCATCTTTTCCGCGCCGCGGTGGTGGAAACCGATTTCCGGCACGACGTCGAGAATTTCCTCGCCGTCCAACTGCAGCAAAAAGCGGATGACGCCGTGCACGCCGGGGTGGTTCGGACCGAGGTTGAGAAAGAGATACTCGGAATTAGGGCCGCGCGGTTTCATACCCCATTCCTCGGGATGGAATCGCAGCGCCTCCTGCTCGCGGTCCACCCGCTCGGGGGGCATCTGGAACGGGCCCATCTCGGTGGCGCGGGCCGGATGTTCCTTGCGTAGGGGATGTCCCTCCCAGGTCGGGGGCATGAGGATCCGCCGCAGGTTAGGGTGGCCGTCGAATTTAATTCCGAACATGTCCCACACTTCGCGCTCGTACCAATTGGCGGCCGGGAAGATGTTTGTAACGCTTGCGGCGGTAGGGTATTCGCCTGGCAGCGCGCACTTGATGCGGACGTCGGCGTTGCGTTCAAGCGAGAGCAGGTGGTACACAAGCGTGAAGTCGCACTCCGGCTGGCCCTCGCGGTGAATGCGTTTCCGCTCGTCGATGGCGGTCAGGTCGTATAGCATCCGATACGGCTGGGGGGCGTCGTGCTTGAGGAATTTTAGGACCGGCGCGATGCTCTCGCGCGGCACCCAAATCGTGGGAACTTCGTCCCGGACCGGCTGCAGGGCGAATCCGGAATCCGGGCCGAACTCCCGCTGCAGATCCTGGAAAATGTCGCCGCCGGCCATGCGCCTCTACACCTCGTCCGGAGCGCGCAGGATCGTCGCCTGGGCGCGCGCGGCTTGTTTGAGATCCCGCTGCGCCGGGAGCGGCGCGCGGGTTACCCCCTGCGGCCCGACCACCCAGCTCAGCGGCCTGTGCTCGGTTCCGACCGCCTTCTGGAGCAGAGTAAGCCCTTCGATGAACGCGTACGGATTGGGCGGGCATCCCGGGACGTACACGTCCACCGGCAGGAATTTATCCACTCCCTGGACCACGCTGTAGATGTCGTACATCCCGCCGGAATTGGCGCAGGATCCCATCGAGATCACCCAGCGCGGAGCCATAACCTGTTCATATAGCCGCTGAACCACCGGCGCCATTTTGACGAACACCGTGCCGGCGATGATGATCATATCGGACTCGCGGGGCGTCCCGCGGATGATCTCAGACCCGAAACGGGCGAGATCATATTTGCTCGTCAGGCTGGTGGCCATCTCTACGAAGCAGCACGAGAGCCCGAACCCAAACGGCCAGATCGAATTCTTCCGCCCCCACGCGAGCAGATCCTCCAACCGCGTCAGCAGCACCGAGCGCTTGACGGCCTCCTCGAGCGTATCCGCCGGTTGCGGCCGGGAAGGGTTGGAGAAACTGACGCCCGGGTTATCGATCGTCGGTATCACGGCGGATTCCCTTCTCGCGCAGCTGCAGCGATTTGCGGCCGATGGAACCCCAATCCAAAGCGCCGATTCTCCATAAGTACGCGAGTGCCGTCAGCAGAACGCCGATGAAGAACAGCATCTCCGCAAACCCGGCCCAGCCCGCCTCCCGAAGAGAAACGGCCCACGCATAGATGAACACCGCCTCCAGATCGAACAGGACGAAGAACATCGCCACTAGATAGAACCGGACCGAGAACCGGACGCTCGAGGGTCCGGCGGGGACGATCCCCAATTCATAGGGTTCGCCGGTGGCCTTCCCGGTATGGCGTTCGCCCAGCACGAAGGAGATCGCCAACGTCGCCGTCACCATGAGTAGAACCGCGACGGCGTACACTCCCAGCGGCCAGACGATTTCCGTAACGGGTGTCTGCATGCTTGAGGCTCCTCTTCTGCCGATCCGGGCGCCCGGCGCCGTGCGCCGGTTTGGCGAGCTACGACCAGCGCCGTTTCACCTTGACGGCGGGCAAGGCTCCAATCTGGGCCTTGCTCAATTTTAACAAAACAGTCCGTTCGGCAATCCGGTCGATCTGCCCGACCGGGATCGTGACGTCCCGGGGATCCCACAAATGCCCTTTGCGCAGAACCAGATGCGTGATGTGGTACTGTTCCGGTTCGACGATAAATTCGTCCACCGTCCCGACGTAGCCGTCACTGGCTTCCACGCTTGAACCGCGGCGGACGGCGAGTTCCCCCGGCGGGATTTTCTCATGCTCCAGGACGATTCCCGCCACGGCGGGGACCGTATACGGCTGCAGGAACATGGTCCCGCTCAGGTCGTAGGGCAGGAATTCGGTTTCTGAAAATACCTCCATGTGCTCCAATTCGGCTTTGGAGCACGAGAGCCGGATAACGTCCGGATCGCTCTCCTGGATCCGCTCGACCGGAACCAGACGCGAGAGATTGGACAGGTTTGGCTCCCGCACCACCACATGGGTGATGCCGTCGTTGACCGGATTGAGGATCGCGCAAATCGAGCGGCCGCAGTCCCCGTCGGAGCAAATCACTTTGGCGTTTATCGGAACGTCCATGCCGCGCCGTCCTTTCCCGCGATTCCAACCGCCCCCTCAGCGCAAATCCCGCATCGTCTGCAGATAGCTGATGACGTTCTCCCGACTGAGCACGCCCTGGATCCGTCCCTCCACCATCACCGGGAGCTGGTTGACCCCATCCTGGTTCATTTTCTGCAGGGCGTCCCACAATTCCTCGTCGGGGCCGGTCCAATCCACCTTTTCGAACGGGATCATCGCCTGCGAGACCAGCGTGCGGGACCATTCCTCGCGCGGGATCTCGCGCACTTTGTGCAGGGTCATGATCCCGGCCACGACCCCGGCGTTTTCAACGATGAAGAATCGCCCTCCCGTCCCGAGAATATGATCGTCGGCCAGCCGTTGCAAGGTGATCTCGGCGGGGATGGAAACATAATTCCGGCCCATGATTTGCGAAACTTTATGGCCCGCCAGCAGCGTGCGCAGCGTCTGCTGCCGGACTTCTCCGGTGGATGCGTTTTCCAGGAACCATCCGATGAAGATAATCCAAACGCCGTTGAGGAAAGAGCCGAAGAAGATCAACCAAACGCCCAGCAGGATGAACAACAAGGCGATGATGCGCCCCAACACGGCGGCGATCAGCGTGGCCCGGTCGAAATTCTTCACGGCGCCCCAGACGATGGCCCGAAACATGCGGCCGCCGTCGAGCGGAAAACCCGGGATAAGGTTGAACAGCAGCAGCAATCCGTTGATATAGGCAAGATACTGGGCCAGAGCCAGGAGCGGCGGAATCCCCGCCACCACCGGTTGCAAAGCGGCAAAGGCAAGCGCGAGCACCAGGCTGACCACCAAACCGGTGGAGGCGACCAAGAAATCCGTAAGCGGTTTGGTGGGCTCCTCCGCAATCTGGGAGACCCCGCCGAATACGAATAACGTGATCGAATTTACCGGGATACCGCTGCGCTGCGCCACAACCGAATGTCCCAACTCGTGCAGCAACACGCAGACGAAAAACATCACGGCCGTGACGGCGCCCAAAATCCAATACTCCGCGACCGGCCAGTTGGGGTACGCGCCGGGGTAATAAGAACCGGCCAGCAACCAGGTTAACAGAATGAAGATCAGGAACCAGGAATAATCCAATCGGACGGGGATACGGAAGATTTTACCGAGTGAGACGGTTTGCGACCGCATAGGCATTCCTCCGCCAAACAAACGCCCGCTGAAGCGAAAATCCGGCGCCGGAAAGTTTACTCCCCGCGCCGGGAGAGATCGGAGGCGCCCTGCCCCGTCGACCTTCCGTGATCGTCCCCTGGACGGGCCGGGCTGCCCGCGATCAATTTCTCCCACGCTCGTTCCGCGGCCCAGCCCACCTCTTCCTGCGTCGCCAGGCCCTGGAGCGCGCGCAACAACTTTTCGATTGTCTCATCGTGGAGCCCGCCATCCGCCATGGCGTGTAAAACGTGGTGGGCGCCCTCGCGCATCCGGATGGAAGGGAAGCACGAGATCAAACCCTGCAGCACGGCCTCCAGACTGGCCGGGCCCATCGCGATCAGCCCTTCCGCCGCCAGCCAACGCACTCCAAAATCCTCGTCCTCCATAGCATTCATCAGATCGTTGGCCGTGTCGGGATTGTGAAACTGGCTGAGCGCCTTCGCCGCTTGCCAGCGCACGAGGACGCTCGGATCCGCCAAGGCCGATAGGAGGGCGGGGATGGCCGCCGTTCCCAAAATCAGCAACTGCTCGCGGATCTCGGCCCGCCTCCGCGAGTTCGGGTCGCTTAATCCGGCAACCAACCGGCGGCCCTCCGCAACGCGCAACCGATCCTTGGGATCGGCGTTCAGCCGTTCCTCAATTTTCCCTGAGGAGGATTCCAACCGAGATGGCGAAGGCATCCCATCCGCTTTTCGGTCACTCACCATTTTTTCACCGTTCCGATGTTCGGAGCTCCGTTCATCCGATTGGAACCGCCCAAGTGGGTTAACGGCGGATCCTGATTTTACTCAGAGCAGGTTGCAGCCAGCGATCCCCTCCCCACCAGCCGGCAATCCGCCAGGCGAGCGCCAATCCGATCTCCAGTACAAGCAATGGCGGGTTGATGCTGACCGAACCCGCCAGAAGGTAATTGAAATTCATCAACCCCCCGAAAAACGCCGCAAAGCCGGTAAAAATTCCAAGCAGAAGGCCGACCCCGACCAGAAACTCTCCAAACGAAACAAGATAACTCCAGGCGGCCACTTGCGGCAAAACGACATTCTGGACGAACCAAGCATACCAGGGTTGGACGGTCGGATGCGCTCCCGTGGCCAGGGTAAGGGAATGATTTAAAAAACCGGCCAGGGAAACGCCCGCTTTGCTTCCGACCCAGGCCGGGTCGTTTAGCTTCGCCCATCCTGCCGTAAGCCATTCATAGGCCGCATACAGGCGCACGATCAACCAGAACCAGGCCCATCGCGTTTCGGTTATGAAACGGATTGGGAATCGCGGCTGCCCGGCGCTCGCCTGTCCGGGATTAATTTTCGTTGCCATGACTGCCTCCATAATTATCGACGGCGGTTCTCTAAACATTCTCCCGCGGGCGCCACCGCTCCGCCCAATTCCCCGTTCCGACCTTCGGATCAGGAATCGGCGTTTACCCTTTTGCAGCCGTCTTGGCTTTTAGCGTTTCGACCGCCTGTCGGACACTGTCCTCGGGGCTTATTTTAATCTGGATATCCGCCAGCCTCCCAGCTTCGTCGACGACAAAATGGCTTCGGATCATGGACCCCGTTTCCCAGACGCCGTACGCCTCCGCGACATGGTGATTGGTATCCGCCAGCAGCCGGAACGGAAGGTTATATTTATTCTTGAATTGGATGTGCGATTCAACTCCGTCCGGGCTGATGCCAAGAACGATGGCATGTTGTTCCTCGATCACATGATATTTATCGCGGAACCCGCAAGCCTGCGTCGTGCACCCCGGCGTGTCATCTTTGGGATAAAAATATACGACAACCCGTTTTCCTCGGAAACTCGATAGCTTCACTTTCGATCCGCCGTCGCTGAACAACTCGAAATCCGGCGCCATTTCGCCGATTTGAAGCGGTTTCCTGGGCATGAATTCCTCCTTTTCCAAACGCCTGTTCCGACGTTATTTCCCCTCTCTATGGTAGCGATTATAGCGGGGAAAAGTATTGTCTTTCGATGGGAAGAATTGGCAGCGGCACAATGAACGACCCCCAAGAATGGTGCGGCCCGCCCCGCATGCTTCGATAACAAATAGGAATGCGGGGCAAGCTTCGCTTGGTTCATTTGAAAAAGATGCAGAAATCGGGATAAAAATACCCTTTTCCGAGAGAAGGTTACTTCCTTCAACGATAGTATTAGGCTGATTTATTTGGCTTTTCCAGAGATGAAAAGCAATAGGAAAAAACCACAGGTGTGGTGGACTCATTCGGGGTGGAATGAGAGGACGATGGAGGTAGAACCCGGAGGTTTCCATCTATTGAGATACGCCGGTGGGCGACTCCTTATAGGCCCCCGCCCAAAAAGGCTCGCGGTCTTCGCTTGAGCATCCTCCGGGGAAGAAACCTTGGCCCGGAAAGGAAGGATAAAAAGTCCCGAGAACGAAAATACACAGCCTGTGGTTTAATAGCCGTCGAAAGCCGAGGGGCGGAATGCTCCGACGTCGAGGGACAAGGCGCGAAAGCGATGAATAACCGGGATAACATAATTATCGAACCGTCCATCCTCTCCGCGGACTACGCTTGTTTGGGAGAACAAGCCCGCGAGGCGGAATCCGCCGGCGTTGAAGCGATCCAGATCGACGTGATGGACGGCCATTTCGTCCCCAATTTAACCTTCGGGCCGGGAATCGTCCTGGCGTTGCGCCCGCTGGTCGGGATTAAACTGGACGTGCATCTGATGATCGATAATCCGGATTCGTTCATCCGGGATTTCGCCCAGTCCGGCGCCGACCGCCTGATCGTCCATCAGGAGGTTTGCCCCAATCTTGGGCGAACCTTGCAAACGATTCATGATATGGGAGTGGAGGCGGGGGTCGCCATCAGCCCGGCTACGGCCGTCGATACCGTGGAAGAAGTGCTGGACCATGTGGATGTGATCCAGGTGATGACGGTCAACCCGGGTTTTGGCGGCCAGGATTTCATTCCCTCGCAATTGGAAAAAATTAGCCGCCTTCGGAAAATGCTCGCCCAGCGCGGATTGTCCGCCCGGATCGCGGTCGACGGGGGCATCGACGAAAAAACCGCGCCGATGGCCGTCGCCGCCGGAGCGACCGTCCTGGTGGCCGGCTCGGCGATTTACAACCGGCGCGGCACGGTGAAGGAAAATTTCATCGCCCTGCGGGAGTTTGCGCGCAAGGGACTATCGGCCGTACAACCGCCCACGCCGTAATTTATTCTTCGATTGCCCGCCGCCCGGTGTAGGGGCACAGCAACCGGAAATATTTTCTCCCCACTTCTCAATCTCAATCCGATAGGCCATCCAGGAGTGCCAATGGCTGGGTGCGAATGGCAATACTTCCAGGTATATGTCATGCGCATTGTAGATGGGAATCAAACTCTATGGGAGTAAAAAAACTGCTTACGATTCCACCGGGCAAATAGACTTAACCAGGGCGAGGATTTTCTCGGGATCGGCGGGCTTAACCAGATAGGCCTTTACCCCCTTTTCCAAGGCTTCCTTTTCCAGTTCGGGGGAGCCATTTCCTGTAAGGAAGAAGACCGGCAAATCTGGGTACGTCCGCCGGATGGCCGACAAGAGGGTCATTCCGTTCATATCCGGCATTTTGTGGTCTAAAACCATAAGGTCATAATTCCGGGTTTGCAGCAAGAGGAGACATTTTTCCGCATTTTCAGCAAAGGAAACGTCGTATCCCGCATTGCGGAGAATGATGACCAGGGTTTGCCGGAGGTTGAGATCGTCGTCTACGACCAGGATTGTCTTCGGAGCAAACATCCCGCAATACCTCTTCCGATGAAGGTCGGCATCTTCCTATTTCAATTCTATATAGGTTTTTCAAGTGAACAATTGGGAATCTTGGGGAAAAATTGGGGCTGATTAATTCTTTTTACGGGTTATTCATGTGACCAGTCGATAGCCTACGTCCCGGACCGTGATGACGTAGCGCGGATGCCTTAAATCCGGTTCCAGCGCCTTGCGGAGTTCGTGCGCCTGCCCGCGCGCCAATTCCCGCGCTTCGGCCCGCGAGAGCTCGTATCCCTGCACCTCTCGAACGAGGACCTCATACGTAACCGGTTCCGGGGAATGGCGGAGCAGCGAAACCATAAAATTAAACGTGGAGGGGGGAAGCTGGACGGTCCGGCCCTCCGACTGCATCGTCCGCGTATGGAGGTCGAGCGTAAAAATTCCGCGTTTCAGAAAACGCGCGTCCTGGACGGGCGCAGAGGGCGCGGCGCTTTCTGCGGCGGCCACGGCAGGATTTTCCATCCGGTGGAGTTCAGAGAGCAGTTCGTGAAGCTGCGAGGTGATTTCCCGCCGCCGCAGGGGAAGCCGGTGCTGCTGCAACGCCCCGCTCACCCTTTCCAGGATTACATCCACTTCGATGGGTTTCAGCAGATAATCGTTGGCTCCGCAGTGAACCGCTTGAATCGCGGTTTCCAGCGTGGCATGCGCGGTGAGGATGAAGATCGGCATGGAACGATATTTGGACCGGATCCGTTCGAGGAGGGTGATGCCGTCCATATCCGGCATCTTGATATCCAGCAAGGCCAGATGGAATTCGCCCGCCTCCAGGTATTTCAAGGCTTCGGCGGCGTTCCCGGCGGTGGTCACCTGGTAGCCGTTCCGCTGGAGGATCATGGACAGTGATTGGCGGAGATTGGGTTCGTCGTCGACAATGAGGATGGATTGAGCCTGGGACATGGTTTTCTCCGCCAGTTGGTTCCGGACCGTCCGGGCCAAACGGAAACCCAAAACCGCGGCGTTCCCGAATTGAGAATAGGATTTTACCAAGATTGCCCAATCCCTTCAAACTCAACCAAGGTCCGGTTCCCACGGGAGGGCGCCATCCCTCCGCCGACCCGGGAGGCCGGCGCTTCGCAACGGCCGCTCGCGGAAAAATAGCGCTATTCTCCAAAAAGATATAAGATATCGGTTGGCTGCTCCGGAGAAACAGAAATCCCTTTCGATCAAAGAACAAAGGTCCATCCCTTCGATGGACTCATCGCCCGGATTTCCCTTCGAAAGAAATTTCGATCGGCGCCCGTCGGTGAGGTGTCCACCGGGCATCGGTTTCAAAGGTTTTCAAGGAATCCGGAGAAGCGGCTCCACAGCCCCGCATCCAAGGCGCCGGCTGCCTCAGGAGGAACGAGCGAATGAAAAATAAACGGATCGGCACCAAAATCAATTCTCAGCGCCGGCGGCCCGATGACCAAGCAACAATAAATTCCCCGAAGCCAACGGAACGCGCCTCGAAAACCGGCATCCGACACTCGAGCCGCAAATCCGGAACACGTTCGCCGGAACGCAAGCCACGGATCGAGAGAAGGCGCCGAATTGGCGGAATAAAACAGCGGAGGCCGGAGGATCGAAGAACCAACCCGTTGAAAACGATCCGGCCTCGCGCCGATCAATCGGAAGCGGCCGAGGAGCAAATCCGAAGCCTGGCAAGATTCCCCGGGGAAAATCCCAATCCCATCCTGCGGGTCACCCGCGAGGGCGTGATCCTCTTTGCGAATGAATCCTGCAGCGCATTGGGCGAAGAGCGGCTCGCGGAAGTGGGCCGACTCATCCCGCCGGAGTGGGTCGCGCTCGTGAAGAAGGCATTCAACAGCCGCGCGAAACTGGAGGCCGACTTCGCGATGGGCCGGAAGGTTTTTTTGGTCACTATCGTCCCTTTTCCGAACGCGGGTTATGCGAACCTTTATTGCAGCGACATCACCGAGCGGAGGAAAAAAGAGGACGAAACTCTCCGGCTCAACCGGACGCTGAAAGCCATCAGCGAGAGCAACCAAGTGATGATGCGAGCCCGGGACGAAACCGGCTTCATGGAAGCGGTATGCCGGATCGTTGTGGAAAGTTGCGGCCATTGCATGGTGTGGATCGGGATGGCGGATCAGGATGAGGCCCGGAGCGTTCGGCCGGTGGCTTATTCCGGTTTCGAAGAGGGATATTTGGAAACACTCCACGTCACCTGGGCGGACAGCGAACGCGGCCGCGGCCCGACGGGCACGGCCATCCGCACCGGGAAGGCCAGCGTTTGCAGGAACATGCTGACCGATCCCAAATTCCAGCCTTGGCGCGCGGAGGCGCTCAAGCGCGGCTACGCCGCTTCGGTTGCCTTGCCGCTTATCGCCGACGAGAAAGCGTTCGGTGCGATAACAATATATTCCCGCGAACCCGACCCGTTCTCGGACGAGGAATTGGCGCTGCTGTCGGAGCTTGCCAATGACCTTGCTTATGGCATCGGTGCGATTCGGATGCGCGCCGCGCGCGACGGACTTCTGGTGCAGCTGGAGGAGCAGCGCCAGCTGTGCGAGCAATCGGCGGTGGAGGCGCAGGGACACGCCGACGAACTCGACGCCACTTTCGCTTCCATGACGGAGGCCGTGCTGGTTTACAATCCGGATTCCCTTCTCCGCCGGATGAACGAAGCGGGCGTTCGAATCTTCGGCGCCGATCCCACCGGGATGCCCATCTCCGATATTTTCGAACGGTTTTCCGTGCGGCACGCCGACGGACGCCCCATCGATCCGGCGGCCAGGCCCACCGCCCGCGCTCTGACGGGCGAATTGGTTGCCGGCGAGCAATATATTCTTACCGGCGCGAGCGGCCGCGAGGTGCGGATGGAGATTGCCTCCGCCCCGCTGCGGCAAGGAAACCGGATCGTCGGGGCGGTTACCGTGTTGCACGACATCACCGAACGCGAACATCTGCTGGACGAGGTGCAGCGGCGCGCCGCCGAACTCGACACCGTCATCACCTCGATCGCCGACGGGGTGATGATTTACGATCTGGATAATCATGTCGTCCGGATGAATGCGGCGGCCGAAAGGATCACCGGCTATTTACCGGACGATCTTGGCCTGTCCCTCGCCGATCGGACCTCGCATGTGACTCAAATCGAGACCACCGACGGCCGGCCGGTCTCGGATCCGCAAGCCATGCCTGTTCCCCGCGCCTTGCGCGGAGAAATCATCCAAGGGGAAGTGATGGGGCTTCGCCAGCTGCGAACGGGCGCCTTCCACTGGGTGTCGATCAGCGCCGCGCCGATGCGCAAGGCGGACGGAACAGTGTTCGGCGCGGTCAGCACGCTGACCGACATCACCGAGCGGATGGAAACGGAGAATAAACTGGTCCGGATTCGAGGCGAGTTGGAATCCCGAGTGAAAGAACGGACACGCGAACTGGAGGGAGCAAATTCCTACAACCGCAGCCTGATCGACGCCACCATCGACCCCCTGGTGACCATTACCCTGGACGGGAAGATCGGGGACGCCAACCCGGCCACCGAGGCGATTACAGGCTTTTCCCGAAAGGATCTGATCGGCAAGGACTTTTCCAGCTACTTCACCGACGAGGAGAAAGCCCGGGCCGGATACCGCCGCGTGTTCAGCGAAGGGAAAGTATGCGACTACGAATTGGAAATCCGCCATCGGGACGGCCACACCACCCCGGTGCTTTACAACGCATCGGTCTACACCGATGAGACCCTCAACGTCAAAGGGGTGATTGCCGCGGCGCGCGACATCACCCGGCGCAAACAGGCGGAGGCGCTGCTTTGGGAAAACACGCGGCGGGTCGAAATCACGTCTGAGATCTCGCACATATTGGCGGAAGCCGGGCCGGATTATCACCCCGTGATGGATGAGATCGCCGCGCTCGTTGCGCAATTGCTCGGCGACGAGTGCCGGATCCACCTGTCATCCGCCGGCGGCCGGCTGAGCCTTGCGTCCCATCATCGTGCCGCCGGAGAAGATTCGGAATCCCCCGCTTGGGCTCCCTCCGGCGTGCTGGAGGGGTTGATCGAACGGGTCTTTCAAGCCAAACAACCCCTCTTCCTCCCGGTTGTGTCTGCGGAAACCATCCGCCGCGCCGGCGGCCCGGAAGGCGTCTTGTCCATCCCGCGGCCCGGTCCATCCGGGATGTTGGTTGTGCCGCTTCTCTTTCAGGGCTCGGCGCTTGGCACGCTGACCGTAACCCGATCCACGCCCGAGGCCCTCTATACCCTCGCCGACTTGACCGCGTTGCGGTCCATTGCGGAGCGGGTAGCGCTGGCGATTACCAATTCCCATTTGTACGCCGACCTGAAATCCGCCCTCGCCGAAGAACAAAAGGCGCGCCAACAACTGATCCAAACCGAAAAGTTGGCCGCCATGGGGCGCCTGCTGGGATCGGTGGCGCACGAACTGAACAACCCGCTGCAGACGATCAAGAACTGCCTGTATCTGGTGCAACAGGAAGCTCCCGCCGCGCCCTCGATCCAGAATTACATCGGCATGGCTTCCTCCGAAACGCAGCGCCTGGTTCACCTGGTGGCGGAATTACGGGAGCTTTACCGGCCTCGTTCGGAGAAGGCTCTCCAGCCGCATGATCTGGCCGACATTCTCGCGGAAGTCCGGACGCTGCTGAACTCTCAATTGCAGACCGGAAAGGTCCGCTGGCAACAATCGAAGGGGCCGGAAGGATGCCTCGTCCGCTGCGACAAGGAGCGGATCCAGCAAGTGTTCATCAATCTGGCGACCAATGCGATCGAGGCCATGCAGCCGGAGGGCGGGACCCTTTCGGTGAATCTGCTTCTCTCGGAGGATGCCCTCAGGGTAGGAGCGGTTTTTCGGGATACCGGACCCGGGGTTCCACCCGAGATGATGAAAAAATTATTCGAGCCGTTTGTCACCTCAAAATCCAGCGGCCTGGGATTGGGGCTTTCGATTTGCTACGAGATTGCGCAGGAACACGGCGGCCAAATTACCGCGGAAAATTCGACGGACCATGGCGCCACATTTACATTTTGGCTCCCCTTGCAGGAGCGCGATTAGGAAAAGAATCGCGCGACCGACTATGCCCGGAGGGCTCGGACCGATCCGAGTTGTGATTCCAGTAATGATCCCCTCGTTCCACGCACCCGGTGAATCCCGTTGCGGGCCGGCGAAAATATAGCGCATTTTCCCCAAAGCCGTCGGGGTCTGCGATGTGTAAACCCACGAGCCGGAAAATCCAATCTCCGGCGATAAAATATCGACGCTTGTCTGCTTTCCGCTTGCTTTTAAACGGGTGCTGAAAAAGTCTGAGGGTGTCATTGCGAAGCCCGCCCCGGCTTTCCTTCGCCCTTCGGGCTCAGGACAGGCGCCGGGCAGGCCGGGGGCGCCGGGGGAGGCAATCCTGGGTTTTCGACGGAGAAAATCGAGATTGCTCCGGCCCGCCTGGGGACTTGCCGGGACGGGCTTCGCTCCCTTCCTCCGAAGTGCACGAGGGCAGACGGTCGCCACCGCTTCCCTCGCTTCCCTCGCTTCGCAAGGCCAGGCGCAAGGGCAGGCGCAAGGGTAAACTCGCAAAGACATTATTGTTGTTTTTCAGCACACTGTTAAGGGATGAAACTATTTGAATCCCGCCAATTTTTCCGAATATTTATTAATTTCACCTCTCCATAAATTCCATAAAATCAAACTGGACGAGGTGACAACGATTGGAAAAGCGGGCATGCTTCCCGAACCCCAGGCAATCGCGGGACGGACTTCTATCGAAAAATAATCGCCTTTCCAATGAATGGGATTCCCATAAGCCGTAACCGGGGATGGGTCGGAGCCATAATGTATCGAAACCAAAACCGCGATGTAATGTTCCCCTTCATGCATGACCTTCGTTCCCAGCTTGCTGAACCCGAGACACGGCTGCGCATTGAATTTCCGGGGGAGATAATTGATGCCGATGTTCAGGTCCAAGCCGGGAATGAAATCCTCATATCCGATGACGCGGATAGCGCTTACCGGCAATTTTTTACGGAAATGAACGAGGGTGCCGCCATCCTGAACGCCGACCGCATCGTCGTTCGCGCGAACAGTGCTTTGGCGGGAATCCTTGGGGTACCGCCGGGAAAATTATCCGGCGTTCCGATTTCGAATTGGATCGCGCCGTCGGATCGCGTGATATTCGAGACCTCTTTCCAAAACGCACGGCAAGGAGTCCCTTCCCGGTGTGTCATTCGCGTGGTCCGAGAACAGGGCTCCCCGACGCCGGTCCTCTTCTCCCTCGCTCCTATTAGTGGAGGATTCCAAGAGCGACTGGGTGCGGTGGTTGTGGAGCTTCCTCTTTCTCCGCAAATGCAGAACGCCCTTCGTGAGCCCGAAATAGAAACTCTGGATCTGGCGGAAAACGCCTCCATCCATTTCGAAGCCCGTCCAAATGCGCCGGAGGCTTATCTTGGGATGCATCCACCGCATCTCGCGCCTGTGAGTTATTCGAGAAATCCCCAGAAAGACCGCGAGCTCTCCGGGAATCCCGACACCCTGCGGCTGGTGCGCGGCACTCCACAAAAACGCAATCCGGTTCCGGATTGGCGAATGGATCCAAAGGAGGGGTTAATCAGGGATGACGCCGATGCGTCCGGCCCCAATCTCTTGATGCAGGCGCTCCTGAGAGTTCTCTCCGCCCCCCGATTTCCCGCCGCCCGGCATGGAAGCAAAGATGTTCCAACACACAGAGAGAGGCATCACCTGCCAAAGCTAGCCACCGAAAATCCAAAACACTTGGAGAATACAGATTTCCAGGAGGAATTACATTCGGCTGAATTGGCCGGAACCCATTGCCTCCCCGTTTCCGATTGGGATCGCATGAAAGCCAGGAATCTCCGTAAGCTTCTTCCGCCCGTCAACTCAATCCGATCCTCCCATCCCGCGCAGGAAGAAACGCAATTCGCCGCCCCTGGAGACAACCGCCCAAAGGACGCGCGCGGACTTTTCGAGGGCATGCTCACTGGCAACCGAGAGCCGGGGACTATGGAATATCAAGCCAATCTGGCCGCGAGCTTATCCTACGGGATCGTTGTTGCGGACATGGAAATGCGAATCCAAAGCTGGAATCCAGCGGCCGAAATCCTGTACGGCTGGACCGTGGCCGAAGTCATGGATCATTCCGTAGACGAGATTCTCCCCACTAGGTTCCAAAATATTTCGGGCGCCATGGTCCTCCGGGAGGTATTGGAAACCGAATGCTGGAAAGGGGAGGCGATCCAGCAACGCCGGGATGGAACCCGGTTTCCGGTGCGGATCACCTTAACGCTTCTGAGAGACCGATGTGGCGCGCCTCTGGGGCTCGTCGCCGTATGCCGCGAAATCACCGAATGGTAAAGCCTGGTTGAGGAACGCCGCCGTTTCGACTTTGAATGGGAGTAATCCGCGAACCATGCCTCGCAAGATCTTCTGGGATGATTCTCAGCCCGGATATGCGGAATAAAAAACGCCGGCCTTTCGGCCGGCGCCTGGGGGGACCGTTTTGTACCGTCCTGTCCATCCCGGAAAAACCTTTGGACAAACTGAAAGCCTAATCTTTATAGAAACAAGCCTGCCCGATTCAAACCGCGCCGGATTATCTTTTAGCAGGGTGTAGAAAAAGCTGGTCGAGCCAGCCCCGGCAAACCCACCGGGCGGGCCGGGGTAGCCCGCATTCTATGCGGGCATATCGAGACCCCACTGAAAACCGGTGGTCTCGCCCGCCCCGGCGGGTCGGGCCGGGAATACGCAAAAACCGCTACCCCGGCCTCGCCACGGCGAAGCCGGGGCGGGGCTCGACCACCTTAGGTGCTTGTTTCAACAACCTGTTAGGGATTATCCGGTGCAAATTACGACCGGCCTCTACTGGACCTGAACCCGGAATACATGCAAGACCCACTGGTCGACGGGAATATTCGGGCTCATGAGATTTACGGCCCGCGGATGTTCCCGCAAGGCGAGGATAATCGAATCGTTAAGTTGTTCGCGCGTGAACGTGAGCGTTTTATTCTCCAACCCGGTGAACGTCACCTGGGAAAAGTCTTTTACCCCCGCCGCGGCGAGAAAATCCGGTACGGTTGGTCCTTGCTCATTCTTGCCGTTGATAGATAACATTTGCAACGGAAGGTTCGCTATCGTCGAATACACCATTGTTACGCTGGTGCCGTCGGCTAGGGTGACTTCGACCGGAGGCGCTTGCGTGTTCGCGTCGGTCGTCGGGGACGCCTGCGTGAGGCCCTTTATGGAGGATCGCAGTCCGGAGCATCCCGCCAAGAGGATAAAACCGGTGATCGCCATCGATCGGAGTATCGTCTTCAAGTTCGTTTCTCCTTTTTCTCCCGGCCCGTTTCCAGCAGGGCCGGGAACATTCCGCGGATTCCATATCCGGGTTGGATTCCTTTCAGCGGTTGGCCAGTTCCGCATTCCGCTCCAGGCGCAAGTTGGGCATTGTAATGGAAAGCAAAGTCCGGTACACGGAAAGGAAGAACAATCATTGAATACTCATTTTCGCAAACCCGCGCAGGGTCAGCCCTGACTTTCCTCTATTTTAACCCGCCATCCCATCGATGGTGTTCGGCTCGGATTTTTCTCCCTGCGAAAGCGGCCTCCGATGGATTCCGCACCCGATCATCGAATGGGTAAATCTTTTCGGAGATTCCAAGAACTTCCGGCATTGGTAAATGCCGCGCGTGATCCTTCTCCTTTCGATTCGATTACCGCAATGGGCGCCTATCGTCCGCTCGCTGAGGATGATTTGGCGCTTGAGGCTATGCGGGAGGAGCGGTCGAGTTGCCGCTTTCTGCCTCTCGGTGACACCCAACGAATCCCCAGAGTGTCCAACGTTTTGCGAGAATGATTACTACGCGGATGTGACGGCCCGCTTACAATAAGAATTAGTAACTACTCAGCCTTCCCCCCTCATCCCATCCTTCTCCTAGCACCTGTCCCGGAGCGAAGCGACGGGATAAGCTGGGAGAAGGTGGCCGAAGGCCGGATGAGGGAGAGAAAAAGGAAAACACGAGAGCGAACGTCTTCTACTCCCGAGTTTTTTTGCGGGAACGGCGTTGGTATGGCTTGTTTTATAATGGTTGGAGCGCATTAGGGAAAACGCTGCCTGGGCAAACGCGAAACCGGCCCGGCCGGGCCAATCCATTCTTTCGTTCTTTTGAGAGCGCATGAGACTCTTCGTTCCAGGACGCATTTGTCTTTTTGGCGAGCACTCCGATTGGGCCGGCGGGTACCGGAGGATCAACGCCGAGATCGAGAAGGGATATACGCTTTTGTGCGGCACGGACCAGGGGATCTATGCCGAGGTGGAACCGCACCCCACGTCAATGGTCCTTTCCTCCACCACCCGGGACGGCGCGCTGCATGGCCCGTACGAAATCCCGATGCAACCCAAGGCGCTCCTGGAAGAGGCGGAGAAAGGCGGGTTCTGGAGTTATATCGCCGGCGTGGCCTATCAGGCGCTCATCCATCACCATGTGCGCGGATTGGTCATCCACAACGACCGAACCGACCTTCCGATCCGGAAAGGCCTCTCCTCCAGCGCGGCGATCAGCGTGCTGGCGGCCCGCGCCTTCAACCGCGTATACGATCTGAAGCTTACCGTGCGGGGCGAAATGGAACTGGCGTATATGGGCGAGATCACCACGCCCTCGCGCTGCGGCCGGATGGACCAGGGCTGCGCCTTCGGCAACCATCCGGTGCTGATGACATTCGACGGCGACCGGCTGGACACCGAGGCGCTGACCGTGGCGCGGGAACTTCACTTTGTCATCGTCGATCTGCAATCGCGCAAGGATACGATGGAAATCCTCAACCGCCTGAATCGCAGCTATCCGATCGCGGAGACGGACATCGAACGGGGCGTGCACGAACTTCTGGGCCCGATCAACAAGCGCATCGTCGGGCAGGCGGCGGACGCATTGCGCGAAGGCGACGCCCGGCGGCTCGGCGCGCTGATGACGGAAGCCCAAACACTGTTCGACCGGTACGCCATCCCCGCCTGCCCGGAAGAGCTGACCGCTCCCGCGCTGCATAAAATCCTTTCCTACGGCCCGCTTGCTCCGCACATTTGGGGCGGAAAAGGAGTGGGCTCGCAGGGGGACGGCACCGCGCAATTTCTCGCCCGCAGCGCGGAAGATCAGCGGGCCGCGATCGGGATCCTGGAAAGGGATTTGCAGCTTTCGTGTCTCGCGCTGACGCTTCACCCCACGCAGCGGGTCCGAAAGGCCGTCATTCCCGCCGCCGGATTTGGGACCCGGCTGTTCCCCGCGTCGAAGGCCACCAAGAAGGAACTCTTCCCGGTGGTGGACCGGGACGGGATCGCCAAACCCGCCATTCTGTACATCGTCGAAGACGCGCTCTCCGCCGGGATCGAAGAAATCGTCATCGTCGTGCAACCGTAGGATCGGAACGAGTTTCAATCCTTTTTCAACGATCCGGTTTCCGTTGAGAACTTCAACAAACTGCCGCGGCACTTCCAGGACTTCGCCGGCCGCATCCTGGAGATCGGCCAGCGGGTTTCCTTTGTCACCCAGAAGGCGCAGGAGGGCTTCGGCCACGCTGTTTATTGCGCCAGGGATGCCGTGGGGGACGAGCCCTTCCTGCTCATGCTGGGAGACCATTTGTACCGGGCCAAGGGAGAAAAATCCTGCGCGGCGCAACTCGTCGAAGCGTACAACCGGTACGGGACCAACATCGTCGGCCTGCGCAGCACACCGGAGGGGCAGATCGCCAACTTCGGAACCGTCGGCGGCGTATGGATCGAGGAAGGCCGGATCCTGAACATCAGCGAGTTTGCTGAGAAACCCACCGCCGATTATGCGCGCAACAATTTGCGGGCCCCGGGGCTGGCGGAGGGCGAATACCTCACCGTCTTCGGGTTGTACATCATCCAACCGAAGGTTTTCGAACACCTCGAGGAGCATATCCAAAACAACGTCCGGGAACGGGGCGAATTTCAATTAACCTCGGCGTTGGAAAAACTGCGCCGGGAAGCCGGTTTTTACGGGTTGATCATGGACGGCACCCGGTTCGATATCGGAATGCCGGATTCCTATTTGGAAAGCCTGGCGGCGTTTCGGCGCGGCTGACCCGCCGCAGCTCCTCAAGTTATTTTTACGGAAAGCTCCGTCCGGCAAGGAACATCCAACCGCAGACCGTATGGTCCGCGGTTGGACATTTTTCGAAACTGAAGCCTCGCCGGAGACAGGGGAAACACTCTTCGATCACGGATAGGTGAATACGCATAGATCATTGGCGTACTTCAGAACGTAATCGAACGGCATATACCCATATCCCTGATCCCCGAAACTTATCCCCCAGCTGTTGCGGAAGATAAAGTAGCCGTTGCCTGGGAAATGGGAACCGGTCCCATAGCCCACGAGCGCGACCGCATGCCCGTCGGAGACAACGTCCCATTTATTGGCCGCGGTGGGCACGATCATCGCGTCAATCCCATCAATCTTTTGTGTCTGATAATTTTTCGGCCAGAGGACGCCGATGGCGACGGGCACATCCTGATCCAAAAATGCGGTCGCCTGGTCGAGCTGCGCCGGCGTCGCCCCGGACGAGGAATCCCAGGTCTTGAGGAAGGATTGCGACAGGCGTAATCCGTTCTTGCCTGCGTTCAGGACGTTCATGGGAATCGTGGCGGGCGCCTGATCCTGATTGGGGACGAGGTTCTGCGGCACGACGCCCCATTTTTGATAGCCGATGTTCAGCGCCCAGAAATTCTCTCCCCCTTTCATAACGGGCTTCTCGATTTGAAAGGTAGCGTATTGCAGAAAGGTTTCGGAAAGATCCGAAAATACGCGGCGGATATACTGGTATTCCAGGAGAAAGGTAAACGCGTGGGAAGCGCACGGCGCGGAGCCCGTTTGCGTCCGCACCTGCAGCCCGATGTTTTTAATGATCGGCCGCATGTCCACGACCGGCACGCTCTTCGTGGCGACGGGCGCGAGGACCGTGGGTTTGGCGAACACCGAAGTGGAGACCGCCGGATGGGAAATCCCGGTCGGCGTTACGGTCGGCTCTGCGGTCGGTTCTACGCCGGGCGCCCGGAGGGAAAGATTGCAGGAGGCCAGCACCGCGCCGGCCGCCGTTACGCCGGCGGCGCGCATGAATTGCCGCCGAGTGATGAATTTCGATTGGGACATATAAACACCTCCGTTGTGCCCCGGCAAAGGAACAGCGCACTTGCAGATTCTTTCCGAAAGGGATCTTCAAATCGTGATGGGAAGGATTATCCATAAATCTGAGTTTTGGCGCAACCGCCGGCGTTCAGCGCGCCGCTGCAGATTTTTTGCTCGATGCAGTTCCACTCAAAGATATTCTGAATATTCCCGCGGGGTATATGCAGATAGTTAGATGGCGGCTAATGCGGGAATAAAAAAAGGTCGTTTTCGGTTCGCTGCCCGCGACGGAGGAATAAAAACGGTTTTTTCGGTCTCCCCTATTTCATCAGATGTTCTTGGCTGGCTCCCGGATCTGGTTCTTGCGAAGAAGGATAATCCGATACGCGCCCCCCAGCAGGCTTTTCTCCTCCTGCAGTATTTCGAAGCCCCCGCCGGAAGCTATTTGACCGAAACTCCGGGTGACATCCGTTCCGGCAAGCGTGGTGAAGATGTTGATTAACCGCCGCTGGATGGAAACCCGGCCGGAATCGGGAGCGAACTTATCGAAGATCACCGCGCGCCCCCCGGGCTTGAGCGCCCGCAGTGTTTCGCGGAAACAGGCGGCGCCCTCCGGCGCAACGCTCAGGATCAAATGCAGGACGGCCGCATCGAACGATTTGGATTCGACCTGCATCGCCTGAGCGTCGCCCTCACGCAGTTCGATCATCCGTCCGGGCAGCGGCAGCCGCGCGCGGGCGCGCTGCAGCATCGCCGAACTCAAGTCGATGCCGAGCGCGAGCACACCCGGCGGCAGGAGCGGCAGATCGGCGCCGGTCCCCACGCCGGCCAGAAGCACGCTTTCGCCGGGCTTTAGGTTCAGCAGCTGCAGCGCGCGGCGCCGTCCGGCGGAAAAGAAAATACGGTCCAGGGCGTCGTAGACCGGCGCCCACAGCCGGTAGATAAATCGATTCCATGGATTCGAGAGTTTCATTTTTTTTAAAATTAATTCTGATCGAGAATTTTTTGCTCTATAACCAGGCAATCGCCGTGATCGCCAGCAGGATTCCCGCCGGAGCAGCCCAGAACCATGCCGGACCGAATATCCTCGTCCGCTTTCGATATGCCGCATACTCGTCCGGATATCGCGCGCCAATATCGGATCGTTCCTCGAAGGTTGCTTCTAAAAGATTTACCAGAAGTACAGCCGGCATCATCAGCAACCCATCCCAGGTTTTAAGGGTGAGCGCCAAGCCCAGCGAAGCCCCGACAATGCTCGCGTAAATGGGGTGCCGAACGTATCGATAAATCCCGGACGTCAGCAGGCCCGCCTTCACCTTCTGACCGCCGAGTGTTTTTCTTTGGCGCACCGCGATCCACCATACGGATACCGACGCGGCGATCAGGAGAATTCCAACCGCGGGATAGCCGATCCCCACAATCGGATTCGTCAAGAAAGCCGGACGGGGAAAAACGCGCGGATCGGACGGCAAACCTGCGAGCAGATAGCAAAGCAGGTTATAGAGAACCACCATCAGAAGGTTGAGCGGGCCGTTTTCAAGGATCGGTACATAGTTCCTGCGGCGGCCAATCAGGTAGCCAAAACCGCAAACTTGGGCGATGAGCGTCAATAGCAGAATGCAGCGGATGATCCACATAATTCCTCTGATCGATTGCCGATAGGCAGATGAGTTCTTGATTTGGTTGTTTACGCTCCACTGGGCGGAATATCAAAACAACCCGCTCCATCGGATTCCATTATTTTTCCGCATAAATATACTTGGCCGCCGAAAATCCCAAAGCCACCTTGTTTTTCCCAACTTTTAGGCTCATCGTCCGGTTAAACGGCAGGATTTCCAAGATCTCGGCCTTCGCCCCTGGAACCACGCCATGCTCCTCTAAAAATTGGAGCAGTTGCGGATCGTCTTCCGCCGTCTCGTGAATTCGCCGGATGGTAACTTTTTCGCCGGAAGCTATCTCCGTCAACGGGTGCCAATCGACAGCGATCCGTTCGTATCCGGGGAGTGGATTGCCGTGGGGACAGGTCTGCGGATCGTCGAGATTGGCGCGCATCCGCGCGGCGGTCTCTTCCGAGATGGTGTGCTCGATCTGGTCCGCTTCGGCGTGGACGCGGGACCAGGGCACTTTCAGCATCCGCGCCAGCATCCATTCGGTGAGCATGTGCCGGCGGATGACGGAACGGGCCGCCTCGCAACCGGTCTTGGTGAGGCGGATGCCTTTCGCTCCCCCCGTGGCGATCCAGCCGTCCCGCTCCATGCGTTTGAGGGTGACCGTCACGGTGGGCGGCGCCACCTCCAGGGATTCGGCCAGGCGCGCCGGGACCAGCTCTTCCCCGTCGCGTTCCATGACGTACATCACGGCCAGATAATCCTCGATGGTTGGCGTGGGGCGGTTTTCGGCGGAAACAGGATGGGCAGGCGTCATTTTGCCTCTTGACAATTTGCATTTGGTGGTTATACTAACCAAGATTGTTAGCATATGCTAACTTATAAAGTATAGCATGCTCCGGCGCGGTGTCAAGCCGGCCCGGAGAACCCCGCCAAGGGATGAGGAAGGAACCGACAAAGGAGGTGATGGCCCATCAACGCAGATGATGTTCCGCTATTGAATCAAGGCTGCTTGTCCAGGCCGGGATGGATCTTCGTTCCGATCGGGCTGCTTTTGCAGGGTTCGAGTTATTCGTTGCGGGCCTTCCGCTTCCGTTCACTTCCGGGCTGACCCCGCTCCGCAAACCCTCCCCGTAACCCGATCCCAGGCCGAGAGCCAAATTGCATTCGTTTCACGGGTAACCGCATCGTGGATCGAAAGCTCGGGCATGGGTACGGCGATTCGGACCGCCGCGTTTGTCCATCGCGCCCCCAAAAGAAAAGACCTCTCATTTTTTATGCCAAGGAAGGATTTTGCCATGATCAAACTGGAATCCGTCTCCAAGAAATATGTTCTGGGCCCGCTGAGCGTGACGGCCCTCGACCGGGTTTCGCTCGAAATTGAGAGCGGCGAATTCATCGTGGTCCTGGGCCCGTCCGGAAGCGGGAAAACGACTCTGCTGAACATGATCGGCGCGCTGGATTCGCCCACCAGCGGCAGGATCTCCATCCATGACCAGGTGACATTTCCCACCGATCACTTGGATCTGCGCAAGCTGCGCCGGGAGACTGTGGCGTTTATTTTCCAGACGTTTAACCTGTTCCCCGGCTTGACGGCGCTCGAGAACGTGCAATTCACCCTGGACGTGCGCGGCCGTAAAAATGCCTCCCATCTTGCCAAGCAGGTGTTGGAGCAGGTTGGGCTTGGGGAGCGGCTGCACCACTTTCCGCACCAGCTTTCCGGCGGCGAGCAGCAGCGGGTGGCCATTGCGCGCGCCCTGGCGACGGGCAACCCCGTGCTGCTGGCCGACGAACCCACCGGAGAATTGGACTTCCGGACCGGCGTGCAGATTCTGGAGCTGTTGCGCGCGCAGGCCCGAGCCGGCAAGACCGTGCTGGTCGTTACGCACAACCGCGAGATTTCCCGCGCCGCCGACCGGGTGATCGAGCTTGGCAGCGGAAAAATCGCGTTCGACGGCGCGCCGCCGAATCACAAAGCCGCTCTGGCGGAACTCAGCTGGTAGGAGGCGAGCGATGGAAACCTTGACACTGTGGTTGCGCTGGTCCTGGAGGGATCTGCGGGCTCATTGGCTGCAGGTGGCCGCGATTGCGCTGATCATCGCGCTGGGAACGGGAGTGTACGCCGGGCTCGGAGCGAACAAACCCTGGCGGCAGCAATCCTACGACGCGAGCTATGCGCTGCTGAATATGTACGATCTCCGCGTGACGCTGGGGGAAAGTTTTGTCGACGGCGGGGAGCTGCAGCGCGCGATCCAAACCATCCCGCACAAGGATTGGATCAAAAACACCGAGGTGCGGCTGATCGCTTCGACGCTGGTCGACGCCTCGACCGCCGGAAAGACCATCCTAGTGCCGGGACGCCTGATCGGCGTGGACGTTTCCCGCGGCGGCCCGGCCGTGAACGGATTGTTTATCAACAGCGGAAGGGCTTTGCAGCCGGCCGACGCCGGGCAAAACACCGCGATCCTGGAATATCATTTCGCGAAATACTACGGGCTGCCCGCGTCCGGCACGCTCCGTCTGAGCGGCGGAGCCGCGCTGGATTATGTGGGACAGGGGATGTCGCCCGAGTACTTTATGGTGATGACCGACAACGGCGGCATGATGGCTGAATCCAACTTCGCCGCGGTGTTTGTTCCGCTGGAAACGGCGCAGGCGCTAACCAACCATCCGGGGATGGTCAATGATCTGCTCCTCACCCTGAAGAGCGGAGCAGACCCCTCTACGATCCAAAAGGAAATCGGCGGCGCGATGGCCGCGGCGTTCCCCAACGCCGCCGTCTCTTTTCTGACGCCCAAGGACGACGCCGCCTACAATGAACTGTACAACGATGTGAGCGGCGATCAAGCCATGTACATGGTGGTCGCTTACCTGTTCCTGGCCGGGGCGGCTTTCGGCGGCTTCAACCTCGCCAGCCGGATGGTCGAGGCCCAGCGCCGCGAGATCGGGATCGGCATGGCGCTCGGCATGCCGGACGGCGTCCTCGCCATCCGCCCGCTGCTGGTGGCAATTCAGATCGCCCTCCTGGGAGCGCTGCTGGGGATTGGAACGGGGTTGCTCCTGAACAACGCGTTTGGCCGGATGCTCCAGGAGATGATGCCCATGCCGGTTTTCCGGACGCCGTTTCAACTCCCGCTGTTTGCCCAGGCGGCGGCGCTCGGAATCGCGATCCCCTTTGTCGCCACGCTGTATCCGGTGTGGCGGGCCGTGCGCGTCTCGCCGGTGGACGCGATTCAAACCGGGCACCTCGTCGCCAAGGGCGGCGGATTTGCCCCCGCCCTCTCCCGCCTGCCGCTTCCCGGCGGGAGCTTCGTCGAAATGCCGGTCCGCAACGTCCTGCGGTCGCCGTATCGCACCGTGCTAACCCTGGCGGGAATCACGATAGCGGTGACGCTGCTGATCGCGATCCTGGGAATGCTGGATTCGTTCCTGACCACCATCCATCAGGCAAAAAGCGAACTGCTGCAGAATAGTCCCAATCGCATGGAGGTTGATCTGAACCGCTTCTACCCCAGCGAATGGATTCAAACCCTCCGCTCGCTGCCGGCCGTCGCGGATGCGGAAGGCGGCATTCAGGTGGGGGGATACGTATCCCGGGGCGGCGTCAAACTGGAAACGATCATCGACGCCGTCGATCTGGACAGCGCGCTGTGGAAGCCCACCATCACGGCCGGAAGCCGCCACTCCGACGAACCGGGGATCATCCTTTCGGAAAAAGCCGCCCACGATCTGGGCGTGAAGCCGGGCGATACGATCACCCTCACCTTCCCGCTCCGCGAAGGGTTGTATTCCTTCCGCCTGGCCGAGAAAGAAGTAAAAGTCATCGGCACCCACGCGCTCCCGGTGCGCGCGATTTCCTACCTGGACATCCGCCAGACCGGCCTGATGGGGCTCGGCGGGCTGACCAACATCGTCTGGATCAACCCCGCGGCAGGCGTCAGCCGGGGCGAGGTGGAACGCGCGTTGTTCGACCAGGCCGGCGTGGCCTCCGTCCAGCCCGTTGCGAGCATGGTGGATTCGTTCGAGAGCATCCTCGACAGTTTTCTCGGAGTGATGTATATCGTCGCGCTGGCCGTCTCGCTGCTGGCTTTCCTGATCACCTTCAATTCGACCAGCATCAACGTCGATGAACGCGCCCGGGAGATCGCCACCATGTTCGCCTTCGGCCTGCCGGTCGGGACCGCCACGCGGATGGCGATGCTGGAGAACCTGATCACCGGCGTGCTGGGGACGCTGCTCGGCATCGGTACGGGGTATGTTGTGCTGGTGTGGATGATGACCGAGCGGATGGCCACCCAGATGCGGACGATCCAATTTCGAATCGTCCTCTCGCCAACGACCCTGGTCGCGGCGTTTGTGATGGGGGTGATCGTCGTCGCGTTGACGCCGCTCCTCAACATCCGTAAAATGGCGCGGATGGACATCCCCTCCACCCTGCGGGTGATGGAATAAAACAACCCGCGGGAGGACGCAGGTGAAGCGGCTTAAGCCGGCCGAAAAACCGGCGGCACTCCGTTTGCTTTTTTGGAGTGCCGCCGGGGTTTATGCTTGGCAATCGGTCAACAAAGGACTTTCGATAGTCGCTCCTCCGATCATTTTAATAAATCGAAACCTCTGAAAATCGTCGTTCGTCCGGAGGTAATCCCGCGAGGTGCGCTGGACGGCCGCTCCGACCTCTCAACAGACCTCGCACAACCCGCGAAGGGAGCCGCCCGGCTAAATGCCGGGCCTTAAGCCGGATTTATTTTATCCCTGCGAAGCGGGGACCGGCGCGGTTGATAGTCGGGGGCAGGC
Organism: uncultured Chloroflexia bacterium; assembly: GCA_963780865.1. GTDB lineage: Bacteria > Chloroflexota > Anaerolineae > Anaerolineales > RBG-16-64-43 > FEN-1073. The sequence continues at coordinate 97,728 of CAWADT010000009.1, read as the reverse complement.
CCCCCGACGGCGGTCTTTTTCAGAGGTTTCAAATCTATGTTTCCCATACCCCAATTCATCACAATAAATTCACATTCAATTCTTACGGCGTTCAAATAGCCGTGATATAAGTTCTAACCAGGAGGACCGGCCATTTATCGCCTGGCAAGGGTTCGGATTTTCCTATTTTTTGCGGCAAGCGCTGCTCTCGCTTTTGCCTGCAGCACACCCGCCGCCACGTTGTCCCTCACGCTGCCGAGAGCAACCGTCGGGGCAACGATCGCGTCCACGATCCCGCCGGCCGCCCAAACGCCGCCCGCCGGAGCGCTTCCACTCAGCCTCACTCCGCAGGGTGATCCCCGCCAGCTTCCTGAGAATATCCTCGGCGCCTCGGTCGAATCCCTGATCGAACATCTGCTGGATAATCCGCAAAAGATCGCCGCCATTCAAACGACGGCGCCGGGAGTGGTCCGTTTCCCCGGCGGCTCGCAAAGCAACTACTATAACTGGCGCACCGGGCTGTTGGAATTCAACCCGCAGTCCAACAGCAGCGCCTACTATAAATTCTGGGCGGGGGTCGCCCCGAAAATCGCGCAGGCTTTCCCGGGCGGCGTTCACATGGAGGAGTACCAGGCCTTCGCCTCCCGGATCGGCGCGGACGTGATCCTGGTTCCCAACCTGGAAACTTCCTCGCTCGGCGAGCAGACCGCCTGGTTCACGCAATTGGCCTCGGAGCACGCCTTGCCGGAGACGATCGAGCTGGGGAATGAATTCTGGATCGCCATGGCCGGCGATCCGAACGTGATGCGCCAATGGCCGGACGAACCAACCGCGATGGCGGTCATGAAGCGGTACGAGGAGGCGCTGCGGCCGATCGTCGGGAATGGCGCAAAGTTTGCGGTGCAAAGTTCCGGATCGGCCTTTACCATCCCTCCATCGGATCCATCCAATTTTCAGCAGCGGTTGCTGAATTGGGATTCGGCGCTGGCTCCGGAGGATTGGTTCCAGGCGGTGACGGTCCACCTTTACCCCGACCCGGCCGGGATGATCGCGCGGGAGGCCCATCCCGGCGTCGACGAGCAGTTCCAGCTCTTCATGGGCCGCGCGGATGCGGGCGTGGATCGCGCGCTCGCCGACCTGGCCGCCAGGCTGCCGGGAAAGGAAATCTGGATCACGGAATGGAGTCCGACCGGGGGAAATTTCACCAGCACCTTCGGCCAACCGGATCTCATCCCGCCGCAAATGACCGCCCAACTCGTAGCGCGCGAAACGCTCGCGTTCCTGCGCCATCCAGCCGTCACCCGGGCGCTGTACTTCACGCTGAACGCGGACAGCAAGAGCGTGTTTCAAATGTACGTTGCGGATTCGAATGGAGAATATCGGCCGATGCCGGCCACGGTCGTTCTGCAGTGGTTCGACGAGGCGGCCGATCAGGGCGGCACCTTCCAGCGCATGATCGACCGGGACACCCTGCCCGTCACCGGTCTGGGCAATTTTTCAGAGAGCTATCTTCCGGTCGAAGGCGGATTATTCCAATCCGCCGCATCGACAACCTTGATCGTGCAGAACGCCTCGGCCGAACCCCGTTGGTTCGATCCGGCCCAACAGAATTCAAAGAGCCGTCCTGCGAGTGTGGATTTGCTCGTGGCCGGTAATTTCAGCGACAGGACGCACACCGCGGCTCAGGTCCAAACCCTGGATCCGAGCGTGCCGGTCCAGATTCCGCCATTTAGCATCGCTCGTATAATCTGGATCAACTCATAGAAGGCCGGCCAAAATCAACTCGCTCGCCGCCATAATGGGAGATATTCGGGGAAAGGAAAAACGGGATGAAAAAAAGACTGCTGATTAATTTGCTGGGCTTCCTTCTTTTAGCGGCCTGTTTGTCCCCCGCGATGTTGAAGCCTACCCCCGCGGCGGCCGCCGGCTCGTCAGGCGGCAGTCCGTCCGCCGGGAAAACTCCTGCGCCGACCGGCTTCCCGACCGCATCCCAAACGGTGACCGGGGAAACCCTCGCCCTGGCCCGCGCCAAGATTAAACACATCGTCGTCATCATGCAGGAAAATCGTTCCTTCGACACGTATTTTGGAACTTTTCCTGGCGCGGAAGGCTTTCCGCGCCAGAACGGCAAGTTCACAGTCTGCATAAACGATCCCAAGACGGGGCAGTGCGTTTATCCGTTTTTGAATACGGCCGAAAAGAATTACGGCGGACCGCACGGCCAAGCGAACGCCACCGCGGACATCGACGGCGGCAAAATGGACGGGTTCATCGCGCAGGCTGAGAGCGGGAAAGCCGGCTGCGAGAACACCAACAGCCCGGATTGCGGCGGCACCTCCGCGACCGATGTCATGGGATACCATGATGCCCGGGAAATTCCTAATTATTGGACGTATGCCGAAACTTTCGTTTTGCAGGACCACTTATTTGAGCCGAATGCCTCCTGGAGTCTGCCCCAGCACTTGTTCATGGTTTCCGAGTGGTCGGCCCGGTGCAGTAAAGCCGGTGATCCCCTGAGCTGCGTGAATGCGCTCGAGCACCCTCAGAATCCCCCGGATTTCCTCGCCGGTCTTCTCGGCGGATCTCCGGCAGTCACCCCCGATTATGCCTGGACCGACCTGACCTATCTGCTCTTTAGGAACAACGTCACCTGGAAATATTATGTTCAAACGGGAACGCAGCCGGATTGCGCCAACGACGCCGCCGACTGCCCGCCGGTCCATCAGGACGCCAAAACGCCGGGCATTTGGAATCCGCTGCCCTACTTCGACACGGTGAAAGAAGACGGCCAGCTTGAGAACATCACGGACGTCACCAACTTTTATCAGGATGCGAAAGACGGACAGCTGCCCGCGATCAGCTGGATCACGCCCAGCGGGCCCAACAGCGAGCATCCGCCGGCGCTGGTGAAGGATGGGCAGACCTGGACGACGAGCCTGATCAACGCCGTGATGCAGGGCCCGGATTGGGAAAGCACGGCCGTATTCCTCACCTGGGACGACTGGGGAGGTTTCTACGACAATGTGGTTCCGCCGCGCGTGGATTTGAACGGCTATGGATTGCGCGTGCCGGGATTGGTGATCAGCGCCTACGCCAAAAAGGGATTCATCGACCATCAAATTCTCAGCCACGACGCGTACGTCAAGCTCATGGAGGATCTTTTTCTGGGCGGCCAGCGGATCGATCCGAAAACCGACGGCCGGCCGGATCCCAGACCGGACGTCCGCGAAAACGCGCCGCAATTGGGCAATCTCCTTTTGGATTTCGATTTCACCCAAAACCCCCGCGCGCCTCTGGTTCTTCCGCTAAACCCCGCCCCGGGTCCCGCGTCGGTGTTGTAGGCGGCCGATTACCCGCCGGTGATCAACTATCGTTTTATCAAACCGGGAAGGTCGATGACCTTCCCGGTTTTTTTCAGGTGGAGCGATTTACTCTTTTATGAAATTCCGATCCATCACCGCCTGAAACGATGGCTCATAACGAAGCACGGAAAATATCTGCGACGACAATCCCGCTATGCGTGGGCGGCTTGTCGGCGGCGGGTGACGCCGTTGGAGATCATAATTACACCGGTGGCTAGGAAGAAGCCCGCGCAGAGTAGCGGCAATCCGATTTGCATTGCGATGGTGAGGAGGGAATAGATTTTAGCGCCCTCGGGATTGTCCGGCGCGTAAACTACATCCACCGTATCACCCGGTTTGTAGGCCGCCGGGCTCTCTCCAACCGAGTCGGTAAAAGCCACCTGCTTCCCCGCCGAGGTGGTGAACTCCACCACTGGTTTGAAGGTGGTGTCAATTTTATCCACCCGAATGACTGATCCGGAGGCATGCTGCATTCGGGAAAGATCGGACGCTGATTTCATTCCGGAAACCCCGCCGGCGGCGCATACCGCCAGACCGATCAGCAGAACGGGAATGCCGAAAAGAATGGATTGACCGGGTGTGGCCAGCGGTCCTTGCAAACGTGTCACGGGGTTCTCCTTAATAAGAGATGATCTGAAATTGGATCACGCTTTGCTGCCGGCGATTCTCTTGGACGATATTACATCCAGTCGATGGAATCCACAAACCTGCTCGTCACAGGCTTCAGCCGAGGGGAACAATTATTCTCCTTCCTCGGATTTCCATTCCGGCCGCAATCCCCTTCCGAATTTTTTTGTCACTCCGGATTTGGTCGCGATTATCGGAATATGCATTTTCCCGCCTTTTCCCAGGATCTAGAGTTTGAGTATCGAATCCGGACTGCCATTCCTGTAGAATGAATGACCGCGCGGTAAGCCACGCGATATCAAAGGGCACAACCCCCAAGAACTGCGCAGCAAGCCCCGCATTCTTCAAGTAATAAAGAGGAATGCGGGGCAAGCTGCGGGGTACTCATCATCCCGCGAGAGCGGGATAAAGGTATCCGGCCGGCAACTTTTCGTCCTTCCACTATGCGGGCGGACCGATTCTGATCCGCTCCTTTGATTGCCAAATCCCAGTAACGGATATCCTGCGCAGCAGATCCCACGTCCTTTTGTCGCTTCATTTCCAGGCGTTTGCTCCCCGCTTCGATGTCACCGCTGCCCGCTTGCGACTGGTCTGCGAGTATAATTCCGAGGAGGCCAACCCCGTAGGCTATCGCAAGGGTTCGACCGCCGAAAAAGATTTGCCACGCTCGGCGATTTTCCCGCGGGAAGCGCTGCGTGGAAGAGAAATTACTTTGGGAAAGTTTACTATTCAGCCTTCCGCCCTCATCCCGCCCTTCTCCCAGCATAAGCTGGGAGAAGGTGGCCGAAGGCCGGATGAGGGAGAGAAAAACCGGACATCAATCCCGTGAAATTCCTTCCAGCTTGAGTGGGGCTGAGTAGATACTGGAAAGTATCTCGGCCAAAGATTCCAATGAGCGATCGTGAATTAAATAATCCTATGTTCGACGTGGCGATCATCGGGGCGGGTACCACCGGCGCGTCCATCGCCCGGCTGCTATCGGCCTACAATCTTTCCGTCGCCCTGGTGGAGCGCTGGCAAGACGTCTCCTTCGGCGTCTCCAAGGCCAATTCGGGCATCATCCACGCCGGGTTCCACCACAACCCCTCCACCCTCAAGGCGCGTCTCGAGGTTCAAGGGAACTTCATGTTCGACCGGCTGCAGTCGGAACTCGGGTTTCCCTTCCGCCGGGTCGGAATCCTCGTCGTCGCCTTTTCTCCCGAAGAATTGAAAATTGTGGAATCTCTCTACGATCGGGGAATCGCCAATGGCGTTCCCCAGCTTGAAATCGTGGGCAGGGAACGCATTCTCGAACTGGAGCCCAAACTCAACGGCGATACCGTCGGAGGGCTGTGGGCTCCCACCGGAGGGATCATCGAGCCTTACCGGTTCGTCTTTGCATTGGTGGAAAATGCCCGAAAGAACGGGGTAAAACTATTCACCGACTGGAAGCTCACCGCCGCGCAGCGCGCGGGCGGCCATTGGCAGCTTATTTCCGAGCAAGGCGAAATCCTCGAAGCCCGCCGGGTCGTAAACGCCGCGGGCCTGTACGCGGACGAGGTCTCGGCGATGTTCGGCGCGGAGGAATTCCACATCATCCCCCGCAAGGGGGAAGAGTTCCTGATGGACCACAACGCGCCGGGATTCCCCAACCATGTGATCTTCCCTGTTCCCGCGAAAAATTCCAAAGGCGTGCTCGTGATCCCGACCGTGGAAGGCACGATGATGGTCGGCCCCACCGCGGTGGAGATCGAGGAAAAGGACGACCTGAGCACTACGCCCGATAATCTCCACCGGGTGTTTGCGCTTGCGGCCCGCATGGTGCCCGCGATTTCGAAGCGGGATATCATCACGTCTTTCGCAGGCCTGCGCCCCACCCTGCCGGGTGACGATTTTTATATCGACATTTCCCAAAAAGCGCCGGGCCTGGTGCAGGCGGCGGGAATTCAATCCCCCGGCCTCACCGCCGCGCCGGCGATCGCGGAATACGTCAGGAATCTTTTGCAAAAAGACGGCCTGGCGCTCGAGGAAAAACCGGACTTCGTGCCTTCCATCCAACATTGCCCCAAAGTCTACGAGATGCCCTTTCCGGAACTGGACGGCCTCGCCGGCCGCGAACCGGCCTATGCCCAAATTGTCTGCCGGTGCGAGAGCATATCGGAAGCGGAAGTGATCGAGGCCATCCGCAAGGGGCATACCACCCTGGACGGGATTAAGTTCTACACGCGCGCGGGGATGGGCCGCTGCCAGGGTGGTTTCTGCACCTACCGCGTGCTGGCGATCATCGCGCGCGAGACGGGGCTGCCCGTCGAGGCCATCACCAAGCGCGGGAAGGGCAGCGAACTCGTCGTCGGCCGGATCGGCGAGGCGCCGCGGGATGTGCAGAGCGAAAAGGCATCCGAAGGGAGCGGCGGCTGATGCTTGAGAAATCCTACGACGCCGTGGTGATCGGGTGCGGAGCCGCCGGGATGGCGGCCGCGCTCGCCGTGCGCGAAGGCGGCCGGTCGGTCGCCATTGTCGACCGGGAAAATTTCCTCGGCGGAATCCTGATGCAGTGCATCCACAACGGGTTTGGAATTCACGAATTCGGCGCCGATCTCACCGGGCCCGAGTTCGCCGAGCGGTTGATCTCCAGAGTGCTGGCGGAAGGAATCGACGTTTATCTCGACACCACGGTGTTGGATATCTCCGGGGAGAAGCAAGCGCATGTCGTCACCGCCTGCGGGAAAGCGTACGGCATACTGCGGCTCGACTGCCGCGCGGTGGTGCTGGCGATGGGCTGCCGCGAAAGGAACCGGGGCAACGTGGCCATCGCCGGAACACGGCCCGCGGGAATCTTCACCGCGGGCCTGGCGCAGCGGCTCATGAACATCGACGGCTATCTTCCCGGCCGCCGGGCGGTTGTGATCGGCTCCGGGGATATCGGCCTGATCATGGCGCGCCGCCTGAAGCTTGCGGGCGCGCAGGTGCTGGCCGTGGTGGAAATCATGCCCTACCCCTCGGGGCTCGCGCGAAATATTTCACAGTGCCTGAATGATTTTTCCATCCCGCTCTATCTCTCCCACATAGTCTCCCGGATCACGGGACGCGACCGGGTGGACGGCGTGGAGGTGACCCCGCTTACCGACGGCGCGCCGGATTACGCCAAGACTTTCCGCCTGGATTGCGATACCGTGCTGCTCTCCGTCGGGCTCATTCCGGAAAACGAACTCTCCCGCAAGGCCGGGGTTCCGCTCAACGACGATACCGGCGGACCCTGCATCGACTCCAACCTCATGAGCGCCTCTCCGGGAATTTTCGCCTGCGGCAACGTGCTCCACGTGCACGACCTCGTGGATTACGTGGCCGAGGAGGCGCGGCGCTGCGGACGAAGCGGTGAACCGGTATCTCGCCGGAGAGAGCGCCAGACAATTCCGATTGACCGCGGGAGCGAACGTCCGCTCGGTGACGCCCAACTTCTATGCTCCGCAGCAGGAGAACGTGCTCTACCTGCGGTCCCTTATCGTGAAAAACGACGCGGTCCTTTCCCTGCAGCTCAACGGGGTGGAATTCAAAAAGCGGAAACTCCCGCACGTGCAGCCGTCGGAAATGATCCGTCTCAACCTGCGGCCCGACGACTTTCCCGCGCTTAGCCTTGACGAGGAAAATTGCCTGGAGGTGGCGATCCGATGAAGACGATGAACCGGTCTTTAACCGGGAAGCGGAATCGACGCGTCCATTCATCCGCACGGAGGGTGTGATGCGCGAGATGGTTTGCATCGTCTGCCCGATCGGGTGCAAGCTCACCATTGAAATGAAGGCCGAGGGAGAAATCTCCGTCACGGGGAACCGCTGCCCGAAGGGAGAGGTGTACGGCCGGGAGGAGATGCTCGCCCCCAAGCGGGTGGTCACCGCCGTCGTTCGAACCGATTCACGGGCGTTCCCCTATATCCCCGTGCGAACCGACAAGGCGCTTCCCCGCGAGCTCATCACCGGGCTGATCGGAGATCTTGCGGAGCAATCGGTCCGTCTTCCCGCCGTTTGCGGAACGGTACTGATCAAAGATTACCGCGGAAGCGGCGTGAATATCGTCACCACCCGCAGCCTGCCGCCGGCAGGAATTTCCCGCGAATAATCTCCCCTCATCCGACCCTCATCCCATCCTTCCCCCAGCACCTGCCCTCGCGAAGCGGGGGTAAGCTGGGAGAGGGATTAAGGGTGAGGGAAAAAGAGGCGCTCGATGCCGAAATATATCGCCGCGATCGACCAGGGGACGACCAGCACCCGCTTCATCGTCTTCGACCATGACGGAAACACCATAGCCATGGATCAGAAGGAACACCGGCAGATTTACCCGCAACCTGGCTGGGTGGAACACGATCCGCTCGAGATCTGGCAACGCACGCGGGAGGTGATGCAGCGGGCACTTGAGAAAGGGAGGATCGACCCCAAGGAGATCGCCGCGATCGGGATTACCAACCAGCGGGAGACGACCGTGGTGTGGGAAAAATCCACCGGCCTCCCCGTCGGTAACGCCATCGTCTGGCAGGATACGCGCACGGATTCCATCTGCCGCGAGCTGGCCCGGGAAGGCGGCCCGGACCGGCTGCGCGGGACGACCGGCCTGCCGCTGGCAACGTATTTCTCCGGGCCGAAGATCCGATGGATCCTGGAGGACATACCCGGCGCGCGTCGCAAGGCCGAAAAAGGCGAGTTGCTTTTTGGCACCATCGACACCTGGCTGCTCTGGAATCTAACCGGCGGCGTCCACGTCACCGACGTCACCAACGCCTCGCGCACGCTGCTTATGAACCTGAACACCCTGGATTGGGATGACGGATAATTTGAACCTGCTCGGCATCCCGCGCTCGATGCTGCCGAAGATCTGCTCCTCGTCGGAAGTCTACGGCCTTGTCGGGGCGCGGTCACCGCGCCCTTACGGAGCATCCAGCGGATCATCTCTGGAGGGCATTCCCATTTCCGGCGACCTTGGCGACCAGCAGGCGGCCTTGTTCGGACAGACTTGCTTCAACCCCGGCGAAGCCAAGAACACCTACGGCACCGGCTGTTTCATGCTGATGAACATGGGGGAGCTCCCCGTTCCGAGCACCAGCGGGTTGCTGACCACGCTGGGCTACAAGATCGGCGGCCAAAAATCAGTCTATGCCCTGGAAGGTTCGATCGCCATCACCGGCGCGCTGGTCCAGTGGCTGCGAGACAATCTCGGTCTGATCGCAACATCCGCGGACGTGGAGACGCTAGCGCGCTCAGTCGAGGATAACGGCGGCATCTATTTCGTGCCGGCCTTCTCCGGCTTGTTCGCGCCGTACTGGCGGTCCGACGCGCGCGGCGCGATCGTCGGGCTGACGCGCTTCATCAACAAGGGGCACATTGCCCGGGCCGCGCTCGAAGCGACCGCCTACCAGACGCGCGAGGTGCTGGACGCGATGGAAAAAGATTCCGGCGTCCGGCTGAAATCGCTCAAAGTGGACGGTGGCATGGTGAGGGACGAGCTGCTGATGCAGTTTCAGGCGGACATCCTGGGAGTCCCGGTGATCCGCCCAACGGTGGCCGAGACTACGGCCCTGGGCGCGGCCTACGCCGCCGGTCTGGCCGTCGGCTTCTGGAAAAGCATCGACGAACTGAAAGGCCATTGGGGAATGGATATAGAGTGGAAGCCGAGGATGGACGCCGAGAAACGCGACCGTCTGTTCTCCGGCTGGAAAAAAGCCGTCACCCGCACCTTCGATTGGGTGGATGGCGGGTAAAAGGCGGCGGACGCGGTGGGGTACTCCTTTAGATTATGGCTGCTTCTCCGATTCCGATTTCCTATCTCCCCGCCCCCCAAAAAAAAACCCTTTCCCCCCATTTTCTAAAAGAAAATGGGGGGATGAAAGGGGGGAGAGTAAGCGACGCAAAGAGTTGCGCGAGGTTTGCTCGTAACAGATTCGGTGTTTTTACGGAGCCTCCATCATGTCCAAACGAGGTGTAGCATGGCGTTGAACTTGCTCCTGCCCCTCCTCAGCCTAGCCGTCATTCTATCGGCCAGCCTGGCCATTGTTGTGTACTACCTCCGTCCGCCATACCGCACGCTCTTCCTTATTTTTAAACCGCTCACAACCATACTGATTATTCTCGCGGCGCTGCTGCCCGGCACCGTTCGATCCGACCCGTACGCTCGCGCCATATGCCTCGGCCTGCTCTTCTCCCTGTTTGGCGATGTCTGGCTCATGTTGCCCGGCAACCGTTTTCTCTTCGGCCTTGTCAGTTTCCTGTTCGCGCACATCTGCTACATCTTCGCCTTTCTCGCCGGCGCGCCGGCCATTGGTTTTCTATGGCCCGTCCTTCCGCTCGCGCTCGTCGGTGCGGCGATACTATCGTATCTTTGGCCGAAATTATCTCAAACCCTAAGGGGAGCCGTGAGTTTGTATGTTTCCGTCATCGTGGTAATGGTCGCCCTGGCCGTCAGCCGCGGCCTAGCCCGCTTTTCGGCGGGCACGCTTTCCGCCGCAATCGGCGCCCTGCTGTTTTTTGCTTCCGACGCGACGCTGGCGATCAACCGCTTTCGCCGGCCGTTCCGCCTGGGGCAGGCAATCATCCTCGCAACCTACTATTCCGGCCAGTTGTTGATCGCCCTATCCATCGGGTTGGTGGTTTTGGGTTAAGTCTGTTAACTTGCCGATTTATACGGGTACTATATCTCTATACAAAAAATTTACATTCCGCCGCGCGAGATAGGTTGTAAAATCAATAAGATCAACCGGATAAGGAGATCTTATGAATCACATCGAAGGCAAGTTCAAGGGCATTCGGAATAATCACATTTTCTATCAAGCCTGGCTGCCCGACGGGGAGCCGAAAGCCGTGCTGCCATTCGTTCACGGACTGGGCGAGCATTCGGGCCGGTATATGAATGTGGTCAATCACTTCGTCCCGCTCGGATACGTCGTGTACGGGGTGGATCATATCGGCCACGGGAAATCCGACGGGCCGCGGGAATATGTCGAGCGGTTCGACGATTTCTCCATTGTTTTCGAGGCGTACATGGCCATGGTAAAGCAATGGCAGCCGGGCAAGCCCATTTTCCTGCTCAGCCACAGCATCGGCGGGCTGATCGCAGCCTATTACCTGCTCGACCATCAGGCCGAATTCCAGGGCGCCATCTTCTCGGCGCCGGTTGTCAAAGTCGCTGCGCATATTTCGCAAGGAACCGTCATTGCGGGCAGGGTTCTTTCGATTCTTTCCCCGATGGCGGGTGTACTGCCCGTGGATCCAAGCACCATCTCCCGCGACCCGGAGGTGGTGAAGGCGTACGCCAACGACCCGTTGGTCTTCCACGGGAAAACCACCGCCCGGCTGGCTGCGGAAATGCTCCGGGCGCTCAATCGCGTCTCGGCCGAGACGAAGAAAATCACCCTACCGTTTCTTGCCATGCAAGGCGGCGACGACCACCTGGTCGATCCGGACGGCGCGCAGATTCTCTACGAGAAAGCCGGCTCCAAAGACAAGACGCTGAAGATTTACCCCGGGTTGTATCACGAGATATTCAACGAGCCGGAACACGAGCGCGTTCTTGGGGATGTGGAAGCCTGGCTGGCCAAGCGCGTTTGACCGAAAACGCCGGACCAGCGTCCTTCGAAGATAAATTCCCTGCTTTGCGAAAAACGGCGTGGTTTGCCAAGTTTGGTGCCATAATATTAGCAGGATGTTGAAAAACTCAATTCATGCTGATGTCATCTTCACGGTTGTAAACCATCCCCCCTTTCATCCCCTCATTTTCTCTTGGAAAATGGGGGGATGAAAGGGGGGATGGTGTGTCTGGTTAAAAAAGTCGACGTTTTTCACCAGCATCTTTATGGTGTAATCGATCCGCGTGGTGGCCTTACGAGCCGCCTGAAGTTGAATCGGATTTCCCATGGAACACATCGAAGGCTATTTCAAGACCGTTCGGAATATCGATATCTTTTATCAAGCCTGGCTGCCCGTAGGGAAGGTAAAAGCCGCGCTGCTCGTCGTTCACGGGCTGGGCGAGCATTCCGGGCGCTACCTGAATGTGGTCAACGGCTTCGTCCCCCTCGGCTACGCCGTCTACGGGTTCGATCTTATCGGCCACGGGAAATCCGGCGGCGTGCGAGAGTACGTCGAGCGGTTCGAAGATTACACCGACACGCTTACGATTTACTACAACATGGTTATGGCATGGCAGGCGGGCAGGCCGATCGTCCTGCTCGGCCACAGCATGGGCGGGTTGATTGCATCCTATTACCTGCTCGACCACCAGGCCGATTTCCAAGCCGCCGTCATCTCGGCGCCGGCGATTAAAATCAGCCCAGGTCTTGCGCCGGTCGCCCTCGCCCTGGGCAAACTGCTATCGGCGCTGATTCCAAAGATGGGTATTCTGCCGGTGGACGCCCGGGGCGTTTCACGCGACCCGGAAGTGGTGAAGGCGTACGTGAGCGATCCGCTGGTTTTCCACGCCAGGACTCCCGCGCGGTTGGCGGCGGAATTGCTGAAGGCCATGTTGCGGGTCTCCGCCGAAGCGGAAAAGATTACCCTGCCCTTAATCGCCCTGCAGGGCGGCGGCGATAAAATTGTCGACCCCGGCAGCGCGCGGATGCTTTACGACAAGGCGAGTTCAACAGACAAAACAATTAAAGTTTACCCGGGGCTGTACCACGAAGTATTCAACGAGCCGGAGCGCGAACTCGTGCTTAAGGATGTGGAAGAGTGGCTCGCGGCGCGCGTGTAGTATTCCGGGCAGAAGAAATATTTTTCCGCGAAACGCCGCTGCCTCGCTCTATGGCGTCCAGATGCGAGGGCGTCGAATTTATAAGTAAATTACCACCGCCAGAGGCGGTGGCTTTGTAATGCTGCACCTGGAAGGTGCGATTTTACGGTTCCATCCCACCCTTCCTCCCCTATGAATTCCAAACGCTGATTATCTTCCCTGTCACCCCTCCTCCCCTCCCGTAATACGGGAGGGGAGGAGGGGGAAAAAGATACATTGTGGAAGGACGATAATTTGATGGGAGAGGTAGGATGGGATGGCAAGATACCCGCCCACTCGGTACCTTTGCTGTAATTATGCAAAGGAAAAATTACTCCATCGGTAGAACCTTTTCACTCTACTCACTGCCAGAGGCAGTGGTTTTGAAACCTAATAAACACCGCCGGCCTCTCAGCCGGCGGTCGTTATGTTGCGCGAAACACTGGTCTTGCGAATTCCATCCTTTGCTGAAAATCGGATGAGATCCGCCGCTAGACGATGGTTACGGTAAGCGTGAAACTTGTCCAAGCCCCGGTTTGGACGGCGTCGAGGATATAGTTCTGCGTGCTCGGCAGCGTGCCGGTCCAGGTGGTATCTCCCGCGGAGGATTGAACGAGGTATTGGCCATCGTTTACTCCTCGGAGCGCGACGACGACGGCACTGGTCGCCGAAGACAGCGTGGCGGTGAAGGTCTGGCCGCCGTATGCGTATAGAATATAGGAGATGGTCTGCGCGTTATAGCCGGCCCCATAGATCGTGGCCGAATACGCGCCCGGGGCGAACTGGATGCGCGCCGGGATTTCCACCGCGAGGGTGTAGCTGGCGCCCGCGGTGGATGCGTTGTACACCCGGATGATGTAAGCCTGCGTGCGGGGCAGCCAACCCTGCCAGGACGTCTGCGCGTTGGCAAACGTGGTGAGATATACGCCGTCAGAGACGCCGTGGATTTCCAGGAATACGGCCCCGCTGGACGAAGCCGCCGATACGATCATCAGTTGGTTCCAAGACGCGTTCAAGATGTAGGATTGCACGCCCTGCGCCGCGAGCGTCCCCGCTACGGATCCGGAAGTGGTTCCCGGCGCGAAGGCGATCCGGGCGGGATCGGCGGCCATGGCCGCGCTCATTGCGGGAAGCGCATTGGGCGCGTCGGAAACCAGCTTTACGGCCTGCCACTGCGCGGCGATGGGAAGCGCCGCCGGCCGGCCGATCGGCGGGATCGGATTCACGCTCCCCGCCGGCTTGGCGGCCGGCGATGAAATGCTGCACGCGGCCAAAGCCACGGGCGCCATCAATGCCAGAACCATTGCGGCGATCGATTTGCGATCTGTTTTTTTCATGCGAAGGCCTTGAAAGAAATCCCAAAAACGATTCCTTTGAAATTTCTTTTCTGCCCTTATCTTACCCCCGATGTCAATTTCCCGTTTCCCACGAAAAAAGACTATGGCGGTGAAAACCGCGCATTTTCACCCCTTTGAGGGGAGGCGCGCCATGGCGGAAGCCGGCAATATCCGCTCGCTCTTGCTCGCGATCCCGGGCCGCAGTCGACGATCTTCGTCCTTGGGTTTCCATTCGAGACGGTATTTCCAGCCTGGGGATGGGAAGGCATTGGGAGATTAGCATCAAGGAACGGAAAATTCGTCGGATTCTCTTTTTCCCTGATGCTGTTTATAATTTCATGCCGCGATCGTGCGGGCGGAGGTTTGCTTTGGCACAAGCCTATGATGTCATCGTTGTTGGCGCGGGACCGGGCGGCGCGACGGCGGCCTACTTCCTCGGCGAAGCCGGCCGGCGCGTGCTCGTTCTGGAAAAGGAGCGGTTGCCGCGCCCCAAACCCTGCGGCGGCGGCCTCTCGGCCAGCTTCCTGGCGCAATTCCCTTTCTCTTTCGAGCCGGTATTCGAATCGAAAGCGGCGGCGATCCGCTATTCCCTGCGCGGGCTCACCGTCACCGTTCCGCTCGCGGACAATTCGATGCGGCTGGTCACGCGCGATCGGTTTGACACGTTCCTGCTCCGGCACGCCAAAGCCGACGTCCTCGAGGGCCAAACCGTCCGGGCGGTGCGCGAGGGGCCGGAGCGCGTGACGGTTGAGACCGCGGACGGAGCCGCCTTCGAAGCCCCCTTCCTCATCGGCGCCGACGGCGCCCATTCCGTTGTGGCGCGCAGCCTGGGCTTGCGGCGAGGGAAGGCGCCGGCCGCCGCGCTCGAGGCCGAGGTCTACGCCCCGCCCCAGACGCTCGCCAAGTTCGCCGCCGCGCCGATGTTCCTCTTCGGCGAGGTTCCCTTCGGCTATCTGTGGATCTTCCCCAAGGGCGACCACCTTTCGGTGGGGATCGGCGCGCTCCGTCCCCGGCCGGGCATGCTGCAGGAAAAACTGCGCTCGGTGATGGAGGATTGGGGAATTCCATTGGACGGCGCGGAGCTGCGCGGCCATCCGCTGCCGATCAACCTCCGCCGCGCGCGCGTCGCCACCGCCCGCACGCTGTTGGTGGGCGACGCGGCGAACCTTCTGGATCCGCTCAGCGGGGAAGGGATCCGGCCGGCCATCAAGAGCGGCAGGATGGCGGCCGAAGCGATTCTTGCCGGGCGCCCCGGGGATTACGCCGCCGCGGTCGAAAAACGAATCGGCCGCGACCGCTATCCGGCGCTGTTCCTCGCCGCGTTGTTCCACCTCCTGCCCGATTTTTGCTTTGTGTTCGGCGTGTGCAACCCGATCACCACGCACGCGTTCATGGATCTACTTGCGGACCGGATCGGCTACGGCAATTTAATCCTCCAAACCTTCGCCACGGTTCCGGTTTTTCTGGCCACAGAAGCGGTTGCCTTCGCGGCCGGCGCGCTGGGCGGCAAGGCGAATGCGGATCGAATCCGCAAAGCTGTGTATCTGGGGTAGGGGTTAAAAGAATCCAATCTCCTGCTCCACTTTTTTTTAAGGGGGCTCGCCCGCCGCCTGGGATTTATTGTGGAATTCCCAATATTTGCCGAAGGGATCGAATGATTTCACTGAAAAATATCGATAAGATAGCATTCAGCGGAATAGCCCATCATCGAAGTCTGGAGACATGTAATTCCGCGATTTTTCCAAATCGTAACTACTCGGCCCAAGAAAAGCTGGAAGGAATTCCACAGGATGGATAATCTGATATCACTCTCCCTCATCCGGCCTTCGGCCACCTTCTCCCAGCATATGCTGGGAGAAGGACGGGATGAGGGGGAAGGCTGGGTAGTTGCTCCAAATCCAAAAAAATGCAATTTTTCCGGATCATCCGGAAATTGAAATCCGCGCCGCGCGTTTCGCACTGAAATCGCATCGCCGGGAATCCGGATTAAGCCTTTTTGGAGATTGGCGCTGGCGAGATACGTGTAGGGTACACAGCAAGAGGTTTTCCTGCTGATAACCAAATCCCCATGGAAGAGGGTTGCTTCAAGGAGCATTGCAATGAACAAAGCACTCCCGCAAGACGATAAAGACAACGTTGAAACCCGCTCGTTTATTGTGCGGATTTGGATGGAAGAACCGGGCGCCCAGGTCTACGGATCGACTTGGTATGGGAATATCACCGACGTCTTCAGCGGCGACAAACTACCCGTCAACCGATTGACCGAAATAACCGATTTCATCAAAACCCGGCTGCGCACCTCCAGCGGAAATTGACTTCCATTCCATTAGCTGATTTCAGAGGGGGACAGCCTTATCAAAATATCGTGCTAAAATTATTCTGGAAAAGGGGATCTACTCAACGGGGCTTCCGCTTTTGTACACGGATTGCATCGAAAAGAGCCGAATGCACTGAAAAACATTATGTTGTGCTTCTTTCCCAAAGATTTTTTTCGGTGATTTCGGATTTTCTCCGTGTTTCGGTGTACGTTTTCACTGACCTGAGCAGCCACGGAAAAGGAATAAATTCAAAAGGGGGAATATGCCTCAGCGAATCGTGCATAAAATAATCCAAGTTCATCCACCCGAAGCCGACGCCGTTTTCAACGCCTTCCGCGAGGCGCGGGCCGACACGGAGGCAATTCTTGCCCTGCTAAGGAAAATGTTCGCTCGCCTCGACCAGGATTGGGAAGGCAACCAAAAAACGGTCTTCGAGGGGGAAATGACGAGTTCGGTCGAGGATCTCTCCCGGACCTTGCTTCCTCAACTCCAATTTTGGGAACACAAATATCAAACGTACATGACGGAAAAGGTGATCGACGTGGTAGAGAATTACTAGCGATGATGAGTCAATAGACAGGATTTACAGGATTGAAAACCGACCATCGAACTTGGACCACAGACCATAGCCGAGAATAAATTAGGGGATGAATCCAACCAATAAACGCACAGACACCAATTAATATTGAGTGATTGGATCGAAAAGAATCCATCAGACCATCAGCTATGATCCATTGCCCATGGTCCACGGTTCACGGGCTTTGGTCGGTTTGTCGATGGTCTATGGTCCATGGTCTATGGTCAATGGTCTTTTACCTAATCCTATAAATCTTGTCTATTATTCTTCATTTACCTTATCTACTCAGCGGGGCTTCCGCCTTTGTACACGGATTGCACCGAAAAGAGCCGAATGCACTGAAAAACATTGGGTTGTGCTTCTTTTCCAAAGAATATTTTTCGGTGATTTCGGATTTATTCCGGATGTCGGTGTACGTTTTCCCCGACCTGAGCTGTTACCATTTACCAAAAAGAACAATAATGCCAGCGCAGCAGGAGATGGCGGTTAATATTTTCTGATAACCGCTCCCAATAATTCATAGCCCATGAAAAGGACGAAAAGCAAATACAGGATGCCGGCCCAATTCCTTTTTAAGAAACCCGGCCGATGGATGGGCACCGGATGATCGCGGCGCCGCGCGTAGGAGCTGGCCCAGTCATCCAAATCTTCCGAGTCAAACTCGCCCGACCAGTCGATCGCTTCCTCGCTTCGCCACACGACATTGCCCAAGGCAAACGGGTGGCCGCGGTCGTATTCCTTCCGTTTTACCGAATCTTTGAGGATTTCGTAGGCGGCGTTGATCTCCTGCATCCGATTGGTGCCGGCATGCGCGTCATTTTTATCGGGGTGGTATTTGCGCGCCAGCGTCCGGTAGGCGGCCGCGATGACCTCGATTTCGGCGTGGCGGGAGACTTGCAGGGTTTCGTAAGGGTCGGGCATGGGGATATTATAGACCTGTCAGGTATATAAAACCTGACAGGTCTTCGAACCACTAAAATTAATTGACAGGATTTACAGGATTGACAAGATATTTTGAAAAATTAATCCTTTAAATCCTGCAAATCTTGTCTATTCTAAATCGTCCGCGAACATTTCAATAAATTCATTCACGGATGAAACTTCAACAAATCCATTTTTTCGCCCACAATATTTTTCTATTGTTTCTGCCTTTCAATTAACCTCGTCAGCTTCTTGTTAATCTTTTGTTGATCATCCTCAGAAATATTCCGGCCATTGGAAATGTTTCCCAATTCGTCCGGCAAGCGATCCAATTTCCATATAGGCACCGATGGGTTTTCAACCTTAAGGGAACTCTCCGGATTCGCCCAGACGATTGCTGGTTTAACCCAAATCTTTATATGATCTGCTTGTAGGAAAGAGGCCAGGAGAGCAGCATTTCGTTTACCTTGCCGACTTGGATTTGATTTGACGATCTGCCATTGTTTACCTGCGAGGCACTCCCACTGTTCACCAATGTTTCGGAATTCTCCGGTAAATGTCTTTACTTCCAACACCCAAACTCCCCCCGGCCCTACCAGGATAGAATCCAAATCGCCGCCTTTCCTTCCTGGGAGTAGTACATTTCTAAATAGCGTCCATTCTCCATTCAAGGCGGCATTTATTGTATCGCTTACTCTATCTTCACCTTCTTGTCCCTTTCGATAATTTTCAATCTGCTTATTGATTATTTTTGTTGATCCTTCAGCCACCAACCACATCGTCAACGGTATTCCAATGACTAAACAAAGGGCCAAAATCAGTACAACGACACCAGTCGGCGTGGAAACAATCTCTCCAAGGGTTGTCGTTGATTGAGAATTATTTGGAAATAGTATTGGATATATTATGGCAAATAAAGCCGCCCCAAGCATGATTCCGATAATCAACCCCTCAAGGTAGACAAGCCGGAACTGATTACTCTCGGAAAAACTTATTCCTTTTGACACAATTCGCAAATATCCCTTTGGGGGCTCGGGTTCATTGACAGTCTGTTTAAGTCGGATAGCCGATAATACAACCGCCGCTTCCCTAACCTTCTGGTCCCAGGCATTATCAATTGCCCAACCCAGATCTTTGAGTGTTAGTTGTCTCGTTTCGACCAATGAACCCATTGGTTGCCCTTTGAAGGGGGGAATTGGCCAAAAGATCGATCTTGCTTGATCGATCGACATTTTTATATTGATATCCGGCAAATTTGGCTTTACAGACGGTTGGGGAGCCGGTTTAGTGTTTGTAGTTGCTGAAGGAGGTTGACCAAGTAGGGCGAGAAATACATCAGCGGCTTCTCGCACCTTGGGTGTATACGCTTCCTTTGCGGCCCACTCCAATCTTCCCCGATCCAAAAATCCTTCGTCGAATAATTCTCCCATCGGGCGGCGATTCGGCTTCATCCAAATAACTTTACGAGCTTCGTTAAGATCCATTTGCTCCTCCAATATTGATTCAATCTATGATATTTGTTTTCGCGACTGATTCCTTTCACTTTCTGAGATTCTTTAGCCAGCCCGAAATAAGAATGTAGGTTGATTTATTTTTATCGCGTAGAGGTGTTAGTGTTTCAGTCATGGTGGATTTCTTCCATTTTCGAGGGTTCTTAATATAGTCGGAATAATACTGTAGTAATTCCACTCGCCGGAAATGCCTCGGCCATATTCCAATCTCTGGAATAGAAGAAGTTGTGTAATAATATTTGCTTTTCACTTTCAACAAGGCAAATGGGTAATTATGAACATAAATTAGGACAATATCGAGTGGTTTCATTTCTTTTGCAAAAGCCAAATATGTCCGGTGCCCCTTAGGTAGGTTTTCTTTGGTGAGCTTCCGTAGATCCCCCACGTCGGTCTCGAAATCTAGTCCGATAAACCCCGACGATATGCATCGAATTGAGTGCTGCGCAGCTTGGCCCGAATCTCCCGGGTGAAGTTGCATTCTCCAAAAAATCATAAATCACCTCCTTAGGGGTTGCCTTTTTGATGGGTTATTTTCTAGGAAATTTTCTTAATTATCCCTTGAATTTCTGTTACATCAATTGCGCCGTTTGGATGGTCGGCCGTAGTAATCAAAATTCCATGTGATCCGCCGCCTTCTTCTATCGGAAGTATGCCTTGTTTCCTATACCAGGCGAGCTTCTTTTCCCAGCGCTGCTTATAGTCCGGCTTATAAAGCATGCCAAGATGTTCCCAATAATACTGGCGACCGCTCTCAACATCATTGATTACAAAGTCTGGGTAACGCGCGGTTCCATCTTGCCCCAACAACTTGCTCTCATAGGTGTATTCTATCCCCGCATGATCAAATTCAGAAGCAATGATTACCTCCGACTTGGACCGCATGCAAATACCTTTCCCGGTTCTATGAATCAGTTTGTCTTCAAGGAATTTCTCAATTACCTCTACCGGTTTTGGAGCATCCAGAAGATTTGTCAATCGAGCTGCAAACTCGGAGTAGAAATCGTTGGAGTAATTTTTCAAATCCTGCAAAGGACCTTGGTGGAATACAACGACCCTATTTCTTTGCCGTGTTAAGGCCGTGTATAGGAGTTCGCGAGAAAGCAGACGACAGGGGTTAGGGATGACCACAAATGTAAGGCCAAATTCCGAACCTTGTGTTTTGTGGACTGTCAATGCGTACGCCAACTCCAGTGTCGGATACGATTCTTCTACAAAATCTCCGCCGGAATAGGAGTACTTAAAACCGGGCTGCGACGAAAACTCGATTTCCAGGGCATACGGTGTGAAATTCATATTCTTTGTTTTATACTGCCCAACAGCAATCCCTAATTCACCGTTGGCGACATAGTTAAGCGCATTTTCCTTTGGATATACCTTGAAACGCCTCTGATTCTGGGTTTGAATTACCTTGTCTCCATACAATATTTCTTCACGGCCCATTGGTTTCGGTATTTTTCGCCCGTATTTCTTCGAAGCCCATTCTTTTGTTTTAGTGCGGAATGTAGTCTGGATGAGGCGATTGAGGGCTTCCACACCGAATGGATTATTGCGAACCGGGGATAAGATTTCCCAGTCCTCCACTTTTGAGCAAGCACCCGTTTTTCCAGCTTTTGTTTCCCAGAAAAATACGTACTCTTTGAATTCTGAGCCGCCCAAAGATACTTCAAATTTGTTTGAATCGTCTCTTCCATCTAAGTTCAACTCTTTCACAAGAGTGTCCAACAATATATTTTGAAGGTCCTCGGGGTTGTTCCATTCAACAAAGTCCAAATGATTCGAATGTGTTCCTTCTTGGATCTTTTGCCAGATTTCATCTGCTCCCGGATCCAGAGGGCGACCGCTAAACCATTCCGCTAGGAGTAAATCATCCCTCTTTTCACCAATTTGACGCCGTCGGATGGTCAGTTCGGCATAACCTGGACCAATTCGAGGAAATATGAAATCAGTATTCTCCGGAGTCAGCTTCTGTACGATGTCGAGGAAAGGACGACCGGCGCCAATCGGAGGAAGTTGCCGAGGATCTCCTACAAGAATAATCCTTTCTGCGCCCTTGATCCCATCCATTACCGCCGCAAGCTGATCTTCAGTTAGCATGGACGCTTCATCGATAATGACGGTTTTATAACTGTCTACCCCCGGATTTCGGTTGGATGGACGATATATGCCTGTTTGCGGTTCATATCGGTCAAGCGGCAGTAATAATTGCGCAATGGTTTGAGCTCCTTTCAATTCTGCCTGCGTTTCCATCCTAACGCGTGCTTTTCCGGTGGGAGCAAGTAGTAAAACCCCTCCTGCGGCTACAGAAGGTTCATGACTTAGCACTTTAAGCAAAGTGGTTTTACCTGTACCGGCAGGTCCAATCAGAACGGAGAAGCGGGATGCAAATAATTCTTCAAGTGCGGCCGTTTTTTCCTTTCGCGCATTTGCTTCATCCTGGTCTGCGGTATCGACGGGAGATTTGATCGCCTCGGCCAGAAGCTTCTCCCAATCGATTTTCGCGCTATGGCGCGTGCCGCTTGGGCGGCGCGTAATATTCGATCGTATTTTTTCTCCAGCTTTATAGAGTTCATCAAGCTGGTATGCGTGTTTATCGTCGTGAAGTTTTATAACATGGACACGGGGTTCAAAGGCCTGCTCCACCACGGACATTAAGTCGCCGGTTACGGGACAATCAGGCTGAACATCCAATTCGCGAATTTCTTGAATGATCTTGTCACGGGGTTGCAAGGTATGCCCATTTTGCGTTGCAAGATCCAACTGGCGAATCACAAATGCACATACTCGGCGGGGATCCAACGCGTCCGGGATCTGCGATTGTGCAGGCACCGGATATTTTTGACGGATGCTTTCATCTGGAAAAATGCCTCGGTCGACTGTAGCCAGGTTGACCGGATCGGGCGTTACACGATCCAATTCATAAAGCCGGTAAGGATTGGAGATAAGTTCCAAATCATCCGCTTTAATACAGAAATCCGCTCGTTGTTTTTCCTCATGGACATAATAACGAGTGGCTTGCGGCGCAGTCAGTTCAAAACGGCTGAGCAGTTTGAGCAATGCCCGGCGTTCATCAGGTAAAGTCATCCAAAGTTTTTGCAGAGTCTTGCCAACTTTTTTCCCAATCTCTGGCGGAAAAGTTTCCGGTTGTTTGAACAAGCGGTCCACCAATGGCCAGGGATCAGTGCCAACCGTTTCCGGTTTTTCGGTCAGAATGCGTTCCAATTCATATGCAACAAGCGATCCATTTTCCAGGCCAAAGGCCGTTAGAGCTGAACCAAGGCCCGGGCATGGTCCGCGCATATCCCACAATTCATTTAATCTAGCATCTAACCAAGAAAGGACTTGTTCCCATTTTCCGGGGATGATTTTCTGGATATTCTGGATGGCCTTCCCACAAGCAAGCAGTGAACCAATCGCTCCATCATTGGTGATATGTTGACTCCCATAACTGAAAGCCCAGAATTGATCATCCGGAATAAATGCCACATATTTCGAAGGGTCATCGTCAGGGTGTTGCTCGAGGTATTTGATCACCTCGTGGTAGGGCAGTAGAAAACCATCCTTAAAACCATCGCGGATAGAATGTTGGATATTTCTTTCCCACAAAACACTTTTTAGCGTGCCGGCTTCCTTGTATTTGTATTCGACTGGATCGCCGACATGAGTCACCCACCCAACCCCTATCAGAACACGTCGAACGTCATCAACTAGAGGTGTCCGTTTGGCATAGAAGAAGACCAGCGATTTTTGAGGTTGGATGGCGCTGAAGAAGGTGTCCAACATAACCAGCTGATTTTCTTTTTCCTGGACCCAGGAAGTCTCATACCCCATGATTTCATCGGCTTGTGTTTCCAAGGCGGGTTGGTACCCCAATTCAAACTTTTTAACGATATCTTCAGCGGATTCACGCAGCATCCAGTTGAAAGGAACTGCTGCTGCGGAGTATGGCGCGTACCGGTAAGGTGTGGGAACGATATGCTTATGTGCCTCACTGTGTTCGGCATAAGGATGCTGAATATTCCGTACCAATTCACATGGAGACATGAACTGGCCATGCTCACTGACACAAGGAGGCAGATTTTCCTGTGACAAGTCATTCCAGGTTTTTCCGGCCACTGATGTTTCCTCTGCATCCTTGCGAGTCGCTCGAATTCGCCGAAGGATAAGGCAGGATGCATTATCGGCCGGTTTTTGGCATACAATACCGCTCCAATTGGTATCGTTCCATGGAACACGGATGGAGATGTGCCGTAGAGGTAATTGTCGCGACCCTTGGCTAATGTTTCCCATGGCTGGCTCCTAATTTCTTATCCCACCGCTATCCTTTTTCCTAATATCAACAAAATTTTCCTAGAGAGACTTGATCAAGCTCATCCATCTTGCCTATTATTTGTTCGTTTTCTCCCACCCTGAACATACCCTGAAAATATTCTTGGTTTTATTGTTAATTCAGTCCTTTTTTCTTTGTCGAACAAACTTTTTTCGAATCCTTATTTCAATGGGATTTTCCATGTCTCGTAAACAAGTTGGCGCTCTCTTTCCCAGAATGTCTGCTCGCTATCATCTATTAATTTTCCATGTTGTCTGGCCAGCGCGAAAAAGCCCTCACCTGGCTGACCTTTCACATTCACTGCAATAGCGCTTAGCATTGGTCTTCCATTAGCAACCTCGTCATCGGAAATTTCACCGAGAATCCAACCCACTTCCTTCCCCATTTTATTGCCCCGCAACGGAAGTGAACCTCCCCCGATAAAACGGACACCTGGATAAGCCATAGTACACTTATTCCAGGGAGTCAATCATGGTCAATCCACGCAGGAGCTACACAAAGGAATTCAAGCTGGAAACGCTCAGGCTGGCCGAGACGAGCGAAAAGTCGGTCTCGCAAATCGAACGGGAAATGGGACTACCGGCAGGCGCCATCTTCCGTTGGCAACGGCAGCTCCGCCAGAATGGGGAACAGGCATTTCCCGGACATGGCAATTTGAAAGAAGCAGAAACTCGGATCGAGCAGCTAGAGAAGGAAAATGCCAACCTCCGGTTGGAGCGGGACATCCTAAAAAAAGCGGTCCGTGTTTTTTCGCAAGACCAGCGGTGAAATTTCAATTCATCGGAGATCACCGAAGCATGTTTCCCGTGGTCAGAATGTGTCGGGCGTTGCAGGTTTCGGCCAGCGGATATTATGCCTGGCGGAAACATACTCCCAGCCCTCGGGAAGCAGAAAACCAACGGCTGCTCCTGGCATTACGGAAGTTGGAAGTGGCCACTCGGCACCGTTATGGCAGTCCGCGTATGCATCGCGATCTGCACGATCAAGGCTGGCGGATCGGCCGTAAACGGGTGGAAAAGCTTATGAAAACCCATGGAATCCGGGCGCGGCGGCACTATCGTCGGGTGCGAACCACCCAATCGGATCCGTCGCTGCCGGTGGCACCGAACCTGCTGGATCAGCAATTCCACTTCACGGAAATTAACCGGGCCTGGGTGGGAGACGTCACGTATATTCCCACCCGGGAAGGCTGGCTGTACTTGGCAATCATCATGGACCTGTGCTCTCGCAAGATTGTCGGCTGGGCTGACGGAGAGCATAACGATCGTGACCTGGCGCGTCGGGCGTTGCAGGAAGCTCTCCGGCAACGTTGTGTGGTTCGAGAAGTTCTGATCCATCACACGGACCGGGGCAGCCCGTATGCCAGCGGTGAGTACCGGGGTGATTTATCGGATCATGGGATTTTGCCCAGCATGAGCCGATCGGGTAATTGCTACGATAATGCGCCAGCGGAAAGCTTTATGAGCACGTTGAAGATGGAGCTGGTTCCACCGGAGGGTTACCGGATAAGAGAGGAGGCTCATCAGGCAATATTTGAATTCATCGAAGGGTTCTATAATACGTGGCGCAAGCACTCATCGTTGGGTTTTAAATCGCCCAACGAATTCGAGCGACAGCTATCCGTTCAGGCTTAACCAGGTGTCCGAAATATCGGGGGAAGCCCAAAGCCCCATAATTTGTGCAACTTCCTGATAAGTGACAGTTCCCCGATATTTGGCAGCATTGATCATTTCTGCGTAAACAAGAAAATATTCTTTCTTCCCTCGGTATCGATTATCTACAATTGTCATAATTCTCTCCTATTCAATTTCTTTGGCCATCGATCTATCCCGTATGTAAATAGATATTGAGTAATATTCCTACTATTGTGGATCTAAGTATTTTCTCATTTTTCGAGTTGCGTGGAGGGTAATCCCTTGGGCGATAAGTACTTTTTCAATCACGGACGGCAAATCCATCAGTGAATGAAAGGGAAGCGTCCTCCCCGGAACGATGCCATGAGATTCATTCTTTTCCAATCGGATCATTCCGCTCGACCAAGCATGTTTTGGTCGGATTACCCCGGCGCCTTTTACTAGATCATTGGTCCAAAAATAAATTCTCATTTCAATCATTCGCTCGCCTTGCACAGCTTTGCGCTTTTCTATTTTCTTTTTGCTAGCCATAATATTTTTACTCCTTGAATAAAATAATGCCGACGCGCGTGTATTCCCAAAGCAATAATTGCTCTATGCCCTTCTATCTTATGCCGGATAGTACGCATGCCAAAATAAAATTCACTTCTTCTTAACACACATAAATAAATGGCCTTTTCTCGAAAATAACCGTGGATTTTACTTATTTCACCTCATACACCTTCATCACCTCATCCCCGTAGTGATTGATCACCTTCACCGCGATCTTGCCCTTGGCGGGCGGGTCGAAGGGCAGGCTCTTGGTGGAATACAAGGCCGACCAGGCGGCCTCGTCCACCTCGGCGCGCAGCGCGCGTTTGAGCTTTTCGTAAGGCTGATCGGCTCCGGTGAAGTAGGCGTGCCGGACGAAGAAGGATTCCCCGTTATAGTCGGTGTCGATGAACCAGCAGGCGATATCGTCGGTGGAATGCGAGCGAATTTCGCCGGTCGTCGGATCATAAACGTCGACCCCTTTAATAGTTACAATAATGCGACCATCTTTTTGTTTATCGATTTTCAAATCCGGCTCCCCAAAAACCATGAAGAGGTTGGCCGCGCCGGTTTTCTTGAGTAACTCGTCGCCCATCGAAAGATCAGGATTCATGTGGGTGATCAGCACATTCAGGTTTCCGTACCGTTTAGATTCATCATTGACGAGTGGATCGAAGGCAAACCCGCAAACGATTAGGAGATCGAATCCGACGCCTTTGACGGCTTCCTTGGCCGCTTCCTTTATTTGATCCTTCCCGACCGTACCATGTTCCGGCCCGATGCTAACCGCAACGCGCTTGGTCTTGCCGCCTTCGGAGTATTCGCCGGTGGCGTGGATCCACTCGCCGGCGAACGGCTCCAACCGGTCGAATTTGAGGCGTTCCTTTTTGATGGTGTTCTGCACGCCCGCGGCTTTCAAGTTGTCAATGATCATTTGCACGAACCCCTGCGCCGTTTCCGCCTGCCCGGCGGCTTCGGTGGCGGGGCGTTCTTCCTCGGCGGCGAGCACCCGGTGCGGGGAAAGACTTTCGACGGTGAACGGCCCGGCCACGCGGATACGCTTGTTATCCTCGTACGGCTGGTCGTAAAGCAGTTCGGTATCGGCGCGTTTGGCGATGCTGGCGTCGATCTCCTGCTGTCGCTCGCGGCGCAACTTCCACCATTCGGCGAGAAGCTTACCCCCTTCCCCATCCCTTCCCCCATGGCTAGGGGAAGGGAGCTCTCGCGGGATTTCCCATTCTTCCCAGTTTTCCTTGAGCAATTTGTTTAGTTTGACACGGATCGGTTCGAGTTGTTCCTGCCACTTGGCGTGGATCGAATCGATCTCCTCGTTGTTGGCGATGGATTTGAGCGTGACGTGCAGGACGCGCTTGTAGACGAAACCGCGATTGATATTGGCTAGCCCGCTTGTAGTTGCCAACTGGCCGTTGGGGGGAAGATGGCCTGCAGCTTCAGCGTCCATCTTTGCGCCTTCGGGTGTATCGGCTAACAGATAATAGGGGTAGCGCGCGGCCATCAGACGCGTGCGCGCCAGCGCGATCGCGACGCGCGAGGTATCGATCGTGATCCAGCGCCGGCCCCATTGTTCGGCGACATACGCCGTCGTGCCAGAACCGCATGTCGGATCGAGTACAAGGTCACCTGGGTCGGTGGTCATGAGCATACAGCGTTCAATTAATTTTGAATGTGTCTGGACTACATATATAACATCGGGTGGACTAGAAATATCAGACCATACATTATTAATCTCATAAGCTGGAAAATCTTCAAGAAACCGAATATATCCGATTGAATCTCCCGTCTTTGATATGCGTCCTGCCATACCAAGTCTATTCATACCACTCTCAGTAGTAAGCCATCCCTTTGTATTGCTTGGCAAGTAATTACCACCATAAAATTTAAACTGGAAGAATGAAGATCCACCTGATCCAAATGTAGTTAAAGTTGTATGTCGGAAAATGCTCCAGCCATCTTCAATAAAATTTTTAAGTTCATTATTATCTTTTATTATGGGGCGTCTTTCACCAAACGGTGAGATGATTTGGTCGTACCTTGCTCCTGAACCATGACCAATCCCGAGGATTTTTTCATAATAGAGTTGCCGATATTTCGTTTGCTCCTTGTTCTTTACATACCAAATAATGTAATCACAAGCTCCTTTCAAGAATTGGGAGGCGAGTCCAGCCATTTTTTGTACAGTTATCAACGCAATAAAATTCTCACTTCCAAATACCTCATCTAAGATGTTTCTGACTAAATGAACATTTTCATCACCTATTTGAATAAATATACTTCCACTTTCTGATAATAATTCCCTCGCCGCCACCAACCTATCTCGCATGTATGCTAGATATGAATGTATTCCCAACTCCCACGTATCCCGGAACGCTTTGATCTGCTCCGGCTGTCGGGTCGTATCCTCAGCCTTGCCGTCCTTTATGTCGCGCTTTCGCGTGCTTACCTGCCAGTTGGAGCCGAACTTGATACCGTAGGGCGGGTCGATGTAGATCATCTGGACCTGCCCCTTGAGCCGCTCCTTTTCCGCAAGCGAGGTCATCACCAGGAGCGAATCGCCCAGGATCATCCGGTTTGACCAGTTTTGCTCGTGGCGGTAAAACTCGATCAATTCCTCGAAGGAAATGCCGTTGAAATCGGAAAAAAGCGAAGCTTGTTGCGGCGCACCCTTTTTCGCTTCAGTGCGCACGTTCTCGATTATCGCCTGTGGATGGATCTTTTCCTGGATGTAAACCGGGACGGCCGGTACGGTCAGATCGTGGCTATCCTGTTCGTCCTTGCCCTTCCATACCAATTGCGGGTCGAGCGAAGTATCGCGCGGATAGAGCACGGTCTTGGGATGCTTTTCGTCTTCCGAGACGAAATCCTGCAGCTCATCGGTGGGGATGTTTGTCCGCTTTTCCGGGTGGCGAATGGCGGTGACGGGGACGGTTTTGGATTCAGATTTCTTTGGTCGAGGCACGTAAATTCTCCTTCTCTCCCTCATCCCGTCTCGTGCCGGAAACATCACCGGCACTCGCCACCCTTCTCCCAGCTTATGCTGGGAGAAGGGAAGGGGATGAGGGGTGTTAGGTTGTGGCAGCTGCGGTCCTTGGCATTTCATCCCACGTCCGGCCGTCGAGTTCACGGCCGGCTTTGGTCTTGCGCACTCCGCCCCACTGCTTGAAGAAGAACGGGACGCGGGCAGTCCGGCACTGCCTGCGAATGTCGACCACCCATTCGCGGTCCATCGGCCGCGCGCCGGGACCGGATTCTCCGCCGACGATCACCCAGTCGATCCCGCGCAGGTTCATGCCCGGGATCGGCCCGAGCAGCGGTTCGAGTGAGAGGAACTTTATCCGCGCACGGGTATTTCGCAGGAAGTCGATTCGGCCCGCAACCTCCGCGTTTTCCACGCTCACGCCCATCCAGACGTTGGCCGGCCAATCCAGAACCGGGTCCAATTCCATCAGCCGGTCGGCGCGCTTGGTCAGCACCTGGAACTGGTGCCAGTCCGCCCGCCGCATCACATCGAAAACGCGTTGGATGAAATCGACGGGAACGTTTTTATGGAAAAGATCGCTCATCGAATTGACAAAGATCATCTGCGGCTTCTTCCACGAAAGCGGCAATTCGAGCGAATCTTCGTGCAGCGCCAACCGGAATCCACCGGAATAATGCGGCTGACCCATAGCCTGGAGCCGCTTCGCCATCCGTTCGGCGTAGCAGTGCTTGCACCCGGCGC
The DNA here is from genome assembly GCA_963780865.1 of uncultured Chloroflexia bacterium. Lineage (GTDB taxonomy): Bacteria > Chloroflexota > Anaerolineae > Anaerolineales > RBG-16-64-43 > FEN-1073. The sequence goes on along the minus strand of CAWADT010000009.1, from coordinate 68,140 downwards.
TGATCTTGGTGCAGCCGGTCAGTGGATTCCAGGTGGATGAGGTCCATTCAATAGAGGAATGGTTAGCCATTACTGGTCTCCTGGTTTTCGATATTTATCGAATATCTGCGAAACAATATCAGCGGCCACAGGTTTCGGTGAAGCGAAAAATAAATAATAAACAGTTGCTTCCTTCGAATTTCTCATCGGAATTGGAACCGGAACGTGCTTGAAACCGGCCACTTTTTTCAGGCGTTCTTGAAACGCCAATGCAATCGTATCGTTATCGGTTTTTACCGGATAACCGAAGAGACTTTGCCTTGTATCATATGCCACATCCCGCCAAGATTTATCCCCCCAGAACGCATTCATGCGGGAAATCTGATCCGCGGGAACATTCTCTGGGTTTTTCCAAAGTACATTGCGATTCATGTCCATTACAGGAAAATTAAGGAATATTTCAACTGATCGCATACTTCCCGCCTTTGCGATTACTTCCCAATCCAAATGCAGTCCGTATGGATCTAAAAGGCACAAAGCCCTGCGATAATCCTCATATTTGACTTTGGGAAAAACCTCTGCAAGCAGAGTTATGTTGCAGTCTTCTTCATATATATGAACATTCTTCAATCCTTCTGTTGTTTTCCGTAGCATTTGCGCCTTATCTTTATCAATATCTATGAAAAAGAATCCTTGGAAAGGCGGCGTGATGTCCAAGGCATTTGAGGTGCTCCCTGCCACATACTCGCCGCTCTTCTTGGATATATGAAGCCCCGACCCGGAAAAGGCGTCGATATAGAAGTGTTGAAGCTTGGGGTGCGTTTGCGCGGATAATATCGTTGAGTATGCTGAAGCGTATTCCCGGATAATTTCCAGTTTCACTTCCGTCCAGTTTCCGATCTCATCCATTTTCATTTCTCCCCCTCTTTTTCCATTCTTAGAATCGCCCTTATCGTATTCTTCGCGTCCCACGGATCGGTGATCTCGATGAACGCCCAGCGCCCGAAACCGCCGTGGTTATTGACGGCCGGGATCCACAGCGACCGCATCGTGGCGGTTTTGGCTGCTTTGTCCTTGCGCGCTTCACCGCTCACTTCGACGATCAGGTTGAGCAGATCGTCCGGTCCATGCCCGTCGTCGATTTGGGCGATAAAATCGGGTTGGTAATTGTGCTCTTCCCCATCGAGCGTATAAGGCACGTTGAAACCCAATCCCTGATTCTTGACGTATCGCCTAACTTCTTCCATTTCCTCGAGCGATTGCGCCATCTTCTGTTCCCACGAGCCGGTATCGGCCACGACGTGCGAGATGTGGCATTTGGCCGGGTCGGTCGGGTAAACCGGGCGGATGGTGTCGAAATCCACGTAGCGCGTGGAGCCGATGGTATCGTACGGACGCAGGATCGGCTTGAGGATTCCCGCCGCGCCGGGCGCCGTAGCGATTGCGCGGTAAATTCTATCGGCGGCGGCGTGCCCCCATTGTGACATCAGCAACATTTGGGGGAAGGTATCGTCTCTTAGCGTCAGGCATTCGGTCCGCCAGCGGCGGACGATAGGGATGAGTTGGGGATAGAGCCACGGCTTGACGGCGCCTTCGTCGTCCCGCAAATGTTCCTCGAGTAGCAACTTCGCCAGATAGAAATCGATCTCCTGCTCGCGCTTTTCCTTCAAGCCGTAGAGCGAATGCATCTCGTGCTCGCCGATGATCGATTGCACTTCGGTCCGGGTAGGGATATCTGCGGTGGTTAGCGCCATCAGCGAATTGGGCGTAAAGCGAGCATCCAATCGCTCGGAGGGAATCTCGCAACGATAACCGATCACGCGCGGGAAAGTGATCTCGCAGGCGATCCGGTCCTCCAGCGCGCGTACGCGGGTTGGCATCGGGCCGGGGCGCGGGTTGGCGGCCGCACCGGCGCATGGAATGAATGAGAATGGCACCCCGTACACTTCGGCGTATTCCGGCGAGAAGCCTTCGAATTCCACCGTGGCGCCGTCAACCTGCACAGAATGTTTCTGCATGCCATAAGACATGCGCCGTAATCCGCGGCCGACGACCTGTTCGCACAAAAGCTGCGTTCCAAACGCACGCACGCCTAAAATGTGGGTGACGGTGGTTGCGTCCCATCCTTCGGTCAGCATCGAGACGGAAACCACGCAGCGAATATTCTCGCCCAGTTTGCCCGCTTTCCCCACCGTATTCATCACTTCCCGCAGCAGGTCTTCGTCATCCAATTCCTCGACGCTCCGGCCCGGGAAGCGCAGCCGGTATTCGTTCTTGAATTCGTCGATCTCCTGCGCGGCAATCGCTTTAAACTCGGCACTCATTCCTTCGCCGGATTCCAATTGCTCGCTGTCGATGAGAATCGTATTCGGGCGGGATCGCCAGCGTTCTCCGTCCACGTTATTGAAAAGCGCCAGCTTTCCGGGAACCAGTACGGTTTTATCTTTGGATACTTGCTTCTCCCAGCCCGATACGAATTTATAGACCAGGTTGGAAACGTTGGTGTTATTGCAAACGACGATGAACACCGGCGGGGTCAGATCGCGCTCGCGGGCCTTCGCATTCCCCTCCCACAACCGGTAATATTTCTCGTAGTTACCGTACAAGCTCAGCAGCGCGCCTTCCAGTTCTACCGGAATTTTCGGCTCGCCTTCCTGCTTTTCGGTGGAGCGGCCTTTTTTCGGAAGGCCTTCGCGGATCAGCGGCCAGATATTCCGATAGGTCGGTTGATCTCCCGCCATGCGGTCGTCCGCGACCGGCACGCGCGGCACTTTGACGATGCCAGATTCGATCGCATCGATCAGCGAGAAATCCGATACCACCCATGGAAAGAGCGTGCCTTCCGAATAGCCGGACCCGCTCAGGAAAAATGGCGTGGCGGAGAGGTCATAGACCGCACGAACGCCTATCTTCTTCTTCACCGCCTCAAGCCCCGATATCCAAACCCGGGCTTCCTCATCACGTTTTTGCGCTTCGCGGCGCTCGTCGCCGATCAACACCTCTTCCACTTCCTGATCCGGTTTTCTTCGGTAGCAATGGTGCGCTTCGTCATTGATCACGATGACGTTTTTCTTGTTACCTAACTCGCGGCACACCCGCCTGACCATCTGGCCGGGAGTCTCCTGAAATGGATTGTCTTTTCCCTGGCCCAGAATTCCCCGGGTAACCTTGCCGGCCTGAATTCGTTCCCGAAGCATCAATCCCTGGAAGTTCGTAATCACGATCTTGGCCTTTCCAAGTTCGGGCATAAGATCGGGAGGAACAATATCGTGTTCGCGATAATAATTGTTCGGATCGTTCGGCAGAAGGACGCGCAGCCGGTCGCGGATGGTTATTCCGGGCGTGACGATCAGAAAAGCATCGGAAAATCGGGAATCCTGCGGGTTGGCCAGTTTATTGAGCGTATGCCAGGCGATCATCATCGCCATGACGACCGTCTTCCCGCTTCCCGTTGCCATCTTGAGGGCAATCCGATTCAATAACGGGTTGCTGCTATCATTCGCGGCGCGAATTGTATTCTCGATCCATTGTTCGCCGTATTTTCCCGCCACCTCGGTGATATAGATGACCGTCTCGAGGGCTTCGATCTGGCAGAAAAACAGGCGATGGTCGCGCTCGGGATTCTTCCAGTATTCCAGAAGTCGGGCCGTTGTCCGGGTGATACCTATACAGCCGCCCTTCCGCCAGAGCGCAACCTTTTCGCGAATCTGATTGATAAATTTATTATCTTCGAGCCGGTCGGCGGTCCACTCAGTTTCGAAGGCAATCTGCTTTGGATTTTTCTTTTTCGGGCTGGGGATGGGAATGAAATAGGAGCTGATGCGCCGGGCCGGCACAATCGTGTCTGTTATTCCATCCTCGGTGAATTTAAAGTGGCGCCGGGGTTCATCGAAAGGGGAATTCAGGATCGGGTTTTCAATGACGGTTTGCGGCATTTATGACCCCAAGGATTCTCCCTTATTACTCTCAAGGTGATAATTCTAGTATACCCGTATCAAATAGCCTGCGCAACTGACAAATTGTGAAAACCATTTATAATTGCGAATGATCCATGAAATCCGCCAGGGGGATAATTATGTCGTACGATCCATTCAAACATCCCTTCGAGAAACCTCAGGGCAGGCATCGCCGGTCCATTCGCCTGAAGGGATTCGATTACACACAACCAGGTTCATATTTCGTGACGATTGTTTCATACCGGCGATTATCGATATTCGGCAAAATTATCGACGGGGTAATGCATTTGAATGCGTGGGGGAAAATCGCAAATGCGGAATGGTTGAAAACCGCAGAAATCCGTCGCGAAATTGCGTTGGACGAATTCATTGTCATGCCCAATCATTTCCACGCAATTGTTAATATCGTGGATTGCGGGAATGGGTTGGTAGGGGCGACCGGCCGGTCGCCCCTACGCCCCGGAACGCCACGTGGCCCCGCCAATAAATCATTGTCATCATTAATCGCCGGTTATAAATCGGCCGTAACAACGCGGATCAACCAATTGCGGGGCACCCCCGGCGCCCCGGTATGGCAACGGAATTTTCATGAACACATCATCCGCAATCCGGATGAATTATCCCGGATCCGCAAATATATCCGGAACAATCCGATGCAATGGGAAACGGACGATGAAAATTCCAATCGCGGCCATTGAAAATGGAATCGTCCGTGCGGAATGGTTGCGTACGGCGGCCATCCGACGCGTTATCGCGTTGGATGAATTCATCGTTATGCCGAATCATTTCCACGCCATCGTCACCATCGTGGATCGCGATGGTGGTTTTGTAGGGGCGCATGGCACCCGCCCTCGCGCCTGCCCTCGCGAAGCGGGGGGAGTGCGCAGGTTCGGTTTGTTTTTTGAACCTGCGCGTTCACGCAGCGTGGGGTGCGCCCACGCGGGCGGACAGCCGCCTGCCCTTGCGTAGCGAGGGTCCGCCCCTACACCGATCACCGCAGTCATTGGCATCATTAATCGCCGGTTATAAATCCGCCGTCACCACACGGATCAACCAATTGCGGGGCCCGCCCCTACGCCCCGGATTGGCACGCGGCCCCGCCAATAAATCATTGGCGTCGTTCATCGCCGGATACAAATCCGTCGCCGCCGCGCGGATCAGCCGATTGCGCGGCACGTCTGGCGCCGCGAAACGCCGCGCGGCCTGTTCAACCAATCGTTGGTATCATTAACCGCGGGATGCAAATCCGCGGTTACCGCGCGAATCAACCAAATTCCCGGCGCGCCCGGCGCGGATGTGGAACCATTCCGAAGTTGTCGCCCGGACACGCCGGGAATAAATCTCGTTAGCCTTCTGGACGGTCTTCGGCCGGCGGCACGTTCTACGGACGCGGAGGATTTCACCGGCGAAGGGAATCCGCAGGAACAGACGGAGGAATCGATGGAAGTTAATCCACTTGCGGGAAAGCCGGCCGACCCGGGTTCGCTCGTCAATGTGCCCGATCTCGTCACGGCGTATTACGCGGACTCACCCGACCCTTCGGTCCCGGAGCAGCGGGTCGCCTTCGGCACCTCCGGGCACCGTGGTTCGTCCTTCCAGAAATCATTCAACGAGCGGCACATCCTCGCCATCAGCCAGGCGATCTGCCTGTACCGGAAACAGCACAATATCGGCGGCCCGCTGTTCCTCGGCCTTGATACGCACGCGCTTTCGGTGCCGGCGTTGGCCGGCGCCTTGGAGGTGCTGGCCGCTAACGACGTCGAAGTGATGATCGCGGAAGGGGACGAATACACCCCCACCCCGGCCATATCCCTCGCCATTCTCACCTACAACCGCGGACGCAAGACCGGGCTCGCGGATGGCATCGTGATCACACCTTCCCATAATCCGCCCCACGACGGCGGCTTCAAATACAACCCGCCGAGCGGCGGTCCGGCCGAGGGCGCCGTCACCGGCTGGATCGAAGCTAAGGCCAATGAGTTGCTTGAAGGCAACCTTCAAGGCGTGAAGCGGATTTCCCGGGAGAAGGCTCTTCGCGCTGCCACAACCCACCGCTACGATTATCTCGGCGCCTACGTCGGCCAGCTCGCTAATGTTCTGGATCTGGACGTGGTCCGCGCGGCCGGGATCAGCCTGGGGGTCGATCCGCTTGGCGGGGCGAGTGTCCACTACTGGGCGCCGATAGCCCAGCGTTACGGGTTGAACCTCACGGTCGTGAACGACGTGGTCGATCCCACCTTCCGTTTCATGACGGTGGATTGGGACGGCCGGATCCGCATGGACCCTTCCTCGCCCTACGCGATGCGGCGCCTGATCGGCTTGAAGGATCAATTCGAGATCGCCTTCGGGTGCGATACCGACGCTGACCGGCACGGGATCGTCACCCGCAGCGCGGGATTGCTGCCGCCCAATCACTACCTGGCGGTGGCCATCCTTTATCTTTTCCAGCACCGGCCGGAATGGCGCGCCTCGGCCGCGGTCGGTAAGACGCTGGTCAGCAGCCGGATGATCGACCGCGTAGCCGCCAAGCTCGGCCGCAGGCTGTACGAGGTGCCGGTCGGGTTCAAGTGGTTTGTGGAAGGTTTGCTGGACGGCTCGCTCGGCTTTGGCGGCGAGGAGAGCGCCGGCGCGTCCTTCCTCCGCCGGGACGGCGGCGTTTGGACCACGGATAAGGATGGAATTATCCCCGCCCTGCTTGCGGCCGAGATTACCGCCCGGATGGGGCGCGACCCCGGCGAGCTCTACCGCGACCTCACGCGCGAGTTTGGCGAGCCGGTGTACGAGCGGATCGACGCGCCGGCCACTCCCGAACAAAAGGCTGCCCTGGCGAAGCTCTCGCCCGACCAGGTAAAAAACCAGGACATGGCGGGGGAAAAAATCCAGGCCGTCCTCACCGCCGCGCCCGGCAACGGCGCTCCCATCGGCGGGCTGAAGGTGGAAACGGAAAGCGGATGGTTCGCCGCGCGTCCGTCCGGGACCGAGAATGTTTACAAGATTTATGCGGAGAGCTTCCGCGGACCGGATCATCTGCATCGGATCCAGGAGGAGGCGCAGGCGATCGTCAATGCCGCGCTGGCGGCGCCCGCGTAACCTCCGGAAATTCTGTCTGGGACGGAATGGACAGGAGATTCTATGAACAAACAAGCCCGCAGCAGCCATCTGCTCTACAGCCGCCTGGCTTTGGAAATCGACGGATTCGATTCCCTGGCCGAGCTGGCCCTGGATTTGCGCTGGTCGTGGAACCACGCCGCCGATGAAGTCTGGCGGCAGCTCGATCCGGCGTTGTGGGAACTCACCCACAACCCGTGGGTTTTGCTGCAAGCGGTCTCGCGCGATAAGCTCAAGCGCGCATCCGCCGATCCCGTGTTCCGCAAGCGCGTGGAAGAGCTTGTGCAAGCCCAGCGCGAGGCGGCGCGGGCGCCCGCCTGGTTTCAGCGCAACCATACGCGTTCCCCGCTCACCTGCGCCGCCTATTTCAGCATGGAATTCATGCTCAGCGAAGCGCTCCCCATTTATTCGGGTGGGCTGGGCAACGTCGCCGGCGACCAGTTGAAATCCGCGAGCGACTTGGGCGTGCCGGTGATCGGGGTGGGGTTGCTCTACCAGCAAGGATATTTCCGCCAGGTGATCGGCGCGGACGGCGAACAGCAGGCGCTGTTCCCGTACAACGACCCCGGTCAGCTGCCGATCACGCCGCTGCGCCAACCGGACGGCGAGTGGCTGCGGCTGGAGATCGCCCTGCCCGGTTACTCGGTCTGGCTGCGCGCCTGGCAGGTCCAGGTTGGCAGGGTAAAACTCTTCCTCCTCGACAGCAACGACGCGGCGAATATTCCCATCCACCGCGGCATCACCAGCGAGCTCTACGGCGGCGGGCCGGAACTGCGCCTCAAGCAGGAACTGCTGCTCGGGATCGGCGGATGGCGGCTGCTCGGCGCGCTCGGCATCCATCCGGAAGTCTGCCACTTAAATGAAGGCCACGCGGCCTTCGCGGTGCTCGAACGCGCGCTGAGCTTTATGGCGGAGACGGGCCGGCCCTTCGACGCGGCCCTGACCGCCACGCGTGCGGGAAATCTCTTCACCACCCACACGGCGGTGGCCGCCGGGTTCGACCGTTTCGATCCGGCGCTAATCGGGCAATACCTGGGCGGTTACGCCGAGCAAAAGCTCGGCATCCCGCTCCGCGATTTGCTCACCCTGGGCCGGCAAAACCCGGACGATCCGTCGGAAAGTTTCAACATGGCCTACCTCGCGATCCGCGGCAGCGGGGCGGTCAACGGTGTGAGCCGCCTGCACGGGACGGTGAGCCGGCAACTGTTCGAGCCGCTCTTCCCGCACTGGCCGCAGGACGAAGTGCCGGTCGGACACGTGACCAACGGAGTTCACATGCCGAGTTGGGACTCGGTGGCGGCCGACGATCTTTGGACGGAGGCTTGCGGAAAAGACCGCTGGCTGGGGACGATGGAAACCCTGGAGAAGGAGATGGGCCGCGTCTCCGACGAAAGGATCTGGCAATTCCGCGCGGCGGCCGGCAAGGCGCTCGTCGAATATGCCCGCGAGCGACTGTCCCTGGAGCTGGCCGCATCCGGCGCGCCCCCCGAGGCGGTGGAGGAAGCTAGGCATCTGTTTGATCCGGATGCGCTGACGCTCGGCTTCGCGCGGCGCTTTGCCTCGTATAAAAGACCGAACCTGCTGCTGCACGATCCGGCGAGGCTGCTCCGCCTGTTGAGCAATCCTCAGCGGCCCGTGCAGCTCATCCTGGCCGGCAAGGCTCATCCGGCGGACGAGGCGGGGCAGACATTGATCCAGGAATGGATCCAATTTATCCGCCGTCCCGAAGTGCGCCCTCACGTGATCTTCCTCAGCGATTACGACATGCTGCTCACCGAGCACCTGGTCCAGGGAGTGGATGTCTGGATCAATACGCCCCGCCGGCCCTGGGAAGCCTGCGGCACGAGCGGGATGAAAGCGCTCGTCAACGGCGGCATCAACCTTTCGGAGCTGGACGGCTGGTGGGCGGAAGCCTATGCGCCCGAAGTGGGCTGGGCGCTGGGGGACGGCCGCGAACACGGCGACGATCCCGCCTGGGACGCCGCCGAAGCCGATACGCTCTACAACCTGCTTGAGAGCAAGGTCATCCCCGAATTTTATTCCCGCAATCCGCAGGGCATCCCCGCAGCGTGGGTGGCACGCATGCGGGAAAGCATGGCGCGGTTGACGCCGCAGTTTTCCGCCAACCGCACGGTGCGCGAATACACCGAGGAACATTACCTCCCGGCCGCCGCCGCCTACCGCGCGCGCGCCGCGGAGAAAGGCGCGGCGGGCACGCAGCTGGTCGACTGGCGGCAAAAGCTGGATCAGATGTGGGCCACGCTGCGCTTCGGCGGTTGGAATGCCGTCAACGGCGAAGGGCAGCATGAATTCGAAGTCGAGGTCTATTTCGGCGGCCTCGACCCCGATAGCGCGCGGGTCGAGCTGTATGCCAACGGAGTGAACGGCGGCGAGCCGGAACGGCGGGAGATGAAGCGCGTGCGTCCGCTCGCCGGGGCGCCGGGCGGTTACGTTTATGGCGCGCAGGTGGACGCGACCCGCCCGGTCTCGGACTATACGGCGCGGGTTATACCGCACCGTGATGGCGTGGCGGTCCCGCTCGAAGACGGCCGCATCTTGTGGCAGCGATGATCCGATCGAAGGAAAAATAGACGATGAAGAAAGCGGATGCGATCCAGTGCTTGTTTCTGGACGTCGGCGGCGTCCTGCTCACCGACGGGTGGAGCCACGGGGCGAGCAAACTGGCGGCCAAGACCTTCGGCTTGAATTTGGATGAGCTGAAAATCCGGCATAGCTAGGCGCTCGAAACGTATGAGCTGGGTAAGTTCACCATTTCGGAGTGCCTCGACCAGGTGGTGTTCTACGAGAAGAGGCCGTTTACACCGGCGCAGTTCCGCAACTTCATGTTCGCCCAGTCGAAGCCTTTTCCCAAAATGATCGAGTTGGCCCGCCGGCTCAAGGCGCGGTATGGATTGAAAATCCTCGTCGTCAACAACGAAGGCCACGGGCTGAACGAATACCGGATTCGAAAGTTCCATCTGGACGGGTTTGTGGATTCTTTTATCTCCTCCTGCGTCGTTCATTTGCGAAAGCCCGACCCGGATATCTACCGGATGGCGCTCGAAACCGCGCACGCTCCGGCCGGCCGGGTGGTCTATATCGACAACACCCCGATGTACGTCCGGATCGCAAAAGGGTTGGGGATTCGAAGCATTCTGCATACGGATTACAAATCCACAGTCGCGCAATTGGCTGCTATCGGATTGCCGATTGACAAAGGAGCCGACTATGAAACCGGCTGACCCGCTCATCCTGACGATCAATGGCGGCTCTTCGAGCATTAAGTTCGCGATGTACAGGGCCGGCGGCCCGCTCCGGCGGATTCTGGAGGGCGGGATGGAACGGATTGGATTGCCGGAAGCCGTGATGCGGGTGAAAGGGGTGAACCCGGCGGACAACTTTTCGCATCCCGTAAAGGCGCCGGACCACACGGCGGCGGTGGGCGTTCTGATGGATTGGATCGAGCAACGCGGCGCGCGGGAAGCATTGACGGCGGTGGGCCACCGTGTGGTGCACGGCGGACCGAAGTACAGCGAGCCGCAGCGCATCACAAAGGAAATGGTCGAGGAGCTGCACCAGCTTCAACCGTTCGATCCCGAACATCTGCCCGAAGAGATTTTGCTGACCGAAGCGTTTTCCCGCCGCTTTCCCGATCTGCCCCAGGTGGCGTGTTTCGATACTGCTTTTCACCACGACCTGCCGCGCGTGGCGCGGTTGCTGCCCATCCCGCGCCGCTACGAGGCGCAGGGCGTGCGGCGCTACGGATTTCACGGATTGTCGTATGCGTTTCTCATGGAAGAATTGGCCCGCCTGGCCGGAGCCGAAGCGGCGGGCGGCCGGGTGATCCTGGCCCATCTCGGCAATGGCGCGAGCCTGGCGGCGGTACGGAACGGAAAATCCGTCGACACCAGCATGAGTCTCACGCCGGCCGCCGGGGTGCCCATGAGCACCCGTTCCGGCGATCTCGATCCGGGCCTGGTCTGGTATCTGTCGCGCACGGAAAAAATGAGCGCCAGGCAATTCAACGAGATGGTCAATTTCCACTCCGGGCTGCTCGGGATATCCGAAACCAGCTCCGACATGCAGGATTTGCTCGGGCGCGAAACCGAAGACGTGCGGGCGGCCGAGGCGGTGGCCCTGTTTTGCTACCAGGTGAAAAAATGGATCGGCGCGTTCGCGGCGGCGCTGGGCGGGCTGGATACAATGGTATTCGCCGGCGGCATCGGAGAGAATGCTCCCATTGTCCGCGCCCGGATTTGCGATGAGCTGGGATTTTTGGGAATCGAACTCGACCAAAAACGTAACGCCGCCGGTGAGGGCGTGATCTCCGCGGCGTCCAGCCGGGTGGCCGTGCGCGTCATGCACACGGACGAAGAATTCATGATCGCCAAAGCCGTTTGCAGCCTGCTCGGGCTTGGCGGGAAACGAGAGAAGTAAACCATGCCGACAAAAACCCTTTCCCCGGAATTGCTCCGCAGGATGGATGCCTACTGGCGCGCCGCTAACTTCCTCTCGGTCGGCCAGATCTACCTCTACGACAACCCGCTCTTGAAGCGGCCGCTCACCCTCGCGGATGTAAAGCACATGCTGCTGGGTCACTGGGGCACAACCCCCGGCCAGAATTTCATTTATATGCATTTGAACCGGGTGATCAAAAAATACGACCTCAATATGATTTACGTCTCCGGCCCCGGGCACGGCGGACCGGCCGTGGTGGGCAACACTTATCTCGAGGGCACGTACAGCGAAATCTATCCTGATATCAGCCAGGACGAAGCTGGATTGCGGAAGCTCTTTCTTCAGTTTTCGTTTCCCGGCGGAATTCCCAGCCATGCCTCGCCGGAGTGTCCAGGCTCGATCCACGAGGGCGGCGAGCTGGGCTATTCGCTCAGCCATTCGTTCGGGGCGGTGCTGGATAATCCCGATCTCGTCGTCGCGTGCGTCGTCGGCGACGGCGAAGCGGAAACCGGGCCGCTCGCCACCGCCTGGCATTCCAACAAATTTCTTAATCCGGCCGCGGACGGCGCGGTGCTGCCGATCCTGCATCTCAACGGCTACAAGATTTCCAACCCGACGGTTCTGGCCCGCATCACCCATGAGGAACTGGAACAACTGCTGCGCGGCTACGGATGGACGCCCTACTTTGTGGAAGGGCACGAGCCGGAGCTGATGCATGAGGCCATGGCCGCCGCACTCGACACGGCGGTGGAGCAGATCAAAAAAATCCAGCAGGACGCCCGCGTCCGCGGCAACCTCGCGCGTCCGCGCTGGCCGATGATCGTCCTCAATTCACCCAAGGGCTGGACGGGGCCGAAGACGGTCGACGGCCTGGCGGTGGAGGGCACTTTCCGTTCGCACCAGGTGCCGCTCTCCGATCCGGCCGCGAATCCCGAACACCTCAGACAGTTGGAAGAGTGGCTCCGGAGCTACCGGCCGGAGGAACTCTTCGACGACCAGGGCCGCTTGAAACCGGAACTGGCGGACCTTGCCCCCAGGGGCGAACGGCGCATGGGCGCCAACCCGCACGCCAACGGCGGCATACTGCTGCGCGACTTGCGCATGCCGGATTTCCGCGACTACGCGGTCGACGTGCCCGCGCCGGGAGTGCCCGGCATCGGAGACACGCATGTGCTCGGGCGCTTCCTGCGCGATGTGACGAAGTTAAACAGCGAGCAGCGGAATTTCCGGGTCTTCGGCCCCGACGAGACGCTCTCCAACGGCCTGGAGGCCGTCTTTGAAACGACCGATCGTCAATGGGAAGCCGCGACCGTGCCCAACGACGAGTTTCTCGCGCCCTCCGGACGCGTGATGGAAATGCTCAGCGAGCACCAGTGCGAGGGCTGGCTCGAGGGCTACCTGCTCACCGGCCGGCACGGGCTTTTCAACTGCTACGAAGCGTTCATCCACATCGTCGATTCGATGTTCAACCAACACGCCAAGTGGCTGAAGGTCACCGCGCAACTGCCGTGGCGGCGGAAAATTTCCTCCTTAAACTACCTGCTGGCCTCGCACGTCTGGCGCCAGGATCACAACGGCTTCACACACCAGGATCCCGGTTTCATCGACCATGTGATGAACAAGAAGGCCGAGATCGTGCGGGTTTACCTTCCGCCGGATGCCAACTGCCTGCTGTCGGTGATGGACCACTGCCTGCGCAGCCGCCATTACGTCAACGTCGTGGTCGCGGGCAAGCACCCCGCCCCGCAGTGGCTGACGATGGACGCCGCCGTCAAACACTGCACCGAAGGCATCGGCATCTGGCAGTGGGCCAGCAACGACCAGAACGCTGCGCCGGACGTGGTGATGGCCTGCTGCGGCGATGTGCCTACGCTGGAGACGCTCGCCGCCGTTTCGATTCTGCGCGAGCATTTGCCGGATCTAAAAATCCGCGTGGTGAACGTCGTCGACCTTACGAAGCTGATGCCGCAAACCGAGCACCCGCACGGGCTAAGCGATATGGATTTCGACGAGCTCTTCACCAAGGATAAACCGGTCATCTTCGCCTACCATGCCTACCCCGTGCTAATCCACCGGCTCACCTACCGCCGTACCAACCACGACAACATCCACGTCCACGGTTACAAGGAGGAAGGCACCATCACCACGCCCTTCGACATGACGGTGCTGAATGGGCTGGACCGCTTCCACCTCGTGATGGACGCCATCGACCGGCTGCCGCAAACCGGCGATCCGGGCATCTACCTGAAGCAGCAACTCAAGGACAAGCTGGTCGAGCACAAGCAATTCATCGACAAAAACGGCGAAGACCTGCCGGAGATTCGGAACTGGAAGTGGATCCCGACCTAGCAGGATGTTGAAAAAGGCTCCAGAGTCGGTCGAGCCCGCCCCGGCAAGCCCACCGGGCGGGTGGGGGTAGCTCGCATTGTTCGCGGGCGTATCGAGACCTCGCTGATATCCGGTGGTCTCGATACGCAAACACCGCTACCCCGGCCCGACCCAGCCGGGGCGGGCTCGACCACCTTCGATAGTTTTTTCAACACCCTGTTAGAAGAACTTACCGCAGAACTGCAACATTGTCATTTTCCTCGTAGCACCTACGCACTAACAGCGTATGGAAAAAGTCGGACTTGGTCATTGCGAGCGACCGCCTGCCCTCGTGTACTTCGGGGGAAGGGAGCGAAGCCCCGGCCTCGCCCCGGCAAATGCAATTTATTCAAAGTTGGAGCCGGGGCGGGGCATTCTGGTTTTCGCGTCAGAAAAACCAGATTGCTTCGTCGCTTCGCTCCTCGCAATGACATCTTTCTTGTTTTTCCACACCCTATTAAGCGAAAAAATGAAGTGGATGGATCCCACCGTCGGCCCAGGCGGGAAAAAGAAGGGCGATGATACAATGCCGTCAAATCCCGGAGGCCAATCTGGCTGCATCCCGATTTCGCACCCGCTATTGGCGGATCATGTATTTCTTCACCGGCGCCGCCGCCGGCTTTATCGTTTGGGAGATAATTTTCCCCCGCATCGGCTTGCGCGCGCTTTCCCGGCGCACCCGCTCCGGCCGGTTCCGGCGCATTGCGGCGGACTTCCGAGCCCTGGCCATTCGGCTGGGCGGCCTGATGATCAAGGTCGGCCAATTTCTCTCCAGCCGACTGGATGTGCTCCCTCCCGAGATCACCCAGGAACTCGCCGGCCTGCAGGACGAGGTTCCCCCCGAAAAGTTCGAGGACATCCGCCGCATCGCGGAAGCCGAACTGAACGGCCCCCTGAGTGGAAAATTCGACGCCTTCGAGGAGCAGCCGCTCGCGGCGGCCTCCCTGGGACAGGTGCACCGGGCGCGCCTTTGCGCGCAGCCGGATGGAAATCGCGCCTTCTGCGACGTGGTGATCAAGATCCAACGTCCGGACATCGACCGGCTGATCGAGGTGGATCTATCCGCCTTGCGGCAGGTGGGCCGCTGGCTGGAGCGCTATCCTCCCATTCGCGCTCGGGCGGACGTGCGCGCGCTGATCGAGGAATTCGCGGATACCGTCCACGAGGAAGTGGATTACCTGGCCGAGGGCCACAATGCGGAGATCTTCGCAGAGTATTTCAAGGATGATCCCAAGGTGCACGTCCCGCGGGTGGTCTGGTCCCACACGACCCGCCGGGTTTTAACGCTTGAGGATGTGTACGCGATTAAAATCACCGATTACGCCGCCATCACAGCGGCGGGCATCGACCGGGCCGAGGTGGCGCGCGTGCTGCTCGACGCCTACCTGAAACAGATTTTCGACCATGGATTCTTCCACGCCGACCCGCACCCGGGCAACTTGTTCGTCACCCCGCGCGCCGGGCCGGCCCTTGAGGAAACGCCCGCCTGGCGGCTAACCTTCGTGGATTTCGGAATGGCGGGCCGGGTACCGGAGAATTTGCGCGCCGGTTTGCGGGAGATGGTGCTGGGCGTGGGGACGCGCGACGCGGCCCGCATGGTGCGCTCCTTCCAGACCCTCGGCATGCTTCTGCCCTCCGCCGATACCGGCGCGATCGAGCGGATGAGCGCGCAGATGTTCGACATGTTCTGGGGCAAGTCGATGGCCGAGCTGCGCGGGCTCAGCCACGCGGACATGCAGCGGTTCGCCGACCGATTCCAGGACGTGATGTACAGCATGCCGTTCCAGTTGCCCCACAACCTGCTCCTGCTGGGGCGGACGGTGGCGATCCTCTCGGGGATGTGCACGGGTTTGGATCCGGAATTCAACCTATGGAATCAACTCGCTCCCTATGCAGGTAAACTCATGGAAGAAGAAGGCGGTTCCAATTGGCGCGTTGTGCTGGATACTCTGGGGGAGATTGTTAAGACGCTCGCGGCGCTCCCCTCGCAGGCGGGGCGAGTGCTGGGTACGATCGAACGCGGGGAGTTGAGCGTGCAATCGCCGGAGCTTGCCCGCCGGATCGGCCGCCTGGAAAACGCCATCAACCGGCTTGGCGCGAGCATGGTTTTCTCCGTGCTCTTGCTGGGCGGCGTGCTGATGGTGGATAGCGGCCGTGCGCTTCTGGGCGGAGCGATGCTGGCTGTTTCCGCAGCCACCTTCCTCTGGATTTTGTTTTCCGGGCGGAATGGATCGGGGGAATAAGCAAGTAATAAATTGACAGCCTGCTTCAATAATTCGAATCTGTCATTGCGAGCGACCGGAGGGAGCGAAGCAATCTCCCAATAGCAATCGCTCAATAAACATCAACCAATGGAATGAATGATTCTTTCGCGGATAGAAAAACCAGATTCCCCCGGTCCACCTGGAGGGTTTTCCTGGTGGCAGGCATTTACCAATGATTCAGATTATGGATTGACACAAGGTAATATTGAATGGATTCCCGCAAAGTACACGCGGGAATGACAATAGTCATTTACGAATGTTCGTCATGCCCGCACCTGCCTTCGCGTAGTATCCCGGATCGCTTCTGGTTCATAAGCCGGGATGAATACGAAGCGGGGTCGTGGCGGACATCCACGAAAAATCAGAGCTTACCTTGCGTCGGTAGAACTGGATTCCCGCTAAGTACACGCGGGAATGACAACAGTCATTTACGAATGTTCGTCGTGCCCGCACCTGCGCTCGCGTAGTATCCCGGATCGCTTCTAGTTCATAAGCCGGGATTAATACGAAGCGGGGTCGTGGCGGACATCCACGAAAAATCAGAGCTTACCTTGCATCGGTAGAACTGGATTCCCGCTAGGTACACGCGGGAATGACAACTTTCATTTACGAATGTTCGTCATGCCCGAGCCTGCCCTCGCGGAGTATCCCGGCTCGCTTCCGGTTCATGAGCCGGGATGAATACGAAGCGGGGGTGATTTTATCGGGCATCCATGAGTTGCGCATATAGTTTTCTCATCCCCCTGTGCTGGATTCCAGTCGCCTGCGACGCCAGCCCAAGCACAAACATGAATGACGTTGATTCCATTTATAAAAGAACCGCCCCGCTGTTTGCGGGGCGTCGGAGGAAGGGTCAGGCTTTCTTCCGCTCTTCCATGCGTTTGAGCGAAGCGTCGATCATCGCCCGGGCGGCCAGCAGGAACTCCCTGTGGGCTTCGCGCCGATGCTCCGCAAATTCGGGTGGAAACAGAGCTTCGAAACTCTTGCGCATCTCTTCCCGGGCGGCGCGCGCGTGCGCCCGGGCTTCCTCGGAAACCGCGCCTTCGAATGGTTTGTGACGACGTTCGGTTGTTTCGGCCATAATCCACCGCCTCTCTTGCTTGAATAATTATAGCGCGGAAAAGATTAATAAATCGAAAGATCGCGCGCAATCCGCTTTTTTCCAATATTTCAAGGGATGCTCCGAGGTTTATTCGCATTATTTTGGCTTTATCCCGCTTTCGCGGGATGATGAATACCCAGCAGCTTGCCCCGCATTCCTCTTTATTAATCGAAGAATGCGGGGCTTGCAGCACAGTTCTTAGGGGTTGCGTACCTTAATACCGCGCGGCTTGCTGCGCGGTCGTTCATTTTCGGTGAATTGATTGGGCAGCCTGTAAGGGAAAAAACAGCCTTGCGGCCGATCGTTCCAATAATCGGCATTCCCCCCCACTCTAGCGTTGCGTCGGCCTAGCTTGTCCGCGGAGGGGTAAACGCCTCGATGAACTGCGCGGCTTCTTCCACGTCGTCCGTCACGAATATGTACTTCTTGAACTCTTGCTGAAACAAGTTCTCCAGCACGCCCTCGACGGGATACGTCTTGGTCCAATGCTCGACGCCCAGCAACACCATCGGGCTGAAATATCCGTGCATGCGGTAAAAGTTCTGCGCGCCGTTTTGAAAGATTTCCTGAATGGTCCCGGCTTTGCCTTTGGAGAAGACGATGCCCTGCTTGGCGATCGCCAGGAGCCCGTCTTCCCGGATGCTGTTCTGAAAATACTTGGCGACGTGTGTGGCGAAGGTGGTGGTTGGTTCGTTGCCGTAACGCCAGGTCGGGACGGCCAGACTATCGTGCTTGGATCGGGCCGCTGTGAAGATCTCGTACGCCGGCTGAAGCCAGGCATGCGCCTTGGCCAGCAGGTCCTGGTTGATGGCGCCCTTGTCGCTTACGATATTTTCAAGCGTCGGGACCTCGGGCTGAACCCTCAACGCGGCCAATGCGCGATCCAGTTCCGAGACCTCGCTTTCCGAGAGAAATGCCCCCAGGTGGCTGGCTTCCATCGCCCCGGGTCCGCCGCCGGTGCACACCAGAATCCCTTTGCGGGAAAGGCTGCGCGCGAGCATCGCCAGATTCCGATAGTCTTCGGAATCGCGCCTCATTTTATGATCCCCCATGATGGCCGCCACTTTGCGATGAACCGTAAAATCGGCGGTGCATTGCGAGATGGAATTATCGTGCAGCGCCTGCATCATCCTGATGTACGGGTTGTTCGGCGTGGCTCCGCCCTCTTTGATGAAATGATGATAAATGGAAAAATCCACCGTCCGTCCCCAGGAAAGCGGATCATCCGGCGTATACCCCTGCAATAACTCGGAGTTGGTGTACAGCTGCTGCCGAATCGGTTGGTAGGGGAGATTGATTCTTTCCATAGCGGACCTTTCCTGGCTGCTTTTCGAAGCCGGGACAATTTTAGCCGAAAATGAATGTTCTAGTTCCTGACAGGGTGCTGAAAAAGGAAAAAAGGTGGTCGAGTAGCGGTTTTTGCGTATCGAGACCACCGAAAAATAGCGGGGTCTCGATACGCCCGCAGAAAACGCTGGCTACCCCGGCCCCGCCCCGCTTCGCGGTGCGGGGCTCGACCGGCTTTTTCAACATCCTGCTAACAGTGTGCTGAAAAACAAGAAAGATGTCATTTTGATCGAACACACGGCCTTATGGAAATCCATCATGAGACTAGCGATCTCTGAAAATTGAATCGCACCGCCAACGAAAAACCGCACGCCGGATGGCATGCAGTTGGTTTGCGGCAACCGGGCCGGCCTTTGCCCGGTTCGCCCGGCGGAGGCGGGAAAACAAGCGCCCGGTTAATCCAGCAGCCCCATCGCCGAAACCGAGGTGGTCGTCTTGGGGTTCGAACTCGTTGATCAAATCGGTGAGCGCCTTGCGTTTGTCCACCGCCGCGAGCAGCGACGATAAAACAAAATGATTGCAAATCATGGCTGCGCGCACCGGGGCCACATGCGCTTCGATCGCATCGCAGATGGCTTTGAGATCCTGCGGACGGGAGGGAAACCGGTCCGGCGGCAAATCGTATTTCGCCAAATGCTCCAGGGTGGTGATCAGGCGCAGCTTCCCCGCTTCCACGCGCAGGATCAGGCTCGTCCACGGCGCTTCGTCGCGAGTCACTCCGAAGAAATAGGCCCTGGGTCCCGGCCCCTGGGTCAGCCACTCGCGGATTTTTTCGAGCGGCAACCCGTTCCAGGACCAGGAGAGCGGCGGGAAAACGGAGAGCCCGGCGGGATCCAGATCCGCCTGGCGAAAAGCCCGGAAGAGGAATTCTTCCACGTCCAGGGATTGCCGGCCGTCTATCTTCATCACGCGGTCGGAAAACATGCCCAGACTCTGGATTTCAAGGATCTGCACCCGTTCCAGCACCTCCAATTGGTAATAGAGTTTCTTGGCCAACTCCTGCGGATCGTCGATTTGCTGCAGGTCGGGAAGACGAATGCCGGAGGGGGCGTAGGTGCGCAGGATCGTTCCCCCTTGATGGACGATGGAGAGCATATTGGAACGCGCCGGCCGCCGATCGGAAATCCATGAGAAGTCGATCAGCGTGCGGAGGTTTCTCCAGTGGGGCGGGTAAAGATCGATAATCTCCACGTCTCGAGGGATCATGGAACCGCCTCCCAAACCTGAATCGTGAAGGGTTTCAATTCGGTCGTGACGTTTTCCCCCTGCGTATTTTCCGGGGCGTTCCACAAACAGCGCACCGGCCAGGGGGAAGCCAGGCTGGTTTTTTGCACCTCGTCGGTTGGATTCGCCAAAAAGAACAAGGTCGGGGTCCCTTCCCGGATCGTCAGGCGAACCTTTGGATTATCCAGAACGAGGGAACTCTTCATTCCCGGACGGAGGATGCCGTTTATGGATTCCGCATTCACCGCCTGGAGCGGGATGATTTTTCCCGCTCCGTACACCTGGGGCTCGGGCGCCTGGCAGAGTTTCGTCAGCGCCGACGCGGGCTCGAGAGTAAGCAGCGCCGGCCCGACGACCAGATGCCCGCCGCGCTCGACGAAGGATAATATTTTTTCCTGCTCCGTGGAATCCAGAAAGTCGGCCGTGGGCAGGAAAATCATTCCATATTCATTCCAGGCATCCGGGGGAGCGTGGGTGTCGGAGAGGTTGTATTCCACCTGCGCCTGTTCCAAAGCTTGGAAGATTTCGGAAACCCAGTTATTCTCCTCCAACACCGACTGCCGCGCGCTCTCCGTCAGCAACACCGGGGAGGAGGGCATCTCCGAGAACATAGCCGGAACGTGAAGCAGCCCCAGATAGGCCTGATTCATGGTGGAGAACAACCGGCGATATCTCTCCAACCCATAGGGGAGAAGCACCAACGCGCGGGCAACTTTTTTACTGCTCCATACCTGGTACTGGGAAATGAAATCATTCAAGCGGCGGAAAAGGTCCGCGTATTCATCGCGGTAGGCGCCCTCGCGCTTTATCGGCGCGCCCACCCAACGATCGCCTTCGGCCAGCAGATGAAAATTCACCCCCGACATCCCGTGCATGATGGCGGCGAGGATGGCGAACTCCTCTTCCTCGGGGGTCGGGATGCGCGGAGAAATCCACGACGCCCCGCAGCCGAAGGTGGACACCCAGGCGAGCTTGCGCGTGCCTGCCAGATAGCGTACGTTCCTCGCCAGTTCGGCGTATTCCTGCCGGGCGGGATCCACTTCGATCCCGCACAGGGAGATTTCCGGAATGCCCTGCCACGCGGTCGAATCGGTCGGGGTGAGAATATCGAGCGGGCCGTCGATCGCCAGCGGGACGGCCAGTTCCCGTTCCCGGAGCATTTGCGTAAACCGCTGCAGGGCGCGCCGGATGAGATACTCTCCAAACTCCATCCAATCCAAATAGTAAAGCGCCTCCCGCATGTCCGCGGGGTTGATGCTCCTCGGCGGTTGAATCTCGGAGAAGGAGGAATAATTTTTTCCGTACGCGCCGTTCAGCGCCTCCACCGAGGAATATTTTTCCGAAAGAAATTTGCGGTAGAGCGAAATGGAGTCCGCCGAGTAGTCCTGGGTTTCTCCCCCTCGCCGTCCGCTAAAAGCGGCTTCTATATTTACCGTGCACAGGACCACCGCCCCCTTCGGATTTTGACGGGGCTTGATCACCGGCGCCAGGGCGTCGAAAAATTTTGCCGCCTCCGCGAAGAATTTTTCGTTGGCGAAGGATGGGATCGGACACGGGGGATTGGTTTGGCGGGCGAGCGCCGGCGCGCCGGTGGACGTGAGCGCCCAGAGGGCGGAATTTCCGATGATGCGCTGTGGAAAACCCCCGTAGGGAAGATCCTCGTCCACACAGGGGCCGACGCCGAGAATGGCCGAGAGCCCAGCCTTTCGGCACAGATCCAGGAATTTCGATAAATCTTTTCGGGGATTCGTCGCGCCGAAATCGAAAATTCCGGGGCCGGTTTCGTGAACGCCCCACGGGACCGGGGTTTGGATGATGTCAAACCCCAGCCCCTTAATCCGCTCCAGGAGGGTCGGCCACGCGTCCGGGAGATGCCGCCAATAATGGATGGAACCAGAGTACAGCGGCACATCGCGTACTTTAACGTTCAATCCGCCGGAATCCACCCGGATTTCCGCCTGCTCATTCCGGCCCTCTCCTGCAGGGGAGCCGCGCTGTTCGCCGGGGTTGGAATCGAGAACGGCCATAAAGCTTATCTCCTTAATTTATATTCAGTAGATTCTCCACCAACCCGCAATCGGAACGCCGGGTAACTTGCATTAATTCTTCATTCCAGTGATGGAATTTACCAACTTTTTATCTGCCTAAGGACCGCCGGGGTTCTCCCCGCGAGTATTCCATACCAGCCGCCCGCTTCGTCCGGGGAGAAAGCGCGCGCTTTGTGGATCACGCACAGGCTGCGGAGAAAATGAGGGTATCCACTCAGAGGGGCTTCCGCCTTTGTACACGGATTGCATCGAAAAGAGCCGAATGCACTGAAAAACATTGGGTTGTGCTTTTTCACCCAAGAAAATTTTTCGGTGATTTCGGATTTTTTCTGTGTTTCGGTGTACGTTTTACACGACCTGTGCAATTACGGATGAGGAATATTTCATAGTTTGCCACGCCAATACTTGGGGAGCAGCAAGTTATAGTTTACTGCTTTCTACGGGGTACTCAGTGGATCAGGAAACAATCCACGTCCCCGTTTTGCCGTTCAGGGCGCGCAACAGATTCTCCGGGTTGGTGATCAGGACGCGCTTGCCTCCATGCTCGAGGTAATTCAGCACCGCCGTGATTTTCGGCTCCATGCTGCCCTTGCCAAACTGTCCCTCGGCCATGTACTTTTTCGCCTCCGCCATGGTCAGGCTGTCCAGCCACCGGACGTTGGGTTTGTTGAAGTTAATCGCCACCTTCTCGACCTCGGTGGAGATCATGAACAGATCCGCCCGGACGCTGTACGCGAGCAGCGCGGAAGCCAGATCCTTGTCGATCACCGCTTCCACCCCGACCAGTTCGCCTTTTTCATTTTCAATGACCGGAATTCCCCCTCCCCCGACGCCGATGACCGTGAAACCCCCCTGGATCAGCGTCAGGATGGCATCCTGCTGGACAATTCGAATCGGGGCTGGGGAAGGTACCACCCGCCGCCAGCCGCGCCCGGCGTCTTCCACAATCGTCCAGCCGTCCTTGCTGCGGCGAACGGCGGCGGCCGTTTCGTCCATGAACGAGCCGATCGGCTTGGAGGGATGGGTGAAGGCCGGATCCTCTTTGTCCACCACCGTCTGCGTGACGACCGTCACGGCCTGTTTCTTCATTCCGCGGCGGCCGAACTCGTTGATCAGCGCCATCTGAAACATATAGCCAATGGAACCCTGCGTGTCCGAACCGCAGAAGTCCAGCGAGATGGTAAACATTTCGTGATCGGTGAGTTCCGAACGCCGGAGGATGAATCCCACCTGGGGGCCGTTTCCGTGCGTGATGATCACGTCCCAGCCGGCCTGGATGATCGAGGCGACGTGCCGCATCGCGTCGCAGGCGGCCGCGTATTGATCAGGAAGCGATTCTTTCCCTTTTTCGCGGATCAAGGCGTTCCCGCCGACGGCGATGACTGCCAGTTTGCGTTTCGATTCGACATTCATGGGTTCACCGGTTTACAGCAAATCGTCCAACAAATCCATCATTTCCTGATCTCCCCCGGCGGGAGGAGCCCATTCCACCTGGACAACCTCCACTCCCTGCTGTTCGAGGCTTGCGCCGAAGGATTTCAAGCCCAGGTTGATCGCCACGACCGGTTCGGATAAAAGGGTGTCCACCGATGTGTCCATACCAGCCTCACTCCTGTTTCAAAAGTTCGCACAGAGCGGCGGAGGCAAGCGCATTGCTGCGGAAAACCAGCGCGCCGGCTTCCCGGAGCATTTTCGTTTGCAGGTTCAAATCCTGGGGATCGGTTTCGGTCCCGCAGATCGAGGCCACCACGGTCAGGGCGCCGCCGCGCTGCCGGGAGTTGCGTTTGGCTTCGCGGATCGCTTCCACCATTTCCCCCACCGGATCCATCGCAGCGTTGTATCCAAGGATAAAATCCAGATACAGCACGGCCACCTGGGGATCGCGGCTCTCCGCCAGGATCCGGCGCTTGCGCATCGTGCTATCGATCATCGGGTGCGGCCGGCCGGTCGTGTAAAATTCGTCCCCCAGATCCACGATGGTATTTTCCACGCTGCGGTCCGGATCGACCAGAAGATATTTCCGGTCGAAGGGGCTGTTGGAGTGAATGGTTATCCCGGCTTTGCGCAGGATCTGCTGCGACTGGTAGCAGAAGGTTCCCCCCGCCAGGATGCCGCGCAAATATTTTTGTTCCGGCAACCGGCCTTTCTTCTCCGTCCGGAGGGCGGCCAACTCTTCCTGGGTCAGGCCGAGGGATGGGAGGGCCGCCTGCCCTTTAACGGATGCGACGGCGATCCGGACGGCATCATCGATGGTGTCCGCCGGTTGAAAATTGGGCTTCCCGCTCAGCGAGGCCGGATCGACTCCCAGGAAACAACCCACCACCTTTTTTTTGCAGGTTTTAATTCGATCGAATAGCACAGCCAGGGTGCTGGCGGCCGGCGGTTTGGAGATGATCGCAATCATGCTCGTCTGTCGGTCCGCATCCAAAGCCTCCAGCGCCGCCAGGGTCGTCAACCCGTTGATTTTCTCGGAAAGATCGTGGCTGCCGGTTCCGATGGCATGGGAAATT
The DNA here is from genome assembly GCA_963780865.1 of uncultured Chloroflexia bacterium. Classification (GTDB taxonomy): domain Bacteria; phylum Chloroflexota; class Anaerolineae; order Anaerolineales; family RBG-16-64-43; genus FEN-1073. The sequence continues at coordinate 43,777 of CAWADT010000009.1, read as the reverse complement.
CCGGATCCCGCCAAATGGACCTGGCTGGTAAATTCCTGCAATCCAGTCCCGGCCGCCCCAATCGCTCCGATCGGACCTCGCCGCACCGCGTTGGCGAATCCGATCCCCGCGCCGCCGATCAGGCTGGTGCCGCAATCCGGCCCCATCACCAGCAATCCGTGCGCCGCGGCGAACTGCTTGAGCTCGAGCTCATCGTCGCTGGACACGTTGTCGCTGAAAAGAAACACGTTCAAACCGGCCGCGAGCGCTTTTTTTGCTTCCCGGGCGGCATACTCGCCGGGAACGGAGATGACGGCCAGGTTGGCATTGGATTTTTGCGACAGCGCTTCCTCGAGCGATTTAACGCTCAGCGCGGGAGCATTTTCCTGAATCGCCTCCAGCCACTCATCCAGCCGTCCCAAAACATTTTCCACGATGGAAGGGGATTCGGCGATGACGACCACAATCAAATCGTTGGGCTGCGCTTTTTCGATCTGGTCATTCCGGATGTGGATATCCAGCAGCAGCTGTTTATTGGCCGGGCTGCCCATCAGAACGGCCGTTTGCAGAACGCCTTTTACTTCCGACATGCGCCGGCTGACGTTCATCAGAAAAACCGAATCATAATATTGGTTTTTGCGGATCACGAAGCCGGATATCATGGAAGGGCTTCCCTCCTTACCGAAATCATTTGCCGATATCGTATTTCCGGCCGAAGGCGATCAGGGCTTGCTTGAAACCTTCCAGCGGAGCGCGCACCAGACCGGCGCCGATCTTCGGGTAGCCCGGATCTTTATGGGCAATGGCCGTATCGATGATCGGGACAATCCCGGTCTGGACCACTTTGCGGATGTCGATTCCGATCGCGGTCCCGGCAAAGCCGAGGGCGGGCAAGCGATAGGTCGGGTGAGTGGACACGGTAATTTTTCTCATTTCCTTGGAATACGCCAGCGCTTCCTCGGGAGTGCCGCCCACCAGGCCGAGAATCCCGGGCGCGCCGCCGATCGTAAAAGCGCCCCAACCCACGGTTTCGGTAATGGCTGAATCGCCCATATCCAGACCGGCCGCCTCCGCCGTGTACCCGGGCAAGTAGAGGCCAACCACCTTGGGGGATGGAGAGGTGAACCACTCGTTTCCCAACCCGCTGACGTTCAGGCCGAACTCGATTCCATTCCGGGACATCGCCGTGACCACCGTGCTGTATTCAATATCCCGGGCAGGGTCGGCGATGGCTTTGCCGGACGCCATGGACAATCCGAGGAAGATCAAATCGTGGTGGGTAACGTAGCCGAGCGTGCTGAGCAGGTCTTCTTTCGACAATTCGGTTTTCGCCAGCGCCATGGCCATTTCATTGGCGAACAGGCTGGAGGCGGCAACGGCGCGGTTGTGCAGCTCGTCTCCCATTTGAAGCGCCTTGGTGATGATCGGCTTTAGCTCGAGACCGCCGATGGTGTGAAGGCCTTTTTTCAAAGTGGGTCCCCAGACATCCCGCCACAGGCGCAGCCCCTTCAAAGCTTCCTCGCTATAATCTCCAAACTGCTGGTTGCCTTCCACCTGGCGGCAGAAGGCGTGGTTGCCAAAGGCGCGGTTTTCCATCACCCACACCGGCGCGGAGGGCGAAATGGTGCCGGCCATGGGGCCGACGGCCTGATGGGGATGGTTGGGTTCGAGGCGGATCTCCCCTTTTTCCAAGAGGAGCGCGGCCTCATCCGGAGTCTTCGCCCAGCCTTCGTAAATGGTTTGTCCGATCAACGCCCCTTTCTGGGCGCCGCACATGCGTTTCCATTCGATCGGCGGACCCGAATGGGTTATCCACTTGCCTTTGAGACCCGGGAGCACCTCTCCCGCCGGGGCGATATCGATAAGCACCGGATCGCCGGCGCATAATCGCCGGAAGGTTTCTTCGTTCGCCTGTTCGATCTTTTGTTTAATATCCATGATCGATCCTTTCACCAAGAAATAATTTCGGCGAGTATTTGCTCCGGTAGCCCTGCGTAGGTCGCCCGATTTGCCGCGGGGCGGGTCCACAACAGCCCGGCGAGAAGGCCGGTCAGTTCGTCCCAACCGGTGGAATGTCCGAGGGAAGAAAGCGCGAGCGCGTGATTCAAAGCGGCCGCCGGGCTGTCCCGCAAGAGGAGAGAGCGGAGGAAGGTATGCAGCGGCGCCGGACCAGACCCGCCGGCCAGGTCGCCCAGGATCGTGGCGCTAATTAAGTTGGTGCGGGATCGGATCTGCCTCAGGAAGCTAGGGCTCTCCGTTTTTTTGCTTTGGAATTGGGAGGGGAAGAGCTCCTTCAAAGTATGCAGGCCAAACAACAACCCGCCCAGGAAGTCGTCCCCGGAAGGAGTCAGGCCGCTGCCCAACCCGACCAGGTCATTCGCTCGGGCATAGATACCTCGGATGTCCTGTGCCGCAGCCGCCCGGGCGATCGCGTGCACCACCGGCCAGGCGGATTGCAAGACGGGATCGTCAAATTGTGATTGGGTTGACATCCCGTAATTCTCGAAAGAAGCAAGGAGGGGGGCGAAAAAGCTGCCAAAACCGGGAGGCTGCGATTGGGCGAGGGAGGAAAATACTTCCCGGCTCTTCGGGTAGATCTCGGGAAAGGCGAGGAGATCTTCCCTGTCGATATCGGCGGGGCGCCAGGCTTCCGCGTTCTTGGGATTCACCACGACCCCGTTTGGAAAGATCAATTCCCGATCTTCGATCCGAAACGGATTATCCGGCGCTAGTCCTGGCAATGCGCCGGCAATCTGGATCAAGCGAGGATGCAGTGGAGCTTTTTCATTGGCCAGCCAGACGAGTTGGTCGTCGGCATTAACCAGATAAATGCAGTTGATGACAACCGCGAAGACCTTCCCTTGCCCGGACGGGGAAGCGAGCCACTCGTGGGCCATGGAGCCAAGCACACGCGGGTAAAAGCAAGGGAAGGATTTCAGCGGGTCGGTCATGCAAGAACCTCGCGCTCCGGCAGGCAGATACACTGCCTGCCGGAGGTTCTGGGAAAACGACGAAGCAATCGGCTATTTCGCCTGTCCGATCACTCCCGGAACAAACCAGTCCAGAGAACTCATATCGTTCTCGGATAGGGTTTTGCCGGCGGGAACTTTGACAACCCCGTTTTGGTCCGTGAGCGGGCCCTGGAAGACGACGATCTTGCCGGAATTAAGATCGGCCAGGGTTTGCTTGACCTTATCCTGCACAGCCTGCGGAACCGCCGGTCCGAAAGGCGCGAGCGCCATGCAACCATCGCTCATCTTGCAGCGAAGGAAGATGGGTTTCCAGGTCTTGTCAATCACCGACTGGGTGAGGAAAGTTACTGTTCCACCCAACGTGAACCCGGTTCCGGTTATCCATCCTTTCGGGGCAAATTGCTGGGCCGCCAGGTCCTGGAAACCAATGCTGTATACACCCCGCGATTGGCGGTGGAGAGGACGGCGGACGGCGAATTGACGTGCATGGTGATGACATCCACACCCTGATTGATCAGGGAGTTGGTTGCGTCGGCCTCCTTGGCATGGTCACCCCAGGCGAAAGTGTAGGTGACGGTGGTTTGCGCCTTGGGGTTGACGGATTTGGCGCCCAGCTCATAGGAGTTGATAAAGGTTGTTGTCCACCCCAGGGGGAAGGCCGCCACGAAACCTAATTTATTGGATTTCGTCATACTCCCCGCCGCAACCCCCATCGCGTACCATGAGTCCGGAACATCGGCATAGTAATTCGCATAATTGGCGCCCATCAACCAGCCGCCGGCGATCTCGAAGATGACGTCCGGATTAGTCCCGGCCAATTCGACCGCCGGGTTCTGGTGATTGGAGGCGGTGGCGAAGATTAATTTGGCCCCCTGCTGGATCATGTTCACCATGGTTGTTTTCGCGCCGGCCTCGTCGGGCACGTTTTCGGCTTCGATTAATTTGACGCAGGGAATATTTTTGGCCATCGCCGCCATGCTCTCATGCATCGCCTGGTTGTACCCGGCGTCGTTCATCGGTCCGCCGTAGAGAGCGCCAACCGTAAGGCAGATGGGAATTTTTGTCGGGGCCGCGGTGGGTGCTACCGTTGGAGCGGCCGCCGGGGCGGTCGTGGGAACGACAGGGGGGATAGCCGCGGGCATCGGCGTTGGAGTTGGCGCCGGACCGCATGCGGAAAGCAGGACGAGCGCGCCAACCACGAAAAGCATTGCGAACATCTTGTTTTTCATTTCATCTTCTCCTTAATGCATGGCTTGAGCTTTTAAGTGGATCTTTCCGGTGGATGTTCGATTCTTTCGCCCGACACCTCCTTTCCCAACAAGGAATATTTTATTCGCTGCCTTGATAGATCCTCCCCAGGCTCGCCGGGGCCGATTGCTTCCGGTTGCCGCCCCACACGATCAGGACCAGGATGGTCAGAAGATAGGGGATGGTATTCAATAAAAATGGGGAGACCTGCGCGCCGCTGGATTGCAGCAGCAGTTGAAAGGCGACGGCGGCGCTGAAGAGAAGCGCGCCGGCGATGGCGCGCAAAGGATCCCAATTCGAAAAGATGACCAAAGCCACAGCGATGAACCCCCGGCCGGCGGTCATATACTCCGACCAATCCATGGTGTAGGCGATCGTCAGATGGGCGGCGCCGAGGCCCGCCAGCAACCCGCCGACGAAGAGCGCCTGGTAGCGAATGCGCTTGGGATTGCGGCCGGAAGCGAAGGCGGTGTCGGCATTCTCCCCGACCGCGCGCAGCCCAAGTCCCCAGCGCGTGCGGTAAAGCAGCCACCAAACCAGCACGGCCATCGGGACGACCAAAAAAATCATGAGATCGAATTTAAACAGGGAGGTATACACCAGCGGCAATCCGGAAAGCCCCGGCAGCACATACCTGGGCAGAGGATTGATCTTGGCCCCGACAAATGATTTGCCGATCAGGGCGCTCAACCCGTACCCGAAGAACATGACCGCCAGGCCGCTGGCCAGCTGGTTGGCCTGGCGCGTGATCACGAGGAATCCCAGGACCATATTCATCAGGCCGCCGGCCAGGACCGCGGCCAGGATGCCCAAGTAGGGGCTACCCGTGGTTTTCGTCACGGCAAATCCGAGCGAGGCGCTCACCAACAGAACCCCTTCCAGGCCGAGGTTGACAATGCCGGATCGCTCGTCCACCACCTCGCCGAGCGTGGTGTAGAGCAGGGACGTGCCGGAATAGATGGCGCTCGAGATCACTCCCAGGACGGCGAGCAGGGTCATGCTTTCCTCCTCTTTGAGAAGAACGTCGGACGGGCAAGGACGATGAACAAAGTGAAGGCCAGCAGGATGTTAATGACCGAGTACGGCAGACCCTGCGTTAGCTGCAACAGGTTGCCGCCGGTGGTGATGACGGCCACGACGAAGGCGACCAAAAAGATGCCCAAGGGGTCGCCTCCCGCGATCCAACTGATGAGGAACCCCATGAAACCCAGGCCGTTGGAAAAATTGGCAAGCAGCAACCCGTAATATCCGGACACCTGCGACATGCCCGCCAGCCCGGCGACCGCTCCGCCGATGCACATGACGCTCACCAGATAAATTGGAACCGGGATGCCGTTCCGGCGGGCCGACTGGGAGTTCCCGCCGATGGCGCGCATTTCCAACCCCCAACGGGTGTATTTCATAAACAGCCAAAAGAGAATTAAAAGGAGGACGGCAAAAAGGAAACTAAGATCGATCCGGGTGCCCAGCAGCGTCGGGAGGCGGGCCGCTGGGACGAAATTGGAAGTGGTGCTGGTATTCCTTGGAGCATGCCAGTAACCGAAGATAAAAAAGGATACGATCGAAGGCGCCACGGAATTCAGGAGCAAGGAGGTAATGGTCTCGTTCACCAGCCCGATCGATTTAAGGTATCCGGGGAGGAGAGCCCACAAGCTGCCGCCGAGCATGCCCAGGAGCGCCATGGCGGGCAGCAAGGCCCAGGCGGGTCCGCCCGAAAACGAGAGGGCCCCCCAGGTGGCCAAGAGCGCTCCCATGTAGAGTTGGCCTTCCGCGCCGACGTTGATCAGGCCCACGCGGGCCGGGAAGGCAACCGCGACCGCGGTGATCAGAATGGGAGTCATGGCGACAAGGACTTCCGAGAAGCCGTAGGCGCTTCCGAAGGTGGATCGAAAAATATCCCGAAAAGAGAGAAACGGGTTCTTTCCGGAAAGCAAGAGGATGATTCCAAAGAGAAGAAAAGCCATTAAGAGCATCGCAAGATAGCGCAGGATGGTTTGGAAGTATTTTTGGGAGAACAAGCCGGAGCTTTTCGGAGGATCAGCTGTTTGGGCCATGGGGACCCTCCGAACCGGTCATCAGACGCCCGACGGTGAAACTATCCGTTTGGGAAGGCAGGAACGATCCAACGATCCGGCCGCGCGAGAGGACGATCAAGCGGTCGCTGAGGGCAAACAATTCCTCCAAATCTTCCGAGATGAGCAGTATGCCGGCTCCCGCCCGGCGCGCGTCGAGCAAGGCTTGCCTGGTGGAAAGGCTGCTTTGCACGTCCAGGCCGCGGGTCGGGTAAGAGCCCACGATCAGTTTCGGATCAAAGGCCAGTTCCCTGGCGATCGTCATGCGCTGCAGGTTGCCCCCGGAGAGCGATCGGGCCGGGATAAAAAACGAGGGCGCCGAAAATCCAAATCGGGCAAACGATTCCCGGGCGTCGGCTTGGACTGCGCTCCAATCGACGCGCAACCCGCCCTGGCGTGCGTAGCGCCGGGTGCGGGTGAGCGCCATGTTCTCCAGGACCGAAAGGAAGGGAGCAACCGCCATCTGGAGCGGATTCTCCGGGACGAAGGCCACTCCGCTTCGGCGCACCCGGCCGATGGACCATCCGGTCGCTTCCCGGCCGAAAAGCTGCTTGTGTCCACGCGAACATTTTTGAAGTCCAAGGATCGCATCCCCCAATTCTTTCTGCCCGTTGCCCGACACTCCGGCCACTCCGACGATCTCGTGGGGATAGATCTCCAGGTTGATGTCCTCCAGGCCGACCTGGGCGCCCTGGGAGCGCGTCGCGATGTTCATCAGCCGCAAGATCGGCGGACGATCCGGTTTGGATTTAGAAAGGGCGGGCCGGTTCAATCCCGCCAGGCTTTTTTCGAACATGAAGGCGATCAGCTTTTCCTCGCTGGCCTCGCGCCGGGCGAGGGTGCCGGCCAACCGGCCGGCGCGCAGCACGCTGATCCGATCCGCGCATTCGAGCACTTCATTCAGTTTGTGCGTGATCAGAAGGATGGCGTACCCATCCTTTCGCAAATTTTCGAGTACGCCAAAAAGGGCGTGGATCTCATGCGGGGCGAGAACCCGGGTCGGCTCGTCGAGGATGAAGAGGCGGGCGTTGGACAGCAGCAGTTTGAGAATCTCAACTTTTTGCTGTTCCCCGATCGACAATTGGGAGACGAGCGCGTGCGGGTTCACCTGCAGGCTATAGCGCGTGGAAATCTCTTCAATACGGCGATCGATCTCCTTCGGATGGATGACCGGCGTCAGATCGGGGAGGAAAAGGGCGATGTTTTCGGCGACGCTGAACGCCGGGATGAGATTGAAATCCTGGAAAACCATCCCGATCTGCAGCTTGCGGGCATCCGCCGGAGATTGGATGCGGACCGGACGGCCGTTCAATAAAAGACTTCCCGAATCGGCGCGGTAGAAGCCGTACAGGATCTTCACCAGCGTGCTCTTCCCGGCTCCGTTTTCGCCCAGCAGTGCGTGCACCTCGGAAGGGTAAAGATCCAGATTGACGCCGTCGTTGGCCAGCACGCCCGGGAAAGCCTTCGAGATCCCCCTCATCGAGATCATCGGCACCGGCTGGGCGTGGGAAGCGGGACGGCTGGGCATTAACCTCCTTCGGAATCGGAAAAAGATGCGTCGGCCCTGGCGGCCGGGAAGGAAGATATATAAATCCAACTATCATCATGGATCGACAACCGAGGATGTTAAAAGCGTAGAAACTCGGGGTTTTTCATAGGTGACCGGTGGGGGACAAGTACGCGCCGCGACCCCGTATTTTCTACGGGTTCTTCGCGAAACGCTGTCCATCGGAATATTAACATTATATGCGTGCGGCTTGACGTCTGAGTCCGCCCGGTAATATGAACGATACAAATTACCAATTCGCGTTCCGGATGGTTTGCAGAAAACTCTTCTGCCACAGCCCGAATGCCAACCCGCATTCCCAGTGGAAGAAAATCCGATTGGAATCTTCAGCGATCAAAGTAATCTAAAGAGACGAAATAATTTTGGGCTCTTTGGTGAGATCGCGGACCCGGCCATCAACTTTACCTTCCCGAGAAGAGAGGAAAAAGCGGATCCTAATGGAGGGGAGCTACGATTCCCAAATGGCCGCCTCGGGTGAATATTCCAAACTTGAGAGCCTGCGGGATCGAAGCCTGGCAGGAAATTTATACTCTTTTTATCTACGCAGGCGCGCCGATCCGCAGAAACCCCCAGTTCCAACCGCAAGTCCATCTATTATCATCGGTGGTCGCGGAAGATCCGGCCCAATTAGTCCTGGCCTATTAGGAGATCGAATCTTCGGACCGATGGATGAGCTCCCAACTTTGAATTTAATGGCGGGTGTATGCCATCCGTTGATTGCACCGACCAAATCCTTCAGCTATAATGGGGCGGAAATCGCGAGCACATCCAATCCGGAATATCACAAGGAGAAAGTTAATGAATAAGAAGGTGTTCCTAACAACGGTTGCGGCTCTGGCCGTCGTTTCTCTTTCCTGCTCCAGCATTCCCTTTCTGGCGTCTGCCACCCAGACCGCCGTCCCCACCATGACCCCCGCAACGGAATTAACCCCGCTGGCAGATACAGCCATCCCGACGGCAATAACCTCGTCTTCATTGGCGGTTGGCGTTGTTCTCCCGACCAAGGATGAGCCGCGTTGGATCCAGGACCAGACCCGGTTCAATGATGCGTTTACCGCCGCGGGTTACGACGTCACGATTCTCTTCAGCCAGGGTTCTTCGGCCACGGAGAAATCGAATGTCGAGACGCTGATCACCAAGGGAATCAAAGTTCTCGTCATCTGCCCGGTGGACGGGAGCGCCGCCGCCGCTGCCGCCGAAGAAGCCCACGCCGCAGGCATCAAAGTTGTTTCCTACGACCGGTTGATCCTCGATACCGCGTCGGTCGATTACTATGTGACCTTCGACAGCTTCGCGGTTGGCGCCGCCTGGAGCCAGTACATGATCCAGAAGGCCGGCAGCACCACCGGCAACAACCTCTACCTGTACGCCGGCGCCGCTTCCGACAACAATGCCTTCATCTTCTTCGAAGGCGCCTGGGAGACCATTCAGCCCAAGCTCGCCGACGGCACCTTCGTCATCAAGAACTCGAGCGAAGCCGTTGCGGTCCAGGCCGATCCCACGCTGACCCGCGACCAGGAAGCCGCGATCATCGGTCAGATCAACACCAACTGGGATTTCGCCACCGCCAAGAAACTGGCGGAGGACAACCTGACCGCCGCTTCCGCCGCCGATAAGGGCACCGTGTATATCATCGCCCCGAACGACGGCACCGCCCGCGCGATCGCCGACGCCTTCGCCGCCGATAAGGACGTGACGAAATACTTCATCTCCGGACAGGACGCCGAGATTGCCTCCCTGCAGTACATCATCGACGGCAAGCAGTCGATGACCGTTCTGAAGGACGTCCGCACGCTCGTCGGGGACGCCATCAGCGCGGCGCAGGCCTACCTTAGCGGGCAGACTCCTCCGAAGACCACCACCTACAATAACGGGATGATCGATATCCCGGCGAAGCCGTCCGCGATCGTGACGGTCACCAAGGATAACTTCTACACCGCGATCATCAAATCCGGGTATTGGCCGGCGTCCGATTTCACTCATCTCGAAACCGTAGGCGATTACCCAGCCTAATCATTTAAGGTAATTCAGTCTTCCGGAAATAGTGATGGCGCTGGCGGGCCATCGCTATTTCTTTTAAATGGAATATCGGTCGTGATGGTCTCAAAGAAAGACGGCCGTTGGTATATCTCGGCCGCACGATTGTCCGTCCTCGCGCCCGAGTAGTCTAGATGTCGGCGGGGGTGAGTGGTCGATGCGATCCTCAATCCCCCGGTTCCCAAAGGTAACCAGGATAAATAGCGCGACGACGCGACAAGGTCGAGCACCTCCATCCGCAGGAGCAGGTCTTGAAAGATTAACCGACACGTTGAAAGAAAATGGGGATCTGCTCAGCCAAATGCAATTTGTTCGCGGATTTCTGGAATATGCCGGATTGCGCGGAGGAATAGAAAAGAATTATTCTTCCCTCGTCCTGAAATTATCCAAAAAATCCGAAGAATCCGCGTACTGTTGATTTTAGATAAAGAGCGTGTCTGAGTAGATACGAAAAGGGTATTCCAAACTGGATCAATCGATCAGCCCGTGCTGGCGCGCATAACGGACAAGCTCGACCCGGCTATGCAGACCCAGCTTGTCTGAAATATTGGCCCGATGGCCTTCCACCGTGCGAATACTGATATTCAGCTCCTGCCCGATTTGCCGGTTGGTATACCCCTCGACAATCAGCTTCAAGACTTTCGTTTCGCGCGGCGTCAGGGGTTCGCTTTGAATTTCCTGCTTTCCCGGTGACGTTGGGGATTCCTCGATCAAACCGCGTATCATAGATGGGTCTACATACAGATCGCCGCGCAAAATGACGCGGATAGCCGAAATCAGCTCAGACTCCGCGGCGCGCTTAAGGATATAACCGGCTGCTCCGGCCTTGATGGCTTCCTTTAATAAAGCCTCATCTTCGTGCAGTGTCAGAATGAGGATTTTGAGGTCCGGAAATCGGGGTTTAACCTTGCGCGTTACGGAAATACCGTCCAGGTCGGGCATGCTGAGGTCGAGAATCAAGACGTCCGGCTTCGTCTTCTCGACCAGTTCGATGGCTTCGTAGCCCCCGGACGCTTCCCCGACGAGATCGAAGGCGGCCGCCTCGACGAGCAGCGCCCGCAGGCCGGCCCGCACAATCGCGTGATCGTCGGCAATCAACACCCTAGTCACAACAGGGCACCTCAGCTTTCACCGTCGTGCCTTTCCCCGGAGCGCTCTCGATCGTGAAGGTTCCTCCCAACATTTCGATCCGCTCGCGCATGCCGAACAACCCGAGATGATCCTCCTGCCCCGGAGAGCTGTCCAGGAACCCGATCCCGTCATCCTCGACGATGGTCACCAAGCGCTGGTTGTGAAAGCTGAGCAGGACGTCGACCCGCGTGGCTTGGGCGTGCAAGATCACATTGGTGAGGGATTCCTGGATGATGCGGAACAAGGCTGTCTCCACTTCGATCGGCAGGCGCCGGCCTTCCATCCCGACCGCCTCGAAATCCACCGGGAGATCGTACTGGCGGTTGAATTCGGCGATGTATTGCCGGACGGTGGTCACCAGTCCAAGATGGTCCAAGCTGGCCGGGCGCAAATGGACCGCCAGTTTATGCAGGTTGTCCTGGATCGTATTGGCGGTATTTTTTAATTCGTCGATCCTCTGGCGGAGAGAACCCGGCTGGTCCACACTGTGCTCCAGGAGCCCGAGTTGAACCGATAAGGCGGTCAGCAGCTGGCCGGATTTATCGTGCAGCTCGCGCGAAAGGTTCAGGCGCTCTTCCTCCTGGGCTTTCATGAGGTGCTGGGAGAGTCCGTGCAGCTGGCGGTTGCTTCTGCGGATCTCGTCGAAGAGCAGGGAATTCTGGATCGCAACCGCCGCCAGGTTCGCGTAGGATTGCATCAGCACGTGATTGTCCTGCGTGAAAAAATCCTTGCGTTTGCTCAGCAAGCGCAGCGTCCCGATCAGCCGGTTGCTAAAGAGCAAGGGGAAAACCGCATAGGACCGGTAAGGCATGCCGGCCGTTTCCCCTCCAGCCGGAAGATCGTCCAAAGTTTTCACAACCGTTTGCAGCAGCTCCTCCTGGGAAGCGGAGCCTTGCCAAATCGTCTTCAAAGCCGGGAGCGATCCTGGAGTGATACCGTAGACCGTTGCCGGCGTGGAAGCAGCCTCCTCCGTGGTCTCGATCCATGCCACATCCGACCCCAAGCGCGTGACGGCTAACCGGCAAATGATATTAACGATGCTGGTGATCTCGAAATTGTCCAGGAAAGTTTTGGATGAGTTGTTCAAAGTGTCCAGGGCTTCCACCCGGTGCCGGAGTGCGTCGGAAGCCTTCCTGCGTTCGATGGTGGCGGCCGCCAGGATGAGGGCCGTCAACGCCACGACCGCCAGGAAAGTTTGCAGGAGCACCAGGCTGTCGTTCTTGGATTCTAGCGAGAACGGGCCGATCCCCTGGGACGTTCCCCAGATGGCAATCCCGGATACGAGGAAGATGGCGACGGTAGCGCCGCGCTGCCCGAACCGCAAAGCCGCCCAGATCACGAACGGGAAGATGACGTAGATCATCGCCTGGTAGAGCACCCCGCTGAACGGCGAACTGCTGAAGACAAACCAGGTGACGACGGCCAGCAGGGTTAGCAAAAGGCCGGCTTCGACGGCTGCGCGCTTATTTATTCGAACGGAAGGGAGGGGGATCCAGGTGAGCAACATCGGCGCCACGACCAGCGCTCCAAGCAGGTCGCCGATCCACCAGGTGATCCAGATAACCCAAAAGTTTTGCCAGGCACCGTTCCCCGTGAGCATGAGGGTCGCGGTCCCGAGACTGGCGCCGATGGTCGTGCATGCGAGCGAGACGAATACCAGGCCGACGACGTCCTGAATCCGGTCGATCTCATTATGAAAACGGATGAACTTTTTAAGGACGTACGCCGCGGCCAGCGCTTCCAGCGTATTCCCGATTGTAATTCCCAAGGCCAGAGAAAACGGCGCCCCGGTCAGCAGAGAACCGATCAATACTCCCAGGCTGATCCCCGGCCATATGGAATATCCGAAGAGAAGCAGCGCAGCCAGAGCGATTCCCATCGGCGGCCAGACCGGGGAAGTATTGGCTTGCACGTACGCCATCTTTAGCCCCAGGTTGGCCGCCAGATGGTAAATAACAGCCAAGGCCAGGATTTCAACCAGGTAAAGCGCAAACGATTTAATCTGATTCCGAGAGGCGGTTTTTATCATGATCAGATGGAAAGAATTACATGGGTTTTGGATGACTCTCTCCATCCGATTATATACGAGAAACTTTTAAAGATCACAGTATCTACTCAGCCCAACCCAAGCAGGAAGGAATTTTACGTGATTGATGCCCGGTTTTTCTCTCCCTCATCCGGCCTTCGGCCACCTTCTCCCAGCATAAGCTGAGAGAAGGTCGGGATGAGGGGGAAGGCTGAGTAGTTACAGTTCACATAAATAATTGACCATTGGTGTCATCTTCCACCATGCGCCTCTCGCACCCTTATCCTTTTTAAAACCGGGCACAAAGGTCGGGGATTAACGCACAATGGCGATTCTCAATTCATCCTGCGGGAGTTCAAATTCCAGAGGCTTCCCGAGCTGCGTGCGCTCGTCCATCCCTTCGGTTCCTCCGGGGCTCATCAGTCGCCATTGTTCGGATTGCCGCTCCACCGTCAGCTTCACCAGGGACGGGCGTCCATCGGGATGAAAAATCACAACCGCCGTTTCGCCGCCGCTTTTTGCAATGAACGCCTTCGCCATCAAACCCTCCGGCGCGACGGACAATCCATCGGTGTCGATAAACGCGCCCTCCGCAAAAAACCGGCTAAGTTGATTCCGGAGCTTTGCCAGGCGGAATAGGTAGTCGCTTTCCGGCGGCTTCAGCAGGAAGAAACTCTCCAGAAGAAATCCCGCCGCAAAAACATAATTCAGCGCGGAGAAATTTTCCGCCCCCCGGCTGGTGATGCGATGCTCGGGAAAAGTATATTTATACAGCTCCGGGAAATTTCGCAGGCACGTCCGGTCGGACGTCGGGTGGGTGGCATAGCCGTGGCTCAAATCCACGCAGGAGAGAAAGGCGTCGCAGGCCAGCTCGCTCATGATCACAAATTCCGGATCGCGGGAGGCGGCATACTCCTGCAATCGTTTTAACAGCCGCACTTTGCCGTCGAACGCCAGATCGGGCTTGGCATGGGGATGATTCGGATCGAAGCATAAAAACGGCGGATCGCCGGCGATCTGGTCAAACAGGATGCCGGAGGCGCCCAGATCCATCACGAGGTCGATCTGCCGGCGCAACGTCTCATACCACTCCTCGGTGGAAGGGCACGCCAGGGCGAATACCTTCCCGGGGTAAATGGTCCCTTCTTCATTGAAGGAGTACTCGTCAATGTATTCCACGCCGTCTTCATTCTTCAGGCAGGCCTGGACGCCGGTTTTTTTATAATACTCGGTCTTCTTATCAATCAGCCGGCCCTGGGTGTAGAGAATTACCCGCCCGCCCTCCGCTTTAATCGCCTCGATCGTTTTCCGCAGCGCCGCGCGTCCCCCCAATTCCGGAGAAGCTTCATATTCGGGGTAATCGGAATCATGGCCGGACGCAAACCAAGCAAAAACGAATAGGGGGAAATTCACGCCGCGCCGCCGATTGGACTGGAAAATATCGATCAAGGACTCGTACGGACGGACGATATGCTTGTTCTGATGAATATGGAAAGCCCCCTGCACTCCCGGGATGGATCGCACCCACTCCGGCGAGGAAACGTTCGGGCCGCGCGCGGCCGCGAATTTCCGGTAGCGGCGCGCCCCGGCATGCCAATCGCCGGTGTGCGGCCGAAGGACAAAGGCGGCTGATTGCCACTGTTCGCCCGGCGCGATAAACGGATAGCGGGCGAATCCCAGTTGGAAATCCGATGGCTCCGGTCGCCCGCGCGCCAGGAGAGCGGTGGTCGGGCAATGCGTATCGTGCGATCCCAGATACAGCCCCTCGGACGCATTGAAAAAATCCATCCAGGCCATCGAGGCCACGCCCGGATACGGCAGCGGGTAATGGGACCAAAACTCGTGCGCAAAAAATTTTCCGCCGCCCCGGTTGACATTCCGGCCGCACGGCAGGTTTTTCGCGGGTTCGTCCAGAAGAGCCCCGATGGTCATCGGCAGCGCCAGATGATCGTCCTTTTGCGATGCTATTTTTGTAAAACCCGAAATAAACGGGAACCAGATTTCCCTTACCGTTTCCCGCGAATGATTCTCGATGCCGGCCTGCGCTTCTATTTCATCGCCTTTGAGTCGCAAGGTCAGGGTGAGACCAATATCCAATCGAGCTTGCTCTTCCCCGATCAATCCGTCAAACCGAATTTCCGCTTGATCGTCCGACCCGAGCAACCGGCCGGCATTCATGAAATCGAATACCGGATGCTCCCGCCACGAACCCAGGGAGGTAATGATTTTCCAACCGGTGGGTCGATCGGAGTGGAGGAATTCCGTGCCCGTCACTTTATTCGAAAGGGCGGAAATCTGGCCATGATCGGTTACGACCACCCGGAGACTGTCGTTTTCGAGAAAATGATAGGAATTCGGCATTACGATATTTTCTCCTTCCGATGCTTACTTTTCTCCCCCAAGACGATACACACCGCCGGAGATTCCCGGCAAGGATAAGTGCAAGCCGTCTGGTTCAACCGTCAAACCCTGGCGGATTCCATAAAGGGATTGGATTTCCATCGATCGCTCTCCGGCGAAAGGCAGGGAGACATGGACGCTTACAGGATCCTCAGCAGGGTTCAGGGCGATGATTAGTTTTTCCCCGGAAGCAGAGCGTTGAAAGATCAATGGATATTTTCCCCGCTCGCCATATACGGTGTGAAAATCGCCGGAGGCCCAGAGAGCGGGATGCGCACGGCGCAGGGCGATCATCTGCCGGACGCGATGGAGCAGAGAGTGCGGATCATTCTCCTGAAGGGCAACGTTGGGAAAACCGGGAGCTGGATCGATGGGAAGGTAGAGTTTTTCGACCGGCGCGTCCGAAAACCCGGCCGTGGGACCCCCGGTCCATTGCATCGGAGTGCGCGAACCGGTGCGGCTCAACCCGCCTTCCTTTGACGGCAGGCCCTCCAGGCTCCGCATGCCGATTTCATCGCCGTAATAGATGAAGGGGGCACCCGGCATGGTCAGTAAAAATAGGAAGCACAATTCAAGGTCGCCGGGCGTGCGATCCGTGCCCAGCCGAGGGACAATATCGTGGTTCCCCGTGGGGAGACATATCACCCCTTGGTCCTTTGTCTCTTGATACAGGGATTCGTATTCATCCAGGAACTGCCGGATGTTGCCGTGTCCGGCCGGGTCGAAGAAACTGAAGCCGTAGCGGTCCCACCCCGCCCCGCCGGGCCGGGATTTCCGGAAGAGGGATGCGTACCCCGCCGATCCGAAGGGCAGGAGAAAATCCCCGTGGAAGCCGGCCTGGATGGCCGCGGCCGGATGGCTCCATTCGGAAATAAGCGCCGCCTCCGGATGGCCGCGGTCCAGCCAGGCGCGAATTTCCCGCCAGAGGTTGATCGTCTCGCGCCAGCCCGGATCGTTCTTCACAAGCGACGCAGCCATGTCCACGCGAAATCCGGAACAGCCCATTGCCAGCCAGAAGTCCATGATCTCGCGCAGTTTCCGGCGGACGGCTTGCGGACCGGGCGAATCGACGCTCTGCTGCCACGGATACCGCGGATCGGGAGCGGCAAATCCATAATTGAGGGCCGGTTGGAAATAAAAAAAATTGGCCGCGTAGCAGGCGTCGCGCTCCGCGTAGCCGCTGATCAGCCGCAATCCGGGGATCTCCCACGTCCAGCCCGAATCGGTCCAGAGATACCAATCGCTGTACTGGTTGGGTTGGTGCTTGCTGGAAGCCTGGAACCAGGGATGGGCGATCGAAGTATGTCCGGGCACAAGGTCCAGCAGGATGCGCAACCCGCGCTTCCGCGCTTCGATGAAAAGTTGGCGGGCATCCGCGTTGGTTCCGTAGCGCGGCGCTATCCGGAAATAGTCGCTGATATCGTATCCGGCGTCCTGAAAAGACGATTCAAAACATGGATTGATCCAGAGGGCGTCGACGCCAAGCGTCTGAAGGTAATCCAATTTGCCGATGATGCCCGGTAGATCCCCGATGCCGTCTCCATTGGAATCGCGGAAACTTTGCGGGTAAATCTGATAGAAGACGGCAGAATCCAGCCAGGAAGGATTCATGGGGTCAGGAAAACCAAGCCTCGGATGGCGAAGGGGTAGAAAACGGCGTTCCGAAATAACGAGGCAACATCAGCGTTTCCATGCCCCCTTCGGCAGGCAGGAGCTAAATTTGAAAAAGGCGATCCCTTGCCTAGGTGTGGAAAATACCATGGGAAGGATAGGGAGGAATTTCGAACTCCTCCCCCGCGGGGGCCGGCTTTCCGAACGGGAATTCCCAAGGCCGCCCAAGCTGTTTCGTTTGGTTTGGAAGCATGGATTCAATTCCGGGGCAAATGCCGTTACAACTGGTCCAAGTGCTCCAGCGCCAAGGCGATACTGGATTGATTGTGGATTCCCGTCAAAGCCATTTCTTTATCGACCAAGCGCGCTTGAATATCCGCGCGGGCTCCGATGAGCGTGACGCGCGTTCCCCGCATCGTGACGGTCCGGGCAATCTCGATCAGCGCATGCTCCAGCTTTTCATTCGCAACCGTTATGCCGCGCAGATCCAAAAAGAGATCGGACGTCGGTTGCTTCAAAATATCGTTGATCGTCTCCGTCATCGATTGCGGGGATTGCTCGCCGGCCAGGATTCCCGCCAGCGGAATGAGGAACACGCCGTCTTTTAGGGAAATCACCGGATACGTCAGCTTGCGGACATGATCGGCCAGGGACTGTTCATACTCGGAGGAACGCCGCAGCGATTCCTGAAGAGTCTCCCGTTCCAGCGCAATCCCGAGAAATCCGGTGCAGATCTCGAGGGTGTTGATGGTATTGTCCTCCAGCCAGGGATCGTACGAGAGCAGCGGTCCGGAGACTGCGAGCACGCCCCAATCATGATCCGCCGTCTGCACGTTCAACACCAGGCAGGTGGTGATGCCGTTCGGTTCGGGCGTCGACGGCAACAAATCCAGCGGCGGGAATTGAGGCGCGCCGAAGATCATGCCCGCCCGGACCAAACTGCCTTCCTCGCGATGAAACCAGCCCGCGATGGCCAAGTTCGGGGATTGGTCGCCGCCGGAGGGCGCCCACAAACCGAGGCACCCGGTGAACATCGGAGTTTCCTTGAGCCAATCGATCTGTTCGGGTGGGCATTGCAGCAGCAGCTGACTGATATTGTATTGACTCTGCAAAACTTCCTGCAGCGTGCGCTGGGAACTCGTCTGGCGCCGGCGGTACGAGCGCATGATTTCGATGTGCAGCTGATCCAGGAGCGCCGAGAGACGCTGCCGCGCTTGTTCCGAATCCGGCCGGCCGGCGACCAGCGTCACCCCCGCCACTTCCAGCACCCGCAGCATTTCAACCAAGATTTCCGGGTTGGCGTTTAAAATCGGGGTCGAGGAAAAAACCGCATTCAGGAGATGGGGGTCCAGCATTTGCGGGGCGGGATTGTCGATCGTCTCCGCCAGCAGTTGAACGAGTTTATCCACCTCCGGCCAGACCTGGACCGGGGATGGAGGCGGATCCAGCGGCAAGGCGGGGAGCAGCACGCGCACCAGCTCCCTGGAAAGCGCGGCCTGCCAGGCGGCGCCGGGAGTGATTTCGGGTACGATCCATTGGGAAATGCGGTTCAGCAGACTGTTGCCGCTCGAACTCGCGCGCCATAAAAGTGGTCGGGATGTAATAGGTTTTCGGCTCGACGGATTGGCCGGCGATTTGGGAGAGGAGCAACCGGGCCGACGTGGCGCCCAATTCATCGATCCGCTGCCGGACCGTGGAGAGCGGCGGGTTGGTAATCTGCGCTTCCGGAATGTCGTCAAAGCCGACCACGGCGATGTCGTCCGGAATGCGAACGCCATGGGCCTGAAACTCGCGCATCAAGCCAATGGCGGTCCAATCGTTGCCGGCGACAACGGCCGTGCAGGAAATATGGTTCTCGATCAATCGGTCGGCGGCCCAGGCGCCCCGGTCGGCGAGCGGATTATCGGTGAGGATGGTCAATTGCGGATCGACGGGAATTCCATGCCCAGCAAGAACGGTTTGATACGTCGCATACCGTTCTTGAATATCACCGATGGAGGTGTCCCCCACGAAGGCGATCCGTTTGTGTCCCCGTTCCAGAAGATGTTCCATAATGGATTCCATCCCCTGGCGATTGTCCGGAAAAACCGCCGGGAAGGGTTGATGGGGAACCTGGCAGCTGACGGTCACCATCGGCTTCCCCTGGGCGACGAGCAATTCGAAACCTTGGGTATAGGTGAGCAGCAGCCAGCCGTCCACGCGCTGCTTGGCGATTTGAGCCGACGCCACGTTTTCCGGCGTCCCGAGGATGACCACCACGTCGACCTGATGCTGCCAAGCCACGGTCTGCAAGCCGCTCATGAAATGTTCGAAAAAACGGCCGGAGATAAATCGGGTGATCAGACCAATCGCGCGGCGGTGCGACATGTTATCTCTCCTGATGGGCGTTCAAGGACGACATTCGAGATTTTACCCATATTCCGGGAATATCACAAGATAAAACCGATGACTCACGGTCTGCGAGAAGAATCATGAGTC
Source organism: uncultured Chloroflexia bacterium (assembly GCA_963780865.1). Classification (GTDB taxonomy): domain Bacteria; phylum Chloroflexota; class Anaerolineae; order Anaerolineales; family RBG-16-64-43; genus FEN-1073. Next base: position 24,256 of record CAWADT010000009.1, on the reverse strand, counting down.
ATTAAACGTTGGGATTTACCATCCGTCGTTCCCCTGCCCTTTCGAAATTGTAAATCTCAATTTCGCCGCGTAATTGAGCAGGCCTTCATTTCCCGGAGTTGTCACAGTGACTTTGGTAAACATAGCCTCTCCAGTAACCTCCGAGTTGATGAAGATGCCCCATGTGCCGGGATGCACGATTTGGATGTTCTCAAAAATGATCCCGTGGACCGCATAGCCCCCCCGGATTTCGATGCCGGAAAACGTGGCCGAATCGATTACAGATCTTTAAACAGAACATTGGCAATGACACCCTGCTCCGCCCAGATTTTTAGCGCGCCATGTTCCAGATGAAACATGGGCCCGCCGGCCCGAATGATCGAGTTACGCTGCACGCTGGTGGTTCCGGAAAACGGGGCGGAATTGAAAGACTGGGCAATCAGAATCCCGGGGTAGGTGACCACATCGGAGCACACGTTATCTTCTATTGTATTGTCTTTCCCGCCGTAAATGGCGAAGCAGTTGGCCCGCCAGGGAAGTTGCACGGTGTTAAACCGGAACACATTGCCGGTGTTGACCCCGCCCGTGGTGGAATTCGACCAGGAGGCCAGCGCGTCATCGCCGGTGTTGCGGAAATGGGAATTTTCGACCAGCGAATTGCTGGCCCCATCATTGAGATTGACTCCATCGGCAAAGAGATCGCGGAAGCGGCTGTTGCGAATGATCAAACCATTGGTCGAACCGGGGCCCACCCAATACCCCACTTTGGTATGTTCCACCCAGATATTCTCCAGAACTCGATCCGGTTCCCGCGCCGCCATTAAACCCGTTCTCCGGCGACTGATTATCGCGTGTTACCGTCTCGCCCAGGATGGCAAAATCCGCATATCGACAGTTGTTGCCGGTGCAATTAAAGCGGGCATAAAATCCATGGATGGTGGAATACCACATCCCCGCCCCTTGAATAGTCACATCGGCCACTTGAAAAGGAATCGTAGTGCTCTCGAATGTTCCGGAAGGAATCCAAACCCCTGTTCGCTGCGAACGCGCCAGGTCGATGCATTTTTGGATGGCCGGACCGTCATCCAAACCGTCGTTCGGAACCGCTCCGCAATCCGAGGTAATGGAAAGATACCCGGGGGGCATCGTCTTGGGCGCGCCAACCTGTTCGAGATCGATCAGATCGATCACGTAAAAGGCGGCGGTGTCATCGGCGTCCTTCTGCAGTTTTACCCTCGCTCCCTGCGGAATGTCCGCCACCAGAGCGCGCGCTTCGTCGAAATAGTGATGAGCTCCCCCCGCCGCAGGTTGGTTGTACGTGGCCTCCTCCCCGCCGTACGACCAGGCATACCGGGAGGTCAGGCTGAGTTTCCGAACGAAGGTGTTGTTAACGTACAGACTTAGGCTGGCGGTAATTCCTCCCCCGTCCGGGGCGTCGGGAATTACGAAACGCACGACGATCGAATTGGCTTCCGCTTTGGATGTGACTTGAACGTAATTTCCGGTCGCGTCCAACTGGACGGCGCGCCGGCCGGAGGCTTCGGCCGCAATGGTGCCGAACGTCCGGTCAGGTCCAATGAGCTTACCATTCGTCGTGCCGGCCTCCGCCTCGTATTCCATCCAGGGGACGACAGCCCCGCGGGTGCCGACCGGCATCGACGACGTCGGCACGGACACGATGGAGGTGGCCGTGCTCTCCGCCAGCGATCCGCCCCCGACCGTCTCGATCACCCATTGGGCCTCATCCGGATTGGCGGGAATGCGTCCGTGCCGGAGAGTATCCCCGCCCGGCTCGGCATACAGCACCTCCCAATTGTGCCAGACGTTGCGAATGATGGTCGGACCGGCGGACGGATCGCCGTCAAAGGTCCAACGCGGGCTCATCCATTCCGGATAGATAGCGATGGCTTCCACGAAATCTTTTTGATGTTCGATGGAAAGGTAATCGCCGGTCGCGCGGTTTCGAATGCGTTTGCTCCCCTGGTATTCTTCCAGCGCCCACTGCGCGGCGGGATCGGCGGGGTCGGACGGTCCCACCTTGGCCTCCTGCGCCGATTCGTATAGATATGCATCCAGGGCGACGTTTTTAATTCGAACGTAGGCCCCGGGCGGCTCCTTCAAAGCGGCGGATGCCGTAGGACCAGCGCTCGTCACGCTCGGTGTAGTTTCACCGGCAATCCCGGTTCGAGAAAAGGATGTGGCCGAAGGGAGGACGGTGGAGGGAGAAGGGGAGCATCCAGCCGCTGCCAGGATAGCCAGTACCGCGCTGACCGATCCCACCATCAGCCGGTGCCACCGGATCCTACCATTCGATAAATTCATTTTCGCAGTGTCCTCCGCGGAGAATGACCATCGGACGGCGCGTCGTGCCTTCACGAGCTCCGGCTGCGCCATCCGGAGCGGGGAGACCGCGCGATCCAATCGCACCTTCTTAGAACGTCAACCCTCCGCGTATTCGCCGCGACAAGAAAATGGCGACAATCGTGGGCGGAATCATGGCGATAAAGGAACTCGCCATGAATAGATTTTGACCAAAACTGCGCGTGAGCGTGTAGAGGCGGACGGGAACGGTCTGGAGATCGCCGTTGCGCAGGATGAGATATGGCCACAGAAAATCCCCCCACAGCCCCACAAAAGCAATCATCCCAAGCACGATGATTAACGAGCTTGTGAGCGGCAAGGCGAAGGTGAGGAACATCCGCACTTCCGAAGCGCCGTCGACCTGGGCGGCCTCGAATAATTCCTTGGGAATATTATCGAAGGCATTTTTCAGCACCAAAATCATGAATGGGCTGACCGCGTATGGGACCCACAAACCCCACCATTGATTCAGCGCGCTGATGTGCAGGATGGGAACATTCGTCATGAGAACGTAGCGCGGAATGAGAAAGGCGATTCCAGGGACCGCCATCGAAACCAAAATCGACGCAAAAATTGCCTTTTTGCCTTTCGGATTGAGCCGGGAGAGGCTGTACGCCGTCATGGACGAAACGATGATTTGCCCGATAACTCCTCCGCCGGCGGCAATCACGCTGTTTTGGAAGATGCGGATCATCTTAAAACGATTCCAGGCCTCGACAAAATTTTGCCAATTGGCCTTATCGGGGAATAAATGCAGGCCCGGCCGGACAATTTCGAGGCTGGTTTTCAGACCCGCCGTGAAGGAAAAGAAATACGGGAAGAACACGATGACGCTGACCACCAATAATACGAACGCACAGCCGCCCACGATGACGCGTCCGATCGGGGAGCGCCACTCGATATCCGACATTATTCCACGATTTGCACTGCTCATTTTCTTCTCCTCGTTCGTGCAAGACCCACGCAATCCGGAATTTTTTTCCCGGCCAAAATCTCCTGGTCCCCCGGGGCTAATTCATCGCCGCGTCTCCCCTTCGAAGCCAGACGTAGATGACGGAGAAGATCGAGAGGATGACCAGCATGGAGACGCTCCACGCGGAGGCCAGCCCGAAGTCGCTGTTAATAAACGCCGTGTTGTAAATCTCCAGAACCGGGGTCATTGTGGCCGAGGCGGGCCCGCCTTGAGTTAAGATAAATGGCTCCGTAAATACCTGAGCCACAATAATAATCTGCAGCACCAGCATGATCTGGATCCGGGAACTGATGAGCGGAAGGACGATATACCAAATGCGATGGAAGGGTGAGAAGCCGTCCAGTTCCGCCGCTTCGAGCAATTCCACCGGGATCTCCCTTAAAGCCGACAAGTAGATCAGGGTCGATCCTCCGGCGCCGAGCCAGGTCATGATGAGGATGATCAACGGTTTGGCCAGATTGGGATCCGATAGCCAAAGCTGAGGCGGAAGCCCGACCAGCTTGAGCAGACTGTTCAGGATCCCCGTTTGTTCCGGCTGATAGATCAGCCGCCAGACCAGGAGCCCGACGGCCGATGGAATTAACGCGGGGAGGTAAACGATCAGCTGAAAAACGGAAGCCAGGCGCCGCATTTCATTGATCATCAGCGCCAGGACCACGGGGACCGCCAGGCCCATGAGGATGCTTAACAGGATAAACACGAAGGAATTTCTCCAGGCGATAAGAAATTGCGGATCGCCGAGCATGCGATCATAGTTATTCAGGCCGACCCAGCCCTTCGAGCCTGTCAGTCCCACATTTTGAAAGCTATAGAGCACGGTTTGCACCGTCGGATACCAGATCATCAGCGTAAAAAGGATTAATCCCGGCGCAAGGAATAAAAAGGCCAGCCCTTGCCGCTGCCAAATGATCCGCCGAGGCGTTTTCCTTACGGACTGGGACAGACTCATGGCTGTGTCTATCATTTTCGAGTCGCTCCATGCACTTTGAGGAATTTCGGAGGAGGCAACAGGGAAACTGCTGCCTCCTCCAATCGCCAGCCTAACCAAACACCGATAGAGGATTCCCCCTATTGCATTTTATCCAGGATATTGGTTTGGAAGGTCTGAGCAGCGGCGGTAAGCTCGGCAGCAATATCGACCCCCTGCTTGGACACGATATCGCTGACCACATTGCCCAGGGCGGCATAGTAATCCTGCCCGGCAATCAACGGCTCAGACATGACGGTGGACGCGCCGGTCGCGAACGCATCCTTGAACGGCTTGTAGTTGTCAACCGGCAGCGTGGCGTATTGCTTCTCCAGGGCGGCCGTCTGAGTCTGGTAGTCGCCGGTGAAAAGCGGCATTTCCGGAGCGCCGACCACCTGAGTCTTATCGGACTTGCTGAGTTCGTAGCGAGTCACGATCTCATTGGGGTCGAGCTGGTACCAGAGGCGGAAATACGCGGCCGCTTCAATCTGTTCCGGAGACGCCTTGGCGCTGATGAAGGCGATGTTGCCGCCCATCAGGGAGACGCTCTTCCCATCCGGCCCGGCCGGTAACGGCGCGTAACCGAGTTGAGTCATGTCCGCGTCCGGGTAGGTCTGCCGGATCCAGGTGAAGACATCGCCCGCGATCAGCGTCATAGCGGATTGATTGTTGACAAAAGCGGTGTTGTTCGTATCCCACACCAGACCCGCGCGAGGCAGCACATCATATTTCCAGCGCAGATCGTTGATGTACTTCAGGGTGCTCAGGACCGCGTCGGATGAACCCCAGCCCTGTTTGTACGACCCCTTCGCCCCGGTCACGATGTCGGTGCTTACGAGGCCGAAATTATAGGCCATGACGGTCGTATGCCAACCAGCCTGATGGGGTTCGCCGGTGATCATCGCGAACCCGGATACTCCGGCGTCCCGGTTGGTGAGTTTCTGAGCCATCGTAGCCAATTCATCCCAGGTCTTGGGCGGAGCCGAGAAGCCGGCGTCTTTGAGCATCTTTATGTTGTAGCCCAGACCCTGGATGTACATATCCATCGGGATGGCATAGTACTTGCCATTTCGGGATACGAGGGACAGCACGTTGGAATTATAGATTTTGTCCAAACCCTGAGCCTGATAGAAGCTGGTCAGATCCGCGGCCACGCCCTGGGAGATCATTTTATCCGGATCTGTCACGTAGGCCTGGAACAGGGTAGGAACCTGATTGGCCGCCACCATCGCCGGGAAGGTGTCGGGGGAGTAGGCGTAGTCGGTGCCATTAATGGCTACGTTGGGGTAGAGTTTCTCAAACCGCGCAACCGACGCCTGCCAGGCGGCCAGCAAGGAGGCTTGAGAATCCGGCGGCCGGCCGACGACAGAAATGGTGACGGGCTTCCCGCCCGCGATTTGCGCCGGCATCTTGAGCACGGCCGGAAGCGCGCCCTGCGCCGCCGTCGCAACGGGTGCGGCCGTCGCGGGTGCGGCCGTCGCGGCCATAGCCGTGGCAGGCACTGCAGTATTGGCTTCCGTGGCAGCGGGTGTCGCCGTGGTGCAAGCGCTCAACGCCAACACCGCCAGGAAACTTACGGCGCTCAGCAACATGATTCTTGATCTGGGTTTCATTTTTTCTTCTCCATTCCGTGATAGGTGATTTTCCAAATGGCTTTTGATTTTTCCGTGAGACAGGATATTGTTTTTTTAATTGTCTCCTTTCCTCAGCCGACATCCGATCCGACCCGGGATTCAGCCGATATGCTGGTATACTAAAACTCTGAATAGTTCTTTCCCGCAAAGAAGCATTGGAATTGGATCGACGGAACCCATTCTTAGTGTGTAGCTCGGGATCGCATGGGCACATAAACAATATATGAAAAATCTCTTCTTTGTTGTACAAACATAGTCTAAACATAGTCTAACCACCGCCTCGGGCACCCAAGGGAAACGGTGAAACGCGAGGAGTACAGCACAAACGCGGGCATGAATACAGCGCGAAAAACCTTCGAAATGCCGGCAGAGCCTTGGGACGAAGAGCACATTAAGGCTTTACTGCACTTTCCCCGTTTTCCCGCCCATCTCATTCAGCAGGATCCCTGGCAGACCTGGATTGATCTTCATGGCGGAATCAAAGCCATCTATGCATATTTGCAGAATTATCCGCTTTCGCCAAGCCATCATCGAATTCTGGAAGTCGTCCTTTCCAGTCCGGAAGAAATATCGGACGTTTATGCGAATCGTCTAAATATCAGCCGGGCAACCTACTTCTATCAGCTGCGCGAACTCCTTCCCGCGTTGGTCGTGGCGCTTAATCACTGGGAGATTGGTCGATCTCCGGCTCGCGGCAAAGGGCAGGAATATTCCCCCCCGCTCCTCCCTTCCCTCCCCAATCCCATCAACAGCCTGGTGGGGGTGGAACCCATCCTTCAAACATTGATACTTCAACTCCAACGGGAAGACGTGCGCTTGCTCACGCTCTTGGGACCGGGAGGAATTGGAAAAACACGGGTGAGTATCGAGCTGGCGAGACGAATGTTCCCTGCCTTGGGAAATAATATCGGGTTTGTCGATCTCTCCCCGCTCCGGGCCCCCAACTCCGTGGCGCCGGCCATTGCGCAATCGTTGGGCATCCTGCAGGGAAACGATCTGCAGGCGTTGGCGGCATTCCTCGCGCCGCGGGAATTTCTCCTGGTGTTGGACAACTTCGAGCATTTGTTGTCCGCCTCCGCGCTGGTCACGGAGCTGTTGGCCGCGGCGCCCCGGTTAAAAATCCTCGTCACCAGCCGGACCGCATTGCGGGTGTATGGGGAACATGAATTCATCGTTCCCCCGCTCGACTCCCCGGCGGCGGAGACCATTCGAGAACCCGATCAATTGGCCCGATCGCCGTCCGTTGCGCTCTTTGTGCAGCGGGCGCAAGCGGTCCATCCCGGTTTTACCCTCAATGAATCCAACTCCGAAGCGGTCTTTGAGCTTTGTCTGCGCATGGAAGGAATTCCGCTGGAGATCGAATTGGCGGCTTTCCAGGTTAAATATTTTTCTCCCCAGGCCATGTTGGTTCGCCTCTCCAATTCCAAACGCCTGAACTTTCTGAGCCAGGGCCCCAAACGATTGCATCCCCAGCAACAATCCCCGCGGGATATTCTGGATTGGAGCTATGAATTGCTTACGCCGGAGTTGCAGACGCTGTTCCGGCGGCTGTCTGTTTTCGCCGGCGGCTGCACCATGGAAGCCGCCGCCACGGTGTCCGCCCTGCTGGCGCTGAACGAACGGCCGCACGCTCCGGATGCCCCTCGGCCGGATGGTTCGGACGGCTTCGCCCGCCAAGTACAGGCCGGCCTCACCTCGCTTGTGGATCAGAGCTTGCTGCAGCAGCGGTCCGATCCCAATGGGGAGCCCCGGTTTTACATGCTTGGAATCACGTGCGAATACGCGCAAGAGCTTCTCGATGCGCAGGGGGAATCCCAGGCCGTGGGTCGCGCGCACGCCCGGTGCTACTTGGCGTTTGTAGAAAAAATCAAATCCTCGACGGAAGCGGACGTTCGCCGCGATTGGATCGAGAGGCTCCAGCGCGAATACGAAAATATCAAAGCCGCTATTCAATGGACGATCGAGGCGGAGAAAGGGGAATGGGGGCTCCGCTACATAGTGACGCTCTGGAATTTCTGGAAATTCTGCGGATATCAACAGGATTGCCGCCAAATAACCCAAACTGTCCTTGCCCAGACGACCCATGTCTATCAGCCGCTTCGGGCGCAAGTCCTGAGGCTCTCCGGCTGGCTGGCTCATGATTTGCGGGAGTACACGGCGATGTTATGGGCATTTCAAGCCAGCCTCGAACTCTCCAGCTTGCTGAAGGATCGTTCCGGGGTAGGGCTGGCCCGAATGGGTCTGGGAGCGCTCGCGCAATTGCGCGGCGAGTGGGATCTGGCGCGGGAGCATATCCAAGCTTGTCTCCAATTATTCCGCGAATTGGATGACTCCCGCCAATTGGCTTGGTCGATTGACCTCATGGGACGGATCGAGTTCAGCCAGGGCAATCTGCCGGAAGCTCAGCGACTTTTCCTCGAAAGCGTTTCGCATTTCCGTTCCCTCGGCTCACAATCGGCGACCGCGTTTGTCTTAAGCCATGCGGGGCAGGCGGCGTTCTACCATGGTGACATCGAGTATTCGCAATCCCTTTTTGAGGAAAGCATGGCGCTCAGCCATGCCACTGGCGATACACGCAGCCCCGTGATTGCCATGACCAAGAACTATCTGGCGGAAATTGCCATTCATACCAATCAACTTCCGCGATCCCGGGAACTGATAGATCAGTGCCTCGCCCTTTGCAAAGACACGGGCTATTCCTGGTGCGCCGAGCTCGGAAACTGCACGGCGGGTTTGCTCGCCCTCCAATCGGGCGACATTCCATCCGCCAGAGGATATTTCCAGGCGAGTCTCTCACTGCAGCAATCCTTGAAGGAACAATGGCGCTCCCTAGCCCTGTTGGAAATGGTTGCAAGAACTCCTTGTCCTCCGTCAGGAATGGTTGGCTGCGGCTCGGCTTTTCGGAGCCGCCGCCAGCCTGCGGATTTCCCTGGCCATTTTCGCCTTCCCGCTCTACCGCGCTCCGCTCGAAAAGAGTCTGCAACAAGTAAGAGACGCGCTTAAACCCGAAACCATGGACGAGGCGTGGAGCGCCGGACGATCGTTGTCTCTGGACCAGGCGGTCATCTATGCCTTGCGTTGCCTAGAATAGGGATATTCGGCGGAGGAGTATCAGGCGGTCTGACAAGCTGGCCGCGCCGGAAAGGAGAGGAAGCAACGGCGCGGAAGCACACAAACGGAACGGAAGATTACCGGTAAGATAACCCACATTTCGCATCAGGCCTATTCGGACGCGATAAGCGATTCGCACAAAATCCCCGAACAGGGCTCTCCCCCTTTAAAAAATAAAACACCATAGGACAGAATGAGAATCCCCGCTGCCTTTGGACTGTGTTTAGACTATGTTTGTACGCTGATATTGGCTATTTTTTCTATACTCCTCTTCTATAAGCGCGGCTTAAAAGATAACAAACGGACAATTTGTCCAATGCGGCTGACCGGGATGGTTCGCGCGTGGGCATTTGCCGTCAACCATAATTTTTCGCCTTGGGATATTCGATCGTCCGATACTCCCAACGGAGAGCTGGGCGGAGCAGAGCATGGCCAAGATCGCAGATCAATATTTATCGATCGATCCCTGGAAAATCATCGAGAGAGGATTTCATCCGGAGAGAAGCAGGGTCTCCGAATTGATATTTTCATTGGGCAACGAACACATGGGAATTCGGGGGTCGTTCGACGAGGGCTATTCCGGAGACAGCCTCGTGGGGAGTTATCTGAACGGCATCTATGAGGAACACTTCCTCTCGGAGCCGATGGCATACAAGGGAATTTCCAACCGGATCTGTTTCATGGTGAACAGCGTCAACTGGCTCTACACCCGCTTACAACTCGGGGAGGAAGTCCTCGACATTAACCACAGCCGGTTCTCCAACTTCCTTCGCTGTTTGGATTTGAGAGATGGCGAGCTGCGGCGCGAGTTCATCTGGAAAACAAAAGCTGGCCCGGAGCTGAAGGTGGAATTTTCCCGCTTCCTGAGCATGAACACCAAGGAACTGGGATTCCAGCGGATCTCGCTTTTGCCGCTCAATTTCTCGGGGCCGGTCTCCGTCACTCTGGCGATGGATTTTTCCATTCAACATGAAATGTACCACCGCAACTTCTGGGATTGTCCGCGGAAAGAAGCGAAGGACGGCCATTGGGCCATCCTCGGCGAAAGCCGAAACCTCAAACACAAGCTGTTCGCCGGCTTTCAGATCCCTCTCGCGATGGCCGAAAACGTCCAAGCGATCAGCGAGGATCAATTGGTGGGTTGCCGCTTTGATGTTCCCCTGACCCAGGGGCAAGAGCGCCACCTCGACCGGGCGGCCGTTTTATTTACAACTCGAAATCCCAAAGACTCCATCGAGTCGACCTGGTCCCAGGGAATGGCGCTGCTCGACCAACTGGGGGGGAGCGAGTATCAGGAGGCGGTAAAAGAAAACGGCCGGTACTGGCAGAAATTTTGGAACCAATCGGATATCACCATAGAAGGCGATCCGGAAGCTCAACAAGGGATCCGCTATTGTATTTTTCAGATGCAGCAGACGTACCGGGGAGCTATCGAAAGCACGAATATTGGGGCGAAAGGCTTAACCGGGGAAGCTTACAACGGGAATACGTTCTGGGATACGGAGACATACTGCCTGCCCTATTACCTTTTCAGCAATCCCGCGGCGGCCAAAGCTCTGATCGGTTTCCGCCACCGGACTTTGCCCCAGGCGCTGGCGCGGGCGAAAAGCCTCGATTGCCAGGGAGCGTGCTATCCCGTGGCCACGACCGACGGCACGGAAAGCTGCACGCTCTGGCAACATGCCAGCCTGCAGCTCCAGCCGACCACCGCCGTGGCGTATGCCATTTGGCATTATGTCCGCATCACCCAGGACTTGGATTTTCTTTTCGGCCCGGGAGCCGAACTCCTCGTTCCCATCTGCCGATTTCTCGCCAGCCGGGGGCAATGGTCGCCCCGGCGGAATACGTTTGGCTATTACGCCGTCATGGGGCCGGACGAATTCCATATGATGGTAAACAATAATTGTTACACCAACTTCATGGCCAAGCAGACCTTCTTGTATACCCTGAAGGTTCTGGCGGACATGCCTCCGGAAGGAAAGAAGGATTTGCTGCAGCGGCTGGCCTGTCCGCCGGAGGAGTTGAGCTCCTGGCAAAATGCGGCGGATCACATGTCGCTTCCGCGCGACGCCGCCACGGGAGTTTTCGAACAGCACGAAGGCTTCTTCGACCTGCCGCACATCGAGATCGACAGCATCCCGGTGCAGGATTTTCCGCTGTATCAGAATTGGTCGTACGACCGGATCTACCGGTTTGACATGATCAAACAACCCGACGTGTTGATGTTTCTGTTCCTCTATAACCAATCTTTCCCGCAGGATGTGAAGCTGGCGAATTACGACTATTACGAACCGCGTTGTATCCACGAATCCTCCCTCTCGCCTTCCCTGCACTCCATCCTGGCTTCCGAGTTGGGGCGTAAGGCGGAGTCCTTCGAGCTCTTCAAGTTCGCCACGCGGATCGACCTGGATAATTACAACCGCAATACCGCCGAAGGCATCCACCTGACCTCCATCGCAGCGGCCTGGATGAACGTCGTATACGGATACGGCGGCTTGCGGTCCGACGGCGAGCAGTTGGTCTTTCAGCCCACCATACCGCCCCATTGGACGTTCTATCGTTTCCAGATCGTCTACCGCAATTCGGTCATTCAAGTGAATGTGACCCAAAAGCAAGCGCGGCTTCACTTGATCGACGGCGCGCCGATCCGCGCGTTGGTTTGCGGCCAGCTTCGGGAAATCAACCGGGACGGTTTGGTGGTGCCCCTGTAGGGCCGGACGCGCAGCGACGGGGATCCCGATATGAGCTGGACGATCACAGAGACAAATCAGCTGAACGATGCGGCGACCGACCGGCTGGGGAACGAATTCCTTCTGGGCAACGGCTATGTTGGCTACCGGGGCACGCTAGAGGAATATACCAAGGGGCAAAAGACCGCCACGATCGTTTCGGGATTGTATGATCAAGTCGGCCTCTTATGGCGCGAGCCGATTAATATTCCCAATGGGGGCTTTGTCCAGGTGATCTATCGGAACCAGCCGCTCCATGCGAAGACCTGCCGGGTGGAGCAGCATTCCCAGACCCTGGATATGTACCACGCGATTCATCATCGGCACACCGTTTTTATAACGGAAGATGGAAATCGGCTAACCGTGCGCGCGCGGCGGTTTGTCAGTTCCGCGCAACTCCATCTTTTTTGCATTCAATACTCCATCGAATCCAGCCGGGATTGCGAGCTGGTCATCCGCACTGGAATCGACGGAGACGTGTGGGATTTGAACGGTCCGCACCTTGGCGATTTTCACGCCCAAGATCATCCGCCTCTGATGACGCTATCGGCGGTCTCGCAAGAAATGCGCGTGCCCATTGCGGTGTGCGAAGACGCCGTTGGTCCCGGCGCATCCCATATTTATGTGGAAGATGACAAATGCATTTTACGTGAGCTCCATTGGCAAATGAAAGCCAACCGGGAGCAAACGCTCGAGAAATTCGTGACGGTCCATACCGGCCAAGACACCGACCATCCGCTGCCCGCCGGGCAGGCGTTATGCCGGGAAGCGGCTCGGGCCGGTTTCGACTCTTTGCTGAAAGAGCACCACAAGGTTTGGGAAGGACGTTGGAACAACTGCGATATTCAAATCACCGGCGATCCGGAAGCCCAGCTCGCGCTGCGATTCAGCCTGTATCATCTGCTCGCCGTCGCCCCCGCTCACACCGATCGGGCGTCCATCCCCGCCCGGGGACTCTCAGGCCAAGTGTACAAAGGGGCGATATTTTGGGATACGGAAATCTTCATGCTTCCGTTTTTTTCCTATGAATTCCCGGGGATCGCCCGAAATCTCCTGATGTACCGATTTCATACGCTCGACGGAGCCCGCCGCAAGGCGCGGGCCTACGGCTTTCGCGGCGCCTATTACGCCTGGGAGAGCCAGGACACCGGCGATGATGCCTGCACGGAATTTAATGTAACCGACGTGATTACTCATCGGCCGATCCGCACTTACTTCCGCGACAAGCAGGTGCATATCAGCGCGGACATCGCGCACGCCATCGGAGCCTATGTTGCCATCACCGGCGACGAGACGCTCCTCTTGGACGGCGGCGCCGAAGTGCTGTACGAATGCGCGCGCTTTCTGCTGACGCGCCTGTATTACAGCCGGGAAAAGAATCGTTATGAACTCCTGGATGTGACCGGCCCGGACGAATACCACGAACGGGTGCACAACAACGCCTTCACTAATTGGATCGCGGTGCAAACTTTTGAACTCTGCCTGCGGCTCAGCGCCTTTCTGCAGGAACGGCATCCGGCCCAGGCCGCGGCTTTGATGGAAAAAATAGACTTCCAAAAGGATCTCGAGGCCATCCGGGAAGTATGCGGGCGCGTCTACCGACCCGAGCCCGATCCGCTGACCAAGATCATCCCCCAATTTGACGGCTATTTCGGTTTGGAAGATGTCGCCCGCGAGGAGTTGCTGCGGCGCAAACTCGATCCGAACGAATATCTGGGCGGAGGCAACGGGCTGGCGACGACCACGCAGATTATCAAACAAGCGGACGTGATTTTGGCTTTGCACCTCTTCGGCGAGACACATTCCCGCGAAGTCGTCGCCGCCAACTGGGAGTATTACGAGCCGCGCACGGAACAGGGCTCCAGCTTGAACGCCTGCGCGTATTCCATCCTCGCCGCCCAACTCGGGAAAGCCGCCGCGGCCTACCAGTATTTCATGGCCGCGGCCACCATCGACCTGACCGGCAATTCCAGGCGGTATGTGGGCTCCTTGTATATCGGCGGAACGCATCCGGCGGCGAGTGGAGGAGCATGGATGGCCGCGGTCCTCGGCTTCTGCGGCGTTCGTTGGTCCGGAGAAACCCTCACGATCGATCCGCATTTACCAGCCCTGTGGAGCGAAGTGGAACTGCCGCTGACCATCCGCGGCCAAGCGCTCCGGCTTACGGTGTCCAAACGCGAAGTGACGGTGAGGGCCGTCCAACCCTTGCAGGCAGAAATCCTCGTCCAGAGTCTTTCCAGAGACCCGTCCGTTGCCCGTGCGAGAAAAGCTCACCCTCCCGCTGCTCGAAGGGAAGCACAGCGCATGATTAAATCCATGGACGCCGCCATCTTCGACCTGGATGGCGTCATCGTCAATACCGCCAAATACCACTACCTGGCCTGGAAACGGCTCGCCAAACAGCTCGGTTTTAATTTTACCGAAGCGGACAACGAGAAACTCAAAGGAGTGAGCCGAACACGGTCTCTGGAGATCCTTCTGGAAATTGGCGGGATCGATGCGGACGAGTCGGCGCGGCATGCCATGAGCGCGCAGAAGAATTCCTGGTACGTCGAATGCATCCGCGATATCCAGCCCGCCGACCTGCTGCCGGGAGTTGTCGACTACATCCGCTACATAAAACAGAAAAGCGTCAAAACCGCCATCGCCTCCGCGAGCAAGAATACCGCGCTCATCCTGGATCGTCTGCAGATTGCCACCCTATTCGACGCCGTCGTCGATGGCACCAAAGTGCGCAATGCCAAACCGGATCCGGAAGCCTTCGTACTCGCGGCCCTGGAATTGGGAATTCCAGCGGAAGGTTGCGTTGTCTTTGAAGATTCGGAAGCCGGGATCATAGCGGCCAACCGAGCCGGTATGGGAAGCGTTGGGGTCGGAAAACCTGAAATTTTAGTAACCGCGGACATGGTCATCGCGAATTTTCAGCAATTAATTATCCTCAATTTAATCACAGCCAAAGACGGTTGACGATGCCGATAATTTTCACGAGAAGCGAATCCATCCATGACGCATCCCATCCAATATTATTGAGATTCAACGAGCGGATACTCATTCCTGTTGTAAAAGAATAAATAAAACCTTCGACTCCTCTTCCTTTTGTCACGCCCCGCGTTTTCTGCGAGAGGCAAGCATAGCTGGCGATCTGGAAAACCGACTCCTTTCAGGAAGGAGGGCATCTTCCCACATTCCCAATAAATGCGGCGGGGTTTTATCGAATAATTTGATAAATTGAAAGCTGAAATCGCTATTCACGCCACCAATTCCCAAAACACGCGCGCAGAAAGGATTAAGGAAGTCCCGCGACAGCACGCCTTGTCTTCCCTCTTTCCTTCCCATATAATAACGTTTAAGTTATCCATAGAGCCGGGTGACGCCGAATCGATATCCTCAACTTCCGCACGGTTGACGCTAACCAGTTGCTGCGCGAAATGGGTTTGGATGGCCGTGAGAAATCTTGTCAAAAGGCATCCCGTCCGGAAAGCAATTTTAGGGTTAGCCGTTTCTATCCTTGTCTTCAGTCCCAAATTCGCATTCCCCGTTTCCGCCCAATCGAGCACCATCCGATTCGAAAGCATTTCCACCGAGCAGGGGCTGTCTCAAAGCGCCATCCACGCGGTTTTACAGGACCGACAAGGGTTCCTTTGGATTGCCACAGAGGGCGGGCTGAACAAGTACGACGGCTATCAATTTACCGTTTACAAACACGATCCCGATAATGCCCAGTCCATCTCCGACAACGCCGTCTATGCACTGTACCAGGACCGCGATGGAGGATTGTGGATTGGAACAAGCGTTGGTCTGGACCGTTTTGATCCGAAAACCGACGCCTTTCAACATTACTCTTCCGAACTCCCCGGCTCATCCGGCCTCAATCGGCAAGTCGTCTCCACGATTTTCCAGGATCGATCCGGAATTCTTTGGGTTGGGACGGACGGGGAAGGTCTGGTCAGCTTGGATTTAGCAACCAACCAAATAAATACATACCAACATTCTCCGGAGGATTCTCAATCGCTTTCCGATGATACGGTCAATTCGATCTATGAGGATCAAGCCGGAGATTTGTGGATCGGAACCGAAGGGGGACTTGACCGGTTCGACCGGACCAGCGGGAAATTTTCTCTTTCCTTCGATCAAGCCCCCCCGGGCTCACCGATTGTCGGCAACACTCCGGTGTACGCCGTCTATCAGGATGGCCGCGGGGCGCTCTGGATTGGAACTCGAACGGGACTGTTTGAGCAGGATCGAACCGGAAACCCTTTGATGGAATACCGGCACGACCCGAATGCGCCTGACAGCCTTGGGGATGATACGGTGACAAGCATTCTTGAGGATTCCCGGGGCGCGCTTTGGATTGGAACCCGGACCGGTCTCGACCAGCTGGATAAAACCCGGAATCGTTTCATCCATTCCGTGCATAACCCGAATGATATTCATAGCCTGACCAGCAATTCGATCCGGTCCATTTACGAAGATCGCTCGGGCGTGTTGTGGATTGGAACTTCCGGGGGGTTGAATAAATACGCCCGCGCCACCCAGAAATTTGCGCTTTACCAATACAATCCCGGGCTTCCCAACAGCTTGAGCGACAATAACATCTGGTCGATCTACCAAGATCATCTCGGCAACCTGTGGGTTGGGACTTTTTTTGCCGGGCTGGACCGGCTGGATCGCACCTCGGGCTCCGTCACGGTTTACCAGAACAATCCGGCGGACCCGACCAGTTTAAGCAACAACGAGGTTCGCGCGATCTTCGAGGACCATAATGGCAATCTATGGATTGGAATGGAGCGCGGCGGGCTGGATCGGTTCGATCCGGAAACCGGAACCTTTATTCACTACCGGTACAACAGCGCTGATCCGGGCAGCTTGAGCGATAACGACGTCTTTTCCATCTTTGAAGATCCCCAGGGCAGGCTGTGGATCGGCACCCAACGCGGTGGCCTTAACCAACTCGATCCTTCGACCGGGAGCTTTACTCGCTACCAGCACGACCCCAATAATCCATTCAGCCTGAGCGACAATGATGTCCGGGCGATCTATGAGGATCACACGGGGGTTTTATGGATCGCCACGTTTGGAGGAATCGATCTATGGGATAGCCAGACCAACCGCTTTACGGCCTACCGTAATGACCCCCGGGATCCGCACAGCCTCAGCAACGATATGGTGAGCTGCCTATTCGAAGATCCACAAGGGACCGTATGGGCCGGGACGTTCGGGGGCGGATTGGACCGCTTCGATCGCACGACCCGCTCGTTTACCCATTTCACTCAGAAAGACGGGTTGCCCGATGATACCATCTTCGGGATCCTGGCCGATGCGAACGGAGCCCTCTGGTTGAGTACCAACAAGGGATTATCAAAGTTCGACCCGGGCGCGAAGACCTTCCGGAATTACGACACCAGCGATGGATTACAAGGGGATCAATTCAACCCGGGCGCGTTTTTCCGAAGCAAAGATGGAGAGATGTTTTTTGGCGGTATACAGGGACTGAACGCCTTCTATCCGTCGCAAGTGGCGGATAACCCTGTTCCTCCGCCCGTGGTGATTACCGCGTTCCAGAAGTTCAACCAGACCGTCCAGAAGGATCTGGCTCCGGACGAAGCCCTCCAACTATCCTATCAGGATACTTTTATTTCCTTTGAATACGCCGCCCTGGATTACAACGCGCCTGAAAAAAACCTGTATGCCTATCAATTGGTGGGGGTGGACAAGGATTGGGTCTACGCCGGAACGCGCCGCTACGCCAGCTACACCAATCTGCCGGGAGGCGATTACATCTTCCGGGTGAAAGCCACCAACAACGACGGGGTGTGGAACCTCGAGGGCACGCAGGTCCGAATCCACATCACGCCGCCCTTCTGGCAGACGTGGTGGTTCATTGGAATCATTGGCCTGGTAGTAGTCACGGGTTCCGTAGGCGGTTACCGGTTGCGGGTAAGGGACATCGAAGCCAGGAACCGTGAACTTGTAAAGAGAGTTGAGCAGCGGACCCATGAGTTGGCAACCCTCAATACAATTTCTGAGGTTGTGAACCGCTCATTGGACCTAACCGAGATCCTGGATGCCGCGTTGGAGAAGACCATAGAGGTCATGCGCATGGATGGGGGATTGGCTTACCGCTTGGATGAGGCCGACAGCGGACCATCGGACGGTCCTGTATTACACTTGTTGGCACACCGGGGTGTGTCGGAGGAATACATCAACATCGTAAAAGATCTGCCATTAAAGGCGACCTTGATTGGAGAAACTGTCAAGACGGGGAAGCCGGACGTCCGTCTGGTTAACAATCATCCCAACCCACAAATAAGAAAAGCCATTGAGCAAGCAAGGGTACGCATGGCGATTAATGTACCTCTTCTCGTGCAAGGAAAACTTGTCGGTGCGCTAACCCTCGCCACTTGGGAAATGCGCGAGATCACACAAGAAGAATTGTCTTTACTTATGGCGATCAGCCAGCAAGTCGGTATGGCAGTGGTAAACGCACAGCTATACCAGCAGGCCGAGCAGACTGCCATAATCGCCGAGCGCAGCCGGCTGGCGCGCGAGCTGCATGATTCGGTAACCCAATTGCTATACAGCGTCACCCTGTACGCCGAAGCCGCGGCGGAATTACTCCGCTCGGGCGATACACAAACCGCCGCAGACCACCTGCGCGAGCTGCGCGACACCGCCCAAGAAGCGCTGCGGGAAATGCGCCTGCTCATCTTCGAGCTTCACCGGCCGGACATCTGGCAAGGCGGGCTTGCTACAGCTCTACAGACACGACTGGATGCCGTGGAAACCCGCGGCGGAATGCACGCCGAATTGCAGGTGGAAGGGACGGAAAACCTTTCGCGGACAGTGCAGGCGGAGTTGTATAACATCGCCCAGGAAGCTCTGAATAATGCGCTGAAACATGCACATGCAAATTCGGTTTCCATTCGTCTGCGGTTTACCGAAGCGGAAACCGAGTTGGAAATTCAGGATGACGGCGTGGGTTTCGAGCCGGCTTCTGATCTTTCGGGTGGCGGATTTGGCATTTCCGGGATGAAGGAGCGCGCGCAGCGGATCGGCGGGGCCTTGCGGATTGAAAGCGCCCCGGGACAAGGAATCAAAGTCTCCGTGCGGGTGCCGGTAAGTCCCCCGGGAAAATCCGATCTGAAATATTCCGGTACCGCAAGCGGAAAAACGGAGTAACCATGCCGGCGACCATACGCGTTTTGATCGCCGACGACCATGAAATCGTTCGAAAAGGAATTTGCGCACTCCTGGTTGCGAAACGGGATATCCAGGTGGTCGCGGAAGCCGGCGACGGCGTCGAGGCGGTGGCGCAGGCCCGGCTCCATCGCCCCGTCATGGTGTTGATGGATCTGATGATGCCGAAAATGGGCGGGATCCAAGCCACGCGGGATCGCCGAAGGACAGCTAATTTACTTTAAACCAGCTGAACCAGGAAATCCATTTAGCGTTCTACAGGACGAGTTGGCTGGAGGTTCTTCGGTGCTATGATAAGAACAGAATACAGGAATTGAAACCTCTGAAAATCATCGTTCGTCCGGAGCTAAAGCTCCGAACTCTCGACAGCGCCCGGCTCAAAGCCGGGCTTTAAAGCAACTGTGCTTAAAGTCAACAGATCAAGCAAGTGCAAGTTGGCTTCGCCAGGGGCGATTATCTCGAACCATGGCATTTAGAATTGTCACAAATTTCCGCATACAAGCAACATTGGCGACTTTCTTCGCCTTCCCATGTGCGATTAGCCTATCGTGGAATTGTTGGATGACGGGATTAAATCGGATGGCGGAAAGAGTTGCCATATACAACGTACAGCGAAAAGGTTGTCGTCCCCCTTGGGTGCGGCGTTTCCCATTTTTCTTTCCGCTATCATTGTTCATGGGCGCCACACCGACCAGGGCAGCGATTGCCTTCCGATCGAGCAATCCAAGTTCCGGGATCTCGGCAACAATACTGGATGCTGTAATCGGGCCGATTCCTTTGGCTGTCCTAACCAGGTCTGCTTTGGCCTTCATTTCGGGCTGATGATCAATCAAGGATTGGATTTCGTGGCTCAGGTTCTTTTCTTCTTCATCCAACCATGCCAAATGGGCAAGGATATGGTCGCTCATCTCCGGAGATGCTTTTTGCAAGCGGTTTTTCTCATCTTGAATGATCCCTACAACCTGCCGTCGGCGAGCAAGGAGCTCTTCCAGACGAACCTGCTCGGGTGTAGGAGCAGGAGTGGGACGAGGATGCAAAGCAAAAGCAAAATGGGCAATATTATGCGCATCCAGTTTGTCAGTCTTCGCCAGGAGCCCACTGGCACGAGCGAAATCCCGCACTCTTTTAGGAGATACCAAGGCAACCAGGATCTTGGCTTGCTGGAGAGCCTTTACAACCGCCTTTTCATAGCCGCCGGTTGCCTCGACAACGACCAGGGCAGGATGTTTTTCCTGGAGAAATGAGATGAGCTGCGGGATTCCTTCGGCATCGTTGAAGAAACTCCACAGGTTGGTATCGCCCCAAAGTGCGATATCCAGCTTTTTCTTGGAGATGTCGATACCAAAAATAGGATCATTGCGTGGTGTCTCCATGAGAGCCTCCGTGGATATAATAAAGACAGCCCGCGCTAGCATTGGATACGGTCTTCGAGACCAACCAACTGTTCGGGCTAAACGGATGAAGGACACGGCGATCCATGCTTTATAGCGGTCTTTATGACCTGCCGGATTTCGATCTGCCGTGCCCTTCTCCATTATCATACTAGACGGATTTATTTTATCCCTGCGCCCGTCCTCGCGCTTGCCCTTGCGAAGCGAGGGAAGCGGGGGAAGCGGGGACCGGCGCTGTTAATAGTCGGGGGATTTATCCCCCCGACGAGCGGACTTTTTCATAGGTTTCGAATTACCTTTTATAAAACGTTCTTTTCAAAACATTAACATGAGCAGGTAGACATGAACATCTTCCGTCAACTTCGCTGGAGACTGACATTGAACTACACCCTGGTGACAGTGGGTACTCTGCTGGTCATCACGCTTGTGCTGGGAGGAATTCTCTTGATCCGCATATTTCAGGCAGAAGTCTATCTGCCTCCCGGGTATTCTCCCACAAATTACATTGACGGTTTTATGAATATCGAAAATGAAACCAGCTCGTACTTGTATTATTGCCAGACCCTTTCACAAACGCCGCAGGACCTGGAACTGGTCAACCGTATGTTGACCAAAATGCAGTCAGTCTTCGCTCAGTATCAGTTATTTCGCATCGGACAGGTGAAGGTCACAGCGTCGACAATGGCTGAACTTCGTGTTGCAGTCTTCAAACCCGATGGCACTCTCCTGGGAGCCTCAGTTCCGGATGATCCAGCATTTCGCGACCAGGTTGGCAAGGTGTTTGATCCTGCCCGGGTTCCGGGCCTGGATAAACCATTTAGGTCCGCCCTGGCGGGAGCAACGGATCCGAATCTTTTATACACCGAGCTTGAAAAGAATCAACGCTATATTTTCGCCGCCCCGTGCTTCAACCGCGCCGGCGGAGATTCAAAAAAGGTGACGGGCGTTATCGTGCTCCTTATCGACGCTGTTCCCACCCAGGAGGATGTTCCCCGCTATCTCTTTGACGTCGCTGGAAGGAGCCTGATCGTATTTCTTCTTATTACGGGGATCATGGGAACTGTCTTCGGTTACTTCTTCTCACATGGACTGGTAAAACGGTTCGATCAATTATCTTCCACCACCGATCGTTGGAGCGAAGGCGATTTTTCGCACTATATTGATGACGCTGCCGGAGACGAGTTATCGCAATTCGCCCAACAGTTGAACAATATGGCGCGACAATTACAAAGTCTGTTGCGCAGTCGGCAGGATATGGCGGTCTCTGAGGAACGCAGCCGCCTGGCGCGCGAATTACACGATTTGGTGACGCAATTGCTGTACAGCGTCACCCTGTATGCCGAGGCCGCGGCAGAATTGCTTCGCTCGGGCGAAACGGAGACCGCCGCGGGCCACCTGCGCGAATTGCGCGACACCGCCCAGGAGGCGTTGCGGGAAATGCGCCTGCTCATCTTCGAGCTGCACCGGCCTGCGCTCGGAAAAGGCGGGCTTGCCGCAGCCCTGCAGGCACGGCTGGATGCCGTGGAAACCCGCGGCGGGATGCATGCCGAATTGAAGTTGAAGGCACGGAAAATCTATCGCCTACTCGCAGGCGGAGCTTTACAACATTGCTCAGGAAGCGCTGAATAATGCGCTCAAGCATGCGCATGCAAATTCCGTTCCATTCATTTGCGATTTGGGGAACGGGAAACTGAATTGGAAATATCGGATGATGGCGTGGGATTCGAACCTACCGCCGAGCTTCGAGAGGTGGATTTGGCATTTCCGGGATGAAGGAGCGCGCACAAAATCGGCGGGACTTTGCGGATCGACAGCGCACCGGGAAAGGGAACAAATGTGAATGTGCATGTGCCGTTGAACTCGTCGGAAATTTCGGATCAAGGAACTCCCGGAGCCGTCCGCGGAAAAACGGAGTAAAAATGTCTGCGACCATTCGTGTTTTGATCGTAGATGACCATGAAATTGTCCGGAAGGGCATCCGCGCACTTCTGGCAACAAAACGGGACATCCAGGTGGTCGGTGAAGCCAGGGACGGCGCGGAGGCGGTCACTCAGGCACAGACTTCATCCCCGATGTTATTTTGATGGATCTGATGATGCCGAAGATGGATGGGATCCAGGCCACCCGGGAGATCACAGCCGGGCAGCCGGGAACACGCGTCCTGGTTTTGACGAGTTTCGCGGCGGACGAACAGGTCTTTCCGGCCATCAAAGCCGGCGCGTTGGGGTATCTCCTGAAGGACTCGGGACCGCAGGAATTGGTACAGGCGATCCGGCAGGTCTATCGCGGCGAGCCCTCCCTCGACCCTTCGGTTGCACGGAAAGTTCTCGCTGAATTCTCCAGCCCGCCGCAAAAACCGTTAACCCCCGACCCGTTAACGGCCCGTGAGTTGGAAATTTTGCGGCTGGTTGCTCAGGGAAAGAGCAACAAGGAAATCGCCGGGAAATTGGTGATCGCCGAGGAGACGGTTCACACCCATGTGAGCAATATCCTCAACAAGCTCCACCTCGCCAGCCGCACGCAGGCCGCTTTATAGCGCTGAAAGAAGGAATTGCCTCAGTGGATGATATTCCAGAAACCAAAACCGACTGATCCATCTCCCCTTTTTGGGGGAAAAGGCCCTAACCAAAACCGAGTAGACCGCCCGACTGGCGGTCTTTTTTGGTTATAGGGAAATCGCTATTCTTCCCGATGACCGGCGATGCTCGATTGTTTACCATAGGAAGCGACTTCAAGCTTTTCACTTGTGGAATGGAAAATAACGCATGCCTTCGATCCTTCGAGTGCTCATTGTTGATGACCAGCCACGGGCGCGCCGTGGCATGAAAGCCCTGCTGGGCGTCTGGTATCCGGGCGTGGAAGTCCGCGAAGCCGCGGACGGTTCCGAAGCGGTCCAACTGGCCGTGAAATGGCGTCCAGACGCTGTCCTTCTGGACGCGCGAATGCCGAAGATGGACGGGCTGGAAGCGGCGCGGCGCATCAAGGCTGCCTCGTCCAAAATTAAAATCATCGTCCTTTCAATGTATCCGGATTTGGAAGCCGAAGCCTTGCAGGCCGGTGCGGATGCATTTGTCGGAAAAAGCGAACCGCCCGAAAGATTGCGGGAAACGCTGATGGAACTGTTAGGCGGCGCACATCCGTTGCCGTGAGGAACGCGGCGATTTGCACCGGCCTAATCGTAACGGTCGACAAATTTCCAATGCGAAATAATTCAGGAGGCCTAAATGGTGAGTAAAAGCGCGGAAGAGTCGAAAGTTACCTCGTTGCCGTTCAAGCCCGCTTCCGTCGGTTCGGCGCGCGTCGCCTTCCTCGACAATCTCCGCTACCTGATGGTGGTGTTGGTCGTCCTGTATCACGCGGTCGCGGCGTATGCCATTGTCGCGCCGCACTGGGCGGTTCACGACACCACCCTTTTTAGCGCCGATATCATCCGCGAGCTCTTCGACGTGTTCCTGATGCCCGTGCTCTTTTTCGCCGCGGGCTACTTCGCGCTCCCTTCCTTGGTAAAGAACGGCACGGGGAAATTTCTTATGGACAAGGTCCGGCGGTTGCTGATTCCCTGGGCGCTGGCCGTGCTGATCATCATTCCGCTCGCGCTGTACGACCAACCCGTTAAGCCCATCCGGCCGTTCTGGAGGTACTGGTTGAACTACCTGGGCAGCTTCGAGACGCGGCTCCGGTTTAGCCAGACGCCCGTCGGCATAACCTCGCAGGCGGTTTACTGGTTCATCTCGCTGCTGTTCGCCTTCTTCCTGGTCTTCGCGCTCGTGGTTCTGCTGGAACGCCGCCTGCGTGGAGGCGCGCCGATTTCCATCGAGCGTCCCCCGGCCTCCCGCCGTTCGGTGATTTCGGGGTTGGCGCTGTTCGGCTTGCTCAGCTTTGCGACGTATTTTCTTCTATTGCTTTGGATACCG
>CAWADT010000008.1:0-16199 GCA_963780865.1 uncultured Chloroflexia bacterium | reverse complement strand
CCAGCCTCCGGACTCTTTTTCCCCAACCCTCGCCGCACTGGATGCTTTGATTGAAAGCATTGTTGTCCATCCGTAAGGGTTCCCGTCTCAACGGAAAGAGTGCCGCCTCGGTTGCAAAAAACCGAGGCGGTTTTTTTTAATCACGGCCGCGTCACGATGACTGTGGAATTTGTTGTGGTTCGGCGGGTTTTGGGGGACGGGCCAGGAGCAAGATTGCGCCTCCCAGAAAATTGCCAACCACCGCAATCGCATACAACCAATAACCGCCGAAGGCATCAAAGATCGCCCCGTTCAACGGATTGCTGAACAGATAGACGAGATTCCGGATGACCACGGTGTAGAGCGCCACGGCGCGGGTTTGCTGGTCGTGCGGGACGTATTCCTGCACGTAGGCCACCATCCCGACCGTGGTCATGCTGAAGGATATCCCGACCATCATGCGGACGGCGATTAAGACCGGGATCGACGGCCAGATCACGACCAAACCGCGGACAAGGCCATCCAGGAACATTCCCGCGATCAGGACGCGATGCGCTCCAAACCGGCGCGTGAGCCAATCCGATCCGAACATACTCGGCAACTCGACCAACGACGAAAGCATCGCGGTAAAACCGATGAGGTCCGTCCCCGCGCCGAGCTGCTTGAAATACAACGTTTCGAACTGGCGGACCCCGGCGACGGCGATCCAAAGCATTAGCACCGCTGCCAGGAGCGCCGGGATCGGTCGATGCCTACTGCTGCCGGCGGGGGAGGCGGATTCTGAAAGCGCTGCCGGCCGGGGAGGCGATCCAGGTTTCAGAAACCAAAGCGCAAACCAGCCGGCTATCATGCTGGCGGCAAAGCCGTAGAAAGCCGCCTGGATCGTCGTGTTCTGGATCCACCATCCCGCCACCCAAACCAAGAGCGACCAGCCGAGCGAGCCCCACACGCGCACGCTGCCAAACCCGGCGCGTGCGCTGCGCGTGGCGCGGATGGCCAGCGCGGCCGCCACGGGTTCCTGCGCGGCGGAAAAGATCGAATTCAGGATGACGATTCCGACGATGGGGAGAAACATCGTCTGCCGCGAGAGAAACAAGTAGGAGGCGATGCTGAAGGGGATCGCAAGATGGAGCAGACGCTGCGGGGCCGGCATGCGGTCGGCCCGGCGGCCCCATTGCGGTGCGGCGAATATCCCCACGGCGAAACCGATCGAAGAAAGCAAACCGATCTGGAACCCGCTCAGTCCGCGGCTTTGGTAGAAGATCGGGAGGTAAGGGGAAAGGAAAGCGCTGCCCGCAAAATATAGGAAAAAATATGCCCGGATAATAGATAAAGGGGAGCGGAAGGTGTTGCGAAGCCGGTCCATGAATGGCCGCGATTATATTACCGCGTGCGGGGATCGGATAGGCGAAAACCGGAGTGCACGGATTACACGGATAAAAACACGGATTACACAGAACGAAAAGATATTTTTAGGGATTTATTTTAAGAGAGTCATCAGAATATCCAGCGTATTTTCCTTTTTCCGAACGCCATCATGCTGTATCGATTTATTCCCTTCTAACCCCTCTCGACCTTCCCCCGGAAAACCACCGCGGGTCCGGCCACCCTCCCCAGAATGGGGAAGGCAGGGCGGGGTCGGCAAATTGAAATTTTTTATTCATCCTGTAAATCTTGTCGTTTTTTCTTTATCGAAAAAATTAATCATGCTTTCACTTGGAAACGAGCGTATTTTCTTTGCAGTGGCTTCTTCCCCCTTGACTATAGAACATATGTTCTGCATACTGTGGGCATGGAAGAAGAACGTGCATTGGAGAATGCTCCGGCGCCGCCGGCCGGGCTGGCGGCGCTCTACGGGCCGGACGCCGTGCCGCTGGCGCTCGCGCTGACCGCGCAGATCGCGCTGCAGCGGCCGGTGTGGGTGGTGGACGGCGGCAACCGCTTTGACGCGCTGTGGGTGGCGGAATATATCGCCAGCGGCGGGAAGCCGCCCGAGGCCATCCTCGCGCGCATTCATGTTTCGCGCGCGTTCACCTGTCACCAGATGGCCGAGCGCATTCTCTCGCTGCCGGACCCCGGCCCAGACCCCGGCTCAGAGGCCGGGGCGGGGGAAGCCACGCCGCTGGTTGTCCTGCATCTGCTGGACACGTTCTACGACGAGAACGTTCCACTGGCGGAAGCGCGCCGGCTGCTCGGCGCGCTCTGGCCGGTGCTGCGCCGCCGCAGCCGCAGCGCGCCGGTGGCGATCACGCTGCACCCGCCGCGCTCGGAACGCGTGGCGGACCGGGCGCATTTCTATTCCGAGATTCTGCGCCGGGCCGATCGGCGCGTGGGGCCGGAATTGGAACCGCCCTCCGCTTCCCCGGCCTCGCTTCCGCTTCTCCCCTCGCTTTATCCGGAGAAGAACCTTGCCGATGTAAGGGCGGATGGCCATCCGCCCCTCCGGAGGTGAATCATGGGACGCACTCTGGTTTCCATCACGCAACAATTGGCCCAGGCCGAGGAACGCCTCGGCCGCTACCGCCGCGCCCTGGCGCGCGCCGATCAGAAAATTTTCGACGATCTGTTTGCCCTGGCGCGCCGGCGCCTGGCCGCCGCCTCGATGGCCGCCGATCCGCTGCCGATGCAGATCATCCTGCTCGGAATGCTCATCGGCACCGCCTCGGCCGTGGCGAATCTCGCGGCGCGCGTGGACGCGCTCGAACATGACCGCAACCTCCCTCCGCGCCTGGATCCTTGACCTCTACCCCGGCAACGAGGGCATGGTCCTGTGGCTGAAGGCCGAGGATGGCCGCGCGCTGCGCGCGGTCGACCGCTTCCCGATGACCTTCTTCCTGGCCGGGGCGGCGCCGGACCTGCGCGCCGCGTGGAAGGAACTGTCCGCGTGGAAAAAGGGACTCCGCCTGGCCAGGGAGCGCCGCTTCGAGATCCACCTCGGAAAGGAAATCGACCTGCTCGCTGTCACCGCGCCGGATCCGCTCGCATACCGCGCCGCGGTGCGCGAGGCGCTCAAGCGCCTGCCCCCCGCAACGGGGGGCTGGCCGCCCGGCGCGGCGGACGGGACGGGCCTTTCCTTCTATAACGCCGACCTCGACCCGGCGATCGTCTACGGAATCGAGCGCGGCGTGTTTCCGCTTGCGGACTGCCGCTTCACCCTCGACGGGGAGCGGGTGCTGGGCGTGGAGACGGACCAGACCCGCTGGGACCTCGACGCCGCCCCGCCGCCTTTTTGCGTGCTCACCCTGCGCCTCGCGGGCGAACTGCGCGATCCGGCGCGCGGATACCGCGCGCCGCTCGAGATCGGCTCGCCGGCGGGCAACCGCAGCCTGGAGTGGGATTCCCCGCGCGAGCTCCTCGCCGCCGTGCGCGAGGCGCTCCTCGCGGCCGATCCCGACGTCCTGCTCACCGCCTGGGGCGATTTGTTTCTGCTGCCTGAACTCCTGCGCCTCGCGGATGAGCAGCGCATCGAACTGCCGCTGAACCGCGACCCGCGCCGCGCGCCGCTGCGCAAGGACGAGCGCTCCTATTTCTCCTACGGGCGCATCGTGCACCGCGCCTCCTCGGTCTGGCTCTTCGGCCGGTTGCACATCGACCGGCAGACCGCGTTCCTGGCCGACGAATACGGGCTCGACGGGCTGGTCGAGCTCGCGCGCACCACCCTTCAGCCGCTGCAGCAGGTGGCGCGCACCTCCTCCGGAACGGGGATCAGTTCGATGCAGGTGGCCGAAGCCTACCGGCGAAAATGGCTGATCCCCTTCCGCAAACGCCAGCCGGAGGATTTCAAAACCGCGCTCGAGCTCGTGCGGGCCGATAAAGGCGGGCTTACCTTCCAGCCCGAGCCGGGCCTCTACGAGCATGTGCTCGAGCTGGACTTCGCCTCGATGTACCCGAGCCTGATGGTGAAGTACAACCTCTCGGCCGAGACGGTGGGGCGGACGTGCCCGAAATGCCTGTCCTCCACGCCGAACGGGGTGGGGGATTTATCCTCCGTTCCGGGCTCCTTGTCTTCCGGAACGGGGGACCTGTCCAGCACGCCCTCATCCTCTCGCTCCCCTTCTCCCAGCGCCTGCCCTCGCGAAGCGGGGGTATGCTGGGAGAAGGGGATGGGGGATGAGGGGAGCGGGCCGGCGATCGTTCCGGAGATCGGCTATCCGGTGTGCCAGTGCCGCAAAGGGATCGTCCCGCTCACGCTCGAGCCGCTCCTGACCAAGCGGCTCGCGCTCAAGAAGGCGTCGCGCGCGCTGCCCGAAGGACCCGAGCGCGAGGTGCTGCGCCGCCGCCAGGTGGCGCTCAAGTGGCTGCTGGTGACGTGCTTCGGGTACCTCGGCTACAAGAACGCGAGATTTGGGCGGATCGAGGCGCACGAATCCACCACCGCCTGCGGGCGGGATACGCTCCTGCGCGCCAAGGAGATCGCCGAGGCGCGCGGCTACCGGTTCCTGCACGCGCTCACCGACGCGCTGTGGATCCACAAGGCCGGCTCCACCGACGAGGATCACCAGGCGCTGGTGGACGAGATCGGGCGCGAGACCGGGATCCGGATCGACATCGAGGGGGTCTACCGCTGGCTGGCGTTCCCGCCCTCGCGCCAGTACGCCGCCTGCCCGGTGGCCAACCGCTACTTCGGCGCGTTCGAGGACGGCAAGATCAAGATGCGCGGGATCGAGGCCCGGCGGCACGACACGATCCGCTGGATCCGCGACGCGCAGGCGGAGATGCTGGAAATCCTCGCCCGCGCGCAGGACGCGGCCGGGTACCGCGCGCTCCTGGAAGGGGAAGTTTTCGCGCTGGCGCGCGCCAGGCTCGAGGAACTACGGCGCGGCGCGGTGCCGCCGCGGATGCTCGCCATCCTGCACCGGCTCTCGCATCCGCCGGAGGAGTACCGCACGAACTTGCCGGTGGCGCTCGCGGCGCGGGAACTCGCCGCGCGCGGGGTGCACCTCGCGCCGGGCGAAGCGGTGGAGTACGTGCTCACGCTGGGGGGCGGGGCGCGCCCGTACGACGCCTGGCGCGAGACCGATTGTGTGGATACGGCCCGCTACCGCGAGCTTTTCCTGCGCATGCTCGAAAGCCTGGCTGCGCCGGCCGGCTTGGACCGCGCGAAGATCGTGGCGCGGCTCGAGGGCGTGGGGCAGGACGAACTGCCGGGGATGCCGCCGCAATCGGAATGGTGGCAGGGCCGGTTGCTGGAGAAAGGTTTTCCGGTTTCCGGATTTATTTTTTCACCGGAGGAAGAAGCAGAGGAAACGATTCGGGGAGAACCAGAACGCGCGGTGCGGGCTTAATTGCCCTGATCAAGACCGAATGGATTTATCAATCGATCGAAGTATATAAAAGTGTAAAAAGGTCCATCGGCTGAATTCCCAAGTAATCGGTTTTTACCGGCAAACGCGGTTGGTGGCAAGGAAAGGGGGAGATGGAATGTCTCAACAACAGCAGCTCGAAAATCTGAAGGAAATCTATTTTAAAAATCGCTATCGAATCCCTTCGGCGCGCATGCGCGATTGGGATTACACATCCGAAGGATATTATTTTGTCACAATTTGCGTCAAGAATCGTCTCCCCTCGCTTGCAAAGATCATGGATGACGATGTTCTTCTATCGCCAATAGGAGAAATAATCGCCGAGGAATGGGAAAAAACCGCGCAGATTCGGAAAAAGGTGAAATTGGACGCATGGGTAATTATGCCCGACCACGTACATGGAATCATCAGGATTATCCATCCCGATCCGATAATTCCGGAAACGCCCCGGCGGGAAACCGTAGAGATGCCCCGCCGGGAAACCGTAGAGACGCCTCGGCGGGAAACCGTAGAGACGCCCCGGCGGGAAACCATAGAGACGCCCCGGCGGGAAACCGTAGAGACGCCCCGGCGGGGCGTCTCTACACCAAACGCCGCCGCATATGTGGCGTGGAAATCCGATTCATTGGGATCGATAATCGGGCAATTTAAATCAAAATCCACAAAACGCATTCGTGGGGCGGGGTATTGCGATTTTGCGTGGCAAGCACGGTTTTATGATCATATTGTCCGCGATCATGATGACCTTGAGCGAATACGTCGATACATTCAGGAAAATCCGGAAAAGTGGGAGAAGGATCGGAAGCTATAAAAATGCACTGGTGGAAGAACGCTCCCTGACTGGAAATGGGGAACTCTATTTCTCACCCCACTTTTTCTCCCCGCGTGCCTCTCGTTCCTCTCTCCGTTCCTGCGCATACAGTTGATACCCGTTATAGAGATTGTGGTAGATCACGTAGCAGGTCGGTCCCAAGGCCGTGAGTGGGGTGAGATACGCCAGAGCCACCCAGATCGTAAACGAGTTGTTCTTCTGCCCGAGCGACTGGCTGCCTTCGCGGGGAAAGGCGCGTCCGCCGATCCATCCGCCCAACGCAAAATTCACCGCGCAAATTGCGAGCGAGACGAGCGCGATGCTCAGCAGCAGCCAGCCGGAATAGGACCGGTTGCTTCGTAGAAAAGCCGACGCCTCCGAAGTCACTAAAATGAGCACCAGCAGCCACAACGGAAAAGCCAACGGTTTTCCCCGGCGGATAAGGTTTCGCGCGGAGGCCGGCAATAAACGGACGAGCAATGCCAGCCCGAGCGGGATAAACATTACCTCCAACACCGATGGGAGGAGGTCCATGGTGGCGATGTGGACCGAGGAACCCGCAACCAGGGGCAAGGTGAAAGGCAGTAGAAGCGCGATCCCGACGTTGGTCAGGAGCACCGCGGTTACCACATAGTCCACCTTCCCGCGGAGGAAACCGACGATCACCGGCGCCGCGGTGGCAGTCGGAGTGACCGCGGTGAGATAACCGACCAGCGCGAGATCCGGATCAAACGCCCGCAGCAGGAAAAAGACCGCAAACGGCAGCAGGGCGTTCGCCAGGAAAATTCCAAGCAGACTCCAGTGGAAGGACTCTTGCCGGATGGAAATATCCGTAAAGGCAAAGAACAGCATCCCCATCAGCACATAGGGGATCCATCCGGAGGCCGCCTTCGCCGCAGGAAAAAGCGCGCCGGCGGTCATCGCAAGGAGCAGCAGAAGTGTCCGGCCGTACAGCCGCCACAACCGCGCCCCGCGCGAAGGTGAACTTACAGCCCGGATGGGATTTTCCGATTCCATGATTACTCCTGAATTCGCCGATCGCTGGAAGGTTTCACTGTGTTCCAGCCGATCAGATATTTTCGTTTCTACCGCTGAATTTCCACGCGTCCGCTGGTGCCATCAACGCGCACCCGATCGCCGGTGGCAATCCGGTCGACCGGCACATGGTCGACGCAGGGAATTCCGGCCAGGATGCAGCCCACCGCCACGATCGGCTCGCATTCCGCGTTGAGGATCGCGGCCGGCGCTTTCCCGGCTTTCGCCAGCCGGTAAAGTGTGTAAGATCCCACTGTCGATCCCTTGCCGGCGGGGAAGACGAGAATTTTTCCGCTTATATTCTGCCCTTCAAGCTCATGGCCGCTCTCGGCCATCGTTCCGCTTTCAGGCTCCACTCCGCCGAAGAAAGAAATATTCTCCGCGCTGACCAGCGCATCCGCTTCGGCGATTCCCGGCGCGATCGGCCGGCCCAAGAATATTTCAGGACCGATGCTGGGAGGAGATTTTCGCAAGTCGCGATCCTGAGAATCATTCATTGCATTTTTTTTCTGAGAAGAACGCGACTCCTCGCCCCTATCAGGTCTTCCCGGCCCGACCGGTGGTCCAGCCGGGGCGGGGGGAGTGACATTTGTGCGTTGGGAATTTCCTTCGGTCCGCTTTGTGAGGGACGACTCCACTGCCAGATCGAAATCCATCAGCTGGGTATGGAATTGATTCTTGGCGCGGGCGTAATAGCAGGCTTTGGCGCTGTCGGTTGCGAGCAGGTGAAACCGGCCGCGTATGGGCGCCACAACGCAACAAGTATCCACCGCGAACTTAGCGCCGCTGGTTTCGATGATCTTGGTCAAGCCTTGCCGATCGGAGGCGAGCTTCACCGCCCGTGATGTGGTGATCCAGAACTCCTTCGTCACGTGTTTCCCGCGCAGGAGTTCAGCGATGCGCGCGACCTCTCCCAGCGTTAAATGCGGGCATCCGAGCGAAACGAAGTCCGCATCGCCGTTGGCGTCGGTCAGCGAAGCCCTCGCCGTTTGAAGATTCTCCTCCGTTATGGAAATCCGATGCGAAGGCGTCGGATAATCGGCCGCTTCCGGCGTGATCCCCTGCATATGAAACATCGCCAACCCGCCATACGTTGCGAGGCTGGCGCAAAATGATTTAAGCTCTTCGATCGAGGCAGATTCCACGCCGGCGATCCACGGGATCGGTTTGCCGCCAAGCGCTTCCACCCGCTCGCCGATAGCCTTCCCCAGCGCCCCGAAATCGGCCGTGCCCGTGAGCAACGCCCGGATTTCAACCGCCACGCCAGGGCGGCGGTTTTCCGCCAGGTGCATTCCGTATTCGGCCGTGCGGCCGGTGAGCGCGGAGGCGAGCGCGCTCGGGCCGCCCTCGCGGTTGGTGCGCGCGCCGAGCACGGAATTGGCGTAGCATACGGCGCTGCTCTCCGCCCAGGCGATCGATTCGCCGAGCGACGGCGCGTTCCCCGCCAGATACGGCGTGCAGGTGCAAGTGGGCGCGGCGCCCATCCGGGTGAAGGCGTCGATCACTTGGATCTGGCTCGCCGCAAAACCTTCCGGAATTCCAAGCGTGCGCCAGTTTTCCAAATCCATCCCCGCCGGGTTGAGGGTGGTGGGGATGCGCGTCCGGCCGCCGCCGTCGGCCATCTCGGAAAGCCACTCCAGGCCGGCTTCGCCGAGATTGTCATAGCTCACGCCCGCGATCTGCGCCGAGTGGACCGGGATCATGCGCGCGGCGCCGTAGATCCTGCCCAACCCGGCGAGGATCCGCATCGCGGTTTGCGCGGCGTGGCCGGAATCTCCCGCCAGCATCGATTGCTCTTCGACGGTTAATTCCATGACGGGGTTGCCTGCGGGAAGGGGAGAATTGTTTGGGAAATCAATGTTGAAAGCGGTTTAGATCGACGTCGGGAAACGGAGTCTTTTCGAATGTTTTACCCGCGGAGTGCAGCGGTTTGGTCAGGTCGAAGCCCGCCCGGCACGTATCGTAGGTTCCAGGTTCGCTGCTCGGATCGAGCGAGGAGCCCGGCGCGCGCGGCTTAACCACCAGATCCCGGTCGGTCTGGAAGCGCGTAGCCAGCGCCCATTCAACCGCCAGCGGATCGTAAATGTCGATATCGTTATCGACGATGAACACGTGCTTGCAGGACCGGTGCCCCGCGAAGGCGGCGTCGATCGCTTTTTTTCCATCGTCTTCATCTTGTTTGTCGATCTGTACGATGGCATGCAGCCACGAACAGCCGCCGGGGTTGACGTGCACATCCAGGCACCGCACGACGCGGTTTACGGATTGGAAGATGGTGGGTTCGCGCGGCATGCCCATCAGCAGTTTGTGCTCGAGCGCGCCGGGAAGCAGCGCGTGCCAGAGGGCGTCGCGCCGGTGGGTGATCGCCTTCACCTCGAACACCGGCTCGTTGCGGATGACGTCCTGCGTTTCGGTCAGATCGACGAACGGGCCTTCGGCGTGCCGCCGCTCGAGAGACACCGTCCCCTCGAGCACAAATTCCGCCTCGGCCGGGACGAGCGCGTCGACGGTCTTGGCCGGAACGACCGCGAACGGTTCGAGCGCGTTGGCAATCGTCAATTCGTCGAATCCAAGGTCCACCGACGTGGCGGCCGCCGCCAGAATGTTCGGCGGCAATCCGACGCACACCGCCACGTCCAGCGTCTTCCGGTCCTGGAGGAAGAGGTCGAAGTGGCGGCCCTGGACCACGCGGATGGCCATTTTGGTTTTCGAGAATTGCATCGCCCGGTGGAAGTCGGCGTTCTGTCCGTGCAGCGGATGGCGCGCCAGAAAGACGCCCGAGCTGATGTAGTTCCCGCCGTCCCCTTCGCAGTGCAGAAGCAGGGGAAGCTCGTCGAGATCGGGCGCGAGGGTGACCACCTCTTGGCAGGGTGCGGCGCCTCCTATCCATTCCGCCGGGCGCGAGGGGTTGGCGATGGCGCCCGTCAGCGCGGAAATGATCCGCGTAGGCGGGATATGGAAATAATTCGCAAAGGGCCCCTTGCCGCAAAACAAATTTCCGATGACCCGATAGGGGGATTCCTTGACGCGCTCGAACAGCACCGGGCGCGGCTCGAGCTTTTTGAGGATCCCGGCGATCTCATACCGCTTGGAGACCGGCTCGCGGATCACGGTCAGCGCGCCGTCGCGCTCGAGGGATTGGATGTACTCTCGCAGGGACATCGATCAGCCTTTGGTTGTTTTTTCTCCGCCCGGGTTTTCCATCCCCGCCCAGCGGGGGAACGAGTCGTTTCCAATTCCCATCCGGGTCAGAGCCCGGCCGACCGAAGCGTCGACGATCTCGGCGATGGTTTGCGGGCGTCCGTAGAATACCGGTGTGGGCGGACAGATGACGGCGCCGGCTTCCGCCGCCTGCGTCATCAACCGCAAGTGGCCGATGTGGAGCGGAGACTCCCGGACCATCAGAACCAGCGGGCGGCCTTCCTTCAAACATACGTCGGCGGCGCGGGCGATCAGATCGGCGGTGTAGGAGTTGGCGACGGCGGAAAGCGTTTTAATGGAGCATGGGGCGACCACCATCCCGTCGAAGGAGAAGGACCCCGAAGCGATCGGGGCTCCGACCTCCCCGGGTTCGTAGGAATACGCGGCGCGCGTCGCGATCTCGCTGGGCGTGCGGCCGGTCTCCTGCTCCATGGTGCGCCGCGCGGCATCGCTGATGATCAGATGCGTTTCCACATCGAGCGACCGCAGGATTTCCAGCGCCCGGATCCCATAGATGGAGCCGGAAGCGCCGGTAATCGCGACGACGATCCGTTTAGTCATAGGCTGATTGTACTTTGTCGAAGGGGAGTTGTCACGAAGCGTTGGGGGGATAGATTATGTACACGGAATCCACGGAAAAGACCACGGAATTCACCGAAGGGAATGGAAATAAGAAATCCACTTACCTCAGGAAAAATAAAAATGATCTTTCGGTGAATTCGGTTTATTTTCGGTGTACTCCGTGTACTCTTTTTCGTAGGAACAGGAATAATCATTCTTCCCGATGTTCGATCTGCAGCAATTTTCCCAGCACCTTCGCGCCGGCCACGCCGTGCCCGTGCGGGTGGTTATTGAAGTAAACGTAGGTCTCCTCCGCCTTGTCATTCACCTCATGGACCTTGGGCACCCATTCCTCCAATTCCTCTTTTGTATATTCGTAGTCGTAGCGTTCCGCCGGGTCGGCGTTCTCGTACCAACGGGCCGCGTTGCGCCCGTGGAAACGTATATATCCGACCGGCGAAGTGGCTACGGCCGCGGGCGGCATCAGCCCCTTAAGCTGCGGCTCGTCGACGCAGCAAAACCCCACCGAGAGTTCGCGCAGCATCTGCAAAGTCTCGGCCTTGGCCCAGGCCGAATGGCGGAACTCGGCGACCAGGGGAAAATCCCCGAGCTCGGCGCGGAACCGTTTCAGATATTCTTTGTTCTCCGGAATGGGATGAAACGAATTGGGAAACTGGGCCAGCACGCAGCCGAGCTTTCCGCCGTCCGCAAGGGGTCGGATGGATTGGGAGAAGGCGGCGAAATCCGGCTGTTCGCGTTCGTGGGTCAATCCGCGGAAGGCTTTTACGGCGAACTGGAAATCCTCGGGGGTATTTCGCAACCAGGCGTCGATGTTACGCGAGGAGGGCAACCGGTAGAAGGTGACGTTCAGTTCCACGGTCGGGAATTGGGTGGCGTAGAAGGCGAGCCAATCCTTCTCGGGCAGCTTCGGCGGATACACCGGGCCGACCCAATCTTTATAGGAAAAACCGGATGTGCCGATGCGGATCATGGTTCAAGACGTCGCTTTTTTCGTACGTGGATCCTGCGCGGGACGGAACGAAAATGGAAAGAAACGCTGGAAAAACAATTTCTCACCGCAAAGACGCGAAGAACGCGAAGAAATTCATGCAAATATATTTCGGTTTATTCCGGGTTGACAGGGTGATTTAATCCGGAGCTTCATCACGGTACCAGGACGGCGGCACCGTCCACTTTGGCATCCTTGACCATCTGCAATACGCGGTTGGCTTCTTTCAGAGGATAGGGAGTGGCCGTGACAAGGATGGGAATTTCGGCCGCCAGACGGAGGAACTCCGCGGCGTCCCGGCGCGTGGCGTTGGTCACGCTGCGCACCGTTCGTTCGCCGTAGAGCAGCGGGTACCGCATCTCCGGAAGATTCGACATGAAGACGGCGTTGATCGCCAGAGTGCCGCCGGGCCGGAGGCGTTCCAGCGCCGCGGGAACGAGCGCTCCGGCGGGGGCGAAAATCACGGCGCGGTCGAGCGGAGCGGGCGGCAGATCGGAAGCTCCTCCCGCCCATTCCGCGCCGAGCGCCAGCGCGTGGGTGCGGTGCGCCTCGCTGCGGGTGAAGACAAAAACCCGGCAGCCCCAATGGATAGCCAGTTGGAGCGCCAAATGCGCGCTGGCCCCGTACCCGAACAGGCCGAGCGTCTCGCCCGGCTGTACATCCGCCTTCCGCAGGGAACGGTATCCGATGATGCCCGCGCACAAAAGCGGAGCGGCGTGCACGTCGTCGAAAGCTTCCGGCAGACGCAGCGCAAATCCCGAGTCGGCGGTCAGATAATCGGCGTACCCGCCGTCGTGATGGAATCCGGTGAACTCCGCGCTTTGGCAGAGGTTCTCTTCGCCGCGGCGGCAGTATTCGCACACTTTGCAGGATCGGTGCAGCCAGAAGGCGCCGGCTCGCTCGCCGATCGACCAATCGCCGGCATTCGACCCCACCCCGGCGACCCTTCCCACCACCTGGTGCCCGGGGATGATCGGGAAGCTCGGCGGACGCAGCTCGCCCTCCACGATGTGCAGGTCGGTATGGCATACGCCGCAAGCCGAGACGTGAATCAAAATCCGGCCCGGGCCGGGTTTGGGGTCCGGATCGGGAACTTCCACAAACCGGAGCGGGGACTGTTCTACGGGCGCGGGGGCGGCGAGAATTTGGGCGCGCATACAGTATTGGGGACCCTCAACCGGGCGACGAATGGATAATCGACGCCCACGAGGAATTCCAATTCCCGCGGGGGAACGCGTTTCGATTGGAAGGTTCGCGGAAAATCATAATTTCCGCGATTATACTCCGACGGTCTGCCTCTAGCGATTTCCGCTGGCATCCAATCCTGGGCGATTGTGTTCGCGCCAAAAGTGGATACGTTCGGCAGAACATGGTTGCCAGTGCATTTCCATGACCGTCATTCACAACGCAGGAAACAATCTACGGGAAGCGTCCGCTAGCATGGATGGACCCTTCGAGAAACCCTGAAAGGCATGCAGCGTATTCTTTCAGAAATTGCACTTGAGGAGGTTAATGTAAATCGTCATTCGAACCATTTGCTCGTCGCCCCTTAAAAAAGGAATTTAATGAAGGTTAGTCCAGATCGATTGGTAAACCCTGCCACAGTATTATCTTTTAAACAAACAAAGAACTCACGGGAAGCATCGTTAATCAGGAGGCTCCATGTCTGATCCCATCCTAATAGCAAAAGGCGAAACCGATATTTTTCTGCTGCCAAACATGGCTAACCGCCACGGGCTGGTGGCCGGCGCCACCGGCACCGGCAAAACCATCAGCCTGCAGGTGCTGGCCGAAGGTCTCAGCCGGATCGGAGTCTCCGTTTTCATGGCCGATGTCAAGGGAGATCTCTCCGGGATCAGCCAGCCCGGGCAAGGAAATCCCAAAGTCAGCGAACGAGTTCAACTCCTGAAGCTTCAAAACTTTACCTTCCAGGGCTATCCTGTAATTTATTGGGATGTTTTTGGAGATCAGGGACACCCCATCCGCGCAACTGTTTCTGAGATGGGACCACTGCTGCTTTCGCGCCTCTTCGATTTGAACGATACTCAGAGCGCGGTATTGAGCCTGGTGTTTAAAATCGCCGACGACAATAAAATGCTCCTCCTGGATCTGAAGGATCTCCAGGCCATGCTTCAATATGTGGGGAACAACGCGGCCCAATTCCAAACGGCCTACGGCAACATTTCAGCCGCGAGCATCGGCGCGGTCCAGCGCAGCCTGATGACCCTGCAGCAGCAGGGGGGCGAAAAGTTTTTCGGAGAACCGGCACTCGACCTGGAGGATATGACCCGGACGGATGCCAAAGGCCGCGGCTTCATCAACGTCCTCGCCGCCGATAAATTAATGTTGACCCCCAAAACATACGCAACATTCCTGCTCTGGATGCTCTCCGAACTTTTCGAGCGCATGCCCGAAGTGGGCGACCCGGAAAAACCCAAACTGGCATTCTTCTTCGATGAAGCGCATCTGCTGTTCACTGATGCGCCCAAGGCGCTGCTGGAAAAGATCGAGCAGGTGGTCCGCCTCATCCGTTCGAAGGGGGTGGGCGTGTTTTTCATCAGCCAGAATCCGCTCGATATCCCCGAAATGGTCCTGGGGCAGCTGAGCAACAGAATCCAGCACGCATTGCGCGCTTTCACTCCCTTGGACCAAAAGGCGGTGAAATCCGCCGCGCAGACGTTCCGCACCAACCCCAAACTGGATGTGGCCACGGCCATCACCCAGCTCGCCGTCGGCGAGGCGCTCGTCTCCATGCTGGATGAAAAAGGGATGCCGGGCATCGTGCAACGCGCCTTCATGCTGCCGCCCACCAGCCAGATCGGGCCGGTCACGCCCGCTCAGCGCCAGCAGATCATTCAGAGTTCGCCGGTCTACGGACACTACGAAAAAGCCATCGACCGCGAGTCCGCCTACGAAAAACTGACCGGACGGGTGGCAGGATCGAACCTGCCCGCAGCCGCCCCTTCCGCTCCTCTTTCAACGGCTCGGGCCGCAAAGCCCGGCAGGCCGGCGCCTTCTACCATGGATCAAGTCCTCAAGGCGGCCAACAGCCCTGTCGCCCGGACGGTCGAACGAGAGCTCGTCCGCGGGATCATGGGGTCCTTGCTCGGCACGAGACGATAAAGCGTAATTCATAATAAGGAAAAAGGACCCGACGAGTTCGGGTCCTTTTTTCGTTTTGGGGGATGGAGGGAAACACCTGCGTCGAGGTGCGCTTGGCGGACAACCATCATTTCCATTGTTCAAAACGGCTTGCGGGTGAGTTCCAAAGGAACAAGTTCATTGCGCACCGCAGGGATTATTCCGCCTCCTCGGGCGCTGCCACACCGAGGATGTTGAACCCGGCGTCGACAAAAACCACTTCCCCGGTGACCGCATCGGCCAGGTCGGAACAAAGGAACACGGCTGTGTTGCCGACGTCTTCGATGGTCACATGGCGCCGGAGCGGGGCGACCTCGCGGAAATGCGAACGCATGGCTTTGAATCCGGTCACGCCCGCTGCGGCGAGGGTTCGGATCGGCCCGGCGCTGATGGCGTTCACCCGGATATGCCGGGGTCCAAGGTCGTTCGCGAGGTATCGCACCGAAGCTTCGAGCGCCGCCTTGGCCACTCCCATGACGTTGTAATTGGCCGTGACCTTTTCGGAGCCGTAGTAGGTGAGGGTAAGCAGCGATCCACCCGGGTGAAGAATGGGAAGCGCGGCGCGCGCGAGCGCGGTTAAGGAATACACGCTGATGTCCATCGCCACGCGGAAGCCCTCGCGGCTGGTGTCGTAATACGGGCCGGCCAGTTCCTCTTTGCGCGCAAACCCGATCGAATGGACGAGAATGTCGATCCCGCCGAACGCCTCGCCTGCTTTTTCCATCACCGCGGCGATTTGCACGTCGTTGGAGACATCGCATTCCTCGACGAACCGTGAACGCAGGGATTCCGCCAGCGGCCGAACGCGTTTTTCCAGCGCCGGTCCGGCGTAAGAAAACCCCAGCCGCGCGCCTTCCCGCGCGAACGCCCGGGCGATTCCCCAGCCAATGCTGTGATCGTTGGCGACGCCGAAGATCAGCGCCGTTTTGCCGGATAACAAGCCCACGGGGACTTCCTTCCTCGATAACCTCAGCGTGAAAACAGAAGGTCACAATCCAGGTACGCGGATTTCGCGGAATTAGCGGATTGCGCGGATGGGAAAAATTTCTGTTGAACCCAATATTATTTTTCCGTGAAATCCGTTTTACTCCGCGTAATCCGCGTACGAGAATTCCAATTGGGCGATATCTCCTGCCGATTTTCCCGGGAGCGCCCGTTT
>CAWADT010000007.1:0-58348 GCA_963780865.1 uncultured Chloroflexia bacterium | reverse complement strand
TCACCGTCCGGACGCTGATGGGTGACACCAGCATGGTTCGGTTGCGGGAGATCAGCTCCCCTGGCTTGGCGAAACAATTCGGCGTCCATGCGCAATTCCGCCCCCCCAGCTGAAAACAAGCTACGGGCGGACGGCGGGCCGACTTCCTTCAAAGTGTCGATCAAATGCTCGACGTGCTCCGCGCGATCGGGGGTGAAATCCCAATGGAAGCGGACCTCCGGGAAGGTGCGCATCGAAATCCGCGCGGCCAGCGCGCTGCGCAGGAGAGCCGCGCGCCTTATCGAGCCCTTTCAGGATTTCTTCGCGCCGGGCCTCGTCGCAATCCGCCGCGGTGATGAAACCGTTCGCGACCGCGAATTCGCGGTCCACCCGGACTTCGGTGACCGTCAAGCGTTGAACCGCGGATCGGCGGACTCGCGCAGGAGCATTTCGGCGAGTTCCGAGCGGATCCGTTCCGCCAGCCGCAGCCCGCGGGCCGGACTGGGCATGCGTTACGCCGTCTCCACCACGAAGAATTCCAATCGCTCCCGGGCCTGGAACTCGTCGTATTCCCGGACGCCCACGCCGCATTCGAACCCTTGGCGCACTTCGCGCATGTCGTCTTTTTCATGGTGCAGGGAGGAGACCTCGCCTTCGAATATGACCTTTCCGTTCCGCACGACCCGGACCTTCGCATTGCGCCGCGCTTCCCTTCGCGCAGGAAGCAACCGGCGATCTTGCCGATCTTCGAGACGTAGAATACGCCCGCACTTTGGCCCGGCCGATGGTCGCGCCTCTTCTCGGCTCGAGCATCCCTTTGAGCGCCTTGTCCACTCTTCCGTCAGGCGGTAGATGACCTCGTACGATTGACCGCGACCCCTTCGGTTTCGGCCGCGCGCTGGGCGGAGGTGTCGGATTGGACGGCGAATCCGACGACGATGGCGTCCGACGACGACGCCAGCATGATGTCGTTCTCGGTGATATTGCCCGTCTCGGCGTAAAGGATGTTCACTTTGAGATCCTCGGTTCCGAGCTCTTTGAGCGACTTGACGATCGGTTCGAGCGAACCCTGGCCGTCGGCCTTGGATCAGCTCAGTTCCCGCATCTCGCCGGCTTTGAAGCGAGCGAACACCTGGTCCTAGGTAGGGCCTTCGGCGGGCCGGCTTGTTGGGCGGTTTTCGAGGTCAGCTTGCGTTCGGCGGTGATCGTCCGCGCCTCGTGTTCGCTCGGCACCACCTCGAATATTTCTCCCGCTAGCGGGAGATCGGCCAGCCCGAGGACGGAAACCGGCGTCGAAGGCCCCGCTTGGGTGATGGGTTCGCCGTGGAAGTCGTACATCGCGCGGATTTTGCCGTGGACTGCGCCGGCCACCAGGATATCTCCGACCCGCAAGGTCCCGTTTTCACCAGCAGCGAGGCCATCGGCCCTTTGGATTTGTCGAGCTGGGCTTCGATCACGCTCCCGATCACTGTACCCGCGGGATTGGCAAGGATCTTGTGTTCTCGGCCGTCAGTACCACGGCCTCCAGCAGGTTGTCCACGCCGGTCCGTTCTTGGCCGATACCGGGACGACCAGCGTGTCGCCGCCGTAATCGTCGGGGACCAAGCCGAGTTCCGAAAGCTGGTGCTTCACCCGGTCCGGGTTGGCGTTGGTCTTGTCGATTTTGTTCAGCGCCACGACGATGGGAACCCGGGCGGCGCGGGCATGGCCGACCTTCGCGGGTTTGGGGCATGACACCGTCGTCGGCCGCGACGACCAGAATGACGATGTCGGCTCCCTGGCGCCGCGCGCGCTTGGCGTGAAGGCGGCGTGGCCGGGGGTGTCCAGGAAGGTGATCAGCCGGTTCTTGTGCATCACCTGGTAGGCGCCGATCTTCTGAGTGATCCGCCAGCTTCGCCGGAGGCGACGTCGGTGGACCGGATGGCGTCCAGCAGCGAAGTTTTTCCGTGATCCACGGTGGACCAGAATGGTGACCACCGGCGGACGCGACATGAGAAGCGAGGGTCTTCCTCTTCGAGGGCCTTTCTAGGCGGGGCGTCTCCAGCCGGCTCGGGCTTGGCTTCTTCGACTTCTTCCTTTCCGGTTCCCGCGGCGATCATCATCCATGAGATGGGATTCGACGCGGAACCGGAAAAGAAAGTCGAAGAAGCCAAGCCCGAGCCGGCTGAAACCGCCCCCGCCTGGAGACAGGCCCTCGATAAGGAAGACCCCTCGCTGCTCATGCCGCGTCCGCCGGTGGTCACCATTCTGGGCCACGTGGATCACGGAAAAACTTCGCTGCTGGACGCCATCCGGTCCACCGACGTCGCCTCCGGCGAAGCTGGCGGCATCACTCAGAAGATCGGCGCCTACCAGGTGATGCACAAGAACCGGCTGATCACCTTCCTGGACACCCCCGGCCACGCCGCCTTCACCGCCATGCGCGCCCGCGGCGCGCAGGGAGCCGACATCGTCATTCTGGTCGTGGCGGCCGACGACGGTGTGATGCCCCAAACCCGCGAAGCGTTGGCCCACGCCCGTGCCGCCCGCGTTCCGATCGTGGTGGCGCTGAACAAAATCGACAAGACCAACGCCAACCCGGACCGGGTGAAGCACCAGCTTTCGGAACTCGGTTTAGTCCCCGACGATTACGGCGGCGACACGCTGGTCGTCCCGGTATCCGCCAAGAAACGGACCGGCGTGGACGACCTGCTGGAGGCTGTGGTACTGACGGCCGAGAACACAAAAATCCTTGCCAATCCCGCGGGCACATTGATCGGGAGCGTGATCGAAGCCCAGCTCGATAAATCGAAAGGTCCGATCGCCACGCTGCTGGTGCAGAACGGGACGCTGCACGTGGGCGACACGCTGGTGGCCGGCGAAGTGCACGGGAAAATCCGCGCGATGTATGATTTCCACGGCGCACCGATCACCCAAGCGGGGCCTTCCACGCCGGTGTCGGTCCTCGGGCTGGCCGATCTCCCGCTAGCGGGAGAAATATTCGAGGTGGTGCCGAGCGAACGCGAGGCGCGGACGATCACCGCCGAACGCAAGCTGTCTTCGAAAACCGCCCAACAAGCCGGCCCGCCGAAGGCCCTTACCTTGGACCAGGTGTTCGCCCGCTTCAAAGCCGGCGAGATGCGGGAACTCAAGCTGATCGTCAAGGCCGACGGCCAGGGTTCGC
Source organism: uncultured Chloroflexia bacterium (assembly GCA_963780865.1). Lineage (GTDB taxonomy): Bacteria > Chloroflexota > Anaerolineae > Anaerolineales > RBG-16-64-43 > FEN-1073. The sequence goes on along the minus strand of CAWADT010000007.1, from coordinate 55,206 downwards.
TCGAACCGATCGTCAATTCGCTCAAAGAGCTCGGAACCGAGGATCTCAAAGTGAACATCCTTTACGCCGAGACGGGCAATATCACCGAGAACGACATCATGCTGGCGTCGTCGTCGGACGCGATCGTCGTCGGATTTGCCGTCCAATCCGACACCTCCGCCCAGCGCGCGGCCGAAACCGAAGGGGTCGCGGTCCATCTGTACGACGTCATCTACCGCCTGACCGAAGACATAGACAAAGCGCTGAAAGGGATGCTCGAGCCCGAAAAGAAAGCCACGACCATCGGCCGGGCCGAAGTGCGGGCGGTGTTCAACATCTCGCGCGTCGGAAAAATCGCCGGTTGCTTCCTGCGCGAAGGGGAAGCGCGGCGCAACGCCAAGGTACGGGTGGTGCGGAACGGAAAGGTCATATTCGAGGGCGAGGTTTCCTCCCTGCGCCACGAAAAAGAGGACGTGCGCGAAGTGCGCCAGGGATTCGAATGCGGCGTGGGCGTGCGCGAATACGACGCGTTCCAGGCCGGGGATCAATTGGAGTTCTACGTGTTGGAGGCGGCGTAGCGCATGCCCAGTCCGGCCCGCGCGCTGCGGCTGGCGGAACGGATCCGCTCGGAACTCGCGGAGATCTTCCTGCGCGAGTCCTCCGATCCGCGTTTTCAACTCTTGACGGTCACCGAAGTCCGCGTGGACCGCGAATTTGCGCTCGCGAACATTTTCATCACCGCGCCGGATTGCGACGACGCCCGGCGCGAAGAAATCCTGCGCGGGCTGGAGGGAGCCCGCGGGTATCTGCGCAGCGCGCTGGCCGCGCGGATTTCGCTGCGGTCGTTCCCGGCGCTCCGCTTCCACTGGGATTTCACCCCCGATCGCGCGGAACACATCGAGCATTTGATCGACACTTTAAAGGAGGAATGACCGCCGTCCGCCCGTAGCTGTTTTCGGGCTGGAGTGCGCGCCTTCCGGAATTGCGCATGGACGCCGAATTGCTTCGCCAAGCCAGGGAGCTGATCTCCCGCAACCGAACCATGCTGCTGCTCACCCATCAGCGTCCGGACGGTGACGCCCTGGGCTCGATGCTGGGGCTTAGCCACATGCTGCGAGCCGCGGGGAAAAAAACTTACCCGGTCCTCTCCGAAGGCATCAGCTCGGTTTTCCGCTATCTTCCCGGTTCCGGCGACATCCGCCCGGAACTTCCTTCCGCGTTTGATATCTGCATTCTGCTCGACTGCGCCGATTCGGAACGGATCAGCGTGCCGGATGGAACGCCCACGCGTGCGCCCGAACTGATCATCGACCACCACGTCACCAACGGCCGGTTTGCCGCGATTAATCTTGTGGACCCTGCGGCGACGGCCACGTCGGAGCTGATCGTCGACCTGGCCGAAGGATTGGGGCTCTCCATCCCGCCCGAAGCCGCGATCTGCCTGCTGGCCGGGGTGGTCACCGACACTCTGGGATTCCGGACTCCCAACACCGGATTGCACACGCTGGACGTGGTGCAACGCTTGATGCGGGACGGCGGCTCGCTGCCCGAGACGGTTGACCGCAGCCTGCATCGGCGCTCGTTCGCCGCCGCCCGGTATTGGGGCGCGGGGCTTTCCCGCCTGGAACGAGAAGGCGAACTCGTCTGGACCAGCCTGACTCTGGAGGACCGGCGCGCCGCCGGTTATCCCGGACGCGACGACGCCGACCTGGTCAACATTCTTTCCTCCATCGAAGGGCAATCCGCTACTGTGATTTTCATCGAGCAGGACGGCGGAAAAATTAAAGTAAGCTGGCGGGTCGGGAGCGGATTGGACGTGACGGGGCTGGCTGCTTCCTTTGGAGGCGGCGGCCATCCGGCGGCCTCGGGCGCGAGCCTCGAAGGCAGCCTGGAGGAAGTCATTCGGAATGTTCTGGCCCGCACGAAAGCATGGCTGGCCGCGCAGCGATCCCCCCGCCCCGCATCCACTGGAAACGACCGCACCTAGGTTTGGCCGTGCGCTGAATAAGTCTGGATTTCTCATTGCGAGCCTGCCCCGGTCGCTCGCAAGGATTTCGGTCCTGTTTTTCGGCGCCTTGCTGGGGATATAATTCCAACAAAGGGGAAGATTCTTTCCAGGGAGGATAACCATGCCAAAACCAGGTTTGCTCGTCATCGACAAACCAACGGGGCCGACGTCGCACGATATCGTCAACGTCGTGCGGCGAGGGACTCAAATCCGCAAGGTGGGCCACACCGGAACGCTTGATCCGTATGCCTCCGGCGTGCTGCTCATCCTTCTTGGCTCGGCGACGCGCCTGGCCGAATACCTGCTGGAAGTGGACAAGGAATATCTCGCCACCATCCGGTTCGGCGCGGCCACCTCCACCTACGACGCCGCGGGGCGCATCACCGCCACGCGTCCGTTCACGTTCCGCGAGGAATCGCTCGAAGCAAAAATGCAGACGTTCATCGGCGAGCGGCTGCAGGTGCCGCCGGTTTATTCGGCGATAAAAATCGGCGGGCGCAAAGCCTACGACATGGCGCGGAACGGCGAGGAAGTGGACATGGCTCCGCGCAAGGTCCATATCTACGAACTCGCGCTCCTGCGCTGGGAAAGCCCGAACGCCGTGGTCCGCGTCCGCTGTTCGCGCGGCACGTACATCCGCTCGATCGCCCACGATATCGGCGAAGCCATGGGCTCGCACGCGCACCTTGTCACGCTGCGGCGCATCCGCTTGGGGCCGTTCTCGGTGGAGCGGGCAACTCCGTTGGATGAATTGAAGCGCCGTTTCCTGGAAGGCACGTGGGAAAAAATCGCTATGCCCGCCAGCGCCATTCTGGAAGGCTGGTCGACCGTGCAACTCACCGCCGAGGAAGCCGAAAAACTACGCAACGGGATCGCCATCCCCGCTCCGGAGGGCGCCACTGGACGGGCCCGGGCGCTCGCGCCCGAAGGGGAACTCCTGGCCGTGCTGGAGGCCGACCCGCAGGCCGGAACCTGGCAACCGCGCAAAGTCTTTGGCGATTTGTAGAATTCCATGCAGCACTTTTCCTCCATCGACGACGCCGCCTTGCACGGAGCGTACCTTGCCGTCGGATCCTTCGACGGGTTGCATCGCGGGCACCGTTACCTTATTGAAAAAATGGCCCAATCGGCCATGGAAGACGGGGCTCCCTCGGCGGTGCTGACCTTCTTCCCCCATCCGCGAACGGTGCTGGGATCCGCCCCCTTCCATTATCTCTCCCTGTTGGAAGAGCGCCTCGCGCTCCTGGAGGAGATTCCCCTTGATGCCGTGATCCTGCAAACCTTCGACCGGGCGTTCTCCGAAATTCCCGCCAATTCGTTTCTCCAATCCTTGAAATCGCATCTGGGACTGCGTTCGATCTGGTGCGGGCCGGGGTTTTCCATCGGATACCGGCGGGAAGGAACCGTCGAGTATTTAACCAATCACAGTATCGAATGGGGCTATTCCTTGTACGTAGTTCCACCTTTGACGGACGCTCAGGGGCCGATTTCGTCTTCGCGAATTCGTGAATCGCTCGCTCTAGGCGAGGCCGGGCAAGCGGCCGCTTTGCTGGGGCGCCGGTATTCCCTGTCCGGCAAGGTGGTTCATGGAGCTGGGCGCGGTCGGAGGCTGTCGGTACCCACGGCCAATCTGGATTTCTGGCCGGAGATGGTCGTCCCCGCCCGCGGGGTATACGCCGCCTGGGTCTGGCACGAGGGGAAACGCTACAGGAGCGCCACCAGCATCGGAGTCCGCCCGACCTTCAGCGACGAACGCACAGCCGCGCTGACCGTCGAAGCTCACCTTTTGGATTTCGACGGCGATCTGTACGAGGCAACGCTTAAAGTGGAATTTGTCCGGAGGCTGCGGGAAGAGCGCCGGTTCCCCGACAGCGACTCTCTGGGCCGGCAGATGGCGGAAGATATCGGAAAAGTCCGGCGCATCCTGCGGGAGGAACTGTGACCGATTTTTCCCGGCGGGTGTATCTGCTGCGGGAACGCGACCTGACGCCGGAGACCATCGCCGTGGCGTTTGCCAAGGCCTCGCGTTCCCCCGAACCCTTCGACCAAAATGCCGCCGAGCTCAGCGACGACGCATCCGCGAAGTTCCACGAGAAATGGGTGGTGGGGTACGGGCATGCCTCGGTGGCGGAGCACGCCGTACTGCACATCGCGGTGGAAAACGTCTCCCGGCTCGCGATCGAATGCCTGGAATCCAACCGCCTGGTTTCCTTCACAGAAAAAAGCACCCGCTACCAGAAGTGGTCGAGCGGCGCGTTTCTCCTGCCGCCGGAAATTGCCGGCGGCGCGCCGGAACCCCTTTACCGCGAAACCTGCACACAGTTGCTGGACGCATACGCGCGCGCGCTGGAAGCGGCGGGGAATCTTGCGCGGTCACGGTTCCCGCGGCAGGCCGGCGAAAGCGATTCGCGCTGGGAAGGAAGAATCCGCTCGAGGTACGTGGACGTCTGCCGTTATCTGCTGCCCGCGGCGGTGCTGGCCAACGTCGGGATAACGATCAACGCGCGCGCGCTCGAACACGCCATCCGCAAGTTGCTTTCCCATCCCTTGGCGGAGGTGCGCTCGATCGGCGCCGAAATCAAACAGACCGCGCTGGCCGAAGTTCCGACGCTGGTGAAGTACGCGGAGGAAAACGCTTACCTGCGGGACCTTGCGGAGAAGTATCGCCGCGCCTCCGCTCCCCTCGGAATCCCTTCGCCCCCGCCGGAAGATCCGCCGCGGAGCTGGATGCGCCTGGTCGATTACGAACCCGGCGCCGAAGACCGCGCCCTCGCCGCCGCGGGTGTCCGCTTCTGCGGATGGGGCCTGGAAGAGTCCGCTCGCCGGATCCGCAACGCCTCGTCCGAGCAACGGCGCAGCCTTGCCGACGCGCTGCTAGGGGGCCTGGACGACCACGATCAACCGCTGCGCGAATTGGAACATATCACCTACACGTTCGAAGCCGTGATGGATCAGGGCGCGTATTTCGAGGTCAAGCGCCATCGCATGATGTCACAAACCCCCGGCCCGCTTGGGTGCGATCTGGGTTACATCACGCCGCGATGGTTCGAGGAGGCCGGCTTCCTCGCCGAATATAACGGCGCGATGCAATCGGCGGGGGCCGCGTACCGGACGTTGCGAACCTCTCTCGGCGCCGATGCGGCGGCTTACGTCGTTCCCAACGGGTATTTGCGCCGGATGGCGCTGAGCATGAATTTGCGCGAGGCGTTCCACTTCTGCCGGCTCAGGTCTTCGGAGGGCGCGCACGCCGCGGTGCGGGTGCTGGCACTCCAGGCCGCCGAACAGATCCGTTTGGTTCACCCTTTGCTGGGCGTTATCCTATCCGGGGAAGGCCAACCCGATTGGAAGGGACTGGAAAGAGAATTCTTTCGGACAGAAGGTTAAAATTGACCATACTCAAAAAGTTACCGATTCCTCGTCGCCCTTGCAGGGCTCCTCGGAATGACATTTAATAGGGACGAGAGAAACAAATCCAAGTCTCCCGGAGAATCCATGTCCAAACAATATTCCTCACCGCCCGCAATGACGATCGACCCGAAGAAACGCTTTACGGCCGTATTCCATACCGACCTGGGCGAGTTCGAAGCCGAGTTATACGCCGCTCAGGCACCCAAGACTGTGAACAATTTTGTCTTCCTGGCCCGCGATGGTTTCTACAACGGCACCACCTTCCACCGGGTGATCCCCGGGTTCATGGCCCAGGGCGGCGATCCGACGGGCGATGGCCGCGGCGGACCGGGGTACCGCTTCGCCGACGAATTCCATCCCTCGTTGCGGCACGCCTCCGCCGGCATCCTCTCGATGGCCAATGCCGGACCGGGAACGAACGGCAGCCAGTTCTTCATCACCTTCGCCCCCACGCCGCACCTCGACAACCACCATACAGTGTTCGGCAAGGTCACCAAGAATCTGGATGCGGTCCTGAAGATTCCGGAACGGGATCCGGGAAAAGCAACCAAGCCGGGCTTGGTGCTGCGTACGGTGGAAATCCGCGAGGAATAAAAATAAATCGCGTCCTGCCCGCGGATGCGGGTCTGACGCGAAACGGAAAATTCAATTCATTTCTCGCAACCATCCGCACCAAAAAAACGCGTAAACCACTTTAACCCCGTAGGGCCGTTCCGCGGAACGGCCCTACGACTTTTTATCAAGCGAGAATTTCCACTTACGCGGGTTTCTGTTTCGCTTCGATGTATTTCACGGCTTCGCCGACGGTTAGGATCTTCTGCGCATCCTCGTCGGAAATCTCGGCGGTGAATTTTTCTTCAAACGCCATGATCAGTTCGACCAGATCGAGCGAATCCGCTCCGAGGTCCTCACGGAACCGGGCTTCCATGGTGACCTTGGAAGGATCAACTGCCAGTAGTTCCACAATAATTCCGCGAACCGTTTCGAAGGTGGTTTCAGCCATCGAGTGTTCCTCCTCTATAGTGCGTTTTTAACCAACGTCCGTTCCCGTGCGAACCCGCTAGAGAAAACCAATTGTACGTGTCCATTACCACACCGTCAAGCCCGGCATTGACACTCGTCCGGCTGGCTGGTACCATCCCGCCAACCTCTGGGAAAAACACCGCGAAATGAAAAAAGTTGCGCCCGGCACATCCCGGAAAGCGGACCATATCCGCATTAATCTGACCCAAAACGTCCAATCCGGCTTATCCAACGGATTGGAACGGTTTCATTTCCCCCATCAGGCGTTGCCGGAAATCAACCTTGACGATGTAGACACGCAAACCGAGATGTTCGGAAAGCGGTTGGCCGCGCCCCTGCTGATCTCCTCGATGACAGGCGGAACGAAGGAAGCCGGGCCGATCAACCGGGCTTTGGCCGAGGCGGCGCAGTCGGCTGGAATTGCCATGGCGCTCGGGTCGATGCGTCCGGCGCTCGAATCCGCTTCGCTTGTCGCAACCTTTCGAGTGCGCAAACTCGCGCCCTCGATCCTGCTCCTGGCCAACCTCGGCGCGGTGCAGCTCAATTACGGCTACACCGTCGATCACTGCCGCCGGGCGGTCGAACTGGCGGAAGCCGACGCGCTCATTTTGCATCTGAACCCGCTGCAGGAAGCGCTGCAGCCGGAAGGAAACACCCGCTTTGCGGGCTTGCTCTCCAAAATCGAAGCTGTCTGCCGCGCGCTCACGGTTCCGGTGGTCGTGAAAGAGGTTGGATGGGGGATCGGGGCCGAGACGGCCCGCCGGCTGGTCTCGGCGGGAGTGGCTGCGATCGATGTGGCCGGCGCGGGTGGAACCTCCTGGTCGCAAGTGGAAAAGTACCGGGCCCGCAACCGCGAGGGAGCAAAGTCGGCCGCGCTATTTGTTGATTGGGGGCTCTCCACCGCCGAAGCCCTGACGGAGTGCCGCCGGGTGTTGCCGGATACCCCGTTGATTGCTTCCGGCGGACTTCGGAACGGGTTGGATATGGCCAAATGCATTGCGCTTGGCGCCCGTCTCACGGGCATCGCCGGCCCGTTACTGCAATCGGCCGTCCGCGGACCGCGGTCCGTGGAAAGCGACCTGCACCGGTATTTTACCGAACTGCGCGTTGCGATGTTCGCCGCCGGGGCCCGCGACCTCGCCGCCCTGCAACGCATTCCCCTCCAAAGACAATGACGGATCCGGCGGGGATCATTCCCATCGACGAGATGATGAGCGTCTTGGACGCCGAACTCCACCGCGCCGTAGACCGTTTGCAGAATTCGCAAAACGGGTTTTGGGAAATGGCCTCGTACGCCATGGGCTGGTCGGGCGAAGGGACCGGCCCGGAGACGACTGGAAAGCGAATCCGCCCCCTGCTTTGCCTGCTCTCGTGCGGCGCGTGCGGCGGCGTTTGGCGCGAGGCGCTGCCGCCGGCCTGCGCCGTCGAGTTGATCCATTCCTTCTCGCTGATCCACGACGATATTCAGGACGATACGGCGACGCGCCGCGGTCGGCCTTCGGTCTGGAACCGCTACGGACGCGCGCAAGCCATCAACGTGGGCGACGCCATCTTCACGCTGGCGTTTTCCGCGCTTGCGGATTCGGACCCAGCCCGAAACTCCGAGTGGTTGCGGATCCTCTCCTCCACCTGCCGTGAATTGACCTACGGCCAATATCTCGACCTCTCGTATGAAAGCGTGCAACGGATCAGCTTCGCGCAATACCAGGAGATGGTCGGCGGAAAAACCGCCGCCCTGGTGGAGGCCGCCTGCCACCTGGGTGCGATCAGCGCGAATGCGGTTCCCGCCCGCCGGGATTCCTTCGCCGCCTTCGGGCGCGCGCTGGGCTTGGCGTTTCAAATCCAGGATGATTACCTCGGCATCTGGGGCGACCCTCAGATCACCGGCAAACCCCATGCCGGCGACATTCTCAACCGGAAAAAAAGTCTGCCGATCCTCTACGGCCTCGAAACCTCGGAAAAAATCCGCGGCCTGCTTTCCGGGGAGCCGACCCCGTCGAACGTTCCCGCCATCCTGATGGAATTGGAACTCTGCGGCGCCAAGCAGCGCGTGCTCTCCGAGGCGCGCGAGTGGACCGGCCGGGCGTTCGATGCGCTCCACGCGGCCCAACCCCAGGAAAATTACGGCCCGGAACTCGAAAAGCTGGCGCGGGCGCTGCTCGGACGTCAGAAATAAATTGCACTTTCCGGAATGCGCATTCCGCTATATTCAAAGATCAAATTTCGTTACTACCCAGGTCAGGGAAAACGTGCACCGAAACACGGAAAAATTCCGAAATCACCGAAATTTTTTCTTGGATCAAAAAACACTACTACTGTTTTTAAGTGCCTTCGGCTCTTTTCGGTGGAATCCGTGTACTGAGCGGTAGCCCCGCTGAGGAGATACTATATTTCATAAGAATACACGGTTGGATGACACGCTTTCCATACGGGGAGGGGCAATTGTGCAACGCATGCTAATCCCCATCTATTGAACGCTCCCAGAGAATATTAATATGAAAATCATTCTGCTCAGCGATACCCATGGATTCCATGACCAGCTGGCGGTTCCGCCGGGGGACATCCTCATCCATTCCGGCGATTCTGGCCGGCAAGGGACGCTCGAGGAACTGCGATCGTTCAATGAATTCCTTGGCCGGTTGCCCCACCCGCATAAACTCTTTGTCGCGGGCAACCGGGATTATTCCTTCGAACGCCAACCCATGGATAGCCGCAAAATATTGACCAACGCCGTGTATTTGCAGGATGAAGAAATCACCGTAGGCGGATTCCGCATTTACGGTTCACCGTGGCAGCCGCCCTTTATGAACACGGCGTTCAACTTGCCGCGCGGCGAGGCGCTGCGCAAAAAATGGGCGCTTATTCCGGCAGGCATCGACATTCTCATCACGCACACCCCGCCCTATGGGATTGGAGATAAGACCTCCGGAGGGGAATTGGCGGGCTGCCGCGATTTGCTCGAAGCCGTCCGCAGAATAAAACCACGACTTCATGCGTTCGGGCACGTCCACGAAGGATACGGCCGGTACGCGCAGGACGGCATCCAATATATCAATGCCAGCGTGACGGACGCCGCCATGCGCCTTGCGCATGATCCGATCGTGTGCGATCTTTAGTTTCGCTTACCCTTTTTATTAAATTTTTGCCAGCACAATTCAAATTCATAAGCCAAAGGGAGCAAGAATTGTTTTTCCCTGAAACTTTGCATTTGGGTTTGTTCTCTTGCGATTTTTTTCCTTTTATCCAGCTATTCAGCCTTCCTCCCTCATCCCATCCTCCCGTCGCTTCGCTCCGGGAAAGGTTCTCCCAGCATAAGCTGGGAGAAGGTGGCCGCAGGCCGGATGAGGAAGAGAAAAACCTGGTCATCAATCCTTTGAAATTCCTTCCAGCTTCTCTTGGGCAGAGTAGATGCCTGTTTGCAATAATTAATTGAAGCCTCTGAAAAAGTCCGCTCGTCAGGGTGATAAATCCCCCGACCATTAACGGCGCCGGATCAATCCGGTAAAACCCGGCTTTAAGCCGGGCGCTGTTGATAGTTCGGAGCTTTAGCTCCGGACGAAGAATGATTTTCAGAGGTTTCTAATTGATATATTTTTTACACAAACAGCCGGAACACTCGGTTTCCTAAAAGCCTGCCTCGAGGCGTCAGTCGAAGGGCTTTCTGCTGCCCGGTCCATTCCAGCAATCCATCGGCGATGGAAGAATCGATTTCCTTTGGGAATCGATCGTAATAATCCACTTCGAACCTGCGGCAGAAAGCTTCGCGTTCGACGCCGGCCTCTGTCAGGCGCAGCCCCAGCCACATTGTCTCGCGTATTTCCTCATCGCGCGCGCGGAGCCGGCTGCGGGTGGCGGCGGGCGAAAGCGGGAACCGCCTCGTGCTATCCGTTCGCATCCGTTCGATATATTTTTCCACCGAGCAGACGTTGGCATAACGGCGGCCCGCCGCGCAACCGTGCGCGCCTGCGCCCAGTCCCAGATAAGGCAGGTTCAACCAATAGCGAAGATTGTGGCGGCAGGCGTACTTTGGAAACTTTGCCGCCTCGCCATCGGTCGATCTCCCAAACCCGTTTTCCGTTTTCGCCTCGCCGTCTTTGGCCCAGTTGGATATCTCGTAGTGGCGGTAACCCGCCGCGGCCAGTTTTTCCTCCGCCAGTTCGTACATATCCGCGGCGGCGTCTTCCTCCGGCGCGGGAAGCGCGCCGCGCCGGACCGCGCGGGCGAGATCCGTCCCGCGCTCGAGGGTTAGCGCGTAGAGCGAGAGATGCCCCGGCGCAAGGGAAAGCGCGCGCGCGAGCGTCCGCTCCCATGTCGGAACGGTCTGTCCCGGCAGCCCGTAGATCAGGTCCAGGCTGATATTGGCAAACCCGGCGCGGCGCGCGTCCTCATACGCCTGTACCGCCTCGGGATACGTGTGGATTCTCCCCAGCATTCGCAATTCGTCGTCGCCCGCCGATTGCACACCCAGGCTGAGCCGGTTGATTCCGCCCGCTCGATAGAGCGCAAGGCGGCTGGAATCCACCGTCCCGGGATTGGCTTCCATCGAGATTTCCGCGTCCGGCTCGAGTTGGAACGCGCGCCGGATTTCCCGAAGGAGAAGGGCCATCCGGTCCGGCGGAATAAGCGAAGGAGTCCCGCCGCCAAAATAAACACTTCCGATTTGCGGCCTTCCTCCCTCTGCGCCGACGAGTTTAATTTCGCGGAAGAGCGCGCGCAGGTATCCGGAAAGCAGTTTCTGCTTCCCTTCGGTCGAGAAAAAATCGCAGTAACCACATCGCCGCAGGCAAAAAGGGAAGTGGAGGTATAGGCCAAAAACGTCCGCCGACATAATGTCATAATAATACAACCTTCCTGCGATAAGGATGGGGGAAAGCCTTGCAGCACCTTTCCTGTGTCTAGAGAATATTGCCGCGGCAACCAAATAGGGGAAAGTGTATATAATAATTTTGGGTGAGAGAATACTATCAGGGTGCTATAGAAGTCTGGCTTTGTCATTGCGAGCCCGCCCCGGCTCCGCCGCGCGGGCCGGGGGAGCGGAGCGACGAAGCACTCTGGGCTTTCTGGCGCGAAAAACGAAATTACTTCGCTCCCTTTGGTCTCTCGCAATGACATCTTTCCTGTTTTTTAGCAACCGGCTATAGGTTTTTCTGTCTGCGTCGTTCCTTCGATGTAATAGGGTGGAAAATATGGAATTTATAGATTTTATTATTGAAATAACCTGCGACGGTTTACAAGATCGCCTTCGCCTCGCATCGCAATATCTCCTTTCAGCCCGGCACAACTACGCAGCAGTCGCCCATTCCCGGGTAAATATGATCCCCATCGAGCGCCGGGCCTTCAACTCCCCCGATGCGCTGGCGTCAAACGCCGCATCGGAGAGGCGGTTCGCATGAGTAAACCTGGCGAGAACGGTCTCATTCCCATTTGTGGATTACCTTGCAGGAGAACACCATGAGCGCATTGGGAGCCGTGCGGACGATCGGTAGATCCCTTGCCCGGTGGATTTATGGATTCATCCGCGCATGCAGCCCAGCGGCAGCGCGTGGACGAGACAACCATCATAGAGCCGGACAATGGGATCGACCATCGGAAAACCACGCCGGTCGGAACGCCGTTCTGTGCGCCGCGTTGGCGGCGGCAATCGCTGTTTCGGTTGGCCATGTTGACGCCGCAGTCAGGACGGTGCGGGTCGGTGTTTACCAGAACGAGCCGAAGATTTTCATGGACTCCGCCGGCCAGGCCTCCGGTATTTACATCGACCTGTTAAATGAAAATTTCCGTCGAAGAAGGATGGACGCTGGTCTATGTGCCCTGCCAGTGGGCGGATTGTCTTTCCGCACTGGGAAGCGGGCAAATCGACCTGATGCCGGATATGGCGTATTCGACGGACCGCGCGCAAATCTATGATTTCAACACCACCCCGGTCCTCACGAGCTGGTCGCAGGTGTATGCCAATCCCCGCCTAACGGTCAACGGATTTGCGGATCTCACTGGTAAGCGGGTGGCGCTCCTTAATGGGTCCATTCAACAAACGGTGTTTGCGCAGTACATGAGCGGATTCGGATTCAAAGTGACGATCGTGACCACCGACACGCTGGAGGATGCGTTTCAATTGGCGGCCAACGGCTCGGTGGACGCCGCCATCGCCAACAACTTCTTCGGAGACTATTTCTACAAGCAATACGGTTTGGTCAAGACACCTATCGTTTTTCTCCCATCAACATTATTCTATGCGACTGCCAAGGGCCGCAATGCGGATTTGCTCGAAGCCATCGACCGGCATCTGAATGCATGGATTCAGGAGCCCAATTCCACATATTACACAACACTCAGCCGCTGGACAGAAGCGCTGCCTGCTCCCGTCTTTCAAATCCCGCAGTACATCTATTGGGTGATCGGCATCATCGGCGGGCTATTTGTCCTCGCGCTCGCAACGGTTTTACTCCTGCGCGGACAGGTCCGGGCAAGGACACGTCATCTGGAACAAGCCAACCAGGCGCTACGTGAGAGCGAGACGCGTTATCAGTTGATTTCCACGGTCGCTTCCGATTATGTGTTTTCTTCCCGATTGGACGCCGACGGTAAGTTTTCCTTCACCTGGGTTGCCGGGGCTTTTGAAACCATCACCGGATACACATTGGAAGAATATGTGGCTCACGGAGGCTGGCGCGCCGCCGTACATCCTGACGACCTGATAATCTATGACGGCGATATAGAGAAATTACGCGCCAACCAGCCTGCCGTCTCTGACATGCGAACGCTGACAAAAAGCGGGAAGACCGTCTGGGTGCGGGTCTACGCCCATCCCGTCCTGGATCCGGCGCACAAGGAATTAACGAGCATCTATGGCGCAGTCCAGGATATATCCGACCGCAAGCAATCCGAGGAACGATTGGCCGAAAGCGAACGCAAATACCGCGAACTGGTGGAGCACGCCAACAGCATCATTCTGCGCTGGAAGCGCGACGGGCGGATCACTTACCTCAACGAGTTCGGACAGCGGTTCTTCGGTTACTCGGCAGAGGAGATCGTCGGCCGGCACGTCATGGGCACGATCGTTCCCGCGACCGAAAGCGACGGGCGCGACCTGCACCGGCTTATGGATCAGATCCTGGCTGACCCCGCCGCCTTCGAGCAGAATATCAACGAGAACATGCGGCGCAACGGGGAGCGCGTCTGGATCGCCTGGACGAACCGGATCGTCCGCGACCCGCAGGGCCAGATAGCCGAGATTCTAAGCATCGGCGCGGACATCACGGAGCGCAAGCGGGCGGAGGATGCAATCCGGGAACTGAATTCCAATTTGGAGCGGCGAGTGATCGAGCGGACCGCCGAACTGGCAGTGGCCAGGGATCGCGCCGAAGAGGCCGACCGACTGAAGTCCGTTTTCCTGGCAACGATGTCGCACGAATTGCGTACGCCGCTCAACTCGATCATCGGCTTCACCGGCATCATCCTCCAGGAATTGGCCGGTCCGCTGAATGCGGAGCAGCGCAAGCAGCTTGAAATGGTGCGCGACAGCTCGCGCCACCTGCTGGCACTCATCAACGACGTGCTCGACATCTCCAAGATCGAAGCCGGACAGTTGGAAGTGAGAATAGAACCGTTTGACTTGGGGGTTTCGATCGAAAAGATGATCGGAATCGTGAAACCGATGCTGGAAAAGAAGGGGCTGGCCATGCGAGTGGAGCTTGCACCGGAGATCGGCGCGTTCACCAGCGACCAGCGCCGGGTCGAGCAGATCCTGCTCAACCTTCTCAACAACGCCATCAAGTTCACCGAACAGGGGGAGGTCACGCTCACGGCGAAAGATCTGCCGGACAGGCTGCAAATTTCAATCGCCGACACCGGCATCGGTATCCAGCCGGAGGATTTGGAAAAACTGTTTCAGCCATTCCATCAAATCGACTCCGGCCTGACGCGCCAGCATGAAGGCACCGGATTGGGCCTTGCCATTTGCCGGCGGCTGGCGGAATTGCTCGGCGGAGAAGTTCGGGCGGCAAGCGTCTGGGGCAAAGGCAGCACCTTCACCCTCACCCTGCCGAAGGAAGGACCGGGAAAACGATGAAAAAGAAAATCCTTCTGATCGAGGACAACGAACAGAACCGCTACCTCGCCACATTTCTTCTCGAAAAACGCGGCTATGAGGTCGTCTCGGCCGCCGATGGACCGCAAGGCATCGCCCAGGCGGGATCCGTCCGACCGCATATGATTCTGCTCGACATCCAACTCCCCACTATGGACGGATACGCCGTGGCCCGCCAACTGCGGTTGAATCCGGCGTTGAAAAACATTCCCATCATTGCGGTCACTTCGTATGCCATGACGGGCGATCGGGAGAAAACCATCGACGCCGGCTGCAACGGGTATATCGAAAAGCCGATCAATCCGGACACGTTCGTATTTGAAATTGAACGAGTCTGCGGAAGAATTGCTGAAGGAGAGCGACCCATGAAGATGAACCGAGTGCTGATTGTGGACGACAAGGAGGAGAACCTCTACCTCCTGCGCGCTCTCCTGCAAGGGCACGGCTTCGAAGTGTTCCCCGCCCGCCACGGCGCCGAGGCCCTCATTATGGCGCGGCAAAACTCGCCGGACCTGATTATTTCCGATCTGCTCATGCCGGTAATGGACGGGTATACGCTCCTGCGCCAGTGGAAGGCCGATGAACGGTTGAAGAACATTCCGTTCGTCGTATATACCGCCACCTACACCGATCCAAAGGACGAACAGCTCGCGCTGGATATGGGAGCCGACGACTTCATTCTCAAACCAACGGAACCGGAACCGTTTCTTGCCCGGATCAACCAAGTATTGGCGAAAGCCAAGCGCGGCGAACTTTCTCCGGTGCACGCGCCCAACCTTGAAAAAACCACCCTGAATAAGGAATATGATGAAGTCCTCATCCATAAATTGGAGGAAAAAGCCCTCCAGCTCGAGGAGTCCAACCGCGCCCTCCAGAAGGATATCGCCGAACGCAACCGGGTTGAGACGGCCCTCATCCAGAGCGAAGATCACCTGCGCTCGGTCGTCCAAACAGCCGGAGATGCCATCATCACCATGGATGAGAAGGGGAAGGTCCAACTTTGGAACAATGCCGCCAAGACCATGTTCGGATTTGCGTCGGCGGAAATGATCGGCAAGCCCATGGTCCAGATTCTGCCGGAGCGCTTTCATGAGGGGTTCCACGCCCGGCCGAAACGACCGGTTGTTACGGGTCAATTGGTCCTGGGTCAACATCCAACGGAAGTTTTTGGATTGCGGAAGGATGGCGTCGAATTCCCAGCTGAAATCTCCATTTCCACCTGGAAGGTAAAAGAAGGAACTTTTTCCACGGCGATCGTCCGCGATACTACCGAACGCAAACGGGCGGAAAAGCAGATGGAAAAACGTCTAAGGGAACTGGAGGTGATGTACCGCGTCTCGACCGTCCTGCGCACCATGCCGGTTCTGGAAATGATGCTGCCGCGTCTGCTGGAAGAAGCCCTGGCCATGGTTGAAACCGGTACGGGCGCAATCTGGCTGTTCGATCCCGGCGCGAGCACTCTGCGGCGGGCGGCGGCCCGGGGCTGGCTGGCCGAAACGGAAAACACGGTTTCCATACCCGGTGAGGGGTTCCCCGGAGGCGCATTGACTGGCAATCAAGTATCGCTCTCCGATGAATTCGCCCAAGACCCCAAGTTCCAAACCGCAACCGGCGGTTCCCTTCCCCCCGGGTGGGGAGGCGCCTGCATCCCGATCCGGTCCGAAAATGAGATTGTCGGCATGATCTGCATCGCGCTTCAGCTTCCGCGCAAGATTTCCCCCGATGAAGTCAACTTGCTGGGCACTCTTTCGGAAATGGCTGGAACCGCCATTCAGCGCACTCGTCTCGGTGAGCAAACCGTAAACCAATTGGAGCACCTGAGCGCATTGCATGCGATCGACACGGCGATCAACGCCAGTATGGACCTGAACGTTACCCTGAGCTATTTCCTCGATCAGGTCATGAGCCAGCTGCGGGTGGACGCGGCCGACGTCCTGTTGTGCGATCCGCATATGATGACCCTGGAATACCTTACCGGACACGGATTCCGCGGAAGCGGGATCACCGCAACGCACATTCGCGTCGGAGAAGGACAGGCCGGTCGGGCCGCCCTCGAACGCCGTTTGATCCATGTGGCGAACATCATCCATGAACCAATCGCGCAACCGGAGCGTGTGGCGGGCGAGGGGTTTGTTTCCCATACGATCATTCCGCTGATTTCCAAGGGTCAGGTAAAAGGGATCCTCGAGCTTTTTCATCGGGCGCCTTTTTATCCGAAAGAGGATTGGCTGGGGTTCTTAAAAACCTTGGCTAACCAGGCGGCGATTGCCATCGACAATGCCACGCTCTTTTCCGATTTGCAGAGTGCCAATATCAAACTGGCCCGGGCGTACGACGCCACCCTGGAAGGCTGGTCACGCGCGTTGGATTTACGCGATAAGGAAACGGAAGGCCACAGCCGGCGGGTGACGGAGACCACGCTTCTGTTGGCCCAAAAAATGGGCGTAGGCGAAGAACAATTGGTGCATATCAACCGCGGCGCTTTGCTGCATGATTTGGGGAAGCTGGGCGTACCGGACGCAATTTTAAACAAACCGGGAAGCCTGACGGACGAGGAAAGGACGATCATGCGCCGGCATCCGGTGCTGGCGTACGAATTGCTTGCGCCGGTCGATTATCTGCGGCCGGCACTCGACATTCCCTACTGCCACCATGAACGGTGGAACGGTTCGGGATATCCGCGCGGGCTGCAAGGCGAACAGATTCCTTTTTCTGCGAGAATATTCGCCGTAGCGGACGTTTTCGACGCCTTGACTTCCAATCGGCCGTATCGCGCCGCGTGGCCCCGAAGCCAGGCACTGGACTACATCCGCGAGCAATCCGGCAAGGAATTTGACCCGAAGGTGGTGGACGCTTTTCTGCGAATGGAAAAATAGCTCGCCGACGAATGCGCTTTGCCCCCTTTCGAAAATGCGATTCGATGTATAGTGGGTCCGTTCCAACATCCGTTCCACACCGATTTCAACCAATCAAGGAAGCGACCATTGCCTCAACCCTATACCCTCCCCCTGGCCGATCCGCAAGCCACGTTCGATACCGCCGGTGGAAAGGGAGCCTCCCTGGCTCGACTTTCCACAGCCGGCTTCCCTGTCCCGCAAGGTTTCATCATCACCACCGCCGCCTATCGCCGCTGCACAGCGGAAAGCGTGGAGAGTCGAATTCTGGAAATCCTCGCCTGCGTAAAAACGGACGATGCGGATCGCCTCGAAGAAACCTCATTAAAAATAAGGGAACTTTTTCAGCAGATAGCCATCCCGGACGAAATCCTGGACGCAATTTGCGGCGCGTATTCGACGCTCGGCCGCAGCGGCTTGGCCGTGGCCGTGCGGTCTTCGGCCACGGCCGAGGATCTGCCCAGCTTTTCGTTCGCCGGGCAGTTGGATTCTTTCCTCAACGTCCGCGGCGAATTATCGATCGTTGATGCGGTAAAACGCTGTTGGGCGTCGCTGTGGACGGCCCGGGCGATTGGATATCGGGCGCGGAACGGCATTGCTTCGCGGGACGTGACGATTGCTGTTGTCATCCAGAAGCTTGTGCCTGCCGACGCGGCGGGTATCCTGTTCACCGCCGACCCTCTGACCGGGGCGTTCAACCGGGTGACGATCAACGCGGCCTGGGGACTGGGCGAGGCGATCGTCGGCGGTCGGGTGACGCCGGACACCTATGTTTTCGAAAAGGTCAGCGGACGCATCGTCGAGCGCCGGATCAATAACAAAGACCGGATGACGATCCTGACCCGGGACGGCACGTGCGAGGAACCGGTGCCATCCAACCGGCGAATGAACGCCGTGCTCAACCCGACGCAAATCGCAAAATTAGCACGCCTCGGCATTCAAGTCGAGAGACTCTACGGCCAGCCGATGGATATCGAGTGGGCGCTTTCTCGCGGCCGATTCTTCCTGCTGCAGGCGCGCCCGATTACTACGCGGCACGGCCATAATCCGGCGGATGGTGAATGGAACGACAGCCTTGCCGGCGATTACCTTTGGACCAACGCGAACTACGGCGAGGCGGTGCCCGACGTCATGACCCCCTGCACCTGGTCGGTTATCAAAGTCATGCTGGATTACGCGGACGCGACGATCGGCCCGCAATCCCAGTACGGCAATATCGGCGGCCGGCTGTACGCCAACCTGAGCATAACGGCTTCGTTCGCCGCAGCCTTCGGCCTCGGGCCCAAGCGTTTCGCCGACCTAATCGCGGACGGTTTCGGACGCCTTCCAAAGGATGTGGAGATTCCCATTCAAAAGATTTCCATCCTTCCCCTGCTGCGGACCGCGCCTTCGGCCGGGATAGCAAAAATGTTCCGGATGCGCAGAAACCTGAAGGAGATGCCCGAGTTCCTCGCCACCGCACCGGTGCGATGCGAGACTCTGCGCGCACGGATTCAAGCCACCTCCAGATCTGAGGAACTGGCCGCGCTTTGGGAGTTTGAGGTCGCCCCCTATTTCATTAAAACCTGCCAGATGCTCGAGGCGGCGGCCAACCAGGGTGGAGGTGCGATTCTCTTCCTGCGCCGGAATCTGCAAAAAATGGTGGGGCAGGAAGATGCGGATGCTTTGCTCACCAGTTCCAGCGGCGCGCAAGGCCCGCTATCCAGCCTCGAGCCGTTGTTGGGGCTATCCCAGTTGGAAAGCGGCGCTATCGACCGGGCGATATTCGCCCGTCGGTTCGGCCACCGCGGCCCGCACGAGGCGGAGCTTTCCGTCGCGCGCCCGGCGGAGGATCCGGATTGGATCGACCGGGAGCTTGGCGCGTTGCGAAAAACTGTTGATAAACCGGAGGCGCTTCTCGCCCGGCAGGGCGCCGCCCGCCAAGCCGCCTTGGACCGGTTGCACGTGCGATTCCCCCGCAAGGAAAAAGCGATCCGCCGCCAAATCGAAGAGTGGACTGCGATCGCCCACGACCGCGAGGCGGTCCGTTCGGAATTGGTTCGGTCCCTGTGGGTCGTGCGCGCCTTCGTTCAGCGCGCCGGCGAACTGACCCGCCTGGGCGAGGACGTTTTCTTTCTGTCGATGGACGAGATTCTCGCCTTGCTCAGCGGCAACAAGCCTTCCCTGGTTCCTCTCCCCGCCCGGCGGGCGGCTTACGCGCGCTATGGCGCACTGCCGCCGTATCCGGCATTGATCCGCGGGGCGTTCGATCCGTTTCAATGGGCGGCGGACCCGCATCGTCGAAGCGACCTGTTCGATGCGGCAGCCGTTCGGCCCCTTCCCGCGGAGGATGAAACGATCAGGGGTTTTCCGGGCGCAAGCGGCGTGGTGGAAGGACGAGTGCGGGTGATCGCAACCGCCGAAGCGGGAGATCAGCTGCAAACCGGCGAGATTCTGGTGACAACCCTGACCAACGTCGGATGGACACCGCTGTTTCCGCGGGCCGCCGCGGTCATCACCGACGTCGGCGCGCCGCTCTCGCACGCCGCCATCGTCGCCCGCGAACTCGGCATCCCCGCCGTCGTCGGCTGCGGCGATGCGACGATGCGCCTGCATACCGGCGACTTGGTGCGGGTCAACGGCGGTCTGGGTACGGTTGAATTGTTGCAGGCCGGACAATAACTCGATGAGAGGTATCGATTCTTAAGGCTTTACGAAACCGCTTCGTCTGCTAGGGGATGGACAAGCACATGGCGAATACCATCAGGACCCGGTTCCTATTTCCTCTATTGATTGCATAGTCTTCCCAATCCGATTTGGATAATTGGGAGGCAAGGTAGATCCGGAGATCGAAATCCAATCGAAATCCGCCGCCGGTCGAAAAGGAATCCGCCGGGCAATTGGCCCGGCCTCCGCCCACCTTGCCCGCCGGGATGGGAAAACTGGCGGAGGTGATCCCGAATTTGCCCTTTATCCCCGAAAGACAGATCGCATAGACGACCAGTCGATTATCTGCAGCACTGTTATTCTGAGCCCCTGCCTGCCAGCCGTTCTCGTCGGGGTAACTGTACATCATGGGCTGGTTGTCGTTGTAGGTCGTAAATCCTCCCCCGGTGATAAAACTGCCGAGCGGGCAGAAAACGGCGATGTGACCTTCCTTCGTTGCAGCGACCGTGGTTTCCGCTGACTTCTCGACGATCGATCCGGACGTTCCCGAGAGGCAGTAGGCATAGACATTCAATTCCTGGCTGCTATCGGAATAGTTGGAGCCGTAAACAACCCAGATGTCACGGGAATCCAATTTATAACTGGCGGTAACGATTACATTCGTGTTCGTGGAGAAACCCCCGCCGACGAGGATGCTGCCTCCCGGGCATTCGGTTCCGGCATTGCTGGAAACTCCCGACCCCAGAGTGGTCCTACCCGTCGCTTGGAAGATGGGCAGCGGGGTGGGAGTGGCAGTCCGTGTGATTGTAAAGGTGGACGTGCGAGTAATCGTGGGAGTGACCGTCGATGTGGCGGTCGCGGTGTCCGTTTTTGTTCGAGTAGAAGTGAATGTTGGCGTACGGGTGCGGGTTGAGGTTGGCGTGATGCTCGGAGTATCGGTGAACGCTGGACGCCCCGTGAGCGTGGGCGAAATCGAAAGCTCGCCGGGCTTGCTGGCAGCCTGGGTTAGGATTTCCGCTTGAGTGTCTACACCAATGGACGGCCGACCGGCAACGGTTACTATCGGAGTTCTATTTTCCGATTGACGCGTGAGGCCAGGTAGATTACAAGCGACGGCTGCGAGAAGGACCGCTGTCATGAAAGGGAGGAATTTTCGCTTTCCCATGCAGCCCTCCTGAGCCTGGACTATCTCCCAGCGGATGCAACCATTGTACAGCGACCATCTACATTGGATTATGCTTGGATGCCGCTTAATAAGCATCTGGTTGCGGTCTGGTTTTTCGGGTTATAAGTTTGGAATAAATGAATTGAAACCTCTGAAAAAGTCCGCTCGTCGGGGGGCCTGCCCCCGACTATTAGCAGCGCTGGTCCCCGCTGCGCAGGGATAAAATAAATCCGGCTAAAGCCCGGCTTTTAGCCGGGCGACTCCCCTCGCGTTCTTGGCGAGGGTTGTTGGGAGTTCGGAGTTTTAACTCCGGACGAATGATGATTTTCAGAGGTTTCGAATTGATGCTCGCAAAGGATTGGGGAGGGATTTTCTCCACCGTGTGTGCACCAAGTCCTATCCGTTCATCATCCGGGGCTTATTTCGACTCTCAGGAGGTCGAAGTATTTCTTCGCCTTATGAACCAAACCGCACGGGGCGCGGAGTAAATCACAGCCGCTTGCACAACGTTTCCGATTCGCCCAATTCCGCAGAGGAACCCCTCCTCCGGGAAAGCGCTTCCGGCTTTTCTTGATCGTCAACCCGCTTTGTATTAAACTCAGCCGTTCATGCGATTTCCGATCCTGGTTGTGGCGATTTTTTCTCTTTTCCTCGTCCAAGGCGACGAATCCCTGCGGATCGATTCCCCCTCCCCGAATGAAACCCTCACGGGGATAGTGGAAATCCGGGGGACCGCCGCGGTGACTGGGATGGTCCACTACCGGGTGGATTTCGCCTACGAGAAGAATCCTATTGATACCTGGTTCCTTATCTCCGAAGGTACAACGCCGGTCCAGCACGAGGTTCTTGCGGAGTGGGATGTCACGCCGATAAGCGGAGGAACTTACTCCCTGCGGCTGACGGCTTTTCTTCAAGACGGCTCGGTTCGCGATGTCGTCGTGGAGGGGATCCGCGTTCGCACGACCGCCCCGGCGGTCACGCCTCTGGCCGGAGAAACCGTCATCCCCTTCCAGCCGGACGCTCAAACCTCCGGACGGGCAGCCGTTTTCCCGGCGCCGACGGTTACATTTGCTTCTGGACCCTCGCCGTCCGGCGCGGCTCTGCCTTTTTGGGTCATTGCTTTCCTGTCCGGGGCGGGATTGGCGCTGCTGGTGCTGGGATTATTCGAGGCGCGATCACTCTGGCTGAGGTGGAATCATCGCCGGTTCGTCCGCCAAATCCAAAAAAAAGAGAGCGGCCATGGATGACGTCTTTCTCATCGTCGGCCTGGGAAATCCAGGCCGGGAATACGCCCAAACACGCCACAACATCGGCTTCCGAATCGCCGACCAGCTGGTGAAGGCGCTGGGGACGCGCTTTTCCCGGCAACAGAATAACGCCTTCGTGGCGGCGGGAATCCGCGGCGGGAAGAAAGTTATTCTGGCCAAACCCCAAACGTTTATGAACCTCAGCGGCCAATCCATCGCCGGATTGGTGCGGTTCCATAAGGTGGCCTACCCGCGTCTGCTCGTGATGTGCGACGATATCGACCTGCCCTTCGGCGCGTTGCGGATCCGGGCTTCCGGCGGGTCGGCCGGGCAGCGCGGGATGCAATCCATCCTCGACTCCCTGGCCTCGCGGGAAATTCCGCGCCTGCGATTCGGAGTCGGCCGGCCGCCGGGACGCATGGACGCGGCGGATTACGTCCTGCATGCCTTCGAACCGGCGGAGGAAGAAGCCCTGCCGATCCTCATTGAAAAGGCGGCTCAGGCCGCGCTGACTTTCGTCGACCTCTCGCTCGAAGAATCCATGAACCGGTATAACTCCTCGCCGGCCGGCCAGAATCCCCCGGCGCCGGCGGACGGGGAGAATGGCGAAGGCATCTGAGGGCGGAGATGGGTCTGGCGCGCCTGCTCCCTTTTCTCCAAAACGATCCCCGCTACCGCGAACTGGTTAGCGCTCTGCAGCCGGATTCCGCCGCGCGCGTCCCGACCCCCCGACCGATCTCCCTCTCCCTGATGCGGGCCGCGCGCCCCTCGCTGCTCGCGTCGCTGGCCCGAGCCTTGCCCGGCCCGATCCTTGTGATGACGGCCCACGCGGAGCGGGCGCTCGCTTTGCGCGACGAAATCGCCGCCTGGGATCCCGCCGTCGAACCGTTGATCTTTTCCGAGCCGACGCCGGTCTTCTATGAACGGGCTCCCTGGGGACCGCGCACGGTGCGCGAGCGCATCACCGCGCTTTCCCGTCTGACGGACCCTCAAAGCGGACCGCCGTATGTCGTGATAGCGCCGGCCCGCGCGCTGATCACGCCCACTCTGCCCCCGCGGGTATTTCTCTCCGCCGCGCGCCTCCTGCAAACCGGTCAGACCGCGCCGCCCGAAAAGCTCGCGCGCGCCTGGGTGGAGCAAGGCTACCGGCCGGAAAGCCTGGTGGTGGAACCGGGCCAATTCAGCCGGCGCGGGGGAATCCTCGACGTCTGGCCGCCGGCGGATGCAAGCCCCACCCGGATCGAATTTTTCGGCGACCAGATCGAGAGCCTGCGGCCGTTCGACCCGGCCACGCAACGCACACATTCGAAAATCGAGAAGCTGCGCATCACGCCGGCGCGCGAATTGCTCGCCCCCGACCTCGACCGGGCAAAGGATCTTCCTCCCTCGCCCGAACCGCCGGAGAGTCCGCCTTCGGAATATTGGATCCCCTGGGCCTACCCGCCCTCGGGGTTGCTGGATTACCTTCCCGAATCGGGAATCGTCGCCGTGGAAGAATGGAACGAACTGGAAGACGCCGTCGCCGACCTGGAGGAACACGCGCTCCTCCTGCGCCGCGAGGCGGAAGAGAGCGGCGCCCTTTCGGCGTCTTCTCCGCCGGCCCACCTCACCTGGGACGATATCCGCGAAGCCACGGAAAGCCGGATCCTCTTGCACCTAGGAACGGGCGAGGAAGAAAGCATCGTCCTCCCGCTCGGCGAATCCTTCTCCCCCGCCCCGCGCTTCGGTGGAGTGTTGAAAGCCTTCGTCGAACAGGCGCATCACCTGCGGCAGGAGAAACAGCGGGTGGTGGTTGTCTCGCGCCAGGCGGACCGTTTGCTGGAAGTTTGGAACGAGCAGCGTCCGGGTACCGGCTCGGTTTCCATTCCGGTGGAATCCCCCATCGCCCCTCCGGCGGAATCCGACCTGCTCTTCGTCCACGGATCGCTGCAGGAGGGATTCTCCTTCCGCGACCTGCACCTCCTGACCGACAATGAAATCTTCGGCTGGATCCGGCCCGAGCCGCGCCGCCGGCCGACGATTAAGGCGCTCCCGCCGGAATCGGTTTACGCCGACCTCAAACCCGGAGATTTTGTCGTCCACATCGAGTTCGGCATCGGCCTCTTCACCGGTCTGGTGCGGCACATGGTGGACGGCCTTGAGCGCGAATACCTGCAGGTGGAATTCGGCGACGGCGGGGTGGTGTTTGTTCCAATCCATCAGGCCGACCGGCTGACCCGCTACATCGGCGCGGACGAGCGGCCCCCCGCCCTCTCGCGGTTGGGATCGCAGGAATGGACCGCAGCCCGCGAAAAGGCGCGGCACGCCATCCTCGACGTCGCCCGCGATATGCTGGCGCTCTACGCGCGGCGGGAAGCTTCGCCGGGCAAAGCCTTCCCGCCCGACACGCCCTGGCAGCGCGAGCTCGAAAGTTCGTTCCCGTACGTCGAGACCGACGACCAACTGCGTGCGATCGGGGAAGTCAAGCGCGATATGGAGCGGCCGCGCCCGATGGACCGGCTGATTTGCGGCGACGTGGGCTATGGGAAAACCGAAGTGGCTTTGCGCGCCGCGTTCAAGGCGGTGGCCGACGGAGTGCAAGTGGCGATGCTGGTTCCCACGACGGTGCTGGCGCAGCAGCATTACCAGACTTTCTCGCAGCGGCTGGCGGCGTATCCCGTGAAAGTGGAGATGCTCTCGCGCTTCCGCACTCCCTCCGAGCAGGAAAAAATCCTCGCCCGGTTGGCGGCGGGCGACGTGGATATCCTCATCGGCACCCACCGCCTCCTCCAGCGCGACGTAACGTTCCACAATCTGGGGCTGGTGGTCATCGATGAGGAGCAGCGCTTCGGCGTGGCGCACAAGGAACACCTCAAAAAGCTGCGGACCGAGGTGGACGTGCTCACCCTCACCGCCACCCCGATCCCGCGCACGCTGTACCTTTCGCTGGCGGGAGTGCGTGACATCTCCACCATCAACACCCCGCCCGAAGAGCGCATGCCGATCGTCACCCACGTAGGACAGTACAGCGAAAAGCTGGTGCGCCAGGCGGTCCTCCGCGAGTTGGAACGCGGCGGGCAGGTGTTCTACCTTCACAACCGGGTGGAAACGATCCTCCCGGTGCGGGATAAACTCGCCGCGCTCCTTCCGGAGGCGCGCATCCGAATCGGCCATGGGCAGATGCCCGAGCACGAGCTGGAACAAACGATGGAGAAATTCGTGCGCGGGGAGGTGGACGTGCTGCTGTGCACCTCGATCATCGAGTCCGGGTTGGATATTCCCAACGCCAACACCCTGATCGTCGACCGCGCGGATACTTTCGGCCTGGCGCAGCTCTACCAGCTGCGCGGCCGGGTCGGACGCGGTCCGGTCCGGGCCTATGCCTATTTCTTCACCGATCGCCATCACCGGCCGACGCCGGAAGCCTACCAGCGCCTGGAGACGCTCGCCGAGCAGACGGAACTCGGCGCGGGGTACGCCATCGCCATGCGCGATCTGGAAATTCGAGGCGCGGGCGAAATCCTCGGCACGCGCCAAAGCGGCCACATCGCGGCGATCGGGTTCCACCTCTACACCCGCCTCCTGGCTCAGGCGGTGCGCAGGCTTCGGGCCGAGCGCGACGGCCTCGCTCCCCAGAGGGAGGGTCTGCCTCCGAGCGTCGACCTGCCTTTGGCCGCGGCCCTTCCGGAGGAGTACGTCCCGGACCGCGATTTGCGTCTTCGCCTTTACCGGCGCATGGCGGAAATCGGATCCGAACAGGATCTGGATTCGCTGCGCAAGGAGCTCGAGGACCGGTTTGGAGCAATGCCGGACGCGGCGGAAAATCTCCTGTACCAGCTGCGGGTGAAAGTCCTTGCCCAGCAGGCCGGGGCCGAGTCCGTCGCGATGGAGGGGGGCACGCTGGTGCTTGGCATCGCCTTGGGAGAGGAAACGCGCGCGGGAGATATCCACCCGCGCGCCAGGTACAGCAAGGAGCGGTTGTATATCCCCTTCGGCCCGGGGGACGGGCAGTGGCGGCAAGACCTTATCGATGTTCTCTTCCGGTTGATCCGGCAAAAACACCGGGAAGCGTGAGTTGGGAAGGGAACTCTTCGGAAGCGTTGGTGTTTTAGCTTTTCAACCATACCGCGCCGAGAATCGGGACGCGCAGTATACTTCATGACCTGTTGATGTAATTCTTCTCGTGGTGTTTTATAATATCCAGAGAGGAAGGTTAACGCATGTTTTCATCAATTCTTTCCATCGGCAGCATCCCCCTGGCTTTCCTGGCGGCCGGATTCCCTTTGGCGGCCGTCGTGCGTCCCCGCGTCTCCAAGCGTAGAATTCCCACCCAGGAGTTTCTCATCGAGAAATTGCCGGACGGAATGATTTTTCTGGACGCGCGCGATCGGGTCCTTGCCATCAATCCCGCCATGCGGAAGATCATTGGATCTTCGCGGCGGGATTTCGCCGGATGGGAGGCCGGCAAATTAATCCCCGTCTGGACGGAATGGTTGGCGCTGCTTCGAAAGAATAAAGGCGCCGTCGTGGTTCCCTCACCCTTCCATGCGGAACCGATCCTGGAAATCCGACGATGGCGGATGCCGGGTCGAGCGGGTAAACCTGGCGGAAGCCTGATTCTCGTGCGCGACGTCACGGATCTCATCCGGTCGGAATCGGATTACAAAAGGTCGACCAGCCTTCTGCAGGAGCAATCCACCCAGATTCAAACCCTGCGTACTTCGCTGCAGGAGCAAGCCGTGCGCGACCCGGTAACCAACCTTTACAACCGGTGCTACCTGATGGAAACCTTGAGCCGCGAATTGGCGCGGGCCGCACGCACCCAGAGCCCCGTGGGGCTGATGATCATTTCGATTGATCAATTTCAATCCACGAACAAGGCGTACGGTTCCAAAGCGGGGATTGAAGAAGTCAAGATCATGGGCTCGCTCCTTAATCGGAGCATTCGAAAGGGAGACGTGGCCAGCCGCTACGATGCGGAGGAATTCGTCGTGATGTTGCCCGGGGCTCCGCTTTCGGTAACGGGATCCCGCGCCGAACTGCTGCGCGCCGCATTTCAGGATTCCATATTAAGCTTCCTGGGTTCGGTGATCCGCAATACTTTCAGTTGCGGCGTGGCGGCTTTCCCCAAGCACGGGGACACGCCGGAAGAGTTGATGAAATCGGCGCGCCTGGCATTGGACAAATCCAAGTCCGCCGGTGGCAACCGGGTGACGGTTTTCGAATAAATTTCCTGATTTGTTCGGTGTATTTCAGACGCCAAGTCAATCTGAGGGGGAGGTTGATCCACGGGTCGCGGCAACGGCTCATGCATTCCAAGATGAGCCGTTGTTTTTGTTTGGGTGATCTGCACACGTCCCCCACAGATAATTTATTTTTAATAATAATCGTATTTAGTCGGCGGGGCTTCCGCCTTTGTACACGGATTGCACCGAAAAGAGCCGAATGCACTGAAAAACATTAGTAGTGTTTTTCCACCCGAGGAAATTTTTCGGTAATTTCGGATTTTTTCCGTGTTTCGGTGTACGTTCTCCCCGACCTGAGTAGTTGTAAAAAATCAAATCGCTTCCTGCGCCACCTTTTCCCCGAAGGAAAGGAGCGCCTTTACCATCTTTTCATCGCGGCCTTCGGCGTATACGCGCAGCACGGGTTCGGTGCCCGATGGCCGGACCAACAGCCAGGATTCATCTTCCAACAGGTATTTCACCCCGTCCAAGGTCTTCACGTCCACCACTTTCACGCCGCCTAGAGCAGTGGGAGGTTTCTCCACCAACCGGTTGGTGATCTCCACTTTCGAGACGGGATGGACCAGCCGCAGATCGCGCCGTTCGTAGATCGCCGGCCCCACCTCGCGGAGGAGATCCGCCACCAGCGCGTCCAACGGCTCCTGGTACACCGCCATCATCTCGATCAACAGCAATCCGAACAGCACTCCGTCTCCCTCGGGAATGTGCCCGTGGAAGCTCATCCCGCCGGATTCCTCGCCCCCGATGAGGACGTTGTCCTTCAACATATGATCGGCGATGTAGTTGAAGCCGACCGGTGTTTCCAGCACTTCCAACCCATACTTGGCCGCCAGACGGTTGACCATCTGCGTGGTGGAAACCGTCTTAACCACCTTCCCGCTCATGCCGCGCTTGTCCACCAGATAGCGCAGAGCCAGGGCCATGATCCGGTGCGGGTCGACGAACTGGCCGCGCCCGTCCATGGCGCCGGTGCGGTCCGCGTCGCCGTCGGTGGCCACGCCGATTTCACCGTGTCCGGCGGCGATCGCACCGGCGAGGGCGCCCAAGTTGCGGGCGATCGGTTCCGGATGCACGCCGCCGAAACCCGGGTTCATTTCGCCGCGCACTTCGAATACCTCGCACCCCGTCCCTTGCAGGATGGTTTTAATTTGGCCGCGGCCCGAACCGTACATCGAATCCACCACCACATGCGGCGGGTTGTTGGAGATCGCGTCGAAATTAATCAGCTTGCGCAGGTGTTCGTGGTACGCGGGCGTGGGGTTGAAGCGCCGGATCTTTTTCGCGTTGAGGGCCTGGGTATAATCCATGAGGTTCGGCCCGTGTCCGCGCGCCTCGTTGTCGGAAAGATAGATCTCCACCCGGCGGCATTGCTCCGGAAGCGCCGATCCGCCGTAGGAGGATTTCAATTTCACCCCGTTGTACCGCGGCGCGTTATGCGAGGCGGTGATCATGACGCCGGCCATCGCTTTTAAGTGATGGACCATGTATGAAATGGCGGGCGTGGGAGCGTCGGCTTGCGCCAGATGCACGTTGTAACCGTTGGCCGCCAGGACCCGGGCCACCTCCACTGCGTAGCGGTC
Organism: uncultured Chloroflexia bacterium; assembly: GCA_963780865.1. GTDB lineage: Bacteria > Chloroflexota > Anaerolineae > Anaerolineales > RBG-16-64-43 > FEN-1073. The sequence goes on along the minus strand of CAWADT010000007.1, from coordinate 25,945 downwards.
GGAAAGGAACCGGGTGTCGAATCCGACCACCATCTCGCGCGAGCTCGGAGAAGCTGGGAGGGAAGGCAGCCGATTCCAATCCGGCGACGCAGCCGCGTCGGCGATGGCCTGCGCCACCAGCCGCAGGTTGGTGAAGGTGAAGGTATCGGAGATAACGGCCCGCCAACCGTCGGTTCCAAAACTAATTGTCATGGGAATGCTCCCTTGTTCGATAGTAAAAAGGATTCCGCGCCGTAAGACGCTTCAGCGCAGGAAATATATCTTCTTATAGACTGCGGAAATCGATCCGCCCGCAACTGGCTATTATACCTGAAAAACAGCCTTTTTTAGGGATTTTTCAAGGTTTTTTGATCAAGGAAATGTGGAATGTTTTGCCTGAAAAACGGCTTTGAAAGGTGTGTTTATGGGTTGGTGCCTTTCGCGGCGTCGGCCGCCGCCATATTGGGTGGAACGCCGTTGGAAAGCACTTCGCGCGCGGCCTTCGACAAAATCGGACCGAAGGAGTTGGAGATTTCATCCTCGGGGAATGCGATCGCCTGCTCCGACATCTGCGCGACGAAATTCTTTCGGGGGTTTGCTTTCCAGAGGGCCAACTCGGCCCGCGAAGGCGGGAGCACACCCTGCGCTTGAGACCACTCCGCGAGAAATTCCGGATCCGAAAGCCAGAGCATCAATTCCGCCGCCCGCGCTTTTCGGGTTGGATCGGCCGTAGCGATCGCCCAGGACCAACCCGTCGCCAGAGAAAATTGCTCCCCTTCCGGCGTCGGCAGACCGCCGATTGAAAACCCCTTGCTCAAGGATGCCAGCGAATACAAAGCGGCCGAAGCTTCGCCATAATTCTGCAGCGCAAGGAAGGCATTTTCAAAAGAATCGATCGACAGACTGCGCGGGGAAAGGACCCCATTCTTCTGTAACGCCGCCAGCCAGGTTAATTCCTTCTCCAAGGGATCCGCCATGATCCCGGGGTCGGCGGGGGAGTGAATGGGAATTCCCCCCGCAGCATAATATCCAAAAAACAGGAAGAGGGAACGAGAATCTCCGAGGGGAAAGAAGATGGGGCTGGTCCGGGAGGCGGTTTGTTCCCAGGTTTCCGGTCCGGAGCCGGCGGGCTGCGTGTCGGCCAGAACCATCGCGTCGCCCGCAAAGGGGAGACCGTAACGCAGTGCCCCGATCTTGAGGATCGAGAGCACATAGGGATAGTCGTCGTTCCAGGCGCCGACCGGAAGGAGATTTTCCAACGGGTAAATCAGCCCTTTGATCGCGGCGGCGCGCAGGTTCGATTGATCCAGCGCGACCAGATTCGGCAAGGCGCCGGGGGCCGCCGCGGCGGCCGCGGCGAGAGAATCAATCATTCCTCCGGAACCCGCGGAATCTTTAATCCGGACGGTGATGGCGACGCCGGGATGCAGCGTTTCGTAGTCGGCGATCCGAGCCTGAAGGATTTTTCCGCCGGCCGAATTGCTATCCGGACGGAACGCCGCGGGCAGCCAGAGGGTGAGCGATGGGACGCCCGTCGGCAGGGATTCGCTTGCCATTGCGGAAACCGTCGGGGAAGGGGCAGCAGAAACTCCCGCAAGAACGGTGGCACTCGGCGTGAGAGCGGACTGACAGGCCGCCAGCCCGGCCGACAAAGCTGCGATTATCCACGCGACAATCACCCGACGCGGCAATCTCTTCCCGAACGCCTTGCCGTTTTCCCGTCGCGGATCTTCTGACCATCCCCGCATGGTATCACAACCCTTTTCCCCTTGGAATTACAAGCTTTTTGCCAGGGAAGCGGGCTTGCGGATTTTCGTCGTGGCATCCTGCGCCACACTCGATTTTCCGCTTGAAAGAATTCGGGAAAGCGGAAAGTTGACTTCCGTGGGTATAATTTCATTCTTTTTTGGGCGCACGTCGCTTGGAGAATTAAACCGGCGGGAGGAATCGATTGCATCCGGATCTATTTGAAATGGCCTTCATAGAATTTGGATTTTCTCCCGCGGATACGCCTGCCCTTGGGAAAGAGTTTCCGGCGTAAGCGTCCACTATGCGATGGATCGTTGATCTGGGCGGGTTGCATCCGATCGCGCTCGACTGGGCGCGGGATTTTTTTTCCGAGTTCGATACCTCCCAGCTTGCCTGGATCCGGGTCGATCGCGGGCGGGGAAAATATCGCGGCGCCTACGGACGGTGCTGGTACCCCAACCGCCGGATTCCCTTCTACCGGATCAGCTGCCAGGTACCCGGCGGGTTCCCCTGCGAAATTCCCACCCGCAAATCGCCGTTGTATTTTTCTTCCGACGGTTCGCATCCCCCGCCTCCCCCCGGTACGCGGCTGGGGGATCATGTGCGCGACCTGCGCACCGGCCGCGAATGGTACCGAGTGGTCGGGAGCACCCGGGTTCAAAATCTGGACGAGGCCATTGTCTGGGTTCTCGCCCACGAGGGATTCCATTTTTTGCGGCGCTCCCGCCAAATCCCCGGCCGCAATACGGAAATCGAAGCCGACCGGTTTGCGGACGAACGTCTGCAGTTTTATCGAACCGGCCGATGATTTGAAGCCGCCTGCCCCCGCTTTTCCCCGCTGTGCTATGATTCCGCCGGATCCCCTCCCCGGCCGGGCGGCGGAGGAATGCGGATCCTGCGAGCTTTCCCTTGCCGGGCAGCCTGCGCGGGTGACAAGACCCCGCCCCATACGTTCCGGCGAAGGAATCTGGAAGGGAACGGCGATTCTCGTTCCCGCGAGTTCCGCGCCAAAGCGGAGGTTGGTATATGTCTTACATGGACGATGTGCTTGCGGTAATCCTCGGGGGCGGCCGCGGAACCCGCCTGTTCCCCCTGACCCGAATGCGGTCGAAACCCGCCGTGCCCTTCGCCGGGAAATACCGCCTCATTGATATCTCGATCAGCAATTGCATCAACTCCGGGATCTTCCGGGTTGCGATCCTGACCCAGTTCAACTCGGTATCTCTCCATCGGCACATCGCCAACACCTATCATTTCGACGTATTCCATACCGGCTGGGTCCAGGTACTGGCCGCCGAACAAACTCTCCTCCACGAGGATTGGTACCAGGGCACGGCCGATGCGGTCCGAAAACAACTTAGGCAGATAAAATCCACCCGCGCCTCGCTGGTGATGATCCTCGCCGGGGATCATCTGTACCGGATGGATTACGCTTCGATGGTGGATTTCCACATGGAGACCGACGCCGATATCACCGTGGCCGTGCACCCGGTTTCCACGCTCGACGCGGCGCGGTATGGCATCCTCAAACGGGATACCAACTTGCGGATCCACCACTTCGCGGAAAAACCCAAGGATCCGGAAGTGCTGGCCGAGATGGTCAGCCGCAACGACCCCGATCGCCCGTACTTGGGATCGATGGGCGTGTACCTGTTCAAGACCCCCATCCTTTTGGATTTGCTCGAGAATACCAAAGTCAGCGATTTCGGCAGCGAGCTGATCCCGCAGGCCATTCTTTCCCATAAGGTGTTCGGATTCGATTTTGACGGCTATTGGGAAGATATCGGGACCATCCGCACGTTCTACGAAACCAACCTGGCGCTCGCTTCGCCCACGGCGCCGTTTAATTTCTTCGACCAGCGCCGTCCGATTTACACCCATGCGCGGTTCCTGCCCGGATCGATTGTTCAGGGCAGCGAGATGCAGGAAGTGCTGCTGGCCGAGGGATGCAAGATCTACGGCTCCCGAATCCGCCATTCGGTCGTCGGCCTGCGCAGCCACGTCTCGGAAGGGGCGGAAATCCGCAACAGCGTGATCCTCGGGGCCGATTACTACGACGTGCTCGGGGCGGAAATTCCGCGGGGCGTGCCGTTGGGGATCGGTCCAGACAGCCGGATCGACGGAGCCATTATCGATAAAAACGTTCGCCTTGGCGCCTGCGTCGTGATAAAACCGTTTCCGCCCGGCACGCGCCTGGACGGCGAAGGCGGACAATGGTTTGTGCGGGATGGCATCGTCATTATTCCCAAAGACACGATCCTTCCGCCTCATACGACCATCGGACCGGAAACACAGCTTTCCCTTTTGTAGCGCGGATCCGGTGAAAATCCATCGATTAGGGTACGCAAAATAAAAAATGTAGCCGGGATCGGCGATCCCGGCCACACTGGTAATAACCTCGGGTTGAAAAAAATTACTGGGGAAAATTACTCATACCGAAGCGCCTCCACCGGCTGCAATCCGGCGGCGCGCGAGGCCGGGTAAATTCCGAAGAACAGCCCAATCGCCGCGGAGAAGATCGTCGCCAGCAAGATGGAATTTATTCCCACCACAGGCGTGAAACTATTTCCGGTGGCTTTGGCGATTTGCCCGATGACAAACGCCAGCCCGGCTCCCAAAGCGATCCCGATCAACCCCCCGACCACGCTCAGGGTCGCGGACTCCGTGAGGAACTGGATCAGGATATCCCGCCGGCGCGCGCCCAGCGCTTTCCGCAGCCCGATCTCGCGCGTACGTTCCGTCACCGAAACCAGCATGATGTTCATGATCCCAATTCCGCCGACCAGCAGCGAAATGGCCGCGATGCCGCCCAGAAAGATCGTCAGCACGCCGGTGATCTGCGAGGTCACGCTGAGGATATCCTGCTGCGTTTCCAGCGTGAAGTCGTCCTTGCCCACGTCCGTGTTGTGGCGCGAGCGGATAACTTGTTTGATCTCGTCCGATGCCTGCGGAACCGCCTTCGCGTTCACCGCTTGAGCCACAATCATATCCACCCGGTCGGGAGCGCCATCGGTGGTTTGCGCCAACCGGCTGACCGCGGTGGTGTACGGGATGTAGATGACATCGTCGGCATTGCTGAATCCGCTGCCGCCTTTCGAAGCCTGAATCCCGATGATCCGGAAGGGCTGCCCGGAGATCCGCACCGTCTCCCCGATCAGATTGGTCGAGGTGCCAAAGAGATTTTCTGCCGTGGTCGTCCCCAGCACGGCCACCGAGGCCCGGCCGGTCATCTGGGTCTCGGATATGAAATCACCCTCCGCCATCGTCAGATTGCGGACCTCGGCATAGGTGGACGTCACACCATCGATGCTCATGCTGACCGTCTGGCCGGCGGCGGATACCTTTACCGGGCCCACGGTATACAGCACGGACGTCAGTAGAATCGACGGAGCGTTCAATGGATCGCCGATCGCCTGGGCATCCTGGAGGGTTAATGGCCGTCGAACGGTGATATCCGTGCTGAAACTGGGCACGACAAAGATCAGGTTGGTGCCGATGGAGTTGATCGATCCCGAAATGGTGGCCGAAGCCCCCTGGCCCACCGAGAGCAAGGCGATGACGGCGCCAACCCCGATGACAATCCCCAGCATCGTCAGCCCCGATCGCAGTTTGTTGGTGGTCAGGCTTTCCAGCGCCTCAAGCAGGTTTTGTGTCAGGAACATGTTCCTCCTCGATGCAGCCATCCTTCAGCCGAACCACCCGGCCGGCATGAGCGGCGATATTCGGATCGTGAGTGACAATCACCAGAGTGATTCCTTTTTCCCGGTTGAGCCGCTAGCAGCAGGTCCAGGATCTCCGCGCCGGAACGGCTGTCCAGGTTCCCGGTCGGTTCGTCCGCCAGGATGATCGCGGGATTGTTCACCAAAGCGCGCGCAATAGCCACCCGCTGCTGCTGGCCTCCCGATAGCTCCATTGGTTTGTGATTCATCCGCTCCCCCAGTCCGACCAGTTGCAGCACTTCCCGGGCGCGTTCCCGCCGCCCGTGATTTATTCCCGCATACCGCAACGGCAATTCCACATTCGCGATCGCGGTGGAGCGGCCTAACAGGTTGAAACTTTGGAAGACGAAGCCAACTTTTTTATTGCGGATTTCCGCCAGCGCGTCGTCCTCAAGTTGCGAGACGATTTTTCCGTCCAATTCATAGGTTCCGGACGTCGGCCGGTCGAGGCAGCCGATGATGTTCATCAGCGTGCTTTTCCCGGATCCCGAGGGGCCCATGATCGCCAGCACCTCGCCCCGCTTGACCCGCAACGTCAACCCCGCCAGGGCGTTGACTTCCTCGATGCCCATGCGGTAGATCTTGCGGATATCATCCAGTTCGATTACCCAATCAACCATAGGCTTAACCTTTATCCTCCGAACCGCATTCGAATGCCACCGCCCCCGCCGCCTCCGGCGCCCTGGCTCGAACTTCGGTTGAAGATCGAAGTGGACGGATTCAACACGATAACGTCGCCTGCTTGAAGATCCCCGCTTGGTCACCTGGCTCATTGTGCCGTCGCTCGCGCCGAGCACGACGGTCACCGGTTTTTGGATTCCGTTCTGCAGCACGTACACCACCAGCGAGCCGCTGACATTCACCACCGCCTGGTTGGGCACCAGCAAGACGTTATCCAAACGCGAGACTTCGATTTGAACCGAAGACGGTCATCCCGGGAAGCACTTTCTTATCCGCGTCGGAAACCACCACCCGGACGGGATAGCTTACCGATCCTCGCCGAGGTCGAGGCGTCCAATCCGATTTGCGTCACCTTTCCCTGATAGGTTGTTCCGTGAATCGCATCCAGCACCAGTTGCGCGTTTTGGTCGACGGCCATGCGCCTGTAATCCACTTCCGCGATGGGAACATCCACGTGCAATTCGGAAAGGTCGGCGATCACCACCACCGACGGTTCCCGGGATTGACCATGTCCCCCGGCGCCACGTTCACCGCCAAGACAGTCCCCGAGAACGGCGCCGTAATTCTCACCTGATCGAGAATCGACTGGGCGGCGTCGACCCGAGCTTGTGCGGCCTGCAGATCCTGCGCCGGCACCCCGTCTTTTAGCCGGTTGTAGGCCGAGAGGGCGTCGTCGTACTGAGCCTGGGCCAAATCCAACTGCCCTTTGGCGATCGCGATGGCGTTCTGCGCCTCCGGGGTATCCAGGGCCGAAGAACCGAGCCCCATCTGCTGATATTGCTCAGCCTTCTCAAGATCCTTGAGCGCGTCCAGGTACACCTGGTATCTTCGCTGAAGCTCCGCAACTGCTGCGGGAGTGCCATCGTTCCGATATCGATAGATCAAATAATCCTGATAGGCTTGATTAACACGAATTCCAGCACTCCTGCACCCAGCCGGAGTTGTATTTTTCAATCGTGTTGTTGTACGCGGCTTTTGCGTCGGCCAGCGCCTGTTCGGCATTGGCCAGGTTCAATTCGGTCTGGGCCAGCGCCGCCTGGGAGGTTTGTAAATTATCCAGGGCTTTCTGCGCGCTGATCAGACTGGCTTGCGCGGCGATCACCTGTTGCGGATAAAAAGCGGGGTCCATTTCGGCGAGAATCTGGCCTTCGCTCACCTGTTCGCCCAATTGCACGTCCACCGAACCCACCCGGCCGCTGATTGTAAAAGCCATCGATGCCTGCTGCCTGGCTTGGATGGTTCCGGTGGCGCTAATCGAGGCCGTCAGCGTGCCGCGGGCCACGACCGCCGTTTGCGGCGATTGACGTTGGACCCTGAGCACACCGGAAAGCGCCAGGATGACCACGCCCGCAACGATCAGTATTCCGACGATGAGTATGGCCCGCCAGTGTTTTTTCATGCGCCCTCCTGTAAAGCCGCCGGCCGGCTCTGGGGGAAGATCGGTTTCATCATCCACCTCCGGCAAGCGCAGCAGAAGGATTCAGCACGACCACATCGCCCGCCTGAAGATCGCCCGTGGTGACCACGCTCATCGTGTCGTCGGTCGCTCCGAGTTCGACCGTTACCGGTTTCTGCACCCCGTTCTGAAGGACGTACACCACGTACGACCCGTTGATGCTCCGCACCGCACGATTGGGCACCAGCAAAACGTTATCCAAATGCGAGACTTCGATCTCGACCGCCACCGTCATTCCGGGAAGCATGTCTTTATCGGGGTCGGAAACGACCACCCGGATCGGATAGGAAACCGATCCCACCCGACGAGGAGGCGCTCAATCCGATCTGCGTAACCTGCCCGTGATACGTCGTATCGGGAATCGCGTCGAGAACCAGTTGCGCACTCTGGCCCGCGGCCAATCGGTTGTAATCCACTTCCGCGATCGGAACGTCCACGTGCAGCTCGGAAAGGTCCGCGATAACCACCACTACGGTAGCCGGGCCGACCATATCGCCCGGCACCACGTTCACCGCCAATATGGTTCCGGAAAAGGGAGCCTTGAGGCTTCACCTGATCCAGGATCGCCTGGGCCGAACTCCACCTGGGCCTGCGCCGCCTGAAGATCCTGGACCGGCACTCCGTCCTTTAGGCGATTGTAGGCGGCCAAGGCGTCGTCGTACTGGGCCTGCGCCAGATCCAATTTTCCCTTGGCGATATCCAATTGTTTTTTTGCATCCTCGGTCCCTCCCGATGTGCCTACACCCAAATCATGGTATCGCTGTGCTTTCTTCAGTTCCTGCAGCGCGTCTTGATACGCTCGCCATTTTTGCTGCAGAGTCGATCATCGCCTGGAAGCTTCCGTCGTTGTTGAGTCCGAAAGTACTCCCAATCCGCGTATGTTTGATCCACCCGATCCTGGCATTCCTGCAGCCAGCCTTCGTTATAATTTTTCAACGCGGTATCGTAATCGGTTTGAGCCGCGTCCAGCGTTTTCTTGGCGTTGGCCAAATCCAATTCCGCCTGGGCCAAACGCCGCCTGCGAAGTCTTTAAGATTGTCGAGCGATTTCTGCGCGTTGATCAGATCGATCTGCGCGGAAATTACCTGTTGCGGATAGTAGGCGGGATCCAACTCGACCAGGACGTCTCCCGAGTTGACCTGATCCCCCAATTGGATGTCCACCGTTCCCACCCGGCCGGTGATGGAAAATCCCATCGACGCCTGCTGTCTGGCCTGGATGGTCCCCGTGGCGCCGATCGAGGCGGACAACGTCCCGCGCGCCAGAATAGACGTTTGCAACGATTGCGACTGCCGGCGAGCATTGGCTCTCCGGAGAATAACGAGCGCGGTCCCACCGCCGATCAATAGCAATCCGACGATAAGAATAGCTCTCCAATGTTCTCTCATCCATCCTCCTTGAGGGGAATTCCGCGGCCCCTGATTATCTACGGCCGGGTATGCGGCCCGGTTGTTCGCATGCCGTGTCAACCCCGTATCGTTCCGCAGGTTGTCAGTGCATCTAGGACGGTTGGTTCAACCTGGAAAACCGGATATTGCTTCTACCGGATTGACTTGAATAGGATCCCCCGGTCCTATTGGAATATATATTAACATTTATATTGTACCCGGGGATTATGGAGATTATATGTAAAAAAAGTTAATAATCCGATAAAATGGGTTGAAATTGGCCCGTAAAGTAGGATAATTTTTTTGACGCCCGGAGAAAGCGAATGCCTGATGCAATTACCAAGCCAACACTCGACCGAAAAGCGCGGATGAGGATCCCTTTCGAAGAACCGCCGGAGCGCCCGGTGGCGGAGCGGTTGAAGGATTTCAAGGAAACCATGCTTCCGCTTGCTCCGGAGCGGGCGGTTCGCGAAGCCGAGCGTTGCCTGCAATGCCCGCTCGCGCCGTGTGTCAAGGCCTGCCCGGGCCACAACGACATTCCCGGCGCCCTGCTGAAAATCGAGCAGGGAGATTTTCTCGGCGCGGCGGAAATTTACCGCCGAACTTCGAGCATGTCGCAGATCTGCGGACGGGTGTGCCCGCATGAACAACTCTGCCAAAGCGCCTGTGTCCGGAATAAAACCCACGAGCCGGTGTTGTGCGGAGCGCTGGAGGCCTTCGCCGCCGATGCGGGCCGGATGCACGATCAATTCTTCCTCCGCCCTGGGCCTCCCACCGGCAAACGCGTGGCGGTCGTCGGGTCCGGGCCGTCCGGGTTGGCCTGCGCCGAACAGCTTACCGCTCTGGGCCATCGGGTGGAGATTTTCGAATCAGCCGCCACCCCGGGAGGAATGCTCGTCTACGGAATCCCCTCGTTTAAGCTGGACAAATCGATCGTCGAATCCATGGTGGAAGACTTGCGCCATGCCGGGGTGAACTTCCGTTTGAATACTATGATCGGGAAGGATTTCCCCGTCGAGGATCTGTTGGCCGACGGGTTTGACGCCGTGTTTCTGGGCACCGGAACCTCGATCCCATCCGGGATCAAAATACCGGGAACCGAATTGCGCGGAATATATTCTTCGAACGAATTTCTAGCACGCCTCAATTTGCCGGCGGAATATCTTCCGCCCGCCTGGCGGGGCAAACTTCCCATCGGCAAGAAAGTGGTCGTGATCGGCGGCGGGGATACAGCCTCGGATTGCTTGCGTTCCGCCTTGCGGATGGACGCAAGCGAAGTGACTTGTCTGTACCGTCGAACGGAAACGGAAATGCCCGGAGGCGGGAAAGACCGTGAACTGGCGCGGGAAGAGGGCGCGATCTACCGCTTCCTTGCGCAGCCGGTCCGCTTCCTGGGAGATTCGGACGGGCGGGTTTGCGCCGTCGAATGTCTGAAATGCGAATTGGGGGATATGGATCCGGAAGGCCGACGCCGCCCGATTCCCATCGCCGGATCGAATTTCACCGTGGAAGCCGAGACCGTCGTGCTGGCGCTTGGATACGGTCCCGATCCGGAGATCGGCCTTATCGCCGCCGGACTGGAAACCCAACGGGGCGGGTTGATCCGCACCGACGGGCTGAACGGCATTACCTCGCGCCCGGAAATATTCGCCGGCGGAGATGCCGTCACCGGGCCGGATCTTGTCTCCATCTGCCATGGTGGCCGGCCGTCTGGCCGCCCAATCCATCGACCTTTTCCTGCGAACCCCCGGGGATTGACCCGACTTCGCCGGTTCGCGTCCTACCGGTTCGTGGCATAATATTTGCAGCCTGATTCGGATACGCTCCCGAGGGCGCCGATCGCGTCATGTCTTCCTATCTTCCGGAAATTTTCGCAGCGCAATTTTCCGAACGGATCGTTCTCCGAGAGCCTGATGGCGGGGAATCTCATTGTGCCATCCCCGCGGCGTGCGGCCCGCGGCCGAACCGGGGAGGTTCTATTTGTTGCGCTTGACCTCCAGGCCCGCACCCCGATGCCCGCCACGGAACTCAGCCGGCTCTCCGCCCTGATGGCGCAGGTTTATTTCGAAACCCCCGGCTCCGTAACGGCCGCGTTGCGAGCGGCGTTTATCGCTGCTAATGCCGAAGTCTTGCCCTTCAGCCAGGCAGCCACGCCCATCGGGCCGATGGCCAGCGGCATGGTCCAGTTGCATGCGCTTGTGCGTGCTTTTGCGCGAGGGCGATCTCTACCTGGGATTTGCCGGGAATGTTCTCGCCCTGCTCCTTCATGAAAACACCGTCGAAGCCTATCCTCCTTTAGGGGATCCCCCGTCGCGCGCGCTGGGCACGATGCTTAATGTCGACCTTAGGTATGGACACGCCTCCCTCGCCGGAACGACCATCGCCATACTGGCCGCTTCCCCCGCCCCGGGTTGGTCGGCTGCCGTGCCGTCGGGGTTAGCCAACCTCTCCCTTCGTTCGATCGCGGAACGCATGGCGCAACAAAACGCCTCCCGCCCGGGACCCACGGGTGGCTTGATCGTTCGCTTTTCGCCGGAACCTTCAGTTGGGAAATCCGCCTCGACCGCCAGGCGGTTGCCTTTCCTCCCGCAGAAACGGGACGCCCAAAGCGCTCCTCCGCTCGCCTCCGGAAAAACGCAGGCACCCTTCATCCTGCATACTCAGACCAAGGAGCGTTTGGAGAAACAGAAGCCGGCCGCGGCGGCCGTTTCAATCACCGCTCCCGGGGAAGGAAAAGTCCGATTCCTCTCCCGTAAATATTCCCAGCCTCCAGGGGGAAACGCGGCCGGTCCCAAAGCGAAACGATGAACCTCCTCCGGCCGGTCCGTCTCGGATGCAAGCTCCCGTCGGCGTCGAACGGCCTTCTGCGAAGCCCGGCCTCTCGGCGAAGGAAGCCCTTTCCGCCTTCGGGCATTCGTTGCGGGTGACGATGGCTTCGGCGCTCGACGCGATCCGATCGTTCCTGGCGGGGATTCTTCCGCGCGGCGTGCTGCAGGAAAACGACCGCCTGTCGCTCCCGCCTGCCGTTCTGCTCGGGACGGCGGTCGCCATTCCGCTTTTGGTCGGTTGCTGGCGGCGGCGGTTCTTTACTTCCGCCAGGGATACGCGATGGAATTTTCCCGGCTGATGCAAGTAGCCCGAACCCAGGCGTCCGTCGCCAACGCGCAAACGGATCCACTCAAAGCCCGCGACGCCTGGCAGAAAACGTTCGATGACCTCAAGACCGCCGCCCAGTACGGGTCTTCGGATGAATTAACCACGCTCCGAAATCATGCTGCGCGCATGCTCGATGATTTCGACGGCATCACGCCGCTCGATTTTCAACCCGCCGTCTCCGGCGGGCTGGAGGCCGATGCCCGGATTACCGTGCTCCTGGCGCTCGACCGGGAACTCTATGCGCTTGACAGCACCCAGGATCGGGTGCTGCATCTGCGCCCGGCCAGGGGGGATACCAATTGGACGATACCTTCCTCTGCCAATCCGGCGATTATCCGGATATCTCGGTCAATTCCCTGGCCGACATCGTCTGGGTTCCGGATATTTCCATTGGAACGCAGACCCCTTCCTCTCCGCATAGCGGAGCGGTGGTCGCCATGGACGGAAAAGGCACGCTGCTCTATTGTCCTCCGGGCGGTAAATCCATGGCCGGCAAACTCGTGCCGCCGCCATCCGGCTGGGCCACGCCTACGGCGATCGATTACTACAATGGAAAGCTCTATGTGCTCGATCCCGGGAAACAATGGATTGTGGCGGTATGGAATGAGCGACAACGGAGGGTTCGATCAATCCCCGACGGATTATTTTTCCGCGGACCATCCCTCCCTGGCCGATGTGGTGGATTTTGTCGTGGCCGACGGGGAAGTGTTCTTCCTCCATGCCGACGGACACGTCACGCGCTGCCAGTACGACCCGCTTTACCAATCCGCAGGCGGGGATTCCACCGGCGGCGATTTGTGCGAGGACCTCCCCTTCAACGACACCCGCCCCGGACGCACGTCCGGCCCGCAAATCCAGGACGCGATGCTCAGCCGGATCTTCTACAACGAGCCTCCCGAGCCGACCCTGTTCTTTCTCGACCCGCTCGGCCGGGGCGCCTACCGGTTCAGCATGGCGCTGAATTTCATTTCGCGCTACCGCGTGACGATCGCCCCGGAAACGCGTGAAGCCACCGCGCTGGCCGTCGGCGCCGACAAAGTGCTCTACATTGCCGTCGGCAATCAAATTTATTACGCGCAAACCCGCACGCCCTGATCCCCGTTCCGCGCGGGTCTGCCGGATCCGCTTCTGCGCTCAATTTCCTCGCCTCCCTTTGACAGACTCCCCCCGTCGCGGTAAAATTCCGTCCGAAAGGTTAATCCGCACATCATGAGTCGCTGGCCCGGGAAATACGTCATCGGCCTCACCGGCAATATCGCCACCGGCAAAGAGCGTCGTCCGCAAGATGCTCGAGCATCTGGGCGCGTTCGGCATCGACGCGGACGAGGTGGCGCACCGGGCGATGTCGCGCGGCGGGCCGGCGTACGAAGCCGTGATCCGGCTGTTCGGCGAATGGATCCTCGACAGCGGAGACGAGATCAACCGCAAGGCGCTTGGCCGGCTGGCCTTTGCCGACGCCAAGCTGCTGGATCAGCTGGAAGAGATCATGCATCCGCTGGTGATCCAGGCGGTGGATCTGCTCATCCAGCGCTCGCATTCGCCGGTGGTTGTGCTGGAAGCCATCAAACTGTTTGAATCCGGATTGGCCGACGCCTGCGATACGATCTGGGTCGTGGATTGCACGCCGGACGTTCAAATCGATCGTTTGGTCCGCAAACGCGGACTAAGCGAATCCACCGCCCGGCAACGGATCGCCGTCCAACCCGCCCAAAAAGGGAAACTGGCGCGGGCCAAGGTCGTGATCCAAAATTCCAAATCCTTCGAAGACACCTGGAACCAGGTGCAGAACGCCTGGGCGGCCGGACCCCAACCGCAACCCGCCGAAGCCGCGCCGGCTCCGGCTACGCAGGGCGCATTGGCCGTCCGGCGCGGACGACCCAACGACGCCGATCTGATCGCCTCCTTCCTCAATCGCACCCGGAAGCCCGCCGCCGCCCTGACCCGGTCGGACATCATGGCCGCCTTCGGACAAAAGGCTTACTTCCTGCTCGAACAGGACGGCGTGATTGTCGGCGCCATCGGCTGGCAGGTTGACAATCTGGTAACCCGCGCCGATGAAATCGTGTTGACCAAAGAAGCGCCGGTCGACAAATCGCTTCAGATGCTGATCGCGGCTATGGAATCCGCTTCGGCCGAACTGCAAAGCGAAGCGGCGCTTATTTTCTCCGAACCCAGCTTGGCCAAAGCGGGAGCCTGGAAAACCGCCGGATATACGCAGACCGCGATCAACAACCTGGGGGTTAAAGCCTGGGAGGAAGCGGCCGAGGAATCGGAGATTGCCGGCACCACCCTCTTGTTTAAACGGTTGCGGGAAGACCGGGTACTGAGGCCGATTTAATATTTTTTTATTGCTCCGCTCGTTCTATTTGAATGAGCTATCACCATGAAATAAATACCCTTTTCCCCACCCTCATCCGACCTTCGGTCACCTTCTCCCAGCATACCCCCGCTGCGCGAGGGCAAGAGCTGGGAGAAGGACGGGATGATGGAGAGGCTGAGTAGTTTTTTTAATCCAAATTATTTTTTTATTCATCCGCCGCAAAATAAGTCCGGGGCTTTGGCCTACTAACTATTTCACCGAGAAGCATCATTCCTCAAGAAAACGAAGGCCGGAATCCGGCCAATCGTCCGGAGCTAATCCAGCGCTGCGCGCGGGACAGGCGCTCCGTTCTTTCAACTGCGCCTACCCTCGCGCCTGCCCTCGCGAAGCGGGGGAAGCGGGGGCCGGCTAAACCCGGCTTCAGATCTTTTTTTATGTGGAATTTATTTCTTGCGAAAATGACTTTGCACGGTGATCGCATATCTCCGCCAATAATTCCCCATGGCAAGTTCTTAATTGGAAGCCCGGTTTTAGCCGGGCGCTGTTAATAGTCCGGGGCTTCATCCCCGGGGATTGGATCGGCGGATATTTTTTTTGGAAAGTAATTTGTGATTATTCTTGAACGTTCATCAGGCAAGTCTGAAATTGGCAGAAGACCTTTTTCGCCATGCCGCTCTATATCGCGGACAACCGTCTTCCGATCATAGGTCCGACTGGAGGGTAACGAACGGCTTCGACATCGCCAAGTCAGCTCATTCCCGAAGATCCTTCTTTGCGCTCGATCCGATATTCCTGTCCGCCGAAACGCGTTAGCACCACCGCCCCCAAACCGAAGGAGAGCAGCAAAACGTCGAGTAAAGGCCCAGCACAGGATATGTACCCCACCACGCTCGCCACGAAAGTCAGAATCATCGTTCCAACTCCGGCTTGAACCGCGGGATGCCAGTTTACGCCCAGCAACCCCGTCAACCCCTCGCCCAGCTTCGAGCCCAGCGCGACCCAGCCGAGCAGAACCGCCGCGAGCAAGACGAAGGCTCCCAGCAAACTTACCGGCGACAGGCAGATAGTAAAAGCCAGAAGCAAGAGGAGTGCTGCCGCGGCCAGCAGGGCGAGCATTCCGATCAGGAACGAAACTGCGGGTTGCCCGGCAATCGTGCGGGCCACGCGCCGGGTGGGCACGGGCAGAAAGAGGACGACGAGGACGGCGATCGCCGAGAGCAGGAGGACCTTGAACAGCAATACCGTTCCTTCGTACCAGAAATCGATTTTCCCCGGAGGAGTTCCGCCGGGGAGAAAGTTCGCGGGTAAGCTTCCGAGGGAAGGGGTTTCCGTCGGTTGAAAGCCGGTCGGAGGAAATCCTCCGACGCTTTTCAGGGAGCCGCTGATGGTTACGCCGGGATCCACCTGCGGGGCGGATCCGATGACGGCCACGTCCCCGCTGACAGTCGCCGTAGAGGCAAAGCGCACGGTCCCGCCAATTGTGGCCACCTGGCCAACGATTTTCCCGTCCGCTTCCAAGGATCCGCCGACCAAAACAATATCCCCTTCGACCGTCGAGCCCTTCTCCAGCCTCACCGTGCTTCCCAGCGTGATCAAATCGCCGGAAAAGGTTTCACCCGCGGACAAATGGAACGATTGCCCGATGACGACGTCGTGGATTCCCGCCCCCCTGGCCCAAGCAATCTCGGGAAGGAGCAATGCTGCGCCACACGCGAGCAATATCCCGGCCCGCAGCCTGAGAGTCATTTTTTCCCCTCGCGGGTCGCGCGGACGAACCAGAGCAGACCGAGGATTCCCAGAACGCTGAGCAGAAAGACCGCAATTAAATACCAGGCGGGAGGGATGGAACGGGAAACAATTCGGAGAGCCATTCCCAGCGCATCCGAAGCGCCGGCCCAATCCTGGAGCGTTCCCGCTACCGCGGTTGTGCTGCGGGAAAATACACCGGACAAAGAAAATCCTTGCGCGGAAGTCTGCATCGCCAGCAACGCGGCCATCACCATCGACCCCAGGCCGGTGGCGGCGAGGAAGATCCAGGCCTGGGTGGGGTTGGGAGTTTCCAGCCGCCGTCTGGCCATCGCTTTCCAGCGGTTGGTAAATCCCGCCGAGGGCGCCTGCAAGCCCGCTTCCTGTAATGATTGGCGGGCGGCCTGCCAGCGCTGGTCGATAGACCGGCATTCGTCGCATTCCCGCAAGTGGCGCTGCAGCTCCCGAAGATCGTTTTCCGGGAGGGGATCCTCGGTGAAGATCCAATCCTCGAACGGCAGATGTCTAGTCATAGCGTTCTCCTGCCCGCGCGGGCGCCGGTCCGCGAACCGCCGGCCACTGTTTGGCGAGCGTTAGCCGGGCGCGATGCAGCCGGCTTTTAACCGCGCTGACGGAACACGGAAAGAGACCGGCCGATTTCCTCGTAGGACATATCGTACCAATAGCGCATCACGATCATGGCTCGTTCCTCCTTTCCCAAGTTCGCCAGAAGCTCCTGGACGGCCGCTTGGCTTTGTTTTTGATCGGTTTGATGTTCCGGGCCGGGCGCAGGATCGGGAGCGTCGTCTTCGGGAAGCAGGGATTCGAGCGAGAGGAGGTTGAGGCGTTTTTTTCGAAGGCGGTCGATGCAATGATGGGCCGCGATGGAGAGCAACCACGTCCCGAAGGAACGCTTTGGATCATATCTGGAGAGTCCCTGAAAGGCCCGCCAAAAGGTTTCCTGCGCGGCGTCCTCGGCGTCTTCCGGGTTTCCGAGCATCCGGAAGCAAAGGTTATAGACCGGTTTTTGGAACGCCTCCACGATCCGACCAAAGGCATCGGGATCCCCCTTGCGCGCCGAAAGCAGCCATTCCTTCTGGATTTCCACCACGGTGAAATTGTCCCTCAGCGGCCGCTCCGGACCCGTCCAACCGCCCGATGGTTCAAACCGGCAAATCAAACCGGCGGCGGTTCGATGCTATCTAATGGAGATATACGGTCCCCACGCGGGAAGAGTTGCAAAGGGCGGCGCAATCGATCTCTGCGCCGCCCTCGTGGTATCCGGAGCAATAAGATTAATTTTCGGGTTCGGTGGAATTCATGTCGCGCATCGCCGTATCCCAGTCCAGATCGGCATACTGGCTGGAAGCCACCCGGCGGATGCTCAACCCGATCCGGCGCGCTTCGGCGTCGATTTTAACCACGCGCAAGGTCAGGCTTTGGCCCACCTGGACGACTTCCTTGGGATGTTCCACGCGGTTTTCCGAAAGTTCGGTAACGTGGATCAAGCCCTCGACGTCTTCCACGCCTTCGATCCGGGCGAACGCGCCGAACTTGGTCAGCTTGGTGATCGTCCCGCTGACCAATTGGCCTTCGTGCAGCTTGCCGCTGGCGACGGAAAACGGATCTTCCTCCAGGGATTTCATCGAAAGGCTGATGCGCTTCCGTTCGCGGTCCATGCTGATAACTTTGACTTTTACTTCCTGGCCGACCTTCAGAATCTCGGAAGGATGATTGATCCGCTTCCAGGTAATTTCCGAAAGATGGACCAGCCCGTCGGCTCCGCCGAGATCCACGAAGGCGCCGAAATTCGCCAGGCTGATGACATGCCCGGTGCGCACTTCGCCCTCCTGCAATTCCTGCAGCAGGCGTTCCTTCTGGCTCTCGCGGGATTCCTTCGCGGCGGCCCGCTCCGAGAGGATCAGCCGGTTGCGGCTTCGATCCACTTCGATGACTTTGACGCAGATGGGCTCGCCCACCATGTGGCTCCACTTTTGGTCGACCGTCTCCCCTTCGCTGCGATGCCGGCGGGAAAGGCTGAACTGCGAGGCGGGCACAAAACCGCGCAGGTTCCCCACCTTGACGATCAACCCCCCTTTGTTGAATCCGTCCACCCGGCCCTGATACACGCTCTGCCCGGTGCGAAGCTCCTCCGCCTGCTGCCAATCGGTTTCTTCCTGGGCCTTGGCCAGCGAGAGCACCACGTTGCCCTGGTGGTCTTCCGGCACCACCACGTAAACGTTGATTTCCTGGCCTTCTTTTAATTGCTCCCGGGCTTCGGCGGAGAGGTGCTCCAATTCCTTGGCCGGAATGATCCCTTCCGACTTCGTGCCGATGGAAACAAGGATTTCCGTTGGGGTGACGCGCGCGATCGTCCCTTTGCGAACCTCGCCCCTTTTGGGAACGTCGGCTCCCTCGTGTTTCCTGCAGCAGGTCGTTCATGGGGGTATCGGCGTTTTGGGGTTTCGGCTCCTCCCCCTGGTTGGATTGCGGACTGGCTGCTCTGCATCAATGGATTTTTCTCCGGTGGATGAATTGAAGCATTATAAAGGGACTATGCGATATTTTGGCAACCGCCGGCCCGGCGCGCCCGTTTCTCCGGGTTGGCGCGGGGTATAATTTTCGCACAAGGATCCCTATGCCCAACATTTACCCATTTCCCGCGATTGCCGGCCAGGAACGCATGAAGCGGGCGCTTGCTTCTCAACGCTGTCAACCCCCGGATCGGAGGCGTGCTGATCCGCGGCGAACGCGGAACGGCCAAATCCACGGCCGCCCGGGCGCTCGCCGCGCTGCTTCCCGAGGTCCGCGCCGTCGGCGGATGCCGATTCGGCTGCGACCCGGACCGCCCCACTTCCTGGTGCACGGAATGCCGCGAGCGCTCGGCCGGCGGGGAAACCCTGCCCGTGGAAAAGCGGCGCACGGCCTTCGTGGATCTGCCGGTTTCGGCGACGGAAGACCGCGTGGTGGGAACGATGGACATCGAGCGGGCGATCCAAAAAGGCGAACGCTGGTTCGAACCGGGGATCCTCGCCGCCGCCAATCGCGGGCTGCTCTACATCGACGAAGTCAACCTGCTCGACGACCACGTCGTCGACATCCTGCTGGATTCGGCCGCCAGCGGGATGAACATCGTCGAGCGCGAAGGAATCTCTTTCACCCATCCGGCCCGCTTCATCCTGGTGGGAACGATGAACCCCGAGGAAGGCGATCTGCGTCCGCAGCTTCTCGACCGGTTTTCCTTGTGCGTCGACGTGCGCGGGATCGGCGATCTGCGCGACCGCGTGGCGATCATGGAGCGCAACCTGGCGTTCGAAGCCGACCCGGAAACCTTCCGCGCCGAATGGCACGGCCAGGAGCTCGAGCTCTCGGAAGAAATCGAACGCGCCCGGGATCTGGTCGACACCGTCCAGTATTCCCCGCGCGACCTGCTGACCATCGCCGGGCTGACCACCAGCCTGAAGGTGGACGGCCACCGCGCCGACCTGGTCATCCTCAAGGCGGCCCGGGCCCAGGCCGCGCTGGAAGGCCGCTCCGCGCTGAATGACGTCGATATCGCCCTGGCGGCGGAACTGGCGCTGCCGCACCGGCTCAAACACGGTCCGCTGCAACAGGCGGAAGCCAGCCTCGCTCAACCTCGAAGGATCAGATCGAGCAGATCCAGGCCAACCTGCCGCCGCAGGAAGAGTCTGGCCGCGCCCGCCGCCGCGGAAGAGATCAAGCGCCCCGTAAAAAAAAAGATGACCTGAATCCGCAGGAGGGCGAGGAAACCGCCGCGGACGGGTCGGTCTTCCCCCGCGCCGCCGGAACCCTCGGATTCCAAGGACGCCCCCTGGTGGGAAGGCGGGCAAAAAGCCAAAGCCGGAGCGCCGTTCCCCGCCCGCCGGCTCGACACCCCGCTGGACAAACTCACCCGCAAGCTCAGCGGCCGCCGGTCGCGCACGCGGACCAAGGAACATCGCGGCCGCTACATCCAATCCCGCCCCACGCCCGGCAACGCGGAAGATCTCGCGTTCGACGCCACGGTGCGGGCGGCGGCGCCCTTCCAAAACCAGCGCCTCCCGGAACGGGAACAGGTGGCGTTCGCCATCCGCCGCTCGGATTTCCAAAGCAAAGTCCGCGTCCGCCGGACGGGGAATTTAATCCTGTTCGTGGTGGACGCTTCCTGGTCGATGGCCGTCGCCGAACGGATGACGGCGACCAAGGGCGCAATCCTTTCGCTGCTCACCGACGCCTATCAGCGCCGGGACCGGGTGGGGCTGATCGTCTTTCAAAAAGACCGCGCCCACCTGGTGCTCCCCCCGACCCACTCGACGAGCCTCGCCCGCAAGGCGCTGGCCGACATCCCCGTCGGCGGCAAAACCCCGCTTTCGGCGGGGTTGTCGCTGGCTTTGAAAACCCTGTCCACGGAAAAAATCACCCATCCCGAAATTCTTCCTCTGATGATCCTGCTGACCGACGGAGCGGGAAACGTCTCCATCGGCTTCGCAGCCGCCGCTGGCCGAGTCGTACCAGATTGCGGACGAGATCTGCCGCCAAAAGATCCGCAGCGTGGTGGTGAACATGGAGCACGCCGCGTTCGACCAGGGGCTGGCGGCGGACCTCGCGCGCCACCTCGGCGGCTCCTGCTATACGCTGCACGACCTGCGGGCGGAATCCCTTTATGAGACGGTGCGGGGAGAATTGAACCCCTGAGCAGAAACTGCGCGCCGATCCTGCCGGCCCTGCCAATTTTTCCTTGCGCCGGAGGAACTTTTGCGCGGTTTGCGCCCGCCGCCAATCCATATTATGCTTGAGCTATCCTTCCATTAGAAGGAACGGTGCCTCTGCCGTCTGGGCCACCTTACGATTTGACCATTTCAATGACAGGAAAGGAGCGGCAATGAATGCGATCAAGACGAAATGGCTGTCCCACCCGCTGGCCAAGGTTTTGCTTTGGCTGGCGTTTCCACTCGTCGCGGGCATCCTTCTGGCTTTGCTCGTTCCGCGGCCGGTGATCGGCATCGTGTATCTTCGCGACGCCATCGACGCGAACACGGCGGGCGATCTGGATACGCAAATCCGCTATGCGTACGATCATCCGGAAATCAGCGCCGTGGTGCTGGTCCTGGACAGCCCCGGCGGAACCGTGTCCGACACGGAATCGACCTACCGGGAGCTCATCCGCTTGCGGCAGAAAAAACCCGTGGTGACCGTGGTGGAAAACATGTCCGCCAGCGGCGCGTATTATCTCGCCGTCGGCACCGATTACATCCTGGTCCAGCCTTCGTCGGAAGTCGGCAACGTGGGAGTGCGCACCACCCTGCCGATGGCTCCCCTTGTGCTCGAAGACGAAGTCTCCACCGGTCCGTACAAATTCTTTGGAGACTCCAGAGACTCTACGCTGCGGATTTTGGATCCGCTCAAACAGGGGTTTTACCGGGCCGTCGTCCTCGGGCGGGGAAAGGCGCTGAAAGCGGCGCCGGAGGACATCCTCAGCGGAAAGATCTATATTGGAACGGAAGCGGTTCGCCTCGGCCTGGCGGATTCCATTGGAACGCAGTCGGAGGCGATTGCCAAGGCCGCATCGATGGCGCATGTCTGGAATTTCGCGGTCCGTGATCTGCGCACGCCGTCCGGATTGTCCGCTTACTTCTCGTATTCCTTCTTCTTCGAAACCAAAGACGGCGAATTGACCTCATACCCGAAGCAGGCCGGAACTTATTTCCTCTACATCCCTGCCAACGACGGGAGTTTGCCATGAACCGTTTACGCATACCGCTTGTAGCCGCGTTGATCGCGCTTCCCATCCTGATCCGGACGGTATGGTTCTATCAAGGCGTCTTTTGGAGGGGAGGTTCAATTGCCACCCCGGAGTACGAAACCTTCACCGTGCCGCAACCGCCCTTGTCTACGCCCGCGCCGCTGCCAAAGCCGGATATCACCGCGCCGGGGGGAATCGTCCTGCTGGATGAGTCCCACAATAATCTGTTTTCCTCCTCGGAGCTGGCGTCCCTGACCGAGATTATCAATGCCCGCGGAGGGCGGGTAGAGGACATCCCCAGCGGAGGGTACGACGTGCGCTCGCTGGCCGACCAGCTGAAATACGCGGCCGCCTACATCTCGGTCTGCCCGACCCAAATGTATTCTTCCGGGGAAGTGCAGATGCTGCACGAGTTTGTGGGGCGCGGCGGGCGCCTGCTGATCCTCACCGACCCGACCCGATCGGTACTGCAGTCCGATTATTCCGGGTTTGGCTCCGCCATCGTCGTTTCGGACGTGATCGCGGCGAACACGCTGTTGGCTCCCTTCGATTTAACGTTTACCGACGATTACCTGTACAACATGACCGAGTATGAAGGAAACTTCCGCAACGTGTATATTCGGACGTTCGGCGATCATCCGCTGACCGACGGCCTGCAAACCTTGGTGCTTTACGCGGCGCATTCCATCCAGACCAAAACGGGGACGCAGCTTCTGCTCACCTCGGGCTCCACAAAATCCTCGCGCACCGACCAAAGCGCGGGGTTCTCCGCCGCCGCGCTCGACGCCAGCGGCAAGGTGCTTGCGATCGGAGACATGTCATTCTTCCAGCCTCCTTACAACCAGGTCGCCGACAACGGCTTGTGGATCCAGCACATCGCAGACTTCCTGCTGGGCGCCGAACGCGTCCACGACCTGGAGGATTTTCCCTTCCTCTTCCAGCGCACGGTGGTCGTCGTCCCGATGAGCGATGTTTCCTTGTCCTCCAGTTTATTGGGCCCGATCACTTCCATTCAGCAAGAACTGGCGAGCGTGGGGATTACCTCCAGCGTCGGGACGGAAGCGGCCGACGGGAAAGACCTGATTATTTTAGGCACCTACTCCAGTCCCGGTCTACCAAAGTTTGTCGACCCGTTTGGAATAACCCTTCCTTCGACATCGGTATTTTCGAGCAGTTTGCCGACGATCGATATTCCCGGCTTCGGGTCGATCCCCTCGGCCGGAATCGGGCTGGTGCTTCTCTCCCGCACCGAAACTCGCACGACGCTTCTCCTGTTGGCGGAGGAATCGTACTCGCTGACCCAATTGATGAGCGTGATCGGACCGAACGGTTTCTCGAATTGCGTCTTGCAAGGGGACGTCGCTGTTTGCGGGCTGCAGGGAGGCGGTTCCTACGGAGGGTAGAAGCGTCTGGTTCGATCCGACAGCGGAATTAAACCGATAAAAAAGCCGGCCTGGAGAATTTTCCAGGCCGGCTTGATTTCCGGGGGACGGCATCAGCGCAAAATCGGAAGCAGATTGTTGATAACGTAGTATCCGACCACCGCCATGATAATCCAGGAATCGATCCGATCCAGGATTCCCCCATGGCCGGGGAAAAAATCTCCCGAATCCTTTTGGGCCGCTTCGCGTTTCATCAGGCTGACGGTAAGATCTCCCAGCGGCGAGAGGAGGCCGATCGCGATCCCCAGCACCAGACCGCGCAGCGGAGTGATGCCGCTGGCGGTGGCGGCGATCTGGAAAAGCCATCCTGTACCCAATCCCCCGAGCGCCGCTCCCGCCAACCCGCCGAAAAAACCCTCCCAGGTTTTATTCGGACTGATGTAGCGGGTCAGGGGATGTTTGCCCCAGCGCCGGCCGACAAGGAACGCCATGGAATCGGTCAGTCCCACGGCCGCCAGGCATACCATGGTCCACCACAATCCGAAGGGAAGCTCACGGAGGGAAATAAAATAGGCCGAAAACCATCCCAGGTAGAGCGTTCCGCCAAGCGTGATGACCATAGCGCTGGCCGCCAGCTTCTCATTTCCTTTTTCGAAGCGGACGAGGAACCAGACCATGCTAAGAAAAATAATCCCCGTAAGCGCGATCCCCATGTGGTCAAACCCGTACTTCCAGCGCAGGAGGATTAACGCCGCCACCCCCGCGGCCACTATCCCGGGGGGAATATGCAGATCGGGTTTGGAAAACAGGCGCGAAAATTCCCACGCCGCCATGCCAACCAGCAGAGCGGCGCACGCGGCGAATAGCCCCCCGCCGGCCAGGAGCATTCCGACGGAAAGCGGGATGATGATCAGGACGACGACGATCCGGTCGCGGAGCATGGTCAGCACTTTGACGGTTTGGGTTCTACGCCCCCAAACCGGCGATCCCTGCGGCTGAATTCCCACAGGGCTTTGCGCAGTTCTTCCTTATTAAAATCCGGCCAATAGACTTGCGGAAAATACCATTCGGCGTACGCCGCTTGCCAGATCAGAAAATTGCTGGTGCGCTGTTCGCCGGAGGTGCGGATTACGAGGTCCGGGTCCGGCAGACCGGCGGTATAGAGATAATTACCGATCAAGGTTTCATCCACCGCGTCGGCCGCCACGCCGTCGCGGAGGATGCCGCGCACGGCGCACACCAGTTCGTCGCGCCCGCCGTAGTTGAACGCCACATTTAGGATCAAGCGCTGGTTGCCGCGGGTGAGTTCCATCGCCTGCCGGACCTTCTTCTGCAACATCGGGCTCAACCCCTCCAATCGCCCGATGTGCCGCAGTTGAACGCCGTTCTTGTTCAACTCCGCCAGTTCGCGGTCGATCACATCCTCGAGAATGGTCATCAGCCCCTTCACTTCATCCTGGGGGCGCTCCCAATTCTCGGTGGAGAAGGCGTAGATCGTGAGGACCTTTACTCCAAACTCCGCGCAGGCTTCGATCACCCGGCGCAAGTTCTCCGTTCCGGCGCGATGCCCCGCCACGCGCGGCAGGCCGCGGGAATTGGCCCAGCGGCCGTTGCCGTCCATGATAATGGCGATGTGGGCGGGAAGCAGTTTGGGCACTCCCGCCGGAATTGGTTTTGCAGATGCGGTTTTTGGGCTCACGACATTTGCTCCGGCACCGTCTTTGGAATAGCGGCTTCCGCAGGCCGGGCTCAGACCTCCATGATTTCTTTTTCCTTATGCTGGACCGTCCCATCCACCTTCTCGATAAAGTGGTCGGTGGATTTTTGCAATTCTTCCTCGCCGTGTTTGAGATCGTCCTCCGAGATGACCTTTTCTTTCTCGAAATCCCGCAAATCATTATGGACATCGCGGCGGATATTCCGGATGGCAATGCGGGTTTCCTCCGCCCGGTGGTGGACCACTTTGACCAGGTCCTTGCGCCGGTCCTCGGTCAGCGGTGGAATGGACAACCGGATGATTTTGCCGTCGTTGTTCGGCGTGAGCCCCAGGTCGGAGGCGAGAATCGCCTTTTCAATTGTCTTAATCGAGGTGGGGTCGAACGGTTTGATGGCGAGCAGGCGCGGTTCCGGCGCGGAGATGGTGGCCAACTGCATGAGGGGCGTGGGGACGTCGTAATAGTCCACCATCAATTTCTCCACGAGGGTCGGGCTGGCGCGGCTCGTGCGCAACGTGGCCAAACTATCCTCCAAAGTTTTCAGCGCGCTTTTCATCCGGGTTTCTGTGTCTTGCAAGGCTTCTTTTACCATCGGCTTCACTCCTGGTTGAAAACATCGGCCCGGAAAGATCCCGGGAGAGGATACCTCCGGCGCCCGGGCAGAGCCGGGACGCCGCGCGGAGTCAATTTCACGATTCGTTCCCGGACTGGATGATCGTTCCTGCGGCTTCCCCGCGCATCGCCCGTTCGAGCATGTCCTCCCGCCACAGATCCAGCACGAGGATCGGCAGGTTATTGTCCATACACAGGGAAATGGCGGTGCTGTCCATCACGCCCAGCCGACGGTTGAGGGTATCGATGTAGGTGAGCGAGTCGAATTTCTTCGCTTTCGGATTCTTCTTCGGATCGGT
>CAWADT010000006.1:0-151322 GCA_963780865.1 uncultured Chloroflexia bacterium | reverse complement strand
ATTCACCATGTGCATGAAGCGTTTCAGTGAGTTCTGTATTAAGCCGGTTAATAATTCCGCGGTTTATAAATCTTATATTCTTTAACAATCTTATTCAATATTATATGTCCTACAATTGACATAAAGGCGCCAGGAACGCCGTGACCGGTGCAATCAACAGCAGCTAAGAATTCGAAATCTTTTTCCTGGAGGAATCCAATAAAAATCGCCGCTTACTATATCTTTTGGTTTAAATAATATAAAGGTATCTTTATATGGAATATTTAGGAGGACAGGATAGCCAATTGAATGCGGCGGTGCATAATGAATACTGTCTGTAATATCTTTGTTTTTCATCGCCATTCTTCATTCTTTTGTGTTACTTCTAATGTGCGTTCACGTACTTTTTCCTCAAGTATATGCTTTTCTTCTACCAGTTTCTTTATGCGCCATCTTATATATATGATTATGATATTGCACCAAAAACAATACTAAGGGTAATAAACCACCATGTTTTATAGAAAGGCGGTTTTATAACAAAGTCAAAGGTTACAGGTATTGAGTTCCAAACCCCATTGCTGTTTCTGGCTTTTACTTTAAAGACATAATTATTAGGCGATAAAGCTGAATAGGTTACAGATGTTTGCTCTGTAATTGGTTGCCACTCTTTATCAGCACCTTCAAGCATTATCTGGTACCGCACAGCTTAGGGTTCGCAAGGCATATACTGTGATAATCAATAATAATTCCATTTTCTTTATAACTTAGTTTCATCCCATGTTTGATAACAGCATCTCTTAAATTAACCCTGAAGCGTGTAATATGTGTAAGGGGTTCGAGATTTCTGGTATTTGCTTCTGCCGGGTTATAGCGTATGACTCCATTTACCGTGCCAAACCAAATGTTCCCAAATGCATCTTTATATACAGCGTTATCTTTTGTTTCTATACCGGTGAATCCGTTTTTCCGGGTATAACTATAAATCTTATTTTCTTTCTGATCTAAACGATTGAGCCCTTTATTGGTGCCAATAAAAATGCTATTGTCATCACCACAAATCAGAAGATTTATAAGATTAGCCAATAGACCGTCATACTCAGTGTATATATGAGAAAGTTTTTTATTGTTTAGAACCAGAACACCTTGTCCCATTGTACCAACCCAAATCTTACCATTCTTATCTTCCGTGATACAGGTCGGAGTAATTCCCTGCGGGATAGGAAAACTTGATATACTCGTATCCTTAATGCTATTAATACCTTTACTTTTCATGCCAACCCAAACAACACCTTTAGTGTCGGAATAAAGTGCAGTAATTTCATTGCTTTTTAATCCATCAGTTTGACCAATCTGTGTTATTTCCTGCTTATTCGCATTAAACCTGACTACTCCATTTTCAATAGTGCCTACCCAGATATTATCATTTTGATCAACTGTTAATGCGGTAGTTTGTGTAATATTACCCATATATGTGTTAACCGCTGATTCATAAATAAACCGGTTCTGGTTAAGTCTGAAGCGCATTACTCCCTGATCCAGAGAACCAATCCAAATATTTTGCTGTTCATCTTTATTAAGAAAATGAATCTGGTTGCTAATATTTTTATTTTCCTGGTTGTAATAAATGAATTGTTCTCCTTTTGCTTTTTGAGGGTCAAAAACGGTAATGCCGCCATTCGTTCCAAACCAATAGCGGCCTTTAATGTCCTGGGTTATTGCCCAAACCTGTTGGTTGCCTATACCATCTTTTTCACTATAAGTGATAAATTGTTCACCTTTAAATATGCAAAGCCCATGTTCATTTGTGCCTATCAGAATATTTCCTTCTGCATCGTTAAAAATGCTCCATATCTTATCATCCTGCAGGCCATTAGAAGTATTAAATATCTTAATTGTCCCATCTTTTCCAATTCTCGTAATTCCATAGCCCCAGCTACCTAACCAAATATTACCTTGCGCATCTTCTTTAATTGTAGTAATCCAGTTCGACGCCAATCCATCTCTTATGTCATAAATTTTAAATTCTTTAGTAATATGATCCATTTTATAAAGCCCACCGTGATAAGTGCCGAACCAATAATTCTTATCATGATCTTCTATCATGAACGAAACTGAAAAATAGCGCGTCAATCCTTCAGGATGAAAGTGTTCAAAAGAATTTGACTCATAATTATATTTCATTATTCCTAGATCATGTCACAAGAAATAAACTGCCATCCTGGCCAACAGCTATATTAAATATCCTGTCACTCAGCTCATTTCCTTTAAACTGTTCAAATTTCATATTTTTTGGTTTTCGCTGAAGGATTGGAAATGCAATATGCTCCTGAACCATAAGTAGCGATCCAAATGCGATGAAGCTTATCCTCAGCAATATCAGCAATATCATTTTTGATAAATGTTCCGGATTGCAAAT
Source organism: uncultured Chloroflexia bacterium (assembly GCA_963780865.1). Lineage (GTDB taxonomy): Bacteria > Chloroflexota > Anaerolineae > Anaerolineales > RBG-16-64-43 > FEN-1073. The sequence continues at coordinate 148,927 of CAWADT010000006.1, read as the reverse complement.
AAATCTCAGGGTTTTTTTCAATAATACGTGAAATTCCGCCTCCAAGATGTCCCAACCAGATTATTCCCCGCGAATCTTTAAATAATACTTTAACTCCATTTTGTGCCAGACCATTCTGTGAAGTGAAATTTGTAAACTCACGTCCGTTAAACCTGGATACTCCCCCTAACGTACCCATCCAGATATAATGCTCCTTGTCTTGAAGTATGTCATATACTTTCGACTGATAAAGTCCTTCAGCAACTCCATAATTGTCGAAGTAATAGGTCTGCGATTTTACCGGAAAGAAAGTAATTGCTGCTAAAGGTATTATTATAACTATTTTTTTAAAAGAATAAAACTTTTGTGATTTCATACTCTCATATTAATAATAATATATTTAACCAACATACAATTACCAAATATAACTATAAGAAATTGAGGTTGCAAAAAATGCTCTTTCAATTTATCAAATTATCTTTGATTTAAAAAAATTTCCTGTCTGATATGAATATTGAATATAAAGTGTGATGGAGAAATTTATTAAAGTATAAAATGTTCTTTATGTTACTTCGTGATTGCTTTTGAAAAACTTTGTGATACACAAAAATAAGTACCAAAAAGGAACACAAAGTTAATCAAGAAGTTTCACCAAGAATATTAAAATTATAGTGTAATTATTATTAATAACGCTGTTTTGGACGAAACGAAAGACAATTATTTTAAAATAAATGAGTGCAATTTTTGGAATAATAAATTTTAATGGGAAGACTCTGAATCATGAAAAATTGCTGAAAATGCAATCCGATATGAAATATTGGGGACCCGATGACTCTTCTTTGTGGTATGATAATACTGCAGGTTTTGGCCAATTGCAATTATTCAATACCCCGGAATCACTCAATGAAAAATTTCCATTAATTGATAATGATCTCGGATTAATTTTTATATCAGCCTCCCGAATTGATAACAGGGATGAACTCTTTAAATTACTTGATATTCCTAATGAAAAAAAAATATCAATAACCGATGCAGAGCTGATATTTGATTCTTACCGCAAATTAAAGAATGATTGTGTTCATTATCTTTTGGGTGATTGGTGTTTTGCTGTTTGGCATAAAATTGAAAAGAAACTTTTTCTGGCAAGAGATCATCATGGAATTAGTGGTTTATATTACTATCAGGGAAAAGATTTTTTCGTTTTTTCTTCCTCAATGAAAGGAATACTGGCATTACCTGACGTGCCTAAAAAAGTTAATGAATTAAAGCTTGCACAGATTTTGGTTTCCTGGCCGGGTGATGGAATACAAACTTGTTATGATGAAATTTTAAGGTTACCTCCTGCTCATTATATTACCGTATGTGACGGTAAAATTGAGAAGACAAAATACTGGTCTTTACAGAAATCGGAAGAATTAAAATTAAAAACTGACATTGAATACATAGAAGCATTCAGTGAAATATTTTCCGAAGCAGTCAATTGCCGGTTAAGAAGCAACAAGAAAATTGGCTCAACTTTAAGCAGCGGGCTTGATTCTTCAAGTGTATCGGTTATAGCAGCTAATATTTTAAAAGGCCGGGGAATTCACTTACCGGTATTTACTTCTGTGCCCTTGCAAGAATCCGGACGATTGCTTAAATCCAAACGCATTACCAATGAAGGTCCGCTTGCAGCAAAAATCGTCGAACACAATGGCAATATGGAACATTACCTGTTAAAGTCCGATAATATTACAGTTTTGGAAGGTATAAAAAAATCATTGTGGATGCACGATCAGCCTGTACATGCAGCAGGCAATGCTTACTGGCTGATTGATATGATGAACAAAGCCCTTGATATAGGTTGTGGAACCCTGCTTACCGGGCAATGCGGTAATGCGACAATATCGTGGCCAACTCCCAATTATTTTGACTGGTATATTTCACTTGAAAGCCCGGTGATTAATTTTCATAATCTGTTTGATTGGAAACTTTTTAAAAGAAATATCTTAAAACCGGCATTGCCGGATTATTTTATAAACTTCGTAAAAAGCATAAAAAACGGAGCTAGTCCCTGGAAAAAATATTCTGCTATAGATCCGCATTTTGCCAAAGAAATAAAAATATCAGAACAAATGAAAAATGCAGGATTTGATCCAACTTTTTCAAAAATATCCGATGCCATGCAGTCAAGGTTTCAAATAATTAAACCTGGAGAAACAATAGTCGGGCAATCGTGGCTTGAGTCTGGTGCAGCTTTTGGTATAGAAGTCCGCGACCCGACAATGGACAAACGAATATTGGAATTCTGTATTTCAGTTCCTGATACTGTTTATATTTCAGATGGAAAAGACAGGATGTTAATTCGCCGGACAATGCAAGGGCTATTACCAGATGAAGTGCTTTGGAATACCCGGAAAGGTTTGCAGGCCGCCGATTTACCTTTCAGGATAGAAGACGATTTTGACAATTGGCAGCAACTGGTGAAGTCATTTTCAGGTTCAGATTTTGTAAATAGAATTCTTGATTGTGCTAAATTAGAAAGGTGTCTGAACAACTTAACAAACAATCGACCATACAATGAATTTGTTTCAATTGTTACCCGGGGTTGCATGGCAGGCTTGTGGCTGAAGGAAAATAATTTTTAACAAATAGCAAAAGGGCTAAAGCCCTCCCCTCTTCAATTATGTTTCCTTTCTCCACGCCCTAAAGGGCGTGGCAATTGAAAACCTCACAAATATGCTTCTTCTATTTACTATCACTGTCAATTCTGTATCCATATACTAAAGAACATTACAATTAAATCAAACCAAGACTTTTCGTTTCATGTGTCACGCACATAATAATAAATTCAATAGCTCAATTCTTCAGGACGGAGTTTAGTAATCAAAATTATTTATCTTTAGGGCTTTAGTCCTTTTAAATAATAAAAATATGTCATTTATAAAAATATTAGTTCATGCAGTATGGGCAACTAAGGATTGCAAACCTTACCTGACCTCTGATGTAAAACAGCAAGTACTTGCTCATATTGGAGGTTATGCTCCAACCAAAAACATTTTTATTGATCATATTAATGGAGGAGTTGAACACTTGCACTGTTTGCTATCACTAAACTCTGATCAGAACATTGCAACAATTATTAATTTACTCAAAGGTGAATCATCTTTCTGGATAAACAAGAACCGCATTACTTCGATAAAATTTGGATGGCAGGATGAATATTTCGCTGTATCAATAGGTGAATCACAAATTGATACCATTAGGAAATATATCCGTGATCAGGAAATTCATCATAAAAAGAAATCATTTCAACAAGAGTATGATGAATTTATTACTAAATATAAGTTTGATTTGCAAAAGGGCTAAAGCCCTCCCTTCTTCAATTATAATTCCTGTATTCATGCCCTAAAGGGCATGGTCACTGAACCTCACAACCTTGCCTCAGCCATTGGCAGTCTGACATCCGCCGTCTGTTTATTACTTGTCAACTTTTAATAGTTACCAGCTGTTTTATATATCTAAACTATATTTACTTTTGTCGTTTTTAAAACTTTTTTTCGTAATTTGCAAGCTCATAATGAAATAATTGATTTAAAAACATAACCCTCTGTATAAAGGTAACGTATAAAATATCATGAAAAAAATTGATGAAAATCAGGAAAATTTAGCCGGTATGAAAATGAAAGCTAAAAAGGAGTGGCCGCGCTGCATCCGGCGGACCTCCCCCTGTGGTGGATGCACGGTGTCGCCGACCAGCTGGGGATCAAGATCCCCGACCTTCCCGTGCCGCAGCATCCGCTGGTGGGGGGCGAAATCATCCCCGTGGGCGAGCTGCGATTTGAGGTTCTGCATCTCCCCGGCCATTCGCCGGGACACGTCGGATTTTTTCTCAAGCAACAGGGGTGGCTATTCTCCGGCGATGTGATTTTCGCCGAGGGCGGCGTGGGCCGCTCGGACCTCATGGGCGGCGACGAGTCCACGCTCTCAACGAGCGTCGATACGATCCTGCATTTGCCGGACGGGACGGAGATCTTCCCCGGCCATGGCGGAAAAACCACGGTCGGCGCGGAGCGTAAACTCCGGATGATATAGATAACCACGGATTACACCGGCCTACTCACGGATTTCACGGATGAATTTTTTACATACCAAAATAGAAAGCATAATTTTCCCTCCGTGAAATCCTTTTTATTCCGTGTAATCCGTGGTCGTTTTCCGAACTCTTGACAAAACGTCCCTCGATGATACAATTAGTTCAATAATACATTTGTTACTTTGAAACAATTTCAGTGCTTGGAAAGGAGTCCTTTGATGGAAATACTTCAAAAATATCTCCCCCTGCTGATTCCAATCATCGTTATCCAGCTAGTCTTGATGATTGTCGCGCTGGTGGACATCCTGAAGCGGGAGAAAACCCGCGGTCCGAAATGGCTGTGGGTGCTCATCGTCGTCTTGGGCGAGATGCTTGGGCCGATTTTATATTTCGTCATCGGCCGGGAAAAATCCTAATTCCATGGACGGCGGGACGGAAAATAAACCGACCGGGGCGGCGCCCTCTCCCGGGTGGCCGGAGACTTCGGCAATTCTCTGCCGGGGTCTATCGAAAACGTACGGCAAAATCCAGGCGCTGGCCGGGCTCGAACTTTCCGTTCCCTACGGCTCGGTGTTTGGTTTTCTGGGACGAAATGGGGCGGGAAAAACAACCACGATGAGACTGCTGGCCGGACTGGCCCACCCTTCCGCCGGGCATGCCTGGGTTGGCGGCTGGGAAACCACCGGTTTCAACCGGCTGGCCCGCACCCGCTTCGGCTATCTTCCCCAAGATCCGGCGTTTTATTCGTGGATGTCGGCGCGCGAATATCTTGATTACATCGGACGGATCCAGGGGCTGCCCGCAGTGGATCGCAAGCGGCAGATCGGCGAGATGCTGGAGCTTTCGGATTTACAGGAAGCGTCCCGCCGCCGGATCGGCGGCTTTTCCGGCGGGATGGTTCAGCGGCTGGGGATTGCCCAGGCCTTGATGGGCCATCCGCCGGTGCTGCTCCTGGATGAGCCGACCAGCTCGCTGGATCCGGCCGGGCGGCACGAAGTACTGGAGATGATCTCCAAAATTCGCGGAAACGCAACCGTGTTTTTTTCCAGCCACATTCTCAATGACATCGAGCGGGTCTGCGATACGGTGGCCGTGCTTCACAAAGGCCGGCTGATTCTGGTCTCCGGCCGGGAAGAACTGCTAGAACAATATGCGGTCAACGCGGCCGAGCTGGAATTGAGTGCCGCCGGGGGAGAAGAGGGTCCGGACGCGCTCGCGCCGTTTCTGGAGGCGTTGAATCAACGAGTCTGGGTGGCGAACATCAAACGGGAGGGATCCGTGGTCCGCATCATGGCGCACAACGTCCCCCTGGCCAAAAAGGAGCTCCTGCCGATGGTCGTCCAGCACGGGCTGCAGATCGACCGCTACGAGTGGGTCCGTCCTTCCCTGGAAGAAATTTTTCTGCAGTTGAGCTCCGAGGAATAGAGGAGGAGCGGCATGGCGGCGTGGATCTACGGATCTTCCATTCTCCTGATGATTCTCCTCCCGGTGTTTTTAGCCGCCGGACTGCGCCGGATCGCGCAACCGCCCTGGATACTCTTTGGCATCGGCTGCCTGACCTTCACCCTCTCGCAGGTGATCCATATCCCGCTGAACAATTGGCTGGCCTCTCTCGGAGTGCTCCCCGGGACGGCGGCGTCCGGGATACCGTTGCTGCAAACGGCGATCATCCTGGGCCTCACGGCCGGATTGTGCGAGGAGCTCTTGCGCGCCGCCGGCTACGCCGTCATCCGGCGAGTCAAATCCGATTGGATGCGCTTGCCAAGCGCCGTCATGCTCGCGCTTGGCCACGGCGGAATTGAATCGATGGCGTTCGGCGGAGTGCTCACCGCCGCCAGCATCAGCGCTCTTCTGCCCCTGATCGGCGTCGATCTCAGCACCCTGGGTTTGAGACCGGATCAGGTGGCGGCTCTCCGCCAGCAGCTGAATGTCCTCGTCGCGACCCCCTGGATCGGAACGCTGCCGCTCCTGGAACGGATCATCGCCATTTCCGCTCACGGCATTTTCTCGCTCATGGTCTGGAAGGCGTTCTCCGGACGCGGACCGCGGCGCTGGTTGTATCTTCCTCTGGCGGTCCTTTATCATGCCGCCATCGATTTCTCCGCGGTTTACGGGATGCATTATTTGTCGGATCGACCGCTTCTCATTGAAATAATTTTTCTCGGCCTCATGATTCCGGGTTATCTCTGGGCGTACCATCAAATCCGCGGGTCTGCGAAGGAGGTCGCGGCGTTCTCCCGGATCCCCAACAGCTCTCTGCGCGGCGAACTGGCGGTCTTCGGCGCCGCGGTCCAAAAAGAAATCCGCCAGCAATGGAGAACGCGGCGGATGCTGGTGCTGGGCGCCGTGTTTTTATTTTTTGGGATGGGATCGCCGCTGATTACGAAACTTACGCCCGAACTGCTCCAGTCCGTGCAGGGTGGAAATTTAATCGCCCAGTTGATGCCGCAACCCAGCGCGGCGGAAGCCATGAACCAGTACATCAAGAACCTCTATCAGTTCGGATTCCTGCTGGCCATGCTGCTCGCCATGGGCGCGGTGGTGGGCGAAAAGGAAACCCGCGTGGCGTCGATGATTCTCAGCAAGCCGATGCCGCGCTGGGCGTTCCTAGCCGCGAAATTCGCGGCCCAGGGGCTGATGTACCTCGGCGCATTTGCCCTGGCGGGAATCGCCACCTATTACTACACCTGGATCCTCTTCGGCCCGCTGGAACCCGGAAATTTCATCCTGATGAACGGTTTGTTGCTGATGTGGACACTGCCTTTCGTCACCCTGAGCCTGCTGGGCAGCGTCCTGGGAAAAACCACGGCTGGCGCCGGCGGAATCGCCGTCGGGCTCTGCATCGGCCTGACTCTGGCCGGCTCAATCCCCCAATACGGCGCGTTGCTCCCGGGTGGTTTGCTGGGATGGGCGATGCAGGCCGGCCAAGCGGCCGCCGGAATACAACCGGCGGCGGCAAACCTCGCCGCGGCGTCGATCGCGCAGTTGCCCGTCAATGGCGGCGCGCTGGCTTCGGCGATCATCGTAATCATCCTATCGTTCGTTTTCTCGCTCGGCGTTTTTGAACAGCAGGAACTGTAATCCAAGCGCGGTCCACCAGATCCCAAGAAACGGACCGCCCGGAAATTCTCCGGGCGGTCCGTTTCTTGGTAACGTTTGAGAAAACTTGCGGTTAAAGCACCGGGGGGGCGGGAATGAGGTCGGATGGGATTCTCTTTAACCAATACGCCCGGTACATTTTCGGCGTCGAGCAGCCATTGCTGATAATAGCTCTGCTGCAAGCTTGCGTATTTATCGGCGGCAATCGGCCGGGAACCCTTGTCCATGAGGTCAATGAGAATCCACGTCGTCGGGCTGGTTTGAATCGGCTGGCTGATATCCCCGATGTTCATGGCAAAGGCCGTCTTTTCAATATCCGAGGGGGGAGTCCCTTCCGCGATCCAGCCAACATCGCCGCCGTTGGCTTTGCTGGCGGCATCGAGGGATACTTCGCTCGCGACGGCGAAGAAGGATGCGCCGGCGGTAATCCGCGCCCGGACGCTTATGGCCGTGGCTTCATCGGCCACCACGATCTCGGCCAGATGAACCTGATTTTCGTTTTTGGGAAGGCCCGCCATGACCGCGGTCTTCACTTTTTCGATGAGTAGTTCCGAGCGGACCCGTTCGCGGAAATCCGCTTCCGTCATCTTGGTCATACGGCGGACGTCGGCCATATACAGGACGTAATATTTTTGAAACGCCGCCTGCGTGAACGGGGTGGCCGTCGGCACCACAGTCGGCGTCGAAGTAATGGTCGGGATCAGGGTGGGCGTCACCGTTCCAGTGATCACGAAGGTGGGGGTAATCGTAGGTGTTTGTGTGATCGTCGGCGTGGGCGTAAAGGTCGGCCCGCCCTGGGTGGGGCTGGGAGTGATCGTCCAGGTCGGCGTCGGGGTGAGGGGAACCGTGTTGGTGGGCGAAGGCATGGCGGTCAGGGTGGCTTCGGGAATGTATCCCAGCATGTCGTTGACTTTGGCCTGCACTTCCGCTTCGGTCACCACGATGCCGCGCGCCGTTGCCTCGTGCTGCGCGATCTTGGCCTCGATCAGGAATTGCAGCGAGCTGTCCGCCATCGCCGAGGTATTGGCCAACGTGGTTTTCAACTGGTCGGCCTGGGTGAGATAGAGCTGCGCCTGGGGGTCCAGGGGGTTGGTACCGGCCAGGCCAAGCCGGCTGTAGGTGGCAATCAGCTGCATTTGTTCCCACTGGATTTCTTTTTGCACCTGCGCAATGGTGATCTTCTCGCCGTAGACAATCGCGGCAGGGTTGTTCGCCTGCAGAAAGTACGTGCTGTAGTACCCGAAGCCGATGACCGCCGCCACCAGAACCAGGATGATCGCGGTGATCGCCCACACCCACCGTGTTTGCACCTGGTCGCGCCGTATGTGATGGCGTTGCTTTCGGGTGAGAGGCTCGGGATTTTTAACAACGTTCGATGGCATAGCTTCCTCCAGAAAATCCTCTCCGGGTTTCCACCGGAAGGCTCCGATCCGGCTTACGCCGCGGAGCAGACAAAAGCCAAGCTGAAATTATTCGTCGGCGAAGGGGAGCAGGGCCATATGACGGGCCCGCTTAACGGCCACCGCCAGCGCGCGTTGATGCAGTGCGCACGTACCGGTCTGGCGCCGCGGACGGATCTTTCCGCGCTCCATGACGAACTTGCGCAGCAAATCCGCCTGCTTATAATCGATGATCTCGATTTTCTCCACGCAGAACTGGCAAACCCGGGGCTTGCGGACGTATCCGCCCCTGCCCCGGTAACCTTCCGGCGCAGATTCTTCCTCCGCGCTGGGTATTTCTTCGGAAATGTCCATGAAGTCCTCCCGGACGGTTTTCACCGCCCATTGTGATTTCCCGGAGAGCCCGCATCCTGCGGCGCCGCCCCGGACGACCGGAGGCTAGAAGGGATATTCCTCGTCCACCGTCGGGTAATTCACCGGTGCCGCGAATTCCTTCTTCTCTCCGAGTTGAATCATCTCGCTCGCGACGATCTCGACCGCGGCGTGTTTTTTCCCTTCGGTGTCTTCCCACCGGCGGGTTTGCAGCCGGCCTTCGATGTAAACTTGCGAGCCCTTGTTGAGATGCTGCTTGCAAATTTCGGCCAGGGTTCCCCAAGCCACCACGGTGAACCACTCGGTTTCCTCGTGGCGCTCGCCGCTCGAGCTGCTCCAGGTGCGGTTAGTGGCCACGCTGAACGTGGTGACCGGCTTCCCGGACGAGGTGTAGCGCATCTCCGGATCCCGGCCCAGATAACCGATAATCATCACTTTATTTAAACTGCGAGACATCTTCCCACTCCTGGGTCCGGCGGGGAACGGGCCTGCCGGCGCCCGCGCTACCGCCGTTACGCTTCCGTCCGAACGATGGCGAATCGCAGGATCGATTCCGTCAGCCGCAGATTCCGTTCAAGCGTGGACGGGATAACCGTCGGCATCTGCGCATACACGAAGGCGTACAAACCGTCGTGCTGCTTGCGGATCGCATACGCCATCCGCCGTTTGCCCCACAGATCCACCTTGGCGACGGATCCGCCCGCCTCGACAATCCAGCCTTTGACTTTAGCGAGCACTTCGTTGAGGGTTTCTTGATTCGTTTCAGGATGAACAATCAAACCGACTTCATAGTTGCGCATGAGGTCTACCTCCTTTCCTTGGGATTGCCCCTCTTGGCCGGACGGGAATCCGGTTGGGGAGCGGAAACGCGGGTTTTTCTCCCGCGGCAACGGTCTGGAGTATATCAATAAAAGCGGAGATTAGGCAAGGTGGCGGATTTTCCAGCGAGAGACGTCATTCCGAGGGCCTTCTTTATAAAGGAACGAGGAATCCATTCCAAAGGGAGAATATGCCCGTTTTACTCAGTGGGGTTATTCTCCCCTGCCATCCCATCCACCCTCCCCCAGCCTCTCCCTCCTTCCCGCATAACGGGAAGGAGGGAGAGGGATGAGGAGTCAAGATATAAAGAAATAAACTTGATAGGGGCGGAAGGATGGGATTGATTTAGGAGCGCGATCACTTGATCGTCTTCACCAAATACAACTCCCCGTCTTCAAATCCCCTGTTCCGGTAATAATTGCGGGTGCCAATGGCGGAGATCACGGCCAGGTTGGAGAAGCCAGCCACTCGTGCGATTCGTTCCGCGTTCGCCAACAGTTCGGTGCCAAGGCCGAGATGCTGCGCCGCGCCTTCCCGACTGCCGCCAAGGGGGAGGGTTTGCCCGTAGATGTGCACGTCGCGGACGATCGCCGCCCGTTCCAAATCGGACCACGGCAGCTTCGAGCTTTGCGGGCCGGGCAGCCACAGCCGCAGATAACCCGCCAGCCGGTTTTCGGCGGTGACGAAGGAGAGGAATCGTTCTTCCCCCCCATTGGCCGCGTAGGCCAGGTCTTCGAGAAGCAGGTCGCCGCGGGTGACAGGTAAACCCCGCACTTCACGGCAGCGAATGCATCCGCACTGCGCGCCGCGAGCCGCCATCAGACGCTGGACGTCTTCCCGCAAGTTGGACCGTTTGTTTCCTGCGACGACATGTCGCACCGGGATATCCCGCGCCAGACGGTTCACTCGGCAATAGGCCGGGATGGCCGGCTTGATCGCCGCAATCAATTCCAACAGTGTTTCATAGGAATATGGACGGTACTCCCCGCGCTGGAAATAGGCGAACAGCTTGCTGTTCTCGACGAGGATCGTCGGATAAATTTTGAGCTCGTCCGGCCGCAAGTCGGAATCGTCGAACAAACGGGAAAAGTCTTCGCGGTCGCTTTCCGGAGTCGCGCCGAGCAAATTCGGCATCCAATGCGCCTGGATCTTGAAACCGGCTGCCCGCATCAGTCGGAACGCACTCCGGGTTTCCGCCACGGTATGCCCGCGGCAATTCAACGCCAGAATCCGGTCGTCGAGGCTCTGCACCCCGACTTGCACCTTGGTCACTCCCAGCTTGCGCATATGGGACAGTTCCTCCGGCCGAATATAATCCGGCCGGGTTTCGACCACTAACCCCACGTTTCGGCGCTCCGCATGTTCGTTTCTGTGTTGCGCTTCCGCAAGCGTTGCGGACTCTTCTCCACTGAGCGCATCCAGGCAACGCCGCACAAACTCCTCGCGATAATCCTTCGGGTAGGCGCTCCAGGTTCCACCCAGGATAAGCAGTTCCACCTTGTCCGTCGGATGCCCGACCGATTCCAGCGACGCCAACCGGCTGGCCACCTGCCGGTAAGGGTCGAACGCATTCTGGGAGGCGCGCAGCGCGCCCGGCTCGTCGGCGATATAGCTCTTGGGCATGCGCGAATCATCGGGGCAGAAAATACATGTCCCCGGGCAGGGGTAAGGACGCGTCAATACGCTTACCGTCGCCACACCGGATAACGAGCGAATCGGCTTCATGCGCAGCTGTCCGGCCAGCGCCGGATCTTCGCGCAACAGCCCGGCGGCGACCATTTCACGGTAGGCGGCGATGAGGAAATCCTTGCTCAAGTAGGTCCCGCGCGCCGGGTGGCGTTGGAGCGCGGCGCGCAGATCGTCCCCGCCCGCCATTTCGAGCAGGATCGCCTGGGCGGCCGCTTTTCGCTCCGGGTCGGAATAATCCCGGGCGCGCTGCCACGCTTGCAGCCGCCGGCCTTCTTCCTCTGTATAATCTCCGGATATGAACTCCGACATCATCTGCCGCCTCGTCGACCTCAATCGGGCATTCTATCAAACCTTCTCCGCCCCGTTTGCCGCCACGCGTGTCCGCGTCCAGCCCGGCGCGCGCCGGCTGCTCGGGCGGCTCGACCCGCAGTCCGCCGTAGTGGACTTCGGCTGCGGCGACGGGAACGCCGCCCGCTGGCTGGGAAGACACGGCCATCGCGGGCGGTATCTGGGGCTCGATCTCAGTCCGGCGATGCTCTCGATCGCGCACGCCGCGGAGTTTCCCTTTCCGTCCGAGTTTGAATCCGTAGATTTCTCATCCGAGGGATGGAACCGCGCCCTGCCGGCGGAGGCCTTTGGTTCCGCTTTGGCTTTCGCCGTGCTTCATCATATCCCCGGCGAGCCGAGCCGGGCGGCATTCCTCGCCGGATGCCGGCGTCTGCTGATTCCCGGATCGACGGTCTTTCTTTCCAATTGGCAGTTCCTACGCAGTAAAAAGCTGCGCGATCGGATCCTTCCTTGGGCTGAGATCGGGCTCTCGGAATCCGACGTCGATCCCGGTGACTTCCTTCTGGATTGGCGGCAGGGAGGCCGCGGTCTTCGGTACGTGCACATCGTCGACACGGAGGAGCGCTTGCGTCTGGCGGCGCAAACGGGGTTTACGGAAACGGAATGCTTTGAATCAGACGGCGAGGGCGGAAGACTGGCCGATTACGCTGTGTGGAACCCCCTCCCTGCCTTCCCGCAACACTAATTTCGCCCGCACCCCTCACCCCTAACCCCTCTCCCAACTAACATTGGGAAAGGGGAATCGAATTCACCCTTCTCCCAGTGTCAACTGGGAGAAGGGTTGGAGATGAGGGTGCAAGCAGAAAATATGAAACGCAAGGTGAGGATTAACCAGTTACAAGGTATGGAGCATTTCGCTTTTACCCCTGCCCCCTCTCCCAACTAATGTTGGGAGAGGGGAATCGAATTCTCCCTTCTCCCAGCGTCAACTGGGAGAAGGGCTGGGGATGAGTGTCGGCGTGGGAAATTGCGGGGTGATGTTTTCGCCGTTGCGCCAGGCGGTCAGATAAGGGAACGGGTCGAGTTGTCCGCGGCGAGCGGCCCAATCCGCCGGGTAGGTGGGGTGCGAAATGCCGAAGTGGACGTGAGGCGGAGTGTTGGCCGCGTTGCCGGTCTTGCCCGAAAGGCCAAGCAGTTCTCCGGCCGCCACCCGGACTCCCGGGGCGATCCCTCTGGCAATGGCCGAGAGATGCGAACCGTAATAGCGGATGCCGTCATCACCGATGATCGCCACACATAACCCTCCGGCGACGGCTGGATCATTCGTGACGGGATCCCATAGATCCTTATAGGAAACAAAATCCACCACCCCGTCCGTCACGGCGACGTATTTTGTTCCCACCGGAACGAAGATATCGGTGGCCGGATACGCATGTCCGCCTTCGGCAAAATCGGCAGGCCTCGGCGGCTGGACCGGGAATACGTAAACAAAAGACCTCCGGGTCGGCGAAGGAGTCCAGGTCTCGGTGGGCGTGATCGATGGAAGCGGGGTATCGGACGGCACCAGGGTGTGCGTCGGAAGGAAGATCGTCGGAGTAAGCGTGGGAGTTGCCGCGGTCGGCGAAGGCGCTACCTCATTTTCCGACGGCGCCGCCGATTGCGCCAAGTTAATTCCTTGGAGAAAGATTCCGGAATTCTCTCGACGCTCGCCCGAGGCGCAGGCGGAAACTATTAGTGGAAGGATCACCCAAGCGATCCGACGAATAGAAAAAACCGAACTCCGGCTCATACGCATATTATGCCCGATATCCGTTCGTTGCGCTGCCTTCCTTTGTGGGCTCTTCCGCATTCGCCCGCCTCGATCGAAGCCGCCAATCAACCTGTGGTAGAGGCGCTCCGTTTGTCTCTTTGTTCCGGCAGAAAATGGAGGATCGGATTCCACGACCCGGGGGTGCAGGAAAAGAATCAATCGGCGCGCGGTTTCTCAGAGCACAATCCCCACGGACAGACGCTGCAACCTGCGGGGCTTTCCCATCCCGGGAAATCGGGATAAAAAACACGAAGCGCTTCCGCACTTCGTGTTCGAAAAAATAATTCTGTTTTCCCGCGAAGACTACAATTGGGCCTGAAGGAAGTTCTGCACTCCTACTTGCTGGATCTGATCCTGTTGCGCTTCAATCGCGTCGATGTGGCTTTCCTCATCCTGCAGGATGGAATCCAGCATTTCTTTGGTGCCGTTGTCCCCCAGTTCGGAGGCCAGCCGGATGGTATCGTTGTAGTTCTTAATGGCTGTGGCTTCGCCGTCGTGATCGTTTTGGATCTGCTTGGGCACGTCCGCGCCGATGAAAATCTTCGCCAGGTTGCTCACCACCGGCATCCCCTCCAGAAAGAGAATTCGCCCGATCAGCTTCTCGGCGTGTTTCATCTCGTCGACCGCGCGTTTTTCCACCAGCCCGTGCAATTTGGAATATCCCCAGTTGTCGCACATCTCGGAGTGCACCATATACTGGCTGATCGCCGCCAGCTCTTCCGAAAGCCGCAGATTGAGTTGATCGATGATTTTCGGTTCGCCTTTCATAGATCCTCCTTTGGATTAAAGCATACGGGTTTTGCGTATATTTTTCGTTATCGTGCGCCGGGTTAACCGCCCCCGCGGTTGACCGGCCCGGTGCCGCCACGAGGCAAACCGCCCGTGCCGCTACGCGGCAGACCTCCGGTTCCGCCACGTGGCGTTGCATCCGATCCGCCTTGCGGCAGGTTTCCGGTTCCGCTGCGCGGGAAGGGATTCGTTCCGCCTTGCGGCAGGTTCCCGGTTCCGCTGCGCGGGAAGGGACTCGTCCCCCCTTGCGGCATGTTCCCGGTCCCGCTTTGCGGTCGGGGCCCGGTTGAACCTTGCGGCAGGTTGCCGGTCCCGCTGCGAGGCAGACCTCCCGTGCCGCCGGCCTTCCGCTCCTCGATGGCGGGTTCCTCCACTTCCGAGATGACGCCGATCCCTTCCACCATCTGACGGTTGAATAAAATCGCCGGCGATCGGGTGACCAGCTGCGGGAAGAAGACCGGAATGAGCGTGGCGTTGAACAGGGGCGTGAACTGGCGTGTGCCCTGAAACATCTGCGAGGAAAAATCGAACTTGCCGGGCGATTCGATAACGCCCATCATCTCAAACCCGAGCAGGCTGGCCCAGATGCGATAGGAAGTCAGCCGTTGAAATCCCGCCCGGGCGACGGAGATCCGTCCGAGGTCGGCGGTCTTTTCGCACAGCAGGGCGATGATCCGCGCCTTGACCATGCTCCAGACGGTGAACTGCGCCACGATTTCCTGCGGCCGGTGCAACCGCACGAGCGAGGCGTCTTCCAGTTCGATGTAGGAATCGGTGGGATCGTTGACCACCCCCACCAATCCCGCGGCGGTCACCGAGATCATCCCGTTGACTCGGTAATTCTGAGTGAAAAGCGCGCACGAAATACCGGTCGCGGGGCATTCTATCCATAACTATTCCTCCGCGGCGTTCATGCCGCCGCCCGAAATCCGACGTAGATGGTCACAGGCTCCGCGCTCTCTTCCACCCACAGCAAGCCCTGCCCTGCGCGGATCTGACGGTAAGCCGCTCCCAGCGGCGAGACGGCCTGAACCTGCTGCGTCTGCCGGCGGATGTCCGCCAGCTCCTGGGGCCCAAGCGGCGGACCGGAATCAACAACCGAGAGCACCACCCATTCGCCCAGAGGCAATTTGTCGGCGTGTGTGATCGCGAACGGTCCGCTCGGTTCGCCTCCCCGCAGGCGGAACAATACAATATCGATCGACGTGCGGTTGCTGCGCGCGATCGACCACCCCAGCAGGGTCTGCAGGCCGGATTGCGCCGCCTGAGCGTTGCCCAGAACGCTGGGAAAATCCCCGGCCAGTTGGGTGAGGATGGCGACCTTCTTCATTTCCGCCGCCTGACGCACCGCCTGCAACGCTTCACCGATCACCTTGCGGTACGGAAACACTTCCGTCCCGGCGGGGGCGACGGGGGCGGGCTTGGTTTCGGTTGGCATGCGCTTAAGCCATTCCTCGACCTGGGCGCGCAGTTTCCAAAGATTCGCGCGGTTCGGCAGGTTGGGGTTGGTGCCGACCACCTTGGCTACTTCGGCGATAAAGGTCGTCATCGCCTGGCGGAATTCCGCGGGCGAGATGGCTCCCGGAAGCGATCCGGTCGTGATCGAAGCGGATTCCCCCGAGACGGTCGACCGCTGCAGACGTTCGAGCGCGACGCCGGCCCAGGCCGCCAACCCGCGCAGGAGTTGGACGTGATGCTCGCCGAAATTCACTTGGGAGGTGCGGTTGTAAACCCCCAGAGACGCCGCCGATCCGCCCCTCCACCCAGATGGGGACGTTGGCGAGCGTCTGCACCATGTAGCCCGTTTTTACCTTCAGGTTATCCTGGCCGTCTCTTTGGCGGACGATCGTCTGCCCGGATTTCACCACCTGGTTGACGAACTCATCCGAGACCGGGATGCGATTGGTCATTGCCCGCCCGCCCTGGGCTTCCTTACTCGCCCGCAGGATGATGTCGCCCGAAGTTTCCTCGAGCATGTAAATTCCCGCGTCCTCCGCGCCGGTGAGGTAGGCGGCGGCCTCCACGATCTGCCGCAGCAACAAATCCGCCTGGCGGGTTTGGGTGACGGCTCGGCCGATGTCGAGCAGCGAACGCAGCTCCTCATTACGGCGGCGCAACTGTTCGAGGTTGAGACGCAACTCGCCGATGCTCTGCCGTTCGCCTTGTTGGACGGAGGACTGGTGGAACACATTCATGATGGATTGGACGATATCGTCGGGTTTGCAGGGCTTGAGGAGGAAATCCCGGATGCCGAGGTGGAAAAGTTCCCGCGCGAGCTCCGGGTTGATGCGGCTGGCCATGACGATAGCCGGCGCCGCATCCCCTTGTTCCCGGCGCTGGCGCATTCCCGTCACTTGCAGCCCTTGCAGCTGGGTGAGGTCGATGGCCACCACGTCGGCCGGGGGCGAATCCGGGCGGGCTACCTCGGCGGCAAACCCCCGTGGCAGCAGGACTTCGCGCACCAGCCACTCGCCGGATTCGGGCATATCCGCGAGCACGAGCACCCGCGGAAGGGGTTGGCGTGAGCCTATCTGTGATGTTTGCGACGCCGGCATGCGGATCAGCTACTCCGCGTTACATAAAAATATTCCCGCTGTGCCCTTTAGGAAGGCAATCGTCATGATTGTACTATAGAAGGAAAAACCGATCATGCTTGAAACCGATTGCGTTCAATCCACCTACCGGCGAAGGATCCATCCGCTTCATTTAATCTTCTTCCCAAAACGCCCTATCGATCGGAGATCCCCGCCCGCGGTGGTTCGCCGCCGACGGGCGCCCCCACGGCGGGTAAGGAAGCGCCCACCACCCAACCGGCGGCAATCCCGGCGGCGGCCAGGGCGAAGACAACCCCATACCCAACTCCATCCACGAGCGCCCCGCCGAGGAACGGAAAGAGCACCGTGACCCCGGCAAGCGTGTTGGTCAACCCGACGTAGATCGGGCGTTTGTCCGGGGGCGCGATGTCTAACACGTAATTGAGAAAACCCAGCATGATCGAACCGTCGCCCATCCCGAGCATCAGGAAGGCAGCCGCCATTAAAAAAGTGGCGACCGTCTGATTTCCTCCCAGCGCACCGGCGGCCAGGACAAAAACCGGAGCCGTTAGGTAGATGCCGCCGACGAGGCGGACCACGCTCACCGATCCCTTGCGCTGGGCCAAGCTTCCCAGCACCATGCCCGCGACGGCCAGGCCGATCGTTTGGGCGATGGCAAACCAGCCCACGTCCCCCTCCGGCAGATTCAGAACGCGGATTGCATAAACCGCAAAAAACGGCGAAGCCAGGCTGCACAACCCGATCAGCAGGCGGGCGACGTTTACCCGCAGGAACATCTTGTCCTGCCGGATCAATTGCACGAGTCCCGGCAGATATTCGGTCATCTTCTGGCGTTCCGACGCCACTTTTTCGATCGGCTCGCGGACGAGGTAGATGGCAGCCAGCGAAAGCAGAAAGCAAATGTCCGCGAACACCAGAATCACAGCGTAATTATTGGGAAATTTCAGGCCGGAGGATTCCAACACCCAGCGGATGATCACGCCCGCCGCGATGGAGAGGATCCCCGCGACCGCCTGCCCCAGGCCGATGAACCGCCCGCGTTCTCGGTTGGAGAGAGCTTTCCCTAGCAGGTCGAACCAGGCCACGCCGGTGATCGAATCCGTAAAGCTGAAGTAGAAGCTGGCCAGATATAACAGCAGGAGCGTCGCCGCCGGCCAGACCGCGCCGCTGAGAAAAAGATACAACGCGAACAGCAGGAACACCGGCCGGCCGATCCAGGAGAAAAACAGGATGAAGGGCATCTTGCGCGGGGCGGTCGAGAGGTAGCGGGCCGCGAACATTTGCGGCAGCAGCCAGCCGCCCATCCACACCGCCCCAACCAGTCCGATCAACAGGGGATCCGCCGTGAGGCGCGCGGCGAAGGCCGGCAAGGTGGTGTTGATGCCCGCGAACGTCAATCCGACGTTGAAGAATATGTAATCCAGGACGAAACCAAAGCGGTTGCGCCGGTGGTCGCTGGGAGAAAACGTGGAGATGGCCATCGCGCGAATTATAGCGGACTTGGGGCGCGGATTAGCTGCGGTGGAAAAGGTCAGACCTGACAGGTTTTTTTTAAACCTCTCCGGTCTTTGGACGATTGATTCTGCGCAGTATAAAAACGTTCCTCCCCTCGGGGCGCTCTCCCGTACTGAAAGCGGTTGTGGAACAACCCTGCTCCGCTCCGGGTATAATCAACCATCCCTCAACCCGGAGCCCCCGTGAAAGGCATCCCGCGTTTTCTCCAATTGGCAGTATTCGTTTCCGGCATGACCGCGCTGGCGGTGGAATTGGCCGCTTCGCGGCTGCTGGGCAACGTATTCGGCACCAGCAACCTGGTCTGGGCCAACATCATCGGGTTGATCCTGGTCTACCTGACCGCCGGATATTTTATCGGCGGACGCTGGGCGGATCGCAACCCAAACCCGACCGTGTTTTACCGGATCATGGCCTGGGCGGCGTTGACTACAGCGGTGGTTCCGGTGATTAGCCGACCCGTGCTGATCGCGGCCGCCTCCGCCGTGGAAAAGCTAAACGCTTCGGTGGTGATCGGCTCGTTCGGGGCGGTGCTCATTCTCTTCTCCGTTCCAGTCACCCTGATGGGCTGCGTCTCGCCCTTCGCCATCCGGCTGGCGCTCCGCGACGTGCAGGCGGCCGGCAACGTATCCGGCCGGCTGTACGCCATCTCCACCCTCGGTTCGATCGTTGGAACGTTTCTGCCGGTGCTGTGGCTGATTCCATCGATCGGCACCGCGCGCACGTTCTTCGCTTTTTCCGCTCTGCTACTGGCGGTCGCGCTCGCGGGCCTGTGGCTCTCGGACCGCCGAGCGGCGCTGTGGAATTTTTGGATGCCGCTAACCCTGGCCGCGCTGTATTGGCTGGGCACCGGGCGGCCGATCAAAAACAACACCGGGATGATCCTTGAAAAAGAATCCGCCTACAACTACATCCAGGTGGTCGAACAGGACGGCGTGCGCTATCTGCGCCTGAACGAAGGCGAGGGAATCCATTCCGTCTATTCCCCGTCGGTGCTGCTGACGGGCGGCACGTGGGATTATTTCCTCGCGGCCCCCTTCTTCAACGCTCCTCCGCGCACCGACGCGCAGGTGAAATCGCTCGCCATCGTCGGGCTGGCGGCCGGCACCAGCGCCAACCAGTTCACAAAAATATACGGCCCCATCCCGATCGAAGGATATGAAATCGATCCCGCCATCCTTGCCATTGGGCGGAAATATTTCGGGATGACCGAGCCGAATCTCAACGCCCTCACGGTCGATGGCCGCTGGGGACTAGAGCATAGTAAAAATACTTTTTCGGTGATCGCCATCGACGCCTACCGGCCGCCCTACATTCCGCCGCATCTGACGACCGTCGAATTCTTCCGGATCGTGCGCTCGCATCTGGCTCCCGACGGCGTGGTGACGATCAACGTCGCCCGCTTGCCGGACGACCGCCGTCTGATTAGCGGCCTGGCGGCCACTCTCGCGGCGGTCTTCCCGAGCGTCTACGTGGCGGACGTCCCCTACAGCATGAACAGCATCCTCTACGCCACGGTGCAACCCACCACCATCGCCAACCTGCTCGAAAATTACCGCGCGGTGAAAACGGCGGGCAGCATCCCGCCGGACCTCATGACGGTATTGGAATGGACCATCTCGAACCTGCAGCCCACACCCGTCGGTGGAATGGTCTTCACCGACGACCGCGCGCCGATCGAAGAGCTCACCAACGCCATGGTGATCCAATTCGTCCTCTCCGGCCAGCTCAGCACCCTGGCTCACCCATAACAACGGAGGCGCCGTGAAACTTTTCGTCCGCACCGTCTTGATCATTCTGTTTCCCTTCCTTGTCCTGCTGGTCTGGGTCCGGATCATGCTGTTCCCGGTCTTCGTTTCCCTGGAATACAACCGGCCCGGCTTCCCGCCGGATCCGTTCGGATTCACCACGCAGGAACGGATTCATTGGGCGGAAATTTCCGCCAATTATTTGCTCTCGGGGGAAGGACCGAATTATTTTTCGCAATTTTCCCTTCCCGGCGGCGCGCCGCTCTACAACGACCGCGAAATGAAACACATGGCCGATGTGCATGATCTCGTTTTAAAGGGAATGCGGCTGCTGGAGATTCTCGCGGTCGTCTACCTGCTGGGAGGCGCTTTCCTTTTTTGGAAGGGCCGCTCGATATTATGGAAAACTCTCTCCACGGCGGGGATCGCGGGCTTTGCCCTGCTATTGACCGTTTTGGTCATCGTCGCCTTGGCATGGAATTGGGCGTTCGTCACCTTCCATGAAGTGTTTTTCAGCGGCGGCACCTGGATGTTCCCCTATTCCGACACTCTGATCCGGCTGTTCCCGGAGACGTTTTGGCAGGATGGGTTCGCCACCGCGGTGGTCGGGATGCTCGCCACCTGCCTGCTGACTTGGTTTGCCGCCGCGAAGATTCCAGGCTGGATCGCCCGGCGGGGCAACCCTCCCGCGGCGAAGGGGTAACCCGGCAATTCTTCTTTTTCTCCCAGATCCCGGAGCAGGCCATCGGGTTGGAACTATCCGCCAAGCGCAACCGGATTCCGCCGCCGGAATTCCCCCTGCCACCGGCAAACCGCCGGATTTTTCATTCTCGAGTATCATGTATCCATATGATTCGTGAAAAGAATCCCGTTTCTTTTTTCGAAGACTCAGTTTGCTTTTGGAGGCCTATGAAGGTCCGACATCTCCTGATCCGGTCGGTGGCCGGCGCGCTGCTGACCGGGCTCATCCTGGCCGGGTGCGGAACGGGAAATTCCAACGCCTATCCGATTTCCACCCCGCTCCCGCTGCCCACGTACAACGTCACGTTCCTGGCGCACACGCCGGATGATACCCCGTCGGGAGATAACGTCATCCTCGACATCCTCGACGAAGTCACCGGGCTGGCGCTTAATCCGACCAGCTATCAAATGAAACAGATCGACACCGGCTTGTGGCAGGTGGCGCTGGATTTCCCGAGAAACGCGCTGATTAATTACCGCTACCACCTTTCGAGCGGCGAGCTCGAAGCGGCGTCCGGACCGGGCACGGTGGATTACCGGACGTATTACGTATCCGGAAACAATCAGGTGGAAGACTCGGTGGCCCACTGGCTGGGAACGGATTTTCACGGAACCACCGGACGGATCCGCGGCCTGGTGCGCGACGGCGTAACCGGGCTCGCGATTCCGGGTTTACAGGTGGGCGCGGGCGGGATGCGGACGCAAACCAATACCGACGGATCCTACCTTCTCACCGGCGTGCCCTCCGGGAAACAGACTTTAGTCGCCTTCGATTTGGATGGGGATTACCGCCCCTTCGTTCAGGAAGCCATCGTCGCCGACGGGCAGGACACGCCGGCCAACCTGCTGCTTTCGCCCGCTCCCCATGTGACGATTTCCTTCCACCTCTATGTTCCGCAATCGGAAACCCCGCCCGGAGCGCAGATCAGGCTGACGGGGAATCTGCTTTCGCTGGGCAACACCTTCGAGCCGGGGGCGGCTTCCACCATGGTCGAACCCGCCCGCGCTCCGCTCATGACCGCGCTCGGCGACGGCACGTATGTCGCGTCGCTCTCGCTGCCGGTGGGAACCTACGTTCGCTATAAGTTCACCATGGGCGACGGGTTCTGGAACGCCGAGCGGGATTCACAGGGGCGATTGCTCTTGCACGAGCTGATCGTTCCCGAGCACGATGCCATCATCGAGAACGGCGTCCCAACGTGGCGTTCCGGCAAGCAAGGACCGGTCACCTTCAATGCCGTCACTCCTCCCAGCACGCCGTCCAGCGAGAAGGTCTACATTCAATTCAGTCCGTTCCAGGGAATCTGGATGCGTCCGATTCCCATGTGGATGATCGGACCGCAGCAATGGACCTACACGCTCGAGAGCCCGCTCGAATGGCCGGGGCCGGTGGCGTACCGCTATTGCCGCAACGGGGTGTGCGGACTGGCCGACGACCTGGCCACGGCGGGCGACCAGGCAACCGGACGGCAGTTCCGGGTGAGTGCCGCTCCTCAAACGATCGTCGATACGATTCTTGGATGGACCGCCTGGCCGGACACCTCCTCCGCCGCGATCCCCGCCCCGTCGGCCGCCGTCCGCGCCAGCCTTCGGTTCGGCGTGATGTTCTCCCCTGCGGAGTGGTCGCCGCCATATGATTCCACCATCGCTGATCTGGCGGGTTTGCGCGCCGGAACTGTTTTTCTCGGCCCGCAGTGGTATCTGGGAGCCAACGCCCCCGTTCCGGAAATCCGCTACCTGCCCGAACTGGCCTCCCCGCTCCGATCGGATGTGGGCTATCAATTGGCCAGTGTCCGAGCCGCCGGAATGCAACCGGCGCTGGCGCCGACCGTCGGCGCGCTTTCCGGAACGACCTCGGATTGGTGGGATACGGCTCCGCGCGATAATGCCTGGTGGGACGCGTTCTTCGACGCCTACTCAAACCTGCTGTACACCTACGCCGACATCGCCCAGCAAAACGGCGTGGGAGAGTTGGTGATCGCCCGGTCGGAGGTTCTTCCCGCCTTGCCTGGCAATCCGCAAACACCGGCGGACATCGAAACCCGCTGGCGGGTGCTCGTTCGCAATGTGCGCTTGCACTATTCCGGGAAGCTCGCGGTCGAGCTTCCGCTCACCGACGCGTTCCCCGCCGTCCCGCAATTTTTCGACGAGGTGGACGAATTTATCGTGCGGGTGAGCGGCCCGGTCACCTCCGGTGCAAATTCCCCTGACGAGATGAAAACCGCCGCCGGAGCGCTGCTTGACGATAAATTGACCGACCTCCGCGCGCTGGGAAAACCGATCTTCCTCGCACCGGCCTACGCATCCCTCAATGGCGCCGACGGCGGCTGCCCGCGCGATTCGCTCGGTTCCTGTCTGCCTCTCCAATCGATCTTCCCCGGTCCGGGGCTGGCCCTCACCTTGGCTCCGGATTTCGACGCACAGACCCGCGCCTACCAGGCGCTGCTATCAGCCGCATCCGACCGCGATTGGATTACCGGGTTCTTCGCCTGGGGATACTACGCTCCGGTGGCGTTGCGCGACGCCTCGCCCTCGATTCACGGCAAGCCGGTGGAACTTTTCCTGGCGGGGATGTTCAACCGGTAGATAAACCGCATCGGTCTTAAAGACCGACGCGGTTTTTTCCTCAACCATCCTAAAGCGGCGCGGTCTTTTGGGCCGCGCCGCTTTTTTAACCTAAACAAATCCATTTCCGGGTGTTAGAATAATCGCCGATGAAAGATTTTCCGTTCAATCGTGCCCGATCCGGAATACGCCGCGGCGCGCCCCTGGCGGGGTTGTTTCTCCTCTTTATGGCCGGAACAGCCTGCAACGCCGCCCCACCGGCAATCCGGGAAGTCACCGTCGTCCAGACGGTTCTACAAACACTCGAAGTCACGCGGATCGTCGAAGTGCCCGTGACGGTCACTCCTACCTCCACGCCCGAGTACAGCCCGACGTACACTTCCACCGCCACCGAGACTCCGACCCCCCTTCCAACATTTACACCGACCAACACCCCGACCTATTCCGCGCCCATTGTTAAGGTCCTCATGCATTCCGCCTGCCTTTTCGGGCCGGGGGTCGCCTACCTCTTCAAGTATGATTTGTTCACCGATACGCTCATGAACGTTCTCGGCTGGCAGGAGAGCCTCAGCCAGAATAAGCCCGGGGTTTGGGAGCCCACGCTGTGGTTGTATATCCAGGCTCTCGGCGGAAACAATCCGTGCTGGATCCTTTCCTCGCTGGTCCAGGTGGTTCACGGAAATATAAACGATACTCCGCAATACACCTCGCTCCTCCCCTTTTCCCAACTCTATCCGCGGCCGGACGGCGTCGAGGCCTGGCGGAACGGGAACCAAGTCACGATCATGTGGAATTCGGTTTGGATGACGGAGGATGATTACCGGGGATATCTGGTGGAGGCCTGGGTCTGCCACGCCGGCCAGATTTATTTTGCTCCGGTCAGCTATACCGGAGTAAACACCGCCAACCCCGGTTTGATTTTCGAGGACGACCCCGGGTGTTCGCAGCCTTCTTCCGGAAGGGTGTATACCGTCGAAAAGCACGGCTATACTCAGTGGACACAGGTTCCCTGGCCATCCTTTTAATATTCCAGGGATAATCTTTCCGCGCGTCCGGAAAACCCCGCGGATCCAACGCGAGTCCTATCAATTTTTATCCAGGAACGCGTACTCGGTAACATCCTCGACCGGCCGGTATCCGATTTTTTGGTAAATACTATTCGACACCGGGTTGAGAAGATCCGCATACAAAGAACAAAATCCCCAGCCGGTCCGAAGCAGAGTCCGGCTCAATTCCCCGACGCAGGCCGTCGCATATCCCCGGCAGCGTAATTCCGGCGGCGTGAAGACCATGCCCACGCTGATTCCATGACTGGTCGGGCGGGTCTTGCATGCCATGGAGACCGTTCCGCCGTCCTCCCATAAAAAAACATCGCCGTCGCCAATCCGGTATTTCGCCGTTTGACGGTTTTCCTCCGCGTTCGAATTTCCGAACATTTCCATCTGCGCCGCGTGCCACCACCGGGCGATATGCTCGAAATCTTCCGCCCCGGCTGTTCTTAGCCTACCCCGGCCCGCCGCCGGAATGGCGACCGCTTTCAATTCGTAGATTCTCAATTGTTCCGCCGCCTGGTACGGGGCGCCGGTCGCTTGTTGCCAAGCTTCTGCGATTTTTCCCGCTAAAGCCACCGGACCCAATACTCCCGGCAGTTTTTGCCCCTCGCGGATCAAGCCCTCGGCAAATTGCTGCACCGCAGCGTCTGAGGGCGGCAAGCGCCCGGAGGAAACAATCAAACGATGAGGCGGCGTCATGATGGCCGCGAGGACCATCGCGCCGTCCTCTTCGACGGTCCTTAGCACCGGCGGAGCGGAGAACCTCTCCGGATGCCTCGCCAACTGCCCGCAAATTCCGAGCATCAGGTTGTTGGCCGCCTCGCGGGTTTCCAACTCGGCTTGCGCCGCCCGGAGGAATTCCGTTGCGGTCTCATACGAAAGTATTTTCACCGCTGACCTCTTTTCTGCCGCAGGAAATCTTCGGGTGTCCGCGGCGTTTCCGTCCACTCGGGCGGTTTTTCATTTTCAAGATCGTCCACCATCCTGGGATTCCATTCTACTATGAAGGCCATTATTCCAAACGTTTTCCAAGCAGATTTCTGGACCGCCTCTCCGGCCGACGCCCGAAGGGATCTGGCAGGGTATTGAAAAAGCCGGTCGAGCCCGCCCCGGCAAGCCCACCGGGCGGGCCGGGGTAGCCCGCGTTTTCTGTGGGCGTATCGAGACCCCGCCATTTTTCGGTGGTCTCGCCCGCCCCGGCGGGTCGGGCCGGGGATACGCAAAATCCGCTACTCGACCACCTTTTTTCCTTTTTTCAACACCCTGCTAGAGCAATCTTGCTTCGATAATAAAGAATGGAATACCAGAATATTCTTCTTCGCGATGGTCGCTCTCGCTCCGCTCTTCACGAATCGGTGGAATAATTAATTGAAGACTGGCATCGTCAACGTTGGCAGTACTCCCCGATATAGAACTTTTCTATCTGTCAGAGACGTATCCCGAAATCAATTACCACCGCAATAGGCGGTGGCTTTGAAATGCCGTACCTGGAAGGTGCGCTCATGCCATCTCCTTGTTGAGGTCAATTGCGGCTATCCTCTGCTCCCATTTGCTTTCCCGAAAAAACCATCCCGTCTCACCCCTCCCATCGATCCCTTCGTTATCCATTGCCTTGAGGATCCCTCTCCTCCCTTCCCATAGCACGGGAAAGGAGGGGAGGAGCAGGAGGGGAGGGATGGGATCGCGAGGGTACGGATCCAATCCAATTCCTTTATCGATTAATGGAGAGAGGTTGCGCGGAGAGAGGTAAGAACGTTCAATTCCATTGAAATTCCTGAGAATTACTCTCCCGGTAGAGCCTTTTCATTCTACTTACTGCCAAAGGCAGTGGTTTTGTAACCCAATAAAATAAGCGGCGGCCCAACGGATCCTCCGCGCTTTGTGGAATATCCACTCTTCCCTCTTCGGACCAACCGAAGGACGGGATATTCCTCGGCCAGCCGGATTGGGCGGCGGTGACGCGCGGTCTATCCGCGATTTGAAATCAGGAGATGTACGGGGGCCAAGCCCTACCGGGCGGACGTCGTCAGATAGAAATAATCACGGGCCGAGGCGTGGAGATAGCGGTTGGTGTTGTCTTTCATTTCGGCCAGGAGCGGCAGCGAGGTGGGGACGTTCTTGTCAAAATGAATCGTGCAAAACAGAGTCCAATAGTAATTGATGTCCAATTGAATGGCCGAATCCACACTGGCCGCTTTCAGCGCCAAGGCCACATCAGGAATGGTCATACTGGACCCGACAGCATAGTAGAGGGTCTTTCCGTCGGCGCTGAGCCCGACCGCGGAACGCCAGGTAGGGACTTTCCCGTTCACGGTGTATCCCCAGTATTCCGGCGATTCGTCGCTTGTTTGTGGATTAATCTTTCCGCCCTCAATGATCATCGGCCCGTTCTGACGCAGCACGGCGATCTCGTTATACGCGGTGAAGTCGGTTCCCCAGACGCCGATCTGCACTCGGCCGTCCTGAAAGATCGCCAACGCCCCGAGTCCGTCGCGCATCGGCATCAGCGTTTTTCCATTTACCATCACCCCATAATTTCCGTTCACAGTCTGAAAACCCCCATTGAAAACAGCGAGCAAAATCCCCGGCTTTCTATCTTCCGCTGGAATAATTCCAGTCCGGTCAATGGGCACCCCCGAAATGGGTTCAGTAAAACCCAACATGTAGTGCAGCCGCGTCTGGGCAAGATCGATGGCAACGATGGCCACGACCGTATAGGCCCGAGTGGGATCCGGTTGGACAAACGTCCGGTACCCAACCATGCGCCCTTGCGAGTCGGTGAAATACGGAGCCCACTTCCCTTCGCCCGGCAACGCGCCGATGGCCGGGATAGGCGCGGAGGCCAGCGGACGGGAGCAGGAGTAAGGGTGGGTGAGGGTTCGCCGGTCGGTTCGGCCGTAGTTAATTCCGGAGTGGCGGAGGGGGAGAAGGAAGGGACGGTTGGAGTAGTGGAAGCAGGTCCGGCAGACGGCGAAGGAAGGCTTATCGACACAACGCTCCAGGGCGCGGCGGGCCTTACGCCCAAGCCGTATTCCCAATGGTGAACGGTATCCTGGACCTGAAAAACCGCTCCCTCCAGCCTTGCAACCACCTCGGCTCCGAATACGCTGCGCAGCAAATCTGCTCCCTGCGCGCCGATGGAAGGCCGGATGTCCACGGCGATATATCCGCCGACGCAGAGTAAAAGGAGAGCCAGGACAATTATTGTCAGTGTGGCGACGGGGCGCGAGATTGCCCTTTTCATTTGCGAACCATCCATGAAGGAATGAATGCGGAAAGCGGTCTGAAGATTATATCATCAACAATCCTACTTTCTTTTTTTTCCATCGTCGTTGATCGGAACGTTGAACCATCTTCTGAGCCCGTGCGCCGGTTGGAAATCGGATTCGCTAATCCGAAGAATATTTCTACCAGTCCGGATTCAGAAATCCCGGAAATAATCACGGAGAGCACCGAAAAGTTACCGGACTGGGAGATGAAGAATTTCTCCCAAAATCCATTCGATGGCCTTCATTTTCTTGGGCGTTCGGAATTTGCGCTTTCGCGGTTTCTGCTCGACAATCACTCCGCACCGGGGACCCGCGATAAAAATAACCATTATTCTAATGATTGATTTCGCCTTAACCCAAGTAGAAATAACAATTCGAAACCTTCGAAAAAGTCCGTCCGTCGTTGACCCCGCCTCCAACGATTTCCATCAGTGCTTCCCTCGCGCACATCGCTGCGCGACGACGCGCGCGAGAGCAGGCGCTGGTCCCCGCTTCGCGCGGATAAAATAAATCCACCCTACACCCCGGCTTTATCCCAATCTCAAACACTGCGGGAGCTAGGACGGGTAGCCGAGCGGCTTCCCCCTCGTTTTTTGCGCAGGCGTTTGCGAGTTCGGAGCACTCGTCCCCTAACCCGCCCGGCAAACTTGTCCGCGCAGGGAACCCCAAAGGCATTGAAAAATAATCGGCGGGAAGGATTTTCCTTCCCGCCGAAAATTCCCGGAATATTTGCGGCTCACCTCCGGAGACATAGCTCTTACAGCGGCGTCACCCGCCTTGGATCTCAAGAGGTAACGGTGATCGTTCCTTTCATTGAAGGATGGATTCCGCAATGATAGGCAAACGTGCCCACGGTGTCGAATACCCGGCTGAAGCTGGCGCCTTGCGCCACATTGCCGGAATCCCACAAGCCGGTGTCGCTGGTCACGGTGTGACTGGCGCTGTCCTGATTAATCCAACGAACCGTTGTACCCGCTTTGATCGTGATGGCGGCTGGATCAAAAGCAAAATTAATGATAGTCACATCCACCGTTGTTACCGCAGGGGGTATTGGAGTGTTGGTAGGCGCCGGCGGCAAAACTTCGGTGGATCCAAGTGGAGGCGTCGGCGTAGGTGTGACGGTGACTTCAGGGAGGGGCGTTGGAGTTGGCGTCTGCGACGGTGCTAATGGGGTGGGTGTGGAAACGGGAGTTGCCGCAGCGCCGCAACTGACCAGCACAAAAGTCATGACAATCATGAATACGGGAACGAAGCTTCTTGTTTTCATCGGGCCCTCCTATCCTTGCCACTTTCCAGCCAAAATTTTCCGGAAAGATGTTTCTTTTCACCTGATAGCAATTTACTTTTACTGTAGAACGAATATGTCAGAGAAACGTAAAAGGAGATTAGCGCATTTCTTTGTTCCGCTTTCGCAGGATGAAGAAACCCGCCCTATGCTCCGCATTTTTTTGAGAATTGTGGGCCGTGATGCTGCGCGGCCGCTCGCGCGATCGTTCATTAACCGGAGATGAGGATCGACGGCATTTCCACCGCTCCAGACGTTTACATTGTGATGAAAATATTTTCAGTGCTTACGTAGATTGGAGTAGATGTCATTCAATATATTTTTGATAATTTTGACATAACTTTGTAAACGCCATTAATCTTCATGCTTGGAACAACCGGCAAATTCGGAGATCACGGTCTACTTTTTTCCCTTTACGCGATTATTGAAGATTCCATTCCTTCGGATCATCCAGTACCACGCGCGCTGCGGCGGATTGCAGCGCCTGCGCGTTTTTTACAGGTATTCGCGCGGTGTAGCCAAGCCCTTCCGGGCTTTCCCGGAATATGGTCGCATAGAAAACGCAGGCCGCCAGATACGTGCCATTCGGATTCGGATGGCTCCCGTCCGATTGCCACAGATCGATTTCCGGAGCCTGTTTCCTTATCCACCACCAGGCATACCCCGCCGGCGCCATCGGAACCCCCAGTTCGCGCACAATCGACAGATAACCGACGACGATTTGATTTTGCATGCTGTCGTAATCGTTGTAGCCGTACGCCTTGTCCCCGTCCCGATACGCCCAGGTCATGAAAAAAATAGGATTCTCCCCGTTTTGCTCGATCATCCGAACCAGGGTTCTCGCCGCCGGGTACATGCTTGCCGTGCGGGATTGTTCGAAGGCGGGTATTTCGCTTTGTTCCTGCAAGACCACGTAATCCCATCTTTCGGATTGAATGGCCGGCAGGGTGTTTTTATCGTTCACATGATCCGCGAGCGTCCACCCGCCCTGAGCCAATGTTCGGGTTTCCATAAAGTGATGGCCAGAGCTTGCCAACTCGGCGAACATTCCCGGCAGGTCGTTCTCGAAGGTATAACTGTTCCCAATAAACAAGATCCGCGTGCATTCCTCAGACGGATGATCGCTGCAACGCGGCGTTGCGGAGCAGGCACTCATACCCATTCCCAGGAGAAATATCCATAAGCGTTTCACGCGGTTAATCCCATTTCGAATTTTTCCATCCAGCGCGCAATCGACGCCGGGGAATGTCATCATTGAAAAACAGTACACGGAAGACGCGGAAGAAAATAGGGGGGCTTTTGCGCACCGGAAAATCTGAAATTCCCTCTGGAAGCTTCCTCTCAGGGAATACGCGGCCGGGAGTATTCCTCGTTGCACCGGATTCGAATTATCTGAGTTCTTCAAACACGGCGTCGGCGCAAACCCGAATCCTTTTCACCGATCGCTCCGTCTTTCTTCTCCGGAAGGAGGCGGAGGAAGCGGGCTACCGGCCATCCGAAGACGGTTGGCTCAAATATTTGTTATTGTCCTGACCGGATAAGCACGCCGCAGTATTCGCACTCAATCGTATTGTCATCCACCCAATTGGCTTCGTTGCCGTGGATCGGCGCGCCGCATTTTGTGCAGTTCGTCGGCAATACGCCGTGATGCTGCGCCGCGCCGGCCGCCGGACCCGCCGGCAACTTCTTCACCTGGCCGCCGAATTCTTTTTCCAATTGATCGGCGGACCCCTTCATGCCGCGCTCGTTCATTTTCCGTGTGATGTTTGTGAAAAACATCGACGCCCTCTGATTCATCTGATTTTGCAGAAAAGCTTGAAGCGCGGCGCGCGCGTGCTCCATCGCGCCCTGCTCGGAATTGCCGTCGGCCGACGCATTGGCCGCCATCGCGTGGAAAATCCCCGCGCGGCGGGGATGCTGGTTGGCTTCCATGCGCTGGGCGAGTTGCGCAAACAGCGGAGCCGCTTCGGCCGGCTTTCCGCCGGCCATCGCGCGATTGGCCTGGATCAGGAGCGCCATGTTGACGGGATTCAGGGGCCGGTTTTGGAATCTCATGTTTCGCATCATGGTTGCTCTCCCTATCGTAAAAGATCGCGGTCGCTGATGCCGATCGCCTGCTTGCCTTGCGCTCAGGCGGCCGCTTTTGCATTTTTCTCCCGCTCTCGCGGGATGATGAATACCCCGCAGCTTGCCCCGCTTTCTTCCTTAGAACTTTTTGTAGAAAGCGGGGCTTGCCCCGCATTCCGCTTTATTAATCGAAGAATGCGGGGCATGCCGCGCGGTCATTCATTATATTGCATTCTTAATCCGATTTTTGGATACGGCTTCGCCCTGGGGGTTGGCACTTCGGGCAGTAGTATGTCGACCGCTGCCCGACGACGGTATGCCGGATCCGCGCGCCGCACCGTTGGCAGGGCCGGCCCTCGCGGTCGTAGACCCGGAAGTGATTCTGGGAATTTCCGCCGCGGTAGACCCAGTCGATGCTGGCCCCATCCTGCGCGATCCCGACCTTTAGCGCGGCGCGAATCCCATGCCACAGCCGCGCGATTTCATCCTTGCGGAGCGAATCGCTGCGGCGCAGCGGATTCAACCGCGCACGATTCAGCGCTTCGTCGGTATAAATATTTCCCAGCCCCGCCAAAAATGTCTGGTCCAGCAGCAGCGGCTTGAGCAGCCGTTTTCGTCCGCGCAGCATCTCCCCCAGCCGGGCCGCGGTAAATTCCGGCGCGAGCGGCTCCGGCCCCAGCGCCCCCAACACCTCGCGCGGGGAATCCACCAGCCAGATCCGGCCGAATCGGCGCGGATCGTGGAACCGCAGGTCCGCATCGCCGGAAAGGTGCCAAATCACGTGATCGTGCTTTCGCGGCGGCTTTCCGGCGGGCAGAACCCGTAAATCTCCGCTCATCCGCAGGTGGATGAGCAAATATCCGCGCGAGAGGCGGCAGACGAGAAATTTCCCCCGCCGCGAAATTTCCTCAAACACCTGGCCGCGCAACTGTTGGCGCGCAATCTTCGCGGTTGGGAATGCGATCGGCTTGGGGTGGCGGATCTCCACCGAGCGAATCTCGCGCCCGAGGATCGAGGGTTCCCCGCCGCATCCTTCGCGCAGCTTGCGCGCAATGGTCTCCACTTCGGGCAGTTCGGGCATGACCCCTCTTTCCCGCCCTCTCCCCAAATCCTCACCGGGTAAATCGGGATGGGATTGGAGGAGAGGGTCGAGGCGGATAGTATAATTCCATCCGTGCCATCCACCACCGAGGACCGCGCGCCCGAATACTTAATCATCGGCCACGTCACACGAGACATCGTCCCCGGGGGCGAGCGGCGGGGAGGAACGGCTGCGTACGCCGGACTCACGGCGCTGGCTTGGGGGGCGAAGACGGCGCTGGTGACTTCCTGTTCGCCGGGATGCAACCTCTCCGCCCTCGACGGAATGCTAATCCAGAAGGTGCTCTCCGGCCGCGAGACGATTTTCGAGAACCGCTACCATGACGGAGTACGGGAACAATGGATCCGTTCGGTGGCGGAAAGCCTCGGCCCGGTGCACATCCCCAAAGCTTGGTTAACGTCCTCCATCGTCCACCTGGCGCCCGTCGCCGGCGAGGTCAAACCCGGATTGCTCGATCTGTTCCCGCATTCGTTGCGCTGCGTGACGCTGCAGGGATGGATGCGTGCAGTAGATGCCGACGGAAAAGTGCGCCACGCCGCCGGGCCGGAAGCGGAACTTGCGGCGCGCGGGGCGGATGCGGCGGTAGTCAGCGTGGATGACGTCGACGGCGACGGGGCGGAAGCCGAACGATTGGCGCGGATGTGCCGGGTGTGCGCCGTTACCGATGGGGCGCAAGGCTGCCGGGTTTTTTGGAAGGGCGAGGTGCAGATCTTCCGGGCGCCGACCCAGCCGGAGATCGATCCGACGGGAGCCGGCGATATTTTCGCGGCGGTTTTTTTCCTGCGCTTAAAAGAAACCGGGAACGCCTGGGAAGCGGCGCGCATGGCCACGGTCCTCGCTTCCACTTCCGTCACCCGGACCGGGCTCGACGGCGTGCCAACGCGCGAAGAAATCCTGGACTATAAACGGGCGGGGGAATCTCCGTGACCAGAGTGTATGCGTTCGTCAATCAGAAAGGCGGTGTGGGCAAGACCACCACCACCATCAGCCTGGCGGCCAACTTCGCCGATTTGGGCCAGCGAGTGCTCATGGTGGACCTCGACCCGCAGGCCAACGCCACCTCCTGCCTGGGGGTGGACAAACGCGAGGTCCATCGCGGCGCGTACGAGGTGATGATCGGTTCCGAGACGATCGTGGCGGCCATTCTTCAAAACGAGCAGCTCGGGCTCAGCCTGCTGCCTTCGTCACCCAACCTCACCGGCGCGGAGGTGGAACTGATCGACGAGGAAGGCCGCGAATTCCGGCTGCGCAACGCGCTCAAGGATATTCTCCCCTCGTACGATTACATCCTGGTGGATTCTCCGCCTTCCCTGGGAATCCTCACGCTCAACGCGCTGGTGGCCGCCGACGGCGGCGCGATCATTCCGGTGCAGTGCGAATATCTGGCGCTGGAGGGCCTCAGCCAGCTGACGCAAACCATCGGCCGCATGCGTTCCTCTTTAACCCGAAGCTGGAAATCCGCGGTGTGGCCATGACCATGTTCGACGGCCGGGCGAATCTTTCGACCCAGGTGATTGAGGAAGTGCGACGGCATTTCCCCGGTAAACTATTCTCCAGCGTGATCCCGCGCAGCATCCGCCTGGCGGAAGCGCCCTCGCACGGGATCCCGATTTCCGTGTATGCCCCGGCGTCGATGGGGGCGATTGCCTACCGCGAACTGGCCGAGGAGATCCTGCGATCCGACGGGGCCCGCATCCGGGCCAAAGGGTGAGACGATGAGCGCGAAAAAACACGGACTGGGACGCGGATTGGATGCCTTGCTGCCGGTGGAAACCACTTCCGCCGATTCGATGCTGGTGCCGGTGGGAAAGATTCGGCGCAACCCGCGCCAACCGCGGGCGGAGATCGGCCATACGGAACTCGAGGAACTGGCCGCCTCGATCCGCGAGCACGGCGTGCTGCAGCCGCTGATCGTCACCCGCGGGCCGGATTCCGAGGAATACACGCTGATCGCCGGCGAACGCCGTCTGGAGGCGTCGAAGCTGGCCGGACTCGAGCGAGTGCCGGTGCTGGTGCGCGACGCCTCCGACCAGCAGCGGCTGGAGCTGGCGCTGATCGAAAACCTGCAGCGCGAGGATCTCGCCCCGCTCGAAACCGCCGAAGCTTACCGGCATCTGCACGAAGAGTTCGGTCTTTCCCACGAGGACGTCTCCCGCCGGGTGGGGAAGAGCCGCGTGTCGGTGACCAACACGCTGCGCCTGCTCAAACTCCCCGAACGCGTGCGTCAGGCGCTCTCGAGCGGCCAAATTTCGGAAGGGCACGCGCGCGCCCTGCTGGCGCTGCCGACCGTGCAGGCGCAACTGGCAGCGGTGGATACGGTCCTTAAGCACGGCCTCAGCGTGCGCCAGACGGAAGAACTGGCGCGAAAATTGACGGGCAAGCGCGCGTCCAGGCCGGCGCCGCCGCGACTCCCCGCGGACCTGCGCGCGCTCGAGAAACGCTTCGAGGAAGCGCTGGGCACGCGCGTCACCATCAAGCGCGGCAAGCGCGGCGGGCTGGTGCTGCTCTATTATTATTCCGACGAGGAGCTGGACGCGATCGCGAATCAGCTGCTCAAGGGGAAGTGAGCCGTTCGCGGGTGCGTTGCCGCCGGGATAATTATTGGAGAGGGAGGGTGTGAGAGCATCAAAATTAATTATTATTTTCAATCTCGCGCAGGAAAATTCCTACGGTCATTCACACACTCATGGGGGTACAGATTTTCCCCAGCATCTTGAAAATGGCCTATCCGTAGGATTAATCAGGACCGCATTTTCATAGAAATCGTTCGTTCCCGAGTAGAGAGGAGATCACGATGAAAGGAAATCGGAGGGCTGGCTCTGGCCTATTAATTATTCGGTTATTCCTTGTCGTCTGTTTTTCGATTGCATGCGGCGTAATCAATCAACCAACTCTCGAAGCAACGCTTACTCGATCGATGCCGCCGGGATTCACTCGAACCTCCGGCTATCCCCCCACTCCCCGGGTTACCATCCCTGAAATACCAACCAGTTTTATCTATCCCACGGAAGCTGGAAGCCCGACCGCGCTGAAATCCCTCCCATTCCCCGTCGTTCAACAATTCGAGGAAACATCCTATTCTCTGAAGGATGTGGATTTCATTTCGGCCAATATTGGCTGGGCGGTGGGAGATCCGCATTGGGATCAAACCCTGCGGGAGTATACGGGCACGGTGATCAAAACCATTGACGGCGGCCTCACCTGGAAACCGCAAAAAACGGATATCGTCGAAACATTGCGCAACGTCGATTTCGTCGATGAAACCAACGGTTGGGCGGTGGGAACGAATGGAACAATAATTCATACCACCGACGGTGGCGAACATTGGATTCGACAAGCCGTCGATTCCCAGGACGAATTCCGCGGTGTTTCTTTTATCAGTGCAACCGAAGGGTGGGCGACCAGCTTTCACTCCACCCAATACGACCCAACGTTTGGAACGGCGGTGAATTGGAAAGGCAGTGTTTGGCATACGGAAGACGGCGGTGAAAGCTGGCAACAACAAGGCCTACCGGAAAATGCCAGCCTCATGAACCGGATTAAATTCCTCGATGCGCAGGAAGGCTGGGCGGTGGGGCAGAAATATATGGGGGAGGATGAACATCAGGAAATCATCCAGGCCGGAGTTGTGTATCACACGGCGGACGGCGGGAAAACCTGGGAGGAACTGTACAGCCCCGAACTAAACATCATTTTTACCGCGGTCGAGTGGACGGATAAGAGTAACGGATGGGTGGCCGGATTTCCCGGAAACAGCGGCATCGAGGGCGGATGTGTTTTCCATACCCGGGACGGAGGGAAAACCTGGGAACGGCAATCCCCTCCCTGCGATGTCTTTGCGCCCCTATGGGATATGCAATTTGCCGATGCCAATCGAGGTTATGTGGTTGGTTTTGATTATGCATCCCCGAACCAACCTATCTACCGGACAATGGACGGCGGAGAGACCTGGGAAGAGGTGTTGATGGATCAACGCGAAATATTCAATTCCCCGGGCATATATAGCCTGTCAATCGTCGATGATCAAGTCATCCTCGTGGGGGATAACGATTATCTTGCCCGATCCGATCGTCCTTGGGAAAAAACGGATTGCGCAGATAACACTTGCCTCTTCACCCCAACCTACCTCAATCCGCATTTTATTTTTCACGATGTATTCTTTCCGGATGACAAGAATGGCTGGGCCGTGGGCAGCAAGAATTATTCGCCGGGCATGTGGGGGCAG
Source organism: uncultured Chloroflexia bacterium (assembly GCA_963780865.1). GTDB lineage: Bacteria > Chloroflexota > Anaerolineae > Anaerolineales > RBG-16-64-43 > FEN-1073. The sequence continues at coordinate 112,486 of CAWADT010000006.1, read as the reverse complement.
GTTATTCTGCACACCGCGGACGGAGGTGGAACGTGGTCCGAGCAGTACGAAATGCCTCCGCTGCCGAGTTCGTCCAGCAACGATCGATTGGAAAGCGTCGCCTTCGTCGATCCGTTGAACGGTTGGGCAGTTGGGACATACAACTATCAGATGACCAGTCCCAAGAACTTTATCCTGCATACCGCCGACGGCGGTAAGACATGGGAAAGCCAGGGGATGGAACTCAACCCGACGTATTTCCCGGAATTTTCTTCCGTACGGTTTCTCGACCGTCAAAACGGCTGGGCGCTGGCCTCCGAGAATTTCTACACCGGCAGCGGTATCGACAACCTCGGCTTGGCCCATACCGTGGACGGTGGCCAGCATTGGACCTGGGTGGATACCGGATTAAGGGGGAGAACGGCGGATTGCAGATTGGGTTTGGGAGCGTCCAAAGCATGCTCTCCTTCCCCGATGCGCAGCATGGGTGGGCCGCAGGCGGAAATTACGAACTCTTTGCCACCGCCGACGGCGGCTCGCATTGGATGCGGCAGAATTTTTCCTGCGATCCTTCCTATTTTGGCATCTGCAATCCAAGGATCTATTCCGTATTTTTTTTCGACGACAAGAACGGCTGGGTTGTGGGTCAGGTATTGTTCCATACGTCCGACGGCGGCCAGACATGGACCCAATCCGAACTGTGGCCGGCCGGAACATTCGGCGGGGATCAGACGGGGTACGGCGAAGTTCAAGACATTCAATTCCTCACTCCCCAGATCGGCCTGCTGGCCACCAATTCAGGATTGATTTTCTATTCCGATGACGGAGGCGGGCAATGGAATCCCGTCGGTGAAAATGCGTATTACCCTTTGTTGGGTTTGCACTGTCCAAACGCGCGGAATTGCTGGGTAGTGGGCGAAGGCGGAACCATTCTACAGGTGGATCTTCCCGCCCAATAGTCCAATCGCCGCGATCAGACGGCGGGACACGAACGGGCGATCCAACCCAATATCGGATAAACGGCTCAGGTTGCTTCAGCGAGCGGGAAAAACCGCCCGGGTCTCACCTTAGCCGCCTGAAATCCCCCTCGCGTTTGGTGACGCCCTGCGCGTCGAGATATTCGAGGAACGGCAGGATGTACTTGCGCGAGGAACCGAATAGGTCGCGCACATCGGCGGCGGTCATTTGTTCGCGGGTACGGAGCGCCTCCCGGAGGCGCCCGGTCATTTCCTCATAGGTCGGTGTCAGAAAAACCACCTCGGCCGTGATCGGCTTGAGCTTGCCGCTTTCCACGAGCGCGGTGTAGATCTCCTCGCCCGCCTCCGCCAGGCAGTCCTTTACCGAAGGTGGCTGATACGGGTTCTGCGCAAAGCGCGCGAGCAGCGCGTCCGCAATCTGCCGCTGAGCCGGAGTGAATACCCTTTCGAATCCGGGCAGGCGCACGCTGCGCGCGGTTTCCACCAGGATTTGGTCGGCGGCCGCGCGCGCCAGCACCGGTCCGGCCGCCTTCGCCGGAATCCCCGCGCGGGCGCGCAGCGCCTCCCGCGGCATTCCGGCCCGCAACGGGTGCTCGCGGTGATACTCCCCCAGCAGCGCCGTGATCTTCCCATTCAGTCGCTCCCACGAAGCGCGTGAACACACCAGCGCGTCGCGCGGCGCGGAGGGGCCACCCGAAAGAAGAATCAATTCGCCTCGGGCGATGAGGTTCGCGATTACCGGCTGCGCCTCCGGACCCATCCCGGCCGATTGCAGCGCGTCTTCCAAATTCATCGCCACCTCGGCGGAGAGGGTTTGCAGAATTCTCTCGCCCGTGCCGCCCTTCTCCACCGCCTCCAATCGGGCCGTAACCTCGGCCTCGAAGCGGCGGTGCAGTTTTTCCGGATGCGGCTCGATCACCGTCCCGCCGCCGATCGTTGCGCCCGGCGACGGGCGGCGCAGGATCGCCCGGTCCCCATGCGCCGCGACCACCTCCTCCGCCAGGACAAATTGCGCCCAGCCGGAAGCTCCGGGAGCGATCGCGTCCGCCCCTAGAATGCGCGCCCGGGCCATGGTCTCCGCCGCTCCGAGATATAACTTCACTTCGCTGTCGTGCTTGAGCGCGATCTCCCCATCCGCCAGCATCCGGACCCGCAGGTCCATTCTCCGGCTGGGGGCGTACGTTCCGGGGAGGACAACCACCTGGCCGCGGAGGATTTCGCCCGCATCCAGCCCACTCAAGTTGACGGCGACCCGGCCGCCCGGATCGGCGCGCTGGACCTGTTTATCGTGAATGTGCAGGCCGCGGATTCGCGCGCGCTTCCCGCCCGGAAGAATTTCCACCTCCGCTCCGGTTTCCAGGGTGCCATCCAGCAAAGTCCCGGTCACTACGGCGCCAAAACCTGTCAGCATGAACGACCGGTCTACCGGCAGCCGCGGCCGTCCGAGATCCGAGCGCGGCGGGGATTCCTTTAAAAGGCGCACGAGCGCTTGTTTCAATTCCGGAATGCCCGCCCCGGTGCGCGCCGAAACGGGGAGTATTTCCGCTCCGCTGAGCGCGGTGGGCTGCAGTAATTCCTCGATATTCCGGTGAATGAGCGCAAGTTCCTCCGGGTCCCGGACCAGATCGATCTTGGTCAGGGCGACGATGCCCGTGGTCACTCCGAGCAAATCGAGAATGGCCAGGTGCTCCCGGGTTTGCGGCATAGGCCCTTCGTCCGCGGCGATCGCCAGCAGCGCGGCGTCCACGCCGCCCACACCAGCGAGCATGTTGTCGATGAAATCGCGGTGCCCTGGAACGTCGACGATGCCCACAAAGGTCCCGTCGGGCAGGGTGAAATACCCGAAACCGAGATCGATGGTCATTTCCCGTTCGCGTTCTTCTTTAAGCCGGTCGGGGTGCGTGCCGGTGAGGGCTTCCACCAGAGTGGATTTTCCGTGATCAACGTGCCCTGCGGTGGCCAGTACGCGCATGCGGGGAGGGGCTATTTCGGGGCGGACCGCGCCAGCCATTCGCGGATGGTGTTGGCCAGGGTTTCCAGGCGCGCCCGGTCTCCCTCTCGGGTGGAACGGAGATCGTCCGCAAGTTCCTCGGATTGCTCCTCGAGACGCGCCAGTCTTTCAGTCGCCTTGGTGAATTTGCGGTCGCGCTCGCGCCATTCGTCTTCCCAGGTGAGGTTCTGAGCCGTCCAACGCTTCTGGTCGTCGGCCAGGAAGGTATTCCAATCCTGGCGCAGGCGGTCTTCCTGGATCCGTTGGATTTCCGCCATCTCCTTGAGTTTCTGCTCCGAGCGCTCGGAGATTTCATGGAACTCCGAAATAGCCTGGCCCATCGAGCGCTCCAGTTCCCGGTAGGTGTCGATCTGCGCGAGGAATTCGTTCATGCGCGCGATCGATTTAGAGCTTCGTTTCTCCCAATCCTTCCACTGGCGTTCGCGCTCCGTAGCGGAAGCCGTCTGCTGCTCCTGCCAGATGGCCATGGCATTCCGCCGTTCCAGTTCCTGGGCCGCGAGCTCGCGGAGTTTGGCGTCCAACCTCATCGAGGCGGTCTCGACGGCGTCCAATCTCGAATCGATTTCGCCGCTTTTCTGCCGGACGGTCTGATGTTCGCCCTGGATGTCGGCCATGCGGCGGATGTCCTGCCGCCGGCCTTCCTCGACCGCGGCAATGATGCGCGTTCGCTCTTCGTCGCGCTTTTGGATAACGTCCAGGGTCTTACGCATCTCTTGCAGAAGATTGGCCTGCCGGGCCTGTTCGGCCTTGCGCGCTTCCATCATTTCGCGCATATCGGCCAGGGTATCCATTTGCTTTTTAAATTCCCCCATCGTCTTTTCGACGCGGTCTTTTTCGAGATTTCGGGATTTGGATACCTCGTCTTCCAGCTCCAGGCGCCTTTTCTCCATCGCTTCCAACGCGTAGCCGGTCTCCTCGCGATTTTTCGCCAGGAGTTCGTCCACCTTCTGCATTTGCACTCTTGCGCCGACCTTCGCCAGCTGCGCCCCCTGCTCTTGCAGCTGTTTGCCGTGCGATTCCGAAGCGGCGGTCATCCCCGCCAGGCGCTCTTCCAGCTTGGCCAGGAGCGCTTTATCCTTCCGTCGTTCTTCATCCAGCCAGTCGACGCGATTTTTCAGATCTTCTCCGGCCATGGGTATCTCCCGTCGAAATTATACCCGCGCCGTCTGCGGCGCGTTTCCGGCGGCTATCGAGCCGCAACCGTCAAGCGTTTCAACACGCTGACCAGCACGGCGACGGCCTTCCCATATTCCTCAAGCGAAATGCATTCCAAGGGCGTGTGATCGAGCGTGGAATCGCCCGGCCCGTACACCGCCGCGGGGCAATTCCAAGCCGGCCCGACAATGCTGAGATCGGACGTCCCCAGTTTCAGGCTGAACGAAGGTTCGCCGCCGAGGGATCGAATGGCTGAAAGCAAAGCCCCGACGACGGGCGTGGCTTTCTCCACCCGAAAGGCGTTCAGCGGGACGGCGTCGGTTTCCACCGATCCGATGCCGGCGGCCGCTTCGTCCAACAGCTCCTTCATCTTTTCCGTCGTCACCCGCTGCGGCAGGCGTACGTTCCCGGCCATTTCGCCCTGCTCGATAAATCCGTCGCCGGCGGAGCGCATCTCCTGCAGCACGGGCGTCAATTGGTCGAATTTCCTTGCGGCGGACTGGTTTTCCCGCGCGCAAATTTTCACCAGCCGGTTCCAGAATTCCACGGCTGTCTCGGCCGCGGTGTCCCTACCCGAGGCGGTGTGGCCGATCGATTGCCGCGCCTGAAATCGAAAATGGATCACCCCGCGGTATCCGAGCGCGATCCGGTTCCATCCGCTCGGCTCGCCGAGGATCGCGCAGCGCGGGTGATAACGCGAAGCCACGTGCCACGCGCCGGCGGACTCGCCCTCCTCTTCGACCGCTCCGATGACGACGATCTGCCAATCGGGGACCGGTCCGGTTTGAGCGGCCGCGTCCACGAACGCTGCCAGCGGGCCTTTGGCATCCACCGCGCCCCGGCCGTGGAGAAATCCATTTTCCACGCGGACGGGGATTTTTCCGGGCACGGTATCGATGTGGCCGAGCAGAACGATCTGGTTCAGGCCCGCCCCGATCGTTCCGACGGCGTTGCCCGCCTCGTCGGTCCGTGCGGAAGTAAAACCCAAGGCTCGCATCCGCCCCACCAGCCAGGCGACGGCTTCCGCCTCATGTTTTGTCGGACTGAAATGCTCGACAAGTTCCCTTAATGTTTCATACTCGGAAGTCATCTCGATATACTTCTCCGCCGGATCGAACAATCCAGAAATATTGTTTCACTGAAGAGGGGAACCGTTAGGAGGGATTTTATACCCGTCTTCGATTAGCGATTAAAAACGGGATCAAACCTCCCGCCGCGAGCAATTCGCGCACGTTGGACGGAAAGGCCGGAAAGGAAAATTTTCCGGCGGGCAGCAGCACTTCGCCGCGTTCCAAATCCACCCGCACCGGATCGCCCCTCCGGGCGGCGGCCACGGCTTCCGGGCAGACGATCGCCGCCAGACCCTGGTTGATGGCGTTGCGATAGAAGATGCGCGCAAAGGAAGCGGCCACCACCGCGCGCACGCCGCGCCGGGTCAGGCAGGTCACCGCCTGTTCGCGGGAGGATCCGCAGCCCATATTCCGGCCGGCGAAGATCACGTCGCCGGGTTCGGAGGCGCGCGCAAAATCAGGATCGAGGTCCTCCAGCGCGTGCGCCGCGATTTCCTCCGGCGCCCGCAACGTATACGTATATTTTCCCGGGAAGAGCTGGTCGGTGTTCACGTTATCACCGTACACCCAGGCCTTTCCGTCGGCGGGAAACCGGTTTTTTTCCGCGGCCGCCGGTCGATTCGCCGCGGAGCTTTTGGGAGCCCCGGCGCGCAGCGCGCGCAGATCGTCTCCGCGCAGCAAATGGAGGAAAGCGCCGCGCCCGCCCGCCGCGGGAAAACCGAATTCTTCCAAGGAAGGAATCCGCCCCAGCGCCGCGCCCGCCGCGACTAGTGCGGGCGAACCCAGATAGATTTCCGCCTCCGGCTGGCCCATGCGTCCCTTGAAATTCCGGTTGGCGGTGGAGAAGACCACCTCGCCGGCGGCGGGAATCCCCAGATGATTTCCCATGCACGGCCCGCAGCCCGGGATTCCGATCACCGCGCCCGCGTCAAGCAAAGCGCCGAGGGTACCCTCTTCCACCGCGGCGCGGTACACCTCGACCGAAGCCGGGTTGACCAACAAGCGCGTGCCGCGCGCCACCTTTTTCCCTTGCAGCACGGCCGCGGCGGCGCGCAGGTCCTCCAGGCGCCCGTTGGTGCACGTTCCGATGAAGGCCATGTCGATCCGGCGGCCGGCCGCTTCCTCAAGCGTCCGCCGCTGATCGACCCCGTGCGGCGCCGCCACGAGCGGATCGATGGCGTCCAAATCCAATTCGTATTCCGCCAGATACTCCGCCCCCGGATCGGGGATCAGCGCTGAAGATTCGCAATCCGCCCGGCTCGCCCGTCCCGATCCGCGCGAGGCGAGATAATCAAAAACCGAATCGTCCGGCGCGAGAAAGGCGTTCTTCACGCCGAACTCGGCCATCACATTCGGGATCACCATCCGGCTTTCGAGCGAAAGATCCCTCAGGCCGGGCCCTCCGAATTCCAGGGAAAGATACAGCCCGCCGTCGGCCCCGAGTTCTCCGATCAGCGCCAGACACAGGTCCTTGCTGGTCACGCCCGGCCGGAGTCGGCCCGTGAGCGTGAGGCGGACGCTTTGCGGCACCCGCAGCCAAAGCGAGCCGGTGGCCCAAAGCGCGGCCGTCTCGCTTCGCCCGATCCCCGCTCCGAACGCGCCCATCCAGCCGTGATGAGTCGTGTGTGAATCCGCCCCGAGGATGACCTCGCCCGGCAGCAGCAGCGCCTCCTCCCCGACCACCTGATGGCAGATCCCGCGCCCAATGTCGAAAAAATCGCGTACACCCTGCTCGCAAACGAAGGCGCGCGCCTCGGCATGGTTCTGCGAGTGCTTGGCGGTTGGCGGAGGAGAGGCGTGGTCCAGGACCACGATCAGACGCGAGGGGTCCTGGACCTTTTCCGCGCCCAGCTCGCACCGGAAAATCTGGGCGATGGCGGCGGTATTGTCGTGGGAAAGGATCCGCTCCGGGCGAACCGTCAGAATCTGGCCGGCGCGGGCGTCTCCTTCCCCCGCGGCGCGGGCCAGCGCCTTTTCGGCGAATGTCCGCGCCGAGTTCACTTCACCTGCTCCTTGGGAGGAACTTCCTCGTCGAGCCGCTGGACGATTTGCTTGCGGGCCGATTCCGGCAGCAGGAGTTTGGGCAGCCGGTATTCCTCGGTGGCAATGCTCAGCAGCAACTGCGCCGGGGATTGATCGGCGTCGATCTGGTAGACGCGTTCCTTGAACCGCGCGGTAATGTCGCGGGCCGTCGATTCGTCCAGCCGGAAGTAATGGATTTCCTTGAGGAAATAGTGGATGGTATTCCAACCGGATAGCGGTCCCAGCAGGATGTCCCGTTCGCTCACCCCGAACACGTCCAGCGGATGAGCTTCATAGGTGGCGGCGTCGTTCAGGATCGCCCCCTGGTGCACGCCGGCGGTGTGGGTCCGGTTGGTGAGGGAGATGGGTTCCTTGGGCGGAACCAGCATCCGCAGTTTATCGGCCGCCAGGACGTTCACCGGATAGGAACCGCGCAGATGGTAGCCTTCGAGCAAATCGTATTTCTGATCGAGGTACAGGTTGAACGCAAGCGCGGTCATCGAAGTGATTCCCGACCGCTCGCCGATTCCCAGCAGGGTGGTATTGACGTAGCGCACTCCCTCGCGGATGGCTTCGAGCGTATTGGCCAAGGCGAACCCCCGGTCGTCGTGGAAGTGGACCTCGAATTCGGTAACCGGGTATCGTTCGCGCAAGGCGCGGATGCGCTCGCGGACCACCGCCGGCACCGCGACCCCGACGGTGTCGGGCAGCCCGAGCCGGTCCACCAGCGACGCCACCTGGTCGTACACCTGGAATTGATCCTCCATCCGCGTGCGGAAGGTGTCCTCGCCGCTGAAGCGCAGGATCAGGTTGGGATGGTTGCGGCGCAAGTCTTCCAGCAGGGTGCGCGCCGAACTGCTGATATCGGCCAGGTCCTTTCCGGTGGAGAAAACGCGGGATTGCGGGGAGGTGCCGATATAAATGTTCAGCCCGTCGAATCCGGCGTGGATCGCCGCCTCGACGTCGGCGGGATGGCAGCGGACGTGCGCCAGGAGGAAGGTGTACCCCTTCTGGATGATCAACTCGTCGCGCGTCTGTTGAATGGCCTTCAAGTCCTCCCGCTCCTGCGGACTGACGACGGGAGAGAACATCTCGATGAATTTCACGCCGTAAAGAATCAGCGCGCGGACAAGTTCGACCTTGTCGCGTTCGGTGAAGAAGTATTTGTGGTGGTCGTGCAGCAGCGAAGTCTGCTGGCCCTCGCGCAGCGTGGTGTCGATCACTTCCATCGGGCGGGGCCGGTATTGATGGTAACGGTCTGGATTTTCCGCGGCGTTCATGAGGCTAGGCCTCCTCCTCAATCATCGGTTTGGCGAGCACGATCGAAAGCTGTTCTACCACGCGGTCAAGCTGCGCGCGGGTGATCACCAGCGGGGGAAGCAGCCGGATCACGTTGATCCCGGCCGGCAGGGCCAGCACGCCGTGCTCGGCCAGCGCGGCGATGTAGGGCGCCACTTTCTGTTTGATTTCAATTCCCACGATCAGACCCAAGCCCCTCACCTCGCGCACGAGCGGCGAGGAAATGGACCGGAGCTTCGCCATCAGGTACGTCCCCAATTCGGCGGCCTTCTCCGGGATCCGTTCCTCTTCATAGACGTCCATGGCCGCCACCGCCGCCGCGCTGGTGACCGGGTTTCCGCCGAAGGTGTTGGCGTGGAGGGCGGGCTCGAGCGTCCGGACGCGGTCGCCGATGAGAATCGCGCCCATCGGAATTCCGCCGCCGATCGATTTGGCCAGCGCCACGAAATCCGGGCGGAGGCCGTAATGCTGGTAGGCAAACATCCTGCCGGTGCGTCCGAAACCGGTTTGCACTTCGTCGAGGATCAGCAGCGCGCCCCTGGCGCGGCAGATTTCCTCGGCTCCGCGCAAGAACTCGGGCGTGCCCGGGTAGACGCCGCCTTCGGCTTGCACCACCTCCAGAATGACGCCGGCCGTTGTTTCATCCACGGCGGCGGCCAGCTCTTCCAGATTGTTGTAGGTCACATGCCGGAAGCCCGGAACCAGCGGCTGAAACGGATCCCGGTATTTTTTATTCCAGGTGGCTGAAAGCGCGCCCATCGTCCGGCCGTGAAAACCGCGCTTGGCCGCAATGAAATCCGTCCGGCCGGTGGAGTAGCGGGCAAGCTTGAGCGCGCCCTCCACCGCCTCGGTTCCGGAGTTGCACAGGAATACGCGGTTAATGTCTCCGCCGGCCGCTTCCACAAGCCTGGCCTGCAGTTCGGCGCGCTTGGCGAAGTAAAACATCTCGGTGCAGGCCATCAGCATCTGCGCCTGTTCCGTGATCGCCTTGACTACGGCCGGGTGGCAGTGGCCGAGATTGGCCGAGCCTTGCCCGGCGACGCAATCGACATACTCGCGCCCGTTCTCATCCCACACCAGCGCCCCTTGCCCGCGCACCAAGGCGAGCGGCCGCTTAACATAAAGGCCCGAGGTGTATTTATTTTCGAGTTCGATGGTATTGGTCATAGGAACCTCGCTTACCATCCTTTCCCCTTCTCCCCGCCTTCGCCTCGGAATTTCACCGAGGCTCCGGCACCCCTCTTCCCCTTCCCATGATATGGGAAGGGGAAGAGGGGACAGGGGTGATGAGGAAAGGTTGGGTTCAATGCATTTTTTCCTGCAATTTAAAGTGCTCCTGCAAACTTCGGTAGCGTAGCGCCTTCTCGCGCATCGCGCGGATGCCCACCACCGCGGCGGCCGCGGCCGAAAGCGTGGTCAGGAGCGGAACATTCATCACCGTCGCCGCCGAGCGGATGAGATTTCCGTCGGTGTGCGCGTTCGGTCCGAGCGGCGTATTGAGCACCATCTGGACTTCTCCCCCGCGGATCAAATCCACCACGTTGGGAGTTCCCTGGCCGACCTTGAAGGATGATTCGACCGTGAGTCCGGCGTGCTGGAAAAATGCCGCCGTGCCCGGGGTGGCATAGAGCTTGAATCCCATCCGGTACAGATCACGCGCCACCTTGAGCGCCGCGCCCTTGTCAAAATCATTCACGCTGATCAGAACCGCGCCCTCCTCGGGCAGCGCCGAGCCGGCGGCCATCTCCGCCTTGGCAAACGCGTGGCCGAAGTGGCTGGCGTGGCCCATGACTTCGCCGGTCGAGCGCATCTCCGGCCCGAGCAGGCTGTCGGCTCCGGGCAGTTTCTGGAACGGCAGGACCGCCTCTTTGACGAAGAACCCATCCACATCCGGTTCTTTTATCATGCCCATTTCACGCAATGTTTTACCGGCCATGATCTGCGCCGCCCGGCGCGCAAGCGGTATCCCGATCGATTTGCTCACGTACGGAACCGTCCGCGACGCGCGCGGGTTCACTTCGAGCACGTAGACCACCTCGTCCTTGATCGCAAGCTGCACGTTCATCAACCCGCGCACCTCCAGCCGCTTGCCGAGCTTCTCGGCGTATTCGCGCATGGTGTTGAGGTGGAACGCGCTGATCTTGTAGGGCGGCAGCACACAGGCTGAATCCCCGGAGTGCACGCCGGCTTCTTCGATATGCTGCATGATCGCCGCCACCACCGTGCGTTCGCCGTCGGCGATGGCGTCAACGTCGGCCTCGTAGGCGTCCTCCAGGAAGCGGTCCACCAGCAGCGGCTCACCCGGCGCGGCGTCGAGCGCCTCGCGGACGAATCCGTCCAACTGCGATTCGCTGCCGACGATCGCCATCGCGCGCCCGCCGAGCACAAACGACGGCCGCACCAAGAGCGGGTAGCCGATCCGCGCCGCGATCCCGCGCACTTCCTCGATCGAATAGGCGATGCCGTGCTCCGGCTGCGGAATGTCAAGCTCTTCCAGCACCTTGGCAAAGCGCTGCCGGTCCTCGGCCAGATCGATCGCCTCGGGCGACGTGCCCCAAATGGGCACGCCCGCCGCCGCCAGATCCGCCGATAGATTCAGCGGAGTCTGGCCGCCGAATTGCACGATGACGCCGACGGGTTTCTCGCAATCCACCACATTGAGCACGTGCTCGAGCGTCAGCGGCTCGAAATACAGCCGGTCGGCCGTGTCGTAGTCCGTGGAGACCGTCTCCGGGTTGCAGTTGATCAGGATCGTCTCATACCCCAGCTCGCGCAGCGCGAACACCGCCTGGCAGCAGCAATAATCGAATTCGATCCCCTGCCCGATGCGGTTGGGTCCGCTGCCCAGGATCATCACTTTCTGTTTCGGCGTGACGCGGGCCTCGTCCTCGGTTTCATACGCGGAATACAGATAAGGCGTCTGCGCTTCGAATTCCGCGGCGCAGGTGTCCACCCGCAGGAAGGTCGGCCGGATGCCGAGCGCGATCCGGCGCGCGCGGATTTCCTTCGCCGCCGGCTCGTTCCCCGGTTTAGCTAGCAGCCGGGCCAGCCTGCTGTCCGCCAGGCCGAATTGCTTCGCGGTGCGCAGGAAATCCGCTGGGAGAGTATTTAGCTCAAAGGCAGACACCTCCCGCTCGAGATCGGCAATCAGTCTCATCTGATCCAGGAACCAAAAATCCATCCCGGTTAGCTCGGCAACCTTGTGCAGATCGATTCCCGCCCGCACGGCCCGGTACACTTCGAAGAGCCGCTTGGACGTGGGAATGCGCAACGTTTCAATGTCCGCGGGTGGCCGCTCGAACTCGGCGCCGGTCTTTTTCGGGCCGGAGCCGTCGAGCGCATCCACGCCGTTTTCCAGCGAAAGCACCGCTTTGGAGAGCGCCTCGGGCAGCGTCCGGCCGAGGGCCATTACTTCGCCCACCGATTTCATCTGCGCTCCGAGGGTCGGATCCACGCCGGGGAATTTTTCGAACGCCCAACGCGGAATCTTCACCACCACGTAATCCAGCGAAGGCTCAAACCCGACTTTGGTTTTGGCGGTAATGTCGTTGGTAATTTCGTCGAGCGTGTATCCCACCGCCACCAGCGCGGCGACTTTCGCAATCGGAAAACCGGTCGCCTTGGAGGCAAGGGCCGACGAGCGCGAGACGCGCGGGTTCATCTCGATCACGAGCGTCTCCCCGTTCTCGGGATTGACCGCAAACTGGACGTTGGAGCCGCCGGTTTCGATTTCCACCGCGCTCATCACCCGCCGCGCCATGTCGCGCAGAATTTGATATTCGCGGTCGGTGAGGGTTTGGGCCGGCGCGACGGTGATGCTGTCGCCGGTGTGCACGCCCATCGGATCGAGGTTCTCGATCGAGCACACCACGACGAAGTTGTCGGCGCGGTCGCGCATCACTTCCAGCTCGAACTCCTTCCAGCCCAGCACCGATTGCTCGAGCCAGGCCTGGCCGATCGGCGAAACGGCGATCGCCTTGCGCACCGCCTCGGGAAGCTCATCGGCACTATGCACCCACGAAGCGCCGGTTCCCCCGAGCGCGAAGGAGGCGCGCACCAGCACCGGATAACCGGTGGCTTTTGTCAGTTCTTGCGCTTCTGGCAGGTTGTGAGCCGGCCCGCCGATTGGAACTGGAATGCCGTGCGCGCGCATCGCCTGGTTGAACTGCAGCCGATCCTCCGCGAGTTCAATGGAACGCAGTTGGGCGCCGATCAGCTGGACGTTGTACTTCTGCAGCGTGCCGCGCTGCGAAAGCGCGAGGGCCATGTTCAATCCGGTTTGCCCGCCGACGGTGGGCAGCAGCGCGTCCGGCTTCTCCTGGGCGATGATCCCTTCGAGCGCATCCGGAGTCAGCGGTTCGATATAGGTGGCATCCGCCAGATCCGGGTCGGTCATGATCGTGGCCGGATTGGAATTGACCAGGATCACGCGGTAGCCTTCGGCCCGCAGCGCTTTGATCGCCTGCGTGCCGGAATAATCGAACTCGGCCGCCTGGCCAATGACGATCGGGCCGGAACCCACCACCAGGATCGATTGAATGTCGGTCCGCTTGGGCATTACCAGCCGCCTTTCGCCACCAGCGCAAAGAACTGGCCGAACACTCCCTGCGCGTCGTGCGGTCCGGGGGAGGCTTCCGGATGGAATTGGACGCAGAACGCCGGCCGCTTGTTCAGGCGCAGCCCTTCCACCGAGCCGTCATTGAGCGATAGCAGCGTGATCTCCGCTTCGCCCTTGGGCAAGCTGTCGCTCTCGACGACGTAGTTGTGGTTTTGCGCGGTGATCCAGACCGCGCCGCTGCGCATGTCGCGGACGGGATGGTTGCCGCCGTGGTGCCCAAATTTTAGTTTGCTGATTCGGCCGCCGAGCGCGAGACCGACCAATTGATGCCCGAGGCAGATGCCGAGGGTCGGGATTTTGCTGTCGAGGATATCTTTTACCGTCGCAACGATTTTCGGCAACCCGCGCGGATCGCCGGGCCCGTTGGAAAGGAAGATGCCGTCGGGCCGAAGCGCGAAGGCTTCCTTGGCCGGCGCGTACGCGGGCAGGACGGTCACCTTGGCGCCCTCGGCGCGCAAGTGCCGCAGGATGTTGCGTTTGATCCCGAAATCATAGACGACGATGTGCTTTCCCTTCAGCGCGCCGGCGGGATGGGTTTCCACCCAGCGGCTGCCCGGATCGCCTTCCCAGACGTAGCTGTGGGCGCAGGCCACCTCGCCGACCGTGTCCCGCCCGTCCAGCCCCGGCCAGGACCGGGCCATTTCGACAAGCTTAGCGGCATCCGTCCCCTTCGTGGAAATCGCCGCCTTTTGCGTCCCGCCGTCGCGCAGCCGGCGGGTCAGGAAGCGCGTGTCCACCCCGCTGATCCCCGGAACGTTGTGCGCGGAAAACCAGTCCGCCAGCGGCTGCTCGGCCCGCCAGTTGGAGACGACCGGGCTGAGCGCGCGCACGACCGCGGCGGAAATTTGCGGGCCTTCGGATTCGTAATCTTCGCGGTTGACGCCCACGTTGCCGATATGCGGGCAGGTGAACAGCACGCCCTGGCCGCGGTAAGAGGGATCGGTGAGAATCTCCTGATAGCCGGTCATGCTGGTGTTGAACACCAGTTCGAAGACGGCGTCGGTTTCCGCGCCAAAACCCGTTCCGGCGAGGATCGTTCCGTCTTCGAGGACGAGCGTGGCCCGGCTCACGCGATGACCGTTCCTTTTCCGGCCAGGGCCGAACTCACGGGCGAGGGCACACGGCTATCGGCGAAGATTACCCGTTCCACTCCCTGCCGGAGCGCCTCGCTCGCCCCCAGCACCTTCTTCTTCATCCGCCCCTCGGCGAACTCCAGCGCCTCTTCGAGTTTGGCCCGTTCGATTTTGGGGAGGAGCGTATTCTCGTCGGGGAAGCGGCGCATAAGTCCCGGGACGTTGGTGAGGATAACCAAACTCTCGGCGCGGATCGCGCCGGCGATCATCGCCGCCGCGCGGTCCGCGTCCACATTCAGCGCCACGCCTTCGGGCGAGATGGCCAGCGGCGCAACCACCGGCGTGAGACCCGCCTCCAGAAGCATCCGCAGCAAGGCCTCATTGACCGTCTGGATCGTGCCGGTGTGATCGTCGTGCAGCAGGCGCACGCGCCCGTTTTCCATCGCGCGCACCGCCTCTTTGCGTTTGGCTTCCATCAGCCGCCCGTCCACCCCGGAAAGGCCGAACGCGTTGACGCCGAGCTGCTGCAAGCGCTCGACCAGCAGCGTGTTGATCTTGCCGGAAGTGACCATGGCGAAGATTTCCAGCGTCTCGCGGTCGGTGTAGCGCGAGGAAAATCCCGAAGGGGAAGTGATGAACTTCGGGGGATGCCCGAGCTTCTCCGACATCGCGTTCGTTTCGTCGGAACCGCCGTGGACCAGGACGACCTGCTGTCCCTGTTTTACCAGCGCCGCCAGATCCTCGCAGACGGTGTCCATGTTGTTTCCGGCCGCGCCGCCGATTTTCACGACAAGCATGAAAGATTTCCTTTCACCATCCCATCCCCCACACCCCATCCTCGCTACGCGAGGATTTCCCCTCTCCCCCTTCCCGTGATACGGGAAGGGGGAGAGGGTGGCCGAAGGCCGGGAGAGGCGGAAAGGATGGCTAATTAAATCGGATGCAATCCGCCGAATTCGAGCCCCATGGTTTCGTCCCAGCCCATCATTACGTTCATCGCCTGGACCGCCGAACCGGAGGCGCCCTTCATCAAATTATCGATCGCCGCCATGGCCACGATCCGCCCCGTATCCGGATCGAGTTCAAACCCCACGTCGGCGTAATTGCTGCCGGCCAGGATCTTGGGATCCGGAACGCGGTGCACGCCGGTCTTTTCTTTCACGATGCGGATGAAGGGTTCTTCCTTGGCGAAGGCGCGATAGGCGCGCCATAAGTCTTTTTCGGTCACGCCGGGCTTGGCAAAAGAGTGGACCGCGGCGAGCGCCCCGCGCACCAGATCGACCGAGGTGATCGTCAGATGTACATCGGTCAACCCCGTTTCCTGGATCACTTCGGCCGTGTGCCGGTGCCCGGAGGGCGCGTAGGTGCGGATCACGCCCGCCCGTTCCGGATGGTGCGAGCCGGGGTTGGGGCTGGCGCCGGCTTCGGAGGAACCCACCTTCACCTCGACGATCACGGGTTTGTCCGTATTGATCAGGCCGTGCTTCACCAGGGGAATGAGCGCCAGATTGGCCGCCGTGGCGTTGCATCCCACCCCGCTGATGTAGGATGCCGTCCGCATTTCCGCACGGTGCAATTCCGGCAGCCCGTACACAAACTTTTCCACCCACTGCGGCGCTTCGTGGTCGTGCCCGTACCATTTTTTATAGAGCGCCGGATCCTTCAGGCGGAAATCCGCCGAAAGGTCGACGAGCTTTCCCGCGAGCGAAGCGTAATGATCGATTTCTTTTTGCGCCTCGCCGTGCGGAAGCGCGAGGAACAGCACATCGCACGGTTGCAGCGTTTGGCGCGAGACGAATTGCATCGCCGTCCGTTTGCGCAATTGCGGGTGGGCCGAATAGATATATTCGCCCACGTGCCGCTCGGAGGTGGCTTGGATGACTTCCACCCCCGGATGTCCAAGCAACAACCGCAACAATTCGCCGCCGGTATATCCGGACGCGCCGACAATGGAAACTTTCGTCGCCCCGCTCATCGCAGAATCTCCAGGATCGACGCGTGCGGGACGGGATGGTACTTCGCGCGGAATTCATCCTTTTTCTTCCCGACCTCGATCGTGTAATCGATGACGAAACCCGGAATGTCGATCCCGGTGGCGGGGACCGAGGTATGGAACTCCATCGTGTGGTTGACCTCGTTGACGAGGTACCCGCGCTTGGGGTCCTCGAGAATATCGACCGCGAGCACTCCGCCGCCCACCGCCCGGGCCGCGTCGACGCAAATTTTATCCAGTTCCGGGGTCACCTCGCAGGCGGATCCCTGTCCGCCGCGCGCCGTGTTGGTGATCCAGTGTTCCGAGGTGCGGTAGATCGCGGCGATGGTTTTATCCCCGACGACAAACGCGCGGATGTCGCGGCCGGGTTTGTGGATGTATTCCTGAATGTAAAAGATATTCTGCTGGTAGTTCCCGAGCACCTCGCGATGCTCGAGGATCGCTTCGGCCGCATCGCGGTCGTTGATCTTCGAGACCATCCTCCCCCACGAACCAATGACCGGTTTGAGCACCACCGGATACCCCATCTCCTCGATCGCCCCCAGCGCGCTTTCCGGGGTGAACGCCACGCGCACCTCCGGCTGCGGCACGCCCGCGAATTTAAGCGCGGCGGAGGTCCACAGTTTATCGCCGCAGGTATCTTCCACCGCCGAGGTGTTGACCGTCGGAATGCCCCAGCCGTTAAGAATTTTGCACGCGTACAATCCGCGGCCGTAGGAGAGGCTGCGTTCGAGGATGACCGAATAGGAATCCCACTCGCCGGGATGGTCCAGGTTGAATTTTACCTCGCGGTCGTCGATCTTCTCGTAGTCCATCCCGCGTTTTTCCAGCGCCTCGAACAGCCATTTCTCCTCAACCCGGAGGCGGGTGATGAGTACGCCAATTTTCATTTTCGGCAACCTCCCGATGTTTTCGCGTTCCCCTTCATTTACTCGCCCCAGTCTTCCGCTTCTTTCGGAGCCAGATTCAACGTGATCGGATCGAGGCTGGTTAATTCCAGCTCGATGCCGCAATCCGGGCAGACCAGGATTTCGCCGGTCTGCGCATCCTCCGGGATCGTCACTTCGCCTTCACATTCCGGGCACATGCCTTTCATCGTCTTCTCCTTTGGGCGCACCGGGTGCGCCGCGCTCGTTTCGGCACGCGTCAGAGTGCCATGGATTTTCCGGGACCTTTTCGGGATACCCGGGGATGCACTCTTTTTTCAAATCCCTGTACGCGGATTTCACTGATTTTACGGATTTCGCAGATACGGCTTATATAATCTCTTTAATATCCGCGCAATCCGCGTACAGTTTTTTTGTCACTTCATGAACAATTCACTGTTTACTTCGCAGCCAGCTTCGCCTTGGCCAGGTGAATCTGCCTTTTCACTGCCTCCGGGGCCGTGCCGCCGGCCGCATGGCGGCGCGAAAGAGAAGTCTCCACGCTGAAAACCCCCGCCAGATCCCCGCCCAGCGCAGGATCGATCGCCCGGTATTCCTGCAGCTCCATCCGCGCGAGCGGAACGCCAAGCTCGATTGACCGGCGAACGGCTCGGCCCGCGGCGGTGTGCGCCGATCGGAAGGGGATTCCTTTCCTCACCAGATAATCCGCCAGATCGGTGGCGAGCATACCGTCGTCGATGGCGGCCGCCATCTTCTCCTTGCGGACGGCGAGGGTCCGGATCAGCCGAGCCAGGACCGGGAGGATCGCTTCGACTGCGTCGGCCGCCTCGAAAACGGGTTGCTTATCTTCCTGCAGATCCTTGTCGTACGCCGAGGGCAATCCCTTGAGCGTGGATAGCAATCCCGCGAGCAGACCGATCCATTTGCCGCTCTTGCCCCGGACCAGCTCGAGCACGTCCGGATTCTTTTTCTGCGGCATCAAACTCGAACCGGTGGAAAAGGCGTCGTCCAGTTCGAGAAATCCGAATTCCGAGGTGGAAAACAGAATCAACGCGTCGGCCATCCGGCCGAGGTGGACGCCAACCAACGCGGACCAAAAAAGAAACTCGGCCGCAAAGTCCCGGTCCGACACGGCGTCGAGGCTGTTGGCGGATGCGCGCGCAAAGCCAAGTTCCCTTGCGATCGCGTCGCGATTCACCGGGAACGCCGTTCCCGCCAGCGCGCCGCTTCCCAGCGGGCAGACCGCGGTCCGCGCGCGCGCTTGGCTCAACCGCTCGGCGTCCCGCGCCAGCGCCCAGAAGTGCGCGAGCCACCAGTGCGAAAGCAGCACCGGCTGCGCGCGCTGCGTGTGAGTGTACCCCGGCATCGCGATTCCAAAATCCCGTTCGGATCGGTTGACGAGCGCTTCCTGCAGCGCGCGAATCGCTTTTTGAAGCCGATCCTCGGCCTCCATCAGCCAGAGCCGAAAATCGGTGGCCACCTGGTCGTTCCGACTTCGGCCGGTGTGCAGCTTCCCGGCCGCCTCGCCGACGAGTTCGCCCAGCCGCCGTTCCACCGCGGTGTGAATGTCTTCATCCGTCGGTGCGAACGGGAAGGTTCCGCCGGCGAGTTCCTTGCCGATCTGGCCCAGCCCTTTTTCGATTTGCCGCGCTTCGTCCGGGGTGAGCAGGCCGATTTTAGCCAGCCCGTGCGTCCAGGCGATGGAGCCGCGCACGTCCTGCGGCCCCATTCTCCGGTCCAGCGCCAGCGAGGTGTTCAACGCCGCGGCGCCTTCATCCATCTCGCTTTCGATCCTGCCCTTCCAGAGTAGCTTCATGGAATAAGTTTCCTTCACCGCATGCGATTCCCCCGGCCCGCTCGCCTGGGCTGGCGAGTGCTGCGGGGGATTGATTGATAAAACACCCCGCTCGGCGGCAAGTAACGCTCAGGTCAATCCCGCTGAACCTGCTCGGCCTTGACCGGTGGAATGCCCTCGCCGCCTTGTTCGATCAGCGCGCGCACCTTGAGGGGCAATCCATAAAGATGGATGAACCCTTCCGCGTCGCTGTGATCATAGACCGCCGAATGCCCGAACGTGGCATAATCCTCGCGGTACAGGCTGTAGGGGCTGGACCGCTTCTGCACGGTGATATTCCCTTTGTACAGTTTGAGCCTGATCGATCCGGTCACTTTTTCCTGCGTCCGGTCGATGAAAGCCTGCAGGTCCTCGCGCAGGGGTGTGAACCATTGGCCGAAGTAAACCAGTTCCGCGTAGCGCAAAGCGATTTGTTCTTTGTAATGCTGCGCCTCCCGGTCCAGGGTGATGCTTTCCAAATCGTGATGGGCCGCCACCAGGATCGTCCCGCCCGGGGTTTCATACACCCCGCGCGATTTCATCCCCACCAACCGGTTTTCGACCATGTCGATCCGGCCGATGGCGTTTTTCCCGCCGATGGTGTTCAGCCGCTCGATCAGCGCCGCGGGAGAGAGTTTTTTTCCGTTTAAAGACACCGGGTCGCCGCTCTGGAAGCCGATCTCCACCGTCGTCGGTTCATCCGGCGCCTGCTCGGGCGAAACGGTCAATTGAAAGAGATCGTCCTCAGGCGCATTGGACAGATTTTCCAGCGGTCCGCCTTCGTGGGAAAGGTGCCACAGGTTCCGGTCCCGGCTGTAGAGTGATTTGCCGGTAGTGTCGGGAAGCGCGATTCTGTGCTCCTTGGCATACGCCACGGCATCTTCCCTCGAGCGGATGCCCCATTCCCGCCAGGGAGCGATGATCTTCAGGCGCGGGTTGAGCGCGGTGTAGGTAAGCTCGAAGCGCACCTGATCGTTCCCCTTCCCGGTGCAACCGTGGGCGACCGCGTCGGCTCCGAACTGCTCGGCGGTTTTCACCTGGTATTTGGCGATCAACGGCCGCGCGACGGACGTCCCGAGCAGGTATTTCCCTTCGTAGATCGCGCCCGAACGCAACAGGGGAAATAAATAATCGCGGGCAAACTCCTCGCGTAAATCCTTCGTGACCAGACGGCTGGCGCCGGAAGCCTTGGCTCGCTTGGGCAGCGAGGAGAGTTCCTCCCCCTGACCGATGTCGGCGGTGAAACAGATCACCTCGCAGCCGTAGTTTTCCTTGAGCCAGGTGACGATGATGGACGTATCCAATCCGCCCGAATACGCCAGCACTGCTTTCTTCACATTCTTCTTTTCCATACCGCTCTCCTTCTGCTTGCCACAAATCACCGCTGGGAATATGCGCAAAAAAGCCCTCCGGGATCGGAGGGCTTAATGGTTCACTCTGGATTAGCTTGTCCGCGCTCGGCCCAAGCCAAACTAGCCCACCTTCCCGTTGTCCGGGTGTGAGAAGATACGACGAGCGCGAGGCTTCAAGAGGATGGCGTTCATTGGAATTGATCCCTAGTTTACCGGAGGTTCCTTTCGGTGTCAAGCCGCCGGAAGGATATAATGGCCGCCAGGTCATTCCGTTCAGGAAAGGAAAATGGCATGAAGATCGCGATCGACGCCATGGGATCGGATAACTTCCCGCGTCCGGACGTGGAAGGCGCCGTCGCCGCGGCGCGCGCTTACGGCGAGGAAGTGTTGCTCATCGGGGACGAAAAAATCGTCGCTCCGATCCTCGCGGAGCAAAAACCCGGCAACCTCCCCGTCCGCATCATCCATGCGCCCGAAATGATGACCATGGAGGAAAAAGGTCTGGGACTCGCGTTGAAGGCCAAACAGAAGGAACCCAAAACGTCCATGGCGGTCGGGGTGGATCTGGTCAAGGACGGAAAAGCCGATGCGTTCGTGACAATGGGAAACTCCGGCGCGGCCGCCGCCGTCGCCTTCTTCCGGCTGGGGATGCTGAAAGGCATCGAACGCCCCGCCTTGGCGCCGGTGTTCCCGACGCGCAAGGGATTCTGCGTCGTGCTCGACATCGGGATCAACCCGGATATCCGCCCGCAGAATCTGGTGGAGTTCGCTCTCATGGGGAGCATCTTTGCGGAATCGGTCCGCGGCGTAAAAAATCCGCGCGTGGCGCTGCTGTCCAACGGCGAGGAGACCGGCAAGGGAAATTTCCTGGTGCGCGAGGCCACCCCGTTGCTCCAGGCCGGCTCCCTGAACTTCATCGGCAACGTCGAACCCAAGGAAGTGTACGCCGGGGAAGCCGACGTGGTGGTGACGGACGGTTTTTCCGGAAATGTGTTTTTAAAATCATCGGAAGCGGTGGCCAAACTAATCACCGACACGATCAAAGACAAGATTCTCTCCGCCCCGCCGTGGGTGAAGCTCGGCGGGCTGCTCATCAAACCGGCGATGAATGACGTTCGCAAATTGATGAACCCGAGCGAGGAAGGCGCGGCGCCGCTGCTGGGGGTGGATGGATTGGTGTTCATCGGCCACGGCCGGTCCGACGCGCAGGCGGTCCAGAGCGCCGTGCGCGTAGCGGCCCAAGCGGCGCATGCCGGCATGCAGGAGCTCATCCGCAGGGAAGTGGCGCGCCATGCCTCCAGCGTCGATCCCTCCGCCGGGAAAGGATGAAATGAGCGACACACGAACCCGCGTGGTTATTACCGGGATGGGCGCGATCACCCCGCTCGGGCTGACCGCCGCCGAACTCTGGGAGGGACTCCTCGCGGGGAAATCCGGCGTGGGGCCGATCACCCAATTCGACGCCTCCGCCCTTCCCTGCCGGATCGCCGGCGAAGTAAAGGGATTCGATCCCACCCGCTACATGAATATAAAGGAAGCCCGCCGCATGGCGCGCTGCTCGCAGTTCGTTTTAGCGACGGCCCAGGAGGCTTTTGCAGACGCGGGTCTCCCGGCCGGGCTGCCGGATCCCGAACGCTCGGCGGTCGTGCTCGGCACAGCGGTCGGCGGAATGGACCGGATGGACGAAGGGATCCAGACCCTTCGCACGCAGGGGTTCGACCGGATCAACCCCTTTCTTCCACCGTCCGCGATCGCCAACATGCCCGCCCACCATCTTTCCCAAAAGTACCACGCCCTGGCGACCCTGAGCACCATCGTCACCGCCTGCGCGGCGGGCACCCAGGCTCTCGGGGAAGCAACGGAACTGATCCGCCGCGGATCCGCGGATCTTGCAATTTCCGGTGGGGTCGAAGCGGTCATGAAGGATTTCATGATCGGCTCTTTCTGCGCGATGCGCGCGTTGCCGGTGAATTTCAACGACGATCCGCAGCACGCCTCCCGGCCGTTCACCAAAAATCGCGAAGGGTTTATTTTCTCCGAAGCGTGCGCCATTCTCATCGTGGAGAGCCTGGAGAGCGCGATCAAGCGCGGCGCCCGGATCCACGCCGAAATCCTCGGCCAATCCTCCTCCTCCGACGCCTACCACGTTGCCGCTCCGGATCCCACCGGCGCCGGAGCCTGCCGCGCCATGCGCTGGGCCCTGGAGGACGCCGGGATCACCCCGGACCAGGTGGATTACATCAACGCCCACGGTACGTCCACTCCGGCCAACGATCTGGCCGAAACCAACGCCATCAAACAAATCTTCGGCGCCCGGGCCCGCAGCGTGCCCGTGTCCTCCACCAAATCGATGATCGGCCATCCGATGGGCGCGGCCGGCGCCGTGGAAGCGGTGGTCTGCGCGCTTACGCTCGAACACGGCATGATCCACCCGACCATTAACTACGACAACCCCGATCCGGAATGCGATCTGGATTACGTCCCGAATGTTAAGCGGCCATCCGACGTCCACATCACGCTTTCCAATTCCTTCGGCCTGGGCGGCCAGAACGCCTGCCTGGTCCTTCGCCAATGGGAGGAACAGTGAAGAAATTTTCCAACCCGAAGCTCATCCGCCGCAATCAGCAGATCGGCAATTACAGCCAGATCGGCGGGATGCTGACCTTGGTCGGCGGATTCGCGGCGTCTTATTTCTTGCCCAATCAGTTGGCGATTCCCTACCTCGCATTGATCGCCGGGTTCATTCTGGTCAACATCGGCGCATCCTTCAACAATCGCTGGGGGCGGGTTCCGCCTCCCGATCAGGCGGTGGACGATCTGCTTAAAGGATTGGACGATCATTACGCGCTCTTCCATTTTCGCCTCGGTGCGGACCACGCCTTGTTCACTCCCAACGGGATCGTCGCCATTCTGGCGAAGTACGAGCGCGGGTTGATCTCCTACGACGCGGGAAAGTGGCGTCAAAGCGGAGTTTCCCGGCTACAGAAATTCTTCGGCACTGAAGCGCTGGGCAATCCCGCCTTGGACGCCGAGGCGGAAGAGAGCAATCTCAGGAAGCGGCTGCGCAAGATTCTGGATGTCGAAGATGTGCCGCCGGTCCAGCCGGTGGTGGTGTTTGTCTACGAAAAGACTCGCGTTGAATGCGACTCCGCGCCCCTGCCCGTATTGCACGCCTCGAAACTCAAAGAGTACATCCGCCATCTGCCCAAGCAACCCGTGCTGACCCAGGAACAAATGCAGCAGGTGCTGGATTCCGTCGGCGGAGTGAGTAAATAGCCCGTGCTTTTAGATGCCCGATAGGAACACTCGGGCATGACGAACTAGAAGATTGTTGTCATCCCCGCGCCTGCCCTCGCGCAGCATCCCGGCTCAAGTCTGGTTCATGAGCCGGGATGAATGCGAAGCGAGGGTGTACTTAGCGGGAATCCAGAATCCACAATTGGATGAATAGTGAGTGCATCGTGGATGCCCGATAGGAACACTCGGGCATGACGAGCCAAACACTGGATGCCCGGCCGGTGCTCTCGGGCATGACGAGCTAGAAGATTGTTGTCATCCCCGCGCCTGCCCTCGCGGCACCCTCCGAGCGATGAGCATCGGTGTTTTTTCGATGCGAAGAATTCGCGAGCGGGGGCAGCATCCCGGCTCAAGTCTGGTTCATGAGCCGGGATGAATGCGAAGCGAAGGTGTACTTAGCGGGAATCCAGAATCCACAATTGGATGAATAGTGAGTGCATCGTGGATGCCCGATAGGAACACTCGGGCATGACGAGCCAAACCTTGGATGCCCGGCCGGTGCTCTCGGGCATGACGAGCCAAACCTTGGATGCCCGGCCGGTGCGCTTTGGCGCGACAAGCCGAGCCTTGGATGCCCGATACAAACATTCGGGCATGACGAACAATCCTTCCCGACTGCCCCCCATGGGCATGACGAACACCTCTCCTTCTCCGCTCCCTTTTACCTTCCCGCTTCATTTCCGCATATAATTTGAATCAAAGGCGAACCATTATGGTGATCGAACTGATCGTCATCGGAAGCGAACTGACTTCCGGGGCCATTGTCGACACGAACACGCAAACCATCGCCCGCCTGCTTCGCGACACCGGTTTCGAAGTGCAACGGGTGACCGTGGTGGGCGACCGGTTGGAACAAATCGCCGCGGCGGTTCGAGAAGCCGCGGACCGGGCGGAGGCGCTTATCACCGCCGGCGGGTTGGGGCCGACGGTGGACGATCCCACCCGCGAGGCGGTCGCCCGGGCGGCGGGCGTCGAATTAATCTTCCACCCGGAGCTGTGGGAGGCGATCCGAACGCGGTTCGCGCGTCTGGACCGCCCCCTTTCGGAGAACAACCGCCGGCAAGCCTTTCTGCCCGCCGGCGCCGAGGCGCTGCCCAACCCTTACGGGACCGCGCCCGGATTCTCCTTGCCGATCGGACGCTCGCTTTTATGCGCCGTGCCCGGTGTGCCGGGAGAAATGAAAGCGATGATTCGCCAGCAGGTGCTCCCCCTCCTGACCCGGCGCGGCGGCCCCGGCGAGGTCATCCGCACGCGGACGATCCACATTGTCGGGTTGGGGGAATCACTCATCGACGATCGGATCGGCCGCTGGGAGCGATCAGAGAATCCGTCCGTCGGATTAGCGGCCCACGCCGGGATGACGGACGTGCGCCTCACCGGGCGCGGAGCGGACGAAGCCGGCGCGTGGGCCGCGATCGCCCGCGCGGAACAGGACATCCGGTCCGCGCTGGAAGGGCATGTGCTTGGAACCGACGGAGAAACGCTTGCCGCGCAGGTGGTGCACGGCTTGCCCTCCGGGGCGAGCCTGGCGACGGTCGAATTCGGAACGGGTGGCGCGCTGTCGGCGGCATTGGGCGGGGAAGGGGCGAAGTTTTTTTCCGGAGGCCTGGTCCTGGGCGAGATCGATCGGGAGGGTGAAGATTTTCCGTCCGTCGTGAGGGAGTGGCGAAGCCAGCGGCTCGCTACGCACGCCATCGGGCTGACGCTCCGGGAGGAGGACGGCGGATTTCATTCGGAGGGCGTCCTGCTGATCGGTGAATCCGCGCGTCAAATCCGGCAGCGATTTCTTGCCTCGCGGGAGATGGCCGTCGAAGGCTCGGTCAACACAGCGCTCATCGCATTATGGAAAGCCCTCAAACAAATTCACCCCGGATGATCCATCCGGGCTGCGAAATCGGCGCCCGTGTGATATATTACCCGTCCATTTCTCCTTTCCCGAGTGGGTGGGAATAGATTTCCCTCGCGGATAGGACTGGAGAGACCAATGCTTGAAGATTTCCTCGGGATCGAGCCCCCTATCGCCAAGGAGCTCTCGCTTCCCAAACGAATCGTTCGATTGCCGGACCTAGCGTACAACCTGCGCTGGACGTGGCATCCGGAAGCGCAAAGCCTCTTCAGCCGGATCGACTTCTCCCTGTGGGAGGAAGTCCATCACAATCCGGTCCAATTCCTTCGCCAGGTGAAGCGCCCCCAGCTGAACGCGGCCATTTCCAACGTGGATTATCTGCAGAGCTACGACCGGGTGATGGAGCTCTTCGACCATTATTTGAGCACCTCGAAAACCTGGTACCAGCGGGAGAACCCCGACCTCCTCAACCGGCCGATCGCCTATATTTCCACCGAATATGGATTGCACGAATCCATTCAAGGCTACGCAGGCGGCCTGGGAGTTCTGGCCGGTGACCATATTAAAGAAGCCAGCGACTTGGGCATTCCCCTGGTGGGGTTGGGCTTTCTATACACGCTGGGATACTTTCGACAAAGCATCACCGAAGACGGCTGGCAGGAGGCGCTGTACGAGCCGCTCGATTTCGCCAACCTTCCGGTCTGGCCGGTGATCGGGCGCAACGGCGATCCTCTCACCATCAGCGTCGCGCTTCCCGAACGCGACGTGGCTGCCCGGCTCTGGCAGGTGCGGGTGGGGCGCGTTCCGCTCTACCTTCTGGACAGCAACGTCGAGAGCAACTCGCCCGCGGACCGCGAACTCACCGCCCGCCTGTACACCAGCGAACTGGAGCAGAGGATTTCGCAGGAGATCATCCTGGGGATCGGCGGCGTGCGCGCGCTGCGCGCGCTGGGGTACAACCCCACCGCGTGGCACCTCAACGAGGGGCATTCGAGCTTCGCGCTCCTCGAGCGCACCCGCGAATACGTCGCCGCCGGACGGAGCTTTCCGGAAGCGATGGAGATGGTGAAGAAGACAACCATCTTCACCACGCATACCCCCGTCCCGGCCGGAGCGGATGAATTTCCGCTCTGGTTGATGGACAAATTCTTTTCGAAGTACTGGCCGCAGCTGGGTCTGGATCGCGAAGCCTTCATCAACCTCGCGCGCCATAAACAATCCTGGGGGGAAACCTTCAGCATGCCGGTGCTCGCCCTGCACCTGTCAAGCCATGCCAACGGAGTCTCCGAAATTCACGGCCGGGTGGCGCGCAAAATGTACAACCACCTCTGGCCGGAGCTTCCGGAGGACAAGGTGCCGATCCGCCACATCACCAACGGGATCCACACCGAAACCTGGCTCGCGCGCCGGATGGGATACCTGTTCGATAAATATCTGGGCGACGAATGGCGCGACCGGATGGACGAACAAACCGTCTGGGATCGCATTGCGGATATTCCCGACGAGAAGCTTTGGGAGGCGCGGATCCATCTCAAGCGGCGCCTGGCGGCCCATATCCGCGACCGCTCGCGCAAACAGTGGCTGTCGGGAAAGCTGCATCCGATCCAGGTGGTCAACGCCGGGGTGCTGCTGGATCCCAACATGCTGACCATCGGCTTTGCCCGCCGGTTTACGATTTACAAACGGGCCGGGTTGCTGTTGCAGCAGCCGGAGCGTCTGCTCTCTCTCCTGAATCATCCCAACCTTCCGGTGCAGATCATTTTTGCGGGGAAAGCGCACCCGGCCGACGACCCCGCCAAGCGCCTGCTGCAAGAGGTGTATCAGTTTGCCAAACGGTTTGAATCCGGCGGGCGTTTTATTTTTCTCGAAGATTACGATCTCGATCTCGCCCGCTACCTGGTCCAGGGAGTGGACGTCTGGTTGAACACGCCGCTGCGGCCCCTGGAAGCCTCGGGGACCAGCGGGCAAAAAGCCGCCCTGAACGGGGCGCTGAATTTTTCCGTACTCGATGGCTGGTGGCGCGAGGGATTTAACGGACGGAACGGCTGGGCGATCGGGGAGGATATTCAAGACCAGACCGCCGAAACCCAAAACGCTCAGGATACGGAATCGCTTTTCTCGCTCCTCGAAGACGAAATCGTTCCCCTGTATTACGAAAACCGCTCGGCCGAAAACATCCCGTTGGAGTGGATTGCGCGGATCAAGGAATCCATCCGCACCATCGCGCCAACTTTTAACACCCGCCGGATGCTCAAGGAATACGTGCGCGATTTATACCTGCCCGCGATCCGAAACCCCTTCCCGCCGATCGGCGATTCGTCGCAGGAAATTCCCACCTGAGTTTCGTAGACGACCGAAAAAAAAACGAAACGCGGATTTCTCGGATGGCCTTGCGCATTCCCCGGGCCGGTATTAAACCGGATTACGTGGATAAAAAACAATTAATGGGATGTTGAAAAAGTCTGAGTTTGTCATTGCGAGCCCCGCCCCGGCTTCGCCGCGAGGCCGGGGGAGCGAAGCGACCCCGGCCCACCCCAACCGGGGCGGGCGAAGCAATCTGGGCTTTCCAACGCGAACAGCGAGATTGCCCCGGCCCACCCGGCGGGCTTGCCGGGGCGGGTTTCCCTCCCTTCCCCCGAAGTACACGAGGGCAGGCGGTCGCTCGCAATGTCAACTTTTTATGAATAGGCGGCTGGTATTTTCCACCAGGAATTTTCCGCGCAGGGGCTGCCCTTGCGAAGCGGGGGTAATCCGCGTACAGATTATTTCCAGCGAACAAAAAAATTCAATTTCGGCAGTCTACGTTCCCATCGTCGGCTGGCCGAATTTAACGGTCCAATCCCCGCCGGTCTGGGATTCGGTCGAAGAATCTTCCACCAGGACGATCCACGACACGCCCGGTTTTTGATCATAGGGTCCATCCGGTCCGAAGAATTGCAGCGGCCGATCGAGTTTCGGGAGCCGCCAGATACCGTCCAATTCCTTCCCGTCCCGGAAGAACATCGCCTTGCCGCCGCCGAACAATTCCAATTCGTAGATCTGGTCCCCGTTGCGCTGGATGTAATTGACGTAGACCACGATCAAGTTGGAGACGGAGAGCTGCTGCCCTGTGTCCCGGTCCAGGAGCGGCGCCATCGAGCCATTGTCGGTCTCGGACCAGCGGTATTATTTTCCGTCGTCGGGGTTGTAGCGCCACTGGGCGATCGCCGTATCGGCGAGGAATCTCACCTGGAGCGAGTCGCCCGGACCGCTCATCGCGGGCGGCGTCTCGGAGAAAACCATTCCCCCGAGATCCGGATTGATGTCGGGGATTTTCAGGTATTTGGCCGCTTTGCGAAGCTCGGCGGTATTTCCGTAGATGCCGTTGATGGGGATCTGGGAATTATCCCGCCACATGGCCGGCGGGCCGACCGGCCCGTAATACAACAGGAGATTGCGGACTCCTTCCTCGTCCATGTAATCCCAGGTGGTGTCGTACTCGGCGCAGAAGGTCAGCATGGATTGGTACGCCCGCATCAAGGGCACATCGATTCTCCGGCCGGAACGGATCGGGCCGACCTTATCGGCGTCCCGGCTGAGGTAAATCGCGTGCCAGCGGGTCAATCCATATTCCTGGTAGAACTCGAACAGCAAGTCCGCATAGGAAAGCCCGGCTTGCGGCCGGGCCGTGCGCGGAAAGTTGGAGACCTTAATCGCCAGCGGACGCCGCTCGATCAGGGAAGCGTCGGAAACCGGAAGGCCGGTGAGGGGATTGAGGATCGCCGGCGTGCTGGTCTGGGACGGGGTTGGAGTTTGGGTTTCGGTGAGGGTTAATGCGTCCGTGGGAGTAAACGCGGCAGCCGCGGTCGGGGTAGCCGAATCCAAAACCGATTCGGTGGAGAGTGGGTGTGGCCACGCTCGCGCGTGCAGGCGAACTGCAACCCGCCAAGGCAAAGAATCCAACGGCTCCCCACAAAAAAAAACTTCGCTCCAGCGCGCGAAAACCGAACTCCCCCCGCTCCCTGGGTGGCGCAGGCGTGATCAAAAAGCGGATGTCCATTTTTCGAGTCTCTTTCCTTCTTTGTACACCATGGCGCGGAAATACGGGGAGCGAAAAACGTCCGGGGGCGGCTTCGTTTTCATCCCTCGGGAAGCGAGGATCCGCGAATTTACGTGTTGTTTATACCGACCGTGGGCTCCGATTACGGCACATTGAAGAAGCGGTATTCCGTCGAGGCTGTGCGGCCGCCCGTGGAGCCGTTCCCGAGAATGGCGATGTAGGTCGTGCCGGGGTGCAGCGCATACGGGTTGCCGTTTTTATCGACGAATTGAAGCGGGGCGTTGGGACCCCCGCTCTTCCACTTGCCCTGCACAACGACGCCGTCCCGGTAGAAAAATCCCGTTCCGGACGACGAGAGGTCCATGTCGAATTGCTCTCCGTTGCCCGTCTTCCCGGAGTAACCGAAGATATTCACATCCAGGATGAGCACGTTGTCCACCGCGAGTTGCGCACCGGTGGTCCGGTCGGTGAGTGGAATCATCACGCCGGAGGGATCTCGCTCGGAAAGCCGGAGGTAGCGGCCGCTGGAGGGGTCGTATTTCCATTGCGCCATGGCGGAGGATGAAAAGAAAAGCCATACCCCGGTGGAGGGATCGGCTCCCGCCGGCGCCGCCGGATCGAACACCATCCCGTCGAGGGTGGGCCGTCCGCCGGAGAGCATCCCGATCCGTTTGGCGTATTTCGTCAGTTCGACGGTATTCCCGAAGGCGCTGTTCTCAACGACCGGTTCGGTCGTATCGCGGCAGATGGCGGGACACGAAGCCGGGAACTCATTGATCGTATCGATCCCGGATTTGCTGATCTCCGTCCACACGGTTTCGTACGCTTGAACGTGGACCAGGATGGCGTCGTACAACGGCACGATCCGCGTATCCAGCACGCGCGCCGAACGGATCGGTCCCACCTTATCGGCGTCCTGGCCATAGAACATCGCAATCCAGCGCGTATTGCCGAATTCGGTATAGAACTCCCAGAGGATGTCCGCCTTCGAGAGTCCGGCCTGCGGCCGCGCCGTGCGCGGAAAATTCGAAACCTTGATGGCCAGCGGCCTGCGATCCAGGAGCGACGGGTCGCTCACCACAAGCCCCGTGAGGGGATCGACGTTGGAAGGGAACCCCGAGGGGCCGACCGGATACACCAGGGGGATCGGCGTCTGGGTCGGGGTGGGAGGGATAGGGGTCGGTGTCGCGGTGGAAGCGGCGACTGCCGGCAACGTTTCCGTCGCACTGCTCCCCGGAGTGGATGATTCTGCGGTGGAGAAGGGCAGCAGGGTGGACGCGGGACGCCGTACTCCGAGATTGCACGCCTGCGCCAGAAGGATCAGGAGCAAGGGGGCGCATCGGCGAAGGAATACCTGTTTGGGTTGGTTCATTCTTTGCCTCCGGTAGCAAAACCGTCCGGATTGTACCGCCCGGAAAAAGTCAGGTCAATCCAACCGGGCGCGTGTTGACTTGCTTC
The DNA here is from genome assembly GCA_963780865.1 of uncultured Chloroflexia bacterium. Taxonomy (GTDB): domain Bacteria; phylum Chloroflexota; class Anaerolineae; order Anaerolineales; family RBG-16-64-43; genus FEN-1073. The sequence continues at coordinate 81,576 of CAWADT010000006.1, read as the reverse complement.
CTTTTTGCCCTATAATTCAACCCGTGACGCGTATTTCCAACCTTTTCCGATTGCAAACCCTGGACAGTCAAATCGATTCCCATCAGGCGCGGCTGTCGGATATCGAGACGGGCCTCAAGCAGCATCCGGATCTGGACCGCGCGCAAGCGGAGGAGGAAGCCGCGCGCGCCCTGTGGGACGACGCGAAAAAGGATCTTCATCGAACCGAGGAAGAAACCCGGAGCCAGCAGCAGCGGATAGCGGAAACCGATAAAACGCTGTACGGCGGCGGCGTGAGCAACCCCAAGGAATTGCAGGAAGTGCAAGAGGAATCCGCCTCGTTGCGCCGGTACCTCGCGGTGCTTGAGGAACGGCAATTGCAATCGATGATGCGGTGCGAAGAATCCGAGAAAGCCGTGGCCGCCGCGCAAGCGGCGCGGGAGGAGCAGGAGCGGTTGCGGTCCGGACTGGACGAGAAGCTGCTCGCGGAACGAGCCGTTGTGCAATCCACCCTCGAGACGATTGGATACCAGCGGGAAGCGGCCGTTTCCGCGGTGACTCCGGAAGACCTGGAAAGATATTCCGCCCTGCGGCGGAGCAAGCACGGAATGGCCGTCGTCCGGTTTGAAAGCGGAGCCTGCGGCGCCTGCGGGGTGGCCCCCTCTTCGGCGCGCGTCGACTCCGCCCGTTCCGGGCAGGAAATCATTCAATGCGGTAATTGCGGGCGGATCCTCTACTTGGGATGAGCATGAAATTCCTCACCGACTGGCGATTTGATTCGCTTTCCTTTTGGATCGGATTCCTCCTCGCCGTCCTGCTGGCCTTCGTGCTCTTCCGGCTCCGCCCGCGGATCGCATCGTTCCGGGAAGCCATGGGGGAATCCTACCGGACCGCCCTGGAAGCTTTAACCACCACGGCAGCCCAGGGGTATCGCAACGACCTGATGCGGTGGGCCCAATCGTCGCACATGGTCACCCACCTGTTTGCGCTGGAAGAGATCCTGCTTCCGCCGCGCCTTCTCGCCGCTCCGCCGCCTTTGGATCCGGACCAGCCCCCGGAATACGACGCGCCGACCCTCTTCCCCTTCGCACCCGATTGGCCGCAGCTCGCCGAATCGTACGGCACGGTCGGAATCCCCGTCACGCAGTTGCTTTCGCTCAAACCGCAACTTCTCCTGGCCGGTCTGCCGGGAAGCGGCAAGTCGACCGTGCTCGCCGCGTTGACCCTCGAGTGGTTGCGCCGGTCGGTGGAGACGGGCGCCCCGGCCGCCGGAATTCCCAAATCGCTATTCTATGTTAACGCGCACGATCTGACCCTGCCGAATTCAACCAAAGATGCGCTCGTGCCGCTGGAGTCGGCCATCCAGCACTACGCCTCCACCCTTTCCGCGTCTCAAATTCCCCCTTACTTGAAGGGCAACCTAAAAAGCGAAGGTTCGCTGCTGCTCCTGGATTCCGTCGACGAGCTCTCCTACTCCGCCCAGGACGAAGTGCGCGAGTGGGTCCGCTCGCTGATGGCCCAATATCCGAAGGCGCGGCTGATCATCACGGTCGATCCCGAGGAAATCAATCACTGGCGGCCGATGGGGTTCGCGGTCGCCACTCCGGCCCCCTGGCTGCCCGCGGATCATCGCAGGTTCCTGGAACAATGGGGGAAGCGCTGGCAGGAAATCGTGGTCTCGGACCGGAAGACGACCGAAAAGGCGGATCCCGCATTGCTGCTCGGCTGGCTCTCCCGGCAAACGCTTGGCCTTTCACCGCTCGATATCACCCTCCGAGCCTGGGCGGCCTTCAGCGGGGATTTGCAGGGAACGACGGCGGCTTCCGACCAACAAGCCTACGTCACCCGCCACCTGCCTCCGGCCGCCGAAGAAGCCCTGGCCCAGGTGGTGCGGGGGATGATCGCCGAAAATATTTCCGCCCCCACGCGCAAGCAAGTGGAAACCGCGATGGCGCTGGCCTGGCCGCATTCGGAACAATCACTCCCGCCCGTGGAAGATTTCTTCGATGAGATGATCACGCATGGCGTGTTGCGCAAACGGCCCGCCGGGCGGGTCAGCTTCGGCCACATCGTCATCGCCGCGCGGCTTTCCTCCCTCGCCCTGGGCAACGAGGCAAACCTGCCGGCGTTTCTCGCGAGCTCCCGCACGCCTCTGGCGGAGCTTTCGGCTACCGCGCTGGCGGCGCAAACCGACGTCGCCACGCTCGTCTCGGCCCGGCTCACGCCAACCTTAATAAAGGAAGGCGAGGCCGCATCCGGCGAGCCGCGGATGCCGCCGCTGGTGGAGGACGGCTGGAAACTGCTTCACGTGGCCGCCTGGCTGCGCGATGCCCCGCCCACCGCCGGATGGCGCGTGGAGGTTTTCCGCCGGTTGATGAAAGTGGTGCGCACTCCCAGCCAGCCATTTCCGCTCCGCGCCCGGGCGCTGGCCGCATTCCTCAACAGCCGCGACTCATCCGCCACCCAGCTTTTTCGGCAGCTTCTCTCTGCTCCGGATTCCGACCTGGAAGCACGGATCCTTTCGGCGCTGGGCCTGGGGGCGATGGCCGACCAGAGCGCTGTGGAGCTGCTCTCCAAACAAATGGAATCCGATTCGCGGGAGTTGCGCTGGGCCGGCGCGCTGGCCCTCGGCCGGATCGCTTCCCACGCCGCCATCGACGTCTTGGGCCAAACCCTCCTTCAGGGCGAGGACGATCTGCGCCGCGCCGTCGCCGAGGGACTATCCCTGGATCCGATCGAAGGGCACGGCATCCTGCGGGAAGCCATCCAGGACGCGGAACTACTGGTCCGCCGCGCTGCGGTCTTCGGTCTGGCGCGCACCGGACAACCCTGGGCGCTGGAAATCCTCGAACGGGTGCAGATAGAAGACGGACAGTGGGCGGTGAAGTCGGCGGCCGCGCAGGCCGTGGAACGGCTGCATGGAGAATCCGAAAGCCCGCTGGTTCCCATGCCATCCCCCGCGAATTTGCCCTGGCTGGTGTCGTTTGCCGCACAGCGAAAGACGGGCCTCGCGCCTGGCGCGCCCACCCTGGCCATGCTCGAGCGCGCGATCCGCGAGGGCGAACCGCGCCAGCGGGCCGCCGCGGTGGAAGCGCTCGGTGCCATGGCCGAGAACCGGTTCCTTCAGGATTTGTGCATGGGATTGAGCGACGGCGAAAGTTCCGTGCGCAGCCCGGCCTTCGAAGCCTTGTGGGCGTTGCGCACGATGCACGCCGAACATCCCAAAGAATAGGATATCTACCGCCGCGATTTTCCGCGCGGAGGCGCCTTGGCTATGGCCGTCTCACTCCACACTTACGAAGTATTTCTGCTCGGCGTTCCCGGTTTTATTTTCTTCCGCGCCTGGATCCTCCTGACTGCGCTCGCTTCGGCGTTCCTGCTCGTCGCAAAGAAGCCGCGCTGGGAATGGAGGCGCGGTCTGCTGCTGGCCGGTTCAATTCTCCTTCTGGAAACGGCCGGCCTGGTGGGCGATCTGCTTCCTTCCTATATAGAACTCGCCCGCGCTGCCCTCCCTCCAGGCCAACGGCGATCGGGCGCTGGAACTTCTGGTCGCCCTGGCGCTTGTCTGGTTCTTCCTTTTTCCCCGCCGGAGCAAGACCGGCGACGGGATGATGATCGGCGCTGCGCTCCTCGCGATCCTCGGCGCCGCCGGATCCTTTGTCTTCCTCTATCTCAATCCGGCCACCGGCGCGTTCAATGCCAACATCCTTTCGCTGATCTGGGATTCCGCGCGCTGGGTTGTGATCCTCGCGGGTGGCTTGCTGCTTCTGATCCGCCGGCCCGCAGGATGGGGCCTTTCCCTTCTGGCGCTGCTGCTGCTGCTGGCCGGAACCAGTCTGCAAGTGATGCTCGGGGACGGCTCCACCAATCTTCCCGGCCTGGCCAGATTGTTTAATCTGTTTGCTTTTCCGCTCGTGGCGATGCGGTTTTCGCTTTCCACGGCTTCCGGCGCAGCCCTGACCGGCGGAGGCAGCCAGGCCAGGCAAGCCAGACTAGCCGCGTCTGAATCCATCCCGCCGCTCTCGGACCTAATCCTGACCCTGGAAGAGCCGGACCTTCCGCAGGCCATGACCGCCTGGGTTTGCAGCGCGATGCAGGTGGAAGCCAGTTACTTCCTGGCCAACACGCAGCAGGGCAACGGAGTGGATTTCATCGCCGGGTTCGACCGGATCAGCGCCGCCGCACTGCCCGCTTTTCAATTGACGTCCGACGCCGTCCCGCAACTTCATTTTGCGCTTGCCGGCCGGGAGACCTTGCGGCTGGAGAAGACGGAGGCGGGCGCAACCCTGCAAGCCGTCGCCGAGAAAGCGGGGCTGGCCCGCACCGGGCCGGTGTTGTTCGTTCCCCTCGCGCTTTCCGAGGAACCCGCCGTCGGCATTTTATTGCTGGCTTCCTACTCCGACGAGGAATGGCGAGACGAGGACGAATCCGCCGCGCGTCTATTCGCCCAGGCCTGCGCCGCCGCCTTCCAGCAAATCCACGCGCGGAATAAAATAACCGTGGAATTGGAGGAAATCCGGCAAACCCTCCTTCAGGCGGGACAGGAAAATGAACACCTGCAGACGGAGAAGATGAACCTGGAGACGGAACGCCAGCAGGCCGAGGAAGCGTGGCGCGAGGAACGCCAACGCGCCGAAGGATTGGCATCGCTCGTGCAGGAGCAGGACTCTCTGGCGGCGGAGGGGGAAGCGGAAGGCGAAGAGGACGGCGGAAGGCGCTTAATCGATGCTTCGATTGTCCGGCTTCAGGAAGAATTGCGGAAGGCGCGCGCGGAGTTGGAAACTTCACGCCAAGATTCGGCGCGCGCTGGAGAAATGGTCGCCGCCGCCACCGCCCTGGAGAATGAAAACCGCGCCCTGCAGTCCGAACTCGATCATCTCCGGGCGGAGGGAACGGCGGCTTCCCCGGCCCAACCCTCTTCCGACACGGAGACTCAGGGCTTGCGGAGGGCGCTCGAGGAAACCGAGAACCGCTATCAAGCGGAAATTTCCAACATCCAAAACGAATTGCGCAAGACTTTGGGAGAATACGCCCATCTGCAATCCGCTTTGCTTCAACCGCCCCTGCCTCCGGAAGCGGGAAAGAAACCCAGCTTCCACGCGGATATCGCCATGGTCACCAGCTTGATTTCGGAAATTCGCCAGCCGTTCTCCTCCATGGTAGGGTACACCGACCTGCTGCTGTCGGAATCGGCGGGGATCCTGGGCGCCATGCAACGAAAATTCCTCGACCGGATCCGCGCCAGCATCACCCGGACCGAATCGCTGTTCGAAGACCTTTTGCAATTGCTGCTGCTGCCGGAAAAGATTGCCGCTCCGCCGATGCAGCCGGTGGACGTGGCCGGCATCATCGACGGCGCCATCACCGGCGTGAGTGAAATCGTCCGCGAAAAGAATCTCGTGCTGCACCTGGACGTATCGGACGATTTGCCGCCGGTCGAGATCGACCGCGACGCGCTGCAGCAAATCCTCAACCACCTGATTCAAAACGCCGTTTTAATTACGGCGCCGGACAAAGAAGTCGTCCTGACCGCGCATTCGCCGCAAGCCACGCAAAACCAGCAGCGGGCCATGCTGATCACGGTCAAAGACAGCGGGCCCGGCATCGCCGCCGAAGACCAACCGCGCGTTTTCACCCGGCTCTATCGGACGGAAGGGCCTTTGATCGAAGGGCTGGGGGATACCGGCGTGGGGATGGCGGTGGCGCGCACCCTGGCCGAGGCCATGGGAGGGCGCGTCTGGCTGGAGAGCCAGCTCGGGCATGGGACCACCTTCTTCATTCTGCTGCCGGTCCAGGTCGGGCAGCCGTTTATGGATTCCCGGCCATCCTCCGCGGGGTAGAGTCCGCAGGCTTCGTTCCTTTCCTTCCCGCCGGAGATCCGGATCAAAAAGATCCGCCGGGGAACCATTTTCCGAAGAGAGAAATTCTTCGGGCAAGAGCACAGGGACAAAAAGATGGCGCCGAAAATTCTTATCGTGGAAGATGAAGAACAGATTTCCTCATTCCTAAGGCGGGGGTTGACGTACGAGGGCTACGAGGTGGACGCCGCCCCCGACGGGACGGTCGCCCTCACCAAAGCGCGCGAAACGCGAATGGATCTGGTCGTACTGGATCTGATGCTTCCGGGCATGGATGGGCTGGAAGTCTGCCGCCGCCTGCGGACGGCCAATTCCTCGCTTCCGATTCTGGTCCTGACGGCGCGCGATTCGGTTTCAGACCGGGTGCAGGGGCTGGATGCCGGGGCCGACGATTACATGGTCAAACCGTTCGCGCTGGCCGAATTGCTGGCCCGCGTCCGCGCCCTGCTCCGTCGGGCGGGGCCGGGCGAGCCCGAGCTGCTTCAGTTCGGAGACTTGAAACTGGACACCGGAACCCGGCAGGTGCATCGATCGGACAAAATGATCGAGCTGACGTCAAAGGAATTCGATCTGCTGGAACTTTTCCTGCGCCATCCGCGGAAAGTGCTCACCCGCGAAACCATATACGACCGCGTCTGGGGGTATGATTTCGGTGGGGAAAGCAACATCATCGAAGTGTACATCCGCTATTTGCGGCAGAAATTGGAATTGGAAGGCAAATCCAGGCTGCTCTACACCGTGCGGGGAGTGGGATACGTTCTTCGAGACGAGAGCTGATCCCCCGGGAAAAGCAGATCCGAATGTCCCTCCGCGCCCGTTTGATTTTTGGTTATTCGATAGTTCTGATCACAGTCCTGATACTGTTTGGCGCAAGCGTATACTTCGTCCTGCAATATACGCTCACGCAACAGATCGATCAGACGTTGCGGGAATCCGCCGATCTGATCCGGTCGTCGATGGAGATCCAAAACGTCGAGGATTTGCAGCTCCTGATCCTTCCGCCGCTCCCGTTCTCGTCTTCCAACGCGTACGTGCAGGTCTGGGATTCGAAGGGGAACCTGCTGGCTTCTTCGCTTAATCTCCAGGGCGTAACCGAACCGCTCGACTCAAGAACGCAACCCCTTCCCAGCGAAGGGTTTTCCGACAACCGCATCCGCGGCGTTCACCTGCGCGTGATGACCAAGCCCTTAATGATTGTGGGCGTGAATGCCGGCCAACTAGAGGTAGGCACCCCGCTGACGGTAGTCGATCGGGCTCAATATATCCTGCTGCTCGTGCTCCTCATCGGAAGCGCATCGGCTGTGCTGTTGTCCATTCTGCTCGGAAACGGGATCGTTCGCAGCGCGTTGCATCCGATCGACGCGGTAACCGCTACCGCGCTGCAGATCACCCACGCCGACGATCTCTCCCGCCGAATTCCGCTCGAAGTCCCCGCCGGGAGCGAAGTGGGAAATCTCATCCAAGCATTCAACGAAACGCTCGAACGGCTGGAAGCGCTGTTTTCTTCCCAATCGCGTTTTCTGGCCGACGTCTCCCATGAATTGCGTACCCCCCTCACCACCATCCGCGGGAACGTCGATCTCATCCGCCGGATGGGGCCGGACGCCGAATCGCTCGACGCGGTGCAATCAGAGGTTGACCGGATGATTCGCCTGGTGGGCGACCTGTTGTTGCTATCGCGGGCGGAGGCGGGTACGTTGCCGCTAGCCAAAGCGCCGGTGGAGATCGACACGCTGTTGCTTGAGGTGTTGCAGCAGGCGATCGTTCTAGCCCAGGGAAAGGTGGAGGTCAGCATTGGCAACCTCGAACAGACGGTGGTCATCGGCGACCGCGACCGGCTGAAGCAGTTGCTCCTGAACCTGGTGGTGAACGCGCTGCAATATACTCAATCCGGCGGACGCGTTCTTCTTTCCCTGCGCGTGGTCGAAGACTGTGTTCATATCACGGTTTCCGACAACGGGCCGGGTATTCCGCCCGATGAATTGCCGCACATCTTCGACCGTTTCTACCGTGTGGAAAAATCCCGCAGCCGCAGCGCATTGGGCGGCTCCGGGCTGGGGCTTTCCATCGCGCAATGGATCGCGCAGAGCCACGACGGCCGGATCGAAGTGGCGTCGGAGCCCGGGAAGGGAACGACGTTCTCCGTGTGGCTCCCGCTGAAGAAAACCGACCATGGACCATAGACCGTGGACGATGGACCATTGACCATCGACGATGGACGATCGACCATAGACCATAGGTCTTGGACCGAGGATTATCGATTAAAGACAGCTAATTTCATCTGTAGTTTAACCGAACCTATTCCGACCTGATCTCATTCCCGCTTCCGCGGGAATCCAGTCGACCTTTCTCTCGAATACATAGTTATTTTTCCCTCATCATTGCTGGACACCAGCCCTCCGCTTTCGCGAGGGCATCCTTCGTGGGTAGGATAAACTTTAGAACTGCTGTCATTCCCGAGTGTCCTTATCGGGAATCCAGGATTTCCATAAAGGATAGCCGCATCTACCTCGTGGATGCCCGCTGCACCCACCCTCGCTTTGCATTCATCCCGGCTCATGAACCAGACGCGAGCCGGGATGCTGCGCGAGGGCAGGCGCGGGCATGACAACCATTCCTTTTTCCGCGAAATCCGTGATTGGAATTTTAATCAACGGGAAACGTCACATTCGACAGCGCATGATAATAATTGCCCCATTCCGCGGTGAACCGTAGAACGGTGTAATCCGGGTCGTCGAGGCCTTGCGGGTAATATTGCTCATCGCCGGAATGCCAGAGCCGCAACCGCGATTCTTTATCCTGTAAGATCTCCATCGTGCCCACCAACATCAATCCTTGCCAGATCTGAAAATCGACGAAATACACGCAGGCTTTCGGATCTCGCCCAAGCTGGCCCACCCGCCGCGAAGAAGTGTTGGTGCTGAACCAGATCCGCTTCAGGCCTTCATGATCTGGTACGAGCATCGCCTTGATCTGCGGGTAGCCGTCCTCTCCGTTGGTTCCAAGGAGCGCGATCTTCGAACGATCCACGAGCGCTGAAGCTTTTTGAACGGCTTCGTCCTTTTCCATCGTCTCAATCTCCCCGGCCAAACCCATGCCGATCCTACCCGGCCTGACGGCACAAGCCGCTTCCGCCCGCCGCCATCCATTCCTCCAGCCGGGAACTTTCCGTTTTCCCGACGGATGCGTCCGCGAAAATGCCCGCGCCCCAGTAGGCATAGCGTTGCGTTTCCGCGCTCCATTGCGAAGGATCCAATCCGATCACGCCGTGCCCGCCGTTATATCCAGCCAACGCCAGGCGGACATCGCCTTTCGATTGCAGTAGCGATTCCGCGAGGTATTCCAGCCCGCGCCGGGCGTTCGTCTCCGGATCCTGCATATCCTCCCCGGCGGCGAAATGGAACGGCATCACCTGGAAGAGGCCCTGCGCGCCGGACGGCGATACCGCGCGCGGGTTGCCGCAGGATTCGATCTGCATGACCGTCGCGGTTAAATTTGGATCCAAGCCGTAGGAATCCGACCAGCGGAGGATTTGCGGCTTCCACGCCAGGACCTGAGGCGCAAAAAGAGGCGCTAGCGTTCGATCCGCGGCCCCGGCGCGCTGGACGATCGAGCCGACGACGTCGACCAGGGAGGCGATGGAGCAAACGGCCGCCAAGAGGATCATCCCGATGAATAAGGGAAGCACTCTGACCATCACATACGGATTCAAACGAATGCGTCGCCGGTTCATGAGTCCACCGAATAGAGAAGAAGGGCCGGGGCTTTTCTCCAAGCGCCTCCCCGCACCGCTAGTTTTCACGGGCGCGGGGAGGCGAAGGTATTTCCAGCCGCGGGAATTTTATCAGGACCGGCCGCCGGTGAAGGGGCGCACCATCGAAGCGGAGGGAGAGGGCCGGACGGGAATAGTTTGAACGGGAAGGGATGGTTTACCCAACGGTACAATTGCCGGCTTGGCGGCTTTTCCGCCGGACATCGTCAGCATCCCGATTAAAAGGATGCGGATCAGCCAGACAGCGCCGGCCACGAGGATCGGAACATATAGGATGAGATCCTGCCGGGAGACAAGTTCGTTGCCGATATTCGGCTGACCGAGCAGGGCAATAGTCACCGCCCACCAGGTCATGGCCGCGTTGATTACTCCCGCCAGCAGCCACGCCGCCAGAAGATACATACTTTCCAGGCGCCCTTTTCCATCCCTTTCCTCAGGCGAGAACAGCCGCGCGATGCCGGCAAAATCGATCCCGCAGAAAGCCAGGGCCAGGATTGTCGCCCAGGGAATCTCTATAAAGCGCAGCCCGCCCATTACGTCGCCGAGCGCGTGTTCGGTGGTGCTGTAGTTGAAGATTTCGAAAAGCACCGTAGCGCCGACGATCAGGCTGAGGAAGGCCGCACCGCGTTCCGGTAGTCGGACCTTTGGGACGTAGGAAGCCAGCGAAAATTGTAACGATTTTTGAGTTTGTGCGTTTTGCATGTCTCTACCTCCGAGATTTCAGCATTATAGAACAAGCGTTCTAGTTGTCAATAGGGCAAGCTTTATGCCACTTTTTCCCGTACTTATCCGGGAGGCTAAAAAAAAGAGACCACGGATGACACTGATAAGAACGGATCACACGGATGGAAAAGATTTTTTCCGGAACAACCGTGTAATCCGTGGATAATTTTTTCCTCCTTACGCAAATTACCTATGTCACCTTTTCAGTTTCCGATTGGTACTCTTATTCCCAACGGAAGAACCGCACCGCCAGGACCGCGCAAACCACCAACCAGGCAGCCAGTACGATCAGGTCGACCTGCAAGGAATGCAGCGGTATCGCGCCGACCATGGTTTGACGCAACCCGTCGGCCAGGTAAGTGAGCGGCATGGCGTTGATGACGGGCTTGATCCACCCCGGCATCATGTCCACCGGGAAGAACAGCCCCGAAAGAAACATCATGGGGAAATTGACAAGCTGGCTGAGTCCCATGATGCTGTCCTGCGTTTTGGCCAGGCCCGACATCAGATAACCCAGGGAGACGAACATCAAAGCTCCGAGGACCACAAACGCCGCCAGGACGAACCAGTTTCCCAAGATATGAACATGAAACACCAGACTGCCGACCAGGATCAGCAAAACGGTTTGGGTGAGGCCGATGGTCAGCCGCAGGCAGACCTGCGCCGAGAGCAGCATCGACCGGGAAAGCGGCGTGGCGCCAAGCCGGCGCAGGATCTGCTGCTCGCGCAACTGCACCAGCGGCGGCGCGGTGGCCATCACGCCGAGCTGCATCAGCGCCATGGCGAGAATCCCCGGCAGCAGAAAGTCGACCGTGCGCAGCGAGGAAACGGTTGTGGTGAAAGGCTGGATGGTGAGCAGCGCGGGTTGGCGCATGAGCGACTGCTGGAAACCGCCGACCACTTTTTCAACGATGGTCAGCACAACCTGTGAGGTGGTCTGGTTCGATGGATCGTAGTGCACTTCCACGCTCGCGGGTTTGCCGGCCGCCACCGCAGCCGAGATGCCGTCCGGAACGACGATCACCGCGCTGAGTTTTCCCTGTTTGAGATTATCCAGGAGCTCGTTGCTTGTCCCTTGCGCCACTGTAAACGCCTGCACTCCGTCGAACGCCTGCCCGAGCGCCGTGCCGATGGTTCCCGGGTCTTCGACCGCCACGCCGACGTTGAAGGTGGTATTGCCGCTTCCGCTGAAGGTTGTTCCGAACAGCAGGATGAACAGGACCGGGAAGGCGACCGACCAGAACATCGCCAGCCGATTGCGCGTGAATTCCCGCAGATTGGAAAGATAGAGCTGAAAGAAAGTTTTCATGGCTTCACTCCCGAATGCGTTTTCCGGTTAATTTGAGAAACACGTCCTCGAGCGTCGCGCGGCGCAGGTGGAGGTCGTCGAAGTGGATCGTGCCGGCTTCCGCCAGATCCGTCAGGCCGCCGAGGGTCAGGGTTGCGTTGTCGGTGTAGATCGTGACGTGGCCGTTCTCGCGGATCGCCGGGCGGGTGACGCCCGAGAGGCTGCGGAAGGTGCCCTCCGGCGCCTTGGAGCCTTTCTGATCGAACTCGATCGCGGTTTCCCGGAACGATTGATGGATCAATTCCTGCGGGGAACCTTGCGCGATGATCCGCCCGCCGTCGACGACGGCCACGCGCTGGCAGAGCGTTTGCGCCTCGTCCATGTAGTGGGTGGTGATGAACACCGTCGTCCCTTCGCGGTTGACCGTGCGGATCACCTCCCACAGGCTGCGGCGCGCCTGCGGATCCAGCCCGGTCGTCGGCTCGTCGAGAAAGAGGATTTCCGGTTTGTTGATCAGCGCGAGGGCCACCGAGAGCCGTTGCCGCTGGCCGCCGGAAAGGTCCTTGCTCTGGGTATTTTGTTTCTCGCCCAGGTTCATCATCCCGATCAGCTCGTCGGTGCTGCGCTTTTCCCCGCGGTAAAAAGTGGCGAATAGATCGAGCACTTCGCGTATGGTCAGCCGCGGATAGAGCGCCGTCGTCTGGAGCTGCACCCCGATGCGCTCCTTGATCTTTTTCGGCTCGCGGGCGACGTCCAGCCCCAACACCTGAACCGATCCGGAATTGGGCGGGCGCAGGCCCTCCAGGATTTCGGTCGTGGTGCTCTTGCCGGCGCCATTGGGGCCGAGCATCCCGAAGATTTCCCCCCGCCCGACGGCAAAGCTCACCCCGTCGACGGCGCGGGTGGCGCCGTAACTCTTTTTCAGATCGCGAACTTCGATTGCAGACATGAAGGTAACCTCCGAATCCTTTTGATCGGCTGTCGATCGAATTTTCTCGATGAAGTTTTTGCGACGAGGGTTAGTCGTTCAACAGAACTTCGATTTCCCGGTAGGCGCGTTCGAGCACCGTCCGGATTTGCTGCCATTTCGCCGGGCTGATGGCCCGGCGGCGTTGCTTAATCAGTTTTCGCAAATTCTTCGACATATCCAAAACCTCGTGCACCTCTTCCGACGCGGTTCGCCGGTCCCACCAGCCGTGCATCCGTTCGCGCACGTCCGCCAGTTGGCTTTTCTGTTCCTCCAGGAAATGGATTCCCTCGGGCGTGATGGTGTAGTTTTTCTTTCCGTCCGACTGGTTGGAGGTAACGTACCCCATTTCCTCCAGCATCTGAAGCGTCGGATAAACGGTCCCCGCGCTGGGAGTGTAGAGTCCCCCGAACCTCTCCTCCAAAGCGCGGATGATCTCGTAGCCGTAGGAAGGCTTTTCGCGCAGCAGGTCCAGCACGACGTATTTGATGTCCCCCTTTCCGAAATGGCTTTCCTTCCCGAAATGCGAATATCGACTCAAGCTACCTCCTTTTCAAGATACTATCACGATATATCGTGATAGTATCTTATAAATAATATGGCGTTTTGTCAAGAGCCAGTTTTTCGATTGTTTTAGCAGGTTGTTGAAAAACTCAATTCATGCTGGTGTTATCTTCCCTGTGGGAAACCATCCCCCCTTTCATCCCCCCATTTTCCAATGGAAAATGGGGGGATGAAAGGGGGGCGGGCGTGGATGCCCAAAACAAAATCAACGTTTTTCAGCAGCCTGTTAGAGGCAAAAGTATTGAAATCGTCGAATTACCCTATAAAAACCACAATATTATCTTGGGCAAGTCTTGGACCTGATATAATCGCGAGGAAGACCGGAGCGAGCGGCTTTTTACGATTGCGGGAAATTGCAATGGTTCGTAATCGGCCTGGAGTATGAGCGCACCTTTATTCTTCTTCCCTTCACTCAATAATATAACCATCGAATATCCCATTGATTCACAACAATGTCTGCCATTCACGGACTCGCGGGCGGGCGAAATAGACCATCACCACGCGCGACGGTCCGGAAAACGCCAATGACCAGGATCCTTCGCACCCTGCAAAATGGAATCTGATTTGCCGGCCGGCGCCGGCAGCGACCCGATCCAAGCGATGCATCCCCGCGGCGGAAACCTGCCCCCAGCGGTGGCCGCGGAACTCATCCGCGCATACACCAACGAAGGCGACGTCGTCCTCGATCCATTCGGCGGCAACGGAACCACGGCCATCGAAGCCTTGCGCTTGGGCCGCCGGGCGGTGACGACTGATCCCAGTCCCCTGGCATCCTTTTTCACCGAAGTAGTTTTCACTCCCGTCAGCCTCCCGAGGCTGCAATGGGCTTACGAGGACCTCCGCGAAACTTGCCGGGACGTGATCTCCGAACTGTTCGCGACAACCTGCCCGAAATGCGGTAAAAAAGGCATCGTGCATGTCCTTCACCGGGAAAACGGGAAACTAACCCGGTTGGATTATTCCTGCCCCTGTTCCCCGGCAAGGCTTTCGAAAACACCCGATGCGGGCGACCGGCGGGTGGAAGTGGAGAACGCGGACACGGACATCCCCTTCTGGCATCCGACCCGCCTACCCCTACCGGTGAATCCGGACGCAAGCTGGGGGTATCCCGCTGATTTTCTTCGCCGCCGGACGGTTGCCGCGTTCTCCATCATTTTAAATTCGATCAACAATATCACCGAACCTTCCGTCCGGGATGCGATGAAATCAGCCTTCGCTTCCTCTTTGGCCGCATGCCATTGCCCCTTTCCGCTGCTTCCTCGGGCGACCGCCGCTGCGCGGGGCCGTGCGAAGGAAAAACAATCGGTCCGGCGAAGCGGGGTGCAAAAATGCACGGTGGCAAACCCCTGGGACGCGTTTGCCGGGAGCTTCCAAAGAATTTACGACGGAAAAAAGGAAAGCAATTCCGTTTTAAACCGCGCCACGATTGGCTACGGTTATGGAGAGCTGGAATCGCGGCAGGCCAGCGTGGTGATCCTGGGGAAATCCGCCGAGGATGCGTTGATTTGTGAACTACCCGAGAATTCCATCGACTATGTGTTGACGGAACCGCCGTTCGAAGCCCCCGGAGACATGTTCCTCCTGCCGGCCATCCAGGCGGCCTGGCTGAAGATGGAATTCGATCACAGCCGGGAAATTGTCATTGCCCCGGAAAGCGGCCGGAGCGTCGATCAATACCGCGAGCGGATGTCCATCGTTGTACGCGCGCTCCACCGCGTCGCCAAGGAAGGAAGCTGCGCGCATTTTTTCTGCGCAAACTCCGGCGGAAAATTTTTTCCGCAGTTCCTGGGCATCCTTGCGAGCGGCGGATTGGCGGCGGAACACATCCACTACCAGCCAGGGACGGGTGGCAACGGATCGCAAAACAGCGGATACGTGGTGCGCGCGCCGGTAATTAAAAAACAAACGGGGCCGGTCATAGGAGTTCCTGCGGAAAGGCTCCATAAAAAGGCGGCCGCCGCGGCACGCGAATTGTTCGGCCTCTATGGCAATAAGATCACGGCCGATAAAATCCTGCGGTCTTTTTACCAACGGCTCGATCGGGAAGAAATTGCCGCCCTTCCGGAATCTCCGATCGATGAAATTCTCCTTCCCGCAGCCGCCCCCTTCGCGCGCTATCGGAACGACAAGCTAGCGTTCATTAAAAGGAAAAGGCAAGACTGCCGGGCGAAGGGACATCCCAGAGAGATTGGCGCCGGATCGTCCTCGACGCGGAATCGCTCGCGGCGGGGAGCCCGGACGACATAGCCGCCGCCCGCCATCTGGCGGTCGAACGTCTTAGCCAAGACGGCCTGACGGTGGAGGACGTATCCGCCATTCGCCAAAGCCTTACGGTGGCGGAAATTCTGCGCCACCGGCGGAAACGGACCGCCGCCCTGCTTGGCGAGTGGGGCAAAGCGCTTGGTTATTCCGTCCGCTCTTCGCAAAACATTCCCGGAAAAATCGCCTGGAAGACGTCTGCAAAACGGAGCGTCGGTTTCACATTTGGAAAAACCGAAATTCGAATTGCGAGTCTGGGACGCGACGGAACCGTTTCCGAATGGGGCGGCCTTTCCTATCTTGAATTGGAACGCCGCTTTTGCGCGTGGCGTCATAGAGATACCGCTCCGGACGCCGATCTTCCCAGGCCCTTCGCACCGTATCGGCGATTTCCTTGAAGGCCGCCCCGCCGACGCGTGGATAAACGCTTCGCCGATCCGCGACCTCAAACTCAAGGTCGTGCAAAACAGAAAAATCTGCGAGGGGCATTTCCTCATCGAATTGGAGCTTCCAAAAGCCGCGCAGTTGGATTTTCTTCCGGGCCAGTTTTTTCACGTCCTGTGCGATCCGGAGGTTGGGAAACCGCGCGCCTACCCGCTGACCCTGAGGCGGCCGCTCAGCATTCATCGCGCGGAGTATCCCCATTTTCACCGCGCGGCGCTCGCCCAGGCCGAGGATTTGCCGGAGGAGCTGCGCCAAGCGATCGCCCGTCATCCCGCCCGGATCGATTTTCTATACCGGGTGGCAGGCGAAGGAACGGACATCCTGAGCCGCACCCGCCGGGGAGCGGTCCTCCGCGCGATCGGTCCGTGCGGAAACGGATTTGCCATCGGCGCGGCCCGCACAGCCGTGATCGTCGCGGGCGGCATAGGCGTTGCGCCGCTGGCGGCGCTCGCGGAGCGGCTGCGGCAGCACGGCAAGGAAGTCCTGATCTACCTTGGCGCGGTGAAAAAAGAAATGCTCAGCCTGGCGGTCAGCTCGACGCCCAGCAATTCGGAAATGGGAGGCCAGGTTGAGGATCAGGCTCTCTACGACGCAATCCACTCGGAATTCGACGAGATCGGCGCCCGGGTGCTGACCGTATGCACCGACGACGGGTCGCTTGGAGAGAAGGGCCTCGTCACCGAAATGCTTGAGCAGGGCCTCCGCGACGGTTGCGTTCCGCGCGAAAGCGTTTGCCTGTACGCCTGCGGACCGGAGGGAATGCTGCGCGCGGTTGCGGAAATTACCGCGCGCCATTCCCTGGACTGCCAAGTTACGCTCGAGAAACGCATGGCGTGCGGAGTGGGCTCCTGTTACTCCTGCACCACCCGGGTGATCGGGCCGGACGGCACAATTTCCCGCAAGCGGGTCTGCCGAGAAGGGCCGGTCTTCGAAGCGAGGGACATCCCATGGAAGGATTAGAAACCCGTCTCGGATCGCTGCGTCTGGAGACCCCGCTGCTCTCGGCGTCGGGCGTCTACGGCCTGGACTATGAAGCGCTCGCCGCGAGCCGCCCCTGGATGGGCGCGGCCGTGCTCAAAAGCGTCTCGCTCCATCCGCGGGCGGGCAATCCGGAACCGCGCATCGTCGAAACGCGGGCCGGGATGCTTAACGCGATCGGGATACAGAACCCGGGCATCGCCGCTTTCGTGGCGGAGGAAATCCCCAAGCTGCGGAAGCTCGAGGTTCCCGTAATCGCGAGCGTCTCCGGATCCGAAATCGACGAATACGTCCAGTGCGCGGAAATCCTCGCCCCGCGCGAGGAAATCCATGCGATTGAGCTCAATGTATCGTGTCCGAACCTTGAAAAGGGCGGGATCGAATTCGGCTGCGATGAAGCGGTGCTCGAGGATCTCGTCGCGCGGGTCCGCAAGGTGGTGCTGGGGAAGACGCTGATCGTGAAGCTGACGCCGAACGTTACCGACATCGCCGCGATCGCCCAGGCGGCGATCCGCGGCGGGGCGGGCGCGTTGTGCGTGATCAACACGCTGCGCGGCATGGCGATCGACGTGGAGACGCAGAAACCGGCGCTTGGAAACCGGATCGGAGGCTTGAGCGGGATAGGCATTCACCCTGTGGCCGTGTACGCGGTGTACAAATGCTACACCTCCTGCTGCAAGAAAAACAACATCCCCATCGTCGGCCTGGGCGGAGTGACGAACGCGGAGGAGGCGCTTGAGCTCATCCTGGCTGGCGCAACCTGCGTCGGGATCGGAACGGCGATGTTCCGTCAGCCGAACGTGTTTGAAACGACGGCGAAGGGAATGCAACAATATTTACTGAAACATGGGGTGAAATCGATACGCGAGCTGATTGGAAAAGCGGTGTAAACAGGATTTATTGATAATATTGCTATCGGAGATTGCAATTAATCACTAAATGTTTTTCATTAATTAATTATATCAATATAATTGTAATAACTCATTATCTTGTTGCTTTATTTTATCAATAGCTTCTTTTTGAATTTCAATCGTGGCTTTATTAACAACCTCAATAATTTCATTTATTAACTTATTTTTGTTTTCACTCGTAATATAGAGAGGATCAATTTCCAATAATTGTATTTGCTGCAATCCAGACATCACCACTGATATATTTCCGGCGTCCGAAATCGTATGTTTCTTAATATATGCTAATTCATTCAATTCCGCCTGAAATGACTTCTCCATTCCCTTTATTGTTTCAGTTATAGATTGTTTTTCCTGATTAATCATTTCATGATATTCTTTAACCGAAATAGTTTTTTGCGCATTTATTAGGTTATCAAAATTGGATTTTTGTATTGCGGAATTGATTATTCCGAGAAGATATCGACAAACTTCTTGCTTATCTTTTGAATTTAGTAATAAATCCGAAATTACCATTGATTGAATTCTTTGCTTACCATTAATAACAATATGTACATATTGGTTTTCATCTTTCACTAATAGTAAATTGGATTCCATCTTCTCATTCAATTCCATCATCTTTTCTTTTATGGTAGAAAAATAGCCCTCGGCCCGCTTCGATAATTTATAAGATTGGTTTTCCATTTTTTTTCCTCCTCAATAAATGTCAAAACGAAATGTGAATTCCATTTGAAATTAAAAATATATATAGAAGCAGAGAAAAAATACAAAAGAGCAAGAATATGGATATTTTGCTAGGCCAATTCATTTTAATATTCTTAATCAGATTCTATTGGAAAATAATGGTTGTAATTTGAATCCTCCTTTATATTCTTATCCATTCTTCGTGATATCATTGTTCCAAGGTTTCCTAGAATAGGCTTGAGATCAAATACTATTAGGGGATTATTAATAGATATAATCGTCAATGATTCTTTTTTATATTTCAAATCGTTCTTATTTAGGTAATCATTAATTGCCAACATAAAATGATTTAGACTAATCCCAAAGAATATTCTCCGTTGTCTTTCGTCCAAGAGGACAACAATAAATATGAAAATAAGTAGGCATAATAGGAGACCTTCATATAAATCAAAACCCCGAGATGAGGATAGATCCAATAGAATAATCCATGAATTTAGGAAACAACAAAGTAAAAAAAGAATACTTAATCTAATTAAAAAACTCTGCCTCGCAGCAAAAGATAAAATTGGAATAATGCCGCTACAAGAAAGAATAACCCATTGAGATAAATTAATATTTGATGAAAGTCCATAAATACCTCTCTATCTCATTCGATTGCACGGTTCTTAAGTGCAAGGTGCCGTTGGATCATAAATATCTTGATTTTGCCGTTTCCAAAGATCAACTGGATCCTGAATATCATCCCCTGTGGTACACGGTCCAAGACCCTTGCTTCCAAACATTATGTTCCAGTAATAGGCTGCACCATAAGTATCCTTCGCCATATCTGTCTGAGCATCTTTACAGGCCTTCGATTCAAGGATTTCACCACCTATGGAACCTGCCGCCCCCAAACCTGCGGCGACGAATGCAGCAGTTCCTCCCGTAATGATTGTTAATCCAATTAATAAACCCGATGCGATAACCGCCGCCTCTACAGTTTTATTCCATTCATCCCACATTGTTTTCTCATCTTTCACATAATCATCGACCTTTTTCTCAAAGTCTGCAATAACCAATTCATTACCCTTGCGCGGGATTACATTGCAAACGCCATACATACATAGGATAACTGTCTCACTCAGACCATCATCCCGGTACCCAAGATAGGCATTTCCGATATCAATTCCTTGCAGCTTATCAGGGGTATGTGAGGCAAGTAATTCTTGGTTTTGTCCAAATGCATCAATGGCCTGATTATTCGCCTCTTCAAACGCCTGCGCCGTCTTTTGCAGCGATTGCGCATCGCCAGCGAGGAGGGCCTGCACTTCCCGGCTCTGGCGCTGGATTTCGTATCCCGCCGCGCGGGCCGGGCCCGAAAGCTGGCCGTCGTAGCTCGGCATCCCCATCGCGGCGGCGGCGATCTCATCGCCTGCCTTGTTAAATGCATTGGCGGCCGTTTCGAAATCCTTGGCTTTGGCTTTAAGATCGTCTGTATCGACCCGGATGCGCGCCATAATGTCCCCTCTTTGTCGTTCTGAAAATAATTCTATAAACTTGCCGGTGATCTATTGACATTGATAATATCATGATTTATAATCCATTTCAACTATGTATTTGGGGGACCAATGGCTTCCATACCTCCACAATACCTATATCGTGATGTCCTCTTCCATCCGCCCGAGGCTGACCGCCTGGCGGATAAAATTCTCGCGCAGATCCACCTATTAACCATGGAAAAGGACAGGGTGGAATCCTCCGCCAAGTTTTTGGATTTCAACTGGGAGGGGCACCGGAAGGATTCTTTTATCTCCGAGATCGATCCTCATAAAAGGAAAATCATCCCCCAGCTTGAAAATCTGATCAAGCAGGAAAAATATTTCCGCACGATCAAGGTTACCCGCCGGGAGCAGTACGTCAATCCCGATTGGGAAGCTTATCAAAGAGGCAGTGGTTAATTTTTCCGCCGCGAGGTAAACATGGCCGTTATCGATTTCAATCCCGAAGAGATCACCAAGTTCCTTAAGGAAATTGACGAAGCAAACGCCCAAATCCAGAACGCGGCGGAAAAAATCGCCAAAGCCGTCAAGGAAGTGGAGCCGAAATGGCAGGGCGACGCGCAAAAAGCGTTCTTCCGCTTCTACGGCGACTGGCGCAAGGGCGTCGACCTGCATACCGCCGCGATGAAGAAATCCGCGGACCAACTGCGGAGGATGACGGCAGAGCAGGAGAAATAAATCACGGGGGGCACGGGTAAAACACGGATTTCACGGATAATTCTAGATTCTAAATAAACAGCCTTGCACATGCAAACCGACGCGGTCTAAAAGACCGCGTCGGTTTTAATACTCGTTATTCCACTCCCGGTGCAGTTTTCTGCGCCGCGATAGACTACGCAGTGTTTTCCGAGCTGGGACTCGTCTTCTAGGCCGCGTCGGTTGGTTTTTCCTCGTAGCCGGGATCGTCGATCCCGGCTGCATCTACTATAGACCACGACCATAGAGCTTTGCGATCCCACCCACGCGTATTAGGCCATCACCTGCGCCACCTGCTCGGCGGTGAGTTTTCCCTGCGATTGCCAGATCGGGAGTAGATCGCGGAGGCGCGCCGCGGCGCGCAGGCGCACGCCCATCTCGCGCAGGCTGTCCGCGCCGCCGCTTTCGCGGTCGACCAGCACCGCCAGGTCCTCCACCACCAGGCCCGCGCCGCGCAATTTTTCGAGCGCTTCCAGCTTGGCGCCTCCCGTGGTCACCACGTCGTCGACCATCGCGATCCGTTCGCCCGGCTTGTACGCTCCTTCGATCTGCGCCTTGGTGCCGTAGTCCTTGGCTTCCTTGCGCGGGTAGATCATCGGCCAGCCCGTCTGCAGGCTGATGGCGGTCGCGATCGGCAGCGCGGCGTAGGGCAGCCCGGCGATGCGGTCGAATTTCATTTCGCGCAGGAGCGGGACGTACACCGCCGCCGCGCGGGCCAGCAGCTCCGGATGCGACACCAGCTGGCGCAGGTCCAAGTAGATCGGCGATTGCTTTCCGGATTTCAGCGTGAAATTGCCAAATTTGACGCAACCCGACGCGCTGAGAATTTCCGCCACCTCCAGATGCTCCGGCACGACCGGATCCGATTTTGGACGGGTCGCCGTCATCGCATCGCGCATTATGGCAACGAGCTTCTCGGCTTCGGCGCGCGGGCTGGCCGCCTTGGCAAGCGAACGCGAGACGTTCACCGCCACGCCCAGGCCGTCCGCGCGCATTCCGGCCTCCACCGCGGCGCGCAGGTCGCCCCCCTGCGCGCCCACGCCCGGCACCAGCAGCCACAGGTCCGGGGCGAGCGCGCGCACGCGGGCGATCGCCGCCGGGTCGGTCGCGCCCACCACCAGACCGACGTTGCCGCGCGTGTTCCACTTCCGCGCCAGCGCGACCACCGTCTCATACTGCGGCACGCCGTCCACGCGCCGCAGCTGCAGATCGGCCGCGCCGGGGTTCGAGGTGCGGCAAAGGATGAACGCGCCGCGCTCCTCCTGTTCCAGAAACGGCGCGACCGAATCGCCGCCCAGGTACGGATTGACCGTCAGCGCGTCGGCGCCGAGCGTTTCGAACGCCGCGCGCGCGTACGCTTTGGAAGTGTCGCCGATGTCCCCGCGCTTGGCGTCGAGGATCACCGGCACACCCAGTTTCGCGGCACGCCGCCGATCACTTCCTGCAGCGCCCGGATCCCCTCCGGCCCGAACGCCTCGAAGAACGCGCTGTTGGGCTTGAACGCCAGCGCCAGATCGGACGTCTCGCGGATGATCCGCAGGCAGAATTCCAGCGCCGCACTGGCCGTCGGCTGGGCCAGGAGTTCCGGATGCGGATCCAGGCCTACGCAGAGCAGGGAACGAACCTTGCGGGCGCGTTGATCCAGCAAGCTTGAGAATTTCGTCATCGGAGTGTTCCCTTTCTTTTCGAACGAAAGACCATCGACGATGGGCCATCGACCATGGTCCATCGTCCATGGTCCATGGTCCCCTACGCTTTCCCCAGCACCATCGCCAGGAGCGCCATGCGGATGTACAGCCCGTATTCCATCTGGCGGAAGTAGGCCGCGCGCGGATCGGCGTCCACAGTCCATCGCGATCTCCCCCACGCGCGGGAGCGGATGCATCACGATCATTTGGTCCTTGGCAAGCTTGAGGATTTCGGGCGTGACGACAAACGCGCCCTTGACCGATTCATACACCGCCTGGTCCTCGAACCGCTCCTTCTGCACGCGGGTGACGTAGAGCACGTCGGTTTCCGGCAGAACCTCGTCCAGGTTCGTGTGCTCCTGGATGGACATCCCCTGGATTTTCAATTCGGCCACGAACTCGGGCGGCATGCGCAGGATATCCGGCGAGACGCAATGCAGTTTCGTCTGGAACTGCGCCAGGAGCCGCGAGAGCGAATGCACCGTGCGGCCGTATTTGAGGTCGCCGAGCATCGTCACGGTCAACTCATCCGTCCGGCCGAGTTCCTCCCGGATGGTGAAGAGGTCCAGCAGCGCCTGGGTGGGATGCTCGCCCACGCCGTCGCCGGCGTTGATCACGGGCTTGCGCGCGTACATCGCCGCGATCGCCGCGGAACCCACTTCCGGATGGCGGATGACGATCACGTCGGCGTACGATTCCAGCGTGCGCACCGTATCGGGCAGGGATTCTCCCTTGGCCACCGAGGAGTATCGCACTTCGTTGATGGGGATCACGCTTCCGCCCAACCGCTGCATCGCCGCCATGAAGGACGACGAGGTGCGGGTAGACGGTTCATAGAACAGGTTGGCGAGAATTTTCCCCTTGAGCAGGTCGAAGGTGCCGACGTGCTCGACCATCGAACGCATCTCCTCGGCGACGCCGAAGACGTATTCCAGTTTTTCGCGGTCGAACTGCGAGACGGAAAGAATGTCTTTTCCGTAAAACGGCGTCTGGCGCATTTCGCCGAAGGGAAGATGCGGGCTCTTTTCGCGGCGTTGCGTTGGTGGAACATACGTGGCCATGGTGGCATCCTTTCTATTTCCGCCGCGCCCGTCCTTCGGGCGGCGGGGAATGGCGTCCCGCGAGGTTACATCGGGATCGGTTTGACCGGCTCGGGCGGGAGCGACAACCCGAAAAGATTTCTTCCGTACCCCGGCGGAGCGAGGATGTCCGGCGCCTGATAGACCAGCTTGCCTCGCAGGTTAACCTCGACCACCCTGCCCTGGACGGGCAGCCCTTCGAACGGAGTCCAGAGGCAGCGGGATTGCAGGTACTGCCCGCGGATCGTCCACCGGGCTTCGAGGTCCACCTCGATCAGCGTCGCCACCTGTTCGGGCAGATGGAAAATCCGCCGCGGGTTGTCGACCATCCGCAGGAGACAATCCTCGAGCGTCAACCGCTTCTCGCGCACCGCGCCCAGCAGGAGCGGCAGCGCGGTTTCGAGGCCGGGAAATCCGGGCGGCGGATTTTCTCCATCCTTCTCGGCGACCGTATGCGGTGCGTGATCTGTTGCGAAACAATCGATCACCGCCAGGTTTTCCCACAGCGCCTGCTGGTCGGCCTTGGTGGCGAGTTTGGGGCGGACCTCGCCGCGCCCCGCGCCGAGACGCGGGATATCTTCCTTGGTGAGAAATAAATGGTGGGGAGTCACCTCGCAGGTAACCGCGAGCCCTTTTTCCTTCGATGCCTTGATCAGCAGGATTTCACTCTTGCGGCTGACGTGGGCGATGTGCACACCGCGCCCGAGGCGGGCGGCCGTTTGGATAGCCAACGCGATCCGCCTCCCCTCGGCATGGACCACGATCGGCTTGGCTTTCGGCCAGTTGGCCATGTGGGCGGCGATCGCGCCGGGGTCCGCCAGCCGCAACGGGCCGAAAGTTTTATCGAGGTACATTTTCAAACCGGCGGTTTTGGGCGCGAGTGAGGAGGCGGTGGCGGCGTTGTCTTCGCCGGCTCCCAGGAAGAGACCGTAATCGCAGAGGGCCTTCCTCCGCGCGAATTCCTCCGCGTCCTCCAGCGACTTCGAATCCGTCGCCGGCGGATCGGTATTGGGCATGGCCAGAACGCAGGTAAACCCGCCGGCCAGCGCGGCGGCGGTGCCGCTTTGCCAATCTTCCTTATGCGTCTGCCCCGGTTCGCGCATGTGCACGTGCGGGTCGATCAATCCCGGAAGGGTCAGCATGGCGCCACCGGTTGCGGTATAAAAAAGAGAGCCTTTCGGCTCTCGGAAACGGCTGGAAAAAACAAAACGCCCTCATGGGGGGTAAGCCCCATTCGGGCGCCGGGGAGGATCGAAGCTCGATTGTTTTTCATGCCGCGCGAATTATAGACGTTTCCGTAATTTCGTCAAGTGATTAGGGGTTCGCGCCGAGCATCGGTGGTGAATTTCAATGGAAAACCTTGTTCGCGGATTTCGCTGATTTTACGGATTAACGGAGAATTACCAAAAAATTTTGGAGGCTGTTTTCTCGGCGTAATCGGATCTTTTCCGTACCTGCCCCCGGAGCGCGAAGCGTGACGAGGGTCATCCGCGTACAAAATCTTATTTTCCGCTTGGATAAGGATTTAGAATTTTAGAAGAGCCGGAAAGTCAAAAACCATCCGGCTACCCTTCCCCCCGCATCTGCCTTTTTAAATCCCCCGGATGCGATCCGGGTTCATCCTTCTCCATGCCCACTCCCGTCACCCACGCGACCGCCCGCGTCCAGCTGTCGCCCTCCGCTCCCATCGGCTCCCCCGTGAACCGGTAATCGCTCTTTCGCATGAATTCCTTCAACTCGGCAAGCAACTGCTCGGCCCGCCGCAACCCATGGCGCCGCAACGCCGTTTCCACTTTCCCGGGCAGCGGATCTTTCAGCATCCGGTCCAGATGGTACAGGCAGAATCCCTCCGAGCCGCCCACCGCCGCGAGCATGCGCTCGTCCCCAGCGCGCATGGATTCGACCAGCGTGTGCAATACGCCGTCTTCGGTCTCGCGCTCCACTTTACAGGCCAGACAATCCGGGTTATCGCCGCGTACGAGAGGCTTTCGGCGGCTTTTGGCCGGGAACAACCTCAACGCGGGAGCGCCGCGCTTTTCTCCGGCGGCGGATTCGTTCTGCTGGGTTTTTAATTCCTCGGCCGCGTCTTCGATCAGGCGGTTATAGAGAATGGCCACGCCCAGCGCCGAGCCCCAGGGGATTTTCAGCAGCATCTCGCCGTGCCGGCGGCAGTACCCGCCGGTGTCGGCGAACAAATTTTGCGCGTGCGGGTCGGTCACCAGCCCGTACAGGGCGTGGTCGATGTAATGCATCGCTTTGCTGCGCGTGAGCTCGCACGCCGGACACCGTCCGCGGGAAAGCAATTCCAGAATGTCGAAATAAAATGCGGGAGTTTGCTTCATGGATATTTCCTTTTTCCGGAGAGAACCCGCCGCTGGCCGTACGCAGCGCTCCTCCCGCCGGGAAATTAGGAAAGGATGAAAACGGCGTTGAGGAAGCGCAACCTGGCCTCGCCGCGCCATTCAAACGTTTGGTCATACAGGCCGAACAACACATAGTGATGCGCCTCCAGGAAATCCTGGAGGATTTTCAGGGGGACATGTTTTTGGTTGTACGGGTTCATTCCGGCTTCGACCTGAATGAACGTCACACATCGCCGTTGCAACAGGTCCTCCGCTCCCTTTAATACTTCCAAATCATAGCCTTCGGTGTCGATTTTCAGATAATCCATCTGCGAGATCTCGTGGATGCGGCAGAAATTATCCATCGTGTCGACATCAACGATTTCCGCCTGGATTCCTTCCGGGAACGGTGGCTCCACTGTATTCAGCAAGGAATTAATGGAAGAATGGGATTGGAGGACGACGCCGACGCGCCCCGGCTTGGAACCAAAAGCCAGTGGAAAGGCGTGAGTTTTATCCGATACCTCCAGATTCTTGCAAAGCTCTTGAAACGTGGAAGGCACCGGTTCGAAGCAGTACAGATCGGCCGCTGGAAAGCGGCGCCGGTATTCCTGAGCCGATTGTCCGATGTTTGCACCAACATCAAAGATCGTCTCCATGGATAGCCCGGGAAGACGATGGTTAATATCCAGAAAAACATCGCAACCGTGAATCGGGCGGACCCGAATGCTTTTCCGGTTTTGCGGCAGCGACGGGTTATCGTTCTTCCCACCGAACCATCTGTTCCAAGACATTCCGGAGCCTCGCGCCTTCCTCCCGCAGGATTCGAATCGATGCCAATCCCATCGTCCCCAACTCCGCTTCAGGAATTGTCCCTGCTAATTCTACCCGAAGATCGCCCGAAAATATTTTTCCTTTCGGATGATTTCATCGTATCTACTCGGGCACTTCCTGTATCTCAAATCAACAGTACGCGGATTGCGCGGATTCTCCGGATTTTACGGATAATTCCAAGATGAGGGGAGAATAATACTTTTTCTATTCCTCCGGGAAATCCGGCTCTCCGAGAAATCCGCGTACAAATTGTTTATGCCTGAGCCGATACATTTCATCAATCATATCTCAGCGATTTTCGGCAAAGGCGATCTTTTCCCGAAAAAGGGGAGACGGGAGAAAAGACTTTTGCGAATCGGCAATGCGCGGATAACGGACCGAGGAAAAATCACCAATCCATCCCGTCGGCATAGCCGTATCTTTCCAGCAATTCGCCGGCCAATACTTTGAAAACACGCTTCTCTTCTCCGGTCATCCGCATCCATTTTCCACGGCCATCGAAGAGCGGTTGATTAATCTGCCAATTGCGGTATTGAGCATGGTTATCCCCAAAAATACCGGCCGGTTTTTCAATGACATCCGCATAGAATAATCGGGGCTTGCGGTAATATTCTTTTAATCCAACCTCATATTCCTCTCCGAGAAAATCCAGAATGCGGGCAATGGTATTCTCGAATTCAAGGATAAGCAACTCGTATCGGACCAAGCAAACCTGCGGATTTCCCCAATATTTCTCCCCGGCCAGGTTGTCTGTCACCCATCGCCGGATCCCGGACTCCAAATCTCCCGTTCGTTCTTGGATGGAACAAGCTACATCCCGCCCATCGCGCAGGACGAGAAGGAATTTTGCATCCGGGAGCAATTGCCAAAGGTATTCCATCCGATGGATATGCTTGGGAGTTTTCTCCACCCAGCGGCGTTTCCCGGCGCTAATGGTCGCAAAGGCGAATGTACGGAACCAAGGCTCGGGATTTTTCTAAATCCGACGCGAGTCTCGGGAGGAATGGCAAATATTCTCGAATGGGAATCCAGAATTGCATGTATCAGGGAAGTGCCGCTATGGCCGCATCCAACAATGAAGATGGGCGATTTATCCAGACGGACTCCTCGAAGGTATTTATTATACAGGTAGGGGATTCTTCGTCCGGTCCACATGAGTCGTCCGCAAAGCCGGTGGTGCAATAATCCGGGCGCGTTCAGATCATGCTTGCGCCGCCAGTGCGGCCAGCGCGGTGAACAGCTCCGCCACGCCTTCGCCGGTTTGCGCGCTGGTTTCGACGTAGGCCGCGCCGATGGTATCCGCGAACGCTTTTCCGGCGCCGCGCTCCGCGGCCAGATCCAATTTGTTGCCGACCACTAGGAGCTTTGTGCCTTTCGCGTTGGTCTGCGCCTCGTTGCGCCAAGCGGGGAGGTGCTGGAGCGTGGCCGGATTGGAAAGATCGAACACCAGCGCCGTCGCGCGGCTGCCGCGGTACATCCCCGTCCGCACCACTTCGAAGCGGGATTGCCCGGCCATATCCCAGATGGAAAGCTTAACCGCGCCCAAGGGCAGCTCGACCACCTTCGTCTGGAAATCCACGCCGATGGTGGCGACGCGCGACTCTTCGAACTTGCCCTCGCAATATCGCCGGATGAGGGAGGTTTTCCCGACGGCTTCATCGCCCGCGATCGAGATTTTATACAGGGGGATGTCCGACATCTTCAGGCTCCTTGGAGAGCGGGGATTGGCTACTGCAGGTAATACTCGTGGGGGAAGACCATCCCGTCGAGGTTGATCGGCGATTGCTGCAACCTGGGCTTGTTGGCGCGTTCGAAAAACAGGTGCGTCTCTTCCATCAGCTGCAGCTGCCGCGCGGCGGGTTCGGTGTTATAGAGCGCGATCAGCGTGGTGAATTGACCCGAGACGAAGCACACCCAACGGCCGTTCTCGATCTGGGTGGAGCGCATCCGCGAGCCGAACATCTCGCGCGCGGCTTCGCGGTAGGAGGAAAGCATCGGCACCATCAGCGCCGGGTCCAGATCGAACTTGCCGAGCGTCGAAAGCGGCATGCCCGAAGCGTTCTCGTAGATGGAAAATCCCAGAGGCTTGGCAAAATGTTCTCGGCGGATGGCGATGCTCTTCCCCTGGCTGACGGCTTCGCGCCAGCTCTCCGGCGAGATCTCCAGCAACCGCTCGATGGCCTGGCGCTGCTGCTGATAATGTTCGTAGAGGTGAATGAAGGTGGAGCGGTTGATTTCCCCGCGGGCGAAGTCTTCCGCCAGCTTGTTGGTTTTGGCCTGCACCTCGCGCAGATGGCTCTCGGCTTGGTCGCGGGAATCGGCAGCCGGGGGGAGAACGGGAGCCGCGGCGGGGGGAGGAACCGCGGCCGGCGGCGCGGATTTTTGCTCGAGGGGAGGTTGTTTTTCGGGCCGGGAGAATAATCGTTGAAGCCAGTTCATGGAGCGTTCCCCTTGGAACGGCGAATGCAAAGATTATATACCATCCGCCGTGGGAAAAAACGCGAGGGGCGCCTTCGGGAACGGAAACCGGGCGCCGAGGAAATCCGCTAGCTTCCGGCGACGCTGCTGCGCCTTTCCAACAGCATCACGTCCCGCCAACGGTTGTCCATCTTGCCAAGCCGGTCGCGCCGGCCGACGATCTTAAATCCGCATTTTTGATGGAGAGCCATGGAGGCTTCGTTTTCCGGGAAGATCCCCGCCTGGAGCGTCCAGTACCCTTTCCGCTCGGATTCCATGATCAGCGCTTCCAGCAGCGTTCCGCCGATCCCCTTCCCGCGCATCGCCGCGGCGATATAAATGCTGACTTCCGCCACCCCGGAATACACGCACCGGCCGGAAACGGAAGTGAGCGACGCCCAGGCGACCACCTTTCCATCCAGGGCGGCAACCATCCTGCCGTCCCGGAGATGAGAGGAATCCCATTCTCCCCAGTCCGGGGGTTGGTCTTCGAAGGTGGCATTGCGAGTGTCAATGCCTTCCTGGAAAATGGCTCTGACCGCGGGCCAATCCTCCGGCAAGAGAGGGCGGATTTTTAGGGGAATATTTTTTGGCATATCGATTCTCAAAATTCTCGGTCAATGCCGCCGGCGCGAGAAAACTGCGGTCAGCGCGGCCGCGGCGGCCAGCAAGACGGCGGCCAGCCCGAAGAACGCCTCCACAAACGGGGTGGCGGTTTGAACATCAACGCGGATGGATTGCTGAGAACTCCTGCTCGGAGAAACCACGGCGGTAGAGGCCAAAATAGCCGGCTGCACCTTCGTCGGATGGCAACCGCATTCGGGAAAATTAAACGTTGCCGTCGGTGAGGGTTCGATTGTCGGCGTTTCGGTTGGAGAACATTCTCCGCAGCCGCCTCCAAGCATCAGGGGCGTAACCGGCGCCTCCGTGGGCGTCTCGGTTGGAACGGAATTGCCGGAGCCGGTGACCGCCTGCGCAGTGGCGGCGGACGGGGGAAGCTCGGTCGCCGCGGGAGCAGAAGTGGCGGCGACCGCGGCGGATTTCCCGGCGCCGGTTTCCGTCTCGGACGGCCGCGGACCGGCCAGCGACTCATTCACCGATAGCGCCCGGGGAGCGCTCGCCGCTGGAAGGAAAACCCCGCGGGAAAGCACTTCCAATGAAAGCACACAGACAAACGCCAGAGAGGCCAGCGCCGAGCCGAATGCCATCCGGCGCGGTGTGAAAACAGCCGGTTTTCCCGCCGCCTTCCCGGCCATCGCCGGGGTCAGCGCAAACGAGCGCGGCGGTGTTAACAAGGGCAGCGCGCGAAGTGAATCCCGGACCGAGCGCAATTCCACCAGCTGCCGGCGGAGGTTCTCTTCATTATTAAGTCGCGCTTCCAGGGCGGTCCTCTCCGCGCCTTCCAGCCGGCCATCGAGATAGGCCGATAACAATTCCAGCAGTTGCGGGTCGAGCCTTTCCGGGGAATTCATGCGCGCGCCTCACTCTCCAGACGGCGCGCCGGCGGCGGAAGTTCCCCTTTGGCGCGGAGGCAATCCCGCAGATCGGCCCGGGCGCGGGCCACGCGGCTCTTGATGGTGCCCAGCGCGACGCGCAGCGTGCGCGCCGTCTCGGCGTAATCCATGGCGTGCACGTCCACCAGCAGCACGGTCGCGCGCTGCTCGGGGGGCAGAAGCGCGAGGCAATCCTCGATCGAATGGCGTAGGTCCGACCGGATGGCGGCCGCTTCCGGCCCTATGGCCGGATCGGCCAGGATGGAGAGGGATTCCTCGCTGCGGTCTCCGTCCTCGCCGGCGGCCAGGTCCTCGAGCGAGACGGCGGGCCGGCGCTTGCGCCGGCGCAGTTCGTCGAGGCAGGCGTTGGCCACGATCCGCAGCAGCCAGGATCGGAACGATTCGCCCCGCAGCTCGCCGAGGTGGCGGTAGGCGGAGAGGAACGCCTGCTGCGCGGCGTCGGCCGCGCTTTCCTTCTCGCCGAGCATCCGGTAGGCGAAGGAATAGGCGTGGCTCTGATGGGCCAGCACCAATTGGTTGAATGCGTCTACATCGCCCCGGCGCGCGTTATCGAGCAGGGTTCGTTCTTCCATGATGAGCGATAATAATAATCGACTTTGGCTTTATTGACGATTCACTACGGGAACGAACCTCAGAGGGATTTACCGCTGCGCCGAAAAGGAACCACGACCCAATATCCAATTTCTTTCGTTAGCGTAGCCCGGGAAAATTTTTTCCGACCCCGGCATCGAGCGGAAGTCGCGATTCATTTCCTCCGGTGTCTGTGATGCCTTTGCCAGAGGACAAAACGCAGGGATACGGATTAGTTGAGGATAAGAGTCACCAAGGCCGATCCTTCCGGCATCTTCCACGTCCTGAGAGTCCCGTCTCGCGAAACCGAAGCCAGCTCGCTCCCATCCGGACGGTAGGCAATATCGAAGACGACATCCGTATGCCCCTCCAGGGTGGCCGCCAGATCCATTGTGGCGGCATTCCTCACGCGGATAATATTCTCCATCATAGAACCATACGCGATCGACTTCCCGTCCGGGGAGAATACAACTTTTATCTTCCTTTCCAAAGAAAATTTTTCGTCGACTTTTTTCAATTGCGATCCGTCCGAGACGCTCCACAAATGAATAAATCCGTAACCCGACGCGGAAGCGAGCGTTTTCCCATCCGGGGAAAAGGCGACGCTGAGAACCGTGCTCCATTCGGCCCCCGCCGAGGGTCCCAATTCCTTGCCCAATTTCATCCGTTCGGATCCATCCGCGACGCGCCACAACCGCACGGTATAGTCCTCCGATCCGGAAGCCAGCATCGTTCCGTCCGGTGAAAACGCCAAGCACCGAATAAACGAGAAATTGCTGGAGAGCTCGCGAATCAGGGAACCGTCGGAGAGATTCCATAACCTGATCATATATTCCGAAATCGCTAATCGTCGCCAGTAGCTTCCCGTCAGGAGAGACGGCCGCCCCAATCACCGAGACGGAGCCAATCGTCATCGTCCTCGCCAGCGACCAATCGTCCACGTTCCGAAATTCGACGGTTCCCTCTTCCGACCCGCTGGTGATCAGGAATCGGCTGTCGGAAGAAAATAGGACGAAGCTAACATAGGAAGAGCTACGGATAAGTTTTAATTCCTGAAGCGTGCGTGCATCCAGCACGGCAATTCCATTGGCAAAACCGATGGCCAGAAATTTGCCGTCGGGCGAATAAACGACCAGATGCCCGTCCCCCATCCCCAAATGGGCAAGGGGCGTGGCGGTTTCCGTATTCCGGGGTGTTACCGTTGCCTGTTCCTGCATCTCCAGGGTCGGGGAAACCAAAGCTGTGGACGAGGCGGTGACTGCCCGGGCGGAGGCTGGCTCGAGAGACGGAGCCTGGTTGGAAGCCGTTTTGCATCCTGCCATAAGCAGCGCCAACAAAAACAAGATGAAGAATGCTTTTTTCAACTTTCCTCCTGGCCGAGGCGACTTAAAATATTTTTTACCAAAAAAAATTATAACATTGCGCCCTTGGGAAACGGCAAATTTCCCCGATTGCAGACGTAGAACTAGTTTAGTGAAATAAGGTTATCGATCGCGGGATTCACGGGCGAATCCCGCCGCCTAGGGCTTGACGGCCGCTCCCCCCTCCTTCATCCTCCCCCGTTTATCCAAACCCGGATCGTTTGGAAAAAAATCCAAAATAAACGCCCGATCGAATTTTGCCGGCGGATAAATGGGGGAGGAAAGAGGAGGGGGATGGTATAATCCGCCTGTTTGACGAACTCCGATCCTTCGCGCCAAGGCGCTTAAGTCAGGAGAAATTCCCATGTCCGGCCATTCGAAATGGGCAACCATCAAACGCAAAAAAGGGACGGCCGACGCCAAGCGCGGCCAGCTCTTCACGAGGCTCGCGCGCGAGATCGTGCTGGCGGCGCGCGAAGGCGGGGGCGATTCGGAAAGCAACTTCAAACTGCGGCTGGCGATCGAAAAAGCCCGGGCCAATAACATGCCCAAGGAGAACGTCGAGCGCGCCATCAAACGCGGGACCGGCGAGGACAAGGAAGGCGGCACGATCGAGCAGGTGACCTATGAAGGCTATGCCCCGCACGGGATCGCCTTGCTGATCGACGTGGTAACCGACAACCGCAACCGCGCGGTGTCGGAGATCCGGCGGATTCTCTCCCGCGCGGGCGGAAGCCTGGGCGAAGGCGGATCGGTCGCCTGGCAGTTCGCCCGCAAAACCTACTTCTCCGTCCCGACCGCCGGGCACAACCCGGATACGGTGTTCGAACTCGCGGTCGACGCCGGCGCCGACGACGTGCAGATCGGCAAAGAAACGATCGAAATCTACGCCCCTGTGGAAGCCTTCAAATCCGTCAGCGAAAGGTTGCGCAAGGAGGGGATCAAACCCGAGGAATCCGCGCTGCGGATGGAGCCCAACCAGCAAACCGAGTTGGAACCGGATCAAACCGTGCAGGTGATGAAAGTCATCGAATCGCTCGAAGAGCTGGATGATGTGAATATGGTTTATACCAATCTGCTGATAACCGACGAAGCGGTGGCGGCAATGGAAGCCGCCGGATAGGGGCGGCCATCATGCGCGTCGTGGGCATCGATCCCGGCACCGCGACGACCGGATACGGGGTGATCGAGGAATCCGCCGGGAGGCTTACGCTGATCGCCTTCGGGACGGTGTGCACCGGCGCCGAATTGCCGATGCCCCGCCGGCTCCTGGAGCTTCACGACCGGCTGACCGAATTGCTCGCTCTCCACGCGCCGGACAGTGCGGCGGTGGAGAGTTTGTTTTTCCAAAAAAACGTCCGCACCGCCATCACCGTCGGCCAGGCGCGCGGGGTGATCCTGCTGACCCTCGCCCGCGGCGGCGTGCCGGTGAGCGAGTATACGCCGATGCAAGTGAAGCAGGCGGTGGCCGGCTACGGCGGGGCCGAAAAGCGGCAGGTGCAAGCCATGGTGCGCGCGCTGCTCTCGCTTCCGGAAGCGCCCAAACCGGACGACGCGGCCGACGCGCTGGCGGTGGCGATCTGCCACGCCCATTCCTACAAAATCGCCCAACTCTCTGCGGAGGCCAAGTGATCGCATCCATTCGCGGGAACGTCCAGCAATCGGGGGACGCCTGGGTGGTGATCGATCTCGGCGGGATGGGGATCCGGGTTTCGGTTCCGGTTCCGCTCGCCGCCCGCGCCCGCCCCGGCCAAACCCTGGCGCTGTTCACCCATCTGCTCGTACGGGAGGACGCGCTGGCCCTCTTTGGGTTTGAAACCCCCGACCAGCTGGCCTTCTTCGAACTGCTGCTGGGCGTGAGCGGAATCGGCCCCAAGGTGGCGCTCTCGCTGCTGTCGCACTTTTCCACCGATGCGTTGCGGCAGGCGATCGCGCGCAACGCGCCCGACCGTTTGTCCGGAATTCCCGGCGTGGGCAAGAAGACTGCCGAGAAGATCGTCTTTCATTTGAAAGATAAATTGGCCGGAGAAGGCGGCGCGGGCGCGCCGGGCTGGAGCGAAACCGACACCGAAGTCATCGCGGCGCTCACCGCGCTGGGGTATTCCATCGTGGAAGCGCAAACCGCCCTGCAGCGAATCCCGGCGGACGCGCCGCCGGATACGGAAACCAGGCTGCGGCTGGCGCTGCAGGCGATGGGCAAATAGGAAGGATCCTCCGCGAATGGCCCCTTCATCCTCCGTCCGCGCTCTCCCCCGCGTTGTCCTTCTGAATAATGAAATCATGCCGTATCGAATTCCACTCTTCCGGGCGATCCATCAATCCGGCGCCGTGGAGCTGCTCGTCTTGTTCAGCACATTCCGGAGTTGGGAGCGAAAATGGGAAATCGATCCGGCGACTCTGGCGTTTCCCAATCGCGTCTTGCCCGGTTTCTCGATTCAACTCCCCAAAACCCATTACCATGAAAACCGAACCCTGTTCTTCAATCCTACGCTTTTTTTCGAACTGATCCGGTTTCGGCCGGATGTCATCATCGGCTATGAGTTTTCCATCCCGGCGATAACCGCCCTGGTGTATTGCCGTTTATTCCGTCGCCCCTATATCACCTGGTCGGAATGCACAGCCTTCACGGACCGCGCGCTTTCCCGCGGCCAACGGTGGACCCGCCGGATCATCGTCCCCCGGGCCCAGGGGTATTTGGGAACCAGCCGCAGCGCCTGTGAGAATCTCATTCACCTGGGTGCGGATCCGAAATTCGTTTTGGAGGCATCCCAGGTTTACGATACGGCGCGGTTCACCACGAAAGCCGAAGCAGCCAGGCGCAGCCAGGCGGATTCCCGACCACCCATTCTGTTCGTGGGTTCGCTCACCGAACGGAAAGGCATTGATCTCTTGCTGGAGGCGTTTTTCCAGGTGGCCGCCGCAAAACCCGATGTCCTCTTGCGCATCGTCGGCACCGGGTCGCTTCGGAATAAACTGGAAAAGAAGGCAAGATTGGCCGGGTTATCCGATCGGGTCCAATTCGCCGGCTTTGTGGATCCGGCGAGCATTTCCTCCGAGTATGCCCGGGCGAAGATGTTCATCCTCCCCTCCCGCGAGGATACCTTTGGGGTGGTCGTGATTGAAGCCATGGCCAGCGGGGTGCCGGTAATATGCTCGTCGTTCGCGGGTGTTGCAGATTACCTGCAAAATGGAGAAAACAGTTTTATTGTCGATCCGCAGGACACCACGC
Source organism: uncultured Chloroflexia bacterium (assembly GCA_963780865.1). Classification (GTDB taxonomy): domain Bacteria; phylum Chloroflexota; class Anaerolineae; order Anaerolineales; family RBG-16-64-43; genus FEN-1073. The sequence continues at coordinate 45,844 of CAWADT010000006.1, read as the reverse complement.
TTTTTGCCAATCGCATCCAACGCCTTCTGGAAGATCCGGCGCTCGCGCAGGAATTTTCCGCGCGAGGCTTGCTGGTCGCGCAGCACTTTGAAGCCACTTCGGTCTCCAAGGTTTTCTTGGATTCCATCCGCATGGTTATCCGGCATTAGCGTCCGTGATAAATCTTCCCCGGATTAGCGTTGTACTCCCGACCAAAGATCGTTTGGAATACCTAACCCAGTGCGTGGAAAGTCTCGCCCGGCAGGACTACCCGCGCGAGAATTGGCGGCTGATTGTGATTAACGATGGCGGCCAGGATCCCTCGGCGATCATCACCGGGCGTTTCTTCGATTCCAACTCCGCCACTTTGCTCTCCACCCCCGCGCAGGGTCCAGCCGCCGCGCGCAATCTCGGCGCACGTCATGCCGAAGCGGATCTGGTGGCCTTCCTGGACGATGATTGCGTTCTCGAACCCGGCTGGCTGCGCGAGATGGCCACCGGGATCTGGCAATCGCCTTGGCACGCGTGCGGCGGGCAAACTCTCAACCTATTCCCGGAAAATTTTTCGGCGCGCGCCTATCAATATTTTCTGGAGTTTTACCGGGGGTATCAGCATTTGCCCAACGGGGATCCGTATCTGTTAATGAGCAACAATGCCATCTATCGCCGCGACGTGTTTCTTGAACTGGGTGGATTCGCGGATTGCTTCCCCCGCCCCGGCGCGGAGGATCTGGATCTGAGCCATCGTTTATGCGCGCGCGGATATCGACAGCATTACGTCCCGGAAGCGCGCCTGCGCCACGCCCATCCGCGCACCGCCGGCCGATACCTGCGACAACAATTCCAATACGGACGCGGGTATGCACTGATGCGGGATCATCTCCAAAGCCTCGGCATCCCGCTGAATATCGGGCAGCGCCGCCGGCCGCAATTCCACCTCACTCTATTGCGAACCATGCGCCAAAAAGGACCGGGCCTGCGGGAAGGTTTGCTGGTTTGGGGTGGAATCCTTGCCCATAGCGCCGGCATTCGCTGGGAACGGCCGGCCCGGCAGCGCCGTTCCATTCCGCCGGCAAGGACCGCATGAGTTCCGTGGATATCAGCATACTGATCGCCACCTATAATCGCGCCGGCACCCTGCGTCAGGCGATCGACAGCGCCTTGATGCAATCGTCCGCATCCAAAGAAATTCTTGTCGTGGATGACGGCTCCACGGATGGAACTCGGGCACTGCTGGAATCATACGGTGAGAAGATCCGGCCTTATTTCCTGGACCATCGGGGAGCGGCGCATGCCCGCAACACAGCCTTAACCCACGCCGGCGGACGCTGGATTGCGTTTTTAGATTCCGATGATTATTATCTCTACCCGGAAGCCCTCCGCGATGCCCTGGGCTGTTTTTCCGCCGAACCGTCATTGGATGTCGTTTCCTCAGGATGGCAAATTGTCGATGTCCAGGGAAAGAATCTCGCCGAGATCGCCCCCTGGGAACATGCGCCGGTGTTTGATCTGGAATCCTGCTTAATCTGGAAACCGACCATGCTCTGTTCAAAATTGTTCCGGCGGGAGATCCTCGATCGGGTTGGCGGATTCGATCCGGAATCTGACGCGTCGATGGATACCGATCTGGTTTTCCGGATTCTTCTCGCAGGTGGAAAGATAGGCTGGCTCCGGAAAACCACTTATGGTTACCGCCAACATCCGGTCAGCATCATGCAAAATGCCCCCCGCCAGGCGTTCTTTCTCCTCCGTGCTCTCGATAAAGTTTTCGCCTCCCCACAGCTGCCTGCGGAACTTTGCCCAAAGGAAGATTCGATCCGGAATGCGACCAATCTCTGGCTGGCGTGGTATCTGTGGTCGCGGGGTTTTCCCTTCCAGGCGGGGGAAGCCCTCAAGGAAGTGAAACGATTTCGGCAGGAAACCGCATTCATTCAATTAAAGAATTGGCGGGAATCGTTTCACCAACTCTCCGCAGAGAACGGCCTTGCGCCGATCGGCTTGGACGATTTTCTCGATCTGACGCTTCCGATCCTTGCGCTTCCAGCACCGGAGGAGGAAAAAGTCCGGATCCTGTTCCGCTGGTGGTGGACTGTCTGGCTTTCCTATGCATTGGGAACCGGGAACGGATTGCTCACCGCGGGGAACCCGAACATCGGCTCGACGCGCGATCTGGTAAAACTGGCGCAGGATTGCATCAGCAGCGATCGGCATCCAACGCCGCCGGCGGTGGTGGATCGGTTATGGCAGGATGCCGTGAAGATCGGAATCGTCCCCCCGGTGGATCGGCGTGAGGTCATTACCCTGTATTTAAATTGTTACCTTCGCGCCCTCTCCGCCGGCAGGATCGGTTCGGCGAGCGTATGCCTTGGTAAGGCGCTGAAAAGTTCCACCGGTTTCCGGGCAGTATTCCCTTGGTATCGATTCATGCGATCCGGCGCCCAATTCTATCTCCGCAACCGGCGCGAGCCGAATCGCGGCACCCTATGACCTTCTTCTCCAAATCATCGCCGGTTCCGGATCCCCCCTCCATCAGCGTGATCATGCCGACGCACAACCATGCCGAATTTATCCGGCAAGCCGTCGACAGCGTGCGGGCGCAGGATTATCCGAACTGGGAGTTGATCGTCGTCGACGACGGCTCGACCGATACAACGCCCTCGCTGATGGCGGCCTTCACCGCTCCCAACATTCATTACCTGCGTCAGGATCGGCGAGGGCCTGCGGCCGCCCGCAACGCGGGGATCGCGAAAGCCCGCGGAAGGTTTATTGCGTTTTTGGATTCCGACGATTTTTTTCTACCGGGGAAATTAAGAGCGCAGGCGCAACTACTTGCCGCCCATCCGCAGCTGGGCGCCGTTCACAGCGGCTGGCAGACGGTCGACGAGCGCGGAAACCTGCTCCAAATTGTCCAACCTTGGAAGATTGCCCCGATTCTCGACTTGAAAACCTGGCTGATGTGGAAGCCCGTTTTCCTGGGCGGCCTCCTCGTGCGCTCGGACTGGCTGCGGAAAGCCGGAGCGTTCAACCCGCGCCTGTTCCAGACCGACGATGTGGAGATGATGTTCCGGCTGGCCGCCGCCGGGTGCCGGATGCGCTGGCTTCGGGAACCCACCGTCTGCTACCGGCAGCACGCCACCAATATCACGCGCGACAGCCAGCGCCAAGCCGGCGATCTGATGGCTGCGGTCGACAGCTTCTTCGCGATGCCCACCCTTTCCGCCGGCGTGCGGGAATGGGAACCGTCAGTGCGCTACTACACCCTGCTCTGGCTGGCGTTCGATTTGTGGCGCAACGGCGACCACGCGCGAATGGCAGCCCTTTTAGAGGGAACCATCCCCTTCGCCGAGCAATCTCCGGACCAGATACCCCTCGTATGGCAAAGTCAACTGATTCACCAGGCGCTGGAATACGGAGTTGCCTGGGAAAAAACCGCATCGCTGGGGGAAATCCTTTGCCGGATTCCACTGCCGGGGAATCCGTATCCGGAGCGGGTCCGGAAGATTCTGGATTGGCTGCATTTACTATGGTGGGAATACCAACGGGGTCGCACACCGGACCCGGGGAAGATGAGGGCGCTCTCCTCCGGTTTGAGCACGCGGGAGATCGTCAAAAGCTTGCAATCGGCGCTGATCGGGGCATCAGGTGGTACCCCCATCGCGAGCATCGATGCAATCTGGCGCGATCTCCTCAATACCGGGGTGGTACCCCATTCCGATCGGGGGGAAGTCACGACCCTCTATTTGACAGTTTTCGCGCAATCGGTTTTCCGGAAAGATGTGCGATCGGCGGCGGTCGCCGTGTCCCGCGCCATTCGCAACGGGGCATCGATCCGAGCGTTACCCACCTGGAGCCGGTTTGTGCGGGCGGCGGTAGAATATTTCCTTTCCCCAAAGTCGAGAAAACAGAATAGAATTGCCGTGGCCAAGAAAAGAATCCTATGAATTATCGCACTTCCTCCCAGCTTAGAATCAACCTGCTTCAAAAAGGTTTGCGTTCCAATCTCAGCACCCTCTTTAGCGAGGGTGCATGGACGCTTAAATATTCCTTCTCCCATAAGCCCTTCCATGTGATCGCGATGATCGCGCTGGCGGCCGCCTCCAGCAGCATCCCGGCCCTGCTGGCCGTCTCCACCCGCGGGCTGGTCAACGCGGTCGCCGCGGCCGTTAACGGACACTCCGCCAACGACAACCGGATCTACTTGTGGCTGCTGGTCGGCCTGGGCGCGGCGCTGATGGACGCATTGATTTCCCTGGTGGAAAATTACGTGAACCTGTATTTCCAGGATACGATCAGCCGGAACATCACCGTGGACGTGCTGGAACACACTTCCCGACTGGACCTAGCGCAATTGGAAGATCTGCAATTCCAGGATACTCTCAGCATCGCCCAGCAAAACGCCGGGGGCACCTTCGCCAACTTTCTCTCCAACATCATCAATCTGGGATCGATCATCCTGGAGAGCGCCATCCTGGCAGCCCTCTTATTCCAAATCGACCCGATCATCCTGCCGATCTTCCTGCCCATCATGCTGGGATATTTCTGGTTCGAATGGCGGCTCGTCATCCGCCGAACGGAACTGGAACAATTGCGGACGACCAAGCGGCGCTGGACGCGCTATTTCACCGGTCGTCTGACCACACCATCCTTCCTGCCGGAAATCAAACTGCTCGGCCTCGGCCCGTTTTTGCTACGTAAGTTCGACGACCTCCTGAAGGAATTCATCGGACAGGACCAGGGGATGCGCCGTGCGGCGCTGATCATGCAGACGATCTATTCCCTCCTCACCAGCGGCCTGGTGACGTATCTGCTGTGGCGAATTGTCACAAAAATCCGCGACCACGCGCTGACCCTCGGCGACCTGACGATTTTCGGGAGCGCCGCGCTTCGGTTGCGGCGCGATATCGAGCAGACGGTGCTCACCGCCGGAAACGCGCTGGAGGATACGATCTACATCCACCATATCCGCGTGCTGCTGCGGACCGAACCCGTCCTGACCATCGAGGGCTCCTACCGGCCCGCCGCCATCGATGGCGACCTGAAGATGGAGCATGTCACCTTTTTCTACCCGGGGACCGCCGCGCCGGCGCTCTCGGGGGTGTCGCTGCACATCCGCAAAGGGGAGGTGGTGGCGCTAGTGGGTGAAAACGGCGCCGGAAAAACCACGCTGGTGAAATTGCTCTCCGGCCTGTATGCGCCCACCCACGGCCGGATTCTCCTCGATAACCATCCGCTCGACGAATATTCCCAGGAGTTCCTCTATCAGCAATATTCCAGCGTCTTCCAGCCGTTTGGCAAATACGAGGGCAGCGTGCACGAGAACATCGCCTACGGCGATTGGAAGCGCCTGATGGACGACCCGGAGGCGGTGAAGGCCATCGGCAAGATGTGCGGGATCGACCCGCTGATCCACCGGCTTCCGCAAGGGTATGAAACCATCCTGGGGAGGATGTTCGGCGAGGTGGATCTTTCGGGCGGCCAATGGCAGAAGATCGCGATCGCCCGCGCATTTGCCAGCAACGGATCGGTTGTGGTCCTGGACGAGCCGACCTCGTCGCTCGACCCGCGTTCGGAGTACGAGATTTTCTGCCTTTTCCGCGACCTGGCCAAGAACCGGACAACGATCATCATCTCCCATCGGTTTTCCACGGTGAGCATGGCCGACCGGATCATCGTGATGGACCAGGGGAAAATCGTCGAGGACGGCTCCCATCCGGAATTGATGCGGAAGAAGGGGGTGTATGCGGCGCTCTACACCATGCAATCCAAACAGATGGACTCCCTGCGAAAGGAACGCTAACCTCGACCATGCCGCTGCTGCTGGTGACCGGGCATCAACGCTCCGGAACGACGATCCTGCGAAGTCTCCTCAACAGCCATCCGGAGATCGCCGTCACTAATGAATTTTCAAACCTGAAATACCTGGGCCGATCGCGGGCGTACTATTCCACCTACATTCTTCGCCAAACCGTCGCCATCGCGCGCAAAGGCGGCCGCGTCAACTTTTTCCGGAATGAACCGACCCCGCTTCGCTCGAATCTTCTGTTTATCGCAAGCTATTTGCTGCGAATTCAGGGGACACGTTCGTGGCGGATCGGATTTACCGGCGCGGAATCCGCCCTCCACGGTTTGTTTCCCCATCGGCGCTGGGTGGGGGATAAATTCCCCGATTATATTTGGAGTCTCAAGTACTTCGCCGGATGCGATAAGCTAACCTGCATCGTCATTTACCGCGACGCGCGCGATGTGGTCAGCTCCACGCTGGCCATCGCGCGGTCGGTTTGGAAAGACCTGGACTTCGTCCACGCCTTCGACACGCCGGAGAAAGTGGCCATGCGCTGGGTGAAATCCATCCAGCTCATGGAAAGCTGCGCGGGGAAGATCATTCCCGTGCGCTACGAACGGCTGATGTCCGAACCCAGGGCCGTGGCGGAGGAACTCGGCCTGGCGCTCGGCGTCAAGGCGGCGGATTTTCCAATCCACATCCTGCACGAGAAGAGCATCGGGAAACACCGCGCCGGACTCGAGCCCCAAGCGCTCGCCGCGGTGGAATCGATCGCCGGGGAAACGCTCGCCCGGCTCGGGTATTCCTAGGCGGGAGCAGCATGGCCTTTATCATCGGCGGTCATCCACGCTCCGGCACTACGCTCCTATTTCAACTCTGCCGCGACCATCCGCAGATCGGCATCACCGGCGAGTTTAAATGCTTCCGGAACCTTGATTCGCCGTATACGGAATACTACCGGTCGATCGAAACGGATTGGCGCCACGTCAGTTTCTATTGGCGGATCGGCCGCAGGACGCCATGGTATTTCAAGCTCGCCAGCGGAATCTTCCTGGAGATGTACCGCTCCCATTTACGCCGGATTTCATCCGGGAAAGTAACACTCGCCGACGTGGAGCAGGCGCTGCGGAGTGTAATGCATAAGCCCGTCGTCGGGGATAAATACCCCCACTATGTCTTCGACCTGCCCGCGCTCGTCGGCCAGCAGGCGCTGCGCCGGGTGATCATCTACCGCGACGCGCGCGATGTCATCAGCTCCTTCATGAAGATGGTTCGCACAAAATGGAAGGGGCTGCCCTGGGCGGAGGAGTTTCAATCCGTCCAGGACGCGGCCCGGCAGTGGGTGCGCGCGATCGACGCCATGGAAAAATACCGCGAGGACCTATTCCTTCTCCGCTACGAGGACCTTGTCCAGCGCCCCAACGGCGAGCTGCAGCGGCTGGCGGATTACTTACAGGTGGACCCAGCCGGTTTTCACGCCAAACGAATCCACGACAAGAGTATCGGCAAATTTGGCAAGGATCTTTCGGCCTCCGAGGTGCAAGCCGTTCTTGAAATCGCCGGCCCCGTCATGGAAAAACTGGGATACCACTAAACGGGCCATGCGGTTCGAATCGGGCGCCATTCGGAGCCGATTTTCGTCCCACGGAAAATCGCGAAAATGGGACAGTCGCCTGAACAACGACTGCGATCTCGGACCTAAACCCGGGATTCCTGCGCTATAATTATCCCCTTGCTGAAAATAGAGATCCCCGGGACCCGTCGGCGATGGAATTCTCCTGCTCCAATATATCCAAGGCGTATTTTTCAAGCAATGGCCGAGTGACCGCGTTGGACCATCTGGAGTTGCGGGTTGAGCCCCATGAGTTCCTGTGCGTGGTGGGACCGAGCGGCTGCGGGAAGACCACCCTGCTCAAACTCATCGCCGGGATCCAATCGCCCAACTCGGGAAGCATCCACTTCGAGCGGCCATTGCCGAAGCACACTCCGCGCTGCGCGATGGTGTTTCAGGATCACGGCTTGTTCCCCTGGATGACCATCCTCGACAACGTGGCCTTCGGTTTGGAAGCCCAGGGGGTTCCCCTTGCCGATCGCCGCCGGGAAGCCGAGCGATGGCTGAAAACCATGGGGTTGGAATCTTTTTCCCCAAACTATCCGCACGAGCTCTCGGGGGGGATGCGGCAGCGGGCCGCGCTGGGGCGAGCGTTCCTCACCGATGCCTCGGTGCTGCTGATGGACGAGCCGTTCAGCGCATTGGACGCGCAAATGCGGCTTCTCCTGCAAGCCGAGCTGTTGCAAGCCTGGGCGGCGAAAAAACAAACCGTGGTGTATGTCACCCACGACATCGATGAAGCGATCATTCTGGGCGACCGAGTGCTGGTGATGAGCCGTCGTCCGGGGAGGATTCTGGAGGAGTACCGCGTGCCGCTCCCCCGACCGCGCACGCTGCGTGCAGCCACTCAACCGGAAGCGACGGCACTTAAGTGGAAGATATGGCAGACGATCGAAGCCGAAGTTCAACCGAACGCGGGTTAACACCGGCGGTAACCGCTGCGGCCCGCGGCTGGCGGCCCGGCGCACTGGAGCGTTGGGCCTCGCTGCTGCTGGTGCTGGCGGGGCTCGCGGTCTGGGAGCTGGCCGCGCGCGCCGGTTGGATCAGCACTCTGTTTTTCCCCGCCCCCTCGTCGATTGCCGTCACCCTGGTGAGGATGATCAGGAACGGAGAATTGGCGGTGAATCTGGCGGCAACCCTTTACCGGTTCGGATTCGGGCTGGTGGCGGGGGGTGCGGCGGGGCTCCTGCTGGGAATTGCGCTGGGTTTATCCCCCCGCCTCAGGCGGATCCTCGATCCGTTGGTTAGCGGCCTCTATGCGCTGCCCAAACTGGCGCTCTTCCCGCTGTTCCTGATCCTCTTCGGTCTGGGCGAATCTTCGCGGATCGTGCTCGTTGCGCTGGCGGCATTCTTTCCGCTGCTGATCAACTCGATGGCCGGCGTACGCCAGATCAACCCGGATTACATCGAGATCGCCAGATCCTACGGAACTTCGCCGTTTCTGCTCCTGCGGCGCGTGGTCTTTCCGGGCAGCCTGCCATCGGTGCTCTCCGGAGTGCGGCTGGCCGTGGGATCATCCCTGATGCTCACCATCGCCGTTGAGCTGATCAACGCCAAGATTGGATTGGGAGCGCTGATTTGGACGTCGTGGCAGACCCTGCAGACCGAGATCCTTTACGTCGCGTTGCTGACGGCGGCTCTGCTCGGGATCGGAAGCCATGTTTTGCTGGAATTCCTTTCCCGCCGTCTGATCCCCTGGCAAATCGATCAAGATTATGAACTGCCGGGAAAAGCCATTCCCGAGATTTAGAGCACAGGAAGAATCCACCCTATTTTTTATGAGAAGGAGATAGCCCATGCCATCCCTCCGAAGCACGCATCAATTGCATTTTTCCTCTTTCCTTGTACTCGCAACCGCTGGTTTGCTGTTTTCGTCCTGCAAACCCGCCACACATGCAGCGCCGCAAAAGGTGGAAGTAGGCACCACTTCATTTCTTTCCACCGCGCCTTTATTCATCGCCCAGGATGAAGGGTACTTCACCGCACAAAACCTGGATGTGGAATTTCAGACCTTCGACTCCGCCACCCTGATGACGCCTGTTCTGGAGGCGGGAACCCTGGACGCGGCAGGCGACTCTCCGACGATTGGATTGTTCAACGCCATCAATACCACGGGGAACATTAAAATCGTCGCCGACAAAGGGTATCTGGAGCCCACCGGCTGCACGTACTCGGCAATCCTCGCCACTCCGGAATGGGTGGCCAAGAATCCCACGCTTTCGGCGGACGGAATTCGGGGAATGCGCGTCGCCGTCGAACCCAACAGCTTCAGCGCATTTGTCGTCGAAAAGCTCCTGGGGACGGTCGGCCTCACCTTAAACGACGTCAAGACCCAATATCTTCCGCCGACCGCTTTGATCGCGGCGGCCCAAAATGGTTCGGTGGATTTCATCAATACGGCCGAACCATGGATCACCCGCCTGGTCGCTACGAACAAGATGGTGGTCTGGAAGGGATACCAGGAAATTGTCCCGAATATGCCCGTCGGCTTCCTCGACTTCGGCAAACTCTTCACCAAAGACCATCCGGAAATCGGTGACCGCTTCCTCATTGCCTATCTGCAGGCCATCCACCAATATAATCAGGGAAAAACCGACCGCAACCTTGAAATCCTTGCAAAGTACACCAAACTCCCGTCGGATCTCCTCAAACAAATCTGCTGGCCCGCCATTCACAACGATGGGAGCACCGACCTGTCGGGGCTCATCGATTTTCAGCAGTGGGCGGTGGGCAAGGGCAAATTGGACAAGGTCGCCGGCTTGGACGCCCTCTGGGACCCGCGGTTTGTGGATGCCGCAAATAAAAAATTGGGCACCGCCGCGCCATGATCCCCTTTCCCCGAGAAGAGCTACGCGGGAACCTCGCCCAGCGCTTCCGGCGGGTGGCCGCAGCCGTTCCCAACCGGATCGCGGTGAAAACCCCGCATTCCTCGCTGACCTATGCCGAATTGAACCGGGCTTCGGATGATTTGGCGCGCTCGATCCTCGCCAAACGCGGGCCGGTCGAGGAACCGGTCGGACTGCTGCTCGAAGAAGGGACAGAGCTCCTCACGGCGTCATTGGGAATCCTCAAGGCTGGGAAGAGCACCGTCGTATTCAATCCGGGTTTTCCGCTGAATGGACTGGCCGCCGTTTGGGAGGACGCTCGAAAACCTTTGGTGATCACGAATCCGTCGTTCGGTCCGCTGGCGGATGAGCTCACCCGCACCACCGGTGACTGGATGGATCTATCCGAACCTAAGAGTTCGAACCGCCGGCTTGGAATCCGTTCGCATCCGGCCGGATTCGACGGCTTCCCTCATTTACACTTCCGGCTCGACCGGCGAACCCAAAGGGGTAATTATTTCCAACGAATTGATTTTGCATACCTCTTGGTATAACCACGACCGATACCGGCTCACGGAAAATGACAAGTTCGTCCTGCTTTCCCCCGTCAGCGGCGTGGGCTTGGCCATGGCATTGGCTGCTATCCTCAGCGGCGTAATGCTTTATCCGATCACGGACCAAACCTACCCATTACCTTCGCTGATGGGATTGCTGCGCGAGGAAGAAATAACGATTCTCTCCATGCCCTCCTGCGCGTTTTTACGGCATCAATCCGTAACCACCAGGTTCTCCCTGCCCCGCCTGCGTCAGGTGTTGGTCGGCGGCGAGGAACTGAGGCGCGAGGACGTGGAACAGTTCCGGAAACTCTTTCCGAAAAGCACCCAATTTTCCCAACGCTACGCCTCCACCGAAGCTCAGATGGTGAGCGAAATGCGCATTCCCCTCGATGGCCCGATCCCTTGGGAGAAAATTCCCGTCGGCCGAATGGTCCCGGACAAGGAATTGCTCCTGCTGGACGAGAATGGCCGACCGGCCGCGCCCGATCAGCCGGGCCAGATCGCCGTCCGCAGCCGCTATCTGGCGGGCGGGTATTGGCAGAAACCCGAGTTGACCAAAGCCAAATTCCTTCCGGACCCGGATGGGGGAGACCGTCGGATCTACCTGACCGGCGATTTGGGGCGGTTGTTGCCGGGCGGACTGCTGGAACATATCGGGCGGAAAGACAACCTCGTCAAAGTGCGGGGCTTCAGCATCCAACTGGAAGCGGTGGAGGCAGCCCTGCTGAAAATACCCGGCGTTGCGGATGCCGCCACCGCGCCAATGCTCTTCCCCGGCGGGAAATCAGCGTCTGGTGGCCTACGTCGTCCGCGTCGGCGGCGGGGAGCTTTCCGTGCGCAAGCTGCGCAAGGAACTGATCGCCCTCCTGCCCCCGCATATGATTCCGACGACGTATGTATTCCTCGACGCGATTCCGCGGACGTCGAACAACCGGGTGTCCCGTTCGGCGCTGCCTCAACCGGGCATGGGCCGCCCCGATATCGGCACGCCACTGGAAGCACCCCGCAACGACGCCCAGCGCCGGCTGTGTTCCCTATGGGCCGAGATCCTCGGGGTGGATCGGGTCGGGGTGAACGACGACTTTTTCCTCTTGGGGGGGGATTCGCTCCTGGCCATGACCATGGTGATGCAGGTCGAGGAATCCTTCCACCGGATCGTCCCGTTCGCATTCTATAATGACCCGACGATCGCCCGGCTCGGCGAACTTTGGGAAAGCGAGGAACGGACAGGAGATCGGCGGGAGGCAGCATCCGGAGAATCCCCGATCACGGTAATCCCGCCCTCGGCGGTCAATCCCGGGAAACCCCGCCGCTGGAAGAAAACGACGGATTATAAGAAGCAATACCTGTATCGCCCCGCGCAGTTCGGATTCGGCTCGATCACCTTGCCAATTTATTTCCTGCGCTTCGCCGCAGAATACCTGACCCTGTTTTTCAACTACCCTCAAGGCTTGCGCTGGCTCTCGGCTTGGTGCCGGCGGCCATGGGTGGTTGATCATTTTTATCCGGCCGAAGCAAAACTTTTCCGTCATTGGGTAGACAGCCTTGGCGGTTGCCCCGCCGCCCCGGCCGAGGCGCTGAATATCAACCTACTGAGCAGCATTCTTTGGTCGCGCAAATTTCAGGCGCGCATTCCGTTTCGGTCCGAAGAAAATTTCGAAAAGGCGCTGCAGCGGTCTTCCTCCCCGTTTTTCCGCGACGCAGGCCGAATTATCGCGTCGGGCACATCGGATGTATTCAAGCATTTTTTCACCGTCGAGGGACTCGAAAACGTCACTCCGCCGCTTCGCCAGGGGAAGGGGCTAATCCTGGTTACGTATCACGGCATGTCTCACCGTTTCTCCACTCCTGCGTTGTCTCACTACATGCATGTTGCGCCTTTCCCAACGCTCAGCGCGGGTTATGCCTGGAAAATGGATCAAAAGGAACGGTCCGCCCCGGAACGAAGAAAAAGTCAGGCCGCGCTGATCGCCAACGCCACGGTGGAAGCTCAGCGCGAGCTTCAGCGCGGTGGAATAATCCAGATCATTCCCGATTTCGGATACGACGCCGCCGACGGCCTCCCGGTGAATATCGCGGCGCACCGATACCTGATCAAACCGGGCTTTGCGCAGTTGGCCCTGCTGTCCGATGCCGTCGTGGTGCCGCTTTATACCACCCGCCGGATCGACGGCTGTCTCCTGACCCATTTCGATCCGCCCTTCGACAACGGAGAGGACAAACCGGATTTTCCGGCCAAAATCGAGCACCTGCTCAACCAATACGGCGCCTTCGTGGAAAGGTCCTGGCAGGCGGCCCCCAAATCGATCCATGTGCAGAACATCGATTCCCACTTGCACCGGCCATCCGCGGAAGCATAGCCTTCTTCCACTTCATTAACCATCACGGCCGCTGTCGGTCCGAACGTTCGCGATTAGGATGGTATGCATGCCGCGTGAAGGTTCTCCGTCACAGCAAGCCGTTCTGCGCCTGAGGATTAACCGTTTGCAAGGAAAGCAATTCGTCCACACGCTCCACGTCGGAGAGACGGGCGGCACAGCGATGAAGTTCGCGCTGCAAAATCAGCCGGTCACGCAGCGCTACGCCATTTTTCTGCATCCACACCGGATCGGCTGCGCGACGTTCCCGAAGGCGAGCAGGTTTTCTTTCTCCTCCGGGATCCTCTCAACCGCTTCGACAGCGGTTTCTACTCGCGCCAACACCAAAGCCGGCCGCGCATCTACTCGCCCTAGAGCGCGGCGGAGGCGTTTGGTATTTTTCATTCGCCCAATGAACTGGCCCTGGCGCTTTCGCCCGGCTCTCAGTAGAAAAAAGCTGTGGCGGAGCGAGCCATGCGCGGCATCCAACACGTTCGCGATTCTTTCTGGTACTGGTTTGAAAACGAAGCGTCTCTGCCCTAAAGAAAACGGGATATTTTCTTCATCGGGAGGCAGGAGAATCTAGGTGTCGATTTTGATATCTTGAAGAAAAAACTCGGACTTGCTGCCGGCTTGCCCCTACCCTCCGACGATCTCTCCGCGCACCGCAATCCCGCCGATTTGGGCAAACACCTCGAGGAAGAAACCGTACGCAACTTGAAAGCATGGTATGGAAGGGATTATCAATTTCTGGAATTCTGTTCATCGGTTTTCGACTTCCCGTCGGTTTCCGACGAACGGATTGCTGCGAACACGTAGGGATAGAAGTCACTTCCCGGAAAAATAATCCCGTTTTGTTCGGGCCGAAAACCTCAAGCCATCGGTAGAGATACGGCTTATTTCGGTTGTTCCCGCAAATACTCGAGCAGGGTAGTCCAGAAGGCGCTCGTAGTATCTATCCGCCAATTTAATTTATACATGGGCGCGAGGCGGGAATCTATTTCGCGTTTGGCGCGGAGAATCTCCTCCTCTGATTCCTCCGGTCGTTTTAATCTCAGCGTATGTCTGGCGGGAAACGGCTTAGCTTGATTCCAAAGCGCGCCGCATTCCGAATCGGTGAATATGAGCTCGTTAAAGATGTAGTGAAAAATATAATATGGGTAAACGCGCAACATCTTGCGCGCGAACCAGGATTGCCAGTTTCGTGTGCTCTGGATATCCTTGTTCCATCGAAGGTTGAAGTATTTTAGTAGCAATTTCCCAAAATTTGTGCCTTGGTTCGAAAAGGAATTTTCCGAAAAATACTTGAACATCCTCTCCGACAATCGCTGAAGGATGACGCTATCCGATTCCGCCGCAAGGAACCAATTGGATAATATCCGGTCCTTCGCGGCGTTTCGAAAAGCAAAAAAATGGGAGCCATAATACTCCCCCAGCCATTCGCTTAACGGCCGGTTGCAGAAGACGGAAGCGTCGGCCCACGCCCCACCATATTTGGAAAGCAAGCCCAATCGGGTTAAATTTGAAATCTTCTGAACCGTGAGTTTCTTGCGCCGAAAATCAATTTCCTTTGGAAAGGAAATATATTCGGCCACGGAATTTTGATCCAGCAAATGGATTTCGTAATCGGGGTTTTTCAAACGCCAGGAATCGGCGCATTGCTTCACCAAATCCGGCGCTTTTTCCCAGCCCTGATGCCAGTAAAGCCAGATTTTTTTTGTAATCATTTCATCCTGATTGCCGAAGGCAGAATATCCTCCCCGATTCCAACGGACACACTATTTTTTCAATGACATAAACAAGCGCGTTGCTGCCCATTATATCCAATCTATTCAAAGCCCGACAAATCCACGATAAAAATCTATCCGGCATGGAGAACGGCGATTCGGTCGTCCCGCAGGCGGGGCTCGTGGCGCTCTCCAGCGGCAAAACCTATCTTTGCAAGTCATTCGACGACCGCGTCGGGCTAGCGCTGATGATCCAGAAACTGGAAGCGCTCAAGATGGGCGGACATCCCAACACCGTGTGCGGCTGCGCCCCTGTAGTGAAGGCAGTGGGCGTGCCTGGCATCCAGCACGTTTTTGATTCATACTAATACTGGTTTGAAAATGAAGAGTTTTTATCCCTACGGAAAGGTGATTTTTTCTTTATCGGGCGGCAGGAAAATCTTGCCGAAGTTTTTAACACCCTCTAGCAAAAACTCGGGCTTGCCCCCCGGCCGATGATTCCCTCCGACGATCTCTCCACGCACCGCTATCCCGCCGAATCGGACACGCGCCTCGCAGAGGACGCCATGTGGAATGTGCAAACCGGATACCTCGGCGATTATCAATTTCCGGAATTCTGTATATCGATTTCCCCCTCCACCTCTACTGAAGGCAGCCGAACTCTAGCGGACGCATAAACCGGGGGACTCCTCCATTGCCGGCGATATTCTTTTTTCCACGATGAGATTAAAAAGGCTAGGCGTTGGGAGGCATACTGCTTATTCGGTTTGCCCGTGTAAATATTGAAGCACGGTAGCCCAGAAGCTGCTTGTACTATCAATCCGCCAATTTAATTTGTGCATAGGTGCGAGTCGAGAGTCTATTTCGCGTTTGGCCTGAAGCAAGCCATCCTCTGATGGATCGAGATATTTTATTCTTAGCAATGGTTCGGCCGGAAACGGTTTGGCCTTATTCCAAAGCGCCGCGCATTCCGGGTCGGTGAGAATAAGCTGATTAAAAGTGTAGTGAAAAATAAAATACGGGTAAACGCGCAATATCTTTCGCGCAAACCAGGAGAGCCATTTTCCCGTGGTTCGATAATCCGCGTTCCATCGACGGTTGAAATAGTTAACGAGCATTTTCCCCAACGCCGTGCCTTGGTTCGAGAAAGAATTATCGGCAAAATATTTCGAATACCGGGCATATAACCGCTGCAGGATGACGCTTTCCGATTCTGCCGCGAGAAACCAATTCGCTAAAAGGCGATCCTTTCCGGGATTTCGAAAAGCAAAAAAAAGGGAGCCATAATATTCGCCAAGCCATCCGCCCAAGGACCGGTTGCAGAAAACGGAAGCGTCGGACCAAACCCCTCCATATTTGGAAAGCAAAGCCAATCGGATTAGGTTGGAATTCTTTTAAATCGTGAGTTTCCTGCGGCGAAAGGTAATTTCCTTTGGCAAGGAAACATAATCCGTCACCGAGTTTCGATCCAGCAAATAAATCTCGAAGTCGGGGTTTTTCAAACGCCAGGATTCGGCGCATTGCTTCACCAAATCCGGCGCCTGTTCCCAACCTTGATGCCAGTACATCCAGATTATTTTTGTGGCCATTCCATCCCAGTTATCGGAGGGGATTTTTGTCTCGATTCCTTTTAGGAAACATTTTCGATCCCATCCTCCACCTCAGCGCGATGATTTTCATTATAACCATCCTATTCGAAGCCCAACAAGCCGGTTCAATGAATGTCCGGGTCGCGGACCGGCGCAAGCGCATCCGCCGGGAACTCTGCTTCCGACTCGCTTTGCTAGACAAAACACACCCGTTGGGATAACATTCCCCAACTCTCTGGAGGATTCCTCCCATGGATTCGACAACCCTTCTTCTTAAGGAGCTCACCGAAGCTTCGGGCGTTTCGGGGCATGAAGCCGAAATCCGCGCCCTGGTCGAAAAACGCTTAACAGGCCTCGGGACGATCGAAAAAGACAAGATCGGCAGCCTGATCTGCCGGCAGACCGGCGCCGCCAAAGCTCCGGTGATCATGATCGCGGGCCACATGGACGAGATCGGGTTCATGGTCAAGCTGATCTCCAAGGAGGGCTTTCTCAAGTTCGTCCCCCTGGGCGGATGGTTCGACCAGGTGCTCCTGGGGCAGCGCGTGATCGTTCAAACCGCCAGGGGCGACGTGCAGGGCGTGATCGGCGCCAAGCCGCCGCACCTGCTGCCGGCCGACGAGCGCGAAAAAGTTGTGCCCAAGAAAGATATGTACATCGACATCGGAGCCACCTCCAAGGAGGAAGTCGAGCAGGCCGGCGTGCGTCCCGGCGATCCGGTCATTCCGCAGGCGGGCTTCGCTGTTCTTTCCGGCGGCAAAACCTACCTATCCAAGGCGTTCGACGACCGGGTCGGCGTAGCGCTCATGATCCAGACGCTGGAAGCGCTTAAGACCGCGGGCCATCCCAACACCGTCTGCGGCGTGGCAACCGTGATGGAGGAAGTGGGCGTGCGCGGCGCCACCACCAGCGTGGAAGCCGTCGATCCGGACGCCGCCATCGTGCTCGAATCCGACATCGCCGGCGACGTGCCGGGGATCACCGAGGACCAGTCGGCGGTGAAACTCGGCAAGGGACCGTCGGTGCTGCTCTACGACGCGCGCATGATCCCCAACCTGAAGCTGCGCGATCTGTTGATGGACACCGCGCGCGACCTGGGGCTCCCGCTGCAGGTTTCGGCCATGGAGGGCGGCGCCACCGACGGCGCGGCCATCCATCTGCATAAAGTCGGCGTGCCCACCGTTGTGCTCGGCGTTCCGGCCCGCCACATCCATTCTCACTCAAGCATCATTCACCGCGACGATTACGACGCGGCGTTGAAACTGGTGACGGCGGTTTTGCGCAAACTGGACGCCGTCACGGCCGCCTCGCTGACGGCGTAATCCGATGGAGCGGTTGACCGACCACCATACAAAGTAAGTGGCAATGACTCAACTTGGAAAATGCAGTACGCGGAGTACCGGAAAGAAACGGATTTCCCCCGCTGCGCGAGGGCGGGCGCGGGAAAACAATTTTAAATGAATTCGTAACTACTCAGCCTTTCCCCTCATCCCGTCCTTCTCCCGGCTTATGCTGGGAGAAGGTGGCCGGACCCTTGGTGATTTTCCGGGGGGAAGGCCGGATGAGGGAGAGAAAAACCGGGCATCAATCCCGTGATATTCCTTCCAGCTTGGGTTGGGCTGAGTAGATATATGAATTCTTAGAAATCCGAAAAATCGGCGAAATCCGCGTATAAAGGATTGTGGTCCAAGGGCATGCCAAGATAATCCCACATAGGGAGAATTTCAATTCGACCATAGGTTCCTCGATGGATCAAACCGCCAAAAGCATTTCCGACCTTCTCCAAAGACAAATCTCCGCCTTCGAGCCGGAGGTAACCGCGCACGAAGCCGGGTTCGTCGTCGAAACCGGCGACGGCATCGCCCGCGTGCGCGGGCTCTCGCACGTCCGCTCGCAGGAACTGGTCCAGTTCGCCGAAGGGACGCTCGGGATCGCCTTCAACCTCGAAGCCCAGACCATCGGCGTGATCATCATGGGGGAGAACGAACGGATCCAGGAAGGCATGGAAGTGCGCGCGACCGGCCGCATCGTCTCGGTGCCGGTGGGCGCGGGGCTGATCGGCCGCGTGGTGAACGCGCTGGGCGAGCCGGTCGACGGAAAAGGGGCGATCCTTTCGGAGCGCTACCTGCCCATCGAGCGCATCGCTCCGCACGTGGTGGAACGCCAGGACGTCGACACGCCGGTCCAGACCGGGCTGAAGGCGATCGATTCGATGATCCCGATCGGCCGCGGGCAGCGAGAGCTGATCATCGGCGACCGGCAAACCGGCAAGAGCGCGATCGCGATCGACACGATCATCAACCAAAAAGGCAAGGACCTGATTTGCATTTACGTCGCGATCGGGCAGAAGAAATCCTCGATCGCGCGGACCGTGGCCACGCTCGAGCGCTACGGAGCAATGGAGCACACGGTGGTGGTGATGGCCGCGGCCGACGAACCGGCAGCGCTGCAATACATCGCGCCTTACGCCGGCTGCGCAATCGGCGAGGACTTCATGGAAAGCGGCCGCGACGCGTTGATCGTCTACGACGACCTCTCCAAGCACGCCTGGGCCTACCGCCAGGTTTCGCTGCTGCTGCGGCGGCCGCCGGGCCGCGAAGCGTACCCCGGCGACGTGTTCTACCTGCATTCCCGCCTCCTGGAACGCGCGGCGCGCCTGGCCAACCGCTACGTGATCGTCCCGGTGGAATTTTCCGGCGAAGCGACCGAGAAGGACAGCGTGGACGGAAAAGTGTACGGCGGCCCGCGCGGCCGCGACGACGCCGAAACCGCGCTTGCGGCGCGCGTGGTCGGCTCGGATAACTTTAAAATCGCCAAGGTGAAAGGCTCCGGCGGATCGCTCACCGCGCTGCCGATCATCGAAACGCTCCTGGGCGACGTCTCGGCCTACATTCCGACCAACGTCATCTCGATCACCGACGGCCAGATTTATTTGGAATCCAACCTGTTCTACGCCGGGATCCGCCCGGCGGTGAACGTCGGCATTTCCGTTTCGCGCGTCGGCGGCGACGCCCAGACCAAGGCGATGAAACAGGTGGCGGGGAAACTGCGGCTGGACATGGCCCAGTTCCGCGAGTTGGCGGCCTTCGCGCAGTTTGGGTCCGACCTGGACAAGGCCACCCAAACCCAGCTGGATCGCGGCACGCACCTGCAGGAAATTCTCAAACAGTCGCAATACGAGCCGATGGCTCTGGGGCATCAGGTGGCGGTCCTGTACGCCGCCGTCAGCGGCCTGACGGATTCAATTCCGCTCGAGAAGATGCGCGATTGGGAAGAAGGCTTCCACCGCTATCTCGCCGCGGCGAGCGCGTCGCTCCTGGGAACGATCGAAAGCGAAAAGCGGATCTCCCCCGAGAGCGAGGCCGCATTGAAAGACGCGATTTCCACTTACAACGCCTCTTGGCAGTGAGCGACCGCATGATGATGCGCACAGGATCCCAAACATGGTGCGGAAAATGTCAGACTTTGTCATTGCGAGGAGCGAAGCGACGAAGCAATCTGATTTTTCTGACGCGAAAACCAGATTGCTTCGCTCCCTTCGGTCGCTCGCAATGACATCCTTTTTGTTTTTCCGCACCCAGCCAATCCATACCGGCCGGAAGCCTTCGCTGCAAGCTGTCGTGATTTTTTCCTCCCGCGGAGCGGGATAGCCGATGGCCTCCCTCCGCGAAATGCGGCTCCGCATCCGGAGCGTCCGGAACATCGCCCAAGTGACCCGCGCGCTGCAAACGGTGAGCGCGAGCAAAGTACGCCACGCGCAGGCGGCGGTGCTGGCCACGAGGCCCTACGCGACCAAAGCGCTCGAGGTGCTGGGGCATCTGGCCGGCCGGCGCAACACGATCAAGCACCCGATGCTTACGCCGCGCGCGCCGGTACGAAACATCCTGGCGATCGTAGTCAGCGGCGACCGCGGGCTGGCGGGCGCCTACAATGCGAGCGTCGTGCGCCGGGCGCTGAGCACCTTCGCGGATTCGCAGGCTACCGTCCATTACATCGTCATCGGCCGCAAAGGACGCGAGATGCTCCGCCGCGCGGGCGTGCCCATCACCGCCGAATTCAGCAACCTGCCGCCCGCCCCCTCCTACGCGGACCTTTCGCCGATCGGGCGGTTGGCGATCGAAGAATATGCCGAAGGCAAAGCCGACGAAGTCTTCATCGTCTTCACCCAATTCATCAATCTGATCCACCAGCAAACCGCCGTGCAGCAGCTTCTGCCCCTCTCGGGTCTGGCGGCGCCGGCGGAGGAAGCCCCCGGCGGCGCCAGGCCGGTGTATTTATTCGAGCCCGGCCAAACCCAACTGCTTGACACCGCGATCCATCATCTGGTTTCGGTCGAGGTTTATGAAATCGATCCTCGAGAGCCTGGCCAGCGAACACGCGGCGCGGATGGTGACGATGCGCAACGCCACCGAGAACGCGGGCGAACTGATCGGCGGATTGCAATTGGAGTACAACAAGGCGCGCCAGGAAAGCATCACCGGCGATTTGCTCGACATCGCCGCCGGCACGGAGGCACTCGCCGCGCAAGGAGCAGGACGGGTGGGATGAAGAAAATCCACGAAGGACACGAAAAGCACGAAGAAGAACTTAATAATTTTCCGTGTACTCCGTGGATATACAGAGCATTTTCAAAGGATCAGGCATGACTAAAGCAGACGGAAAGATCGTGCAAATTCTGGGCGGCGTGGTGGACTGCGAGTTCCCGGCCGGCCGGCTCCCCGATATTTACGAAGCGGTGGAAGTGATCCGCGAGGGAGGCGGCCGCCTGATGCTGGAAGTGCAGAAGCAGATGGGCGGCAACTGGGTGCGCTGCGTGGCGATGGACTCCACCGACGGACTGCGGCGCGGATTGCCGGCCGCCGCCACCGGCGCTTCGCTGCGCGTCCCGGTCGGGGAAGCCACGCTCGGGCGGATATTCAATGTGCTGGGCGAGCCGATCGACAATCTCGGCCCGGTGCACGCCCGCGAGCAGTATCCGATCCACCGCCCCGCCCCGGCCTTCGAGGAGCAATCCACCCGGGTTCAGGTATTCGAGACCGGGCTGAAAGTGATCGACCTGATCGCGCCGTTTACCAAGGGCGGGAAGACGGGCATTTTCGGGGGCGCCGGCGTGGGCAAGACGGTCATCATCCAGGAGCTCATCCGCTCGATTGCAACCGTGCACCAGGGCAACTCGGTGTTCGCCGGCGTGGGCGAGCGCACCCGCGAGGGCACGCAGCTTTACCGCGAGATGCTCGAAAGCGGAGTGCTCAAGGACACGGTGCTGGTATTCGGTCAAATGAACGAGCCGCCGGGCGTGCGTCTGCGCGTGGCGTTGACGGGCCTGACCATGGCGGAATACTTCCGCGACCAGGGGCGCGACGTGCTGCTGTTCATCGACAACATCTTCCGCTTCAGCATGTCCGGCTCGGAGGTCTCGGCGCTGCTGGGGCGCATGCCTTCGGCGGTGGGCTACCAGCCCACGCTCTCCACCGAGATGGGCGAATTGCAGGAGCGGATCACCTCGACCAAACGCGGCTCGATCACCTCGATGCAGGCGGTCTACGTACCGGCCGACGACTACTCGGACCCCGCGCCGGTGGCCACCTTCACCCATTTAGACGCGACCATCGCGCTGGAGCGCTCGATCGTGGACAAGGGGATCTACCCGGCGGTGGACCCGCTCGCTTCCACCTCGCGCATTCTCGATCCGAAGATCGTCGGCCCGGACCATTATTCCACCGCGCGCGAAGTGCAGCGCGTGCTGCAGCGCTACAAGGATCTGCAGGACCTGATCGCGATCCTGGGGATCGACGAGCTGAGCGAAGCGGACAAGCTGATCGTCTCGCGCGCGCGCAAGATCGAGCGCTTTTTCTCCCAGCCGATGTTCGTGGCCGAGAAGTTCACCGGCCTCAAGGGCGCCTACGTGAAGCTGGCCGACACGATCCGCGGGTTCCGCGAAATCCTCGACGGGGCGCACGACGCGCTTCCGGAAAGCGCCTTCATCATGGTCGGCACGATCGAGGACGCCCAGGCCAAGGCCAAGCAGATGGCGGGGTAACACCCCTCATCCCCAACCCTTCTCCCACCATACCCCCGCTTCGCAGGGGCAGGCGCTGGGAGAAGGGAGTCGGTGCTCTCCCGACGGGATGAGGGAATAAAAAGGACTCGAACTTGCCCATCCATTGCGATATCGTCAGCCAGGATCGATCGCTCTTCTCCGGGGACGCGGATATGGTCGTCGCCCCCGGCAGCGAAGGTCTGCTCGGGATTTTTCCGCACCATACGCCGCTCCTGACTTCGCTCACCTACGGCGTGCTGGTGGTAAAGCAAGCCGGCCGGGAGGAAGCCTTCGCGATCGCGGGCGGGATCATGGAGGTGCTGCCGGACGCGGTGACGGTGCTGGCGGACGTGGGCGAACGGGTGGAGGAGATCGACGTGGCGCGGGCCGAGGCGGCCAAGGCGCGGGCCGAGGAAATGCTCAAGCACGCGCCGGACCAGACCAACGAGGCCTACCTCAAGGCGATGACCTCCCTGCGCCGCTCGCAGCTGCGGCTGGACGCGGCGCGGAAATATCGCAAGGGGTGAGTCGGGCGCGCGAGTGGAAGGTTTACGCGGCCGCCATCGAAACGGCATCATCGCAGCAGTTATTGCTTACCCCTGAGCAATAGAAGGCCACCAGCCTCCCCACCCATCTTTTTTATGCCGGGGTATCCTCCGCCTTCCCAATCTCGGCTTTGCGAAAATAATCTGAATTTTCCATGAATAAATGGAAAACCATACCTGAGTAGTTTCATGGAGAACAATGCCTCGCATCCTGGAATGCTATGAAATCGATTTTCCGATGGAACGCGTTCTCGAGGATGTTGGGCAGAGGATCCTGCGGAGGTGAATACACCATAATGCCATCGGCGCAGGAAGCGCTGGAACGCCTGCGGGAGGGGAATCGGCGTTTTGTGTCGGACGCGCCGATCCGTAGCACAGTCTCAATCTGCTCAAGACGCAGCGAATTGGTGGCGGGGCAATCGCCGTTCGCCGTAGTTCTCGGGTGTTCCGATTCGCGGGTGCCGGTGGAAATCATCTTCGACCAGGGCCCGGGGGACCTTTTTGTCGTCCGCGTGGCGGGGAATATCGTCACTCCCTCCCAAACCGGCAGCGTCGAGTACGCGGCGGAACGGTTCGGCACCCGGCTGATCGTCGTTCTGGGCCATTCACATTGCGGAGCCGTCCTGGCCGCCCTTAGCGAAATTGAGCATCCGACGGACAACTTATCGCCGAATCTCCGTTCGATCATAGATCGGATCCGGCCTTCCGTTGAAAGGTTGCCGGATTCTGAGCTCCGCCACAATCCGGATGAACTGGTACGGCAAGCCGTTCGCACGAACATCCGCGCTTCGATAAACCGTCTGCGGCAGGATTCACCGATCCTCGAGCAACGCATCCACAACGACGAGCTTCGGATCGTAGCCGCCGAGTATGCACTGGAAACGGGGGTCGTGGATTTTTTTGACGGCTTGCCGGAAACCGGTTGACTCAAGGCCGAAGTTCACAGGATAACACGGCCGCCTAAACCAGAAGCCGGCGCTTATCACCATGAGGTATAGGATGAAGGACGACCCAAGCCAAATACAAGCGGCCCCAACGAAATATTCGCTTCTTTTTCCCCTCGTAGTTTATGGATTATCGCTTTTGATTTCCGCCCTGGTATTGCTCTGGCCGGCGCTCTTCCTTCATGGATCAAAGGATTATTTAACAAATCACATTTACGTTGTCGGAACGATCGGACAATTGGCTATGGATCTTCCAGCGGTCTTCCTATTTTTTCGATTGAAAAATAAAACTGCCGCTCCCGCCAAATGGCAACATCGAACAGTTAGCCTCATCCTGGGAATCCTTTTGGCGATGCTTCTGGCGGGGGTAAGAATTTTTCTTTCCGGAAAGCTCATGGGCGGACGTTTTATGGGAGAAGTGCCGGCCTTCACTCAATCCTTAAGCCTGCCTCAACCTTGGAACATGCTTGCAGCGATTTCCGCTTTGTTGGCCTACGGCCCGGGAGAAGCCATCTTTGTCGTGTATTTGATCCTCGCTTTTGATAATTCGCTTGGAGGCCAAGCGGGGATTTTTTCGCGGGGAGTATTTATTACCTCGATCCTCTGGGCATTGCCGCATCTGTTTAATATCTTCTTCTATGGATTGGGCGCCATCCCCAATGTGTTAATAATGTTTTTCATCGGATTACTTGTGGGACTATTACTGAAAGGCACTCGTTCTTCTTGGGGCCCGGTCATCTTCTGGACGTTGGTTAATGGCACATCGTTTTAATTTGCCCCGCGCAGAAGGTCCGGCTCCTCGGGCGCCCGCAAGAGCGGATGCCAGGAAAACCGCCGCCGTCGGCCGTTCCTCGCTTGACCGCGGGCGAGGGTTGATACAATTCACCCACGGCGCTAAAGAGAGAGCAGGAAAACCCGACGATGAAGATCCTTCCGTTGCAGATCCGGCCCAGCGATTGTGACAGCTACGGCCATGTGAATAACGCGGTCTACGTCAGTTACTTCGAGCATGCCCTGGCCGATGGTCTAGCCCGCCGCGGATGCGGCGCCGACTGGCGCAGCGAGGGTGAATTTCGATGGGAACCGCAAAGCATGATCCTCGAATACCGGCGGCCGGCGGCGTTTGGGGAAACCGTAGAAGCACATCTCTGGCTCGCGCAGTCCGATCGTCTGCATCCGGTCTTCGGGTTTGATATTCGCCCCCGCCTCGCGGGGACTGGAAGCGAAACGACTCCGGTTCTTTTCCGCGGCATGGGGATTTGGAGCCGCATTCACCGAAAGGACGACGCTCCCTCCGAAATCAGCGTGGAAATGTTGGCGGATTTCCCGGCCGAGGCAATCGCCCTGCCGCGGGGCTTCGACGCGCCGGCGGTCCTCCCGCCCGCGCGGGAGTATCGCCGCGAGCATAAAATCGAATTGAAGGAAGTGGATCCCACCGGGCGCGTCCACCCGCAAGCGCTGTTTGAATGGTTTGAAGAAAGCATCCACGACGCCTCGGCCCAGGCGGGCTGGCCCCTCGCGCGCTGGCTGGCCGCCGGAGTGTTCACGCTCCAAACGCGGCATCACGCCGAAATCCTCTGCCTTCCAAAGGGAAACGAGGTCGTCCGGCTCACCAGCCGGCTGATCGAAGCCCGCCGGCTTGGCGGCACCTGGTTGATCGAAGCGCACCGAGCGTCCGACGATCGATTGTTGGCCAGGGATTACTCTACCGGCGTCCACCTAAATCTGGAAGGCCATCCGACCGCGCCGCCCGCCCAAATCATCCACGATATCCAAAACGGATAGATTCAGACCGACGCGGTCTTGAAGACCGCGTCGGTTCTTTTAATAGGTTGTTGAAAAAAACCGGTCGAGCCCCGCCCCGCTTCGCGGAGCGAGGCCGGGGTAGCCCGCGTTGTTCGCGGGCGGATCGAGATCCCGCTGATATCCGGTGGTCTCGATACGCAAACACCGCTACTCGACCACCTTCGATGGTTTTTTCAACACCCGGTTAATCATTTTTCCCCTATTTTTCGAATAGTGTACAATTGCTCCTTCGGATGTAAAGGCATAACCGCCCACAAGGAGGGCGATTCGACAGATCATGGCGCTTTTTTATAAGGAATTGGGAATTGACCTGGGCACGGTGAACACCGTCATCGCCGAGGGCGGGCAGATTGTCCTGAGCGAACCGACGACGGTCGTAATCGATTCCGACGCCCAGAAAGTGGTCGAAGTGGGCG
Source organism: uncultured Chloroflexia bacterium (assembly GCA_963780865.1). Classification (GTDB taxonomy): domain Bacteria; phylum Chloroflexota; class Anaerolineae; order Anaerolineales; family RBG-16-64-43; genus FEN-1073. Next base: position 19,665 of record CAWADT010000006.1, on the reverse strand, counting down.
AGGAAGCCCGCCACATGTTCGGCCGAGTGCCGGAAGGTTACGAAGTGGTTCACCCGATGCAGGACGGCGCGATCGCCGATTTCGAAGTGGCCCAGGTGCTGCTCACCTGGTTCCTGCGCAAAGTGTGCGGCTCGATCACGCCGTTCAAACCGCGGGCGATGGTCACCGTTCCGTACGGGATCACCAGTGTCGAGCGCCGGGCGGCCAGCGAAGCCGTGCTGCGGGCCGGGTGCCGCGAAGTTTTTCTCATCCAGCGCACGCTGGCCGCCGCAGTCGGCGCTGGACTGCCGATCTCAACTCCCTCCGGGAATATGGTGGCGTACCTGGGAGGCGGGGTGGCCGAGAGTTCGGTGATCACCATGAACGGGCCGGTGGTGTCCAATACCATCCGCATGGGCGGACGGCGGCTGGATGAAACCATCGCGGCCTACATCCGCCGGAAATACGGCGTGGTGATCAGCGAGATGGTCGCCGAGGACATCAAGCTCCGCATTGGAGCCGCCCTCCCGGTGGATCCCAACGAAAGCCTCGAGATCCAGGGGCGCGATCAGATCAACAACCTGCCCCGCACGATAACCGTCACCTCGGCCGATGTGGTTGAGGCGCTGGAAGAGCCGCTCGCGGAAATCGTGGGCTGCGTGCGCTACACTCTGGAACGCACACCCCCGGAATTGACCTCGGACATCATCGACCGCGGGATCATGCTCGCCGGCGGGGGCGCGCTCCTGCGCGGGATAGACCGGTACTTGACCAACGCCACGGGCATCCCGGCCTACCTGGCGGAGGAGCCGGTCGCCTGCCTGGCGCTGGGCGCCGAGTTGGCCCTGCATCAAATGGAACAATTCCGGAGGTACCTGCCCCAGGGGTGACGGTTGCTCTCTCCGAGGAATCCCCCTTTCGGAGGGACGATGGACCATAGACCATGGACAATGGGTCATCATAGATCGATGGCGAGCTGCGCGAACTCGAAATTCCGATAACATAAAGTTGCCATTTACCAGGGTGCCGAAGAAGTCTGGATTTGTCATTGCGAGGAGCGGAGTGACGAAGCAATCTGGTCTTTCTTCCGCGAAAAAAGAGATTGCTTAGCTCCCTTTGGTCGCTTGCAATGACCTCTTTCCTGTATTTCAGAACCCTGTTTAATACAAATTCCGTTATCGATCGAGTAGAGGTAGACTGAATGTAGAATATTCCTAGCGTGGAATTATCTCCATGAGAAAAAAGGGATTCCTCGGTTCGTGCTTTCCGTGGCTGGCAACCATATTTTTTCTCTTTAGTTGCGTCACCTCCGCGCGGACTCCCTCTTCGCCTACTTTTACCACAGCGGCAACCCCTTCCCCCAACATTGCGTCCGCCACCGAAATCCGCCCCACACTTTGGTATCTCACTCGTGGCGGCGCCCGGTTGGATCAAGGCTGGGGCGTGGACGCGGACTCCGAAGGAAATATCTACTTCGCCACGTTTCAACAGGCGGAGGGGGAACCTTTCGCCGACATCGTCGCGTACAAGTTTTCACCGGACGGAAACGAGCTCTGGCATACGCGCTGGGGCGGGAAGAATATGGAGAAAGCGTTCATCGTCACTGTCAAGGGAAACACCGTGTACGTCGGCGGCCTCACCTACACCTCTTCCATCGATCTGACTCAGGCCGACATGGCCGTGCTGGCGTTGAACGCCCAGGACGGCAGCCTGGTTTGGGATTTCACCTGGGGGCAGGGATTCGGCTATGAGGAAGTGGACGGCCTGGTGGCCGAAGACGACGCCATCTATCTCTCCGGCTGGACCACCGGCAAGACCACCGGCAACGACGTGGCCGTCCTCAAGCTGGATCTCAAGGGAAGATTAATCTGGGCCAGTTCGTGGGGCGGAAAAGGCTGGGACGAAGGCGACGGGCAAATGGTCGTGGACCGGGACACGATCTACGTAGCTGGAAGGTATAACGGGACGAACATCCTCCTGGGCGGGGAGGGTTTGATCGTCCGATTCTCAAAAGAGACCGGACAGTACCTCTCGCATACCACGTGGGGCGGCCCGCTGGGAACCGACGCCCTGGGCCTGACCAGCGACGGAACTTTCCTCTATGCCGTTGGTCTGACGCTCGACAAAGGAAACGGGGGCCAGATTTTCCTGCGCAAGTACGACAAAAAACTGAACCTGATCTGGGAACAGCTCTGGGGCGGGAAGGGAAGTGAATCCGCCCGGGCGGTCGCGGTCGGGCCGTCGGGCGATATTTACCTCGCCGGCTCGTCCGACAGTTTCAGCAAGGGCGGCGGTCTCGACGTGGCCTTCCTGCGCTTTACGCCCGAGGGAGCCCTCGTTTGGGCCAAAACCTGGGGAGGACGGTTCAACGACAGCGCGAGCGGGCTGGCGATATTTGGAAACCGCGCGTTTATCGCCGGAACCACGCAAAGCTTCGGCAGCGGCCAGGATGACGCGTTACTGATAGCGGCGGACTCGGAAACCGGGCAGTTCCCTTCCCTCCCGCAATAAAAAATAAAACCGGCCGAACTCATTAATCCGTGAAAATAATTCCCTTGAACTTCCAGAGCTTCGCAGCGAACCCCGGCCGCACTCCCCACAGGGCAGGATCTTCGGCCGGAACGGAGATTGGCGGCAACGGTTCCCGATTCTTCCCGCCGCGGATAAAGAATTACCCCGCATTCGATCCGCCCCCTTTAAAAAAAGTAGTATGCTATATTCCATTATTCTACTCATCTTGTGGAGGATCATCGCATGAGCTCGGTCCAAAAAATCCTTCTGGTAGACGACGAACCCTCCATCACGGAAAATCTCAGCGCCTTCCTGAGCCGGTCGGGGTACGCGGTGGGGTGCGCGGCCAATGGAATTGCGGCGCTAGGGGAGATCGAAAAAACCAACCCGGACCTCGTGATCCTGGACGTGCTGATGCCGGAAATGGACGGACGGACCGTGCTTCGGACGCTGCGGTCGCGGGGGGATTATCGGCCGGTGCTCCTGCTCACGCAGGTGGGCGAGGCCGGCGAGCGGGCGATCGCTCTCGAAGAAGGCGCCGACGATTACCTCAACAAGCCGTTCGACCCGCTCGAGCTGCTGGCCCGCGTCCGGGCGATTCTGCGCCGCGCGAAAGCGTCGACCATCCCGTTATCCTCCGCCTGGAAGATAACCTCGGGCGCGCTGGAACTGGACCGGCGGGCGCGGCGCGCTACGCTGGCGGGGCGGCCGTTATCTTTCACGCCCAAGGCGCTGGCGCTGCTCGAATATTTGATGACCCATCCGGACGAGCTGATCACGCGCGAGCGGCTTCTGGACGCGGTGTGGGGATGGGACTACCCGGCCGGAACGCGGGCGGTGGACACGCGCGTGTCGGAACTTCGCCGCGCGCTAGGCGACGAAGCCGAGGAACCGCGCTTCATTGAAACCGTCACCGGCGAGGGATATCGGTTCCTCGCGCCGGTGGAGCGCAAATCATGAGGCTGCGTCTGGCACTCGGGTGCATTCCCGCCGCCGTAGGTGTGGCGGTTTGGATTGCGCTTGCGCGGGCGTTTCATCCCATCCCGGTGTTGACCCTTCAGATCGATCTGGGGCTGGTGGCGTTTTTTTGCGGGGCGGGGATTACCGCCCTGATCCTGTTTTTCCTGATCTCGGGGAGGCGGAATGCTCTGCGGCTTCTTTCCGCGCTCGCGCGCGAACGGAAGGCGCGGGCCGAAGCTCAGCGCCGCTTCCTGCGGCGGCTGGATCATGAGCTGAAAAATCCGTTGACCGGAATCCGCGCGGCGCTCGCCAACCTGGAAGGCGCCGCGCCCCCTTCGGCGCCGGCGCCGGTGATCACGGATATCCAGCGCCAGGTGGAACGGCTTACCCGGCTCACCGCGGATTTGCGGAAACTCGCGGATCTGGAAGAAATTCCGCTCGAATACGCTAAAGTAAATATCAGCACGCTGCTGGAGGAGACCGTCGAGGCCGTTCGCTCGCATCCATCCGGCGCGGGGAGAGATCTGCGCCTGGTTCTCCCGCGGGTACCCTGGCCGCTGCCGGAAATCGTCGGAGACCGCGATCTGCTGAGTCTCGCCTTTTTCAACCTGATCGAAAACGCGTTGAAGTTCAGCGGCCCACAGGACACGGTGGAGGTCCGGGCGATGGAGCACGACCGCCAGGTGCAGGTAGAAATCGCCGATTCCGGACCGGGAATCCCGGAGGAGGATTTGCCGCGCGTATTCGAGGAACTCTACCGCGGATCCAACGCCCGCGGCCGCGAAGGCAGCGGGCTGGGGCTCGCGCTCGTCCGCCGCGTGATCGACCGCCACCGGGGAGCCATCGCGGTCCGCAGCCGGCGGGACGGCGCGCGGGGAACGGTGTTTGCGGTTTCGCTCCCGCTGGTCCAGGCAACGGCGCCGGCGATCCCCGGTTGATAGCGGCTTACCCATTCAAAGAAAACTCCGAAGGTAACCTTTACCTGCGCGACCGCTTATTTCGTTCATCGTACCAATAATGCTCTCGGCAATAATCCTCTGCCAACCGCGGTTTCCTCACCTCGCAGCCCAGCTTCAATCCAAACTTTTCCACGGGATCAGACCGAATCTCGTCCGTCCTTCCCTCTGGGGCGTGCCCGTTCATTCAGTCGCACGGTATGCCACCGAACAACAATGCGCACGTAACCACATCGCCCGCCGCCAAGGATCAAGCCCCGGCGGCCGCCGGTGTTAGTGGCAAAGTTTTTGTCGCCCTGGCGCGGATTACAATCCAACCACGGCGAGCGGAGTGCCGCTGTCGCTCTCCGTGCCGTCGCCGAGCTGGCCGAACTCGTTCGACCCCCAGCATTTGGCCGCGCCCAGATCCGTTGCGACGCAGGTATGGGCCCAGCCAACCGCGATGGCCTGGATGCCGTCGGTTAGTTTGTACACTTTCACCGGCCTGGGTTGTGTAGTTTTCGTGCCGTCGCCCAGCCCGCCGTAATAATTCCAGCCCCAGCAATCCAGCCCGCCCCCGTTAACCACCGCGCAAGCGTGATTCCAACCGACTTCCACATTGCTGACACCCGCGGTCAATCCGACAACCTGCACCGGGACATTCGCTTGCTGGCCGCTCCCGTCGCCCAGTTGGCCGTATTTGTTATTCCCCCAGCACGACACACCTCCGCCGGTTGTCAGCGCGCAACTTTGGCCGCCGGCGGCGGCAATCTTCAACACGCCGTAAGTTAACCCGGTCACATCCACCGGTGTAAGTCGGACGTCGACTGTTTCGCCATCTCCCAATTGTCCATATTCGTTGTCCCCCCAACACTTCGCCCCGCCGCCGGTCGTCCGCACGCAGGTGTGCCCCCATCCCGCCGCAACCTCAGCCACACCGCTGGCGTACGCTTGCGAGTCCACCGGAACGCTGCGGCTGGATTTGGTCCCGTCGCCCAATTGCCCAAATTCGTTATAGCCCCAGCATTTCAGTCCGCCGTTTCCGGTCACCGCGCAAGTGTGGTCATCACCCGCGTCGATCGCGGCAACCCCCGCGGTCAATCCTTTTACATCCACCGGCACGTCGCTGTCGACGGACATTCCGTTCCCCAATTCCCCGTTTGGGTTGTATCCCCAGCACTTCACCCCGCCGTCCATCGTCAACGCGCAAGTGTGCTCCCAGCCGGCCGTGATTGCCTTCACGCCGGCCAGCCCGCTGACCTCCACCGGCACATTGCTGTTGACCATCGTGCCGTTGCCGAGTTGGCCATGATCGTTTTCCCCCCAGCACTTCACCGTGCCGCCCTCCGTCAAGGCGCAGGTATGGCTTCGGCCCGCCGCAATGGCGAGAACACCTTTTTGAGATTCCGTTGGGCTGGGATTCGCGGTGGGGGCGGCGGTCCGAGTGACAGTGGAAGTTGGGGCCGCCGACGGCGCCGGGGTCGGCGTGGACAAGCGGAGGGTATCGGTCCGGCTGGGAACCGGAGTGTTGCCATAGTCGATGCTAATTCGGACCGTCCCGCAGCCGGCCAGAAGAAAAAACATGCCAGCGGATAAATATCGCTTGATCGTCATTCCCTTAATCCTGAACATTTTAACCTTTCCCTCGATCTGCCTTTCCAGAACGGCGGGTTTCGGCACACACCGAGTCGTTGCTTGTTTATCCACAATTAAAAAAATCTTTCGCGGGATAACCCGAGGCGCTAACTTAGTCCGACAACATCCACCGGCGTGCTGCGGTCGGCGGCGGTTCCGTCCCCTAATTGGCCGAAGGCATTGTTCCCCCAGCAACGCACCCCGCCTCCGGCGGATTGGCCGCACGTGTGATTGCCGCCGGCGGCGATAGCCGTAATGGTCAGCGAGAATCCGACAACCTTCACTGGACGGGACGAGCTGTCCTTCGTCCCGTCCCCGAGTTGTCCGAAATAATTCCGGCCCCAGCACTCCGCGCCGGCCTCCGTGAGCGCGCAGGTGTGGCCGGATCCCGCGCTCACCGCCAGCACTCCGTCGGTCCATCCGCCCACTACCATCGGGAAGGCGCTATCCTTCACCCTATCGTCCGCCAATTGGCCGAACAGATTGTCGCCCCAGCACTCGAGCGCGTGGTTGTTCATCACAGCGCACGTGTGGGCTTCCCCCAAGGAGATAGCGATTACAGTGATGCGCAATCCCTCCACATCGACCGGTTTCAAGCGGTCGGCATGGGCGCCATCGCCCAGCTGGCCGGATTGGTTCTCCCCCCAGCATTTCACCCCAGCGGATGTGGTCAGCGCGCAGGTATGTTTGTAACCCGCCGCGACCGCATAGAAGAATGTGCCCGCCGCGTCCACCGGCGCCGGGACGCTGTGGTCCATGGTCGTTCCGTCGCCCAGTTGTCCGGCCCCGTTCCATCCCCAGCACCAGAGCGCGCCGCTGTCCTGCAGCGCGCACGTGTGGCCGCCTCCCGCTGCGATGGCGGCGACGCCGTTGCCGAGCCCGGTTGCCTCTACCGGCGTCGCGCTGTCGGTCCGGGTGCCATCACCCAACTGGCCGGAAAGATTCTCCCCCAGCATTTCACTCCGCCGCCGGATAGCGCGCACGTATGGCTTCCTCCGGCCGCAATCGCCGTGACGCCGGTCAACCCTGCGACCTCCACCGGACTGGTCCGATTGATCCGGCTTCCGTCCCCGAGCTGTCCCTTATCATTCAACCCCCAGCACTTCACCTTCCCCGAAGCGAGAAGCGCGCACGTGTGGTTGTTCCCCGCCGCAATCGCGACCACTTCGAAGAAAGAATCAGTCGGATTGGGATTCGTAGGTCCGCCAACAGCCGGTGGATGCGTGAGGGATGGCATTATCACGGGGGTCGGAGTCCTTGTGGGAATCGCGCCGAGGGTTTTGGAAAAATCCGGCGAGGGTTCGGCCGTTTGGGGAATCTGCGTTTTCCCATAGTCAATGTCGATCCGCAACGTGCCGCAGCCGGCCAGAAGGAAGCCTACCCCCAGGGCGAGCAACGGCCTTGCGTCCATGATCCTTCTCCAAACCATCCTTTCCCCTGTCCTCCGTAAAATACTATCCACCCTGGATTATCCCACCAGCGCCGTTTCCAGCAACGTCCGGATGGCGTCGTATTTCGGGATGAGCACCCACCCGCCTTCCGGTGTCGTCCAGTGGGTACACTGGTCCGGAAGAATAATCCGGTAGCGCTTGAGGGTGGATGGCGAGACGGTTCCGGCCAGTTCCAGATAGGGCGTGACGGTATCGAGCGTCAGGTCGCTTTCAAAATATTTCATGAACGTCTTAAAGAAACCCGGAAGATTGGCCAGCGCGCGCCGGTCCAGCAGCCGCTGCGCGATCGCGAGGATGACTTCCTGCTGGCGTTGATCGCGGTCGAAATCGGTGGTGGTATAGCGCGAGCGCGAGTACCACAGCGCCGTGGGCCCGTCCATGTGCGTGATCCCGGCCGGGACGGTGTAGTTTCCATATCCGAGGCGGAAGTCGGTCAGCGGGTGCGCGGCGTCGACGTCGATCCCCTTGAGCGCGTCGACCATATCCTTAAACCCCTGGAAGTTCATCAGCGCGTAATGGTCGATCCGCAAGCCGAAATTGTACTTCATCGTGTCGGCCAGCAGTCCGAACCGCCCGCCGGGATAATGCAATTCCTGCCCCTCGAGAAAGGCTATGTTAATGCGCTGCATCCCGTAGGCCGGGATATAGACGTACAGATCGCGCGGAAAGGAAATCAACGCGGCGGTTTTTCGGTCCCGGTCGAGCGAGAGGATCAGGATCGCGTCCGTCCGATACGCGCCGTCGGTTGAACTCGCATCGATTCCCAGCAGGGCGATGTTGAGCGTATCTTTGCCTTGGAGGATTTCCTCGGCGGGGGTGGGAATCGGCGTCGACGCCGGATGCACCGGCCCGGCATACGGCGACCACGGCCGGACTCCGCCGACAGGCGTGGGGGTGACAGTCGGAAGCGGGGGCAGCATGGTGCCGGTCGCGCTGGGAGTTGGGGTTGGCCCCAACGGTGTTTCGGTGGCGGGTTGGAACGCAGTGGGAGTCTCGGTCGATGATTCCTTCGGAGCGGCGGGCGCGTAGGAACCGAACTGCGAAACCACGCCGGCGCAAAAAAGCGCGAGGACTATTGGCAATGCGAAAAGAAGATATCGGATCTTGAACCGTTTCATCGTCAAAGCCCTTTCTTGTTCCCACTCCAACGATGAAATTCTAGCCGATGGATGTTACCACCCTGTTACAGCGCGGTCACGATTTAGACATCGATGTTTTCATTATTCGGACCCATCGATACAGCGACGGAAATCTATTGATTCAAAAGGAAGATTTCGCCATAACTTATTTTTGATCATTTTTATCCAATTATTATTTTGATATTGGAACGATCCGGATATTGCACCCAGCACGATCTTTGCCAGAGTCCAAAAAATGGGGATTAGAAAGTAAACGAGCCCGTCGCGCACGGGCGGGCTCCCAATGATAAATCCAGTTTTTTTCGGCAAATTTCTAAAATCGAGATAATCCGTCGTCTGATTTCGGGTTTGTTCGCGTTAAAAGGCGACCCGTGCCGATCAAAGAGGTGTTACAAAGTGAATCGTCAGGAGATTCCCCTTAAAACTGATCGGAACGAAGATGGTTTGGGTTTTGATAGTTTTGCCGCCTTTTTTCTTCCATGTGACGGGAACGGTACTCGCGTTGTTATTATTGACGGCCTTTGTAAAGCCCTCTTCGACGCGCTGCTGGCTTTCAGGATCGACGAGGGCCTCGAGTATCGGGATGCCACTCGTGAGCTTGAAGAGTTCGCTGGCGGAAGCGTATCCAAGCATTGCGGCCAGCTTTTCGTTGCAGATCCAATGTGGATCATCCTGATAGATGTAGATGCCTTGGCTCGTCTGGTTAAATATGCCGGAGAATTCTTGTTGAATTTGTTGCAGGAGCACTTCGTGGGGATGCTGATCGGTAGGCATGTTCTTAACTCCTTATACCTTGGCTATGATGGATTTCGCTAGGGTCTTAAGGGCGGCCTTGTGCGACGCCGGATCCCCTATGTTTCCCTCCAAGAGAACGCTGAAAATACGCGAGCCTTTCAAGACGGTAAAGCTGCAGCCCGCGTGCACCGTTGACCAGAAAGCTTGATCCCCGAGACCGCTCTCCGGGACGGGTGAGCTTGTGCCAACCCCTTGGACCATGGCGAGTTGCTTAGTCATCGCATCTTTTGCCGTTGCGGGTGAATTAAATTCCATCAAGGTGATCACAACGGCGAGGTCAGTCCCCGGGAAGGTGCAGGAATACGTGATTCCTCCGAAGACATTGTTCGGGTCATTCCCGGGGACAGTCGTAGTGGGAGCCTGACCGAGAGCCGCTACCACCTCGGCTTGGGTGGCCAGCGCGCAGGCGTCGGGCGCCTTCCCTTGGACTGTTTTTCCCGGCGCGGTCGTCCCGGCTACCGTCTCCGTGGGCGGAACGACGGATGAATTACCCCCTACGACCGTTGTTGGGTTTGGTGTCTTCGAGCCGGATGTCGCCCCCACGCAGGCGGAGGCAACCGCAACCAATGCGCACGTGAGGACGATCAACCGGGTGGGTCGGAAGGCGTTGTGGGAAGAAATCGAAGGATTTTTAGACATTTTTTCTCCTTGAGGAAATAAAGCAAATCCAAAGCAGATATTCCAGTTTCCGAAAAGTCAATTACTTAACGTCGTTGACAATTATCGCTTTATGTAAAAGCGATAATACAGATAAACCCGGCCTGGTACATTCAAATTGTTGGGGAATAATTAAGGCCAAGGCCATGAAATAGGGCGGGAGATCCCAGAAGCCGATTGGACCAGTCTTTCCGATAAAATCACATGCGATTTTCAATCCAGGGACCAATAGATCGGTAAAAACAATGAATGACCGCGCGGCAAGCAGCGCGGTATCAAGGTACGCAACTCCCAAGAACTGCGCAGCAAGCCCCGCATTCTTCGAGTAATAAAGAGGAATGCGGGGCAAGCTGCGGGATATTCATCATCATCCGAAAGCGGGACAAACCGGCGGATTAATCAGCCGCGACCGACCGGGACTCTACGATGGAAACGGTGAAAAGTATCCCGCCGGCGGCTAAAACCCCGGTTTAGCAATTGCCAAGCCGTTCAAGACCCCAAGTGAAACCTGCTGCACGTGTCGGAGCCCCGTTTCATCAGTAAAATGACTTGGGGGTAATAAACATAGATATAATAGTCTGGTCCTCCCGTTACAAACTGACGCATTCGATTGGCGACATTCCCCACGGGGAACGGCGAACAGCCACCCGCCCGGATGCGCAAGCCTGTCTAGCGGCGCCATTCGGGATAATTCATACTTGATACTGGAGCTGAACAAAGATGAAAAAATCCGAGCAAGAAGTCCGGGAATTATTAAAGCAGGCGGAGCAGCCTGCGAAAGATGCAACGCGGCTGCATGCGTTCTATCGCGGCAAAATCGAGACTGGAATCCGTTGTTGCATACGGGATAATCAGGACTTCTCGCTCTGGTATTCGCCGGGCGTCGCCGCCCCGTGCCGCGCCATCGCGGAGGATCCGGAACGCATCTACGATCTCACCGGTAAATGGAACACCGTGGCGGTGATTTCCGACGGATCGCGCGTGCTGGGGTTGGGGGATATCGGCCCCAAAGCCAGTTTGCCGGTGATGGAGGGGAAAGCCATTCTTTACAAATACCTGGGAGGCGTGGACGCCTGGCCGATCGTCCTGGACGTCCACGAGGAACAAAAGATCATCGACACGGTGCTGGCTCTCCAGCCGGGCCTGGGCGGAGTTAATTTGGAGGATATCGCCGCGCCCAAATGCTTCCGCATTTTGCGCGCGCTGAGGGAACGGGCTGAAATTCCGATCTGGCACGACGACCAGCAAGGCACGGCCACCGTGACTCTGGCGGGATTGATCAACGCGCTTCAGGTGGTCGGAAAAAAGCTGGAGGAAGTTTCGATCGTCTTCCTGGGCGCGGGTGCCGCCAACCTTGCCTGCGCGCGATTGATCTTCATGGCGGGGGCGCAGGCGGACCGTTGCCGGATCCTGGATACCAAGGGCGCGCTGGGGCTGCACCGGGCCGACCTCCGCGAACACTCGGAGGAATTCGCCGACAAATGGGAAATGTGCCAGCGAACAAATCGCGCCGGATTCCAAGGCGGCGCGGACGGCGCGCTGAGCGATTGCGACGTCGTGATCGCGCTCTCCCGACCCGGTCCGGGGGTCCTCCTTCCGGAATGGATCCGTACCATGGCCAAGCAGCCGATCGTCTTCGCTTGCGCGAATCCGGTCCCTGAGATCTGGCCGTGGGAGGCGAAACGGGCGGGCGCGGCCGTGGTGGCGACGGGGCGGTCGGATTTCCCCAATCAGGTGAATAACTCGCTCGGGTTCCCCGGCATTTTCCGGGGCACGCTGGACACGCGCGCCACAACGATCTCGGACGGCATGTGCCTGGCCGCCGCGCACTCCCTCGCCGCCTACGCCGCACGGAAAGGGCTGAGCGAGGATTACATTCTGCCGTCGATGGACGATTGGGAGGTGTTCGCGTACGAGGCGGCGGCGGTCGCGGAGCAGGCGGTCCGCGAAGGGCTGGCCAAACGCCCGGTGACAAAGGCGGAAGAATTCGAATTTGCCAGACACGAAATTCGGCGCGCGCGGGATATAACGGAAGTACTTATGCGGGAGAATATCATTGCGTCCGCGCCGGCGACGGACCGCTAGCGCGATCGCCAGCGATTCCTCACCCTTTGCCTTCCGAATGAACTCTTGGTCGACAACCCATTTATCCTAATCCCGCTTTTGCGGGATGGGGAATCCCCGCACATGGATGCGATTGTCCTTAGGGTTTGCGCACAATTAATCCGCGCGATTTTCAGCGCGGACGTCATTACGCGCGATCCTCGATCTCCCAGGCATGATCCAGCGCGTGCCAGGCCACCCGGCGGACAAAGTACCGCGGAGTCCAGCGCAGCCCGCCGCGCGGTCCGCGCGCCTGGAGTTTGCCGCCCGCTGAAGCCGCAAGCGCTTCAAGGATCGCGGCGCGCATCCGGCGTAATTCCGCATCCGGTTCGGATTTTTCATCGGGCTTAAAATTCCAACCGAGCTTCCCCAGGTACACCGCGTCCGCCTCCAGGACGTGGCGGACGATCTCGTCCAGCTCCCGGCCGCCGCCGCGCGGTCCTTTGCGCAGGGCAGTTCCGTCCGCCGCACGCACGGCCTTATCGAACGCGCGCCAGCAGGCTCTTAAAATCACCCTGGACCTCTCCAGCGCATCCTCCTTCATCGGTTGGGCATCCGCCTTGGGCTGTATTCCCGGCGATCCGAAGTCGGTCGTCGCATTTCCCTTCAGGCGCTCATCGACGGAAAAGGCGGAGGCATCCGCGGGCGGACGAAATCCCAAATCCGACGCGGCGAGGACGCGCCCGAAACGCGCGCCGTACTCGGCGAGCGTCCGGATAGCCGAATCCTCGTCCCCTCCGGACCGGCACCAGCCCGGCCAATCCAATGCGCCAGCGAAAACCCGTTGACTGCCTACCTCGAGATAGATCGGAATTTTTTTTGAGGATTTTGCCATGGCGTTCCTTTCCGATTTTTATGATCCTGGAGATGGATCCGTCCGTCTGTGCCGGGTATCGGGAGGATTGAATCACGGTAAGCAACCCGAATGGATCGTGCCTATCCGGATTGGATAATTATACTTAATTGCTTACGGAGAAAAAAACCGGCGGAACGCGGGCAGGATGGCACAACCAACATCAACAACCCCGGCAGTCCATAAGAACGCACAAGACCCTTCATCTGCTTCCGGACTTCAAATGTGGTATAATACCTTTTGTCCCATATAGGATTTGCCAAGCGAATTTGCCAGCCCCTATATCCGGCTGGCTTTTTTATCGCTCCAGCCGTCCGGCATTACCCAAGAGGTGGATCATGGATTTTCATGTAGGCGATAAAGTCATCCACTCATCGTACGGGATGGTGGAGATCGTCGATCTGGAAAAGAAGGAAGTGGCGGGAGCGGATACGCTCTTTTATGTGGTTAAGGCAAAGGACATGACGGTGTGGATTCCGGTTCACGCCGAAGATCGAGTTACCTTGCGCACGCCCGCTTCAAAACCGGAGTTTGAAAAATTCTTTTCCATCCTGCGCGACCGATACAATCCTTTTTCGGAAAATCGGATGGAACGCAAAACGCAAATTCACCTGCGGCTGCACGAGGGAAATTCCGGATCCATGTGCCGGCTGGTGCGGGATTTATCTTTTTACCGGAAGAACAAGAAACTGAACGAATACGAAACCTCGATCTTCGAACGGTCGGTCACGTCGCTCGTCGACGAATGGCAATACTCCATGGCGGTGCCGGTCTCCACGGCCCGCAGCGAGCTTGGCCAGCTGCTGGACGAAAGCTACACCAAATCCATGCCGTAGCGGATTATTCTCAATCCGTCAACTAAAAATTTGCCTTAACGGCGGCGGCCAGTATTTCCGGCCGAGTTATTCCGCGCCTGTTTATCCGCAATCGAAAGCCGCATCCAAAACCCCATCGCGCGCCGATCCGGCGCAAGGGGGTACGGCTCCCCGCGTTTTCCCCGCGGATGATCGATTCATAATAGTTGACCGTGCGATGTTGTTCAATGCCCGCAGCTTCCGCATGACGAACTAGTAGAATCATAAAAAAGTTTCTGCATGAAATTCAACAGAATGGCCCGACGTTAATTATGATTTTCCATTAATAGAGTTCTTTTCCGGCAGGTAGAGCTATTTTATTATTCGAAAAAAGGCTGATAAAATAATTTTGTCTGGAGGGATAAATTTATTTACCCATGCCGTATTTTCAAAAAAACTTGAACCAACTTTCTAGGACCTCTAGGAAATACCCTTTTTCAATGAAAGACCTTTATTATTCCAAAACAAGAATATTCGGCATTCACCCAACCATGGCATTCCCCTTTGGAACAATCACCCCTATCGCTTTGGGGATAATATAGACCTCCACAGGCGTCGTACCGATCGGGTCGCCATCTGCCTGAACCGGTAGTTTGGTCGTGCCTGAGTTGATGCGGATCATGTTACGCACGGGGATATGTCGCAAACCGGGTTTGCGTTTCTCTCTCCGGAAGAGCAGATTCCACACCACAGCAAGATAATCAGCCGTCGATCGGGTTTTAACGATGTAGGCCTCCAATTTTCCATCGCAAAAGGTGGATGGCGGCCCGACGGGAATAGACAGGTCCCGCAACACTTCGCCGTTGGAAATCAAGATCTCCGAAGCCCGAACCCGCTGTTCTATGCCATCCACTACCATTTCGAATCGTCGCGGCTGCCAGTCAAGCCACTGCAATGCGGTAAGCAGGTATGCCAAAACGCCAAAGTGACGCTTTTGTTCCGGCGCCATATTCTGCACGGTATGCGCCGTGATGCCGACACTTACATTGAGCAAGTACCATTGATCTCCGATAGCAAGGACATCCAACTCCATCCGATCATGTTCGCCCGCGAGAAGGCGGATCGCGGCTTCCACCCCTAGCGGGAGCATGAGTCCGCGCGCCAGGATATTCCCTGTTCCCACCGGAAAAATCCCCAGCGGCACGTTCGTCCCCCGCAACCCGTTGGCAACTCTTGCCACGGTACCATCCCCGCCTGCGGCGATCACCATATCGACACCTTTTTGGCAGGCATCGCGCACTATCGCTTTGATGGATTCTGCGCCGGTCGTCTCATGAATATCGATACTCCACTCGTTGGGAGGGAAGTAGAGTGCGAATGCGCGACGGATATCGTTGGAATAAGCCTGGCCGGCAACGGGATTCAATAGCAGGAATGCCTTGCGTAAGCGCGGAACCAAACCGCTCATAAACATGATTTCCCAACCGGGAAGTATACAATAATCGGCAGCTGATCATCCCGAACAAAACTTGATTTCCTCTTCGCATTACCACTATTATCTCGCAAAGCCATGGTGCGTGCATCGTCACAGATGCATAGATCCCCCATTACCCAACGCGGAAGCAATCCACCGTTCCTCATGTCGTCGTATCGGTTGTCCCGCCGGGCATAATCGCTTCCAACCATTTACCGGGATCATCGGGATCTCTGGTGCGACCAACGCATGGAAAATGAAGTTCTCTTCGACCAGCGCGACAAACTACGGATTTGCGCGATATGCTTTTTGGTTGCATACCATTCTGAGAAAAGGGCGAAAAGGAGTGTAATATCGTAGGCGCAATCTCGTTCTGCATAGCTACTATTATTTTTCCTATTGTACCCTGTTCACCATTAATCATAATTGATCCCCATTGGTTGATAATGCGTATTCGTCCCAAAGGACATATTTCAAGCTGGGCCTTCCAGCAAAGGACTTTTTATTCGGCAAAGGACTTTTTTATTACTTGAAAACACCTGTATAACGATAATAAAGTACTTTCCCGAATTTCAAAAATATCGGGACAATTTGCCATAGTTTAGTGCTCCAACGAAAAATAAAGTTATTTGCTAACTACATTTATAACAGATCCAGCAAGTGAAAATTTGATAATGAACGACCGCGCGGCAAGCCGCGCGGTATCAAGGTACGCAACCCCCCAAGAACTGCGCAGCAAGCCCCGCATTCTTCAAGTAATAAAGAGGAATGCGGGGCAAGCTGCGGGGTATTCATCATCCCGCGAAAGCGGGATAAAGTTCTATTCTGGATGCTCCTTTTACAAGAAATCTCTTGCGGGAAATACCCAACTTATGCAAAAACGGCTGGATAAAATATATAGCCAGCACAGGGCTTCCACAACATCAAGACAAAGCCCGGCAAAGTCGGGCTTTGTCTTCTATCGTCCTGCCCGTTAAGGCGTCGGCGTGACGATGTTAGAGAGAATACCGGAGAATACGTTGCCGACGGCGGGACCGAGCAGGGCTAGAATGCTCGGGATGCCTATGAGGATGCAACAGAGCGACAAAGCGCAAACGACGACGATAACGATGACAATGACGATTACGGTTGGAAAGCCTTTTTTTGGTTGCGCAGGGGTCTGATTTCCCATCGGTTCATCCTTTCTATGAAAATCGGCGACGATTCCGGCGAGGGAACATCAATGGCTTATGCGAGCCGACGCCCTTCGGTAGATCATGCGCGCAGGGAGTTCACCGTTCTCCCCGGCCATGGTTTTACTGTATCACAAAACCAAAATTTCGAGACAAAGAAATTCGGTTTGGGCTAGGCGATCTATGGGTAACAAGTCTGAAAGCAGCGATCCACCCATAGGCCGTGCGGCTTCGCCTCGTTTTGGCTCAAAGGGAATTGGAAAGCCCGGCCGACTCATCCCGGACGATCGTTCCATCATAAATGACCATAGTAATTCCCCGGTTCGGTTATATAAGGATCTTTATTTTTTGGTAAGAACATTAATATCATTCAACATTACTCAACATGGAGGGGGAGTAATTCATTCCTTTATAAGGCGAAACACCAATGTTCTAGCCAGTAGACGAAGGACTTAATTATCCGGAGAAGAACATTTTGATCAATTAACATCAGCTGTAGAATAATAATAAAGTTCTTTGCTGAAAATCAAAAATATAGGGACTTATTGACATCATTTGTAGTCCTCTTGAAAAATAAAGTTGTATGCCAACAGCGATTCCAATAGATTCGGCAAGTAATAATGCAATAATAAAGTTCTATTCTGGCTGTTCTTTTTTCGAGAAATCACTTGCGGGATATACCCGATTTGGGCAAAAATGCCTGGATAAGATAAACAGCCAGCATAGGGCTTCCACAACATCAAGATAAAAACCGGAAAAGCCGGGTTTTATCTTGTATCGCTCCTGCTCGTTAAGGTGTCGGCGTGACGATGTTGGTGATAATACCGGAGAATACGTTGCCGATGGCGGGATCAAGAAGGGCTAGAATGCCCGGTATGCTTTGATTCAACGGTCTCCCAAGATTGAGAGGGGGACGTTTTCTTCATCCTTCATCCCTCATCCTTCGTCCTTCCTGCTTGGGGATATATATACCAGTATGGTTATAATTGCCTGCAACCCATTATAGAATTCCAGGAATCTTCCCATGCCTTCTATCCTTTTCGTCGAAGACGACGCCACCATTGCCATGGGGGTGGAATACTCGCTCAAGCAGGACGGTTTCCAGGTCAGCCTGGCTTGCCGCCTTGAGGAGGCGCGCGACCTGCTCAAGCGCAGCCCCTTTGAACTGGTACTGCTGGACCTGGGTCTGCCGGATGGCAGCGGCTACGAGCTGTGCAAAGAAATCCGCGCCGCCGGGGATACGCCCATCATCATCCTCTCCGCCCGCGATGAAGAAGCCAGCATCGTTCTCGGCCTCGATCTGGGCGCGGACGACTACATCACCAAGCCCTTCCGCTTGCGCGAGTTGATCTCGCGCATGAAAGCTGTCTTGCGCCGCCGGGGGCCGGTCGAGGTCGGCGACCGCACCCTCACTTGTGGGGACATAACGGTCTTCACCCAGCAGGTCAAGGTCTACAAAAACGGCCGCGAAGTGCTCTTAACCGCGCTGGAATATCGGTTGTTGCTCACGTTGATCCTCAACCAGGGACGGGTGCTCACCCGCAGCAAGATCTTGGGCAGCATCTGGGATGTGGACGATGATTTCGTCAACGACAACACGCTAACGGTCTACATCAAGCGCCTGCGCGAGAAGCTCGAGGACGACCCGCAGAACCCGGCGCTGATCAAGACCGTGCGCGGCCTGGGCTACAAGGTAGGAGAGTGACATGATCCCCTTTCATCGTGCAGAAGACCGGCGGTGGATGACCGATACGGCGGCTCTGGCGCTGATCACGCTTCTTGCGGCAGTCGCCCTCAGCCTGGCGATGACAGCTTACGTCAACCGGGCGCTCGCGGATACCTACGCGGGCATCGTCGGCAGCGTGGCGCAGAAATACCCCCAGGCCGAGCCGCAGGTGGTGCAGGATCTCAGCGCGCCGGACGCCGCATCCGTCCGCCTGGGACGTCAGGTGCTGGAAAAGTACGGCCTGGGAGATATGGGTGCAGCGGCGAACGGCGTTGCACCCGGGCTGCTGGCGCGCCTGCTGCCGGCCGGGCTGATGTTGATCGGGCTGGTGTGCGCGGGTTTCATCTTGCTGCAGATGGCGTACCGGCGGGCGGTCTCTGCACAGGTGGCGCGGCTTTCGGCGTACCTGCGCCAGATCGACGCCGGAGATTATGCGCTGGACGTACGCGATAACGGCGAGGGCAGCTTCAGCCTGTTGAAGAACGACCTGTACAAGGTCACCGTCCGGCTGCGCGAGCAGGCTGAGCTGCTGCAGCGGGATAAGACCGCCCTCTCCAACCTGATCGCCGATATCTCCCACCAGATCAAGACGCCGCTCACCTCGCTGGGCGTGCTGGCCGATCTGCTGGCCGAGGATCCGCCCGAGGAAGACCGGCGCGCCTTTGTCGAGCGGCTGCGCGCCCAGCTCGGGCGCATCCAGTGGCTGGTGGCGGCCCTGCTCAAGCTGGCCCACCTGGATACCGGCACGGCGGCTTTCAAGAGCGAGCCGGTCGACCTCGGCGAGCTGGTGCGGCGGGCAATCGAGCCGCTGCAGATCCCGCTCGAGATCAAGAGACAGCGCCTCGAGATCCGCGGGGATGAAAGCGCGAGCTTCACCGGCGACCTCAACTGGAGCGCGGAGGCGCTTACAAACGTGGTCAAGAACTGCGTGGAGCACACCCCTGAGGGGGGGAAGATCGAGATCACTTACGCCGCCAACGCCCTGTACGCCGAGATCACCGTCAGCGACGACGGCGAGGGAATTACCGGCCAGGACCTGCCCAACATCTTCAACCGCTTCTACCGCGGCGCGAACGCCGGTGAGAACAGCGTCGGCATCGGGTTGGCGCTGGCGAAAGCTATCTTCACCGCCCAGGGTGGGGATATCAACGTCCGCAGCGAGCGCGGCGTGGGGACGACCTTCGACATCCGCGTATTCCGTGGGGTAGTGTAGGTTGCGATCGATTATTTGACCGCAAAGTAACTGTCAGGGAAACAAGTCAGACTGGCGATTATATGCACCCCAAAGGGGCGCACACCGAAGGCGTCCCTTTGGGAGAGCGGGTGGCGGGTTTCCAAGAAACCTGAAGGCCATCCAGACTGCTTGAAACCCGCCCCTATGATTAAATATTTCGCTATGTGAATAAATTGTCACAATTGCAGTCACCGCAGGGTCACTCGCCATCTGTATGCTGTTAATATCGGTACTATAAAAATCTTGG
>CAWADT010000005.1:0-64568 GCA_963780865.1 uncultured Chloroflexia bacterium | reverse complement strand
TTCGCTGAAGTTCTGGGGCGAGCACGGCAACCAGCGGAACCTCGCCGGCTACTATGACCCTGACCCCTCGCGCATCGTCGACTGGCTCCGGATGACACGCAACGTCCCCAACGTCGTCGGCGTCATGTACACCACGTGGACGGGCAATTAAACCAGCTGGGCCCCTTCATGGACTGGGTGAAGAAATACGAGGCCGGGAACAGGCAGAAGTAGAGCGGAGTTCGACACGGGGAGCCGCCGGGCGGCGGCCGTCTTTGTAGCGCGTATCGTTCCATTGACAAAGGAGCATGTGATGCCGCTCACTCCGATGAAACAGGTTCTCGATGAGGCCCGCAAGGCCGGTTACGGCGTCGGCGCCTACAACGTCAACAACATGGAGCAGATCCAGGCCATCATGGCCGCCGCCAAGGAAACCCAGTCGCCCGTCATCATCCAGGCCAGCCAAGGGCGCGCTGGAAGTACACGAACCTCACGTACCTGAAGCACCTGATGGCCGCCGCCGTCGAGGAAAACCCGGACCTGCCGATCGTCCTGCACCTGGACCACGGCCCGAACCTGGAGACCTGCAAGGAGGCCATCGCCTCGGCTTCACGAGCGTCATGATCGACGGCTCGATCGATAGGAAGACGACGGCAAGCACCCGGCCCGCCCTTCGAGGACAACGTGCGGTGACGAAGGAAGTGGTCGAGTACGCCCACCAGTTCGGCGTGAGCGTCGAGGGCGAGACTGGGCACCCTCGGCGGCATCGAGGACGAGACCCACACCGACAAGGTCCTGCTGACCGACCCGGCCCAGGTCGAGAGAGTTCGTCAAGGCGACGGGCGTCGACGCCCTGGCCCTGGCCATCGGCACCAGCCACGGGGCGTACAAGTTCAAGCACGAGCCGGTGCTGGCGATGGACCTCATCAGCGAGTGCCGCAAGCGCGCCCGACATCGCCGTTCGTCATGCACGGGTCCATCTAGCGTGCCGGAGGAACTGGTGGACGAGGTCAACAAGTACGGCGGCAAGATGCCCGGCGCCATGGGCGTGCCGATCGCCCCGATCCAGGAGGCGGTCCAGCGCGGCATCCAGAAGATCAACGTCGACACCGACGGCCGCCTGGCCGTGACCGGCGCCATCCGCAAGGTCTTCTTCGAGAAGCCCGGCGAGTTCGACCCGCGCAAATACCTGGGCCCGCCCGCGACGCCCTGCAGATCATCAGCCTCGAATGCCCGACTTCGGCACCGCCGGCCACGCCGGCGACTACAAGCCCGCCTCGCTTGCCGACATGAAAAAACTCTACGGCGTGAAGCGGTAGGTGCCGTCCCCCTCGCAGAGTCTCGAGTCTTCGAGTCCCGATTCATCGGGACGGGGCCGCCACGAAGTCTCGCCCGGGCCGCAAGGGACCGGACGGTGCCGCTTCCCGTAACACGCTGCAAATACACATGTTGCGGCAATTATTGACTGCCGTCTTAGCCCCCCATTGCGGCCCAATAACCTCAAGTAGCCTGCCTTGGCGCGTCGATACCTAAGCTGTCAATTCATAGGGGACACTCCGTGACCACGACGAGCGTATTCGACTACGTCCAGTACTGGGGGCTGACGAAGCCTCCGTTCGCGCTCGCGCCCTGCCCGGAAGGCATTTTCCTGAGCAAGCAGCATCGGGAATGTCTGTTGAGGCTGAAGTTCGCGATCATGGCGGGCAAGGGCGGCGCGCTGCTCATCAGCGAGAACGCCGGCGACGGCAAGACGACGGTGCTCCGCCGGTTGTGTCTGGAGCTTGAGTCCGATCTCGACGGACGCGTGCGGGTCGCTTTCCTCGACCACCCGACGCTCACCCCGTTCCAGATGCTCTCCGAGATGTCGCGTCAGCTCGGGATCGAGAAGCCCTCGCGCAACAAGGTCCGTGGGCTGAACCAGCTCCGCGAGCACCTCACCGCGCTCCACGAGTCCGGCTTCAAGAGTCTCATCATCGTCGACGAAGGCCAGATGCTCGCGCACCGTCCCGACCTCCTGCAGGAGCTGCGCATCCTGCTCAACTTCTGCGTCTCCGATGCCTTCCTGCTGAGCTTCATCCTGTCGGGCCAGCGGCCGCTCGAAGGCGTCATCCGTTCGATGCCCGAGTTCTGGCAGCGGCTGCCCGTGAGGTTCTTCCTGGCGAACCTCGACTTCCGCGACACGCGCGAGCTGATCCGGCATCGGCTGAAAATAGCAGGTCTGCCCGACGGGCGCGAGGTGTTCACGCGGGAGGCCTATGAGCAGGTCTACAAGTGGTCGCAGGGCTGTCCGCGCGTCGTCTGCTCCGTCGCGGACCTCGCGCTGGTCGTCGGGCGCAGTCTGCGCGTCCGGCAGATCGACGCCCCCGAAGTCCTCCAGGCCTGGGCCGACATGGAAAAGAAGTCCGGCGACAGCTTCCACTACTACCATTTCCTCCGCAGCGCCTCCGACGAGGGCCGTTCCGATTCCGTCGCCGCGTCCGCCGTCTCGCCCGCCCCCGTGGACATCGCCGTCGCCCCGCAGGCTCTCGCCGCCGCGCCGGTCGCTCTGCCCGTCGGTCTGCCCGTCGCTCTGGGCGTCGAGGCCGCCGCCGAGCTCCTCAGACAGAGCGCTAACTGACTACATATGTTGTCGCGCGAGTGTGTGTGGGCGCCACGGGCCCGGCAGGTCTGGGCCGTGCGCTGTGCCATTCGAGCCCGGAAGCCCCGTCCCGACCGGTTGTGGCCGCGGCACCCGCCAGCCAATGGCTTGTCCTTTGACAACTCACCTGCCATTCCCTCTCTTCGCATCCCTCTGTGCCGCCACTGTTACGTCCTAATACTATACGGCGCAAGGAGATACATCCTATCGCCCCGGATGTTCCAGAAGGGGTATTGACTGACCGGTCAGTTCAGGATATAATATCAGCGTTGTCGTCGCACTGTTGCAGGGCGATGCAAGATGATGCAGGAACCTGCGTCGGCGTTCGAGGCCAAGGGGAGCACGTGGACAGGAAGACCGAGAAGCGGCACGTGATCATGCAGGCTGCGGAAAAGCTCTTCACGAGCCGGCGCTTCCATGAGATCACGATGGAGGACGTGGCCGAGGCGGCCGACGTCGCCAAGGGGACGATCTATCTTTATTTCCAGGACAAGGAAGACCTGTTCGCCCAGACGTGCACGGCGGGTCTGGAAGAGATGTGCGACTTGATCTCGAGCCGGGTGCCGGAGGAGGCGCCTTTCTCCGAGCAGCTCTTGAGCGCGTGCACGCAGTTCAGCGAGTTCTTCGAGCGGCGTCACCAGCTCCTGCGGATGATGCAGGCGGAGGAGGCGCGGATGTTCTACCTGAAGGGCGGCGTGCACGACCGGTGGGTCGAGAAGCGAAAGAGACTGGTCTCGGCGATCGCGGGAATCATTGCGAGAGGCGTCGCCGCCGGACAGATCCGCGACGACGTTCCGCCCGAGGTGCTGGCTAACCTGCTGATGGGGATGCTGCGGGCGCGCACGCACGACCTCGGCGACGCCGCCCCCGAGAGGCGCCGGCACGAGGTCGTCGTCGACCTCTTCTGCCGCGGAGCCGAACGCCGCAACGGCCCGGAATTCAGGAACCCTGTTGAAGCCTTGAGGAAGGAGAACCACTTGTCTGCGAGTCCGAGAGCGTTCGGTTTGTCCGCGTCCCGGCGGCGTGTCGTGACGGCGGTTTGCGCGCTGGCGGCGGCGACGTGCATGAGTTCATGCCTGGCGAAAGGCGAGGGTCAGACGCCCAAGGGCGCGGCCGACAAGCCGATCCCGGTGTACGCGGCGGAGGTGATGACGAAGACCGTGCCGGTGCAGATCACGACGTTCGGGAACGTGGTGGCGCACTCGACCGTCGGGGTGATGCACTGGCTGGGGCTGGATTGGGACGAAGGCCCGGACATCGGCGGGCCCAACGGCCCTTACCGGCAGTCACTGGCGAGGGAAATCTATCTCGAGCATGCGAACCGGTTGATCGCCACCGGCCAAGCCTATCCGTGCTTCTGCACCGCCGAACGGCTGGCCGCCGTGCGGGAAAGCCAACGACAGCGCAAAGAAAATCCGCTCTACGACGGAACTTGCCGCGCGCTTTCACCTTCTGAGGCCGCGCGGCGGATGGCGGCTGGCGAGCCGCACGTCATCCGGTTCAAAACGCCGCACGAGGGCAGCACCGCGGCCGTCGATCTACTGCGCGGGGAAATTCGCGTCGAGAACGCCACGCTCGACGATTTCATCCTGGTGAAATCGGACGGGCTGGCGCTCTACCACCTGGCGGCGATGGTTGACGACAACCGGATGGGCGTCACGCACGTGTTGCGCGGATCGGAATGGCTCTCCACCCTGCCCCTTCACGCGCTGGTGGTGCGCGCTTTCGGCTGGCCCGAGCCGGTCTGGTGCCACCTTTCGGTTTTCCTCAAGCCTTCCGGCAAGGGGAAGATGAGCAAACGCGACAGCGCGCAAATGGCGACGGAAGGCCACAGCATTTTCATCCGCGACCTGATGGAGATGGGTTATCTCCCCGAAGCGATCGTCAATTGGATCGCGCTGATGGGCGCCTCCTTCGACGAAGCGGAAGACGTATTCTGCATGGAGGAATTGATCCAGCGGTTTGACCTGAAGCATCTCAATCCCTCGCCGGCGGCGATCAGTTTCGAAAAGGCGGACCATTTCAACGGGACCCACATCCGGCGCTTGACGGTCGAGGATCTTGCGGCCCGGTTGAAACCGGTTTTTGAAAAGGCCGGCTATTCCGCCGGCGGCGAAAAGTTGATCAAGGTGGCTGCGGTGGTGCAAGTGCGGATTGTCACGCTGGACGACGCCGTGGCGATGGGCGGCTTTTTCTTCCGCGACGAGGTCCGGCCCGAAACGCGCGATCTGGTCGGCAAGGGGTTTTCTCCCGCGCAGTCGGCGGAGGCGCTCCGCGCCGCGCGGGAAATTCTCGCCGCGCAGCCGGTATTTGATGCCGCACGGGACGAAGAATCGCTGCGAGCGCTAGCGGAGCGTCTGGGATGCAAACCGGGCGTTCTCTTCGGTATGATGCGCGCCGCGATCACCGGCCAGCCCGTCAGCCCGCCGCTTTTCGCCAGCATGGAGATCGTCGGCCGGGAAATGTTTCTCGCGCGCCTGCAAGCGGCGGAAACTTTTTTGGGAAAAAGGGGATAAAGATTTATCCACGGATTGGCTGGAAAACATTATTATGATCATACGGATAAATACCTTCCGATAGCGGTAATGTTTGCTCCGCGCGAACCGAATGGAACAAAATGGTCACGTTTTGCGTCATGTATAATCATCCAATAAAATAGACAGAAAACTTCTGCTGAAGAGACCTCACCATCTGCCCTTCGTAAGGACCTCCGGGGAGGATAAATGTGTTACCGATTATTGCTTTTTACCGCTCTGGTTTTGTTGATCGGAACCGCATGTGCTGCCCTGACCCCCGGTCATCGCTTTTCCTCCGTCTCATCGGGCGATGGGTTTTCATGCTTTCTTTCGGGAGAAGGCGGCGTAGCGTGTTGGGGCGACAATCATTTGGGAGCGCTGGGCGACGGCACAACCAACACCAGCAATCTTCCCGTGAAAGTGAGCGGGCTCTCTACCGGAGTGACCGCGATTTCCGCCGGGGGCGACCATGCCTGCGCTTTGCTGAAAAATGGCGGTGTGAAATGCTGGGGGTATAACCAGTACGGCCAATTGGGCGATGGCACGGTTGAAAGCAGACGTCATCCGGTCGATGTGCGAAGAGTGGCGATTGGATTAATCACCACGTACGTGCCGCGCACTCCCCGACCGGGCGTGACTGAAATCAACGACCTTCCCGTTGCGGTCTCCGGGTTGGAAAGCGGAGTGGCGGAAATCTCCGCCGGGGGCAGCTTTACCTGCGCCTTGATGGAAGACGGCGGAGTGAAATGCTGGGGGTTTAACGGAGGCGGACAATTAGGCGACGGCACAAACGAAAACAAGGATCTTCCGACAAATGTAAAGGGTTTGGAGAGCGGAGCGGCTTCGGTATCGGCGGGCATATCCCATGCCTGCGCGTTAATGAAAAACAGCGGAGTGAAATGTTGGGGGTTTAATTTTTATGGTCAATTGGGCGACGGTACAGACGAAAGCAGCAATCTCCCGGTGGACGTCGCCGGCTTGGCAAACGGGGTGACTGCCATCTCCGCCGGAGGCGCGCATACCTGCGCCGGATTAACGAGTGGCGGCCTAAAATGCTGGGGATATAATAATTTCGGCCAATTAGGCGATGGCACGACGATTTACCGATACATGCCCACTCCCGTCAGCGGTCTAGCCAGCGGGGTGAAGACCGTCTCCTCAGGGGGTGATCATACCTGCGCGTTGATGAATGGCGGCAGCGTGAAATGCTGGGGCTACGGTGATCTCGGTCAATTAGGTGATGGCAGAAATATTATTTCCATGCTTCCGGTGGATGTCAGCGGGCTGGCAAGCGGCGTATCGACCGTCTCCGCCGGAGGCGAACATACCTGCGCCGTTATGAAAGACGGCGGGGTGAAGTGTTGGGGGGATGATAATTACGGCGCGCTGGGTGACGGCACTCCGGAACTCGGGAAGGGCACAATCCGTAAAACGCCGGTGGACGTGATCGGATTGACCGGTTAAATCCGGGTTGTCAATCGGCGTTTGTACGCCTCGGTGAAACCGCCATTTTTTCCGATAGAGCAGATAATTTGAATAATTCAAAACAAAGGAGACAATCACTTTTATTGAAAAGGTAGGCGAAGTGCTTGATCTATTACTTGGTTATTTCGGAGAAATATTTTTCCAACCGGGGGAATCGCCCCATACTTTCCAGAACGCCCGACCAACGCGTCGCGAAGACAAGCTCTCACAGATGGCATTACCAAATTGATCCGGCGAAATGAATGGCCGAGGAATCCATCTCCCAACGGAATGCGTTTTTCAAAGGTTTCTCTTCATTATCCTTCCCGTTTCCTCAGGCTCATCTCCGTGAACTTCACATTATAAAATGCGTGATCCATCTTTTAAGGTAGAATTGGTCATCCAAGGGGGAGACGATCATGAGCCAACTTGCCACGATTCATCGAATCCAGGATTTGCCCGCCGAGGAGCGGCCGCGTGAGCGCCTGACCGCTTCCGGACCGCAGGCGCTTTCCACGGCCGAGCTGATCGCGGTGCTCTTGCGCACCGGCGGGCGCGGCCACGGCGCAGTGCAAACCGCTCAGACACTCCTCGAGCAAACCGGAGGGCTGCACGGATTGCGCAAAGCCTCCTTCTCCGATTTCTGCGCCATTCCCTTCGTCGGCCCATCCAAGGCGGCGCTGCTCCTGGCTGCGGTCGAACTCGGGCGCCGGCTCGCCGTCTCCGAGGCGGAGGAGGCACCGACCGTTTCCTCTCCCGCCGCGGCCGCGGGGCTGGTGCAGTACGAAATGTCCGGATTGGAACAGGAGGAGCTGCGGACGATATTGCTCGATGCGCGCAACCGTCTGATCCGGGTCCACGAGGTCTATCGCGGTTCGCTGACCACGTCGCTTATCCGCACAGGCGAAGTATTCCGCGAGGCGATCAAAGCCAATGCCGCCGGGATGATCGTCGTGCACAACCATCCCAGCGGGGATCCCTCCCCCAGCCCGGAGGATTTGTCAGTCACGCGCAACCTCGTGGAAGCCGGCCGGCTTCTGGATATCCCGGTGCTGGACCACGTCGTGATCGGGCGCGGCCAATTCGTTTCGATGCGAGAGCAGGGATTGGGATTCTCTGAAAAATGAACTCTCGCGCGGCACGGAAGATCGCAACTCTTAATCAACCCATTGGCAAACCCCGATTTATCCTAAAATTCGTACCTACTCAGGTCGGGGAAAACGTACACCGAAACACGGAAATAAACCCGAAATCACCAAAATTTTTCTTGGGTGAAAAAGTATAACTAATGTTTTTCCGTGCATTCGGCTCTTTTCGGTGCCCGCTCTATGAGCGGTATGTGCGAACGGGGCAATCCGTGTACAAAAGCGAAAGTCCCGCTGAGTAGATATAAAAATTCCTAAAGGAGAAAGCGGAATCGAATGTAGAAAATCCACTCCGCCACGTCAACTGATGAATCCGGCTCCTAGGCGGAATCCTCCAATGCTACAATATGTACCTTGACCGGATCGCGGCCGCGCGAGGGGATCGCGGCCGCGCCGGAAAACCTCCCGCCCGTTTCAGGATCCGGCGGTAAGCTCGCAGGGACTCCGACGATGACCGCCCGACTTGCGTTTCCGAAAATCCATTTTCTTCAACTCTGCGCCGTCGCCTCGGCCGTCGCGGCGTGCGGTTATACGTCCTCCGCGGGAAAACAAACTGCGCCGATTTCATCTTCCGGGCCGCCCGCGGCGGCGGCAACCGTCCAATCCGGGTCCTGGAAAAACGTCTGGAACGGCCAAAAAAATATTTGGCGCATGGTGATGGATCCAAACGCGCCCGCAACCTTCTATTGCATCGTGGAGAAGAAGGGCGTATATAAAACCACCGACGGTGGAGTCACCTGGAACCCCTCCAGCCATGGAATTCTCGCGCCGTATCAAATTTGGGATATCGCCATCAGCCGTTCCTCCCCGCCGACGTTATTGGTTTCGGCGAATCATACGGTGTTTCGCAGCGTCGACGGCGGCGAGAGCTGGAATCCCGCAGCGGAGATCGACCCCGGGATCATCAATGTCTTCGCCTTCGCCCCGGAGGAACCATCGACCGTGTATGCGGGTTCCTACGACTCGGGAGTCTATAAAAGCCTAGACGCGGGCGTTCATTGGAGGGCGGTCAACCGCGGGTTGGTGTCCGGCAAGCTCGCCTATCCGGATGTTTTTGCCCTCGGCGTGGACCCGACCGACGCGTCGACCGTCTACGCGGGAGGAGAGTTCGGGGTATACAAAACCACCGACGGCGGATCCGATTGGAAGGAAATCAATGAGGGGCTCGCCTCCCCCCACGGAAGCGCGCGCGATCCGTCTCCCGTGGGGGTTCGATCCTTCGCGTTCAATCCCGCCGCCCCGGCCACCGTTTACATGGGCGGGTTCAGCATGGGTGCGTTTCGAAGCGCCGACGGCGGGGAAAATTGGTCTTCGATCACGCCGTCCCGATCCAGTCTCCTAATGAATTCTCCGGTCACCGCCATTCGCTTCGATCCGATCGCCCCGAATATTATTTACGAAGGTACCCTCGGCGCGGGAGTTCTTGTGAGCCTCGACGGGGGCGACCACTGGTCCGAGATGAACGATGGGTTATCCAGCCTGAGGGTCGTCGGGTTGATGGTCAATCCTCATGATTCCTCGATGGTATACGCCGCAACCTATGGCGGCGGGTTCTTTATTTTCAGCATAAATGCCGGATGAAGCCATCCTTTGAATTTTTTCAACCAACAGGCTGTTGAAAAACGTTGATTTTGTTTAATCATGCGCATCCGCCTCCCTCGTTCCCTCCATTTTCCAATAGAAAATGGAGGGAACGAGGGAGGCGGGAAAAAAAAATTTGCTACAGAAAAGATGACACCAGTAAAAATTAAATTTTTCACCACCCGCTTAAGTCATTTTTCTCCCTTGACAATATGTAACCTTTAGGTTACACTGATTCCATCCTGACCAATCGGCCTTTCGGCTAATGAGGAGGAATCGGTATGAAATCTTTATCTGAACGCGCGGAGCTTCAACGCCGCGTGATCCTTGCAGGAGCGATCATTGGATTCTGCGCAGCGCAAACCGCGCTGATCCTGGATCGGGTGGTGGCGCCCGTCCGTTGGATTCACATCGGCCTGATTATTATCGGCCTTGCCGGCTGGGTGATTTTCGGGGTGGAGGTTGTAAATATGGTTCGGACCGGCGCAACCCTGCGACGGACGCCGAACGTTGAACGCGCGCTCAACGACGAATTCGTCCGCCAGAAACGCGGACGGGCAACCGCCGCGGCCTTCTGGGCGGTGATGATCTTTCAAGCGGCGGTGATCGTCCTCAACCTCTTCGTCCGGGTCGACGCCGGGATCGGCGCCCAGGCCACCATCACAGTGGGAGTAGTCGTCCTGATCGCCTCGTTTTTGTATTTCGACCGGGAGGATGGAGATGCATGAGCAGCGTCTCCGCAATACTATTAAAAAGCAACGCGAAAGGCTCAACCTCACCCAGGAGGAATTGGCCGAACGCGTGCAGGTGAGCCGGAAGACGGTCAATACGATTGAAAACGGTAAATTTATCCCTTCCACGGTGCTGGCGCTGCAGCTTTCGCATGTGCTCGGAGTGACCGTGGAGGAGTTGTTTGCGCTGGAAAAATCGAAATCCTGATCCGCTCCCGGCCTTTCTTTTTACCGCAGACCGAACATCCGGAATTCCGAGGTGGCTTCCTCCCAGGAAGAATCCACCCGTTCCACCGCGGAACCCGACGGCCCGCGGCCAAGGTCCGCCAGGAGGGATTCGAGCGCGGCGCGGGATCCCTCGGCGATCAGTTCCACGCTGCCGTCGAAGCGGTTGCGCACCCATCCGGCCAGGCCGAGTCCCATCGCCCGGCGCAGGACGAACGCGCGGAAGCCCACGCCCTGCACCTCCCCGTACACTTCCGCATGCAGACGCTCCTTGGCGTTCATTGCGCCGAATTCCTTTCCTCCGGCGTCGGTTTCCTCCGCCGCCGGACGAGCCATCCGGCCGCCAGCACCCCGGCCAACAGAATAAAGGCTGCCCCCACCAGCGTCCAGGTGGTGATCACGCCGGTCGGCTTTCCGGTCAATCCCGCGCGCCAGGATTTTTCGAGCGTTGCCAGATCCTTCCCCGTCGATCCGACCGTTCCCCGCCCGCACTCCGCGCCGGCGGCAAAATCCTCCATCGCCTTTCGGACCGCCGCGAGTCCGTAAGTTCCTCGAAGATAGGCGACGAATGATTTGCTCTCGGCGTAGGCCAGCAGCGCGGGTCCTTCATCGGATGGAAACGTCCGGCAGAGCGTCGCGATGGGGATCAGGCTGCCGTTTTCCACCGCCTGCTGCAGGGTCTGATCCGTCTCCGGGTGGAGTTGCACTTCGTATCCGGCCGCCGTTCCCTCCACCAGCCAAAGCGGCAGCGACGGATAGGCGTCCTTCCACCGCGCACCCAACAGAATATGGACGGCCTCGTGCGGAAGCAGACCGGCGAGCGCTTGCCTTCCCTCCGCGTCCGGCGCCGCCGCAAGCAGAATAATCCCGGAGGCGGGATCTGAGACCGCGCCCTCCCAATCGTAGGCCAGCTTTCCCAATCCGGAATGAAAGTCCGCCAGGCGCGGATAGAGATAGAGCGAGACGGCCTCCGGGATCGGGGTTTCCAGATCGGCCGAGATCGTGCCGAGGTTCAGCAGCAGAAGGTCAGCGGCATCTTCCGCCGAGCCGGCGCTTCCATCCACCCAATGGACCGTCGCGCGCCCTTTGGCGAGGAGCTGCCAGGAAAACCGGTCATCGAGGTATTGCAGGGATTGTTGTGGAGAGACGATTTTGCCCCCCGTCGCCAGGAGAACCTCCCACCAATAAACGATCGAGGAAAACGGAAAGATCGGCTCAGCCTGCAAATCCCGGCGGGCTGAAAGCGTCGTCCCGTCCTGGGTGGATATTTCCGCGGGATAAACGTAAGAACGCGAGGAGGAGTCTTCGAGGACCAGGTCCGCCTTCTGCACCGTTTCGGTCGATTGAACCGCCGCGGAGAACAACACCTCGCGACCGAAATCGACGCGCGCGGGAAAAGGAATCACCGCCGGTCCGTCGCGGCGAGCGGCCGGTCCGCCCAGCAACGCGGGGGCAATCAGGAAAAAAGTTAACCAACTAGGCATGGGTCCCCGGCTGATCCAAACAGGAACCATCGGATGGGAATTCCATCCTGGAGAGGACGGACGCCTTCAAGGGTTCGTTTGAAAATGAATGACCGCGCGGAAAGCCGCGCGGTATCGAGGAACGCAACCCCTAAGAACTGCGCAGCAAGCCCCGCTTTCTCCATTAAGCTCTATTGAAGAAAGCGGGGCAAGCTGCGGGGTATTCATCATCCCGCGAAAGCGGGATAAATGGGGAGGGGAAAGCAATTCCATGCGTCGGGTGGTGCTTGCGGGAAATGAAGGTTCGGGCGGAGCGTTGTCATTCCTCCAGGTCGTCTTCATCATCCTCGTCATCTTCGTCGTCCTCGTCGCCCTCTTCGTCCGCCTCCTCCTCGTCGTCCAACGCCAGGAGCGGAAGATCGCTGATGGAATCTTGAAATTCCGCATTCTCCAGAGCTTCCTCGATCCGATCCCATTCATCGCTTTCGGCATCCCCCTGCAATTCTTCCAGAGCCCGGCGCGCCGAATCTCCTCCGATCTCGCCGAGCGAGCCGATGGCGTTCCAGCGGACGTTTCCATCCGGATCCTCCAGCAATTCGATCAGCACCGGGACGGCTTGGCGCACCCCGAGCGCGCCCGCGGCGCGGGCCGCCTCCGCCCGGAACGCGGGCGACTGACTTCCCAATTCCTTCAAAATCGTCTCGGACCAGCGCGGATCGGCCGACCGGCCCATGGCGAAAAGCGCGCTGGCCTTCATGGGTTCTTCGCGCGCGCGAAACGCTTTTTCGAGGAGCTCGCGCACCCCCGGCTCGGACGAAAAGCCGATCGATTCCACCGCGCGCCGCCTGACTTCCAGATCGTCCGCGCCGCCGGCCACGGCTTTCAACCGTTCCACGATCTTCGCGCCGATCGAAGACGGGAGTTTTTCCAATTCCGCGCGTTCCACGAACGCGCCAAGCGCCGAGGCGGCGCAAGCGCGCACGCCCGCGTCTGGATCTTTTTCCATCAACCGCAGAAACCGGTCGATTAATTTGGGATCCTCGCATTCCCATAGCGTCCGGATCGCATGCAGTCTTACCCCGCCGTCCGCGTCGTCGAGAGTGACGTGCGCGATGGCTGTAAAATCGAGCTCGAAATTGGCCCGCGCTTCCTTCTCCATCCGCTCCAGCAGAACCCGGCGGGTGGGCGCCGCGAGCTGGCGCCAGACGGTCAGAAATTCCCGGGCCTGGAGTCTGCCCAAATCTGAAAGCCAATGCAGCGGGAAACGGACTTCAGAGGCCGCCGCCGCGGTGTTTTCGGATTCCTTCTTCAGGAGAACCATCGCCGCATCAAACAATTTCTGCTCAGACATTTTTCTCCCCTCCTCCGGCTATCTGGGCAACACCGGGAAGAAGAAATCCAGATAGGTGACGAAAACCATCAGGACGAGCAGCACCAGCAGCGAATAGGCGTGCACCATGCGTTCCTTGTCCGGATTCACGCGCTTTCCACGGATGGCTTCTATATAAACAAACACCAACCGGCCGCCGTCGAGCGCCGGGATCGGGAGGATGTTGCCAATCGCCAGGGCCAGATTGATCATCCCAATCCAGCTTAGAATGATCACCCAGCGG
Organism: uncultured Chloroflexia bacterium; assembly: GCA_963780865.1. Classification (GTDB taxonomy): domain Bacteria; phylum Chloroflexota; class Anaerolineae; order Anaerolineales; family RBG-16-64-43; genus FEN-1073. Next base: position 51,213 of record CAWADT010000005.1, on the reverse strand, counting down.
TCATTTTGCCGCGCCGATCCCACGATCTGTTCGGTGACGTCCAGGATTCCCACCGGCCCGACCGGCCGTTCGCTCGCGGCATTGAAGCTCCCGCGCAGGATCGTCGCCGGAAGCTCCGCGATGAGTTTCACCTGATCGCCCATGGTGGTAAGCCCCAATCCGAGCGCCTCAAACCAACTATGCCGGCCGGAATAGGCCATGGTGATGATCATCCCGCTCGGGCCCTGTCCGGTGGGCCAGGTGGGACGCGGCACGACGCGCAAGTCTAGAGCCTGACTGCCCCGTTCCAAGCGGAGAGTGACTTGCTTACCAAGATGGTCGTAGATGTATTGAATAACCTGCTGCGTGTTTTGAACCGGCGCGCTATCCACCGCCAAGATCCGGTCCCCGGGGAGGAGGCCGGCCAGCTGCGCCGGGGTATCGGCTACGATCGAATCGACCACCACGCCCTCCGGATAGGCGATTTTAAATCCAATCGTGAACGCCAGAACCGCCGCCAGGAGGTTGGCCAATACGCCGCCGCAAAGAACGGCGAAGCGCACCCGTTTGGGCGCGGCGGCCAGGCCGCCCGGCACGGAAGGGTCATCCTCCCCCAGCGGACGGACAAACGCGCCGAAGGGGATCACGTTCAAAGTAAACTCAGTCCCCTGCCACGTGAATAATTTCCTCAGCCGCGGCGGAAATCCAAATCCGAATTCTTCGACCTTGACGCCGGTCAGACGCGCCATGACAAAGTGGCCCGCCTCATGGATGAAGAGCAGCAAGCCGAAGAGAAAAATTGTCAGCACCCAGTCGAAGAGATTGCCGAATAAACCCATTTCTGCGCCTTTCCTTTATGCGATCTTTGCGGATTATAACAGGCTAAACAGCGGTCTCATCATTGGATAATCAATAGCAGGGGAACATCATTGGTTGATTGCGTCATGAAAAAGCGGTACACCGAATTCACCGAAGGGAACGGAAGGCACGGAAAAGAATCTCAATATATTTTTTTAGCCCGCTCTTACTCTCGGTGGATTCCGTTTTTTCTTCCGTGTATTCCGTGTACACTGCTAACTTTTCGATGGTAATGAGACAACCTTCGTCCCCGGGCCCAGCCGCGCCCGGAGAATTTGGCGCACGGCGGGGAGTGCCCGCAAGCGCCGTTCCACCTCTCCCGCGGATTCTTCAAGGCTAAGGCAATGCACATTGGGTCCCGCGTCGATCGTGTAAGCCACGGGCAATCCACCCGACCGCCACTGGGAAATAAATCCCATCAGCGTCAGCGTCTCCGCTCCCAAATACACCAGGGAAGGCCGGGAGGTGAGCATCACCGCGTGCATCAGGCGGGTGTCTTCTTCGACGATCTCTGCAAGCGCGGTGAAATTTTTTTCCAAAATTGCCCGGCGGCAAAGGTCCAGCCGCCGCGGCGCATCGGCCACGCGCGCCCCCTGGAGCGGACTGGTCCGCGCCAGGACGTTCCCGTCCGCGGAACCGACCTTTTTGGGGCCGGCGTCGACGATTGCGATCAGATCGACCAGCGGCCAATGGGACGGCGAAGCGATGGACTCGGCGAACGAATCTTCATCCCGATTGGCCACGAACCATTCGACAAATCCTTCCGGCACCGACCGGCAGGCGGAACCGGAACCGCGCCGGGCCAGGATCGAGAGCTCTCGCTCAGAGAGGTCCAACCCCAGCGCGGTGGCCGCGGCGACGGTCAGCGCCGCGAAGGCCGAAGCGGAGGAGGCGATGCCGGCGCCGGTGGGAAAATTATTTTCGCTTTCGGTCCGCGCCTTCCAGGCCACTCCAGCTTTGTTCCGAATTAAATTAAGCTGGTCCGATACGCGCTTGGCCGGAGCCCCATCCTGAAGCGCGCCCTGCAGGAGGAATTCATCCGCCTGCCGCCCGGGATCGAATTCAACCGTGGTGCGCGTCTCTAGCCCGGCCAGGTTCATCGAGATCGAGCCGTTGGCGGGCAGGCGCAGCGCGTCATCCCGGTTGCCCCAGTACTTGATGAAGGCGATGTTAGGGCAACTGACAGCCGTTGCGCACCGAGTTTGCATTTTACGTAAGCTACCTTTTCCTGGTTTTCCAGCGCCAATGTGCAGCGCACATCCAGAAGATCCATATACCGCCGCTTATCCTCGAAAGTCGCGTTATCCAATCCGTCCCGGACTTCGGAACAAAACGATTCTATCACTTCGATATTCTCGCCGGGAAGGCTTGCCGGAATCAGATACGAAGATAATTCCGCCTGCTCCCGAACCATTTCTGATAGGCCCCTTTCCAGATCAGCCTTCCGATCGTTTAATATTTCTTTGGTGAAACTTCCTTCCAAGCATAAGTCCAATAACTTTGCCAACTGGCTTTGCGCCTCGGATATGCAATTATCCAGCATCGAAAACCTCTCACGAACAACGCAGTTGGCGGCTTCCATTTCGGCATGCTTGCCCCGCAATCCTTGCACCAATCGGTCGGGATGAAGCAACAGGTTTCGCAATCACACCCAAACCATATTTTCCAGTTGTCCTGCCTGAAAGTTTTGCATATCGCACATGGAAATTGGCCTTTGTTCCTTCCCATGACAACAATAATATTGGTTTTTCTCACGTCGGGTTCGTCCCTGATATGTATATCCACATTTGGCACAACCATGACGGGAAAGTGAGATACCTTTTCAGTTTGGAGGGTGCAGGTTCAGGCAATTTTCCCATTTTGATCAGGCCGAATGGTAGTTCGAAGATCATCACCCCTGCCGCCACGCCGACAATGACGCTCACCGATTTTTTATCCCGCTTTCGCGGGATGATGAATACCCCGCAACTTGCCCCGTACTACTCTTTATTAATCGAAGAGTGCGGGATTTGCTCCGCTTTCTTCATTTGTAAAAGATGTAGAAAACGGGGCTTGCTGCGCCGTTCTTGGGTGTAAAGATCCCCGGACTCGCCCGGCGAAGCCGGGGCGTGGCTTCGATACCGCGCGGTCATTCATTACGCTGGCTACAATATATATAAGCCCTCATCATCTGCTAACGAACAAAACATCACTTCCATTTTGTGAGAATTTCTTCCCTCTAATCGCCGCAACCGCGGGTTAGGCGTTAATCATTTGAGAGTTATTCCGACGGAGCTCTTATCACAAAATTATCGAATGTGATCTCGATCCAAATATATTGTTATATAACAATAACATAAGGGGGATCATTGTAATTATTGATTTTATTGAAACAGAAAGTAAGTATCGATTTTTCCAAGAATAATTGGCCCAACGCTCAGGCCAAATGCATCACAAACGATTTCCTCTAAAGCATAGACATTTTGTAATAAAGCGAAGGGATAGCAGCTTAAATAATTATCCCTGATCTGCCATCAATATCCTTGAATTAATATATCCTTGGTTTTTCTATTTCCTAAATAAGTTAATTTTCCAATATCCAATATCCCCAATATCTATATTCTTTGTTTATCCTTTATTACTCGGCCTAACATTCCGGTTCCAGCGGCGGTGATACGCAGCTGCTGGAACCGGTTGTTAGCGGATCGATCGATTGCCGCCTTGTCAGTAGATCTCGAAGATGTTTATGCTACGATCAGGCTAGGTCGAAACGGTCAAGGTTCATCACCTTGTTCCACGCCGCCGCAAAATCCTGGACGAACTTCGCCTGCCCGTCCGAGCTTCCGTAGACCTCGGCCAGAGGCCGAAGCTCGGAGTTGGAACCGAAGATGAGATCGACGCGCGTGCCGGTCCACTTCAGCTCACCCGTCTTGCGATCGCGCCCTTCGAACACGTCCTTGGCGTCCGACACCGGCTTCCACTCCGTGCCCATGTCGAGCAGGTTCACGAAGAAGTCGTTGGTCAGCGTCTCCGGCCGCTTGGTGAAGACGCCGTGTTGGGACTTTCCGGCGTTGGCATTCAGAGCGCGCATCCCGCCCACGAGAACCGTCATCTCCGGCGTGGTCAGCGTCAGCAACTGCGCCTTGTCGACCAGCAAGGCCTCAGCCGGCACGGCGTACTTGCCCTTGAGGTAGTTGCGGAAGCCATCCGCCAATGGTTCGAGCACGGCGAACGAGTCCACATCGGTTTGTTCCTGCAAGGCGTCCATGCGTCCCGGCGTGAAAGGAATCTTCACGTCGTGACCGGCCTTCTTCGCGGCTTGCTCGACGCCCGCGCAACCGGCCAGAACGATCAGGTCGGCGAGCGAGACCCTCTTGCCGCCGGGGGCCGCCTTGTTGAACTCGCTCTGGATCGCCTCCAGCGTCTTGAGTACTTTCGCCAGTTCGGCCGGCTGGTTGACCGGCCAATCCTTCTGAGGCGCGAGGCGAATGCGCGCGCCATTCGCGCCGCCGCGCTTGTCGGAACCACGGAAGGTGGACGCCGACGCCCAGGCAGTCGAAACCAGTTGCGAAACCGACAGCCCTGACGCCAGGATTTTACTCTTGAGGGAGGCAATGTCCTTCTCATCAATCAACTTGTGATTGACCGCGGGGATGGGGTCCTGCCAGATGAGCTCTTCGGAAGGCACTTCCAGTCCGAGATAACGCGCGCGAGGACCCATATCGCGGTGTGTCAGCTTGAACCACGCACGGGCGAAGGCATCCGCGAACTGATCCGGATTCTCGTAGAAGCGCCTCGAAATCTTTTCGTAAGCCGGGTCGAAGCGCAGCGAGAGGTCCGTCGTCAGCATGGAAGGCGCAATCCGCTTCGACGGATCGTGGGCATTCGGCACCGTTCCGGCGCCCGCGCCGCCCTTCGGCGTCCACTGATGCGCACCTGCCGGGCTCTTCGTCAGGTCCCACTCATAGCCGAACAGATTCTCGAAGAAGTTGTTGCTCCATTTCGTCGGCGTCGTGGTCCAAGTGACTTCCAGACCGCTGGTGATCGCATCCGCGCCCTTGCCCGTGCCAAAGCTACTCTTCCAGCCGAGGCCTTGCTCCTCGATGGGGGCCGCTTCCGGCTCAGGACCCACATGGGACGCAGGGCCGGCGCCGTGGGTTTTGCCAAAGGCGTGTCCTCCAGCGATGAGCGCCACCGTCTCTTCGTCGTTCATGGCCATGCGAGCAAAAACCTCGCGGATATCCTTGGCCGCCGCGATCGGATCCGGGTTGCCGTTCGGCCCTTCCGGGTTGACGTAGATCAGGCCCATTTGGACCGCAGCGAGCGGATTCTCGAGATTCCGGTCCCCGGAGTAGCGCTTGTCGTCCAGCCACTTGTTTTCGGCGCCCCAGTAGACGCTTTCGTCCGGCTGCCAGGCGTCCTCGCGGCCTCCCCCAAAGCCGAACGTCTTGAATCCCATTGATTCCAGGGCGACGTTGCCGGCCAGGATCATGAGGTCGGCCCATGAGATTTTCCGGCCGTACTTCTGCTTGATCGGCCAGAGCAGCCGGCGCGCCTTGTCGAGGCTGACGTTGTCAGGCCAGCTATTGATAGGCGCGAAGCGCTGCTGGCCGGATCCGGCACCTCCGCGACCGTCGCTGGTGCGATACGTGCCGGCGCTGTGCCATGCCATGCGGATAAACAAAGGGCCGTAATTCCCGAAGTCCGCCGGCCACCAATCCTGCGAGTCGGTCATCAGGGCGCGAAGGTCTTTTTTCACAGCCTTCAGATCGAGGCTTTTGAACTCGTCAGCGTAGTTGAAGCTCTCGCCCATTGGATTGGACAGGGGGTAACGCTGGCGCAAGATATCCAGCCGCAATAAGTTCGGCCACCAGTCCCGGTTCGATGTTCCTCTGCCGGCCATCTGTTTGTGAGTCCCGCCCATTGACAAGCCCTTGGTATCATCATTCATGATGTTTACTCCTTTCTCTGAGTACCTTGTGGAACAGAGCTACGGTTAATATAATGTTTCGCTGCCTATATCGCTGACAGTTTGCGCGATAACAGCGCCGAGCAAAGCCGGCACAAATTATGTTTAAATTATAGCACTGCGCTGCGGCGGCGAAGCGAAAGAAGCGAGACCGGCGATAAAATTTTTCGCCGCCGGTTGAGCCGTCCGGTGCACGCTGTGTCGGGTGATCTTTCCACTTTTGTGGCGTTCTCCCCTAACTTTGAAAGGTTTGACACGACTACATCGTCAGGCAATAATTTCGTTTTCCCCGTTGTATTTTGAGGAAAAACGGCAACGAGTTTTTGCATCGGGACAATTTCAATATCTTTTTCGATACAAATGCACTACAAAACGCATTTCAGTAATTATGTGCTATACCCTTTCAGGGCACCGGCTGGCTGGGTTGCCAGCCGCTTAGCGGTGTTAGTAGTATCTGCTTCGCAAGGTCGTAGGCAGCCTGCAGGTCGCTCTCGTTGTATACAAGGATGCGGCCGAGAACGAGCACCGAATTGTTCGGCGAGGAGATCCGCGTCATGCCGCCCGGAACCTGCCCCTGCCAGTCGGGTCCCGTTATGAGATAGTCGCCTGTTTGCGTGCCGGTGGCGCGCGTGCCGACGTAGGCGAAGTCGACGTCAAACGGGTCAGTGAACTGCACACTGTAGTAGCGCCCTGAGAAGTCCGGCACATGCAGGACCAGCGGCCCTTTAGAGAGGTCGAGCCAGCCAATCGTAAGGAGCGTGTCGTGGTTCACGCCGGTGGTCAATAATTTTGAGGCCGAAACGGGCGGGTGGAGGGGATCCGCAAAAAGTGCCTGGGACTCCGTATAGAGCGTATTGATCGGGATGGGGCCCTCGCCTCCTCCTTGATTGAGAATTCCTTTTTTATAGGTGTTGCTCACGAAGTACGGCCAAAAGTAGCTGAGGAGAAACGTGCCAAGGACCCATGCCACAACCATGACCGAACCAAACGTGAGCAGATGTTTGTGTTTCATATGCGATGTCATTTCACTACGACAACCGGCGGAACCTTGTACTCGACGTTCAGGATAGTTTGACCCGGCAGATACACGCGCAGCCAGAGGATGAAGTTGCCAGTTGGCGCAGGCAGCCAGTTGGATTCATGGCCTGCCGGAGGAGAATTCTGGATATAAATATCGATGGAACCGTCGGCATTTTGCACTAGTTCTGACCGATCGCTCACGCTATAACGATTGATCGGATTTGCTACAAAGTGATTCTGTGCGTCGCCCATCGTGAGCGACCAGAACGCGTTATTGGGCGGAAGTTGGCCTGCCGGGAAGTGCAGGATGTAGTCGTGGACTCCAGAGAGCGTATGGCCCGCGCCATCTTTGCTCGTCGTCCAATACATCGCCTCTTGCGGCACGTTTATCGGGCCCGTGAATGTGACGTTGCATGCGGCACGTAAAAGAATGCCGCTGCTGGGCTCGCCGCATCCGAACATGGTGGTCCACCCGTTTGCGTTCGCGATATAGAAATTCGGGAGAATGAGCAATACCGTGATAAAAGACAGCCCTGCGCCGACGAGAACGCCTTGGATCACGTCCGAGGTGACGGTTCTCGTATAGGTGTGGGTTGGGTTGAAAATTCGCAGTGCTCCAAAAATGATCACCGCGAGAATTATGGGGCCGATGATATATATGAGGACGGTGCGGTCCATAGATGTCATTCTATCGCCCTGTTACTTTGGCTGCCCAACGGCCGGGCAACCAGCTGCCGCCGCCCGAATACTGGCAAGATTCTATCCGAAAAGCAAAAAACTGGAAATTGATGGTAACTTGCGCCTTGAGCAGCCTGCACCCGCCTGCCCCCGCCTGCCCTCGCGGAGCATCACCGCTCGGTTCTGCTCATCGAGCGGTGATGGTTGCGAAGCGAGGGAGCGATGAGCATCGGCGATCTTGCCCTCGCGGAACATCACTACTCGATTTTGCTCTTTGAGTGGTGATGGTTGCGCCTGCCCCGTGTTTTTTACGGGGTAGCGGGAGCTCCCGATGCGAAGAATTCGCGATGGGGGTCGGCTGCGTCCTTTTGTTGGGCGGAATATTTTTCCCATATAGAGAATATATTTGTAGAGAAATATTGACTAGAATAATCGACCACACAACCGATATTATGCAGTAAACTGTTCAAGTCAATATATATATATGAGACTAACCGGGGCGCCATCCACTCAGTGGCGCTAATTGTATCTGCTTCGAGAGATCATAGGCCGTCGAGAGGTCGCTGTCGCTTTTCACAAACACTCGTCCGAATACAAGCGCCGAATTGTTCGGCGAGGATATCTGCGTCATGCCATTCGGTACCTGTCCTTTCCAATTCCGCCCCGTAATGAGATAGTCTCCCGCCTGCGTGCCCGTGGTGCGCGTGCCGACGTAGGCGAAATTAGTGTTTTTCGACGGATCAGTGAACTGCACGCTATAGTAGCGATCGTTCATGTCGGGCACATGCAAGACGAGCGGCCCTTTCCTGAGGTCCAACCAGCCGGCCGCATAAAGCGTGTCTCGGTTAACGCCAGTAGTCACCAATTTCGAAGCCGAGGCTGGCGGGTGAAGAGGATCCGCAAAAAAGGCTTGGGGCTGCGTTTCAATCGTATTGACCGGGATGGGGCCACCGCCGAACCCACTCACGAGAATCCCTCTCTTGAACACGGACAGTAACATGCGCGGCCAGAAGTAGATCACCACGCACCACACCACGACCACCACCACACCGAAGATCAGTAAATTCTGGATGTTCATAGCCATCAGCTCACTTCGACCACTGGGGGGACGATGTACTCGCCCTTGAGGATGGCCTCACCGGGGATGTAGACGCGCAGCCAAAGGATGAAATTGCCCGAAGGCGCGGGCAGCCAGTTGGACTCGCGCCCCGCCGGATCCGCCTTTTGAATGTAAACATCAACGGAATCATCAGGGTTTTGGGCGAGGCCGGTACGATCGTTGACACTGTACCGGTTAAGCGGATTCGCTACAAAATGATTCCCCGCATCCCCCATCGTTATCGACCAGAAGGCCTTGTTCGGCGGAAGCCCGCCCGCCGGAAAGTGCATGATGTAGTCGTGGGCTCCGGAGAGCGCATGGCCGGCGCCGTCTGAATTCGTCCACCAGTACATCGCCTCCTGCGGCAGGTTCACCGGGCCGGGGAAAAGCTGGGCGTGCGCGGCGCGCAGGAACATGCCGTTGCCGGGTTCGCCCAACCCGTACATGGTGATCCAGCCGTTGACCTTTTTGGCCTTGATCCGGGCGTAAACATAGGCCGAGACGAACGCCAGCCCGAAGCCGATCAGGGCACCTTGAATGATGGCATTCCGCAAGATCATGTTCTGGGGGAAAAGGGCAGTGTGGACGAGAAAATAGACGCATACTGCGCCGACGAGTGTCGCCCAGTAGGTGTATGTTCTGCTCATATTATTATTTTATCACCCTTGGTTCAGCGGATTCCTTCCGCTTGTGATTCCCGCCAATTTTCAAGGTCCAACGGCCCCCGCTACGCAATTCCCATCGCCCTCGAAGGACGAGGGGTAACCTGGTCGCCCGATTTGGTAAAGTTGAACAAACCGGAGTTGTATTTGGCGTCCGCCTTTTTGGAAAGCGCTAAGAGTTTGGCGTAGATGTCTTCGTCTTCGCCTTCACCGATTTGCTGGAGCTGGCCGTACTCTTCCATGCCGCGGTCCTCGACCATGCGAAGAAAAATAATTCGGTCGATGGTGCGTTGCACGGAGTTGTTCAACTCGTCCAGCGTAATGTCAGGGTTGCACAAGGCAATGTTGTGCGCCAGCGAATTACGCCAACCTTCGATTTCCTTTAGAAACTCGGCATCCACTTCCGACGTGCCGCGTTTGGCTTTACTGCCCTGCGCGAATTGGTCGAAGGAACCGCCCCACACCGCATCGCGCGAAAAAACATCCCATACTTTATGCCAACAATCGGCATACTCCTCATAGGTCAGGTAGGCCAACCGCGCTACGGAGGATTTATCCTTTTCGGAAGGCCGGATACGGCAATCATACGCGGCCCATTCTTGAAAGTCGGTCAATACCGAAAGCGGCAGCTTGGCGCTCCAGGCATAGCGCCGCAGTTGGTAGGCCGGTCCCGTCGACGTCTTTAGATCCACACCCGGCCTCTTCGCCTCCGCAAAAAACTTCGGATCATGCCCCACTCGGAAAACGTAATCAGGCGCTTTCCGCGCTTCGTGGGCCTCCATCTCCAGTGAATACTCCACGACAACATCGCGGTAATCGGGCGCGGCCTGTTGCTGATTGTGTACGTCCCAATTCAGTGCGATGAACAGCGGGTCGATGAATTCCTGCCGTGCTTGGGCTTCGTTGTAGGCCTGGGCCAGGTAAGCGGCCCGGTTGGTCTCGAAGTGCTTTACGAGGCGGGCGATTTCGTCTTTGGATTGATCGAAAGTACAGGCCATGGCTGAGTAAGAGAGATTATATGCTTACCGTATGAAATCGACAAATCTATCAACCCGGTATAATCAACAGAGAGTAACCATTCATGAATGGTTCCCGAATGAGCATTCACTAACAGCTTGCGTTTCCACCGTTGATCAGCTTGTCTACCGTCAGTATTTTTCGACATGCCTTGGCCAAGCGGCTGGAAGCCCTGGTGGGCAGAAACTATTGCCGATGCGCACCCTCTAATCACCTACTATTCAGCTTTCTTCAGGGATTTAAGTGAACCTTTCAGGTTTGGCAAATAAAAGTTTCTGAAAAAGGAGCGCCACATTCACCAGTCCTATCATCACCGGCACTTCGATCAGCGGCCCGATGACGGCCGCGAAAGCCGCGCCGCTCCCGATCCCGAACACGCCCACCGCCACAGCGATCGCCAGCTCGAAATTATTGCTGGCAGCCGTGAAGGAGAGCGTGGCCGTCTTCGAGTAGTCCGCGCCGACAGCCCGGCCCATGAAGAAACTGACCAGGAACATGATCACAAAATAGATGAGAAGGGGAATGGCGATCCGGACCACGTCGAGCGGCAACTGGACGATGTACTGGCCCTTGAGGGAGAACATCACCACGATGGTGAAGAGCAGTGCGATCAGCGTCAGCGGGCTGATTTTGGGAATGAAAACCTTGTGATACCAATCCCTACCTTTGGCCCGCACCAGAACGAAACGCGTCAGGAATCCGGCGATGAACGGGATGCCGAGGTAAACGAACACCGTCTTGGCAATCTCGCCGATGGTGATGTTCACAATGTTGCCGGTCAAGCCGAACCAGGTCGGCAGGACGGTGATGAACACGTAGGCGTAGACGCTGTAGAACAGCACCTGAAAGACGCTGTTGAACGCCACCAGCCCGGCGGCATATTCGCTGTCCCCTTTGGCCAGCTCGTTCCAAACGATGACCATCGCGATGCAGCGCGCCAGGCCGATCAGGATCAGGCCGGTCATGTATTCCGGGTAACCGCGCAGGAAAACGACCGCCAGGGCGAACATCAAGATCGGACCGATGATCCAATTTTGGACCAGCGACAGGCCGAGCACCTTCCCGTTGCGGAAGACGTCGCCGAGTTCTTCGTATCGCACTTTGGCGAGCGGCGGGTACATCATCAGGATCAGGCCGAGCGCGATGGGAATATTGGTCGTGCCCACCGAGACCAGTACGTTGAACCTGGCAACCTGGTTGGCGAAGAAATAACCGATCACCACCCCGCCCGCCATCCCAAGGAAAATCCATAGGGTCAGGAAGCGGTCGAGGAAAGCCAGACGCCGGGGTGCGGAATAAGGATCTTTGAGAGTCATTTCAGGCACCCTGGGGGAAGGATTTCAGCCAGCTGATGATTTTCTGCTCCATCAGATCACGCACCTGGCGGAATTTAGCCAACTTCTGATCGTTGGTGCCCTGTAGCTTCGCTGGATCTTCGAAGGACCAGTGCAGGCGCTGGTTGACGCCCGGCCAGACCGTGGGACAGTTCTTCTCAGCGTCGTCGCACACCGTGATGAGATATTGAAACAAGACCTTTCCGAGATATTCATCCACGCCCTTGGATCGCTGTCCGGAAACGTCGATGCCGATCTCTTTCATAACCTGTATGGTGAATGGATTCATCCGTTTGGGTTCCAATCCAGCGCTGAAAGCCTCGAAACGGTCTGCGCCGTATTTGCGAAGGAAAGCCTCCGCCATCTGACTGCGAGCCGAATTGCCCGTGCAAAGAAAAAGAACGTTTTGTTTATCCATAGTGAATTCTCCTTTCCTGTAGACTATTTCCTGTTTGATATTTATTCGGAATTGACCGATACGCCCTTCGCTATTCCTTCACTGATATTGCGGCTGAGGGTGACATCCTCGAACCCGACGTACTGGACCAATGTGAACGGGCTGAATGCGGCTAGCTCCATTTCCTTCATCGCAAATCTGCGAAAATTGAATCCAAAAAAAGCTGATTACAAATTGGCATTACTTTTTACTCATTGGCGAACAGCCCGGTCTGTAATCAAGCAGCCAACCGTCAATATGCTCTTTGAGCCAGCGAAATCCCTCCGGGTCGAGACAATAGCAGGTGGCGGGGCCTTCGATCTCGCCCTGAATGAGGCCGGCCTCGCACAACACTTTGAGATGCTGGCTGATTGTAGACTGGGCCAATGGCGTATTCCTGACGATGTCGTTGGTAATGCAGGTTTGGTTCTTGGCCAAGAACTCGATCATCCGGAAACGAACAGGGTTGCCAAGCGCTTTGAGCATCTTGGCTAAGCGTCGTTTTTCCGGAGAAAGGAGTTTTGCCGGAACCACTATCATATATCGTAATTTTACGATATATGATGATTTTGTCAAGCGAGTTGATATCAGTGGAATATTTATTGCATCCAAATCACGTAGTACTTTCATGGATTGTTAACCTACAAATGTCTTCCACGCCAGCCTCCTGGTCCGATTTCTGATAATCTGGTAGGTCCAGTGGATGGCGACTCAGGCCACCTCGCGCAGGCCGGGAGCGCTTTTTCAACTTTACATGAAGGGTTATCGAAGGATAATCAAGCTTTTTTATCCTTTTAAAATTGAATAAATTCCCTGTTCCTGACCAGTTGTAGATTTTTCAAGCAGATGAGGAGAATTGCCAGGATTGAGATTCAACGGTTAATTCGCAACAGAATCATTACTAATCTGGAACGAGATAAATTCGACAAACTCGAAATTGTCTGGGGATTGACATATTCAGTATTTCGAATATAATTTAGAATACATTCAGGAATTAGAATATGGACAAAAAGACCTACAAAGACATCCCGCGTATCGCCGAGTTGCTTGATGCGCTATCGTCAACGGCGCGGCTTGAAATTATCCTGTCGCTGGGGGCCGGCGAAGCCTGTGTCTGCCATCTCGAGGCGGCGCTCGGACAAAGACAGGCTTACATCTCGCAGCATCTGATAGCGCTGCGGGGTGCTGGATTGATTACGACAAGACGGGAAGGACGCTTCATATACTACCGCCTCGCCGATCCCAAATTACTTGACCTAATCCGTCTATCGGGTCGGATTGCGGGTGTTTCTACCGGCTCTCCTGCTTTCACGAAGCATGCGGCAATGGAGAACTGCCATTGCCCGAATTGCACGCCGGTTGCCGCAGACGGATAAAAATGTTTGCGCCGATGCCGCAAAAAACGGTAAAAGTGAGCGTGGATGACTTTATCGCAAACCGGCGTGTTGGGTATATGAGCGCCCCTTGCGGAGCCGACTTGGCTAACGAAATTCAAATTTTTTTTCGGAGGAGAACATGCTGACAATCAAAGTCCTTGGTTCCGGTTGCGCCAACTGCAAAAAATTGGAAGCCGTCGCCCGGCAGGCGGTTGCCAGTTCGGGCACCGAAGCCGAGATTATTAAAGTAACCGATTACAAGGACATCATGGCCTACAACATCCTGTCCACCCCCGGCCTGGTCATCAACGAAAAGGTGGTTAGCTCCGGCCGTATTCCAAACCAGGAGGAAGTAATTGCCTGGCTGAAAAGCGCATTGGAAGCAGCCGCATAGTTATCACAGTGTATTTTCCCCGCTTAGAAGCGGGGAAAATATCGGAGAGATTACATTCCGTTTTTTGAATGTTTCCGCTCCGTCAATTCCAGTGAAAGAAGGTTCACCAACGTATGACACAGACGCTATCCACCCAACCGTCCCACCCTTCGGCGAAACAGCAGGACCTGAAAGACTTATTTATCGTCGGCATAGCGGCCATTCTCTGGCTGGCGGCATATAATTTTATTCAACCCCTGGCAAATTGGATTTCCTACAACCTGATGGGGCTTTCCAGCACTTCACGCCTCGGGTCTTCGCTGGCTTTCTTCTTCTACGACGTCCCCAAAATCTTCCTCCTGTTATCAGGGATGATCTTCGTGATCACAATCCTGCGCACGTTCTTCAGCCCGGAGCGCACGCGAAGCCTGTTGGGCGGCAAACGCCAGGGCATCGGCAACGTGCTGGCGGGAATGCTGGGGATCGTCACGCCGTTCTGCTCATGCTCGGCGGTGCCGCTCTTCATCGGGTTTGTCGAGAGCGGGATTCCGCTCGGAGTGACGTTTTCCTTCCTCATTGCCGCGCCGGTGATCAACGAAGTCGCCTTGGCGCTGCTATTCGGCATGTACGGTTGGAAAATCGCCGGCCTCTATGTGGTCTCGGGGCTGGTCATCTCCATCATCGCCGGAATGGTCATTGGCTCCCTTCATCTTAAATCCTGGGTGGAAGACTTCGTCTGGCAAATGGTCTACCGGGGATCCGAGGATGATTCGGGCAAGCTGACCTGGCATGACCGCATCCTGCGGGCCTGGGAAGCCGTGCGCGAGATTGTCGATAAGGTCTGGTTGTATGTGATCATTGGAATCGGAATCGGCGCCGTCATTCATGGCTACGTGCCGATGGACGCGCTGACCGGATTGATGGGCAAAAACTGGTGGTCGGTGCCGCTCGTGGTCTTGATCGCCCTTCCCCTGTATTCGAATGCGGCCGGGATGTTTCCCATCATGGTCGCGCTGATCGAGAAAGGCGCGGCGATGGGTACGGCGCTCGCCTTCATGATGGCGGTGGTCGGCGTCAGTCTGCCCGAAACGATTTTGCTGCGCCGCGTGCTGAAGCCGAAGTTGATCGCGCTGTTCATCGGCATCGTGACGGTTGCCATCATCCTCACCGGGTATCTGTTCAATCTGGTTCTGTGAAATGAACACGGGAGCCCCGATGAACATAAAAATACTCGGCACCGGCTGCCCTTCCTGCCAGAGCATGTACAACGACGTGAACCGTATCATTGCGCGCAACGGCTGGAAGAATGTCGACGTGGAATACGTGCAGGACCTTTCGCGCATTCTGTCCTACGGAGTGATGTCCATGCCGGTGTTGGTTATCGGCGAAAAGGTCGCAATGGTGGGTCATCGCGGCGCGAAGGAAATCGAAGCGGCTTTGCAGGCAGCCGTAAATTCGGAGGAATAAAATGTCCCTTTGGTTTTATGTTTTCTCGACCTTGGCGGTTTTCATCTTCTCCGGCCTGCTGGCGATGGCCGGGCTGGGCGCGGCCTTCCTGTTCGTGCCGCTGTTCTACTACATGGGCATGCCATTGGCGGAAGCCACGCCCGCCGCGCTATTGCTCAACGTGGTCAGCCTCTTGTTCGCGGCTATCAACTACTGGCGCGGCAAACTGATTAACTGGCGCGTCGGCGTGCCGGTATTGATCGCGGCGGTGATCCTCTCGCCGCTCGGGGCGCGCCTGACCCCGCATGTCAATAAGACGGTTTTACTCGCGATGTTCGCGGCCTTCCTGGTTTTCGCGGGGATAATGATGCTCTTCTATAAAGCCAAAACCCGCGAAAAACCCATCAGCCGTCCGGTCGAAATCGGCGCGGGAGTTGGAGTAGGTAGTGTGGCCGGCTTTCTGGGAGGGTTGCTCGGTATCGGCGGCGGGAACTTCATTGTCCCGGTGCTGAACTGGTTGGGGCTGGATGCCAAGGTCGCCGCCGGGACCACCGCCCTGGTGGTAGTGTTCTCGTCCCTGTCCGGCTTTCTCGGTCACGCCACGCTCGGCGGGCTGGATCCCCTCTTCCTGGGGCTGACGGCCGTCGCCGCCGCCGCCGGGTCGATCATCGGCTCGCAGTTGATGAAAACAAGAATATCGAGCGCACAGCTCAAGAAAATCATCGGCGTTCTGCTCTGGCTGATCGCCGCCAAGATGATTTTCGATCTGGTGAAGTGACTTTCACCCTAATCCTCCCCTTTCGGGGAGGATTAAAAAGGAGATTTCACATGACTACGAAATACGTTCCCCCCGAATGGGCCTTTGAATTTCACGCCCACGAATGCCCGTTCATGCCGCTCGGCTACCGCATGGGCAAACTGGCGCTCGAATACCTGGGCGTCGGAAAGGAAGCCGACCATGGCTTCTTCATCTTCCCCGAACTGGGCGAAGGCCATCCGCAAACCTGCATGATGGATGGCATGCAAATCGCCACCGGCGCGACGTATGGAAAAGGGATGATCGCCAAGACCTTCTATGGCAAGCTGGCGGCCACTTTCTATCATCCCAAAAAAGGCGCGGTGCGCTACTCCCTTCTGCCCGATTTCATCGACGCCATGGGCAAGTTCGAGTTCTTTGTCTATCGCAAGAAAGGCGTCGAGCCTTCCCAGATTCCGCTGGAGGTGCGCCGTGAGGTCATCCAGTGGGTGTACGATCAGCCCGACGAGGCGATTTTCAAGGTCGAGCCCAAGCCCGATTTCACCTACACCCCGGTCAAGGGTTCCTTCAACAAGACCAAATGCAGCGTCTGCGGTGAATATGTCTTTGACCGATATGCGCGTTTAAAGGATGGCAAGCCCGTTTGCATCCCATGTTCCGGCTACGAAAAAACCGTCAAAGTCGAGCGGTAAGCCGGCACTTTTAAGGAGACACACCATGAAAATTGCGGCGGTATCAGAAGATGGAGCAACCATCAGCCAGCACTTTGGCCGCGCCCCGTTCTACGTGGTTGTGACCGTCGAAGACGGCAAGATCATCGCGCGCGAAAAGCGCGACAAGATGGGCCATTCCCAATTCTCCGGTGAACCCCACAAGGAATCGCACGGAGAAGACCCGCGCGGACACGGCTTCGATCCGGCCGCACAGAACCGCCACGCCCGCATGGCTGCCGCCATCGGCGACTGCGAAGTCCTGCTCGCGGGCGGCATGGGCGCGGGCGCGTACGAAAGCATGAAGCAGGCGAATATCCGCCCGATCGTGACGGATTTGGCAAGCGTCGACGAGGCCATCCAGGCCTACCTGGCGGGCAGTCTCGAAGATCATATCGAGAAACTGCATTAGCAGAAGGAGGATTGAGATGGCAAAAGACGAAATGTGGCATGGGATCCCGCGGAAAGACATCCCCTGGTTCCCGAAGGTGGACGCCGATACCTGCATCGGCTGCACGCTTTGCTATACCACCTGCGGACGCGGAGTCTACGAAATGCGGGACAACAAGGCCGTGCCGGTCAACGCCATGAGCTGCATGGTGGGCTGCAGCACCTGCGGCACGGTCTGCCCGGTTCAGGCCATCTCTTTCCCCGACCGCGACCTGGTCTGGAAGCTGGAACGCGAGCACAAAATTTTCAAGGTCGTGCGCCAGGAAGCCAAGGAAAAGATGGCCAAGCAGGATGCGCTCAAGGCCCGCGCCGCCGCCGAGGATGCGGTGGCCAAGCTGACCGTGCACGTTCGGTTCGAGGTCGCCGGGGAATTCGGCGAAAAACGTTTCCTGGTTCAAATGGAGGAAGCCGTCAAAGAAAAACCGTACGACTTCGTGAATATACGGTTGGATGTGCCGACCGTTAAAGGGGCGATGGAAAAAACGCCCTCCTTCATGTCCTTCGAGGTCACGTCGACCGAACAGGAAGATATCCAGGGTTTCCTGCCGGACGTGCGCAATTTAATCCGCAGCAACGGATTGACTTTGGTCAGCGAAAACAAACTGTAACGGCGTGCGGCAACGCATCTCTATATGGCATGCTCCCGTCTGAATTGGATTAATGATGCAAATGAATTCAACAAACATTCCCGAAGATCAACTCCGCCCGCAAGTTTCTCTATGGATTATTTTCTCCTCCTACCTCGTAGTCGGCCTGACGGCCTTTGGCATGGCCATTATCCAAAAACTCAAGGCGGTGGTGATGGACAACCACTGGCTGAGCGAAGAAGAAATGAACGAAGGGCTGGCCATGGTGCAACTATACCCCGGCCCAATCATGGTGGATTTCACCGCCTACGTGGGCTACAAACTGCGCGGCGTCATCGGAGCGCTTCTGGCAACACTCGGATTCGTGCTGCCCTCGTTTGGATTAATGACTATTCTTTCGGCGTTCTACTTCAACGCCGGCAACCTCCCGTGGGTGCATTCGCTCTTTTTTGGAGTAGAGGCGCTGGTGGTGGGGATCCTGCTCAATCTCACGCTGGAAATGGGCGGGCGCAATGTCCAGCAGTGGATTCAAGCCGTCATCATGCTGCTGGCCTTTGCCGCCCTCCTGTTCAAAGTCAACGCGGTGTTGATTGCGCTGGTCGCGCTGGCGCTGGGAGCGTTACTCATTCACCCGGCGTCGGGAAAAATGGCCGCAGCAGGCAAACCCACCCCAAAGGTCGAACCGGTCTCGGCGAAGCGTTGGGTAAGCATCGGGTTGGTCGCGGCGGTGAGTTTAACTGTGGTCGTTTTCTCGTGGAGTCTCAAATCAGAAATCGGCGGGCTGGCGCTATCATTGTTCAAAATTGGTTCGGTTGCGTTTGGCAATGGGACCGCCATCATCCCGCTGATTCAGTCCGAGACGGTGGATGCGCATCACTGGATGTCGCTCAGCCAGTTTGCGGACGGGGTTGCCCTGGGGCAGATTACGCCGGGTCCGTTCCTGATCACCGCCACATTCATCGGCTACAAATTGGGCGGCTTCTGGGGCGGTTTATTGGCGACCTTTGCCATCTTTTCTCCTTCGTTCGCCATGACGCTGGCCTTCACTGAAATCTTTTCCCGTCTGCGCAATCTGCAAGCCGTGCGCGGTGCGCTGGCGGGGGTCATGGCGTCTTTTGTCGGCCTGCTGGCGGTGGTATTGTTGCAATTGGGCGGCGTGGCGCTTAAAAATCCGGCTACAATTGTGCTGGCGGGCGCGGCCTTTGTCGCCGTGCGCTGGTTCAAGATTGACATCCTGTGGGTCTTCCTAGTCGGCATCACCCTATGGGGCGGATTGCTCGCGCTGGGATGGGTCTAAAATACTTTGGGGAACACTATGTCGCGCCAGGACCACCGCTTCGACCCAAAACGTAGTTCTGGGCTGACCAACGCCGAACGCGCCGCCCGCTGGCAGCCTGTGCGGCTGTTGCAGCGGCTCGATATTCTCCCCGGCCAAACAGTTCTCGACCTAGGGTGTGGTCCCGGTTTCTGGACGTTTCCGCTGGCAGACATTGTCGGTCCGCGAGGGATCGTCTGGGCGCTGGATATCAGTCCGGAGATGCTGGACGCGCTCTCCGCGCGGAAGCCGCCCGCGCAAGTACACCCGCTGCGCTCTGAATTACCGCAGATTGACTTGCCCGACGCCAGCATCGATTGGATCTGGGGCGCGTTCATGGCGCATGAAGTGGAACCACTGGCAGATTTGATAAAGGAAGTCCGCCGCGTATTGCGTCTCGGCGGGCAGGTTGGCTTGCTCGACTGGCGTCCCGATGCGGTTCACGAGGACGGCCCTCCGCGTCACCATCGCCTCGACCCGGAAGTTATCCGCCGCGCACTGCAAGAGAACGGCTTCCGCCTTATGCCCTCCGATTGGGAAGATGAGGATGCCTACCTGATTTTGGCGGAATGAAAACGCTTTTTCGAGGAGGAGTTCCTACGGCCGCATCCAAGACCTATCAAGTCTCCGCCGCGATTTAATCGGTGGTTGACTCCCTTTTTCGACTAGGAAATGGTTAAGGTGTGAGTGCTATGGCAGACCGTCTCGCTCGCTGGATTTCCGTTCTCTTCGACAGTTCCGTCCTCTCGCTGCCGATTTTCCTCGCCTTCGGTTACGTCTCGGCGTCGGATCCTTCGACATACTTAAGTCATCGCCTCGGCCTGCTCTGGGCAATTCTGACGATTGTAATCGTGACAGGCATTCCGCTCGCTTATTTGCTCATCGGACGCAAACGCGGCTGGGTGAGCGACATGGAACTCTCGCGCCGCGAGGAACGCCCGCGTTTCATCCTCGTCAGTCTGGGCAGCGACGTGCTGGCGCTGCTGGTCTTGCGCCTCTTCGCGGGTCCCCATCTGCTGACGGTCATCGTGTTGGCCTACTTCTGCCTCGCCATCGTGATGTTCAGTATTTCCAGTTTCTATAAAATCAGCATGCACCTGGCGGGTGTAGGCGGATTTTCCACTGCGCTGGTCTTCGTCTTCGGCGCGCCGGCGCTGTTGGCGTTTCTTTCCATGCCGCTGGTCGCCTGGGCGCGCTTGCATCGCCGCAAACACACTGTTCCACAATTGATAGCTGGAGCGCTCGCGGGGATGCTGGTCACTGCTCTGGTTTTTGGTTTTGGAAAATGGTTGTGAGATTAACCCCCGCATCAACAGGCCATTAAAACCGTTTCGTCCGTGGGCGGAGTATGCTCATCCTCAGATCACATGCAGTCCCTTCCATTACCGTTCGAACCTTGCGATTTATTTCTCCCACATTGGAAAATATTTCAAAATCCAACGCGTCATATAGATTCCGGCGATGGAGGATACCGCAACAACCGGAATCATTACTGCCCACGCCCTCCAATCCAGCGGCACGATGCCAAACAAGCCGCGCAGGGGAGTGTAGAGTGCCAGCAATTGAAGGCCTACCGACGCCGCATAACTCCACAACAGGGCGCGGTTCGACCAAAGAGACAGCCGATCCAATTGGCGCACGACCATCACCCGCGTGAAGGCATGCAGCACGATGCTCGTAAATAGCATTGTCCGCGCGTAGGTAACACCGCCGAATTGTAGACCGACCCAAAAAATAAACCCGTAAGCAAGGAGCGTTCGAAGGATGCTTCCCGCAATGGTGGCGTAGATGGCCTTGTTCAGGATCGGTTCGTCGTGGCGGCGCGGGCGGCGCTTCATCACGTGCGGTACCGCGGGGTCGGCGGCCAATGCGCTGGCCGGGATCAGGTCCGTCACGACATTCACCCACAACAACATCTTGGCGGAGAGCGGGAAGTAACCCGTCATCGAAAGCGCCAGCACTACCAATACCTCCCCCAGGCTTGTGCTCAGCAGGTAATTGGTGAATTTGCGGATATTATCGAAAATGCGGCGGCCTTCTTCGATGGCGGCAACGATGGTGGAAAAGTCATCGTCCAAGAGCACCATCGCCGCCGATTCCTTGGCGATGTCGGTGCCGCGCAGGCCCATGGCCACGCCCACGTCGGATTGTTTTAGCGCCGTGGCATCGTTCACGCCGTCGCCCGTCATCGCCACAAAGTGTCCAGCTTCCTGCAGGGCCCGGAGCACGTATTGTTTGGTCTCGGGCGTAGCGCGAGCCACGATGTCAACTGATTTCATCCGTTCGCATAAGGCGTCCTCGGACAGCACTTCCAGTTCGCGGGCCTCCACAAAACGTTCCCCGATGCCCAACTGTTGGCCGACGGTTCGGGCTGCCAGCGCGTTGTCGCCCGTGATCATCACCACGCGGATGCCCGCCGTTTGCGCTTGCGCGATGGTCTCCGACGCATCGGGGCGCGGCGGGTCTATCATGGCTTGCAGCCCGAGGAACGTCATGTCGCGCTCCGCCTCACCCACATTCGCCGATGTGGTTTCTTTCTTCGCCACCGCCACCACGTACCATGCTTCGCCTTCCAACTGTTCCAGCGTATCTTGAATAGCAGAACGACGTGATGCGTCCATCGGCAGGGTCCGGCCGTCCTGCCAAATGGATGTGCATTTCGCCAGCACCGCACCCGCCGCGCCTTTGGTAAAGACCACAAAATTCCCATCGCGCTGATGAATAGTCGTCATCAGTTTGCGCTCGGAACTGAATGGAACTTCGTCGACTTTCCGGAGGCCGGCTCGCTCGCGCTCCACATCCAGCCCCGCCGCGTAAGCGGCGCGCAGGAGCGCCGTGTCCACCGGATCGCCGATGATTTTCATGGAGACTGGGTCTTCTATCGTGGCCCCGTTGCACAGCGCGCCCGCTCGCAAGAGTTCATCCAGATCCCCATCGTCGACCTTCCCCTGCGGTGCCGGCACAAGGCGCCCATCGGAATAAAGCCTTTGCACCGTTAAGAGATTTTTGGTGAGCGTGCCGGTCTTGTCGGTGCAGATGGTATCAACCGAGCCAAGCGACTCCACCACGGAGAGACGCCGGACGACGGCTCGGCGGCGCGCCATCTGGTGCGCGCCCAATGCCAGTGCGAACGTGAGCACGATAGTCAGGCTTTCCGGGATGGTGGCAACCGCCAGGCTGAGGGTGTTCAGAATTACATCGATCAGTGACTCGCGCAACAGGAAGAGCAGGATGAGGGCTACGACTGCGGCCAACACTGCCACGATGACCATCATCTGCCGCGCCATGTTTTGCACTTCCACCTGGAACGGAGAGGGACGCTCGGGCATCCGCCCGAGTGTAGCGGCGATCTTCCCGACTTCCGTGTTCATGCCGGTGCTTACCACTATGGCCAGCCCTGCGCCCTGGGTGATGAATGTCGAGCCGTAGACCATGCAGGTTCGCTCCGCCAAGGCCGCCCCCGCCGCGACAGGCTCGGTGGATTTGTCCACCCTCATGCTTTCGCCTGTGAGGGCGGATTCATCCGCGCGGAGGTTGTGCGCTTCGATCACGCGCGCATCGGCCGGAACTTTCTGACCGTGCGTCAACACGATCACGTCGCCCGACACGACTTCGGCGGAGTCCACGGAATGGTGCGCGCCGTCGCGCAGAACGGTGGTCTTAAACACCAACAAATTGTCCAGGGATTCGAGTTCCTTCTGTGCACGATATTCTTCGTAAAAACTCAGAACGACGCTAAGAGCAATGATGCCAAAAATAAAAAACGCGGTCAGCCGCCGTCCACTCTCGCCAGGCAGGTAGCTGACGGCGAAGGCGAGTGTTGCCGCGAATAGCAACACCAGTACGAAGAAATTGGCAAATTGTTTGAAGAACAACCATACCGGGGAGGCCGGTTTGCGCCGCGCAATTTCATTGCGGCCTAACCGCACCAGTCGTTCCGAGGCTTCACCGGCTGATAACCCGCCGATATGTGCGCCAATCCGTTGGACTACCTCATTTAATTCCAGGTCATGCCAGGGTGTCGTGGCCATAACCCTTCCTAATAATCCTCAATCTACCGGCGGGAAATGGATTATTTGATCAGGCGGTTTATATTCCTTGCCCCTGCGTTTCCTTATAACTTGAGCCACTACCAATAATCCTGCGATCGGCCAAATATGGAAGATCATCGGCGCCCCGCAATCCGGACAGGGTAATACGCCAACCCCCAGGAAAGCTCCAACCATAAGCATCCCCTTAACCGTGGAGACGGAAAATCGCTTCCTGATTCTTGAAATCAAGTTATCCCTCGAATCCATTTTTCAAGCTCAGTGAGAGGGCGTCTCCGGATGAGTCTCCAGAGGATCAATGCAATTGTTCGGAATGGTCCACCAGGCCGCCTTTCAGATAGGCTTGAACCGCTTCATCAATGCCGGCAATATCTGTAACGATCGGGCGAATATTCGCTTGCTTAATGCTTTCGTATGCACCCCTGCCCATACCCCGCGCCAGCAGGACCTCGCAATCGGATATGTTGGCAACCATCTGCCCGTGGCGATTCTGCGCGGCCGGGTCAAAACCGTGGCCGCGCGGATCAGCCTCATGGTGGTGCTCCTCGTGTTTCTCCCCGGAAAATTGGGCATGGCCCATCTTGTCGCGGGTCTGGCGCGAAATTATTTTACCGTCTTCGACGGTAATGACTACGTATAATGGAGCGCGGCCAAAGTGCTGGCTTATGGTCACGCCGTCTTCGGATATAGCTGCGATTTTCATTTAATCTCCTGTCTCTTGGATTTTACAATGGTTTTCTTCGTCCATCGATTTGGTCTTTTCTCAGTTTTTCGAACATCGGGGAAAGGCCGAACGGAGGGACGGCGCCCTGCTTTATGGTTTTTAACCGCGAGGTTGAATACTTTGGCCACGCGCTGGATACCCCTTCCGTTTCGTATCGGATTATTGGGTTCCAACCGGATAGCCCGCCGCTTGCCAGGCAATCATTCCTCCGGTCATGCTGACCGCACGGGTGAACCCCGCTTGCTGAAGGATCTGCAACCCTTGCGCGCTTCTCACACCCGTCCGGCAAACCACCACCACGTCCCGATCCCGCGGAACTTCCGAAAGGCGTCCAGGCAATTGATCGAGCGGAACCAATATGCTGCCCGGGATATGGCCCTGATTCCATTCCTCGCTGGTCCGCACGTCGAGAATAAACGCCCCGGAATGAAATTTATCCAATGCCTGCGCGACGGAAATCTGCGAGGAGGAAGAACTGCCTTTCCCGATGAGAAGTACCGCCCCAATGATGATCGCTCCAATTACCGCGACGCCTGCCAGGATCCAAGGAGAGAAATGTATTGCGTTCTTCTTTGCCGGTTTTCGCCGCGCGCGTCCCATACTCGCCTCCTTTTGAAAACGTCCCCGGTTGGTCAACGATTATCCCACATCAAGCATGGAGGGAAGTGGTCACGTCGATCAACGGTGGGTGCTCAAAATGTTTTTTAACTTTGCATAATTCCGCAGCCTGGATTACCGCCGCCCGGTATTTTTCAGGGAAGGCGGCCGGTAGCTGGATATCCAGCAATACCTTGGTTACCAACCCGGTGCTTGTGTCAACCTCGGTGTTTTGCACAAGTCGTATTCCGGCCGGATCTACTCCCCGGTGGCGGCAGAATCCTAAAACATAGATCCCCGCGCAAGTTACGAGCGAGGCGAGAAAAGTATCAAAGGGGGTTGGCGCGGATCCGTTCCCTCCCCCTTCTCTCGGCTGGTCGGTCCTGACGATGAATTCCCCAAAATGCGCATCCACCCGTGAACCTCCGGGAAAATCGACGATCATTTCCATTTCTGTTCTCCTTTTGAGTGGAAGTCCGAAAAAAAACAGGCCATGGCTGCGTAGATCAAATTTTCAGCCGGTTTATTTCGCGTTCAGGTTAATTTTCTAATATCGACGATTTTAAGTTCCAAATATGGATTCTTACTTCCCATAAATAATTATACTTTGTGATCTTCACCCTTGTCTATTCTGGATATAACATGTTTATCACTTCCCGCTCTGAAATTCTTTTTCCTTTCGGATCAGTGGCGATCGTATAATGGGAAATAGTCTTGGTCATCATATATTATTTTAATAGAAATTTACCTCACCTGCAACGAATCCTTTCAAAATAGTTGCAAGGCGCCTTGTAGTGATAAGCCTTATTTATGGTTCTCCATAATCCCTTAAAATCGAACCAAATACACAACGCTAGATCTCAAATGCCATTGATAGTTCCCAATTCACCCTCGAATTCTCACCGCGGTCGAAAGGCGACCATGGAGAGCAACTGACCTAGTCCGCGCACGTCGGCCTCGCTCCCGTCCAGACGATACCCATGAAACCGGCTAATTCGCCCATCGCAAAGGGATTATGTCGATTGTACTCAAGCAATTCCTCGCCAGCTTGCGCGGGTGTCAGGAATGTGGCGACCATCTCCCATTTGTGCCGTCCGCACTGGACGGTCACCCTTGGGTCACTGCGTATGTTGATATACCAATCAGACTTTGGACCGAATCCCGCCGCTACGACGAACATCGTACTCTCGCGGTCGTAACGAACAACCTCCAGAACCGTCTGGCGCGACCGACCTGACTTGCGCCCGCTGACGTCGGGTCGGGGCGCCATAAGACTCCTTCATAATAGACCGACTAGTCGGTCGGTTATTATTCTATTCCATCCAGGGAACATTGTCACGAATGATTCCCGCCGAACTACTAGATGACCATGACTCCCTTTCATGAGGGAGGAATCGTATTTTCATGAAAACAATTGAATACGGAGGAATATGCCGTTGATGGTCTATCTCCTCCGTTATAACCATTCGAATGGATGCGGATGGTACTATCAACGCCGAGGAAGGTTTCATTCTGATGATCGCGAAGGATTCCAAAGCCATGGCTTAGGATAGATTAGGAAAACATTCCCCAAAGAGGGGGCTGCAAGAACGGAAATCGGAATCCCTCTGGTCTGGAATTTTCTTTGTTTTTTTGATATATTGATGGCAATCGAATAAGCGGTACCCGAAAGAAATGGATTCTTTCCTTCGGCTATGGTGGAGGCTGTCAATTGAAGCCTCCATTTAATTTAATCCGAAAAGGGGCTTTCCTTGGACGTTGGAGAAATCATTGAACAGGAAGCGCCTATAACAGTAATCCTGATAGAGTAGAGGATGCATCCGTAAGGATGATTAAATAATTAACTTTAGGAGGAATGGCAAATCGATGAGCGCCCTTAAGCCCCGTCTTGCGAACTTGCTCGATCGCCTGCAACCTTCCGAACCGACCGTGCTGATCGGGACGGCGCTCGTCGTCGGCGCCGGGACTGGGTTGGGGGCGGTATTTTTTATCCGCCTGATTGCCTGGATCCAGAACCTCTTTTTCAACGGGGGAAAATCCGCGTTCGGATTTCTCGGCTATGGATTGGTCGTGCTAGTTCCAGCGCTGGGCGGTTTGCTCGCTGGTCCGATCATTGCTTTTTTCGCCAAGGAGGCGAAAGGACACGGCGTTCCGGAAGTCATGCAAGCCATCGCCCTGCGCGGAGGGAGGATCCGGCCGCGGGTGGCCGTTGCGAAAATTCTCGCCTCCGCCCTCTGCATTGGCAGCGGCGGTTCCGCCGGACGCGAAGGCCCGATCGTGCAAGTGGGTTCCGCGCTGGGTTCGACTATCGGTCAATGGCTGCACTTATCGGAGGCCCGGCTGAGAAACCTGGTTGCCTGCGGAGCCGCGGCCGGCATTGCCGCCACGTTCAACGCCCCCATCGCTGGCGTCGTATTTGCCATGGAAATCATTCTGGGCGAATTGCACCTGGGCGATCTGGGTAATGTCATCATCTCAGCCATTACCGCCAGCACCGTATCGCGCGTATTTCTCGGCGACAATCCGGCATTTACCATTCCTTTATACAGCGTAAAAACACCGTGGGAGATTTTACTGTATGCCCTGTTGGGCGTTTTTGCGGCGTTGGCTGCGGTCGGTTTCATCCGTCTATTGTACGGGTTTGAAGATCTCTTTGACCGTTGGAAAGTGCATGATGCAATCAAGCCGGCTGTCGGCGGTTTGCTCCTGGGCGGGTTGGCGCTGGTTTATCCGTTGGCGTTGCACCTGCCCGCCGGCTACCCCGTCGGCGCCAGTCTGCCGGAAATCTTCGGATCGGGATTTACCACGATCGAAAGCGCGCTCCTGGGAAAGATGCCTTTCCTCCTGTTGTTCGCGCTTGTGTTGCTCAAGCCGCTGGCGACGTCGCTCACTTTGGGTTCGGGAAACTCGGGCGGGGTTTTCGCGCCCGCGTTGTTCATCGGCGTGGCGCTGGGCGGCGCATTTGGAGCCGTCGTCGAACATTTTGCTCCGGGCATGACCGCCGGTCCGGGCGCATTCGCCGTCGTCGGCATGGCGGCGGTTTTTGCGGGCGCTGCCCGCGCTCCCCTCACCGCTTTCATGATCGTCTTCGAGATGACCAACGATTACCGGATGATCGTTCCGCTGATGGCGGGAGTCATCGTGAGCCTGATTCTCTCCGAACGACTGCACCATGAATTGATCTACACCCTCAAGCTGGCGCGGCGGGGAGTGCGCATGCGCAATGGGCTCGATTTGGACGTGATGCAGACGGTCCGGGTTGATGAAATCATGGTTCGGGAGCCCGTCACTGTTGCGGCCGATCTGCCGGTGGATAAATTAACGGGCGAATTCATCCGCACGGGCCGGCACGGCTTCGCGGTGTTGAACGGGGATGGAAGCCTGCTGGGAATGGTTTCGCTGGAGGATTACCGCCGGGCATCCGAGAGCGGGGGAAAACCTCTGGATCAATTGCATGTGCGTGATATCGCGACGCTCGATGTGGTGAGCGTGTTTCCCGACGACACCGTCGGCACGGCATTGCGCCGGATGGCGCCGCGCGACCTTTCCCGTCTTCCGGTCGTGGCCCGCGACGATCCGCGGCGCCTGGTTGGTGTGGTGCGGCGGAATGATCTTGTCCGAGCCTATGACTACGGGACGATGCGACGTGAAGAAGCCCGCCATCGGGCGGAACAAACCCACATCGTAAGCGACGACAGAGCTCAATTCATTGATATCCCGATCCTGCCTGTTTCGCGCGCCTCCGGGAAAACCGTAGCCGCGCTTGGTTTACCCCAGAATGCCGTGATGGTGCTTATCCGCCGAGGTCGCGATCTGCAGATCCCGCGCGGGGATACGGTGCTGGAAACCGGCGATACGGTTACCATGCTGTGTGAACGCGAATGCGTCCAAGAGGTGCGCACTGTATTCGCCGCACGTCTGGGTTCGGACTCCATACCGACGGTTCCATAGCTTGGATTCTCATGATATTTTGGCATGCCGATGAATTCCATTGTGTTGAGGGTTGCTTTATCTTGGGAATGGTAAACCCTCAATCCATAGAAAAGGAGAAATAAACCATGCAGGTCAAGGATTGCATGAAAAGAAACGTCGTTTCCATCCCCTCTGATGCAACGATCGCCAAGGCCGCGGGGATCTTCGTAAAGCATCATGTGGGCGTATTGCCTGTGGTCGATGATCAAGGGAAACCCTTGGGGATTATCCGGCTGAGCGATTTGCTCTCACTGGAATTACCGGATTTCGTAAAGCTTGTGCCGGATGTGGATTTCGTCCATGATTTCGGAGCGGTGGAAACGACCCGGCCGGAACCCGGACTGTTGAATCGCCCGGTAACCACCCTTATGCAAACTGTCATAACCGTCGACGAAGATGACGGTTTGCTGCGCGCTTATGCGCTCATGCTCCAGCATCAATTGGTGGATATTCCGGTGGTGAATAGGAACGGGGGATTGGTCGGGATCGTCTCCCGAGTGGATATTGGGACGGCCGTTCTCTCGATTTGGCCGACAGAGAACAAAATACCATGATTGCGGCCGCCGTTTTGACAAGTCTGATCTTTATAGTCAGCCTCTGGCTGATCTTCACGGAGAAGATCAACCGGACGATCGCCGCCATTACCGGAGCCGTGTTGATCGTTGGTTTGGGTAAATTGCTCGGTTTTTATTCAGAATCGAAGGCCCTTGCTTCCGTGGATTTCAACACCCTCGGGTTGTTGCTCGGGATGATGCTCCTTGTCGCCCTGCTGGAGCCAAGCGGTGTCTTTCAGTATCTCGCCGTTTGGGCCGGGAAGGTTTCACGCGGCCGGCCGGTTTGGCTGCTGTTGCTATTGGGCACGATTACAGCGGCGCTCTCGATGGTGTTGAACAACGTAACCACGGTGGTGCTGATCGCCCCGGTAACCATTCTTATTTGCGAGATACTCGGGATTGCGCCTCTGCCGTACCTTGTAACGGAAGCCCTGCTTTCGAACATTGGTGGCGTGGCGACTCTGGTGGGCGATCCGCCGAACATTCTGATCGCCTCCGCTGCCGGATATACCTTCGATGACTTTCTGACCCGTGCATTGCCCGTGGTGATCGTCATCTGGTTGAGCTCGCTGATCCTGCTAAGATTTCTCTTCCGCAAGGAATTATCCGTTCAGCCGGCCAACGCCAAGGTTCTGCTGCATCTTAACCCCGCCGAAACAATAACCGATCGCACTATGGCGTGGAAGGTTCTGGCGGTTCTGGGAACGGCGGTTTTATTCTTCTTCTTCCACGGTGTACTTAATCTCAGCCCTGCATTTATCTCGCTCGGGGCGGCCGCCGCCGCGCTTGTGTTGGTCCGCCCCGATTTTGACGAAGCCATCCGCAAAGTGGACTGGGGGCTGTTGATATTCTTTACTTCGCTATTCGCGATGGTGGGCGGTTTGGAAGCGGCGGGCGTGCTGGATTCCATCGTTCGATTTATTGCGGGCGCCAGCGCACTTCCTCCGGTGTTATTCGGGATTCTCTTCATCTGGATAATCGCCGCGTTATCGGCGGTAGTGGATAACGTGCCCATTACCATCGCCCTGATCCCGGTGATCCAGGGCTTGTCCGCGAGGGGGATGGAAACCGGGCCGCTTTGGTGGGCCTTGGTTTTCGGAGCTGGCTTCGGCGGCAACGGTACGATCATCGGCTCGTCGGCCACTATTGTCATCGCCAATCTTTCCAGAAAAACGCATACTCCCATTACGACAAAATTATGGAACCGGCGAGGTTTGCCGGTGACGCTGGCCACCTGCGCCGTGACATCCGTGCTGTACGCGCTGGCTTATCCGTTGTTTGTGCGATGAGATCTTTTCAAGAGAATCCCGGAGGATTGCCGGAGAATGGACGATCCAATGAACCAAATCAGCCGGGTTATGCGGTCGAAGGCAGAAGCGCAGACCGCCTACGATAGAATGAGCGGATGGTACGACTTGCTGGCTGGTGGAAGCGAACAGCGATTCAAGGAACAAGGTCTGAAAATGTTGAACGTGCAATCCGGGGAGGCCGTACTCGAGATCGGCTTCGGGACGGGGCGGTCGCTATTAGCATTGGCTCGATCGGTTGGAACGCCGGGCAAAGTATACGGCATCGATATTTCGCCGGGCATGTACCGCCTTTCCCAATCCTTGCTTCGCAAAGCCGGTCTCGCCGACCGCGTCGAATTGAAAATCGGCGACGCGGCCAAATTGCCCTTTCCAACCGAATCTATCGACGCCATTTTTATTTCTTTTACCCTTGAATTGTTTGATACGCCTGAGATCCCCACTGTCGTCGCGGAATGCCGCCGGGTTCTCCGTCGCGGTGGACGCTTGTGCGTCGTTTCCATGACCCAAAAGGAAAGACCAAGCATGATGGCCGGATTGTATGAATGGGCGCACCGGGCCTTCCCCGCATGGGCGGATTGCCGACCGATCCGGGCGCAATTATTCTTGAGAGATATGGACTTTGTCATCTTGGAGCGAAAAGAGCAATCCATGTGGGGCTTGCCGGTTGAAATCCTTTTGGCAAAACGACCGATATGAGACCATCACATTAAATAATTTTCAAAACTTATACCAGTAACTACTGGCTGCATAATTCAATTAATTCTGCACGATCGTTTGCTCCCTGCTCCCTAATACAACGCCGGCCAGCCCTATGCAGCCAGGCTGGCCGGCAAACGTGCGGAATACCGCTAAAGGTTAGGGATAGCTGGTCACCGTCGCCGGGGTTGTATTGGTCGGCGTCCGTGGACCCGTGGTGTTGATTACGTTAATGATGGCGCCCATGTTGCCGAGCGAGATCGTGGTCAGGTTGTGCCACTTCACACCCGCAACCTGCGGCGCCTCATAGGCTCTGGCCGAGACGACTGCCGAGTTGACGTTGAAGAAGCAGTAGCTGCCCAGGCCCCAAGCCTCGAACGAGGTGACGGTGTCGGCCACCTTGATCGCCGCATAGCCGTTGGTGCTGCCATTCATCCAGGCGGCTTGGTTCGGCGGGTCATACGGCATCTCGTTTTGGAAGAAAATGATCTTGCCGTTCTGACCGTTCCAGATGACCTCGTACTTCTGGTAGTGCTCGACGAACAAGCCGGTGGCGATGACGTTGTTGCCGTTCACGATCAGGCCGGTGTCGGCGGTGTTGCTTGTCCAACCCACGCCGGCGCCGTGGTCGGCGCGCCAGATCCAGGTGTGGTCGATGATGGTGTCGTAGCTGTTGACGATCAGGCTGGTGGTGACCTTGCCGGCGAACTCACCGCCGACGCGGAAGAACGTGTCTTGCATCGAGACGGGGTCGCCGGCATGGCTGGTCGTGCTGCCGGCGGTGCCGATCGTCAGTTGCGCGGCGGCATTGGTTGTGCCGGCATCGAAGAGCAGACCCTTGATCCGGACGCCGTCGACGTTTGCAACCTGCATCGCGTTGACTCCGCCGTCATTGACGATCGTCGGGTAGCCGACGCCGAGGACGACGGTGTCGGCATGGGTAACGTTGATCGTCTGGTCGACGTGGTATACGCCGGGAGTGAAGAACAGGTTGCAGCCCTGGTTGAGGGCGCTGTTGATGGTCGTTGCGGTGTCTCCGGCCTTCACGACGTAGAACTGGGTGATCGGCACGGAGGTGCCGGGCGTGTTCGGCCAGCTGGCTCCGGACTTGTTGGCCTGGAGCGCCGGCACGAACACGTAGTAATTCCCGCCGCTGAAGTAGAGGTACGGGACATCGCGGGAAACCGGGGTTGTTCCAAGGACGGTCATCGGCGGAGTCGGAAAGCTGGCCGCAGGAGCGCCGGCAACGCCCGAGAAGACCATATTCCAGAGCGAGCCGGACCAGCTGCCGAAGTTGCTATTCTTCGAGTACCACTGCTGCTGCTCCACCGAAGCCACTTGGCCAGTGGTTTTGACGTCGGAGATGTAGCCGCCGCTCGCATAACCATAGCCCGCCGGGAAGAGGTTGAGGCCGCCGTTGACCTGGATCCGCCGGAAGGGCGCGGCCTGAGCGACAGCCCAGCGATCGGCTCCCGAGGCGGGATTGATGGTCAGGTTTTCGGCCGAGCGCCAGAAGTTCTGGGTGGCGTTGCCGGCGTCAGAGGCGTTGAAGGCATCGACGGTGATATCACCGTTGATCACCACATCCCCGGGGTTCAGCCCCAGGCCGGCAACCGAGGTGTAGAAACCGACATTGTCGGAGACGGCATAGGTGCCGGGTTTGAACAGGTGCGCTCGGCGGTTCTCCGAGAATTGCGCCGTGGTGGTGTCCTTCATCAGGTTGAAGTCCGCGTCCAGCTGCGCCTGGATCGTCGCGGCCGGCATGCCCGGGTCGAAGATAAACACGTTGGGTCCGAAGTCCGGAAGGGCGGGCTGGCTGCAGATCCCAAGCGTGGTCGTCTGAGTGAACGTCGGCGTCACCGTGGGTGTGAGCGTAACGGTAGGCGTGAGGGTGACGGTGGGTGTCGGCGTACTCGTGGGCGTACTGGTGGGCGTGTTGCTGGGTCCAATGGTCCCCGTGGAGGTGCTGGTGGACGTGGGCGTCGGAGTGAGCGTTATGGGAGGCGGAGTGTTCGAGTAGACTTCGAACTCCCACAGCGAGTAACCGTAGCCGGTTGCGCGAACGGTCCCGTACATCCGAACATAGCGGCCCGTCCCGGTGATGGTTAGGGTCTGCACCCCGCCCGTCCCGGTCGTGGTTGTGTACACCGGCGTCCAGGTGGATGCATCCGGCGAGACTTGGATCTGGAAGGATTTACCGTAGGCCGTTTCCCAACGCAAAATCACGCTGGTAAACGTGTAGGTCCCTCCCAAATCGATTTGGATCCATTGCGGGTCGCTGAACGCGCTCGACCAGCGCGTGCCCGTGTTGCCGTCCACCGCGTTGGCGCACGGTGTCCCTGCGTTTTCAATCGACGAGCAGGTCACCGGTTTATGTAGCGCGATATTTGTCGATGGCGTCGACGTTTGGGTCGGCGTGAGCGACGGGGGTACAACCGTGCTGGTCCGTGTCAACGTAAAGGTGGATGTCGAGGTCGGGGTAAACGTGATGCTGGTCGGCGTGGCCGTTCTTGTGGAGGAAGAGGTCGGTGTGAATGTGTTGGTGGGCGGTGTGCCCGCGTAGACTTCGAACTCCCATAGCGAGTAGCCATAGGCGGTGGAGCGGACCGTCCCATACATGCGGATATACCGCCCCGAGCCGGCCACCGGAATGGTCTGCACGCCGCCCGCGCCGGTGGTGGTGGTGTAGAGCGTCGTCCAAGTGGTGGCGTCCGGCGAGATCTGGATCTGGAACGATTTGCCATAGGCCGCTTCCCAGCGCAGAATCACGCTGGTGACGTTGTAGGTCGATCCCAAGTCGATCTGAATCCATTGCGGATCGCTGAACGCGCTCGACCAGCGCGTGCCCGTGTTGCCGTCCACGGCGTTGGCGCACGGGAACGATCCGCTTTGGATGGACGAACACGTCACCGGTTTATTCAGGGCGATATTTGTGCCTTGGGCCTGAGCCGGGTGAGCCCCTACCCCGACCGCGAGGGCGCACAGAAAAATAACCAGCAGCACCAGGGCGGTTCGACGAAAGACTGAAGATTGCCACGCTGCATGCATGAGCTCCTCCTAGTCTCCTTGCTTGGGCGGATGAGCGCGATGAAAAACACTAAGGCCGTTTGGTTGGAATTCAATCGATAGGACCTCCTCGTTGCCCGTTTTCGCGCGGGGGATGATATCTGACCTATCGAGCGCGAAACCGGCTCCGCGTATGGCGAACCCTCGAACGCTACCAATAATCCGCGACTGTTATCTCAATAAATATGGTCGTTGCTTAGGCAAACTCAATTTTCCTCGCCGTCAAGCCGAAGGTGAATGGATGCCCACATTGTTCTTTACAAATCAGGATGAGCGGGGATTCGAACGTTTTTTGACTATTGTTTGGCGGATTGCTTTGGTGCGTGGGTGACACGTTGACCGATTGAGAATTTTTCCACGCGATTCCACAGGAGCCGACGGTAATCACAATAGTGATTGGCATTCCGTCTATTATCTCCGTTTGGCAGAGCGCGGCAGCCTTGCTCTGCCTGCGATAAATTCATCTGGACCAGTATAAATAAGAATAGATAGAAAGCGTTATTATTTTTTATTGGGCTGCAGATCTCCATTGAGTATATCGACTCTTGGAATGTTACACAAGAGCATTTCCTAACGGAATGCAATTCCATTGTGCAAATCGATCCGTCTGGACGACGTTTCAATTAATATGGCGATTCGCTTTGTTTCAAAAAAAACATTCGGAAAATCTTCATTTGATAGTTACGCTTTACAACAAGGCGTTTCGAAACCGGAAAATGATAAATGGTTTTTGTAAAACGAAAGTCCTATGTATCCGAGTAAACATTAAAAATGAAAGGATGCTGGTTATATTGCACCCGACCAATTAGCAAGATAATACTGTCAATATCCCGATCGAATCGCTTTGATTCCAGGCATTGCTTGCCCCAGCGAGCCGGGTTGGTGGGATCGGCCCCGGTGGAGGTCTACCAGGAGCCTAAGCAGACCGAAAAAATGCTTTAATTCCGCTCCTTCATATCCTCTCCTTTTTTTGGAGGGGATCGAAATAGTGTTTCATGGCTTCCTCAATTCGCCCTGCACCCCTTTTTCGATCTTTGCCCAGGAATCCCGCAACGTTACCGTCCGGTTGAATACCGGTTTGCCGGGTTCGCCGTCCGGGTCGGCGCAAAAATATCCGTTGCGCTCGAATTGAAATTTATCGCCCGGTTTACCCTCCGCCAGCGACGGCTCGAGTCTGCAATCGGCCAGCACCTCGAGCGAATTGGGGTTGATCACCTGATCAATCCCTTCTCCCTCGTCGGGTTGGTCGGCGGTGAACAATTGGTCATACAGACGAACTTCCGCCTTCACAGCGTGCCGGGCCGAGACCCAATGGATGGTGGATTTGACCTTGCGTCCGTCGGGCGCGTCCCCGCCGCACGTGGCCGGATCGTAGGTGCAGTGGACTTCGGTCACCTCTCCTGTGGCTGGATCCTTGACCACGCCGATGCACTGGACGAAATAAGCGTACCGCAGCCGGACTTCGTTGCCCGGGAAAAGCCGGAAATATTTTGGCGGAGGCGTTTCGCGGAAATCGTCCTGTTCGATATAGAGCACCTTCGAGAACGGGATCTTGCGGGTTCCGGCGGAGGGATCTTCGGGATTATTGACCGCGTCCATCTCCTCCACCCGGTCCTCCGGGTAGTTATCGATGACGAGTTTGATCGGACGAAGCACCGCCATGCGACGGAGGGAGCGCCGGTTCAAATCGTCGCGGATAAAGGCTTCGAACACACCCATATCCACAAAACTGTCATTCTTGGTTTCGCCGACCGCGCGGACGAACTCCAGGATCGCCTCCGGGTTGACGCCGCGCCGGCGCAACCCGCGCAAGGTGGTGAGCCTCGGGTCGTCCCAGCCTTTCACGACGCCCGCCTCCACCAGCTTGCGCACTTTGCGTTTGCTCATCATCGCGTGCGTGAGGTTGAGGCGCGAAAATTCGATCTGTCGCGTCTTGAACTCGCCCAGCTGCTCCAGGAACCACTCATAGAGCGGCCGGTGGATGATGTATTCCTGCGAACACAGCGAGTGGGTGATCCCTTCCATCGAGTTGTTCTGGCCGTGCGACCAGTCGTACATCGGGTAGATATTCCACTTGTCGCCGGTGCGGTGGTGATGCGCGCGCAGGATGCGGTACATAACCGGGTCGCGCATGACGATGTTGGGATGGGCCATGTCGATCTTGGCCCGCAGCACCCGGCTGCCCTCGGGAAACTCGCCCCGTTTCATGCGGTCCAGTAGGTCCAGGTTCACGTCCACCGGCCGGTCGCGGTGCGGGGAATTCCGGCCGGGTTCGGTCAACGTGCCGCGCGTCGCGCTCACCTCGTCCGGAGAC
The DNA here is from genome assembly GCA_963780865.1 of uncultured Chloroflexia bacterium. Lineage (GTDB taxonomy): Bacteria > Chloroflexota > Anaerolineae > Anaerolineales > RBG-16-64-43 > FEN-1073. Next base: position 14,886 of record CAWADT010000005.1, on the reverse strand, counting down.
TGGTCATCGACGTACGCCAGCCCCTTCTTCACCAAGCGGACCGCCCACTCATACAGCCGGTCGAAATAATCCGAAGCGTAAGTCTCTTTTGCCCACTGGATGCCCAGCCACTTCGTATCTTCTTTGATCGCTTCGACGAACTCGGTCTCTTCCTTGGCGGGGTTGGTATCGTCGAAGCGCAGGTACAGTTCGCCGCCGTAGGATTTCGCGGTGTTGTAGTCGATCCACCAGGCTTTGACGTGGCCGATATGCAAGTAGCCGTTCGGTTCCGGCGGCAAACGGGTGCGGATGGATTTGAATCGGCCCGATTTCAGATCTTCGGCGACTGCGTCAAGGATGAATTGCCCGGCTTGCGGTTCGGCTGGAAGGGACGTTTCTCGATTTACCATGTGCCTCCCGGAAGACAAACAAACCATGGATTACACCGACTAAAACCGACACCACGGATAGACCCTCTTTTATAAAAAACCATTTCAGATTTTATCCGTGCCATCTGTGGATTTAAATCCGTGAAATCCGCGGTGATGAAAAGCTCGCTGAATTATAACAAAGCCATGGTATAATTCCGCCGGTTTCCGCTGGGGATTCGTCTAGTGGTAGGACAGCAGACTCTGGATCTGTATGCCGAGGTTCGAATCCTCGATCCCCAGCCATCCCGCGCGGCCGGAATCCCTCCGGCCGTTTTATTTTTCCAGCCTCGTCCCTTCCACCACTTCCCCCAATAGCGCGCGCCAGACGTTCCCTTCGACCTCGCCGGAAAAAATGACCGCCTCCAGGTTTTCCTCGCGCAGGATTAGCTCCACCATCTCCCGCACCTTGGAGAGCATTCCGCCGGTGACGTCGGTGTGAGCCGAGCCTGCGAGTTTGGAACGGACTTTTTCCCACTCCGCGGCCCGGATCCGCGGAAGCAGAACCTCCCGCGCCGGATAATCCTCGAACACGCCGCGTTCAAGCCCGGCCAGGAGGATCCGCTGCGGGTGAAGGGTATGCGCCAAGTGCGCGAACACCATCTCGGTCGAGGCGATCCCGCCGCCGCGCGTCCGGTCGAACACCGCGTCGCCGTATACGACCGGGACCAGCCCGGCGTCCAGCGCAGATCCCACCGGCGCGACGGGCATTTCCGCAAGCCGGCCGTCCTCTAAAATCGCGCAGGATGAGGGTGCGATCCGAACGGCGGGGACGCCGCCGGCGGCCAGGGCATCCGTCACGATCCGGTTCAACTGATCGGCGGCATTCCAGACCGCGGTGAACCCGCGCCAATCCTCGGACGAGTTCACCCCGTCCGCCGTCCCGTATTTTTTCGCTTCCATATGCCCGAAGGATCCGGACCCGTGTCCGAGGACGAGCCGCAAGCCCGGCGCGTCTCTGCGCGCCTGAGCGATCTCATCCGTCAGCCGCCGGATGGCATCCGGGCGCGCGGTCCGCGTCCGGGCTTTATCGGTGATGAGCGATCCGCCCAGCTTGAGAAAAACCAATTCCTGCGGCATGAAAGAATTGTAGCACGGGCGGTTGCTTTTCGTGCGGTCCATGATGCCAAAATGAGGAATCAGGGGGAGATGCTTGATCACGTAAGGCGACTCTTCGAGGTGGTCAACCGCAGCACGGAACATCCCAAGCCGGGAATTTGGAACCTTCCCATGCGGGTCGACTTTGACGAAACGTGACACCTCGTAGAAACATCACCCTCTAGCGCCATGCTTTTTTCCTGGTCGCAAGAGATCGAAAGTTGCGTCAGGTCCTTGTCTGCAAAATATCGATTTCGTCCGAAAAAGGCCCGGCGGAGCATCCCCCTGCATTATGAGAAATTCATGGGGACTTCAACCTGCTTTATTCCAACCGACTCAATTGTCCCTTGAATAGCCGCCCAAGCAGGCCGCCAGATGATGACGGTTACGCTGAAATCGCCAATTCATCGGGTCGCATGGGGCTATCCTCTGGCATCAATGGGGAATAACGGTTGATTGCATTCCTTCAGATGCAGAATTCTTGCGGAAGTTTACTCCGGCTTTTTTGGATAATATACAATATAATCGCCAAAGACACTTTTCGTAAACAATGATTCGTCCAGTGGAAGCTTCTGATCGTTTTTTAGAATGTAGATGGTGTTCGGTATTAAATTGCAGTTTTGAATTCCAAAGGAATACCGGTCCATTTTAATGACATACCGGAATTTCGCAACCGGGTTTTCGTATTGGATGGTAGCTAAATAATCCTTGGGATTTCTGAAATCGACAAGTTGTACATAAACATACGGCATATTCATTTCATTCGTGAGGCACACGGGCACATCCGGATATTTCATCACCGATTGAATGGCCGGAATCAACCCGTTATTGAAATCCCAGCCGACGTTGCCGCGGTAATCCGATCCGGTATAGGTTCTCCAAAAGAGCACGCCGTAGGCCGCCAGGCCGAGAGCAATCGGAATCGCCAAGAATTTTCGATCGCGGACGAACCAATCCAAAGTCACCGCGACGCAAAGGATTAAAGGGATGAACAATGCATTGATTCGATTAACATCCGGCGGTTGGATGATCCCAAGCAAGAAAGCCAGAATCAACCACATCAGAAATGCCCAGATCCCGAACCTTTTTTGCCTTATGAAATTCTCCGCAACAAGAACCGCCCCCATTAATGCGAACAGGATCGCTCCGGGGAATAAAAACCCATACGGCGGAATTGAATTATGGATAAAAACATCGGTGTGTAGGAAAAGGATTTTCGCCATGGTTAATAAATCGTAGTAATACCATTTAAATCCTGCGCCACGCAGAAATCCGGTCATCTCGACAATTCTTGGGGAGGCAATCATCTGCGGAATCGTTATTATCCCCAGATGGATTCCACTCCAATGGAACATGTTGACAAGAATGAAGAGAAAAATCGGGATGGATGCCAAGAAGAACAGGGCAATTCCAAGAATTATTATTTTCCTCGACACGACCCCCCTGACGAATAAGAAGGCCACGACGAGAACAACGAACAAAGGAACAAGAAAATAGGCCGTTCCGTAGGAATATAAACTGATAGCTAGTACCATCATTGAGACCGGAAACCAAAATGGTTTTTGATCGGCATATAACAGGCACAGAAAAGCCAGGGAAAACGCAAATGGCAAGAGATTGGATTCCAGCGCCCATCGGGACATCATTATGTGCCAGGGACTGATCGCCAGGAGAAAGATGGCCAGGAGTGCGATCGACGGAGAAAAAAGCTTTCTAGCTATTGCATATACAATCACCAACGTCAGCAATCCGGAAATCAACATTGGAAGACGAATGGTTATCGGCGTCAAGCCCAACGGAACCAATGGGATCAGCAGGTATCCATATAGGGCATTTTGACCGCTTCCCCAGGCGATGAAATGAACCGGAAAAGATTCGCCATTGCGATCTATGCCAAAGTGATACAGGGATTCCGCCTCCACACCGATGGAAGCTTCATCCTGATATAACCCGGCGGGAAGATTTCCAAAATCCCATACCCGCAGGGCGATACCGATCAGGAGAGCAAGAATAACAAGTAGATTGTATGGTTTTGTAAGATATTTTAGAATTCTCATTGCCCTTCTCCTAAAAACCTGAATGAATGTCCGCGCGGCAAGCCGCGCGGTATCGAGGAGTGCAACCCTCAAGAACTGCGCAGCAAGCCCCGCATTCTTCGATTAATATAGAGGAATGCGGGGCAAGCCCCGCATTCTTCGATTAATATAGAGGAATGCGGGGCAAGCTGCATGGTATGCATCATCCCGCGAAAGCGGGATGAAAGCCATACGACCCGAGGCCAATGACAATCTGTTGTTTATGTCCAGTTTTACACTATCGGTCGATTTCGTCCGATAGGCGCCGGTGAAATCCGCGTGCGGGCTTTCTCGGTGATGAGCGATCCGCCCAGCTTGAGAAAAACCAATTCCTGCGGCATGAAAGAATTGTAGCACGAGAGGTTGTATTGGGCGGTCGGCGGTGATTTAATAAAGCCCTCACCCCCGACCCCGTAGTAGGGGTTCGGCGGTGCCGAACCCCTACTACGGGGTCGGGGGTGAGGGGAGTAATTCCTATGCCCACTCAAATCACCTGTTACGGCGCGGCCGGAGAGATCGGGGGCAATAAGATCCTCCTGGAAGACGGCGACGCCCGGTTGATGCTGGACTTCGGCATTTCCTTCGGACGGGCGGGGAAGTATTACAACGAGCTATTGCGGCCGCGGTCGGCGCGCGGCCTGCTCGACCCGCTGGCCTTGGGGCTGATCCCTCCGCTCGAAGGCTTGTATCGCAAGGACCTCGAACTGCCGCATCTGTGGGATCGGATCCGCGATACGAGCGCTTACCGGAAGCTGGCGCGCACCGAGGACCGCCCCGCGATCGACGCGGTTCTTCTATCGCACGCGCACCTGGACCATACCGGCGATGTGTCCTATCTCGACAGCGCGATTCCGATCGTGTGCACACGCACGAGCGCGGCGATCGCGCGCGCGATGCAGGTGACCGGTATGGCGAGCCTCGAGCGGGAGCTGGTCTACGTGAGTGAACGCGCGGACAAGGGCGGAATCCTCGAGTCCGCGCGCGGAGAGGCGTACAGGCTGCGGCCTTTTCTTTTCCTGGAGGGGAGCCTCGCCGCCGGCGGACGCGGGTTCTGGGAAAGCGCCGGGAGCGGAACGCGCAAAGCGATTCAACCGGCGAGCGCCGAAGCATTCCCCGGAAGGGTTGCCGGTCTCCCAGTCCGTTTCTGGCCGGTGGATCATTCGATCCCCGGCGCGGTCGGGTATGCGATTGAAACACGCGCAGGCTGGGTCGGGTACACGGGAGACATTCGCTTCCACGGCCGGCGCGGCGGGCAAACCCGCGCGTTTCAGGCCGGCTTGACCGCGCTGCACCCGCGCGCGCTGCTGTGCGAAGGCACCCATCTGGAATCCAGTTCGGGCCGGATCTCCGAAGACCAAATCCTCGCGCGCGTGGTGGAAATTCTGGGACGGTACCGCGGCCAGCTGGCGATCGCGGATTTCGGCCCGCGCAACGTCGAGCGTTTGCAGGTTTTTTTGGACGCGGCACACCAAACCGGCCGCACCCTGCTGCTTCAACCGAAGGACGCTTACCTTTTGCGCGCGATGCATCTGGCCGAACCGGATCTCTTTCCGGCGCCGGATGGCGGCCCGCACATCGGCCTGTTCGACGACCCGAAGGCCGCCCCGCGCCCGTGGGAACGCGAGACGCGCGAGGCGTGGTCGGCGCCGATCGTCTGCGCCGGGACCGTCTCCGAAAAGCCGGGGGATTACCTCCTGGCCGACAGCTTGTGGGATCTCAACGACCTCCCGGACCTGGAAGGAATTACAGGCGGGGTATATCTATTCTCCAACAGCCGCGCCTACGACGACGAACAAGCCGCCGACCTCGACCGCCTGCGCAACTGGGTCCGCTGGCTGGGACTCGATCTGATCGGAGACCCGGACGACAAGCAATCGCCCTGCCTCCATGCCTCCGGCCACGCCTGCGGAGAGGAACTGTCGGAATTCGTGCGCTCAGTGCATCCGGAAATATTAATTCCAATTCATACGGAGGATCCGGATTGGTGGAAGGAAACGCTGCGGGGAAGCGGGATTGAGGTCAGGAAGCCGGAAGTGGGCAGAGGAATAACTCTATAATTCCAGATTCGGCTATCTCAATCCAAACAAGAAAAACCTATACCATTATTTCACCGAATATGGCTTTGAAACTCCCAAGCATTTTGTTCCAGCGGGTTTCCTCGCCTGGTGATTTACTCGTATAAAAAACCATATCGTCGATGGTAAATTGACAAGTTTTATCTGAAGGGTCAATATCGGAAAGGGTTAGCGAGACCGGCACCTTTCTACCCTCGAGGATCCACGCCGGCCGGAGCCCGTTCGGGATGGAAGACGGCTGGCAAAAGAGCCCCGCATGGATAGCGGCATTATAGATTGCGCAACATACATATGCAATCGCGCGCTTGCCGAGTTTCCTCGCTTCCTCATCGGTCAGGTTCTCCTCCCACTGATAAACCAATAACAGGCTGGTATGAAACGGAACATCCGGAACGATTGAATGGATCAATTTCAATTTGCATTGTTTGCCCGGCGCCGCTTCCGATTCTTCTTTGTAGAACTGGGGGAAGGCCAGATTCGGCGGGCCGGCTGCCGGAGTGGGCTTGATATCTTTGTCCGGGCGATCGCGTTCTCGGACGGCCATCGCCAGCAATTCTTGAACCTTGGTCCATTCTTCCGGATATCGGTCGGAAGTAAAAACCTCCAACGCCGATTGGCAGTGTTGCATCGCCCGGCCCGCATATTCCACCCGTTCGCCTCGCTTTCGTTCCAGGGTGGTGGAGCCGAGCAATATTTGATGCATAGCCCATTGTTCCGGGTTGGCTTCCCGAGTATGGACTTCCAGCGCTTTCCGGCAATGGTCCATGGCCCGGTCGAGGTTCGCAATCCTGTCGCCGCCGGGATGGTTGCTATACGTGCACGCCAGATCGTAGTGGGTGGCCGCCCACATCTCCGGATCGCCCTGGCGGGAAAGTTCCTCCAAGGCTTTTTCGTAGTGGCTGATGGCCTGATCGTAATTCTGCGCTCGTTTGCCTCGTAGACGTTTTGTGTAGGCGTTTCCCAAGGAACTTTGGGAAACAACCCATCCTTTCGGATTGGATTGCGGAGTAAAGATCTGCGTTGCGTGTGTGAAACAAGCGATGGCTTGCTCCAGATTCTCCGCTCCATCGCCCCGCCGGCGCACCAAATAAGCGGTCCCCAGAAAATTTTGAGCGTTGGCCCATTCTGCCGGATGGGTTTCGCGGGTATAGAACTGCAAGGTCGGTTGAATGTGTCGGATGGCTTGCTCGATGTTCTCAGCCAGGTCGCCGGTTATAAAGGCAAAAAACGCAACCCCCGACCGTGTTAGGGTTTTTGCCCAATCCTCCGGGTATTTTATTTGGGTATAGACTTCCAAGGCATTTCGGTTGTGGGTAATGACTTGTTCGATGTTTTTCTCCCGTTCGCCGCTTGGGCGGTCCCAGTACGCCAACGCCAGATTGCTTTGGGTGCCTGCCCACTGTTCCCGGTCTTTTTGTTGGGCCTGGATTTCGAGCGCCTCTTGGAAATGACAAATGGCCTGTTCGATATTCTCGGCCCGGTCGCCCAGGATGCGTTTATGATAAGCCGAGCCGAGGTTGTTTTGAGCCATGGCCCAATCGTCTGGAAGCACTTCGCGGGTATACACCTCAAGCGCCAGCCGGCAGTGGTCGATCGCCTCCTCAAGGTTTTCCGACGCATCCCCCGGGATGCCTTTGGCGCACACAATTCCCAGGTTGTTCTGGACCGCCGCCCACAATTCCGGATTATTCTGCTTGGTGACGATTTCTAGCGCCCCGCGGTAATGTTCCTCCGCCTGGGCAAGGTGCTCCACCCGGTACTCCATCAGGCTGAGGTGACGGTGGATTTCTCCCAGATTGTTTTGAACATGCGCCCAATCCTGCGGATATGCCTCGCGGGTAAAAACCCTCTGAGCATCGCGATAGAGTTGTTCGGCCTGGGTCAGATTGGCGATCCGGTTTCTGGGCCCGTGGAGCATCAGCCTATCGGCCATAGCGCACCGGGCGCGCGCCCAGGTATACGGCTCGGTGCGATGGGGTTTCATTTCTGTCCGCCGTTTCCCATCTGACGCCAACTCTTCGGTGCTCCCCTTTTTCTCGCCCCCGGAAAGCCGCCCCCTCTCGCGATAAACGGCGTCCAAATGGGTCCGAAATCACCTCTGACCGCCCTTCCAGATCCACTCCGTAGATGCCTTTCAGCGCCTGTTCAAAATGCTCGATTGCTCGATTGAGATTATCGAAGCGTTCCCCCTTGGTTCGTTCTTCGTAGGCGATCCCCAGGTTGAGGTGGGTGATCGCACACTGCGCGGAAAACGGTTGCGAGTATAAAACTTCGAGCGCCATTCCGGCGTGTTCGATCGCCGATTCCAGATTGTCCGCCTTTTCGCCGCGCAATCGGTTGCGATAGGCGCCGCCCAGATTGCTGTGAGTCCAGGCCCAATCCTCCGGAAAGGATTCGCGCGTAAACACCTCCAGCGCCCGCCCGTAATGGACGATGGCTTGCTCGATGTTTTCAGCCGGATCCCCGCGCCTGCGGTCCATGTAGATGTTCGCAAGATTGCTTTCCGCCGTCGCCCATTTCCAGGGATGTTCGCGCGGCGTGAAAACCTCGAGTGCCTGCCGGCAATGGATGAAGGCCTGCTCCAGGTTGTTGGTCCGGTCGCCGAGGATCCTGTAGCGGTACGCATTGGCCAGGTTGTTGTGGGTGGTCGCGTAATCCTCGGGGAAGGTCGGACGAATGCGAACTTCGAGGGCCAGATAGCCGCAGCGAAGGGCCTGCTCCAGATTGGCGGCCCGGTCCCCGCGCACACGGCTCCGGTAGCTCGCCGCCAGGTTGTTCTGAATGGTCGCCCATTCCCGCGGATGATTCTCCCGGGTATATACCTCGAGCGCCAGCTGATTGTGGGCGATGGACTGCTCGATGGACTTCAGCCGGATCCCCTTCGGTCTCCTGCCCCATGCTCTTGGCCATTTCCAAATGAAGAGTCGCCCACAGATCCGGATTCGCGCGTTGATCGACCAGGGAAAGCGCCCGCTCGCATAATGCAATCCTTTTGGGCATATCCCCCGGACGGGTAAGTCGGTTGATATCCTCCAGCAAAGCGCGAAGGTTCTGCGATTCTTCCTTACGGATTCGAAAGGATGCGGCAATCGCATCCCAGACTTTTTCCCTTTGAAGAAGTTCCTTCTGGTCCGAGCAGGTTGCCGTCAAGGCGTATTCGAGTCCCTCCAGCACGATCAGATACTTCTTGGCCCAGAGTTCCCCACCCATGTAATACATTGCCCAGACGTGTTCCTTTCCTTCAACGCTAATTCTGCCGAATTTCAGGGATAGAAATCCTTTTTTATCGGCATACCGGCTGAATTCTTTTTCGGTTTGTTCCAGGGAAAGATCCTCGACAACCGGTCCGATTTGAAAATTTAACCTGTCTCCGGAAGTGCAGCTGAAGATAAGCTCGGTATCTCCCGGTCTATTTTCAGGTTTATTTTGGGCAAGTAACGACCAATCGTCGGGGATGTCGATTTCGAAACCGAATCTGTCGTTTCGGTAGGTTTTCATCGATTCCAACCTATAAATAACAGTGGGCGCCACTGGTATTATATATCCATCGCTAATAAAAGAGGCCCGCGATTTCGTTTCCTCCCGGCATGCCGTCGATCTGAATTGTTTAGCAGATCTTTCCGCTTGCTGGGACTCGATCTGATCGGAGACCCGGACGACAAGCAATCGCCCTACCTCCATGCCTCCGGCCACGCCTGCGGAGAGGAACTGTCGGAATTCGTGCGCTCAGTGCATCCGGAAATATTAATTCCAATTCATACGGAGGATCCGGATTGGTGGAAGGAAACGCTGCGGGGAAGCGGAGTGGATGTGCGGGTGCCGGAATATGGGGCGGGCATATCCATCTAAAGGAAATTCTTCCGAAAACGGTCGAACCCCCTCCAGGAATGAAATCTACCGACGACTAACCAAATTTCTCGCCTGGCTTCTTCATATAATCTGCCAATCCCGAATGGTGAAATAATCCCTCAGAATCATCAATTTTTGATAAAGATAATTGTCAAGGTGGGCTTTATCTTTTTCGAAAGCCAGCAGATGATTTTCTTTAACCAACTCGGCGACAAACAGTTGTTTTAATTTGTTCATCATTTCATACCATTCGGCCGTGGTTTTCTCTTTGGAAATAAATAATTTCGCCTTTCCCCTGGTATCGACATACAGGTCGGCCCAGCCATTGCTGCTCATGGGGGTATCCACAATCGGGATCATGTAATCCGACGCATAAGGAATGGACCGATATCTCAAAACGGGAACAAATCCATTGGCGGAAATATACCGGAATAATAGCTCCGAGACGGACGGACGCAACTTTACATCAAACTGCGGATTGGGGTTGAAGCTCTCGTCCAGCCCGATATCCACCAAACTACCCTCGTCATCGATCAATCTCCTTTGGACGAAGTATCGGGGATAGATGATGAGCAGTCCCTCTTTGTCGAGCACGATGATTCCGCCCCGGTCCGTAGTCAGTGGGTCTCCGTCGGAATACGATTCCCTTAATGGGAATCCGTCTTCGCGCAGAAATTCCGACAGGCGCCGGCTCCTGTTTTTTGTGGAAGGCGAAGAGGGATTCATTTGGATCTTCCTGAGCGGGAGAAACTCGCCTCTTTTCCAGCCCGTCGTCACCGGATAGCTCCAACCGGGATAGAAACCGATCATCGGCTTGACGGTTCCACCGACGACCACAAGGTTATTGAATTGACTATCGAGAATGGTGGCATTGAACAATACGGCGGTGCGGTTGACCGGGATTTGTTCCACGCGGTTTAATCGAAAATTGTTATCGCTGATGATCTTTTTTATTCCCTCTTGTCGGGTCGATGAGGATGGATTGAGATCGAAGATATCCTGGTCCGGAGTGATCAACCCCAGCCGCCATATTTCCTTATACCCGATTTGGCCGGTTTTCTGCATATCATTTTTTATTGCGTTTAGAATGGCCTCCTTGGCCAACAATCTCAGGATAAAATCATAAGTGACGCCAGTAGTCCCCACCGGCTGGGTCATCGTTTCGCGGGCAGCTCCGAAGCCAATTCGGTAAGGCGGCAACACGTCTTCCCACCTCGTAATTCCTTTTCTTTTTGCCGTGAAGAAAAGCAAGGCTCGATAACAAAATACATACAGGAAGAAAAAGGATGCGGCGTACCATATGACCGGAACGGGATGCCCCAATATGAACATTGGAAAGAGAAGCAAAATAGCGAAAATCGTTAAGGGGATAAAGTGCAATAATCCAACGCTGAGGGGGAGAAAGACAATTTTTAGCAGGGCATGAAACAAGGAAGCGGCTTGCAATCGCAACGCATCGGCAATCCCCCTGGGCCTGCTTTGATAATCGGAGAAGAGTAGACCTCCCAATATTTCGTGCTGCCGATCGTGTACCTCCATGGTTCTTGAGATAAAATTAAATAATGCCGGAGTGGATTCAAAACCCAGATTATTGGCTTCCACGCCGATCAGGAGCAACAAACAGATCGATGCGCCAATTCCAAGAATAAGGACGAACTCGGCTGAATTAAACTCCAGGCTGGAGATCGGTTGATGGTTTTTCTCGGTCAGGAAAAGCAGGTTTACTAATCCAATTTTGTATTGAAGATAGAGAAACGAAAAGGCCGCGATTAATAAATAAGAAACCATGGAGAATACAAGGGTATTCCTTGTCTTCATTCTTTTTACTCCTTCCCTGAGGCCTCCGGAGATCGATTGTACAAGGGATAAATTATTCCTGGTTTATTCAGCCCGCAGAGGGATAAGCTTCCGCAGATTTTTCCAGTCCCTGAAATGTTAATCATGCGGCTATCCAATACTTTACCACGATTTCTCCACTCCACTTCCGGATGGACTTGAGTTAACCGCTGGATTTTGCGTTTGTCCGTGAAGCAATCATCAACGCAGTGGACTTGAGGATGAAGCATTATGAAAAGGCTTTTCCCCGATGGTTCGTTGGTTCGTGCGGCTAATCCTCATCGCCCAAAAAGATTTATCCGGAGTGGAATTTTCGGGTGCATCCAAAGCATTGATGCCGGCGACGTCGCTCCTCATGTAAACTCAGACTTCTGTTTTAGGATTGGTAGAAATACACACGCTGACCTATTTGTTTTACACGTAACGTTGAGAACGATGGGAAAAGTAGAATGGATCAACGGATTATCCTTTTTTCCTAAAGGATCCCAAAGATTTTCCTTTCATAGAATGGTTTTATCTTTTTGAGGAAAAAATCTTCGATCCCGCCGCGGCCGGTGATTTGAATCAGGTCCAAGGGAGGATCGGGTATCTCAACGCTTTCTGCGATTATCCCGATTTCTCCGGAAATTTGGTCCCAGTCGCCGCTGACTTCGAGCGCAATCATCGTATGCGGTTTTTCGCCCGTTTCGGGATTGTAGAAATGAGCGAGCCACGCGCGCTTCACGTCGTTTCTTTTTCCAAAATATCGCTTGAGGGCATCGGCGAGTTTCCCGGGGTAACGCGCCGGTTGCCCGATGACTACGTTCGTGTTTTTCTTGGCCACGTACCGTTCCGCGGGCTTCCCAATGGAGCCGTCCAGGATGGAAGCGATTTCCGCCGACGTCAATTCCTTGCCATAATCGGAACCGAAGTTGAGAAAAACATCCGCATCCTTGGTGAGTTCGAGGAATTTCAGGGCGTTCATCGAAATATAGCCCGCCTCGTGTTTCAAAGCCGCCTGGAGCCTCGGCAAGGAAGAGAAAATTGGTAGATAACTTTTACCCTTGATTTCGACCGGCTGGATTCGGAGTTGATACCCCTGCGCGAGCGTTACGCGGCCGCCGCGCACGGGCGGATTGCCATGCTCGATGAAATAGATATCCGACTCGATTAAATCCTTATAAAACTGCGGCCGGCAGGCGGGATCTTTTACGGCCGAGACCAACGAACGCTCCAATTTATTCTGCGGTTCAAACCTCATCGGAAGGGCTCCTTGGCTTACTTCCAGGTTCCTATTAAAAGGAACATGCTCCCGTCGACTGCCGACTCATTCCATTTTCAATTAATCCCGCTTTCGCGGGATGATGAATACCCCGCAGCAAGCCACGCGGTCATTCATTTTCCGTCACGGTTCTACTCCTTCATCATCCTTGTCCGGCGAATCCGCTCCCGGGGAACGCGCAACCCACCGCCGCAAGATCGTTCTCGAAGGCTCCCGTCGCACCCATTCAACTCGCGCCGCTCGGATCAGGATCGCCGACAACCAGGACAAGCGCGAACCCGTCGTAGCCTTTGGTGCCCACCGTTTGGATTGCCGTCGCCGTAACGCGTGGTTCGGCGGCCACCCGCTCCAGGAAAAGCCGAACGGCCCGGACGTTGGGATCCGGGTTGGAGGGGTCGATCACCGCCCCGTTGCGCACGACATTGTCCGCGACGATCAAGGTCCCGCGATGGGATAACTTGACCGCCCAGGTGAAATATTCGGGATAGCTGGGCTTATCGGCGTCGATAAAGATCAGATCAAACGGTCCCCGGCCTTCGGCGGCGAGGACTAGCAAGGTATCCAATGCCCGTCCAAGCCGGATCTCGACGGCGTCTCCCAACCCCGCCCGCCCAATGTTTTTTTGAGCGACGGCCGCGTGCTCCGGATCCATCTCGAGGGTGATCAGGCGCCCGCCGGCTGGCAGCGCCCGCGCAAGCCAGATCGTGCTGTATCCGCCCAGGGTGCCAATTTCCAAAATGGAGCGCGCATTCATGGCCTGGGCCAAGATCATCAGCAGCTTGCCCTGGGCGGCCGTGACGTTGATCCCCGGCAGACCAGCGGCTGCGCTGGCCTGGAGCGCCCCTTCCAGAGCGGAATCGGAAAGCTTAAGCAAAATATTAAGATGTCGGTCGACTTCCTTCCATCTATCCAGCATGGTCATTCCCTGCCTCGCGTCGGTCAAGCCGCCTCCCTCAATTAATTTGGAGCACCTTCCCGGGTGTGCCTCGCGCGCCAAGTTTACTACCTCCAAGGCAGAGCGCGAAGCGCGGAGAGATTGCGGCCGGGCTGCCGGGTGGTCCCGCCTTTCGCTCGACCTTGGCGCGGCGTGATGGAAAACGAACCGCTGCGCCCGGCAAGAACAAAATCAATTCCCATAAACCCAATCCCCTTGGAGAGTGGAAATGAATATAGTTGGGAAGTTTCCGATTCATTCAAATATAAGCCAATTATTGGCAAGACCAAGGAATGATATTGTTGGAAAAAGCAATCGGGCAAGTTTTTTCCCGGCGGAGCGATGACGTTCCCGGCTTGCCCGGACCCCAAGGAGGAAAGATGAAAAGCACGCGGCGCACGACCTGGATCGTCCTGGGATCGCTCTCCATTCTGATTCTATTGCTTGTCAGTTGCGGTCCCAGCACAGCCGCACTGCCGTGCAGTACGGTCGTGATCCCGGTGACCAAGACGGCCGACACCAATGACGGGATTTGTTCGAGCGCGGATTGTTCCCTGCGGGAAGCCGTGATCATGTCGAACACCTGCCCGGGAACGCAAACCATCAGCATCCCGGCCGGCACGTACACGCTCTCGCTTTCGGGCGCCGGGGAAGACGCGGCCGCGACGGGCGATCTGGATATTCTCGATAGCGCGGCACTTTCCGGGAGCGGCAACCCGGTGATCGATGGCGCGGGCTTGGACCGCGTGTTCGAGGTTTTTCCGGCGGCTACCGTGGATATGTCCGGTTTGATCATTCAAAACGGCCGGAATCCCAACGGCGCGGGAATTGCCAACCACGGCATTCTTCGCATCCACGCCAGCACGATCCAGAATAACGCCGCCGCCCTGGCGCCCGGCGGGTTTGGTTTTGCCAACGGGGGTGGAATCCTTAGCGACTTGGACGGGACCCTGACGCTCGAAGATTCTGAGGTCAGCGGCAACAGCGCCGACCAGGGCGGCGGGATCATGGTCATCGCGAGCGGCACCACTTCGCCGCTTTTCGAACTGACCCGGACCACCGTTTCGAACAACACGGCTACGGCCAGCGGGGGCGGGTTGTGGCTCGATAACGCAGTCCATTCCACGCTTACCCGCGCCCAGATACTCAACAACACGTCCGGCGACCGGGGAGACGGCATCTACAACGCTTCGACCCTCGCTCTCAACCAAAGCGTCCTGCAGGACAACCACGGAGGCGTGAATGGCGGAGGGATTTACAACGAACCCGCCGGCGATATCACCGCCCGCGAGGTGCTTTTTCAGGATAACATCGCCCGCTTCGGCGGCGGAATTTACAACAAAGGCCCGGC
>CAWADT010000004.1:0-13857 GCA_963780865.1 uncultured Chloroflexia bacterium | reverse complement strand
AACGAGTAGATGTAGATAACGTATTGTGCTGCGGCGAAGTCTGCACAGCAGTTGGTCTCCGCTTTGAGTGCTTTTCTTCTTCCGGAAATTCTGGCCCCGGAAGCAAGAGATCTTTCCCCTAATAATTCCGGCCTTCCATTCAGCGCCCGCAGTTATTTAAAAATTCGATCTCCAACGATATGATAAAAATCGGGAGGCGGTTGATATCAACCGCCTCCCTTTTAATTGTTCGCTGCGCGCGATGCGGGAATTAATCCTTTTCGTCGTCGTCCGATTTCCCGCGCGCCATGAGCCGGGCGGCCAGGCTGGGGGGCTTCTGCGTCGGCGAATTCTTGCGGGCGGATAGAAACAGCCCGCCGCCCGCCCAGAGGAGGAAAAGGGAAAGGCCCGCGATCCCGAGCCATTCCACCGGCACCGTCGCCGGGTTCCGCCGGAACGCCTGGACGATCGGCAGAGCATACAGCAGCAGCAGCACGAATCCGATGGCCAGAAAAAAACAGCCGAAGCGTTCCCGGACGTTCAAAGTTCAGGCCTTTTCGATGAGAGTCCGGCTCTGCTCGTGCAGGTAGAGCTGCAGATAGTACGGCCCGCCGGCGTTCTTGCCCGAAGAGCCCGACCCTTTCCAGCCGCCGAACGGCTGGAACCCCGGCCAGGCGCCGGTGCTGGCGCCTTGCGGTCGGTTGGCGTACACCACGCCGGATTGGATATTCTCGAAGAACCACTGCGCTTCGGCCTTGGATCCGTAGAAGCCGGCCGTCAGGCCGTAGTTGGAATCATTGGCGTACCCCATCGCCTCATCCAGCGAGTCCACTCCGCGCACGAGCGTAATCGGCAGGAACATTTCCTCTTTCCACAGCGGGTGGTTGAGCGGCACGTCGTCTACCAGCGTCGGCGCGCAGAAAAATCCCGCCCCCAGGTCGCCCTCCGTGAGAATCCTCCCGCCCGTCAGCACCCGTCCGGCCCGCTTCAGCTCGCCGGTGTATTTCTGGAACTTCTGATAGGAATCCTGGTTGATCACCGGCCCCAGCCAGATTTCGCGCCGGGTCGGATCGCCGATCGCAATCTTGTTGGTGAGGTCCAGGAGTTTCGCGAGGAAAGCCTCTTTCACCGCGCCCTGGACGTACACCCGCGAACAAGCCGAACATTTCTGCCCCTGCAGCCCGAAGGCCGAGCGCATGATCCCCGTCGCCGCGTCGTCGAGGTTTGCGCTGTTCGAAACGATCGCGGGATTTTTTCCGCCCATCTCCAGGATCACGGGCCGCGGGTGCGCGCCCTTCGTAAACAACTGGTAGATCCGCATCCCCACGTCGTACGAGCCGGTGAAGGTTATGCCGTCGATCCCGGGGTGGGTGATCAACTCCTCCCCGACGACGCTCCCCGGACCGGTGACGAATTGGAACGCGCCTTCAGGCACTCCGGCGTCGCGGAAGCATTCGGCCAGCATCCGTCCCGTCCAGGGCGTGTTGGAGGCGGGTTTGAACACGACGCAATTGCCCGCCACCAGCGCCGCGCCCGCAGGACCGCCGGCGAGAGCGGCCGGGAAGTTGAACGGGCTGATCACGGCCCACACCCCGTACGGGCGCAGCACCGAAAAGTTGGTGGCCTTGAAATCCTTTCAGCGGATCCTTGCCCATCTGCCGCACGAATCCGCCGCCGGCTTCGAGCTGGTCGCAGGCGTAGGAAATCAGGTCGGCGCATTCCTGCACGTCGCCGAGCGCCTCCATCCGGTTTTTTCCCACTTCCATCGAAACCACCGCGGCAATGGAGTACACCCGCTTCTCGATCAGCGCCGCAACCTTGCGCAAAATCTTCACGCGGTCGGCCCACGGCGTGCCGCCCCACTTGGGAAAGGCGTCGCGGGCGGCCGAGACGGCGTCGCGAACGTCCTGGGCCGACCCCTTGGGGAAAGTCCCCAGCAGCCAGGAATGGTTCACCGGCGAGCGGTCTTCGAATTTGTTGCGCGAGAAGCGCTCCCGCCCGGCGATGATCATCGCGTGATCCTGACCCATGCCCGCACGGGCCTCGGTGAGTGCGGCCTCGAATTTTTTATGAAGCTCCTCGGGCGGGTTGAACATCGTGGCGTAGGTTAATTTGAACGCCGTGGCGGGTTTGGCCTTGCGGCCTGCGGTTCGGGATGGACGGGAAGCCATGACGGGATCCTCCTGTGGGATGGGATGATTTATTAATGAATGCGCGAGTAAATTTTGGAACCGGGTCCGCAAAGGAATCCGGTGGCACGCGAAGTATAGCCTCGCCGTCGAAATGCGTCAAAAGCGCGTCTCCGCGCCTTGCCTGGCAACGGCTTGTTGTATACTCGAGGCGTCGAAGAGAAAGGCGGGTCATGGATTCGAATCGGATGGTTGCCGGGATTGCATGCTCCGCGGGCGCGCGCGGCCTGACCCTCGCCGTGCTTACTCCGCGTCTGGAGGTGCACTCCCTCAAACCGTGGACGATAGACGACGCGGCCAGGGAGTTATTGACCTTCGAGGAAATCTCGGCGGCGATCGCGGGACCGCTGCGCCCGAATCCCGCTTCCGGTGGCGTTGCGCGGCGCGGGAAAACCGGAGGCGCGCGTTCGGGGGAGACGGAAATCCGCGGCCGCAGGATTCCCATCCGACCGGCGCCGAGCGCGGAAGCCGGCGCCTCCGCCGCAATGCGCGCAACCTTCGGTCTCGCGCGCGAACTTTCCAAACGGGGGTTTTTGGAAGGCGCGAGCGAACGCGAATCACCGCGCTTCCTGATCGAGACCCGCGCGCTCGCGTGCGCCGCGGTTCTGCTGGGACGGATTCCCTTCGGACGGGCGACCCTGGAAGGCAGAATCCAGCGCCAGTTGCTCTTGTATCGCGAGAAGGTCGCGCTGCCCGACCCGCTGGATTCGCTTGAGGAAATGACCGCCCACCATTTACTTTCCGGCCGCTTGCCGCTCCGCGGAATTCTCGGACCGGATGAATTGGACGCTTTGATGGCGGCGTTCACCGCCTGGCGCGCCGCTTTTCAGCCGGAAAAAGTCTCGTGGTTGGGCGGGGATGCGGATGGCTGGATCTGTTTGCCGGCGAAACCGCTCTTGGAGAAATATATAAAAAGCGATTACCACGGATAGCACGGATACAAAAACGGATTTCACGGAAATTAATCTGATTTTAAAAATTCTTTCAGCGTCATTCGATTGTAATGGAAAATCCATATTCTTTTAAGGACTGATGTCATTCCCGCGCGTACTTGCCTGCCCTCGAGTGATCTTCTCGGGGGGCGGGAATCCATTTCGACCGAAAAAGGGAAGGTCCACTTATCCGTGGATGCCCGCTAAAGTCACGCGGGCATGACGAACCTACTTATATGACTGATGTCATTCCCGCGCGTACTTGCCTGCCCTCGAGTGTTCTTCTCGGGGGGCGGGAATCCATTTCGACCGAAAAAGGGAAGGTCCACTTATCCGTGGATGCCCGCTAAAGTCACGCGGGCATGACGAACCTACTTACATGACTGATGTCATTCCCGCGTGTACTTGCCTGCCCTCGAGTGTTCTTCTCGGGGGGCGGGAATCCATTTCGACCGAAAAAGGGAAGGTCCACTTATCCGTGGATGCCCGCTAAAGTCACGCGGGCATGACGAACCAGCCCTTGTCTTTGACTTCCGAGTACTTCCTCCCGGCTATGCCCCAATCATTACCTTCACTTCGATCGCCGGATCGGGCGCATCCGGCAGCAGGACGACGTCGCCGTCGACCGGATTCCCGTTCACTTCCAGCGCCACCCCGTTGCCTTTCCCGACCCGTTCCGCAATGATATTGTAGGTCGATCCGCGGAACGTGCGCCGGATGGAGAATCCCTTCCACGCCTCCGGGATCACCGGCGCAATTCGCAAACCGGCAAAGGTGGGCTGCACGCCGAGGATCCATTGCGTCCCGGCCACATAAGTCCAGGCGGCGGTGCCGGTCAACCACGAAGTGCGGCCGCGGCCGTAATGCGGGTGCTCGGGCGCGCAGATATTCTGGCAATACACGTAGGGCTCGGTGCGCAGCAAATCCACGTCCTTGCGCGCCAGAGGAAGAATCTGGCGGTAGTACTGGTAGGCGCGGTCGCCCCAGCCGAGTTTTGCGGCGGCGACGATCGCCCAGGTATTGGCGTGGCAGAAGATGCCGCCGTTTTCCTTGGCGCCGGGCGGGTAGGTGGTCGTTCCGTCGATCCGATCCTGATGGCCGTTATACGGGGGCCACATCAGCCTCAGACCGAACGGAGTATTTAGTTTCTCGTGGGCGCTGCGCATCCCCGCCGCGAGCCGTTCGGGCTGGCCGATTTCCCCGAGCACCGCCCAGGTTTGCGAATTCAGGCCGATTTTTTGATTCGTTTCACTTTCCACGCCGATCGGCAGTCCCTGATCGTCGAAGGCGCGGAGGTACCAGTTGCCGTCCCAGCAATGCTTCTGGATCGCGGCGGCCATCTCGCGCTGGAGCCGATCGAACCGGCGGGCTTCGGATTCTTTTCCGAGGTGGCGGCTCAGCTCCGCCAGGTCCAGCATCGCGCGGCAGAAAAGCTCGGCGGCGAACACGCTCTCGGTCTTGCCGTTGCCGCGATCCAGGTTCATGGTGTCGTCCCAGTCGGCGAACCCGAGCCGCGGCAAACGGTGCGGGCCGCGGTGGTCGAGCGTGAATTGCGCCGCGCGCACCATGTGATTCCAAATATCCGCCTCGCCCCCGTCGCCATAAGCTATGTTCTGCCGCAGAAAACCGAAATCGGCCGTTTCCCTCAGGTAGGCGCAGGTGGCGAGAATCAGCCACAGGTGGTCGTCGGAAAACCATTGGGGTTGGTCGGGATGCTCGCCCGCCAGCCCCGGCCCGCCCTCCCCCGAAAGCGGGAACACCTGGTGCCAGGCGTGGCCGTCTTTAAATTGAAGCTTCCAGATCATGGTGAGCATCGCGCGCGCCTGGCGCGGCAGATTGTGGGAAGCGCCGAGCGTATCCTGGGCCGAATCGCGCGTGCCGAGGCCCCGCCCGAGGCCGGTGTCGTAGCCCGAGACGAAACGCGACCAGTACAGGTTGGCCCGGCACTGGATTGGATTCCAGACGTTGAGCATCGCGTTCATTTCCGGGTCGGGCGTCTCGACCGTGATCGCCGAAAGGTAGGCGTCCCAATCTTTGCGCAGCGCCTCGAAGGAAGCCTGGACCGTCTTGAGGTTGCGGTATTTCTTTACGACGGCGGGGATGGCCTTCGGCTCGTCGGTGATGCCCAGCATGTACACGATCGTCTTTTCTTCACCCGGCTGGAGGGTGACGACGTGCGAGAGCGAGCCGATGTTATTCCCGCGCGGCGCGAGGCTCCCCCGCGATCGGCCGATTTCCACGGCCTGCGGGTTGGAAAGATCCCGCATCCGGCCGAGGAATTCCTCGCGGTCGGTGTCGAATCCGGAAGGTTTGATCGAACTCGCCATCCACGTCGCGGTCGGCCGGAATTTGGTTTGCGCGCGCAGCACTCCCTCCGCCTCCGCGGAGAAGAGAATCTGCTGCCCCCAATCCACGTTCTGCTGGTCGTTGACCGCGTCCCAGAAGGAATATTCCGCGTAGCTGAAGGCGCGCAGCGTGCGCTTGCGTTTCGTCCCGTTCCGCAGCGTCAGCGCCCAGAGTTCGCACGGGCAGCTTTCATCGGGAGAGGCGAGCGGGACGAAATAGAGAATGCTCGCGGCGATTCCCTTGTATCCCGAGGAAATGCGGGTGTAGCCCGCCCCGTGCCGGCACTCGTATCCCTGCAGCTTGCGGTCGGGAACAGGCTGGACGGTGGGGCTCCAGAACTCGCCGGAGGCTTCATCCCGCAGGTAGACATAGCGCCCGGGCGTGTCGGCCGGGACCCCGTTGTAGCGGTAGCGGGTGACGCGGCGGTTGCGCGGGTCGCGGTCGAAGGAAAAACCGCCGGCAACGTTGGAGATGATCCCGCCGTAGCGCCCCTCGCCCAGGTAGTTGATCCAGGGCGTGGGAGTGTCCGGCCGGGTGATCACATACTCGCGGGCTGCGGCGTCGAAATATCCGTAAGGGTTGCTCAGGATCTTGACGGCGGCCATTCTCTTCATGGGAAATTCTCCTCGGGTGGCGGGGTTCGGCGTCGGCGAAACGGCGTCGCGGAGATAAACGCATCCGCGCGGGCGTCATTATATCCACATCTCGGCGCCGGAGACGACTTGCGAATTCCGGTCCTTCCGCATCGTTTACCTACAAACGCCGCGGTTCGGGAAAATGAAGCGGGGAATCGATTCTCATCAATCCACCAATTTGTTTTTTCCATGCCAGCCGCCCAAAGGAGGATTCGTCCGACGGAAATCATAGGCGGGTTGGCGGGAAAATCATATAATGGGGATCATTCTTCGGGGGATACGCCGTCGTCCCACGCCGAGAGGCGGTGAAATCCTGCGAGATAAATCTTTTCAGCCCAACTGTCGAAAGGAGCAGACATGAATTGCTACATCCATCCTGATCTGGAAGCCACGGGAACCTGCGTCGGGTGCGGTAAATTCATCGGCCCGGAATGCACCACCACGATCGCGGATAAAAACTATTGCCCCCAATGCATCGCCAAAGGCATCCCGTATCAGAACGCCGCCTCGACCAACACCTTGGCCATCATCAGCCTGGTATTCGGGATTGTCTCCATCCCCACGGCCTGCTGCTACGGATGCGGGGTTATTTTTGCCATCGTGGCCGTTATCACCGGCTTGATTGCGCGGAGCCAGATCAAGCAAAGCGCGGGCCGGCAAAGCGGGGACGGGCTGGCGCTGGCGGGAGTGATCATCGGCGCCCTCGTTACCGCGCTGGCCCTCATCGGCGGCTTTTGCTACCTTGCGTCTGTGATCATCGGCATCCTTACTTCGTCCGCCTCTCGTAATTCATTGGTGATTGGGCCGTGGGTGGGACTGATATAAATTAACCCGCCTTCTATGCAGAAGCGGCCGCCCCGTATTCGAAGGGCGGCCGTTTCTTTTTGTGCAATCCCGGTAAGGGTTTGATTTAGCCCGGCGCGCTATTCCACCGTCACGCTCTTGGCGAGATTCCGCGGCTGGTCGATGTCGCAGCCGCGCAGCACGGCGGCGTGATACGCCAGAAGCTGCAGCGGGAGGATGGTCAGCACCGGGCTGAGCATCCAGGAAACGTCCGGGATCGGGATCGTGTAATCAGCGAGCGCCGCGATCTGCTCGTCGCCGTCGGTGCACACCGCGATGACCGTCCCGCCGCGGGCTTTCACCTGCTCCACCTGGCTGACCATTTTCTCGTACCACGGATCGCGCGGGGCCAGCGCGATCACCGGCATGGATTTGTCCACCAGCGCGATCGGCCCGTGTTTCATCTCGCCGGCCGGATACCCCTCGGCGTGGATGTACGAGATCTCCTTGAGTTTGAGCGCGCCCTCGAAGGCGATCGGCATGTTGGTCCCCCGGCCGAGATACAGACAGTGGGTCGTGTCTTTCAGCACGGCCGCCACCTCGGCCACCGCGCCTTCCCGCGCGAGGCATTCCCCCGCCAAACCGGGCAGCCGCCGCAGTTCGGCCACCGCTGTTCATCCGTTCTCCGGATCGGGCAGCGTCCCGCGCAAACTGGCCGAGCAGCACGCCGATCATATACAGGTCAACCAGCGGGGCGGTGAACGCCTTGGTCGACGCCACGCCGATCTCGGGTCCGGTTTGCATCGAAAGGTACCCGTCGGCCATGCGCATCGCCTGCGAGCCGATCACGTTGACGATGCTCCACAGCAGCGCGCCCTTCCGGCGCGCCTCCTCCATCGCCGCCAGCGTGTCCGCCGTTTCGCCGGATTGCGAGATGGCGATCACCAGCGTGTGGTTATCCAGGATCGGGTCGCGATAGCGGAGTTCCGAGGCGATGTCCAGCTCGGCCGGGATGCGCGCCAGGCGTTCGATCAGCAGCCGTGCCGACCATCCCGGCGTGGGCGGCGGTTCCGCAGCCGGTGAGGATCACCCGGCGGATCCGGCGCGCCCGCTCCGGGGTGAGGTTGAGGCTGGGGAGAAAAATTTCGCCGCGCTCGAAATCCACCCGTCCGGCCATCGTATCGCCCAGCGAGCGCACCTGCTCGTGGATTTCCTTCTGCATGAAGTGCCGGTAGTTGCCCTTCTCAGCGGCCACCGCGTCCCATGCGACCGTTTGGACCGGGATCTCGAGCGGCTCGCCGTCCAGCGTCTGGACGGCGAACCCGCTCTCGCTGCACCAGCGCGATCTGGCCGGAATCCAGAAAGGCCATGTTGCGGGTGTGATCCAGGAGGGCGGGCATGTCCGAGGCGACGAACATCTCCCCCTCGCCCACGCCGATCGTCACGCCGCCGGCGTTGCCGAGCCGCGCGGCGACGATCCTATCCGGCTCGCGCGAGGAGATCACCACGATGCCGTGCGCCCCGCGCAGCCGGGCGACGGTCCGGCGGACCGCTTCCAGCAGCGGCGAACCGGCGAGCTCGTAGCGTTCGATCAACTGGGCGATCACCTCGGTGTCGGTGTCGGACCGGAAGACGACGCCCGCGGCGGTCAATTCCTTTTTCAGCTCCTGGAAATTTTCCACGATGCCGTTGTGCACCACCACGATCGCGCCCGACGCGCTGGCGTGGGGATGGGCGTTGCGTTCGCTGGGCTCGCCGTGGGTGGCCCAGCGGGTGTGGCCGATCCCGACCTCTCCGGACACGGGGTGCAGTTGCACATTGCGGATTAAGATTGGAAAGCTTCCCGGCCGCGCGGCGGAGAACGATTTTTCCGTCTTGCACCACGGCGATCCCGGCCGAATCGTAGCCGCGGTATTCCAGGCGCTTCAACCCCTCGAGCAAAATCGGAACGGCGTCTTGCGAACCGATGTAAGCGACTATTCCGCACATGACGGATACCCTCCGAAGGCCTGCCGGCCGCCGGCGGCTGCGTTCCTTCCGCGGTGCGAAGCTGAAGCGCGAATCCCATAAAGCGAATCACACCTCCGCGGTCTCCGCGTGGAGCGCAAGGAATGCCTGCCCGTCGGGCAGCCGAACGCGAAAATTGTTCGAATGGAATTTTGCAGCCACGTCGCCGGATTTATCTTCCCGGTTGCCCGGGAAGCATTGATCCGGAGATTAATGCAGGAAGCGTCCTGCGTTGGGGGGAAGAACTCGGGCAATGGCGTGCCCGGAGGGTATCCGCTGATCCTTCGATTTTCTCCCGGAACGTGCTTCCGGGATTGGCCCGGTGATGAAACCGGGAGCCCCCGCCTCGTCAACCGGCTCGTGCCGGTTCATGCGCTTTTCTTCCCGAAAAAAGTGCCGCCTCCTTTCCTATGGGTATGAAAAATTCTACCACTGTTGGCGGCCGGAATAGAAGCGGAGAATCTCCATGTTCGAAGGCTTCGAACGAACGATGAGCCATCCTCCTCTCCATCGCCTTGCCGCGGATCGCGGCGCTCATGGGTGCGTCGGAAAAAATATAAAAACCGCCGATTTATGCGGTGTTTATGCTGTTTTTATCGGCTTCTTACGGTGTTCGCCTCAAGCTGGACGGTACATTGAGTATTAATATTCGGAATCGCAACAATTCAAGAAGGAAGAACCCAATCCCCCGGCAGGAAATTCCAGGGGGAGATATTTATGTCGATACCCCTTCGTTTGTTGATTGTTGAAGATTTTTCCGACGACGCGGAATTGCTCGAACGCGAGCTGCGGCATTCCGGGTACGATCTGGCGGCTACGCGCGTGCACGACGAAGAACATTTTCTTGCCGCTCTGCAAAACCAGCCGCAGATCGTCCTCATGGACTACCACCTCCCGGGCTTCGACGCGCTCAAGGGGCTGTCGATCCTCAAAGAACGCTCCCCCGAAATCCCCTGCATCGTGGTCAGCGGAATATTGAACGACGAGACGGCGATGCAGTGCATCCGCCAGGGGGCCGCGGATTATCTGCTCAAAGACCGGCTGGCCCGGCTGAGCACGGCCGTCGACCGGGTGCATCCGCGAGAAGGAAGTCGGCGAAGAGAAGCGCAAGACGGAACAGGCGCTCCATGAAAGCGAGGCGCAATTCCTGCGCCTGGCGGAGAATGCGGAAGACATCATCTTCCGTTTCCGGTTGGGGAAGGATCAGAAATTCCTCTACCTCAATCCCTCGGTAAAGAAAATCACCGGATACACCCCGGAGGAGTTTTACTCGCGGCCCCAGCTCTGGGCGGAGAGAATTCTCCCCGACGGGGAAGAACCCGAGGGGCAGAAAGGAACCGACGGCACGGGATCCTCGCTCTCGCGCCCGGGATCGAAAATCCACTTCCTGCGCAAGGACGGGAAAACCGTCTGGCTGGAGCAGCGCGTGGTCCAGGTCCGGAATGGAGCGCGGGAGAAGCAAACCCTCGAGGGCATCGTCCGCGACATCACGGAGCGGGAACAGCGCGATCGGGAACTAAAAGCGGTCGTTTCGGTGGCGAGCGCGATGCGGTCCGCCCCGACCCGCAGCGAAATCTACCCGGTGCTTCTGCAGCAATTGATGGACCTGCTCAAGGCGGAAGGCACCGCCCTGGCCATGAAAGACATGCTCTCCGACGACATGGTGGTGGAGCTAGCCACCGGGGTGTGGGCGGATCGGAAGGGAAAACACGTCGGGCAGGATTTCCCAGCCGCCGGGGGAACCAACCCGCCGGTCCGCAACGCCAAAGATTGGATCAACGGGCTGGCGGACGTGGTGTGCGTGCCGATGGTCTCCCAGGGACAAACGATTGGAGCCTTGTGGGTCGGATGCAACAATGAGATCAACGAAGAGGAACTGCGGATCCTCACGGCGGTGGCGGATATCGCCGCCAATGCCCTGCGCCGGGCCGCGCTGCACGAACAAACCCAACGCCGTTTGCAGCATATCACCGCGCTGCGGGCGATCGATATGGCGATCACCTCCAGCTTGGATTTGCGGGTGACCCTGAACTTCTTCCTGGATCAGGTGACGATCCGATTGGGAATCCACGCCGCTTCGGTCCTGCTTCTGGATTCGCGCACCCAGACCCTGCAATTCGCCGCCGGGCGCGGGTTCCACAATCCGGCGGTGCATCAGACCAAGCTGAGGCTGGGAGAAGGCGTGGCCGGCCGCGCGGCCCTCGAGCGCAAGCTGGTTAGCATCCCGGATCTGGCGAAGTCGGACGAAGCCTTCCGGCGCGCCCAGCTCCTAACCGACGAGGGTTTTATTTCCTACTTCGCCGCGCCGCTGGTGGCCAAGGGCCAGGTAAAAGGCGTTTTGGAAATTTTCAACCGGGCGCCGCTCGAGCCGGACAACGAGTGGCTGGAGTTCCTCGACACCCTGGCCGTCCAGGCCGCGATCGCCATAGACAACGCCGCGCTGTTCGAGGGCTTGCAGAAATCCAACCTCGATCTCGCCATGGCCTACGACGCCACCATCGAAGGCTGGTCCCGCGCGCTGGATTTGCGCGACCGGGAAACCGAGGGCCATACGATCCGCGTGACGGAAATGACCCTGCGCCTGGCGCGCACGATGGGGGTGGGTGAGGACGAACTGGTCCAAATCCGGCGCGGGGCGCTGCTGCACGACATCGGCAAGATGGGAATCCCGGACAGCATCCTGCTCAAGCCCGGCCCGCTTACGGACGAGGAATGGGAAGTCATGCGGCGCCATCCGGAATACGCCTACGGGCTGCTCTCGCTGGTGAATTACCTGCGGCCGGCGCTGCTCATTCCGTATTGCCACCACGAGAAATGGGACGGCAGCGGATACCCTCGCGGGATTGCGCGAGGAGGCGATTCCCCTCTCGGCGCGGATATTCGCCGTGGTGGATGTCTGGGACGCGTTGCGGTCGGAGCGGCCGTATCGAAAAGGCTGGCCCGAGGCCAAGGTGCGCGAGTACCTCCGGGGCGAAAACGGAAAGCATTTCGACCCGCAGGTATTGAATATGTTTCTGTCGATGCTGGAGCAGGAGGAATCGTTCTCCCCAACCCCGGGGAGTGAGAATTAGAGGAGCCCCAGAATTTTCCGGATTGCCCCCACCGCACGCTCGCGTTCCAATGGCTTGACAATGTAATCCTTCGCCCCCGCACGGATCGCCTCGAGTACCATCGTTTCCTGCCCCGGGGAAGCCAGCATGATGACTTTGGCTTCGGGGTTTAACGCCAGGATCTCCTTTAATGCGGTTAAACCGCCCTTTTCCGGCATGACCAGATCCATAAGCACCGCGTCCGGTTTTTCGTTTTTAAATAAATCCACGGCCTTCATGCCGTTTTCCGCCTCCAGAACTCCAAACCCCTCCATGGCGAGCATCCGAGCCGTCCGAACTCGAAGGAATTCCGCGTCATCGGCGATCAAAATTTTTGGCATATACTCCCTCCTTTCCCTCGGAGAGAATTCTGGTTCCATCGCGCGTCGCCGGATTGAGCGCAGCCCGCCCGACGATCCCACTACCGTCTGATTCTATCGCATCCCATAAAAAAAGCCGCATAGCAACTTCCGGTTCAA
This sequence comes from uncultured Chloroflexia bacterium, assembly GCA_963780865.1. GTDB lineage: Bacteria > Chloroflexota > Anaerolineae > Anaerolineales > RBG-16-64-43 > FEN-1073. Next base: position 1,418 of record CAWADT010000004.1, on the reverse strand, counting down.
AAAAAGCCCGCTTCCGGCTCACCGCTGGATGAGGGCTATTTCGGGCGCATCGCTCCAAGAGCAAAATGAAAGGTCGGATTCCCGGTGTGGGCGAGGCGGGAGCAGCGGGTCGATTAATCCCTGATGGAAATCCTACGGGCGGATACGCCGTGCCCTCCCCTTTGACGGGTCTCGTTCACGGGCAGTATTTACCGGCTTTTTATTTCCTCTTTTCCCTAACTCCGTCATACTGTAAAAAGATCCGGAGCGATCCAAAACCCATAGGAGCCTGAAAGACATGATGCATAAAAACACTTCTTCCACGCCTGTTTTGCGGGATGCGCATCAAATGGCGTCCGCGCAGTCGATCGGCATGGCGTATGAACTGGCCATCCTGGCCTGCCGTCAGGAAGATGAGGATCAATCCGTCCAGACCATTCAGTTATTACAAGACGCCATGCGTTCGGTGAGACCCGGGGATTCCACGGACCTGCTGAGATTCTATGGATGGTGTTTGGACCGGATACACAAAGGGGATTATCACATCGCGGCGGAAACTCTATCGACGCTCCGGGATGCCTGGGAAAAAACCCAATGACGCAGATCGGACGGTCGGCGGGTATGGCGGCACGGAAAGACGCGTAAGAAAACCGTCCCGTTCAAATTCCGGCGGCCGCGGAAGTTCCGCTTCCCTGGATTCTCCCGCCAGAAGATCACGCAATCCAATCAACCCGGGCGGAGCCCGCATAACGGCGAGTTTCTCCGCCAGCCGGTTGGGCTGTTGCATGACGTCGATCAGTTCCTTGCGCAGAATCGCGATTTCGCGGGGAGCCTCGATCCCGAGTTTCACTTTCTCCCCTTCCACGCCGAGAATCGTCACCACGATATTGCCGCCGATGACAATGCTTTCCTCGGAACGTCTGGTGAGGACAAGCATGCTGCACCTCCCTGCTCTCCCAAGCTGCTCTCCGAAGTTCATTATATAGCAAGGGAACCCTTGTCATCCGAAGCGCGCTCGCGGATGATTTCTCGTCGATGGGGAAATCATTTTTCGTGGAAGGGAGGTCACCCGCGCGGGAATTAAGCCGGCCGTTCGTCGAGCAACCGATCGACCAATAGGGAAATTTCGCCGGCGTGCGGATCGCCGTAGATCGGGACGCCTTCGATCAGGAAAGCCACCGGAAGCTGAATATGGCGCAGAAAATTGAAGAGTTCCGCCGATAGGATCGGGTTTCATCCATTTTCGTGACGACCAGACCGCCGATCCCGAGGCTTGCATACGCGCGGTAGATATCCTCGAGGTCGGATTCCTTTGCGGTGGCGGGCGCCGCCAGCAGCAGATGCCGTTCCGAAATTTCGGCGAACAACGCGCTAAGCTCGGCCAGATCCTGTTTGCGGTAAGGATTGCAGCCGGGGGTGTCGATCAGGAACAGGTCGGA
>CAWADT010000003.1:0-11324 GCA_963780865.1 uncultured Chloroflexia bacterium | reverse complement strand
CTGGATCGGCGCCATCCGCATTGCTCTTAGTATCCTGCACATCAAGACTAATGTTATATTTTTGTCCGGAATTGTTATGCCACCGTTGTCATTGATCCAGTCCTGGCATAGCGTAGAGCCTTGATTAAATAGTATTCCGGCGGTAGACATATCTCCGCTTAAATCGTATAAAGCGCCGATTTTTAGAGTTTTGGGCGGAGCTGAAGTGCTTGTGGGTGGCGGCGGAGGTGGCGCACTTGAAGTGGGAGGCGGAGGCAGGGTACTTGAAGTGGGTGGCGGAGGTAGTGTGCTCGAGGACGATGGTGGAGGCGGTTGCGTACTCGAAGTAGGCGTTGAGCTGGATGTTGTCGTGCACCCGGTAACAATCATAACGCCTACCATTAATACTGCCAGTAAACCGAATAGAATTTTTTTAGTTTATGTTCCCCCTTTAAAATACTTTTTACGTGTACTATTTATCAGAATACTATAGAATTTTGAATGTTTAACAAACACCTCCTTCGTATTCTATATTGAAAAGTCCCTACCTGCCTGTCTTTCTAAATATAATTTTTCGAGACTTTGGTGTTCAAGTGGATTGAATATAAAATTTACCTAACTTAACGCCGCCCCAGAAGCCTCGACTATATAAGCGCCTCCGTCTACAACAAGAGTGGAACCCGTCATAAACGACGAGTCTTCACTTGCCAGGAAAAGACAGACTCCGGCGATTTCGCTTGGCTTTGCGACTCTTTTCAGCGGCAGCGGGGATGAAAAACGTTTCAAAACGGTATTAAGATCGGTCTTCATTTCTTGGGCCATCCCGGAAAGCGCGTCTTCCAATAAAGACGTTCTGGTAGCCCCCGGACAAATAATGTTGCACCGTACGTTAAAAGGTTCGTATTCCAGAGCTGCATGTTGCGTCAGTGAAATCAGACCGGCTTTTGAGCTCCGTAAGCCGCAGCACCCGACATAGCTTTTAATCCGCCTACGGAAGAAATATTAATAATAGAGCCGCCGCCGTTTTTTATCATATGAGGTATGGTCTCTTTCATTACCTGAAAGGGTCCGGTAAGATTAACCTCAATGACGCGACGCCAATCGTCCAGGGCGAAGTCTTTTAAAGGAGCACGAATATCCATCGCCGCATTATTTGAAGAGAATGTCAATTTTACCGTTAAAAGTCAGGGCCGCTGCGACTATTTTTTTTACATCGCCGGAGTTTGAAACATCTCCCGGAACCGCAATAATAGCACCCCTGGGAAATTGGTCTGCTTCCTCATCGAGTTTTTCCTTGCGTCTCCCGGTTATGCAAACACTGGCTCTTCATCTATAAACCTTTTTGTGATAGCAGCTTTTGATTCCGGTCACCGCCTGTCACGATCGCAACTTTCCCCCTTAATCTGTCCATATGGCCTTCAGATACTCCTTTATTTTAAATGCTAATACAATTTCAGCTTCTCGCCCGTCAGTTTTTCAAATGCGAGAACGTATCTCTCCAGAAGTACTCTTTATGACCTCCCCCAGGGAGGTGAGGCGCGGGCGGTTCCTTGTTCCATCCCGTGGCGGAAAGCCAATCGCGTACCGGCTGTTTATCATAGCTTGGTGGGGATTGTCCGACTTGGTATGTCGCTGCATCCCAGAAACGAGACGAGTCCGGTGTCATCAGTTCATCTATAAGAACGAGCCCTTTATTCTCGTCCACCCCGAATTCCATCTTGGAATCGGGATGATTCCCTTTTTATGGCATATTTTGCGCAGAATTATAAATTTCCAGACTGGTTTCTCTTTTATCCGGGCTAACTTTTCACCTACTAACTTTTCGACATCATCAATGGCTAAAGGAAATCGTGTCCGCTCTCCGGCTTTACTGGTTGGTGTGAAGAATCGGTTAGTCCAGATTTTCACTTTCCCTAGCCCCGGTAACAGTGTGTACCGTAAATCGTCCCTGTTAACCCGATATTCACTCCAGGCCGACCCGGTAATATACCCTCGTACGACACACTCAATCGGCAACCTCCTGGCGCTTTTGACTACCATTGAGCGTCCCAATAGCCGGATAATAAACCGCTTTTGTCTGATAAATACGTCTTTAGTTGGTCTTCACTTATAAATTCTATTAAATGGTTTTGCGTAATAATTTTTGAATCTGTTTAAACCAGAAAACGGAAATCTGGTTCAATACGGCGCCTTTGTTTGGAATACCATTGGTAAAACCACATCGAAAGCGGATATCCGGGTCGGTAGCTATGATGACCAGATGATCGCCTAGGTGATAAGTATCACGAACCTTCCCGTATAAACAGGGAGCGAAAGATTGATCCCAGTTATTACATCTTTAGTATTCATTTTATTGATCTCGGTGCCAGATCTATGTTTGTGGTGAATCGTTTTCCGGCCATTGTCGTTCGGTCAGTCCCAGCCGTTGAAAAATATCATCGACAAATCGCATATAATATTGTTCATCGAATAGTGCCTCCAGTTCAGGAACAGGTAAGACTACGGTTCCTCGGCGTCGGCTTTCAATAGAGCAGAAAAACTGCGCTTCCCTCCCAGACTTTCATCGCATTCCGCTGGACCAGTTTATACGCCTTCTTGCGGCTTATCCCTTTTCTATGAAAGCCAGCATTACACGCTGAGAAAATATAAGTCCTTTTGTAACTCTAGATTCTTCTTCATCCGTTCCGGAAATACCTGTAAACCTTCATGACCGTAGTAAAAGATACTTAAAATATAGTCGAGTGCCAGGCAGGCATCAGGGAGAATTATTCGCTCGGTGGAAGAATGGCTGATATCTCGCTCATGCCATAACTTCGATATTTTCCAGGGCGTCAGGATTGCCCCGTATCAACCTGGCAGATCCGCATACCCGTTCGCATAGTTCGGGATTTCGTTTGTGCGGCATCGCCGAAGAACCGGTTTGTCCGGCACTGAATGGCTCTTCCGCCTCACGTGACTTCAGTCTTTTGTAGTGCCCTGATTTCGGTAGCGAATTTTTCCAGCGAGCCTGCGATTATTGCTAGTGTAGTAATGAACTGAGCATGACGGTCTCGCTGTAAAATCTGATTGGATATTGGGCCGGCACTAGTCCCAGTTTGGCACACGCCTTTTCCTCGACCTCGGCGGCACGGTGGCATATGTGCCCACAGCACCTGATATTTTCCCCACACGCGATTACATTCTTTGCTTCAATAAGCCGCGCGAGTTGCGCTCATCTCCTCGATCCACAGCGCCAGTTTTAGCCCGAAGGTAATCGGCTCGGCATGTACGCCATGAGTCGTCCTATCATCAGAGTATATTTGTGCTTTATGGCCTTAGGGCTAACCGAGATATAGATCTTTATATCCTGTAACAGGATATCAGCAGACTCCACCATCTGGAGGCTGAGGCCGTGATCGATAACATCGGAGGAAGTTATCCCCAGGTGGATGTAGCGGGAGTCCTCGCCTACGCTTTCGGACACCGCACCCAGGAAGGCTGTCATGTCGTGGTGAGTTTCTTGAGAATCTCCTCCATCCGCCTGATGTTACATTTGGCGAGCTTTATCTTACTATGGGCATTTTTCTGGGAATAATGCCCATTCTGCCCAGGCATCACAAACGGCGATCTCGACTTCCAGCCATTTATTGAACTTGTTTTCGTCTGACCAGACCCTGTTCATTTCTGGTCTGCAGTATCGTTCAATCATTTGCTCTCCCCTGTAGCTTAAGCGGTATTTTTCATAGGCTTCACGTATATTGGCATGATTCAAGCCTAATATTTCAGCTGCCAGATATGCGGCGTTTTTAACACCGGCTGCGCCGATGGCCACACATGCCACGGGTATTCCCGCCGGCATCTGTACTATCGAATATAGTGCGTCTACCCCTTTTAACTCGCTGCCCGAAAGCGGAATGCCAATTACTGGCAGGGTGGTCCAGCCGGCAATTACTCCAGGCAGGTGAGCTGCTCCGCTGGCGGCAGCTATTATGACTTCAACACCGCGTGCGCGAGCTTCGAGTGAAAACTTGCGTACTTTCTCCGGAGTCCGATGTGCCGACATCACGTTAACTTCCATGTCTACGTCCACCTTCTCGATAAAGTGGTCGGTGGATTTTTCCAATTCTTCCTCGCCGTGTTTGAGATCGTCCTCCGAGATGACCTTTTCTTTCTCGAAATCCCGCAAATCATTATGGACATCGCGGCGGATATTCCGGATGGCAATGCGGGTTTCCTCCGCCCGGTGGTGGACCACTTTGACCAGGTCCTTGCGCCGGTCCTCGGTCAGCGGTGGAATGGACAACCGGATGATTTTGCCGTCGTTGTTCGGCGTGAGCCCCAGGTCGGAGGCGAGAATCGCCTTTTCAATTGTCTTAATCGAGGTGGGGTCGAACGGTTTGATGGCGAGCAGGCGCGGTTCCGGCGCGGAGATGGTGGCCAACTGCATGAGGGGCGTGGGGACGTCGTAATAGTCCACCATCAATTTCTCCACGAGGGTCGGGCTGGCGCGGCTCGTGCGCAACGTGGCCAAACTATCCTCCAGAGTTTTCAGCGCGCTTTTCATCCGGGTTTCTGTGTCTTGCAAGGCTTCTTTTACCATCGGCTTCACTCCTGGTTGAAAACATCGGCCCGGAAAGATCCCGGGAGAGGATACCTCCGGCGCCCGGGCAGAGCCGGGACGCCGCGCGGAGTCAATTTCACGATTCGTTCCCGGACTGGATGATCGTTCCTGCGGCTTCCCCGCGCATCGCCCGTTCGAGCATGTCCTCCCGCCACAGATCCAGCACGAGGATCGGCAGGTTATTGTCCATACACAGGGAAATGGCGGTGCTGTCCATCACGCCCAGCCGACGGTTGAGGGTATCGATGTAGGTGAGCGAGTCGAATTTCTTCGCTTTCGGATTCTTCTTCGGATCGGTGTCGTATACTCCGTCCACTTTCGTCGCTTTGATCAGGACGTCGGCGCCGATTTCCATCGCCCGCAAGGCGGCGGCGGTATCGGTGGAAAAAAATGGATTGCCGGTTCCGCCGCCAAAGATCACCACGCGCCCCTTTTCCAGATGCCGGATGGCGCGGCGTCGAATGTAAGGCTCGGCGACGGCGCGCATCTCAATCGCCGACTGCACCCGGGTGACGACGTGCTGGCGCTCCAGGGCATCCATCAAGGCCAGCGAATTGATCACGGTGGCGATCATGCCCATGTAATCCGCCGTGGCGCGTTCCATGCCATGTTCGAGGCCTTCCCGGCCGCGCCATAGATTCCCGGCGCCGATCACCACCGCAACCTGAACCCCCAATAACTGCACCGCTTGGATTCGGCGGGCAAGCGTGTCGGCACTGGAAGGATCGATGCCGCTTCCGTCCCCGTCCGCCAGTGATTCGCCGCCCAATTTTAAAAGGATCCGCCGATACTTAATCGACGGGTTGGCCGGCCGCTCCACCGGGGCGGGAGAGGATTCCATGGTTTTGGATTCCAGACGCTGCAGCCCGAGCACTTTTTCCACCTCGGCTCGCGATTCCATGCGAATCGATTTGCATTTTTCACAAACCAGCTTTACCTGCGATTCTTTCTCGGCGGTCGAACTCGGCCTTTCGGCCGTCGGTACCATTCGCCCGCCGCATACCTCACAGATCAGAATCGCCATTTCCTCTGCTCCTTTCGAAACCGATAAAACAATCTGGAGAGGTCGGCAAGATACCGCTCCCGCGGATGGCATGCAAGAAAAATGATCATCCGTCCGCAAATCCCTTGCCCGGGATCCGCGCGGCTGCTTTCCGGGAATTATAGCCCATCCAGCGCCCGCAGGCGGAGAAAAAAACGGGCCAACCTGTATCGTTGGCCCGTAGTCCTTCACTTGCCGTCCGCACCCAATTCCCAGCGGGCAAATCGCCGGATGGTCACATTCTCCTTGGTCGCGGCGATGGTTTGCTTGACCAGATCGCCCACCTTGATCGTTTCATCGCGGATGTACGGCTGCTGAAGCAAGCAGACCTCCTGGTAGAACTTTTCCAACCGCCCCGCGACGATCCGGTCAATGACGCCCTCGGGTTTTCCTTCCCCCTTGGCGAAGTTGGCGGCAATCGACTTTTCCGCTTCCGCCACGTCGGCGGGCACGTCGGACACGTCCAGGTACCTCGGCGAGGAAGCGGCGATCTGCAGCGCGATTTCGTGCGCGAAATGCCGAAACTCCTCGGTGCGCGCGACGAAATCGGTTTCGCAATTCACTTCCACCATCACGCCTACCCGACCGCCGCCGTGAGTGTAGAGTTCGATCGTGCCATCCTTGGTCACCCGGTCGGCGCGTTTCGCCGCCGCCGCCAACCCTTTTTCGCGCAGGATGACAATCGCTTTTTCCATGTCTCCGCCGGTGCTTTCCAGCGCCTTGCGGCAATCAAGGATTCCCGCGCCGGTGGTTTCCCGAAGTTGCTTTACCTGAGTTGCTGAGATCTCCATGGGTTAGCCCGCCTTCTCCGGCGCCGGGCCGGCATCCGGCTCCGTCGTCGCCCGGACTTTCGCCAGCGTCGCCTCCCCCAGCAGTTCCTCTTCCTTCACTTCCTTTACTTCCTTGGCTTCTTCGGGCGACTCGTCCTTGCGCAACGCCCGGCCTTCCACAACCGCGTCGGCGATTTTCGCCGTGAGCAGTTTAATCGCCCGGATGGCGTCATCGTTGGACGGAATAATGTAATCCACGCCCGACGGATCGCAGTTGGTGTCCACCAAAGCGATCACCGGAATTTTCAGGATGTTGGACTCGTGGACCGCGGTGGCTTCGCGGTGCACGTCGATGGCAAAGATCAGGTTGGGGAGGCCGGTCATCAACCGGATGCCTCCCAGGCGGATCCGCAGCCGCGCCATGCGCCGCTGGCGGAACAACCCTTCCTTCTTGGTCAACCGTTCGAAATCTCCGGCGGCTTCCATTTTTTCCAATTGGGTCAACTCGTCGATCCGCTCTTTGATGGTGCGCCAATTGGTGAGTGTTCCGCCCAGCCAGCGGTCGGTGACGTAGGGCATTCCGCAGCGCACGGCTTCGGTTTCGATTGTGTCCTGCGCCTGCCGTTTGGTGCCGACGAAGAGGATCGTCCCGCCGGCGGCGATCGTGTCGCGCACGACGGCGCTGGCGTTGTTCAGCGCGGCGACCGTTTGCTGCAGGTCGATGATGTGGACGCCATTTCGTTGTGTGAAAATGAAGGGTTTCATCTTCGGGTGCCACTTATGGGTCCGATGCCCAAAGTGCACCCCGGCCTCGAGGAGGGCCTTGAGGGAGATATTCGACGCCATACTGCTCCTTTGCGTTAATCCTCCGCGGTTTCATTCCCTTCCTTCACCGGATAACCGGCACGCAGGGAAGGGTCCGCCGCGTGAGAAATTCCCCGCCGTTCCCGGGGGGATCGCCCCTATTCTGGGGCAGAAATTCTCCCGCGGATTGATCAGCGGGAGTGACGCGAGTATATCATCCGGCCCCGGAATTCGTCAATTCCGGCGATTAATACCCGGTAGTGGGTGAAACCTCGCTTGTTTTTAGCTGTTTTGCAGCTCCCGGCACGGAGGCGCTAAAAAGGGAAATCCAAAATCATAGCTGCGCTAGAAAAAACAATTCTCCTGAAATCCAACCCAAAAAAATTTTCCTAGCAGGATGTTGAAAAACTCAATTCATGCTGGTGTTATCTTCTCGGTGGTAAACCATCCCCCCTCACTCCCCGCATTTTCCAATAGAAAATGGGGGGAGTGAGTGGGGATGGCTAAATCAAAATCAACGTTTTTCAACAGTCTGCTAGTGCAAAATTTTACTTAGCGCTAAGAAGGGAAGCCCAATAGCACAAAGCGTGATCACTCCAACCACGATGATCGCGATAACCGCTATCCACAGGACGAAGGATCTGTAGTTAACGCCATAGTAGGAGCGATAAGGATCCACTCCCGGCGGCAGTCGCGAATCGTTTTCCCTTGCGCTCGTCGGCCGCTTGAACCGGACCCTGGCTTCGTCGAATTTTTCGACCATCACCCACCCGGCTTGGGCTTCCTCCTGCCTTAGCTTTTCCAATTCAGCCGGGTTGCGGAACGCACCCGTAATCGACCGAACGATTTTATATTCCGAATCGGAACTCGAGTCTTCCCGGGGATAATTCGTCATTTCCTCTTCCTCGATTCTCCGCTCGCCGGCCGCTCGCGCGGCCGCAGACGATGAAGACCCGTGGGCCATTGGATTCCACCTATGCTCGGATTATCCCGCTTTCGCGGGATGATGAATACCTCGCAGCTTGCCCCGCACTCCTCTTTATTAATCGAAGAGTGCGGTGTTTGCCGCGTAGTTTTTGGGGGTTGCGTTCCTCGATACCGCGCGTCTTGCCGCGCGGTCATTCATTTTAATGCTCGGCTGCATCGCCCGGTCCTATTCTACAATAAACTGACCGGATCGACGTCGACTTGCCAATCCTCCGGGAGCGGGAGGTCGACAACAGCCGCCGGGTGCGGCCCCCGCAGTACGATCTGCCAGCGATACCTCCCGCGGATTTTGGCGAAGAAGCAAGGCGCCGGACCGATCAGAGAGGTTTCCACCCGTTCCTGCTCGACGATCCGCGCCCGCAACGTCTCGGCCATCGCTTCCGTTTTCTTTTGCGCCTCGGATTCGTCGGGATGGGTAAACAGCAAACGCACAAGGTTTTGGAAGGGCGGGTAACCGAGCCGCCGCCGGTTTTCCAATTCCTGTTTCGCAAACCCCGTGTAATCATGATTCGCGGCGTGCGTGAGGGCGTAATGCTCCGGAAGATATGTCTGAAGCACGGCTCTGCCGGGCCGGTCGGCGCGCCCCGCCCGGCCCGCAACCTGCAGGAGAACCTGGAACACGCGCTCCGGCGCGCGGAAATCCGGCAGCAGCAGGCCGATATCGGCCAGCACCATCCCCACCAGCGTCACCCGCGGAAGATCCAGCCCCTTGGCGATCATTTGCGTGCCGATGAGCACATCGGCGCGGTGCGAGGCGAAATGCTCCAGGAGAATATCCTGTTCGCCCGCCTCCTCCACCGCGTCGCGGTCCCAGATCAACGTGCGCGCGCCGGGGAACAGCCGCTCAACTTCGGTTTCCACCTGCCTCGTTCCGACCCCCAGCGGGCGGATGGCGGTGCTCTCGCAATGCGGGCAGCGGGATGGAATCCCGCGCCGGTAGCCACAGTGATGGCAAATAAGCGTTTCGCCATGCGCGGTCATGGGAAGGCTGCAGCGCGGGCATTCCACCGATCGGCCGCACTCTCGGCAGACGACGGCCGAAGCCGTTCCGCGCCGGTTGAGGAACAGGATGGCCTGCTCCTTCCGCCGCAGGCAATCCTCGAGCGAAGAAAAAAGCGCGCGGCTGAACATGGACCGATTTCCCTCGCGCAGTTCGCGGCGCATATCGACGATTTCCACTTTGGGCAGCGACGGCGCCTCGCCGGCCGGGAGGGATGCCGTCACGCGCCGGGTCAGGCGCAGCATCGTCGTCCGGCCCTCGCGGGCCCAGTGATAGGTCACTAAATCCGGCGAGGCCGAGCCGAGAAGGCATACCGCCCCCAGCGCGCGGGCATATTCCCATGCCGTTTCCCGCGCGTGGTAATAGGGAGAACTTCCGGATTTGTACGACGCGTCGTGTTCCTCGTCGAGGACGATCAATCCGAGGTTCTGCAACGGGGCAAACAAAGCGCTGCGCGGTCCGAGGACGACGTCCAAATTTCCGGCCCGCGCCCGCCGCCAAACGTCATAACGTTCGCCAGGCGAAAGCAAACTGTGCACCAGACCAAGCCGGCCGGGAAACCGCGCGCCGAAACGTTGGACCATCTGCGGAGTGAGTGCGATTTCCGGGACCAGCACGATGGCCCGGCGCCCGCGCTGGACCGCCGCTTGCGCCGCCCGCAGATAAACCTCGGTCTTGCCCGAACCGGTAATCCCAAAAAGCAGGAACTGCTCAGCCCGGCGGGCTTGCATCGCGGCGAGGATCGGCTGCAGGGCGGCTTCCTGTTCCCCGGTTAGAACCGGCGGGGGAGAAGCCGGGAAACTCCGGCCCGAGAGCGGGTCGCGCGTGGTTTCCTCATACGTCAGATCCACCCAGCCTTCCTCGGCCATATCCTTTAGGTCGTCGAGGCGGGCGCCGGAAGCCGCGTACACCCATTCCGCCTCGAGCGGTTTACCTTCGCCCAGGATGCTTTCCAGCGCGCGGGCGCGCCGTTCGGCGGCGGCTCGGCGGTTGGCCGGAATCGTAATGGCGCGCAAGGAGGCGATCGTCTCCTCCGTGGATTGCGGCGCGAGCGCGAGTTGCACCATTCGGATTTTTTTCGGACGCACCGACGGCGGGGGAAGAATGCTTCTTTTCCGGATCGCGCCCGCGCGGACAAGACGCTGAGCCGCACGCTCCCAGGATACCGGCCCGAAGGCCCGGCGAATCTGTCCGCTGCGCAGCGGGCCACGGTCTCTCAATAGTTTCACCAGGCGCTGTTCCAACGGATTCTCCGGATTGAAATCCGACCCCGTCCATTCAAACAATCCCTCGGCGTGACGGGCCAGTCCGGGCGGAAGCATCGCCGAAAGGCAGGAATCCAACGTCGCCCGATAGTATGAGGACATCCATCGCGCCAGCCGAATTTGGTGCGGCGTGAGGACCGGCAACGGGTCGAGGACTTCTTCCACCGGCCGCGTCTCGGCCACATCCGGGCGGATCACTTCTCCGAGCACCACGCCCTGAATTTTCTGCGAACCAAACGGGACAACGACCAAGCAGCCCGGTTCGAGCTTGCCCCATCCCTCGGGAAGGTGATAGTGAAAAACGGATTTTAGCGAAGGGGATAAAACGCCGATTTCAAGGAATGTCGTCATGCCGCGGCGGTCCGCCAAATGGCCGCCGATCCGTAACCGACGACGGAGGATTTATCTCCGGTGACGTCTCCGGAGTTGGCGTACGAGAGCGAGGTAACCCGGTCCGCGCCCAGCGAGCGGGCGGCCCAAAGCACCGCGGCAATGGCCGCGCGCCCGCAAGCGGAGGCCGCCTCTTCCTCCTCGGCGCGGATCACGGCCGCAGGATCGAACCGTTCCACCCGCCGCATCATTTCCGCATCCAAACCCCGGGCGACCGCGTCCGGGAAGAAGTGGGAGAGATCGCTGCTGGCCACGAGCAGCGCCTCCCGCCCGCCCAGCGTTTCCCCCAGGGCCAGCCCGAGCGCTTCGGCGGTGGATTCGCTTTGATCCAGAACCATCACCGGCAAAAGTCGGAATTCGCCGAGCGCCCGTTGGAGAAACGGCAGTTCGATTTCGAGGGAATGCTCGCGGTCGTTGCGCAAGGGATAGAGCGCGAACCCGGTCCGCTTTTGAAAGGCATCGCTGAGCTTCCGAGCGGCTTCCTGAT
>CAWADT010000002.1:0-58017 GCA_963780865.1 uncultured Chloroflexia bacterium | reverse complement strand
GGCCGTGCGCGCGGGTGATCGGGATCAGATTGGTCATCTCCGAGATGCGGGCCGCCATGCGTTCCATTTCCCGGCGGAACCGCTGGTTGCGCCGCGAGAGGAATCCCCGCAGCATCAACACCAGGGCTGCGGAGATGGGAACCATGACCAAGAACACCGGCAGGAAGAGCGGCGCGCGAATGGCCGTGATGACCATCGCGCCGAGCATTCCGGAGACGGCCGCCAAACCGCTGTCGAAGGACATGCGGATCATCTGCTCCACCGCCTCGACGTCACGCACCACTTTGGATTGCAGCACGCCGGCGCTGGTGCGCGTGTAATAGCCGATCGAGAGATGCTGCAGCCGCCGGCAGAGCGCCGATCGAAGCCGCATTTCCACCGAGCGGATGGCGCGGCTGAGGTAGCGAACGTAGAGGAAATGGAGCGGAACATTCTGAACCAGCAACACGAGCCACACGGCGGCATTCCACCAGAGCACGGAGAGCGGAAGCCGCTGGACGAGGACGTTAATGATATTCGCCGTCAGCAGCGGCGCGATCCATACCGGACTGTGCTTAATGATGAAGAAGAGACTCGCCAGGAACAACCTGCCGCGCTCATTGGCGAAGAGGAACCATAGCGTGCGCAGCGGATGCTCGCCCTGGTAGCGATGTTCCAGTGGATTTTCTTGGGAGATCGGAACGCTCGATTTCAACATGGGAAACACCGGCTTGTCGATTCATCGCCATTCTACCCGATGGATTCGCCGCACCGCAAACCACCCAGCCTGCCACGGCCCGGGCAGCGCTCCGGACACAACCCGACCGCCTCTGGTTTGCCGCGATGGCCCATGGGGCTCGAATGGAAATCGGATCCCACAAAAAACCAGAAAGTTATCCCGCCTCGCTGATCCTATAAATTCATCGATGTCATCCTTGCCCCCCGTCTAGGTCATCCGTAATCCCCGCCCTATGGGAACAGGATGAACAGACCGCACCATCAAAGCGGGTCAGCGGCTGGGAGGTGAGTTTATCCCGCTTTCGCGGGATGATAAATACCCCGCAGCTTGCCCCGCCTTCCTCTTTATTAATCGAAGAATGCGGGGCTTGCTGCGCAGTTCTTGGGGGTTGCGTACCTTGATACCGCGCGGCTTGCCGTGCGGTCATTCATAGTTGCTGGACAAAATAGGATTTCGCTGGTATATTTTCCACATGATGACCGTACGGGTTTGCATTCATCACGCTCATACTCCAGGTCAACCTGCATCGCTGAGTTGAGCGGCCGCGCTTTCCCATGACAAGACCTACCTTGCGCCCTCCTCAGCCGGAGGGCGTTTCTTTTTGGAGGACCGATGAAAAACAGAACTGACATCCGTCTGGCACTGCCATCCAAGGGCAGGTTGGAAAGCGAGTCGCTGAGCTTCCTGGGCGACTGCGGCTTGGATGTTTCCAAACCCAACCCGCGCCAGTATCGGGCCGTCATCCCGGCCGTTCCGTCCCTCGCCGTGCTTTTTCAGCGGCCGGGTGACATCGTCGTCGGGGTCCGGCAGGGTTCGCTGGATTTCGGGATCGCCGGGACCGATACGATCGAGGAAAAAAGAGGCGATGGCGGCGACGTGTTCGTCATCCACGACTCGCTCGGATTTGGCAATTGCTCGCTGGCCCTGGCGGTGCCTGAACCATGGGATGACATGCGCACCACGGCGGACCTCGCGCGGAAAGCGGCCGGGATGCCCAGGGACGGCAAACCGCTCCGCGTCGCCACCAAATTCCCGGTCCTAACAAGCCGGTTCCTTCAGGCGAGGAACGTGGATCCTTTTGAATTGATTTCGTCGGAAGGTACGCTCGAGGTGGCGCCGGAGATCGGGTACGCCGACATGATCAGCGACCTGGTTTCGACCGGCACAACCCTGCGCGACAATCACCTGCGGCAGATTGCGGACGGCGAAATCCTCCGGTCGCAAGCGTGTCTGATCGCCAACCGAACCGCGCTTAAAACGAGGCCGGAGGTGCTTGAAACGGCGCACACGCTGTTGGAATACATCGAAGCGCATCTCCGCGCCGAGGACGCCTATCTTGTGTTTGCCAACATGCGCGGCAAATCTCAGCGGGAGATCGCCGATAAAATTTTCAGCCAGACCGATCTGGGCGGATTGCAGGGCCCTTCCATCGGCGAGGTGGTCGTCCGCGAGACCGGGCGGCAGGAATGGTTCGCCGTCAACATCGTCGTCCACAAAGAGAAGATTATGCAAGCCGTACAGGAACTGCGAGGAATCGGAGGCAGCGGGGTGGTGGTCTCACCTGTCACGTATATCTTCGAGGAGGAGCCTGAGCGGTTCGCGCGGTTGCGCCAGGACCTGGCAAAGACCTAACCCCCAAACCCCTTCACCCCTTTCCCTCCCCTCGCTACGCTCGAGGACAGGCCTTCCCATGGTGGGAAGGGGGAAAGGGGCCGGGGGATAGGAGGGTGGGTCATTAAGTGAGGACGGATGCTGCAAATTATCGACCTGGCGGATGCCAGGCAAACGATCTTGAAACGAAAACCGCAGGGCGAGGAGATTCCCCCCGCCCTGCGCGAAAGCCTCGCGCGGATTTTCGGGCAGGCGCTGACGCCCGCCGAGGCGGTCCGGCGGATCCTTGCGGACGTGCGCGAGAACGGTGATGGCGCGATCGCGCGCTGGACGGAGAAAATCGACGGATGGAAGATCGCCGATCCGGCGGTTGAGCCCGCCGAGTGGCAAGCCGCCTTCGAACGGATCCCGGGGGAACTGCGGCAATCGCTGCAATTCGCCGCCGAACGCATCCGCGCTTTTCACGCGCGCCAGCCGATCCCCGGCTGGATCACGCGCGACTTGGGCGGCGAGCTCGGCCAACAAGCCGCGCCGCTGCGGCGGGTCGGCGTGTACGTCCCGGGCGGCAGCGCGCCCCTGCCCTCGTCGCTGCTCATGTCGGCCATCCCGGCCAAGGTTGCGGGCGTCGAGGAAGTGATCGTCGTCACGCCGCCCGGCAGGGAAACCGGCGCCGTGCCGGACGTCGTCCTGGCCTGCGCCCACCTGGCCAAGATCAAAGCCCTGTACCGGATCGGAGGCGCCCAGGCGATCGGCGCGCTGGCCTACGGCACGCAGAGCATTCCGCGGGTGGATAAAATCGTCGGCGCCGGAAATCTTTTCGTCACGCTGGCCAAGCAGCAGGTGTTCGGCCTCGTGGGCTTGGATGGCCTCGCCGGCCCGACCGAGACGATGGTGATCGCGGATGAAAACGCCAACCCAGCCTGGGTGGCGGCGGATCTTCTGGCCCAAGCCGAGCACGACCGGCTCGCCACCGCGATCCTTCTTACTCCTTCGCGCGCGCTGGCCGAAAAGGTTCAGGTGGAGGCCGCCCGTCAGATTGAAAGCCGCTCGCGGGCGGAGATCATCGCCGCTTCGATCACGGGTCAGGGCGGAATCGTCCTGACGCCGGATCTCGAATCCGCGGTGCGCGCCGCCGAGGAATACGCGCCCGAACACTTGTGCCTTTCGGTTGCCGATCCGGACGCATGGAAAGGGCGCATCCGCTGCGCGGGCGGATTATTCCTCGGGGAGCGCTCCTTCGAAGTGCTGGGCGATTACACCGCCGGCCCGAGCCACGTGATGCCGACCGGCGGGACGGCGCGCTTTGCCTCGCCGCTGAACGTGCTGGATTTCATCCGGCTCACCAGCGTCATCGCGCTGGATGAAAAAACCTCGGCCGCGATCAGCCCGCACGCGGAGACCATCGCCCGCGCCGAAGGATTGGACTCGCACGCCGAAGCCGCCCGCCTGCGCGGCGACCCGGGGATCCCGGCCTCAGCCGGGGAGCGCGAGCGGTTGCAATTCCTCCCCCGGGGCGGCGAGCCGGAAGCGTACACCGCGGTGATCCCATTCGAGATTTTCACCGCGCAATTCGGGAAATCGTCGGATAACATCGTCAAGCTCGACGCGAACGAAAATCCCTACGGCATGTCGAAGCGCGCGCTGGAAAAAGTGGCCGAGGGAAAATACTTCAGCATCTATCCGGACCCGCAGAATACGCTGCTCCGCCGGCGGTTGGCGCAATTCCTCGACCTTCCCTGGGAGCGGATTTTCACCGGAGCCGGAGCGGACGAGCCGATCGACGTGGTGATGGGCGCGGTGCTTGCCGAGGGTGATGCGGTGGTCGAATGTCCGCCGACTTTTGGCATGTATGCGTTTTCGGCCGGCGTGCATCGCGCGCGCGTTTTGCGGGTCGACCGCAATCCGGATTTCTCGCTCGACCCGGACGGCATCGAAGCGGCGGTGCGCGCCGAACCGCGGGCGAAAATTCTTTTCGTCTGCTCGCCCAACAACCCCGACGGAAGCATCGTGCCCGACGAGACGCTGCGCCGGCTGCTGGCTCTGCCGGTGCTCGTGGTTCTGGACGAAGCGTATATCGAATTCTCAGGCTTCAGCCGGATCGGCTGGACAATGGAATACGATAACCTGGCCGTCCTGCGCACCTTCAGCAAATGGGCGGGGCTGGCGGGATTGCGCGTCGGGTATGGCGTCTTCCCGCAAAGTCTGATGGGGCGGATGATGACGATGAAGCAGCCCTACAACGTCAACGCGGCGGCCTATGCCGCGGCCATGGCTTCCCTCGACGACTATCCGTCGCTTTCCAAAACATTCCAAAAGATCGTCGCCGAACGCGAAAGGATGTATTCCCGGTTGCAAACGATCCCGTGGATGAAGGTGTATCCCAGCCAATCCAATTTCTTCCTCTGCCGGCTGACAGGCCGCGACGCGCGAAGCGTGCAGACCGCGCTGGAAAAGCGGGGGATCCTCGTGCGCTATTTCGACCGTCCAGGATTGCGCGATTGTCTGCGGATCTCCGTCGGCCGCCCGCGGGATACCGACGCATTGATCGAAGCATTGGAAGAGATGACCTAACCCGAACCCCTTCCCCTGCCCCTCGCCGTTTTCTCAAGCGCCATGAAAACGGGGAGGGGAAAGAGGAGCGACCCATGCGCAAAGCGATCATCGAACGGAAGACCAAAGAAACCGAAATTCGGGTGGAACTGACCGTCGACGGCACCGGCCAATGCAACGTTCAGACCGGGATCGGTTTCCTCGACCACATGCTGGAACATATCGCCGTCCACGGGATGTTCGACCTGACCGTGCAGGCCAAGGGCGACGTCCACGTGGACCTGCACCACACGGTGGAGGATACCGCGCTCGCGCTGGGCGAGGCACTGGACCGGGCGCTGGGGGATAAGCGCGGCATCGTGCAAATCGCGCACGCCGTGGTGCCGATGGACGAGGCGCTCGCGCTCGCGGCCGTCGATCTTTCTGGGAGGCCGCATTGCCTGGTGCGCGCGGAATGGGCGCTCCCGGCCATCGGCGAGCTGCCGGTAACGCTCGTGGAACATTTCTTCCGCAGTTTCGCGTCCTCCGCCAAAGCGACCGTCCATGTGCGGCTGCTGGAGCGCGGCGATGACCATCACCAGGCGGAAGCGATGTTCAAAGCGTTTGCCCGCGCGCTCGATCGCGCGGCGCAAATCGATCCGCGCCGGCCGGTTGGAATCCCTTCGACAAAGGGTGTTTTTTAAAACCCCAAAACGCAAAACCCGCCCTCACCCCTTTCCCCTCTCCCAGCATAAACTGGGAGAGGGGGAGCCGGTGATCTTCCGGCAGGGTGAGGGAGAAAGCGTATACATAATTAATCATGGCTGATTTCACTATCTATCCTGCGATCGACCTGCGCGGCGGCAAAGTCGTCCGGCTTGCGCAGGGAGACCCCAAACGCCAGACCGTCTACGGCGACGATCCCTTGGAAATGGCAAGTCGGTGGCAAAGCGAAGGCGCCACCCATTTGCATATTGTAAATCTGGACGGCGCATTTGGGGAAGCCACGGCCGCCAATGAACTCGCTTTGTCCCAAATACTTGCGCTCGGTTTGAAAGTTCAATTCGGCGGTGGAATGCGCGATTTTCAGGGAATAAAACGGGCATTGGACGCTGGCGTAGCTAGAGTGGTGATCGGAACCGCCGCGATTGAAAATCCCTTACTTATTGATGTGGCTATGCGCAAGTATGGGCCGGAAAGTGTTGTCGTCGGGATCGATTCCCGGGCCGGGAAGGCTCAGATCCGCGGCTGGGAACGCGGCTCGAATTTGGACGCGGTCGATTTGGGGAAGAAGATGTTCGCGCGCGGAATCCGCTGGTGCGTGTTCACCGACGTCGAACGGGACGGCGTTTCGAAGGAAATCAACATTTCCGCGACGAGCCAATTGGCGCGCGAGACCGGCCTGCAGGTGATCGCCTCCGGAGGCGCAGCCTCCCTCCGAGACATTGAAAGCGTCGCCAAGGCGGGTTTGCCGGGAGTCATCATTGGCCGCGCATTGTACGAGGGCGCGTTCACCCTTAAGGAGGCGCTGAGCTCCGCGAGAAGGATTTATCGATAATATAGTTTGCTCCAGAGGGATGGATATAATTCCCGGACCGGCGAATAGTTTGACATTGTCTTCCCGAGCGTTACGTAAAAAAGGAAGCGACTCCTCGCCCCTTCCGGGGCTCGGAGTGACATTTTTCGGGCCTGGGGAATGAAAGGAATGGAATGATCCACATTGTCGACTACAAAGCCGGCAACATCACCTCGGTTCAGCGGGCGCTGAATTTCCTCGGCGTGGAATCCATCATCACGGCGGACCCGGACGCGATCCGACGCGCCGAAAAGGTGATCTTCCCCGGTGTCGGCCAGGCGGCCAGCGCCATGGCGGCCTTGCGCGAGCGCGGTTTGGACGGCGCGCTGCGCGCAGCCTTCGCGCGCGGCATCCCTATCCTTGGCATTTGCCTGGGGGCGCAAATTGTCCTGTCCCGCTCCGAGGAGGGCAACGCGGAGTGCCTCGATCTATTGCCGGGGGAAAGCAAACGGTTTGTGTTTTCCGATCCGGCGCTGAAAATCCCGCACATCGGCTGGAACCGAGTCCATCCGCTGCGGAAGCATCCGGTGCTTCCCGGCGTGGGCTCGGACGATGAATTCTATTTTGACCACGCGTATTATCCTCTGCCGGAGGATCCGGCCTGCGTTTTGGCCGAATGCGAATATGGGATCGCGTTTCCGGCGGCAATCGGAACGGCGAACCTGGTCGCGGTCCAATTTCATCCCGAAAAAAGCGGCCCCGCCGGGCTGAAGATTCTTCGCAACTTCGCCGGATGGGACGGAACACGGATGGTGAACTGATGCTCAGCAAACGGATCATCGCCTGCCTGGATGTGCGCGACGGAAAACTCGCCAAGAGCATTAAATTCGTCGACACGCGCGATATCGGCGATCCGGTCGATGCCGCGCGCCGATACTACGAAGCCGGGATCGACGAATTGGTCTTCTACGATATCACCGCCTCGAGCGACCGCCGCGAAATTCTGCTGGACGTAGTCAGCGCGGTTGCGGCTCAGGTGTTCATCCCGTTTTCGGTCGGCGGCGGATTGCGCTCTGTCGAGGATTGCTCCAAGGTGTTACTCGCCGGCGCGGAGAAGGTCAATGTCAACACCGCCGCCGTGCAGAACCCGCGCTTGATCGCGGAGGCCTCGCGGGCCTTCGGAGCCCAATGCGTCGTGCTTTCGATGGACGTACTGGCCGTGCCGCCTTCGTCCAGCACCCCATCCGGATACGAGATCGTCACCCACGGCGGCCGCACCCGCACCGGCCTGGACGCTTTGGAATGGGCCCGGCGCGGCGAGGAACTCGGAGCAGGCGAACTCGTGGTGAATTCCATCGACGCCGACGGAACGCAGGAAGGATACGAAATCAACCTGACGCGCAAGATGGCCGAAGCGGTCCGGATCCCGGTGATCGCCTCCGGCGGCGGCGGGAAAGCCGAACATCTTTATCAGGTGCTCACCGCGGGCAAGGCGGATGCCGCGCTGGTCGCATCGCTGCTGCATTACGGGCTCACTACAGTGGCCGAGTTAAAGAAGTATCTGGATCAAAAGGGAGTGAAAGTCAGGATGACGTGACCTCGCCTCTTACCCCTGCCCCTTTCCCCTCTCCATATAATGGAGAGGGGAAAGGAGTGAAGGCGAGAGAGGAGAGGTCCTTCAAGGAGCTTGCATGGAACCCAAATACAACGATCAAGGTCTGGTCCCGGCCGTCGCGCAGGACGCGCGGACGGGCGAAGCGCTGATGCTGGCCTGGATGAACGCGGAAGCCTGGCAAAAAACGCTCGACACGATGGAAGCGACGTTCTGGAGCCGCGAGCGGAAGAAGCTCTGGCGCAAGGGCGAAACTTCCGGCCATACGATGCGCGTGGTGGATGTGGAACTGGATTGCGACTCGGATGCGGTTTTACTCCGGGTGATTCCCGCAGGACCGGCCTGTCATACCGGCCGGCGCTCTTGTTTTTACACGCGCGTCGCGGGGGAGGCGCGGAATCCCTCCGCCGGTTTTTTACAGACGCTGGACGCGGTAATCCACGACCGGAAATCCAATCCCAAAGAAGGTTCGTACACGAGCAACCTATTTCAGGAAGGGCTGCAAAAAATATCCCAAAAGGTGGGAGAGGAATCCACCGAAACGATTGTCGCCGCGCTTGGGCAAACCGACGAGCGGGTGGTGAGCGAGGCAGCCGACCTGATCTACCACATGCTGGTTTTGCTTGCGGCGCGCGGATTAAACCTGGCAGATGTCGAAGCCGAGCTGGAGAGGCGGCACAAATGAACTTGTGGCTTTTCGATCTCGACGGCGTGCTGATTTAACCGGCCGGCTACCGCGAAGCCCTGCGCCGGACGGTCGCGCACTTTTCCCGCGGGATGGGCAATCCGGAACGGCCGCTCGAAGAATCCGCAATCGAAGCGTTCGAGGCGCAAGGCATCACCTGCGAATGGGATATCGCCGGGATCTGCGCCGCGGCCGACGGTTTCGCGCTCTGGCGCGCCAATCCGGACCTGCATCTGCCCGCCGATCTCGCCCGCGCGATGACCGTCCTGCAGAAAGAGGCGCTCATCCGCCCGGAACCGGATTATGCCGGTTGGGCGCGCCGCACCGGCGCGCTCGGCGGCGAGTCTCCTTCTCTTGCGGCAAGTAAAATCTTCCGGCAGGAAGCTGGACACGCCGAAGCGGGTATCGACCGGGCGGGCGAATTCGATTCCCTGCTCGAGGCGCTGCTGGGGCATCCGCGCGATTTTTCGCGCTCGCCGGTGATGCAATACTTCCAGCAATTGACGCTCGGCAGTCGCGCGTTTTCCGAACTCTACGGCGTTCCGGCGGACATTCAGACGGTTTCGCTGCTTGCGGAGCTCGACCGGCCGGCGGTATCCGTTTCCGCCCGTGAGAAGATCCTCGCGCTCCACCGCGATAAACGGATCTGCGCCGCCATCATCACCGCCCGCCCCTGCCGGCCGCGGGGCGCAATCGACAATCCGACGGAATTCCCGCCCGAGGGTGAAATCGGGGTTAAGGTGATCGGTCTGGAGGAACTGCCGCTCGTCGGAGCCGGGCAAATGCTGTGGCTGGCCAAACGGCACGTGCAGCAACCGGATGCTTACCTGAAACCCAATCCCACCCATTCCCTTGCGGCGATCGCCCTGGCGCTCGGCGCCGAAGAGGGCGACGGGCTGGAAGCGGCGCGGGCGCTGGTCGAAGACGGGAAACTGCTGCCGCCGCTCGATTCGCTCAAGGGCAATGACGCGGAAGTGCTCGTGTTCGAGGATTCCCCCACCGGGGTGCTGGCGACGCAGAGCGCCGCGGATTTATTGAACCGCAGAAATGTGAATCTGCATCTGTCATTCCAGGGGATCGCGGCGGGCGGTGAAAAGCGTGCCGCCTTGCAGGCGCTTGGCGCGGAAGTGTTTACTACGACCGACGAGGCGCTTCGGAGCGCTCTGAAAACTTACGGGTAAAATAATTGCCTCGGCTGGAAATTCGGCAATCGGTTAAATCCTTCAACGGGTAATGGCAAGCGGATACATCTCACCGCACCGTATACAACAAGTCCCTGGATGGAAATAGATTATTCTCTATTGCAATTTTCGAATATGCACACAAGAATGTTTCCGACAATCTGCCAGCCGCTTCCGATCATTCCTTCGAGGAAACAATCGGCAAAGCCCAATATCGCCCCCCCAATTGCAGTCCCGGCAGAGCCGACGATTATGGGTACGTTAACCAGTGCGCATCCGATGCCGACGATATATTTTTTCGCACCCCACCAATCATCCAGGGAGTCTTTAAGTTTTGTCCAGGTCGCATCCTCGAGACAACAAGGAATGAGCTCCCATATGGAGAGATCCGGTTTGGACATCTCCTCCCGCGCTCGCCGAGCCTCCTCTATCTTCTCCAGCGTCGCCTTGTTTGCCTCGTCAATGACGGCCGACAATTCCACAATCGCATCCTTCATGCCCTGAGTGGCCTTTGTCATCTCCCCCAGCCATTTGTCGGCCTCCAACAAATCAAAATTGTTCAGGCTTTTCGACAAATTATTTTTATATGCCAAATAGATGATCGTTAAGCTCGCAATAACTTCATCATAGCTGGTCGGTGAAGTAAATGTAAATCCCGATTCCGCGAGATGATCGATCATCGCGCTGGAAATCGGTCCGTCTTTGCATAAGGTAGGACACTGACCTTCCAATTCGGGGGGACAACTGTCGATTAACGCTATATATTTATCACTTACGGCCTGGTGGTCGGTATCGGTTGTATCCAAATCTCCACGGTAGACCGTCCAGAGTTCCATAGAATCAGCGATCTTAGCAAGCCGGTCCAGCCAGTTCGCGAGCTGTGGATATTTTTCCGAATTTTCGCTATTGTTCAGTGTTAAAAACTTATTGATTGCGGCGCTGCCGGAAGGTTGTGCCGTTCCCTCTTTCGGGACAAAGTCGGTCGGAAAGGAAACCATGTCCCAAAGATCGATATTCCTCTTCCGGTCGGCATAATCTATCGTCAACAGTTTGACCGCATTGTCCTTTGTGATGTTTTTTGGAACCTGCAACTGCAATTCGATCTCCGCATCGTGGATCAGCATATACGCGACCACGGCGAGAGCGTTTCTCGCCGAGTGCGTATCGCCCTGGAAAAGTTTGTCGACCGCAAAACCCAGGCTATTCCTGATCGGTCGTATAAACTCATCGCTCGTGTTGGGGAAATTCTTTTCTGGATCATCCAAGAGACCGATCACTGGAGTAAAATTTTTAGCCCAAACACCGTACACCGGCCGCACAGGCGGATTATTAATCCAATAATCGCCCGTATAGTCGCAGCATGGGGGGAATTTATAATCCGCTCCCACCGACAGGATGTTCATTCCTTCCGGGGGTTGGGGAGTGGGTTGTTCGGTCGGCGTTTCTATTGGGGCGCACGCCTGGCCGAGAAAGGCCATCCCCGCGGCAGCACCGGTAGCCTTGAGGAATTGTCGGCGGGAAATTTTCCTCTTATGCATGAGGTTTCGCCCCTTTCCAGTGAATAAAGAATTATGGAATTGTCCGACGGGTTAATTGAAAATCAGAAAATGGCTTCCAGAATAATTTAGCATATATATTCGATGGTTGAGCTTAAAAGATTCTATTCGGCGGCCGGCTTTTGGGGGGTTGGGACCCATGTCCAAACTTGACCGAATTCATAGCGCATTTCTATTTCCCACCAATCGGATAAGAGATCACGAATATATAGAAAACAAATGACGACAGAAATCACCTCAGCGCTGAGCAGGGGTCCAAGGGGAAGCAGCTTATTTTTCTCAATCGTCCGGCGGGTCGGACACCAGTATTTCCCATCGCTGGAAAACCGTTCGGTCGGATTGGCCGATCTCCTTTCCGTCTTCCAATAAGCCAGGAACGATTATTTCCACTATTCGATCGGGACCTAACCTTCACCCGCCTTGCCTGGGCTTGGAATTATTGACAAATCCACTTTTCCCGTTACAATTCACCTTCTCATGCCGGAGTGGCGGAACTGGCAGACGCGCTGCGTTCAGGGCGCAGTGGCCGTAAGGCCATCTGGGTTCAACTCCCAGCTTCGGCACAAACCCGGGAAACCGGGTTTTTTTATCCGATGGATTACGGTTTCAAAACCATTTCTCGCCGCAAAGCCGGTAAGAGAACAAAATCAGGCTTTCGAAAGCAATCCAAAAGACCTTTGCGTCCCTTGCGCCCAACGGCCCGCCGGGGGGCGGGCTTTGCGGCAATCATTTCTGTTTTTTCTTTTTTTGTGAAATACTGGAAACCATGTAAATGGCCGATATTCCATGAAGAAAAACTGGTTTTCCTGGAAATGGCTGGTCTTCCTGTTTGCCGGAGGGATTGTCGCCGGCCTGCCGTGGATTTACATCCGCTGGAAAACCCAGTCGCGGATATACCGTTCGGCGCCCGCGTCTCTTTCCGCGCCGGTGGCGATCGTCTTCGGCGCCGGGTTGTACCGCAGCGGCTTGCCGACACCCGTCCTAGCGGACCGCGTCGCCACCGCCGTCGATCTCTATCAAAGCGGTTCGGTGCAAAAACTTCTCCTCAGCGGAGACAACCGCTTTCCGGATTACAACGAACCCGAGGCGATGCGCCGCCTGGCTGTTCAATTGGGCGTGCCTGATTCGGCGCTCGTTCTGGATTACGCCGGGCGCAGCACGTACGACACCTGTTACCGCGCCCGTTTTGTCTTCGGGGTGAAGAAGGCGATCCTGGTCTCGCAGGATTTTCATCTGCCGCGGGCGGTCTACCTTTGCGATCAGATAGGGATCGAATCCGTCGGCGTCGACGCGAGTCGGCGCTCCTACCGGTTTTCCTCGGTTGCCGGGTGGAACCTGCGCGAAGGAGCGGCCTGCATCTTTGCAATCCTGGAGGCGCAAATCACCCATCCGGAACCGGTTTTAGGACCGATGGAACCGATGGAATGACCCCCCCCCTCAACCCCCAACCCTTCTCCCAACTGACATAGGGAGAAGGGCGAGAAACAATATGGTTTTTCCCCTCTCCCAATACCAATTGGGAGAGGGGAAAGGGGAGAGGGGACAAAGGAGCGAAGCTATGAAACGGGAAGAAGCGCTCGCGATCGTCCACGAATTCATCCAGAACGAAAACCTGGTCCGGCACATGCTGGCGGTCGAGGCGGCGATGCGTTTTTATACCGGGAAATACGGGGAGGATGAGGAAACATGGGGGGTCGTCGGCCTCTTGCACGATTTCGACTGGGAGATTCACCCGGACTTGGAGCGCCATCCGCAGGCAGGCGCATCGATTCTGCGGCAGCGCCACGTTTCGGAAGAAATCATCCACGCGGTTCTCTCCCACGCGGACCATACCGGGGTGCCGCGCGAAAGCCGGATGGAAAAGGCGCTTTTTGCCTGCGACGAACTGACCGGTCTGATCACGGCCGTGGCTCTTGTACGCCCATCGCGGTCGCTGGCCGACCTCACCGCGGCGTCGGTCAAGAAAAAGTGGAAGGATAAGGCCTTCGCCGCCGGCGCCAAACGCGAGGTGATCGAACGCGGCGCGCAGGAGCTTGGAGTGGACCTGTGGGAACATGTGGAGAACGTCATCCTTGCAATGCGGCCGGTAGCTTCCGACCTTGGATTGCAAGGAAACATCTAGAACTGCCGCCCTTCATTCCAGCGCGGAAAAACGATCCTAACGTCGGAATACAGTCGATCTGCCGCATCTTGCGGCAAACGCCCGGCGTTTTTATTTTTTATCCGATCTCGACCATGGCGCGCGCCGGGGCGCCGTCGGATCCCCTTAGTTTGAGTGGCAGGCAGTAGAACCGGCAAGCGCCTGGAGGAACATCCTCCAGCGCCAATCCTTCCACAAATATGATTCCCGCGCCAAGCAAAAGCGTATGCACCGGCCCGGTTTGATCCCGGCAGGCTACCGAAAGGTAATCGTTCCCGACTAATCGGATTCCTCTATCCAGAATCCACTTCGCCCCGCTTTCCGTTAAACCGGCATAGTCATCGTGAAAGACGGTATCCTTCGCAATGAATTTGGAATTGACGGTTTTAAGCAGCAAGCGGGTTATGCCATCCGGAATCCCAGCTGCTCCAAGCTCTTCGGCTCCGATGCGCCGAGTTCCAGTAATCTCCGCTACCCAGGCCGGGCCCGCCAAGGCTTCCAGTGGAAGCTGCTCGATAGTTTTTCCCCCCGGAATGAAGTGAAACGGCGCATCCACATGCGTTCCGGTGTGCACCCCGCACGTAATCCGTGAGAGGTTGGCGTGCGCCCCATCCTCCATGCGCTGCACCCGCTGCAGTTCCACCCCCTCGTCGCCCGGCCAGACCATCATGCCGGTGTAAATCTCCATCGAGACGTCAATCAGCCTGCCCATTTTTCCTCCTCTGGTTCATTCGAGCCCGGAGGATATTATATTGGTTCCCGCCGGAAGGTGGTAATTGACCTCTTCCCCAATCCCAAAAAGTTGCTATAATCGAAACTATCCAAGCTGACCCAATCCAAAACCCAACCTGTTCGACCGGGCTTGGCTCTTGTCTGGGTCAAATCGCAACGATGAGGACATGATGAACAAGGAAAAAACGATCGACGAACCTCCTGGGTCACAACTCTCGCTCCCCCTCACCCCGGCCGCTCCGCGCCGGATCAGCCCTCCGTTGAAAATCGCCGTGCTGGCTAATTTAAAAAAGAATATTCCACTGCGGCCGGATGCTCCTCCCGACGACGCGGTGGAGTACGACCGCGAGGAGACGGTGGCGGCGATCCTCGAATCCCTTCGCCTCGTCGGCCACGAGCCGTTCTTCCTCGAAGCCGACGTCACCCTGCTGGATACCCTCCGCAAAACCAAGCCGGATTTCTGTTTCAACATTTCCGAAGGATTGCGCGGCGACGCGCGCGAATCGCACGTGCCGGCCATCCTGGAGATGCTCGGCGTGCCTTATAGCGGATCACGCGTGCTGGCCAACGCCATCTCGCTGGAAAAAGTGATCGCCAAACGCATCTGGCGCGACCGCGGCCTGCCCACCGTGCCGTTCCAGCTTTTTCACGATCCCGAGGCGCCGCTGCGCTCCACCCTGCGCTTTCCGTTGTTCGTCAAACCCGTCCGGGAAGGATCCGGCAAAGGCGTCTCCCCGACCTCCATCGTGCAAAACGAAGCGGATATGCGCCGCGAAGCGCGCCGAATCGTGCAGGACTATCACCAGCCCGCGCTGGTGGAAAGCTTCCTCCCCGGCCGCGAATTCACCGTCGGGATCATCGGCAATCCGCCCACCGGACGCAGGCGAGCCAACCCGGATTTATACTCCCCCGACGGCTATCACTACTTCCCCGTCCTGGAAATCGACCCGAACGTGGGCGCAGGCCAGGGTGTGTACGGCTCGGAAGCCAAACTGATCGTCCCCGGCGAGGAAGGGTCGCCGGTCTACACCTGCCCGGCATCGATATCCTGCAACCTCAAAAAGGAAATGTACCGCCTCACCAAATCCGCCGCGATCGCCATCGGCGCCGAGGATTGCGGACGCGTCGACCTCCGGCTCGATTCCGAAGGCCATCCGTACCTGCTCGAGATCAACACCTTGCCCGGCGTGAACCCGGACGTATCCGACCTGTGCATCATGGCCAAGGCGGAGGGAATGCAATACTCGATCCTCATCAACGAGATCCTCAACCTGGCCTACGACCGTTACGGACTGCCGCTCGAGGAAAAGGCACCGGTCATGGCTCTGGCCCCCGCCTGATCCATCCATGCAACGTGAATCGACTGATCATTTCATCTGCAGCATCTACCGGGTGATCCTTCACCCGGTTTTTTCTATTGGCGATAGTTGCGGAGAAATCCATCCCATCCACCCTCTCCCAACCTCCCCCTCCTTCCCGTATCACGGAAAGGAGGGGGAGGAAATGGAGGGGAGGGGAAGGATAGGATGGCATCTGCGTATCGAAGAAATCTCCCCGATTGCTTCCCCGCGCCCGTCACGTTACAATCGGCGAGTCCAAAGGAGGCATTTTGACCCTTATTCAGGATGGCGATCTGGTCCAACTGGTCGGGCGCGATCATAAATACAGGCTGGTGCGGTTGCAGCCCGGCGCGGAGCTGCACACCCACCGCGGCCTGCTCAAACACGACGACATGATCGGCAAGCCCTGGGGCAGCCGCGTCGACAGCCACATCGGGCGCCCGTTTTACCTGCTGCCCCCTTCCCTGCACGACATCCTGCGCGACACCAAGCGCAGCAGCCAGATCATCTTCCCCAAGGACATCGGCTACATTCTTCTCAAGCTTTCGATCGCGCCCGGAATGACCGTGGTCGAGGCCGGCACCGGTTCGGGCGCGCTTACAACGGCCCTCGCCACGGCGGTCGGCCCGCAGGGGCGCGTGATCTCCTATGATTCACGAGCCGACATGCAAACCCTCGCCCGGCGCAACTTGGAAGGTCTGGGTTTGGAAGGGCGTGTAGATTTCCGTCTGCGCGACATCACGCAGGGGTTCGAGGAGACCGACGTCCCCGCTCTCTTCCTCGACGTGGCCGTGCCTCACGAGTACATCGGACAGGCGCGCGCGGCGCTTCGTCCGGGCGGTTTTTTTGGATCGATTGTGCCAACCACCAACCAGGTGAGCATGCTGCTTTCCTCCCTGGAAAGGCACGAGTTCGAATTCGTGGAAGTCAGCGAGCTTTCCCTGCGCTACTACAAACCGGTGCCCGAGCGGTTGCGGCCCACCGACCGGATGGTGGCGCATACCGGCTATCTGATCTTCGCCCGGCCGGTGTTGGAAAAAATCTCCGAAAAGCCGGAAGATCTCCATGACGACAGCGGCCCGGCAGAAGTGGATACCTCCGAGGGTTAAAAAGCCCCCTGCAGGGCTTTACCATCGGCGTTATCCCGCGCTGCGTATTCCTGATGCGAATGGAAAGTTAAGCGGCCGCGAACATTTCCTGCTTGGCCTACTCAAGATCCGCTTTTTTCATCTACTGTAACTACTCAGGTCGGGGAAGACGTATACCGAAACACGGAAAAAATCCGAAATCACGGAAATTTTTCCTGGGGTGATAAAACACAACCTAATCTTTTTCGGTGCATTCAGCTCTTTTCGATGCCCGCCCCGTGAGTGGTTCGTGCGAACGGGGCAATCCGTGTAAAAAGTCGGAAGCCCCGCCCAGTAGATGCCATCTGAAATGATCGATATCGAATCAGCTTTGTCCGGTCAGTTGCCCGCCAACGTGAGCATTCCGTATCCTCATCAGATGTGGAGGATTAAAACCTCCGCAGTTCTGGTCCCATTTTTAGAGGAGGAGACGGGCTGGAAGATCCTTTACACTCAGCGCAGCGATCAGGTGGCCGACCATCGCGGCCAGGTGTCGTTTCCCGGCGGTCAAGGTGAAGCGGGTGATTCCGGGCCGCTACAAACCGCGTTGCGCGAGGCGGGCGAAGAGATCGGCATTAACCCGGAGGCGGTCCGGGCGTTGGGAATCCTCGATCCGGTCGATACGCGCACAAGCTTCCGGATTTGGCCGGTCGTATGCGTTTTAAAATGGCCGGTGCCCCTGGTTCCATCCTTGCCCGAAGTCCGCGAGGTATTTTTCGTCCCGGTGGAGTGGCTGATGCAGCCGGAGAATTTATCCAGGCGGCCGGTGGAATCGACGGGCGGACAAACTCAACCCCAAACGCTTTTTTTCGAACCATATCAAGGCCATATTATTTGGGGCGCCACCGCCGCGATCACTCTCCGGTTGATGGAAATCCTGCGCGAGGAACGGACAGCATGAAATTTCTATTTTTCGGCGCGGGTGCGATCGGCGCGTACGTCGGCGGCAGCCTCGCACTGAGCGGGAGCGACGTGGCCTTTGTCGAACGGCCGGAGCCGGCGGAGATCCTGCGCCGGGAGGGGTTGATTCTCGCGCTTGGGAGAAGTACGGATCGAATTCCGCTGCCAAAAGTCTTTACTTCCGCAATCGACGCCTTGCGCGAACACGCGCCCGATCTGGCGGTGTTTGCGCTGAAATCTTACGACACCAACGCGGCGATCGAACCGCTGCGGGCGGTTGCCGGCCGCCTCCCTCCCGCGCTATGCCTGCAAAACGGCGTCGAGAGCGAAGCGGCGTTGGAGGGTGTTTTTGGCGCCGGGCGGGTGATCGCCGGTACGGTGACCAGCGCGGTCGGGCGCGGGCGCGCGGGCGAAATCACGCTGGAGCGCAAACGCGGGCTGGGGCTGGCGGCAGGACACGCGCTGAGCCTGCCGCTGGCGCAAGCGATGAACCGCGCCGGGTTGAATGCTCGGCTGTACCCCGCGGCGCGCGCGATGAAGTGGTCGAAACTGTTCACCAACCTGACAGCTAACGCCACGTCGGCGATCCTGGGCATGATCCCGCGAGCCGTATTCTCCGATCCTCGTCTTTTCGCCCTTGAGCGGGAGATGCTGCGCGAATGTCTGCGGGTGATGCGCGCGGGAAAAATCGACGTAG
This sequence comes from uncultured Chloroflexia bacterium, assembly GCA_963780865.1. Lineage (GTDB taxonomy): Bacteria > Chloroflexota > Anaerolineae > Anaerolineales > RBG-16-64-43 > FEN-1073. The sequence goes on along the minus strand of CAWADT010000002.1, from coordinate 39,673 downwards.
TGAATCTCCCGGGCACGCCGGTAAGAATGCTGGCGTGGGCCGTGGAAATCCTCCCGCGCGCCCTGGCCCAGCCGGTGCTGGCGCGCGCCATCGGCGGAGGACGGGGCGGAAAGATGCCGTCTTTTTATCTCGATTTGAATTCCGGGCGCGGAAAGACCGAAGTGGAATGGCTCAACGGCGCCGTTGTGCGGGAGGGCAAACGCCTCGGAGTCGCCGCTCCGGTCAACCGCATGCTGACCGAAACCTTGACCCGGCTGGCGAAAGATCCTTCCCAGCAACAGCGATTCTTTGAGAAACCCGAGCTTCTCCTGCGTGAACCTTTGGCCGGCGCCGCCGATTCCCTGTAATCCGGCCTGAATTTGGATTGGACCGACCGGGTCGTTTGACCCGCCGGATGGGCAAACATATAATGACCATCAGCTTTGCCATTCGGAAAGAAAAGGAAGTGTATGCCAACCAAAGAGATATTTGAGAGCCGTTTGACGGAAGCCATGCGCGCCAAGGATGAGGTCGGGAAACGCACCTTCCGCATGATCCTTTCCGCGGTCAAACTCGCCGAAGTGGAAAAACACGGCATGCTCGACGAACCCGCGCTCCTTGGCATTTTGCAGAAGGAAGCAAAAAACCGGCAGGAAGCGGTGGCCGAAGCGGAAAAAGCGGGCCGGCAGGATTTGGCGTCCGACTCGCGCGCCGAATTGGAATTGATTTAATCGTTCCTCCCTCAACCGCTCACGGCGCAGGAATTGGAAACGGTCATCCGCCAAGCGATCGCAGACGCGGGTGCATCCGCCCCGGCCGACATGGGCAAAGTGATGAAATTGGTTTCACCAAAAACCCAAGGCCGCGCCGATAACCGCGAAGTGAGCCAAACGGTCCGCAAACTGCTCGGGGGCTGAGCAGGCTGCGTTGCAGCGTATGGCTTCTTCTTCCTCCTCCTCCCCGCCTATTCCCCGCTGGCGATTAATCCTGAGACGGATCCCCGTCGCTGTAGTCGTCATGGCCAGCGCCGCCTTTGCGGCGTTTATCCTCATTGTGCCCATCCTGCCCGGCGAGCAGACCGTCAGCCTGCGCGTGGGGGACGTCTCGCCCCAGGACGTACTGGCCCCGCGGTCGGTCACCTACGTAAGCAGGATCCTCACCCAACAGGCCCGGGATCAGGCAGCGGCCCAGGTGACCCCGGTTTACAATCCGCCCGATCCGCTCATCGCGCGCCAACAGGCGGAAACTCTGCAAACGGCGCTCGATTACATCACCAACATCCGCATCAATCCGTACGCCAGTCTGGCTGAAAAACTGGCCGACTTACAGCAGCTGTCGAAGGTGAATTTGCCGGCCGAGACAGCCGCCCGGATCCTGCAACTGAGCGATCCGGAGTGGCAGATTGTCCAACAGGAATCCCAGGCCGTCCTGGAGCGGATTATGCGCCAGCCGATCGGTCCCGAACAACTCCAGAACATCCTTTCCTCCATTCCGAATTACGTCAGCCTCTCCCTCCCGGAAAACCAGGTCTCGCTCGTGACGGATCTGGTGCGCAGCCTCGTGGTTCCCAATAGTCTGTACAACGATTCCGCCACCCAATCCCTGCGGGAGCAGGCTTCCGCGAATGTTGCGCCGGTCACCCGGAGTTTTGTCACCGGACAGGTTGTCATTCCGCGGGGCAAGGTGGTCGGGGAAGACGATTTGGAGGCCGTGTTTATGCTCGGCCTGACCACGGAATCGCTCAACCTGCGGGTCGCCGCGAGCATGATTCTGGCCGTCGTGCTGACGACGGTGTTGCTCTCGCTGTTCGTGTCCCAATTTCATCCGGAGATCGCCCGCGGGCTGCGTCCGGTTTTTCTTTTCTCCCTGATCCTTTTAACGTTCCTCATCGTCAGCCGGATAATGGTTCCCGGCCATACGGTGCTTCCGTTTCTATTCCCGGCGGCTGCGATGTCCATGCTCATCGCCTGCGTCTACGGCCGGAGGCTGGGCCTGCTCAGCGGCATGCTGCTTTCCATCTTTTCCGGATTGATGGGCGGCAACAGTTTGGAGATCGCCCTGTATGGAGCGCTCAGCTGCCTGGCCGCCGTGTTGATCCTTGGCAAGGGCGAAAAGCCGGTGCGGTTTTTCCTGGCGGGCATTGCCGCCGGCGTCACCGGATCCATGGTCGTGCTGATGATCCGACTTTCCATGCCGGCCAGCGACCTGATCGGAATCCTGACGTTGATCGCAACCAGCCTGGCCAACGGCCTGCTATCCGGAATTCTGTCGCTGGGCATGCTGTTCCTGGTCGGGAATCTTTTCGATATCACGACCAACCTGCAGCTGCTGGACATCTCCCGGCCGGATCATCCGCTTCTGCGCGAGATCCTGCTTCAAGCGCCCGGAACCTATCAGCACAGCCTGCAGGTCGCCAATCTCGCCGAACACGCCGGGGAACGAATCGGCGCCAATACGCTGCTTCTGCGGGTCGGCGCGCTTTATCACGACGTCGGAAAATCCGTGCAGCCGAAATTCTTCGTCGAAAACCAGGGGCCCGACGGCAATCCGCACGACCGGCTCGATCCGGAAGCCAGCGCGCGGCTGATCATCCAGCACACGCGCGACGGGCTGGAGTTGGCGCGCAAACACCGTTTGCCCACCCGCGTGCGGGATCTGATTGTCGAACACCACGGCACCTTGCGCACCAACTACCAATACGGTCTGGCGTTGAACGCCGCCGGAGGGAATCCCGAAAAAGTGGACGAGGCGAAATTCCGCTACCCGGGGCCGCGGCCGCGCTCCAAGGAAGCGGCGATTCTTATGCTGGCCGATGGCGTGGAGGCGAAATTCCGCGCCGTGGGTCCCGCCACGGCGGAGGAAATCGAGACCTTGGTCCGCGAAGTCGTCGACGAACGGCTTCGCCAGCGCCAGTTCGACCAAACCGATCTTACGTTGCACGACGTGGAGGTCATCCGCGAGGCGTTCGCCGACGCGTTGCGGGGAAGGGTCCACGTCCGCTTGCGATATCCGGAAGATGAAAAAAAACAACCGGGATAACACTCGAACGCTTGGCGCAGCTCCGCGCCGGGTCCTCCGCGTTCGCCGTGAACCGCGGCTCGCGCAGAAAGTTTCGCTCGCCGCCGTGCGGCGCGCGATCCGGCGGACGCTGGAGCAGCAATCCTTCCGGAAAGCTTGCTCCGTGTCCTTGTTGCTTGCGTCGGACCAGACTATGGAATCGCTGAACACACGCTTCCGGGGCCTGGCCCGAACGACCGACGTTCTGTCGTTCGGTTCGCGGGGAATCGATCCGGAAACGGGCATTGTCCATTTGGGGGAGATCGCCATTTCCCTGCCGCGGGCGGCGGCCCAGGCCCGATCCCGCCGCGCTCCGCTGGAGCGGGAAGTCCTGCTGCTGACCGTTCATGGGACTCTGCATTTGCTCGGGCACGATCACGACACCCCCGCCCGCAAAAAACGCATGTGGCAGGCCCAGGGAAAAATTCTAAAGGAGTTGTATTCTTAAAAATCTATGCAACCAATAAAATCCACCAATCTGATTTCCTCGTTTCACAACGCTTTTTCGGGGTTGTGGTACGCCCTGCGAACCCAGCGAAACGCCCGCATCCATCTTTTAGCGACAGTCCTTGTCGTCCTGGCCGGGTTTTGGCTGGGAGTAGGAGTTCGAACAGTGGTGTCTGCTTATTCTCGCGATGGGCATGGTCTGGATGGCTGAACTGTCCAACACGGCCATCGAAAGCGCGGTCGATCTGGCTTGCCAGACTTATCATCCTCTGGCGAAAATTGCCAAGGACGTCAAAGCAGCGGTGGTTGTGATCGCCGCCATTTCCTCGATCGCAGTGGGGGTTCTCATTCTCGGGCCGGCGCTTGTGGCGAAGATCGGGTGGTGATTCCGGATGGTTTTTCCCGAAGCCATCCACGATCCTGGAGGGGACGCCGGGGCAGGTTCATCCTCGCGTCGAGAGCATCGTAAACAGCAGGGCCACCATCCCGCGGAGGGGACAATTGATGGAAACGAGATTTCACTTCGGCACCGTCGGCAGTCCGCTTTCCACGCCGGCCAAACCGGGCGGCACCGTCGGCGGCATTCAACGGATCGCCACGCTCGGCCTGGACGCGCTCGAGTTGGCCTGGGTGCGCTCGGTCAGGATCTCCCCGGCCTCCTGCGAAGCGATCCGCGCCGAAGCCCTGCGATGCAACGTGGCTTTGAGCGTTCACGCCCCGTATTTCATCAACCTCAACGCCGATTCCGTCGAATGGCCCAAGAGCCGGAAGCGGATCATGGACGCCGCCAAGTTTGGACATCTCGCGGGGGCGACGGATATCGTCATCCATCCCGGATCCTACTTCGGTCGCGACCCGAAGGACGTGCTCCGGAAAGCCATTCCGCGTCTCCGGGGCTGCGTCAAGGAGCTTCGCAAACAACATAATCCCGTGCTGCTTCGGCCCGAAGCGATGGGGAAATCCGCGTTACTCGGTTCGTGGGAAGACATTCTAATCTTATCGCAGGAAGTGGAAGGCGTGCTGCCGTGCGTTGATTTCGCGCACCTGCATGCCCGGACGGGCCTGGTCAACAGCTACGAGGAATGGATGGAGATCCTGAGTTCGATGCGGGCGGCGTTGGGGGATGATTCGCTTCGCAAAATGCACATCCACCTGTCCGGGATCGAATATACAGCCAAGGGCGAACGCAAGCACCTGCCCTTCCGCGATGCTGACTTGAAGTATGAGCAACTGCTTCGCGCCCTTTCAGACTCGGGCTGCGCCGGCCGGATCCTTTGTGAAAGCCCGATCCTCGAGCAGGACGCGATTTTGCTGCGCGAAACGTTGAAAAATCAAACTTCGTAAAACGATAATAATCCAGGGAATTTTTTTGCTATCCTCTTTGCCTGAGGAAATTATCTCTTGCCAGGTCCTTTTGTGGGCAGCCAAATCAAAAAAGACGGTCCCCCGTCGTCTCCCGTTTGAACCAACAGGCTCCCTCCGTTCATTTCCAGAAGATACCGGCAAGCCGTAACTTCCTGTGAATGTGCGAACACCTCTTCGGCATCCAACTCCCCATTCCAAGGAACGGCCACATGATTGACGGACAACTGGATCTCCACTCCCTGCCTGCCATTTTGCATCCGAACCTCTTCAATCACAGTGACACAGGCCTGGGATTGTGAGAGGGTCAGGAGGTGGATGAGCAAAGCGTTTATCGACCTGCGGATTTTTTCGAAATCCCCGCGCACAGGAATATTCCCGCCCCGCACGCGGATTCGCAGGACTACCCCCAACTCGGCAGACATTTCCGAAAGCGTTGTCACCCCCCTGGTAACAATACCCCCAAGGTTCACGGCAACCAACTGGAGCGGCCTTCGCCTCTGTAACTCCAATTCGTCCAGTGCGGACTCCGTCATCAAGGTCTGCAATGAACTATATTTTTTTTCCTCTCCGGCAATCGGAGGTGACAAAGCAGGTTCCTTGGTCGGATTAAGATTCACTTGACCCCTTCCCAGATCACCGCTCGGCTGGAATGCGGTTGCTTCTCCTGCCGAAAGGATACATGAATCCTACAAAAAAAGAACTGGGCGCGCCACCCCCTGGTGACGCGCCCGCGGGACGAACTGCCATCCTTTTTCCGGGGCATTCCCCTGGAGTCATGCCCACCTTTGGTGCACCCGAAATACGGGACGGCGTAGGAACCGGCATTTATATCGGTTGGCCTGGGACGGGCTTGATCGCGGACGGGTCGTTCGGATGCGGCGAGGGCGTGCGGATATCTTCCGCGGCGATCAGGGTGCTCAATCGATCGCACTGCATGCAATGAGGACAGAAAAGCCGATAGACTTCCCGCTCGATATACCCGCAGATCCTGCAAATCCGTTCTCCCCCTATTTTTTCCAGTGAGGGTTCGTTCATCGTCGGCTCCCCGTCCCAGGCCGGTCGGGGACTCCTCGGATTCCTGTCCCGATTTTCCGCGCGAACTGGATTTCAACCTTCATGGCCGGGTGTGTCGATCGAACTCAGGTCGTGAATGGGAAGTCTCTCCCTGCAGTGGTTCGTGTTGCCGCCTCGTTTCAAACTCCGGATTGCTCTCTCCACCCCGGCGGCAAATTCCTCGATCGTCTCGGCGGGTATGGCCAGAAAGGCGACCCGCTCAAGGGGATCCAGATCCGAATTTCGGAGGATCTCCCCGCGATCCACTCCCAGCAATTGATCTCGAAAGCGTTCGCTTACCACGGCCCGGCAGATAATCCTTTGAATAGCGTCCTCGCTCATCCCCTAACACCTCCTCAAAAACGAAATGTCAAGCCTGAGCTGCGCGGATCCCCCTCGGTGGTCGCGTTAGAACCACCCACCTCCTCCCGGAGGCGGAGCCCCCGGCGGGCAGGAAAAACGGATTGTGGCGGCGGAATAAGTCTGGAACATTGTGGCCTCCTATGAGAGATGGCCCCCTCCGGCTTACCATCTCATGCTAGGCGCCACGCCTCAACAAACTCCTCACAGGCCATTTCCCAGATCTCGATCCAGTTCAGCCTTTCTACGGGGTGGAACCAATTTGAAATAAAAAAAGGGAGGCGCTCGGGCGCCTCCCTTGCATTCCTCCTTAGGTCTTGCGATGAACCGTAGTCTGATAATGGATTGAGAAAATAAATCTATCGCCCTGGACCCCGCCTCTTTTCGCTTTCCGGTTGCATCAATGGTTTGGTTATTTGTTGGACGTAGTATTAAACCATCGGTGGTCCATGTCCCGTTTCCTCCAGCGATTTTTCATGCAATCAGACTGGCGTAAAGGGAACGGGTTTCGAGCGGCGGGTCCAATCCCAGATCCTGCCTCAATAGAAAAACATATTTTTGATAATGATCCACAACTTCGTGTTTTCTTCCCAACGCGGCCAGAATTTTCAGCATCCGTTGGTGGAGTTCGTCCCGATAGGGGTCGATCGACAGACCTCTCAAAACGATGGCGCGCCCTTCCTCATACCGGCAGAGGGCAAGGTATTCGTCCGCCTGTTCCCGAACGAGATGAAGAAATACCTGGTTGATCTCCTCCCGCCGTTGCGAGGCCCAATCGACGGGGACATCCTTGAGATATTCGCCCCGGAAGAAGCCGGCGGCTTTCTCCAACCCCGCCATTCGCTGCGGGTCGGTCACCGGGATGGCCAGCGCGTGCCGGGCGGTTTTTTCGAAGGAGGCCACGTCGTACTCCAGGGAGATATTTTCCGCGAATCGGCAAATCATGTTTTTTAAGATGAGGATGTCCATCCCCACCGCCCGGCGGATGCGGTACAAGGTCTGGTACAGGTTGGCTTGCGCGCGTCCGGAAGGCATCTCCGGCCAGAAGACCGTCAGGAGCTCGTCTCTACCCACGGGCGCCCGATCCACCAGGAACAGGAAAACTTCTTTTGTCTTTTGTGAAACCCAGGCCGACCGTTGAATCTCCTTCCCTGACCAGAGAATTTCGAGGAAGCCCAAGGCTTTAACGGCTAGCCGGACCGGTTCGATCGCAAGGTTCTCCGCGGCTTCAAAGCTCTCCCGCGCCGTTTGACGCCTGGCACGCTCCAGGAGTGAACCGCACAACCCGCCCATCGTCGCGTGGTCGAGAAATCCCTCGAGGAGGTCGGAGGCGCCCGGCGCTTCCCGGATCAGAGTTTGATCCGATCCGCAGCCATACGCGAAATCGAAAGCCGCCCGCAGAGATTTTTCCGAATCGGATTTTCCACCCGATCGAAACTGGGAGCGAGCCAGAAGGAATCGCGCTCTGGCTTTCTCAGCGCCGGCAGCGGGCTCACTCTCCAGCGCCTCCACGGCCTGCGCCAAACAGCCGGCCGCCTCCTCCCGATTCCCCATTTCTTCCAGAACTGCGCCGCGGAACACTTGGTCGTTCGCCGCGCCCGCCGCGGTATTCTTGTCCACCAGTTCCTCCGCCCTGCGCACCCATTCCATCGCGGCGGGATAATTTTTCAGCCTCCGGTTGAGGTCCGCCCTCGCGCGGTAGACATACCCCAGCATCATCAAGTCGTCGGATTCTTCGGCGAGCCTGTCCGCCGCCGAGTAGAAACCGGCGGCTCTCGCGAATTCGGCCCGATCCTTTGCCAAATCGCCCAGTCCGGAAAAAATGAGCAATTGGGAATGCTTGTCGCCGGATTTTCGAGACCACTCCAAGGCTTCGTTATAGGAAGCCTCCGCTTCCTCCAACTGGCCCATCAGATGCTGGTTAAAGGCCAGATTGTTCAAAGCGATCGCGATCGGACCTGGGTATCCCAGATCCTTCCATTGGGCGAGCGCGCGCCGCTGGAGGATGTACCCTTCCGCTGTCTCGCCCGCCGCATGCAAGCCGTTGGCGAGCAAGGTGAGCGTGCGCGTTTGGTCGTAGCTTCGATCGCCGTCGGGGAAGAGGGCAAGCGCCTGACGGAAATAGGCTATTGCGTCGCGGGTCTTTCCCATGGCGTCGACGCAAAGCCCGGCGTGGGAGGCCGCCATGCGCAGTACGGCAGCCTCCACCCCGCCCGGCTTTCCCCGCCGGAGCAAGTCCTCGGCCAGGGCCAGCCCCGCGGGATAGTCGCCTCGGCAGTACGCCAGCCATGCCCGGCTGGCCTGCAGGGCGTTGAAACGCGGCGCATCTTGCGATCGTTCCAACCCCAATCCGGCAATCGATAAATATTCTTCCGCCTTCGGATATTCTCCGGCCGTGGCGTACGTCATTCCCGCGCATCCAAAAAGCGTCGGGACCTCGAGCCGGACCGGGTACAAGGACCGGGCCCAATCCCGCAAGGTTTGAAAACGGCCCAACTCATAATATTTCAGGACGTTCTCTTCCGCCAATTTCGCGGCGAGCGAATAATTTTCCGCCTGGATAAGACAGGAAAACGCCGCCTCGATAAATCCATGGTTTAGATTCCATTCGGCCGATCGCGCGAGGAGGGTTTTGCGCCTCGCCGGATCCCGTTCTTGAAGCGTTGTCCGCAGGAAATCCTGGAAGAGATTGTGGAACCGGTAGATGGGATGTTCCTGCTCGGTGGTAACCACGAACAACCGGCGCGCATCCAGCTCGCCAAGCATCGCCCGGCTGTCCTTCCGTTCCAAAACAAAATCGCACGCAAGGGCATCCATTTCCTGCAAGACCGAAGCTTCCAGCATGAACCGGCGAAGAGGATCGGGTTGCTGCTCCAGAACCTCGCTGGCCAGGAAGCGATACACCTGATCCCGTCCGGCCGTTCCCCCGCCCAGGGGAAGACCCTTCCACAGCAAGTGGCTGCTCAGAAGAATTCCGGTCACCCAGCCCTCATTGGAAGCCGCGAGCGTCTCCGCTTCCGCCTTGGGGAGCGAGATGTGGTTGCGCACCGCAAACAGTTCCTGGGTCTCGGCGGGGGTGAACCGCAGATGTTCCTCGCTGAAACCGGCCGCCTGCTGCAGGGCGACCAGGGGTGTGATCCGCAGGGAGGGAACATGCCGGCTGATCAGAAGCAGATGCAAAGCGGGCGGAAGTTCATGCAGGAACGCGTTCATCAATTCCAGAATCGGCGTGGAATCTTCGATCAGGTGGAAATCATCGATCACCAGAACCGTAAAATCGGAGAGCATCCGGTCCAGGGCGCCGGCCAGAGCCGATCCGAGCGCATCGGGTTTTTCCGCAACCGCGGGCATCCCGGAAAAATCGGGGGACGGGCTCTCCCAATCTTTCATAACGAATTGAAATGCGGTCAGAAGATTTTCGCAAAAGATAGCCGGATCACGATCGCCCGCCTCCAATTGCATCCAGGCGACGGGAAAATCCACCGATCGCGCGAATTGGGCGGCCAAGGTCGTTTTTCCGTACCCGGGAGCCGCGCAAAGAAGAGTAATCTTCCGAAAAATGTTGATTTGTATGGCTTCCAGCAGCCGGGCCCGTTCCAATTCCCCCTCGAGGGGTTTGGGAGGGGAAAATCGGGCTTGTTGTCTCGGGGAAAGGGTATTGCCCGTCACGCAAAATATTGTACCCCCAGTGCGTACCGGGGCCTCCGTCCTACCCGCCAACTGGTCGGATATAATCTCCGCAAAAGCATGAACCCCTCGAACCGCGCCATCCAGCTTTCTGTGGATCCCCATTTACCGGATCCGGAGGTTATCCAACGCGCCGCCGAATGTCTGATTCGCGGCGGATTGGTGGCGTTCCCTACGGAGACGGTATACGGGCTGGGCGCGAACGCTTTTGACGCGGCCGCCGTCAGAAGGATATTCCAAGCCAAACAACGTCCGCCCTCCGATCCTTTGATTGTCCATCTGGCGTCCGCGGCGGATCTGCCGCAGGTTGCAGACGATGTTCCCCCCTTGGTAAACGCATTGGCGAAACGGTTTTGGCCGGGGCCGCTGACCTTGCTGGTTTACCGCCGGGCTTCCCTTCCCCCCGAAGTTTGCGCCGGCCTCTCCACAGTTGCCGTCCGCGTGCCCTCGCACCCGGTCGCCCAGGCATTGCTGGAGGCCGCGGGGATTCCGATCGCGGCGCCGTCGGCCAATCGATTCGCCCATACCAGCGCGACCCTGGCCGCCCACGTAGCAGCCGATCTGGGCGACCGGATTGACATGATTCTCGACGCCGGCCCGACCCAATGGGGGATCGAATCCACGATTGTCGATCCGCTGCAGGCGCCCCCTGTTCTTCTGCGACCGGGCGGAATTTCGCGCGAGGAACTTGAATTGGTCGCCGGGCCGGTTCGAATAGCCTCCGCCGGCGAGCGGGTCAACGCTTCACCGGGCCGCCAACCGCGCCATTACGCCCCGAACGCGCGATTGATTGTGTGCGCCGGGGATTCTCCGGAGGAAATTCTGGCATCCATTTCCGAAGCGATCAGCCGGAATACCGCACCCGGGCAGCGGATCGGTTTGCTCGCCGCCTCGGAAATTTGTTCCGGAATCGATCAAAATAAAAATCCCCTCATCATCCGCGATCTGGGTTCCCTGGAGGATTTGCGTCAAATCGCGCGCAATCTCTTCGCCGAACTCCGCGAACTGGAAAACGAGGGAGTGGATGCGATCCTCACCCACCGCTTTTCTTCCGCAGGCCTCGGCGCGGCGATCAACGACCGCGTCAACCGCGCCGCCCAGGAGGCGGACTTGTAAAGCCGGGTTAAAACCAACCCCTCCGCCTTGCCCCTCCCTATGACGGGGAGGTGCGGGAGAGGGGTTGGAGTAATATAATATTATTGGATTAATAATACTTTAAGCCGTACGCTGCATATTCCGAAGTTATCTGCGTCCGTTCAAAGGAGGGAACATGCCGCTCTTGGACGAATCCACCCGGACCGAAGTGCAAAATATTCTGGAAGGAATGGACCAACCGGTCCGGCTGCTGATGTTCACCCAGGGCCACGGTGGCGTTCCGGAATGCCAGACTTGTTCGGAAGACAGGGAATTGGCCGAAGAGCTCGCGTCCCTCAGCGGGAAGATCCGCCTCGAGGTGCACGATTTCGTGGCGGACCCGGCGCTCGCGGAAGAATTGCGGGTGGATAAAATCCCGGCTCTCGCTCTTCTCAACGACGGCCCCTCCCCGCGCGATTACGGAATCCGCATCTATGGCATCCCCGCGGGATTTGAATTCAGCACCCTGATCGAAGACCTTCTGATGGTCAGCACGCAGAAGCACGGGCTGTCGGAAAACACGATGAGCCAGATTTCGCAGATCCGCGAACCGGTGCACATCCAGGTATTTACCACGCCTACCTGACCGCACTGTCCGCGGGCCGTGCTGCTCGCGCACAAGCTGGCACTGGGGAGCGACTGGATCCGTTCGGATATGGTCGAATGCATGGAATTCCCCCATCTGGTGAACCGGTATATGGTAAGCGCCGTCCCGCTGATTGTGATCAACGACGTGCTTCGAATTGAGGGCGCCTATCCCGAAGATGCCTTCGTGGAGCACCTCATGACGGTGAACAATCCCTCCGCCATGGCTGAGCGGAAAAGGATTTGGGAAAGCCGCTTCCCGAAAAACTCTTAGCGCGCGGTTGGCGAAATTCCGCTTCACCAGCCGGTTTCTTCCCGTCGAAGCGGAATACACAATCCTCCCGCACGCGGTGCGGTTTATATTCTGATTGACCCTTGATCCGAAGCGGGGTAGCATCGGAAAACCTATGGTGACGATTTTCCGGATGAATTATCCGCCCGCGCTGGTCAGCCGGCCGGTGGTATCCAGCCTGGTCAACTCTTTTGGGTTGGAGGTAAACATCCTCCGAGCCCAGGTGACGCGCGAGGAAGGCTGGTTGATCATCGAGATCGGCGGCCCCCCGCCGGAAATAACCGCGGCGATAGAATGGCTGAAGAGCGAGGGGATCGAATTGGTGGAAAACCCCGAGTTGGACGCCATGGGGTAGAAAATGAAAAACCTGATCCTTAATGCGGATGACTACGGACTGACGCCGGGCGTCAGTCAGGGGATCCGCTACGCTTATCACTGCGGGGCGATCTCCTCCACGACCGCGATGATGAATCTTCCAGGCACCGCGATCGAGGTTGGAATCGCCAAACGCGATGCTCCCGGTTTGCCCATCGGCGTGCATCTCTGCCTTACGGAGGCGAGTCCCGTCAGTCCTCCGGAGAAAATCCCAAGCCTGGTGGACGGCGAAGGCCGTTTTCCCTCCCGGGCGGAATTTCTTCGGCGGCTGGATGCCATTTCACCGGAGGAGGTTGGGCGGGAATTCCGCGCCCAGATCGAAGCGCTGTCGGCACTCGACGTACCTCCGGATCATATCGACAGCCATCATTTTGTTTCGTATCTCTCCCCCGCGATCCTCGAACAAACGCTCGGCCTGGCGGAGGAATACCATTGCGGGATCCGCCCGCCGACCGGATGCGACGGCGGGGTATCGGATCTTTTCCCCGGAATGCCGGAATCCGTAATCGCTTTTCTCGGCGGCGAGGCGGGCATGATGCTCCGCCAATCTCCGGTGCGGACCGCCGACCGGCTGTACCTGACGCTATACGACAAAACCGCCACTTTTCACAATCTTCTGAGGATTTTGGATAATCTGGCGGACGGATGGAATGAGGTCATGTGCCACCCCGGATTGGCCGATCCGGCGCTGCGGGAAATCAGCGATTACGTGGAAGAGCGGGGCTATGAACTTTCGCTGCTGACCGAAGTGGACCTCCCCGGACTGCTCGCCTTGCGTGGAATCCAACTCAGTGGTTACGCGCAACTCAACGCCTAAACCGCAAGTGCCGGCGGATGAATTATTTCCTGACCTCCGTCGCGTCAAACCTCGGCGCGGAGTGCGCGCGCGTTTTTTCTGGGCGGCAACGGCCGCCTTCTCGGTCCTGATGCGTTTGGCCTTTCATCTGCTTTATTATCCGCTTTCGTTTACCTATGACGCGGTCGCTTGGATCGTCTCTGGCGGGGAATGGTCGGAATGGAGGAGATCCGTGCTTCCCCATCTGCTCCCCGGCCGGGTGCTGGAATTGGCGCATGGAACCGGGACGCTGGCAGTAGAGATGGCCGAGCGGGGGTTCGCCGTCGCCGCGGTGGATCTCTCGCCGGCGATGGGAAAGATAGCCAATGGAAAAAGACGGAGGTGGGAAAAAGTGTTCACGCACCGCGGGACCGCGCCTCCTCCGAATCCGGCCGTCCGTCCTATTTTAGTGCGTTCAGACGTCCGCCAACTTCCTTTTCAAAAGGAATTCTTCTCAAGCGCTGTTTCCACTTTCCCGGCGGAATTTATCTTTAATCCTCGGACGCTTCACGAGGTGTATCGGACACTGCGCGTCGGTGGACGGTGGATCATCCTTCCCGCCGCCTATCCGGAATGGATCGCGGGCCGTTTGTTGCCAGAGGAGAAAGATCCATCTTCCCATAGTTTCATTCCGATCTTATCCCGGCATTTGGAAGCGGCCGGTTTCTCGGTGCGAACCGAAATTATCCGCAGGCCTCACAGCCGGGTGATGCTCATCTTCGCGGAAAAATAAAACCGCCGCGCGTCAGGCACCGCGGGGATTCAACGGTAAAAAACCGAGGCGGTCTACAGACCGCCTCGGTTTTCTTTAAGGAACGTCACGCTTATTACGATCTTTTGTAGCCTCAGGACGCATGATCCGGAAAGGATGAGCCTCCCCGTCGAAAATATTGATGCCCGCTTAATACCCCCTCGCTTCGCATTCATCCCGGCTCATGGACCAGAGACGAGATGCTACGCAAGGGCAGGTGCGGACAGGGCGAATATCATCCTGCTGGATCGATTTCGCCTGGCATGGATAAATTTCTTCTATCAGGCTGTTGAAAAACGTTGATTTTATTTTAGCCACACACATCCGCCCCCCTTTCATCCCCCCATTTTCCAATAGAAAATGGGGGGAGCGAGGGGGGATGGTTTCCCACAGAGAAGATGACACCCATGAATTGAATTTTTCAACACCCTGCTATTGAGGATTCCCGATTATTTTCTTCCTCAATCTTTAGAATCCGTTCACTGGATATGTTGCATTTAAAAAACACGCGCCCTGCGGACTGCATGACGCAACGTTAACAACATAGGCCTCCCCGCGGATCGGAGGAATCCGCAGGGAGGCCAAAATCATCCAACAGAGGGTCCGGAACGGCTAAGGACGATTAACCTTCAAACGCAGGAACGCCGGCAATTCGTGTTCGTCTTCCGCATCGGCCATCCCCGAAAAAGCCGGTACCGATTGCCGCACCGAGACTTCCATCGGAATGACGTTCGGAATGCGCCGCGCGGCGGCGGCGGCGGAGGCCATCACCGGCGAGGCCGGCAGGGTCATTTGCGAAGTCTTCTGCGGACCGGGCCGGGCCAGAATGCGATCGAGCTTGCGGGTCATGACCGGCTTCTCGAACCCGGTCGCGATCACGGTGATGCGAATCTCGTCGCCCATGCTCGGATCGACCACCGCCCCGAAAATGAGGTTCACGTCCGGATGCGCGGTTCCCTTGATGATCGCCGCCGCCTCGTTGACCTCGAACAGGCTCAGGTTCGGGCCGCCGGTGACGTTGAAGATCACGCCGCGCGCTCCGTCGATGGTGATGTCGAGCAGCTGGCTGGAGATCGCCTGTTCGGCGGCTTTGCGCGCCCGGTCTTCTCCCGACGCGCGGCCCACCGCCATCAACGCCGCGCCGCCTTCCATCATAATCGTGCGCACATCCGCGAAATCGAGGTTGATGAGGCCCGGGATGGTGATGAGCTCCGAAATCCCCTGCACGCCCTGGCGCAAGACGTCGTCCGCGATGCGGAACGAATCCTGCAGACTGGCCCGTTTTTCGGTCAGCTGCAGCAGCCGGTCGTTGGGGATAACGATCAGGGTATTCACCTGCTCCTTGAGCCGGGCGATGCCTTCCTCGGCCGAGTGCGCGCGGCGGTTGCCCTCGAAGGTGAACGGCTTGGTGACCACGCCGATGGAGAGGGCTCCCACTTCCTTGGCGATCTGGGCCACGATCGGCGCGGCGCCGGTGCCCGTTCCGCCGCCCATCCCCGAGGTGATAAAGACCATGTCCGAGCCTTTGAGGATTTCATACAGCTCGTCGGCCAATTCCTCGGCCGCCTTCTGGCCGACCTTCGGGTCGCCTCCCGCTCCCAGCCCGCGGGTGAGTTTCTCGCCGATCCGCACCCGGGTGGCGGCGTTGGAAAGCAGCAACGCCTGGGCGTCGGTGTTGACCGCCACAAATTCGATGCCCTGAATGTTTTCGGTGATCATGCGGTTGACGGCATTCTGTCCGCCGCCTCCCACGCCGATCACCTTGATCCGAGCGAACGCCTCCGATTTTTGTACCGTAGCCATGGATCCTCCTTGGAATTTGTTTGTAGCTCTCGTTCGATCCATCCGGCGTCCGATCCTCCGCCGCCCGCGACGGATCTCCGCACGGCTCCTCCGCCGCGCGGATGCATGCTAAGGCGCCATCCCTTTGAGAATGGACTTGATAAAATCCTGTATCTTTTTGCCGATCTCGGGCCCTTCGCGGCGCCGTCCTTTGCGCGCCGCGGGCTGCACCGCCGCCATCCCCTCCACTTCCTTGCGAAGCCACAGCAGCAACCCCACGCTGGTCGCATACGCCGGGCTGTTCAATTGATCCACCAGACCTTTGAGTTCGGTCGGCCCCGCGACCCGGACCGGCATGCCCATGATTTGGCTGGCCAGCGGGCGGGTCCCCGGCATCCGGCTCGCGCCTCCGGTGAGGACCATTCCCGCGGGCAAATAATTCAACATCCCCACCCGGTCGATCTCCTGCACGATCATGGAGAAAATTTCTTCCATGCGCGGCTGGATGATCGAAACCAGGTCGGACCGCAGCACTTGAACGGGAGCCTCTTCGCCGAACAGGCGCACCATGAAGCTTTCCCCGGGCGTGATCTCGGAAGCGAGCGTGTGTCCATGGGCGAGCTTGATGCTCTCCGCCACTTCGGTGGGCATGCGCAACCCGTGGGCGATGTCCGCCGTAACGTGATTCCCGCCCACCGGCAGAACCGCCGTGTGGCTGACCGTTCCTTCCTGGTAAATCGCCAGGTCGGCCGTCCCGCCGCCGATATCCACCACCGCCACGCCCATGTCCCGTTCGGTGTCCTGCAGGACCGCCTCGGCCGAGGCGATCGGATTCAGCACGAAGCCTTCCACTTCCACACCGCAGATCTGCACACACTGGGCCAGATTGCGCAGCGCGGTGGAGGAGGTGGTAATAATGTGGGTTTCCATTTCCAGCCGCATACCGTGCATACCAACCGGGTTGCGGATTCCCTCCTGCCCGTCGACCACGAACCCCCGCGGCAGGACGTGAATGATTTGCCGGTCGTAAGGAACTGCGATGGCACGCGCGGCCTCGCTCGCCCGGTTGACGTCTTCGGCCGAGATGAGCTCTCCCTGCACGCCGACCACGCCGCGGCTGTTGATTGACGAGACCTGCGTCCCGGCCAGGCTGACCACCGCCGAAGCGATTTCATACCCGGCGGTGCGCTGGGCTTTATCGACCGACGCGGCGATCGCGCGGGCCGCTTCTTCCACGTTCACCACCGCACCGCGCTTCAATCCCTTCGACGGCTCGATCCCCACGCCGATGATCTGCAGCGAGCCGTCTTCCAGCTCCTGCGCCACCAGCGTGCAGATTTTTGTCGTGCCAACGTCGATCCCGGTGTACAAATTCACGTTCATCCGATTTGCATCCTGGCCGGTTTTTCTACCGGCGGTAAAAAGGTTGGCGAAGATTTTCCACGCTCACAAACGCCGGGCGGATTCCCTCCGAAGACAAGGCGCTCACCAGCCGCCGGTAAACGTCCATCTTCTGGCTGATCTCCCCTGTCGTTCCAAAATACACCGTCCAGCCGTCGATATCCTGCATCCCCAGCCCGTGATCCACGTCGTACAAAATCCGCGTGCCGGTGGGGACGACGAGCGTGAGTTCCAGCGCCTGGATCACGACCTCCGGGTCGATGTCGGGCGAGCGGTCGAAGGCGATCTTCGGGCCGCTGCCCTGGACTTCCACCCGGACCAGATCCCCGCGATCGCCCAGCACCGGGAAAAACACGCCGTCGCCGTCGACCCAGTAAGAGGCGCCGCCCTGGGTCCAGAGCAGGATCGGCTCCCGCTCCCGGGCCGCCACCCGCACGCCGCCGCTCGTCCCAATGCTCACCTGCACGCTGAGGAGAGCCGGGATCCGGGTGAGAATTTGCCGCTCGACTTCGGCCGGTGAGATCAGGAAGAGATTGCTTCCTGCCAGGCCGGACGCTTCGGCCACGGCGTCGGGGGAAATATATTGCAGCCCGCCGATGAGCGGCGTTTCCGCGCGGAACATCGGACCGGTGAGCATGAAAAGCAGCGCGGCGCAGGCCAACCCCGCCACGAGAATGGCCAGACTGCGGGGAGAAAAGGAAACCGCCAGCGCCGGGAACTGCACCTCGACGCCCGGGGATTCCAGGGCGATGCTGTACACTCGATGGACGCGCGTCGAGGCGCTCCGCGGTTGGACGTTCCACACCGGTCGCGGCGGAACCGGACGCGGGGCCGCCGCGCGGGAACTCCAATTTAAATTCCGCGGCGCCTGTTCCCGTTTCCGGCGCAAAAGTTCCGCTCTGGACGTCGTCTCCTGCTTTCGCATCGCGATTTTCCCTGAAGCTCTAATTTTTCCTGAAGCTGCGTTCGCTCTTCATCCGGTCCGCATGCCGCTCCATGGCCAGTTCGATCAGCCTCTCGAGCAGCTTTGGATAGGCGAGCCCGCTGGCTTCCCACAGTTTTGGATACATGCTGATACTGGTGAACCCCGGCATCGTGTTCAACTCGCTCAGATACAAATTCCCCGATTTCTTCTCGAGCAGGAAATCGGCCCGCGCCAAGCCGGCTCCGTCGATGGCCCGGAAGGCTTCCACCGCCAAACGCCGCGCCTGCGCGGCAAGGTCGGCCGGAAGATCGGCCGGGATAATGAGCTTCGAGGTCCCGTCGATATATTTCAATTCATACGAGTAGAATTCGCGGCTCGGGATCACCTCGCCCGGAACCGAAGCCTGAGGTTCCTCGTTGCCGAGCACGCTCACCTCGATCTCGCGGGCATCCACGCCGCGTTCGACCAGCACCCTGCGGTCGTACCGCGCCGCTTCCGCCAATCCCTCCACCAAATCGGAGCGGTTGGCGCACCGCGTTACGCCGACCGAAGAACCGAGATTGGCCGGTTTGGCAAAAAGCGGATAGGGCGCCACCGCTTCCGCCCGCCCCACGACCCCGTCGAGATCGTGCGCAATCTCGCCGCGGCCGCACAGGAGGTATTCCACCACCGGCACCCCGTGAGCGCGCATCAAATGCTTGAAGAGCGCTTTGTCCATCGCCACCGAGGAGGCCAGCACGCCGGCTCCCACATAAGGAACTTCCGCCAGTTCCAGGAATCCCTGCAGGGTGCCGTCTTCTCCGAAAGTGCCGTGCAGCACCGGGAAGATCACGTCCAGTTGCCGGAACAGCCGCAGATGCAGCTCTTCCTCGGCCGGGTCTTCCGCAATCTGCCAGACGCGGGAAGGACCGGGTTCGGCCAGCATCGCCGCGTGGTTGCCCTTCGGGCTGCGCAGTTCCAGCGTCCGCATCACGTCGTCCCCGATCAGCCACTTTCCTTCCAGGGTGATGCCGATTTCCACCACGTCGTAACGTGAATTTTTAAGCGCGCCCAAAACGGAACGCGCCGACATCAGGGAAACCTCGTGTTCCCCCGAGCGGCCACCGTACATCACGCCTACGCGCAACGCACCCATGACGGCCTACGCCTTTTCCGGCCAGTCCCCGGCCAGAATGATTTCCGGCTCCAGGTCGATGCCGAACTTCTCGCGGACCATCCTGCGCGCGAGCTCCAGCAGCGCGCGAATGTCCTCCGCCTTTGCGTCGCCAAGGTTGATAAAGAAATTTGCATGCTGTCGTGAGATCTCTGCGTTGCCCACGCGATGTCCTTTCAATCCGGCGGCTTCGATCAGCCTGCCGGCATAGTCTCCCGTCGGATTTTTAAACATCGACCCCAGCGAAGATCCCGACGGCTGGGTTTCCCTGCGCCGGGCGAGAAATTGGCCGATGCGCGCGACGGCTTCGGACGGATCACAACGCCGTAACGCGAACTCCGCGGAGAGCACGACGGCCTGCCCGGGGTTCTTCCGCAGCAGGCTGGAACGGTATCCAAAGCCCATTTCCTCCGGCCGGAGCATTTTCCGCTCGGTCCGGAATCGGGCCGGTTTATCCGCTTCCTCTCGTTGCAAGATTTCGACCATCTGCAGCGACCTGGCGGTGTCGCCCCCGAACGCGCCGGCGTTCCCCGCCACCGCCCCGCCAACCGTCCCCGGGACTGTCGCCGCCCATTCCAGACCGGTCCAACCCATCTGCGCCGCCTGGCGCGCGATCGCTCCAATCGACGCACCGGACTCCGCCCACAAGGTGGCGGTGTCTTTCAATCCGTTTTCCCCCACCCGGAGTTCGAACTTCTTGGCCCGGTTGAAGACCACCAAATCCCGGCAGCCCAAATCCGAGAACAAAATATTCGACCCCGCGCCGAGGACGAAAAACGGGATGTCCTCCTGCCAGAGCCATTCCGCCGCCGAGGCCAGTTCGTCCGCGCCATGCACTTCCACCAGCGCGTCGGCCAAACCGCCGACCTTGGCCGTGTTGAGCCGCCCAAGCGGGACTTCCTCCTGCAGCTGGGTTTCGAACCGCCGGTGAAGTTTTTCCAGCGGCAGGATCGGAACGCGGATGGGCGCGCGGTGCTCGGCTTCGATCAGACGCAGCCGGCGCAGCACTTCCTCCCCGATGCGGTTGGCGTCGCCCGCGCTGAGCATAACCAGCACGTCCCCGCGCCGAAGTTCGCGCGTCAGGTACGGGACGGCTTCCATCATTCCGGGAATGTATTGAGCCTCTGCGTTTAACATGGTCCGCACCATCTCCTCGATCGGGAAGGTTTCGTCGAGCGGCTCCCGCGCCCGATACACGGGGAGCACCACCACGCGGTCGGCATCCGTAAACGCCTGCGCGAACTGGCTCGCCAGGGCGCGCGTGCGCGAATAGGTATGCGGCTGCCAAAGGGCCCACAGACGGCGCGCGGGAAAACGCTGCCGCGCGGCCGCCAGGGTCGCCCGAATCTCGCTCGGGTGATGCCCGTAATCATCCACCACCGTGATCCCGCCCGCCTCGCCTTTGATCTCGAACCGCCGCTCGGCTCCGTGGTATTGGGCGAGGGATTTGGCGGCGTGGGCGAAGGGGACCCCGCACAGGTCCGCCGCGCAAAGCGCGGCCAGCGAATTGCAGACGTTGTGTATTCCGGCCAACCGGATCCGGACGCGGCCCAACACTTCACCGCGGCGCACTACTTGGAAGTCGCTCCCGCCCTCGGCGTGGGGCTGAATCTGGGTCGCCTGCCAATCGGCTTCCATATTCACCGCGTAGGAATAGACGGAGAGCTCCGGTCTGTTCCGGCAGAATTCCTCCACCACCCGGATCGCGCCCGGCGAGTTCCGCGCACACCACGACCGAGCCGTCGGGACGCGTGCGTTCCAGGAACTGTCCGAAGGCCTGGTTGTACTCCTCCGGAGTTGGATAGCAATCCGGGTGATCGTGTTCGACGTTGGTCACCACCGCGATCCAGGGAGAAAGTCCCAGGAAAGCGCGGTCGTATTCGTCGGCCTCGATCACAAAGAAGTCGCCCGCTCCGGCGCGGGCATTGGCCCCGCCGAAATCGGATAGCGCGCCGCCGGCGATGAAGGTGGGATCCAATCCTTCCCGCGAAAGCAGCAACGCAATCTCGCCGGTGGTCGTGGTTTTTCCGTGCGTCCCGGCGACGGCCACCGTGCGCTTCCCTTCCGTCAGCGGCCCGAAGAACTCGGAACGCTTGTACACTGGGAGCCCGAGCGCGCGCGCTTCCACCAGTTCCACGTTGTCGGGTTTCACCGCCGAGGAAACGATCACCGCCCCCGCCCCGCGCACGTTTTCCGCGGCGTGGCCGATGGTCACCTGCGCGCCCAGTTCCCGAAGAGAATCCACGAATGTCGAATCTGCCATATCGGAACCGCTCACCATCTCGCCGCGCTCCAGGAGCACCCGGGCGATCGCCGAAAGCCCCGATCCGCCGATACCCACGAAGTGATAGCGCATATCACACGAACACCACGATCACGAAGACGAACGCCGCCGCCACCGCGACGAGCACCCACGTCTCTCCGAGCAGGATCGGCGGCATGTATTTCATCATGGCCAATACTTCCGGGCTTCTCGCGCTCAATTGCGCCGGTTCAAATCCCGGGAAGGGGTATCCCGCGCGGTCCAGGAAAAACCAGATGCTTCCGGCCAGCAGCGCGCCGTTCAGGGCGCCGATCACGATCCCCAGCAGCCAATCCTGGAGCCGGTCGCGCATAAATTTCGCGTCGTCGATCCACGGCATGCGCGGTGTGAGGTAACCGAAATACGCCAGGATGCAGAAAACACCCGCGCGCACTCCGAATACTTCCTGGATCGTGAGGGTCGCCATCAGCGTGGAGGCGTATTTGTCGATGAGCAAGTTTATGAACAACGCCAGCACGAGCGAACAGACCACCAGCAGCTCCTTGGCCCATCCGCGCAGGGAACCGATCACGGCGAAGAAAATAACCAGGCACCAAAAGACCATCGGCATGGTCATGGCGGGTTACCTCGGGCCCTCCTTGACCGCTTCCACTACTTCGCCGGCAAGTTTGAGCGCGGAGTTCTTCTGGTTGATTTTCTCCAGCACGTCGCGCATCTCCTTGCGCCGGGGCGGATTCTGCATCAGCGCGAGCACTTCCGCCGCCATGCTTTCCGAGAGAGTCTCGTCCGGCAACACCACCGCCGCCCCCTGGCTCTCGAGGAATTCAGCGTTGGTCTTCTGGTACCGCCAGGCGTGCGGGTAAGGCACCAAAATGGACGGCAGACGGAAATGCGGATACTCGCCGAGCACCGACGCGCCCGCGCGCGACACGGCCAGATCCGACGCCGCCAGCGCCCCGCCCATCTCCTCGTGCAGATATGGATAGGCGTGATAGCGGGCCTTGTGCCACTTGGGAAGTTCGTGCATCACCTTGTCCACTTCCGGCCAATCGAGAGTTCCCGTTATGTGTATCACGTGCATTCCCTCCAGCAGCCTCGGCAGCGCCTGGAAGACCGCCCGATTGATCGAGCGCGCCCCCCGGCTACCGCCGAAGGCCAGCAACACCGGCGAGTTCGCCGGAATCCCGAAGGCTTTTCTCCCCGCCGCGCGCGACGCCGCGAGGATTTCCTCGCGCAACGGATAGCCGGTGACGACCACCGGCGCGCCTTTCGGGTAATAGGCCGCGGACCGATCCGCGGTGACAGCGATCCTGCGAGCAAAGCGGGCGGCGAATTTTGCCGCCAGCGCCGGTTCGATATCCGGCACATACACCACCAGCGGGATCCTGCGCATCCAGGCCGCCAGCGCGGCGGGGAACGCCAGATATCCGCCCGTCACGAAAACCGCGTCCGCTTCGAACCGACTGATTTCCCGCCATGCCTCCACCGTCCCCATGAGCAACCGTCCGGCGTTTCCCGGCGCCGCTCTCCACCCCACCCCGTGCATCCCGGCGGCGGGGATGGTCTTGAACGGAATTCCGGCCCGGGGAACCAGTTCCTCTTCCATGCCTCCCCGGCCGCCCAGCCACAGCAGCCCGGCGTCAGGCGAGAGACGCCGGATCGCCTGTGCCGTGGCGAGAGCGGGGTAAATTCCTCCCCCCGTTCCCCCAGCGCAAAGCAGCACTTTCACCGACCGCCTCCGATCCTTCGTTTTCCTTTTTCCCGCGCGAGATATTCAAAAGCAACCCCATGGCGCCGAGCGTCAGCACAAGGTTGGATCCCCCGTAGCTGAAGAACGGAAGCGCGTTCCCGGCGAACGGCAACACCTGCAAAATGGTGAGGATGTTAATGATCGCTTCCAGCGACACCCAGGTGGTCATGCCCGCCGCAAGGAGCAGCCCCAATTCGTCGGGAGCGTTCATAGCGATCCGGTATCCGCGCCAGGCGAGCAGCACGAACAATCCCACCACCACCATCGCGCCGATGAACCCCATCTCCTCGGCGATGACGGCAAACACGCTGTCGGTGTGGGCCGCGGGCAGCGAAAAATATTTAAATTTGCTGGCGCCGGCTCCCACCCCGAACAGACCGCCGGACGACATCGCGGAAAGCGCCTCGCGGATTTGCAGATTGGCCTCGCGGATGTTGCGCCAGCCGGCGAGATATTCCGTAATCCGTTGCGGCCGGACCACAACCGCCAGCAGGATGCCGCCGACCGCGATCACCAGGGAGGCGATCACGACGTTTTGGATCTTCCCCCCGCCGAAATAGAACATGGCGAAACCCAGCAGCGTCACGGTGACGGCGGCGCTGTAATCCGGCTCGATGATGATTAATCCGGCAAACAGCGCGATCAGCGCCGCATAGGGGATCAATCCCAATTTGAAGTCGTGCAGGACGTCGGCTTTGGAAACCAGCCAGACCGAGAGATAGATAACCGTGACGAATTTGGCGAGTTCCGACGGCTGCACGGAATATCCGAGCAATCCAACGCGGGTCGGGGCGTCGCCCTTGCGGATCAGCACGAGGACAAGAACCACAAGTGTGGCGAGCGCCAGGACGACCACCAGCCCTTTGGCGCGCAGGTACAGGTGGTAATCGATCCGGTACATCACCGCCATGAAGACGATCCCGATCACCGCCCATACCAGCTGGCGGAGGAAGATATCCCAAACCGAATTGGAGTAGGAGAAGGAAACTCCCCAACTAGTGGAAGCGACGGTGATCAGCCCGGCCGCGAGCAAGGTCACCACGGTGAGCAGCAGAATGACGTCTATTCCAAGATCGGCGCCGGTCATGCGTTCGCGCAACATCGATTTCATGATGTCCCGCCCTTCAGTTCTTGGACCAGCCGACGGAACCGCTCGCCCCGCTCCTCGAAATCCCGAAACGCGTCGAAGCTTGTTCCGCCCGGGGATAGCAGGACCACATCGCCTTCTTCGGCGGCGGCCGACGCCGCCTTCACCGCCTCCTCGAGGGTGGCGACCATCGCGACGGTATACGGCCGCCCGCCCGGCGGCACCGTTCCCAGCGCCCGGCGGATCAACTCCGCCGCTTCTCCGAACAACACCAGGTGATCCACCCGCTCCCGGACCAGGTCGGCCCAATCTTCCCAGGGAAGTTTTTTATCCCGGCCGCCGGCCAGGAGAACGATCGGTTCCTGGAACGAACGGATGGCGGCGATAGCCCGTTCGGGCGTCGTCGCGATCGAATCGTCGTACCAATCGGCGCCGCAACGGCGCGCGATGCGTTCCAGGCGATGCGCCACGCCGCGGAAACCCGCAATGGCGCCGGCCATCGCTTCCACCGGGAAGCCGGCGGCGGTTCCGATCGCGCACGCGGCGATGGTATTGAGCAGGTTGTGCGAACCGCGCAGGAGCACCGCATCCGTCCTGACCACCGGTTCGGGCTTTCCTTCGCGTTCCGTCATGATCCAACCGCTTTGAAGATAGGCGCCGTCCCCCGTCCACGCCTTCGGGCTCATGCTGAAAAACAAGCACCGGCCGCGGGCCACGGATTGAAACGCCCGGGTTTCAGGAGAATCCCACCCGAGCACCGCCGCATCGTCCGCGGTTTGAAATTCCAGAATCCGAAGCTTGGCTTGCCGGTACGCCTCCATGGTATGGTGCCGGTCCAGGTGGTTCGGCGTAATATTGAGGATCGCCGCCACCCGGGGGCTGCATTCGACCAACTCCAATTGGAACGAAGAAAGCTCGAGCACGGCTAAGTCGCCCGCGCGCATTTTTTCCATATCGCTCAGAAGCGGGTTCCCGATATTGCCTCCGACCCACACCCGGCCGACGCAACCCTGTTCGCTCGCGGCTTTGGCCATCATCCCTACCAAGGTCGTCGTGGTGGTTTTTCCCGAGGACCCGGTGATGCCGATCACCTTGGCCGGTGTTTCCTCCAGGAAAAGCTGGGTATCGTTGGCAAGCGCAATGTTCCTGCGCCTGGCTTCCGCGACGATCGGCAGATCGGAAGGCACGCCCCCGGAAAGGCACAGTAGGTCCGCCCCCTCCAATAGCTCGAGGGAGTGCCCGCCCAGTCGGTATTCGATCGGCATGCCGCTCAATTCCCGAATTTCCACTTGCAATGCCTCCGCCGGTTTGATGTCGGACACGGTCACGCGAGCGCCCTTCCCGGAAAGATATCGGACCAGGGACACCCCTTGTCGGGCCAGACCGAGTACCACGACTTTCCTGCCGGCCAGCTTCCGAGCCATCGCGCCTCTACGCCACGGCCAGGGCGATGCCGATCATCGCGGCCAGCAGCGCGATCAGCCAGAACCGCTGCACCACCTGGGTCTCGCTCCACCCCAGCAATTCGAAATGATGGTGGAGCGGAGCCATTTTGAACATACGCTTGCCCTTGGTCCATTTGAAATACACAACCTGCAGGATCACGCTGGCGGTCTCCGCCACCGGAATAATAGCGATCACGGGGAGGAGCGCCCATTGGGCGGTCATCAGCGCCACCACCCCGAGCACTGCGCCCATCGCCAGGGATCCGGTGTCGCCCATGAACAGTTCCGCGGGATGGGCGTTGTACCAAAGGAATGCAAACAGCACTCCGACGAGCGTGAAGCAAAGCCGCATCAGGTAGGTTTGCCCCTGCAAACCGGCGATCATGCCATACGCGACAAACGCCGTCGCGCTGATGATCCCCGCCAAGCCGTCGAGCCCGTCGGTGATATTAACGGCATTGGTGGAGCAGACAATGATGAACGTGGCGATCGGGACGTACCATACGCCCAGGTCGAAGGCGATCGGTACGCCCGGCAAGTACGCGTTGGGAACATGGAGGACATAGCGCAACCCCACCGCCGCGATAACGGCCACCAGAATTTGCAGCAGGAATTTCACGCGCGCGCGCATCGGGCGGCCCTTCATTCCCATGATGTCGTCGACGGCTCCGAGGAAGGCAAACGCCATCATCACCGCCAGCGGCAGGAGCACGGACCGGCCGAGCAGCGTGCGGCCCAGGATCGGGACGGTATTGAGCAGCAGCGTCATCGCGAGAACCGGGATGACGATCAACAACCCGCCCATGGTCGGCGTCCCCAATTTCGTCTGATGGCTGCGCGGTCCCTCGACCCGGATTTGTTTCCCCACGCCCAGGTGACGCAGAATTCGCAGGAAGGGCGCGCCCCAGATCACCGTCAACGCGAACGCAATGGCTCCCAGGCTGAGGGCCAGCGGCACCTGATTGTTCATTCCGGCACCTCCAGCGCCAGGACGATCTCGTCCAGCTTCAAGGCGCGCGACCCCTTCACCAAGACCACATCCCCCTGCCCGATCTTTTTGGATAAAAATTCCAGCGCTTCCGCTGCGGTTCCCACGCAAGTAATTTGAGCCGAAGACAAACCCTGGGAGTGCGCCTCTTCGGCGATCCAGCGCGCCTTCTCCCCGACCGCCACCAGAAGATCCACCACATCCACAGCCCGCGCCCCGACCATCCGGTGTCCGGTTTCCGCGAACTCGCCCAGTTCCAGCATGTCGCCGAGCACGGCCACTTTGCGGCCGTCCAGTTCGGCGAGCAGATTGAGCGCGGCGATCATCGAATCCGGGGAAGCATTGTAGGTATCATCGATCAGGAGCGAACTGTCCGGCCCGGTGACCGCCACCAGGCGCAGTTGAGTGGCCGGCGTGAGCAATCCGTCGATGATCTCCTGCCAATTCAAGCCTTCCGTCAATCCAACGGCGGCAGCCCGCATGGCCGTATGAACCGAGTGCTGGCCGAGCAAGGGAAGATGAATGTGCAGGGTTTCCCCGGCGTAGTGCATATTGAAACTCACCCCTTCCAACCCCAATCCCTCGATCCGGTCGCACCACAGATCCGATTCAGGATCCAATCCGTAGGTGAACACCCTGGCTTTGGTCCGCGACGCCAGGGAGCGGACGCGGGCGTCGTCGTTGTTGAGAATCGCCGTGCCGTCGGACGGCAGGGCTTCCACCAGTTCGGCTTTGCCGTTGACGATCGCCTCCAGGCTCCCCGCGCGCTCCAGATGCACGGGCCCGATCATCGTCAGAACACCCACCTGGGGTTTCGCGATTTCGCACAAGAAGGCGATGTCCCCGGGAACATAGAACCCCATCTCCAGCACGACCCGCCGGTGGGCTTCGGTCACTTTGAGCAGGGTCAGCGGCAGCCCGATTTCGTTGTTCAGGTTGCTCTCGTTGGCCAGGGTCGCAAAGCGGACGGCCAAGACGTTCGCGGTCAACTCCTTGGTTGTGGATTTGCCGACCGACCCGGTAATGCCGATCACGCGGACACTCGGGAGCCGGGTTCGCCAGACCCCGGCGATATGCTGCATCGCTTTCAGTGAATTGTTCACCAGCAGGCAGAGGCGCAACGGCGCGCGCGGGTCACCTGGCGGCAGGGATTCCGGAGCGAAGGATTCCCCGCGCAGGTCGATCGCCGCCACTCCGGGAATTTCCTTTTCGATCAGCGCCACCGCCGCCCCGCGTTGGAAGGCGTCCGCGACGAATTGGTGACCATCGACTTTCTCGCCGGGCAGAGCGACAAACAGGCAGCCCGGGATGGACAGGCGCGAATCGATCACGGCGTCGGTGATCACCCGGTGCGCCGGCGCCAGGGCGTCGTAGGCGCCCGCGCTCCGGTTGGTGATGGCTTCGAGGATCACACCCAAGGTCAACATAAGTGTTCGAATTAATTTCCGGATTCCAACGACGGGCGCAGTGCGTCCGGCGGGATTCCCAATATGGCGAAAATGCGCGGCGCGAGCCGCCCGAAGACGGGGGCGGCGGTGATGGATCCATATTGGCGGCCGCCCTGGGAGGTGGGTTCGTCGATGCGGATGTAGATCAGCACCTGTGGGTCGTCCACCGGCCCCCAACCGACAAACGAGGCGACCGTTTTGGTATCGACGTACGGGGGAATGTCGGCCGTGCCGGTCTTCCCGGCGATCCGGTATCCGTCCACCAGGGCGCCCGATCCTTCGAGCTCCAGGGAAGTGGCCAGCATATCAGTCAGGGTGTGCGCCGTCTGGGCGGAAATCGGCTGCCCGAGCGGCACGGGGACGACCGTGTGAACTCGTCCGTCGGGGAGAATGATCTGGCGGACGACGTGCGGAGTCATCATGACGCCGCCGTTGGCCACGGAGGAAATGGCCACGGCCAACTGCAGCGGCGTGGCGGAAACCCCCTGCCCGTAGGCGTTGGTGGCCAGGGTTGAAATCGGTCCAATCCTGGTCGCCGGGGCGGCGCAATATGCCGCTGATCTCCGGGGAAAGGTCAACGCCCGTCAGGCGCCCGATCCGGAACTGGTCCATATACTGATAGAACTTCCCAGGCCCCAATTGCGTGGCCACCCACGCGAGACAGGTATTGATCGAATTCTGCAGGCATCCGGTCATATCCTGCAAATTAAACGCCCGCCCCTCCCAGTTGTGGATTACCGCGCCGCCGATCTCAATCCGGCCCGTGTCGACGAACCACGTCCCGGGTTGTACCGCTCCGGCGTCCAGCGCGGCCGCCATCGTCAGCACCTTGAAGGTCGAACCAGGCTCATAGGGAGCCGCGACGTTCAACGAAACCACCTGCCCCTGGGGATCCATCGGGAGGCTGCCTTTAGCATGGAAAATATCCTGAAAGCCGCTCGGATCCTGCAGGTTCACCGCGGGATAATCCGCCATGGCAAGAATCTCGCCGGTGTGAGGATTCAGGACGAGGATCGAACCGCGGGTCGCCTGGCTGTCTTTAATGGCCTGCTTCAGGGCAGCCTCGGTCTCCGCCTGAATGTCGCGGTCGATGGTCAGGACAAGATCCGCCGGAGGCTGCGCCCGGTCCAGATTTTGAGTGATCTCCACGGGAACCACCGTCCAGGAAACATCCTCGCGGGCGCCTTGGAGGATATCGTTGTAAAAACGCTCCACGCCCCAATCTCCGACTTCGCGGTAATAGCGAATGACGCCGTCCTGCTGATTCCCACTGCCCGAGCCTTCCTGCCGGCTGTACCCCAGAACCTCCGAGGCCAGGCTCCCTTCGGGGTAATCGCGGAAAAACCACGCCTCGGTGCGGACATTCAATAGAAACGGGCTGCTGTGGTAAACGCCGTTGGCATCCGGCGCGGCTCCCATGGCCACGTCCAATCCAAAATTCTGATCTTCCGTCAGCCAAAGCGGGATCGCGAGTTTCTGGCCCTGGGAATTCGTGTTGACCCCCTCAGGCAGCGTACAAGTGGAAAGCGGTTGGTTATAGTCCGCTTGCAATTCCTTATCGACGTCCTGCAGCATGGACACCGCGGACGGAATATCGATCGAGACGCCGGTGGCGCGTTCAATCGCGGCCAGTACGTCGCTCAGCGAGGGCTGCGATCCGGCGGCCGCCCCGCCATATTTCTCCCAATACAGGTACAACTGGCAGTTATCCACATACACGCGGTACTGGCTGGTGTTGCCCGCCAAAAGCTGTCCGTTGCGGTCGAGGATTCGACCGCGCGGAGTCTCGATATGCTGGTTGAGCGGATACGGCGCCTCGTCCAACTGCTTGCGTTCCTGGGTCGGAAGGATCTGAAACCGGGAAAGCTGCAGGAACAGGAGCACCACAGGAAACACCAGGACAATTTGCGCAAAACGGATTCGTTTCTGCAGGGAACGGTCCATGCTATTTTGCGCCCTTGGGCTGAAGAATCCCCAGCAGCCATTCCAACAGGGTTTCGCGATAGGCCGGAGCGAGCGAGATTTCCGCATTCGTGTATAGGAAACTCGTCGGACTGACGGACACCTGCTCCGCCGGAGCTTCGTTCGGAACGGAGAGATAATCCAAATCCTTCGGGCCGGCCGGAACAAATCCCATTTCCGCGGCCCGTTTTCTCATCCATTCTTCCGATTGTTTTTGAGTCAATTCCAATTCCTGAGATTCCAATTGCCGCATCAGACGATCCCGCTCGCGGATGAGGCTTTGAACCCGCAACCCCGCTTCCGCCGCCTGTGCGCCCGTGAAAATAAAGAGGCCAAGCATGGCCATCAGACCGAAAATGGACGCCAGCCCGATGGCAAGCAGGCGGGTTTGTTCCCGCCAGGGAGCCTGCTTGTAGGCCCGGATTTTATTTGGCGATAATTTTCGAAGCGGATCGCTTTGCATCGTCATGAACGCTCAACTCCGTCCGGACGCCAGGCTCCGCGCTTTCGGGTTGGCCTCAGAGCCGTTCCAGCACCCGCAACTTCGCGCTGCGCGACCTCGGATTTTCCGCGATCTCCTCCTGGCCAGGCCGCACCGGTTTGGAGAGAGGCTCGCGGAAAGAGGCGATCGGTTCCGGAAGCAACGGATGGCGCGGTTCGTCCTTCCCGGATTTTCCCGAGGCTTTCCGAAACGCCCGCTTGACGAGCCGGTCCTCCAAAGAATGAAACGTAATGACCACCATCCGGCCACCCGCTTCCAGGCTTGCCATCAGATCCGGAATCGCCGCTTCCAATTCTTCCAACTCATGATTGACGGCGATCCGCAGCGCCTGAAACGTCCGGGTCGCCGGGTGCACACCGGAGGTTCCCCGGTTCCGATAGCCCGCCGCGCCCGCCACCACGTCCGCCAGTTGCCCGGTGGAGCTGATCGGCCGGTGTCGGAAGATCTCGCGCGCAATCCGGCGGGCGTTGCGCTCCTCCCCGAACTCGAAGAGCAACCGGGAAATTTCCTCTTCCGGCAGCGTGTTCACCAGATCCGCCGCCGTTTCACCGCTTGTGCGGTCGAATCGCATATCCAGTGGACCGTCCCGCCGAAAAGCGAACCCTCTATCCGGGTCGGCAAGCTGGTAGGAGGAAATCCCAAGATCAAGCAGGATCCCCGTCACACGCCGCCAGCCGATTTCTTCCAGGATCTCCTTGGCCCGGCGGTACGACGCCTGGCGGAGGATCGCCCGTTGGGCAAAAGGGGCCAGCCTGGCCTTGGCAATCTGCAGGGCGTCGGCATCCCGATCCAGCCCCAGCAGCCAAGCCCCCCGGTCGAGGATTCCTTGCGCATGTCCGCCTCCCCCGACCGTACCATCCAAATATCTTTTGCCGTTTTGAGGCTGGAGCCAATCCAGAACCGTTTGGTAAAGAACCGGAACGTGCGTCCTTCGATCCGGATCCGAATCCGACCCTGGTGCATCCATCAGGGTCCGGTAGCGAGATCCAGGGAGGCAAACCGGCGCGCGTTGGCTTCCGAATCGTTCAGCTGGGCAAGTTGCGCGTTCCACTTTTCGGCGTCCCACACTTCGAGATATTGGCCCGCTCCGATCACAACCACTTGGTCCTTAAAACCGGCATAGGCGCGCAAGTACTCGGGGACAACCACCCGGCCCAGGCTGTCCAACACGGCATCAGAAGCCCCGCCGAACAGCAAGCGGAAGATTGACCGGTTGGAAGGATCGGTTAAACTAAGGGAGTGAGCCTTCTGCTCGAGGATGCGGAAGGTTTCCACGGGGTAGACCACCAGGCATTGTTCAAACCCGCGGGTAATGACTAGCCCGTTGGCGAAGCCGGACCGAAGCTTGGCCGGGATGGTTACCCGGCCTTTATCATCCAACGAATGTGAGTACTCACCTAAGAACATATGTTCGCATCCCTATTTTAAAAACAGACACCGGTCAAGCCGGTGATTTAACCCATAATATTCCATTGGATTCCACAATTGCCCACAGTATATATCAATATATCCACCATAGCAAGTAGGAAAAGCCACTTTCTTGATTTTTGCTCCCATACAACCCTGTTGGTTACAGAGAATTTGCCAACTCAGTATAGACCGGACGAATGGATGTCCTTGGGAGACTCCTCCACAGAATAGAGGTTCATAAAAAGGAAGCGGAGTGCTGTGCCTAAATCAGTGCCCGGCAGCACGTCGGTCATTTGTTGGCATTTTGCCGGGGTTGTGACTGCAGACAGAGCTGAAGGTACCCTTGCGGGTAACTTCCGCCGCCGGGAATACGCCGGCAGCGTAAAAACCGTGGTGAGAGTTGTTAGATATATCTTTGGTAGTCAGGTATTTTTACAAACGAATTTCGCGGCACGCTGCCATCAACAATCACATTTAAAAGCCAAACAACCGGTGAGCAAGGTTGATCCGCTGGAGTACGAATTGCGGATTTTCGAGCGTCGGTTGCGGGTTCTTTTTGCTTTGCTTTCTGAAAATTACATTTCTATTGCGGGAAGTGATCCCGTCGAACACGGCGAGGGGGAGTAGGTAGGTATCAGTTCTTTTTAAAACGCGGCTCGTAAATAACTTGTGGCCCGGAATTTATACCCTTTGTTTCTGAAAAGGTCGGTACAAACATCAACCACAGCGGGATCGTACAGAATGCCTCTGTTTTTATTAATTTCCTCTAATGCTTTTTCCACGCCCAGGGCATCGCGGTACGGACGATGGGACGACATGGCTTCCACTACATCCGCCACGGCGAGAATCCGCGCCTCCATGCTGACCTCATCCCCTTTTAAGCCGTTGGGGTATCCCTTCCCGTTGATCCGTTCATGGTGTTGATAGACAATTTCCGCGATCGGCCAAGGGAAATCGATATTTTTCAGAATATCATAAGCGACCTTGGGGTGTTTTTTAATCATGCCCCATTCCAGATCGTCCAGTACTCCCGGGCGATTCAGGATTTCCGCGGGGATATAGATCTTCCCCAAATCGTGAATGATGCCCGCCATCCGCACGCCTTCGACTTGCGCCGGGGTCAGGTTCATCTCCTGGGCAATGGTTCTCGCCAGATCGGAAACGCGGCGCTGGTGCCCGGCGGTGTACGGATCGCGCGCTTCCACCGTCGAAGACATCATCTGGATGAACCCGGCCATGGCCGTGCGCACATTCTCCAGATTCCTGGACAGGCTATCCTTCTGATTTTTCAATTCCTTGAACAACATGGCGCCCTGCATGGCTCCGCTGATAATATCGGCCAGGAAGGCGGCAAACCAACGGGAATTGGGGTCAATTTCAAAAACCATAAAACCAAATTTTTTCAGCGGTTCGACGATCAACCAGTGCTGCCTTGGATCGGAGAGGAAATCGTCCGGAACTAACCGCTTGGTGGAAAATACCATTTCCTCCCCGCCGAATGCTATCCGCTCCCGATCCCGAATTCCCAGCACACAGAAGGATTCGGCATTTTCCAAGGACGGATCTCCCCGGTAGAATGACAGGTAACAGCTGGCTATCCCCACGTCCGGCAGACGCCTGGTCAGGACGCTCATTTGCTCGGGGATATCCATTAAGAGGGTAATTCTTGGATCAACTCGAGTATTTGGTGCTCTTGAAGGATCCCATTAATTTGATCCCATTCCTTATGAAAGGTTTGCTGGCCGATTTTCATGATCGTACGGAAGATTAACTCCTCGTTCCTTACCGCCGATGAGTTTCCGCTCGCGGAGACCGTCCGGTTTTGCCAAAGTTCGCATAGCATATTCCGAACAGCGTTAAAATCCAGATCCTCCGTTCGCGAATCTTTGGCGATTTCACTCGGAAATTTCGCGAGCAAAGACAAATCCTGGGGTTCGGATTTTTCCCCACGCTCGGTCGCAAGGTTGCGATCCGGGCCGGCGGAATCCCGGCGGAGGACGGTTGAATATTGATTTTGAATAATTTTCTGGATGTACGGAAATCGCTGCGTCCCGTCCCCGGATTCGACGTTTCGGGAAAGGGGGGAACCCGGCGTCTCCCCTTCCAAGGCTGAAACAAAAAGGGGAACGCATTTGCACGATTCACGGACAACCAGGCGAGTGGGTAAATATGTTTTTTGGGCAACGCCCCTCCCCGCCAGGAGATCCGCAATCAGTTTGGTGGCCGTCCAGCCCTCTTCGTAGATAGGCTGTTTTACGGTGGTCAGCGAGGGAGACAGATAACCGGCCATGTCGATATTGTCAAACCCCGTGACGGCGAGTTGTTCGGGGACCCGGACCTTATTTCTGATCAGCTCCTTCAGGGCTCCCGACGCCATCCCGTCGTTGGCGGCGACCATCACATCGAATTTTTGAATCCCCTCCCGCAGAAAATATTTGGCCGCGTCGATTCCCGAGAGCATGGAATAATCGCCCTGGAATAAAGACCGGGGATCGAACGCGATCCCGTGCTCCCGGAGCACCTGCTCAAATACTTCCCGCCGATCCTCGGCGTCCCCAATCCCAGTCGGACCCGCGATAAAGGCAAACCGACGACAGGCATGTTCCTCGATCAGATGGACGACCAACTCCCGCATTCCGGACCGGTTGTCGATTAACACCGAGGGGATACCCTCCAGATCCATAGCGACGCTCACCAAGGGTATCGACCCGTACCGCCCGCAAAACGCCTTCATTTTTTCCTTGCCGGCGAACAGCCCGATGGAGGCGGGAAGAACCACCAACCCGTCGACCACCTTTTCACTGGCTAAAGGAAAAACCATATTCCGTTCCGCTTCATATTCCTGCGGGGCATTCAGGGTACCCCCTTCGAAAATAATGCAATTCATCCCGGATTGTCTGGCAAAATCCATCACCCCGTCAAGGAACATTTGCTGGTATGGATCGACCGTCCAATTGATCAGAACGCCAATCGTCTTTCGCCGATGGGTAGGGGTTTTCTCCATATCCTTTGCCGCCTCAGAAACTAGTTATCCAAGTATAAATACTTCTAAGGTTCGAAATGGGAAAAGGCGGATAATTAATCCAATTTTTACCCATAACCAATTTGAATAGGCCGGTGGTCCTTCGTTCGAATAGCCGGGATGAAACAAGCGGGTGCCTGACGTCCAAGCTCATTTTAGAACGGAGTTAATTTCCCATAAATAGTATTTAACAGAGAGCTGAAAAAAAAGAATGATGACAGGGCGAGTTTACCATCGCGCCCGCCCTCGCGAAGCAGGGGAGGCGGGAACGACCGCCTGCCCTCGTGCCCTTCGGGGGAACGGAGCGAAGCGCGTCCCGGTTGGGGTAGGCCGGGCTCGCATGGCCAATTCAGACTTTTTCGGCAACCTGTTAAAAAAATAGACACGGGCTATCGTTCATCATTGCATCATGAAGGCAACCGGGGATTTCATGGAAAGAGCGCAGAAGCCATGGATCATCCGTAAAAATAAAAGACGGTTTGGCAAACTGCGTGGCGTCATACGGTCCAATCCCCTATGAATAAACACACTACGCTTTGGAGTATTCCTCATCCCGTTACAGCGGGAAAAATCAAACACTTCCGGTCCTTCCGTACTTGCATGTCACGTGTGGAAATCAGAAATTCGCTGATGTGTTAAATCGACCCCATCAATCAAATACCAAGTAAAGTGAAAAACAACGAATCAAGCTGGATACGGTTTTCGGAGAATTAATTTCCGGTTTCCTTTGGGTTTTCAAGCCAGCGCCCGGCGTTTTACCGCGGTTGACCGTCTAATCGGCCGATGTCGGTCCTGCGCTCGACGCGGTGGAGGAATTCTTCCACCACGTTTACGTCTTTATGCAGCCGGAGCGTGATGGCTTGGACCGGGCATTCTTCGGCGCAGCGGCCGCACCCTTTGCAGTGTTCGTCGATTTGCGCGTGTCCGTATTCCACCTGGATCGCGTGGACGTAGCAGGTTTCGATGCACAGCCCGCATCCGATACAATCCTCGCCCACTTCCACTGTTAGTCCGGGAACGCGAACGACCGTGTCCCAGAACGCGTGCGGCCCCAGGCGTAATCCGTGGCGGATGGTGCAGCAACAATCGCAGCAAAAGCAAACCGCCAGCATTTTCCGGTAGGGGATCCCCAACGCGAACGCGTCGAACGAGGCGTGCACCACCAGCGGCACCAGTCCCTTCTGCATCGCCGTGCGCGCGTGGAGGAGCGCCTCTTCCGTGCTTACGCTGCGTCCCATGGAGGGGTGGATCCTGGTCGCCCCCTCTCCCAGAAACAGGCAACCCAGTTCTTCGGGGTAGGTCTGGCAGTGCTCGGCATGGCGGCAAATGCAGCGATGGAGCAACACGCGCGCGTCCGATTTTTCGATCAACGGTTCCAGCAGCGTGCGCGGCAAGACTACGCTTTCTCCGGCCCGGACGACCTCGCGCACCGGTAGGATGATAAATTCGTTTTCCGTGCTGCTATAGAGCGGCCGGACGAGGAACCCAACCACGGGCCGGCTCCCGAGCCGGTTGGCCAGCTTGCTCAGCGGCCAGAAATTCATCAGCAAGTCAAAAACGATTTTGGGGCGTCCCATGATAATCTGCCTGGAATGGGTTCCGCGCCGTATCCCGCAAAAGCGCCATCCGGGGGAATTCTACCTTATCTTGGGGGGAAAAATGTGTTTGTTCTATTCGAATTTGGAGCTGCGACTGCGAATTGAATTTCATCCAGGAAGCTTGCGCATCCCGATGTCTTGCCATTCCGGCCGCCCTCGTCCGAAGCGGGCGAGGCGTATTTCGATCCCGCTCTCGCGTGATGATGAATACCCCACCGCTTGCCCCGCACTCCTCTTTATTAATCGAAGAGTGCGGGGCTTGCCCCGCAATTCTCCTTTTTTATCGAAGCGTGCTGGGCGTGCTGCGTTGTTTTTGGGTATTGCGATCCCCAGCCTCGCCCGGCGCCTGCCCTCGCGCCTGCCCTTGCGAAGCGAGGGAACAGGGGGAAGCCGGGGCGGGGCTTCGAAACCGCGCGGCAAGCCGCGCAGTCGTTCATTCGTCCGGATAAACACGCCAGCCGATCCGGTCCAGATCGGTGCCAAGCGTGATATCCGGCGGAGCTTCCGCCACCAACACTTCGGCTTCGACCGCCGCCGACCCGTCGGGAAGATGGATCGACGCGTGGGTTTCCACGATCCGCCCGCGATCCCGGATCATCTCCCCGCGGATCACGAGGGGAACGCCGACCGGCACGGGTTTCCGGTAGCGAATTTCCATCTTTAGGGTCACAAAAAACCTCAACGGATCGCCGCCCAGCACGGTCCGGCCGGCGGCTTCATCCAGCAGGGCGGCGGCGATCCCCCCGTGCAAATGGCCCGGATATCCCTGGTACCGTTCCGGCGCCGTCCAGTCCACCCGCACCTTTCCGGGCGCTTCGGTATAGAATTTCGCGTGCAGGCCGGATTCGTTTTCCAAACCGCATACGAAACACATTCGTGAGTTCGGTTGCTTTTGCCCCGCGGCGGCGGGATGGACGTCCGTCATTTCTGGATTCCCTCCAATAATTTTTCGAAAAAATCTTTAGCCATTATACCGGAGCCGATTCCCGGCTTGCCAAATCCCTATGGATTGCGGCTTTCCCCCTCCCCGACAACTTATCATTTCCGCGCGGACGGGCGAAGAGTTGTATATCGGATCAGCGCGCCTGCCCTGAAAAGGATTTGCTCTCCTGCAGGCCATTGCAGGGCGCCGAAAAACAAGATAGATATCATGGCAAGCGACCCCCTGCCCTCGTGTACTTCGGGGGAAAGGAGCGAAGCCCGTCCCGGCAAGCCCACCGGGAGGGCCGAACAATCTCGGTTTTCGCGTATGAAAAACCAGACTTTTTTCGCAACCTGATAAACGCCCTGGGCCGGGAAAAGGCAAGGAGTTCGCAACCTCCTGTGAACCCTTCTGCCGTTGGCCCGTCAGCAAGTCGAAGTGGCGCGTTGAATTTTTTTTCCCCCCGCCAAGATCCACAAGGGAATCCGGCGGGACGGGTTTGAGTCAAGGTACTCAAGCGATGATATCTACCCGCTATTGGAAAATTAGCACGCCTTCGCGGTAGACCGCGGCGTATAAGGTTATAGGCGAGGCAGGATCAATGATCACGTCGTAGATCTCCTTATCCAGCGGGCTGGTCCCCACCGCGCTCCAACCCGCGCCGGCGTTAGTGCTTTGATACACTCCCTTTTCCGTTCCCGCATAGAGCGTGGTCGGCGTCAAGGAATCGACGGCCAACGCACCGATGCTCGCGGCTGTCAGGATCGTGCCGCACGGGGTCCAATTTTTTCCGCCGTCCGCGCTGGTGTATACGCCGTTCTTTGTCCCAGCGTAAAGCGTGGTGGGCGTGAGGGGATCGATGGCCAGAGTATTGATCCGGGATACGGTCAAACCGTTGCTGGCGGATTTCCAATACCGGCCGCTATCGGTGGTTTTGAACACACCGCCGTTGTCGGTTCCGACGTAAATCGTCATCGGATCCGCCGGATCCATGGCGAGCGCGACCACCCAATTGGTGGTCAGCCCGGCGTTGCTCACGCTCCATAGTCTGCCGCGATCGACGCTGGTATATACGCCGAAACCGAAGACGGCCGCATAGAGATTCGTTGGCGTTTCCGGATCCACGACCATCCCATACACCGCGCGATAATTAATAAACTCAACATCCAGCGGCGTCCAATGTGCCGCCCCGTCGGTGCTTTGAAAGACGCCTTGATCCGTGCCGGCATACAGTGTGGAGGGTTCGGTCGGATCGACGGCCAACGCCAAAATATTGTGCGCGGTCAATCCAGAATCGGAGATGCTCCAGTTCCGTCCGCCGTCGGTGGATTTAAACACCCCGCCATATTTCGTTCCCGCATAGATGGTCTTGGACGACGCCGGGTCCATGGCCAGAGTATTCACATCGGTATCGATCATCCCGGCGTTAACCATCTTCCATCCGCCGCCGCCGTTGGTGCTTTGGAACACGCCTCCGCCGAACGTCCCCGCGTACAACGTATCCGGCGCCGCCGGATCGGCCACCAGGGCTTCAATCGGGAGGTTGGATAAGCCCGCGTTTACCGCATTCCAATCCCCGCCGCCGTTGGTGCTCTTCCATACAACGCCGCCGGAAGTTCCTGCATACAGCGTCGCCGGCGCCGATGGATCGAGCGCCAGAGCGGAAACGAAGCCGTCGCCGAATCCGGCGCCGAGTGCATTCCACGATCCGCCGCCGTTCGGGGTGGCAAAGACGCCTTTCTCAGTTCCAGCGTAGAGAATGGCCGGCCTCGAAGGATCGATCACCAGGGCGTAGATATTCACGGCGGTCAGACCGTTATTGACTGCGCTCCAGCTCCCGCCGCCGTCGGTGCTCATGAACACGCCCTCGCCGATCGTTCCCGCATAGAGCGTGGCCGGCGCTGCCGGATCGATCACCAGGGCGTCGACATTTTGATCCAACAGGCCCTGATTGATTGCGTTCCATCTCACCCCGTCATTTAGGCTGACGAAAATACCGACATCCGTCCCGGCGTAGAGGGTAGCCGGGTTAACCGGATCGATCGCCACCGCTTTAATCTGATTTGCCAGCAATACGTAATCGTCGCGGTCAGCA
>CAWADT010000001.1:0-180879 GCA_963780865.1 uncultured Chloroflexia bacterium | reverse complement strand
CATAAGTAGGAGCGTCGAAGTCTAGCTTTCGGCGAAGACGGAGCAAACATTGTAATACTACTCATTTTTCTTAAAGCTGCTCACTCGGGAGAGGACACCAGCAGGCGGGCAGTTTGGCTGGGGCGGCACCCTGCAGAAAAGATATCGGTAGGGCCCAAAGACAAGCTCATCCAGGTTGGAAATCTGGAGTTGAGTGCGAGGGCAAAAGCTTGTCTGACTGTATTTTGAAAAGCAAGAAATGCAGAGATGAAAGTCGGGCCTAGCGAACCCACGTGCTTTTTTAATAGGAGCCGTGTCTGACAGAAAAGGTACCCCAAGGATAACAGGCTTGTCGCGCCCGATAGTCCATATTGACGGTGCGGTTTGGTACATCGCTGTCGGCTCTTCCTATCCTGGTCGTGCAGAAGCGACCAAGGGTGTCGGAGTTCACGCATTAAAAGGGATCGTTAGCTGGGTTAAGAACGTCGCGAGACAGTTTGTATGATATCTACTAGGTGTGTTATTGTCTGAGTGGAACGAATCTTGTAGTACGAGAGGAACGGGAGTTCGGGTGCCTCTGGTGTAGCAGTTGTCATATGGCAGGCTGCGCAGCTACGCACTGTACTGGATAAGAGCTGAATGCATCTAAGCTCGAAGCCGTCCGCAAAACGAGACAACTAAGGCCGTCATAGAAGATGACGTTGATAGAGTTGGAGTGTAAGGCAGGAGCTTCGGCGACTGTTTCAGCTCATAACTACTAAAAGCCTCAAATTGATTTTTTATTATGCAAGTAAAATTGCAATTCTAAGAAGTCAATAAATATTATGTCCAAAAACTTCCAACCAATTAATTATTTAAGGTTTCACCTTTCTTGCTTATTGAGCTTTTATGATTTTTACAAAAAAATCTTTTTTAATTTTATTTTTTGAAGAATTAAACTCAAAAAGGTCCTTGTCTGAAGTGTTTCCATTCTCTTTGAAGTACTGTTTGAATTCTTGTTTGAGTATTTTACAAGTATTAATGTCTTTAAACATTAATTCATATCCGTTTGGAAGTTCTTCTAAAATAATTGCTCTCTCCATAAGGTATCCAACTACTTCCTAAGATAAAGGTTTTCTTATCATTTATATACTTTTTAACCATTAAGTAAAGAGTTCTAGTCAATATTAAAAACCTTTCCTCACTGTCTTATCTTACCCTGCTGCCAGTCTTTCAGAACCTGCTTGGCAGTTCTCATGTCATCAATGACTCCGCCTTTTTTTAGGAAACGGAGTTTTTTTCCGAGCGCTTCCAAAAGAATTTCTGAATCACCGTTTGCCTCTATTTTGTAATGCTTTTCAAGAATTCCAGGATATCCTTGCATTATTCTGTGCACGCCAACTGGGGGTCTCTTGCCCTGTCCCATGTTATTGCACCAATCTGCGCATGCTTTGCCATGAGCTCTCTTATGAAATGGTCCCATGCGTGACAGGCATGTATTCTAACCAAACTGAACTACCGGAACTTGTTTTGTTGTTGCAAAATTAACCTTAAATTTCAATCATCCAAAATCTTTACAGGAATTTTAATAATTACTTGTTACGAAAAATAGTGAAATTGACACTTCCATAACTCCGGTGATTATAAAAATTTTCGTGATTCGTGAAAGTATTGTTTTTGCTGTGTTCTAAAACAAATAAACCAGAGTGTTTAATTAAATTATTGTCAAAAATTAAATCGGGAATTATCGATAAATCTTCAAAATTATAGGGTGGATCTGCAAAGACGACATCGAATTGCTGTTTGCAATTTTTTATAAAATGAATAGCATCAAGCTTAAAAATTTTAAGTTGATTAAAATTAAGCTTATTTGCAGTATTCCTGATAAATTCGTACTGTCTGAAGTCCGATTCGACTGCAATGATTGAAGGGCAATCACGTGAAGCAAATTCATAACTGATACTGCCGGTGCCGGAAAATAAATCTAAAACTGAAATGGCGGATAAATCAAAATGATTAACCAGGATATTAAATAAACCAACCTTTGCAAAATCGGTAGTTGGCCTGATGGTGATATTTTTAGGAGGATTGATCTGCTTACCCCTGTATTTACCGCTTATAATACGCAAGAATATAAATTTAATAAATTAACAAAAGTATGGCCGGGTATTTTATTAAAGGTATAACTGTATACAAATTCTTTCTTCAGAAACTGAAATTTTACCTGCTGAAAGTACTTGTCTAAAATTTTATATACTTCTGAAGATTTGGTGATATGACCTGAAAGCATAAGTTGAAATTGCTTTTTATCAATGTTATATTGCTTGAGAATATAAAATATATAAAACAAAACATTTTGAGGAGAAAGATTTCTGAATGAATTGTGAAACAGTAGTTTGCCTTTAGAGGTAACAACAATATCCATAGTATCACCGTCAAATTGAATAAAAAAATAACTGAATAACAGATGCATTTTTGTAAAGGCCAGCGATTCTTCGATCAAAGGATAGGCGTGGTGCTCAAAATTTATAGTACTGAATTTTTTAATCAATGCATCAGCGATCTGTGATGGCATTGCAAACAGCAGGTAACCATCGAGGTTCTTCAATTTTTCATAATGAATTTCTTCGAGGTCATTTAGCTTGAAATTTAATTCATAATACCGCCTCGTCTTCTCCGGTTCAAAGAATTTTGAAGGAATGATGGTATACTTACTGGACTTATATAGGGCTGTAATCGACTTATAAGGACGGTTTAAAAACTCATCTTCATCCAATACCTTTTCTAATTTTTCATAATAAACTTCCTCAGCAATATCAGGTAATGCATAACTTTTGAGCAGGATATATTTATTATTAACAGTATTTAATATGCAAAATGAGAGGTTGCTAAAACTAATCTGGATAGACAAATGATAAGATCCGGTTGAATTAATATCAAAAGTTTCGTCTATGCAATAAATTTCATCCAGTACAGTATTTATAATTTCATTCCGGCTTTATATCATGAGTCAGGAAGTTTTAATTGATAAGTTTATTAATATTGGCAATTAATAAATTTGTTTTCTTTATTTTTTACCTGTGTGTGGCAAATTTAAAAAAAGATGCCGGTAATCCAATCAATTTTAAATAAATGTTAAAAAAACACTTGGTCACTTCTATTCTTAAACACATTGATTATGAGCCTACCAAAGATCAATCTGATCTGATTGATATGCTTTCCGGATTTATTTATTAATATAGAAGAACGATCAGCAATGCTCATAACTGGTTATGCCGGTACAGGTAAAACTACAATATTAAGTGGGTTAGTGAATGCCCTGGATACCTTCCATATTAAAACATTGCTTCTGGCCCCGACAGGAAG
Organism: uncultured Chloroflexia bacterium; assembly: GCA_963780865.1. Lineage (GTDB taxonomy): Bacteria > Chloroflexota > Anaerolineae > Anaerolineales > RBG-16-64-43 > FEN-1073. The sequence goes on along the minus strand of CAWADT010000001.1, from coordinate 177,555 downwards.
GGCTGCTAAGGTGCTGATGAATTATTCAGGCTTTCAGGCTTATACCATTCATAAAAAAATTTTCAGGCAAAAATCTTCAAAAGATGGCTTTGGAAAATTTGTATTGAATGCCAACCTCTATAAAAATACTTTTTTTATTGTTGATGAAGCTTCTATGATTAGCAATTTGCCAGGTGAAATGGTTCTTTTTGGTTCAGGACATCTGCTCGACGATTTGATTGAATTTGTTTATAATTCAGAACAATCCTGTAAATTAATATTAATTGGCGATAAAGCCCAGCTGCCACCTGTTGGCTTGGATATCAGTCCTGCACTTGAAAAATCGACAATTGAAAAATATAATATAAAAACCTATCATGCCGAGCTGCGAGAGGTGGTGAGGCAAAGCAAAGACTCGGGAATTTTAATGAATGCAACCAGGATAAGAACCCATATAAGTGCTAATAAAGAATCACTCTCCTTCCTTTTCATTAAACTATCCGGATATTGCCAGGGTATCAGGTAATGACCTTATTGAACATTTAAATGATTCTTTTGAAAAGTACGGCAGGCAGAACGTGATGGTGATTTGCCGCTCGAATAAAAGAGCAAATATTTTTAATCGGGGTATCCGCGAAAAAATTTATAATCGGGAAGAAGGACTGTCAGCCGGAGATTATCTTATGGTCGTTAAAAATAATTATTTCTGGATTGATGACCCGGTTGTTTTGGATTTTATTGCAAACGGCGACATTGTGGAGGTAATGAAGATATTTAAGTATGAGGAGCGCTATGGATACCGCTTCGCTGATATTAAAATACGTTTCATTGATTATCCTGAAATCACAGCCAGAGTTAAGATAATGCTCGATACTCTTTTTATTGAATCTGCAGCTTTACCCCAGGAAAAGAATAAAGAGTTGTTTTACAAAGTTTTAGAAGAGTACGAAGATATTAAATCAAAAAAGAAACGATTCGATGAAACCCGGTTAGATCCATACTATAATGCGTTACAGGTTAAATTTGCCTATGCTATTACCTGTCATAAATCGCAGGGTGGTCAGTGGAAAGCAGTATATATCGATCAGGGCTACCTGACTGATAATTTGATCAATAAGGAATACCTACGGTGGTTATATACAGCCTTTACAAGAGCTACCGACAAGCTTTTTCTGATTAATTTCAGTGATAAATTTTTTGAATAAAATGACAATGCGAATTAAGGGTTGGATATTTTTGATAATTTATATAAATCTTTGTGTTTCTTAGTGTTTTAGTGTTTTTGTGGCAAATAATATTTTAGCCACTAAGGCACAAAACCACAAAGTTTCACAAAAATAAAAATCAAAATATGTTGATATTTAAATACATAAGCTTATATCTGTTTATTTGTTTTCAACTCTTAATTCGCATTGATAATATAAAAGTATAAGATCGACCTATTTTTCATTACTTTACAATTCAAATTTGAAGAAGAAATTTCATTTTTTAAAATGTAATTAGTACAATTGAATTATTCAATTATTGATTTTTTATGCAGGAAATACTTTTAAAAGATATTAAATATATTCAGGGAATTGGTCCAAAAAGAGCAGAATTACTTAATAAAGAGTTAAATATTTTTACTTACCGTGATCTGCTTTATTATTTTCCTTACCGGTATATAGACCGAAGTCAGTTTTATAAAATCAATGAAATAAATGGAGAAATGCAATACGTTCAATTGCGGGGTGAAATTTCGCATATTGAATTAATGGGTAACCGTACTAAAAAACGCCTCGCTGCTTATTTTTCGGATGGAACCGGAACAATTGAGCTGGTTTGGTTCCAGGGTGTAAAATGGATAAAAGAATCACTAAAATTAAATACTCCCTACATCGGCAACAATACTTGACGCCGTAATCGGGCCGATTCCTTCGGCTGTCCTCACCAGGTCTGCTTTGGCCTTCATTTCGGGCTGATGATCAATCAAGGATTGGATTTCGCGGCTCAGGTTCTTTTCTTCTTCATCCAACCACGCCAAATGGGCAAGAATATGGTCGCTCATCTCCTGAGATGCTTTTTGTAGGCGGTTTTTCTCGTCCTGAATGATCCCTACAACCTGCCGTCGGCGAGCAAGGAGCTCTTCCAGACGAACCTGCTCGGGTGTAGAAGGAGGAGTGGGACGAGGGCGCAAAGCATTAGCAAAATGGGCGATATTATGTGCATCCAGTTGGTCGGTTTTCGCCAAGAGCCCACTGGCACGAGCGAAATCCCGCACCCTTTTAGGAGATACCAAGGCAACCAGGATCTTGGCTTGTTGGAGAGCCTTTACGACCGATTTTTCATAGCCGCCGGTGGCCTCGACAACCACCAGGGCAGGATGTTTTTCCTGGAGAAATGAGATTAGCTGCGGGATTCCTTCGGCATCGTTGAAGAAACTCCACAACCTGGTATCGCCCCACATTGCGGTATCCAGCTTTTTCTTGGAGATATCGATGCCGAAAAAGGGATCATTTTGTGGTGTCTCCATGAGAACCTCCGTGGATATAATAAAGACAGCCCGCGCTAGCATTGGATACGGTCTTTGAGACCAACCAACTGTTCGGGCTAAACGGATAAAGGACACGGCGATCCATGCTTTAAAGCGGTCTTCAAGACCTGCCGGATTTCGATCTGCCGTGTCCTTCGCTATTATCATACTAGCCGGATTTATTTTATCCCTGCGGAGCGGGGACCGGCGCGGTTAATAGTCGGGGGCAGGCCCCCCGACGAACGGACTTTTCAAAGGTTTCAATTCTATCTTTTTATTCCATCCGGATTCTTTTACCTTCGAAGTCTGCAATAATCGGTGCGATTCAGGGGAATGAACAACAGCACGTGAAATCGGCAATAGGGGGAAAGTGGGGCGGGAAAATCAAATCCAACCTTCACTGAAAAAATAATCCGGCATCCGGCCGGTAAGCGCACTGCGATCCTCAATTCGCGATGTGGAAATCAATTCAATGGGAAACTACCTGCCCATCTATCCCCCGGACTTTCTTCCCTCCAACGCTCCCAGCACCCGGTGGTACACGGCAAGCTGCTGCCGCGCATATCGTTTCCAGGTGAGGTCCTCGGACCGCGCGCGTCCTGCCATCCCCATTTTCCGGGCCAGGGCCGGATCCTCGGCCAGCCGGATCATCGCCTGGGCAATTCCGTCTACATCATCCGCCGGAAGCAGGAACCCGTTGACGCCGTCTGCGACTGCGTCCGGGATCCCTCCCGTCCGCGTGCCGATCACCGGCAATCCGTAGGCGCCGGCTTCGAGGAAGACAAACACGAATCCCTCGAAATGATCGCCTGCATCCTGCGAAGTCATCACCAGCATGCTCGCCTCGCGGTATAGAGGATCGAGCTCCTCCCAGGTCAGCGTTCCGAAAAATTCCACGTTGCGTATCCCCTCGCGGGCAACGAGGGATAACAGGTGGCCGTGGTATGCCTCTCCCGTCCCGCCGCCGACGATGATGTAGCGCGCTTCCGGGAATTTCTTCTGGAGCGCGGCGAACGCTTGCAGGCTGGTGTCATACCCCTTGCGCGGTTTGATCGCACCCACCGAAAGCAGTATCGGTGAGGCGGGGAAGCACTTCGCCAGAGCCGCGTCGCGGGGGATGCGCGATGTAAACTCGCTGCCCTGCAGCACCACTTCCAACCGTCCGCCGGGCAACTCGCTTCGAAAACTTGCCTGCATCCGCTCCGCCGTTCCCGCCGACATCGGGCACACGCAGGCCGCGCGCCGCAGCACGCCGGAATAAATCCGCGCCAGGACCGGCCAGCGGCGCCAGATCACCCCATACGTTCCGAACGCGGTAAGGATGTGCGGCGTCCCCGCCCTGCGGGCCAGCCTGTCCCCCACCCAGCCGCAGGGAAACATTTCCAGCGAATGAATCAAATCTACGCGAAGAGGCGGCATGTGGCGGAGGGCGAACATCGTCGGGGCCATGCGCGCCAGCACCCGCAGCGAGCCCTCCGCCATGGGTTGAATCTCGGGCAGAACACGAGTCTCGGCGCCCGGGAATAGCTCATGCGCGGCGGGGGCATCCCCTGCGGATACGACCAGCAGGGGCTCGACGGAATCCTCGAGCGACCGGATGATGCCAGTCACAGCCGTCGGCCATCCGCCCCGTCCGCGCAGAAGCGGGATGACGAAGGCAACTCTCAGGCGCCGGGAAGATTCCAAGTTTCCACTGTTCATACGATTTAGGATGCCGCCATGATTCTATCGAATGGCCTTCCGTCCCATCCTACCTCTCCCCCCTTCCCGTGATACGGGAAGGGGGGAGAGGAGGAGAAGGAGAGGGGGATGGGATGGGAGACCATTTCTGCCCGAAAGACTTAAACCATTCATCGTTTCAGCACCTTTTGATATTCGGTCCATTGCTCCTCGGCATAGCGGTCCCACGTAAGCCGCTCCGCCCGGGACCGGCCAGCCAGCCCCATCTGCGAAGAAAGAACCGGATTCTCCGCCAGGCGGACCATGGCCATGCCGGCCGCCTCCGCATCCGCGGGATCGACGAGATATCCCGTTTCCCCGTCGGTCACCGCATCGGGGATTCCGCCGCTGCGGCTTCCCACAACGGGCAAACCGTATGCGCCGGCTTCCAGATACACTATGCCGAAGCCCTCAAATCGAAGATCCAAATCCTGCGATAGGAGCAGGAAGATCGTCGCTTCCCGGTAGAGCCGGTCCAATTGCGCGGGATCCACTGTCCCAAGAAATTGCACCCCGTCCAAATGCTCCCGGCGGATTATGCCCTCCAGCAGTTGACGATACTCGCCCTCCGGAGGCGGCCCGACGATGCGGTAGATCGCCCCGGGAAACCGTTTGCGAAATACGGCAAACGCCTGCAGACTGACGTGATATCCCTTGCGCGTCTTGACCATCCCGACCGAAAGCACGACCGGAGCCCCGCGCTCCCTTTGCCTGCGGGCGGCTTCCGGCGGAACTTGTTCGGCCGCGCGGGTGCCGCACAAAATCGTATGGACAGCGGTCGAGGGCAGATCGGATTGGTAGAATCCCCGGAGTTTGGCCTCGGTCCCGTGCGAGATAGGATAGATCGCCGCCGACTTGCGCAACACGCCCCGGTAGAAATAATCCAGTGCCGGCCATTTGCGCCAAACCACGGCATAGGTTCCTATCGCGGTGAGCACATGCGGGATTCCCTCCGCCCGGGCGAGCGCGTCTCCGGCCCAACCGGCGGGAAACATCTCCATCGAATGAACCATCTTCAACCCCGGCGGGCGCAAGCGGCGCGCCGCCCACAAGGCCGGAAGCATCCGCCGCACCATGGAGAGCGTCGTCCCGTGCCAATCTTCCGCCTGCACCGCCGGCAGGACATACGTCTCCAGCCGCGGGAATTTTTCTTCGGCGGCGCCTTCGTCCCCGCGCGAGACGATCAGCACCGGCTGCACAAATCTCTGCAGCGAGCGGATCGCCCCTTCGACGAACGTGACCCAGCCTCGATATCCGCGCAAGGATGGGATCAGATAAGCGATCCGAGGTTTTTCTCCGGAAAGGACGGGCGAATCGGCGGGCATGGAAGTCCTGTTAAGGCGAGGATCGTACCCCGATAAAATAATTGCAGGAACCGAAAGGACTCGCTGCGCTTATCCCCTTCATGGTTTGCTCCCCATCTGCTTTAATTCTTCCGTCAGGCGTTCCGATCCGTTGCGAATGTCCTTTCCCCAGACGAGCTCGCGAATTCGGCGGAGCTCTGCGTCCGTCCGGGCGGCGGCCTTTCGGACCGCATCTGGCAATTCGTCCGGGTGGTCGGCCCTCTCGGCCAGATGCTCATCTCCCAGTTCGCTGCCGTATGCCCGGGAGGTTTTCATCCAGACGATCGGCACCATCGCCAGGGCCGCCTCGTATAGGACGGTGCTATAGGTGCCAATCGCCACGTCGGCCTGGTCCAGCGCCTCGTAGATAGTCCCGGTTTGGATCAGGCGGACGCGGCCGGAGGGCAAACCGTATTCTTCCAAACTCCGTTCGGATTCCCCGGGGCGCAGCTTGAGGCAGACTTCAAAATGCGGATCGCGGAGGAGGGTTTGCAGGAAGGGCGTCAGTTCGTGTTTTCTCGCGAGCGGTTCGGAAACCACCAGCACGCGGATGACGCCCTTGGAAGCAGCCGTCTTCTCCGGACGGGCTCCGGCGGTTCTCCGCTGCAAATCTTCCTCCGGCGGGCGGACCGGCCCGGAGACGAACACCCGGTCCGGACCGTATAGGGAGCTGTCGCGCAGCAGGCGCTCGCGGAATAAATCGCTCCACACGCCGTAGCGGTCGAATGCATGCGGCCGCGCGTCCGAAAATCCGAAGGCCATCAATCCCGCGTGGAACTTGTTGAACACGCCGTGCTGAAAACCGAGCACCGGGAGTCCGAGCGAGAGACAGGCGGCGATTAACTCATGGTTGTGGCGGTTGTCGTCGAAGATCACCGCCCGCCGCGCGCGCTGGAATTGCAGCGCCCGCTTAAAAATCCGCTGGCGTGCGACGGACAGCGCGCAAAAATCCAGAAAGGCGGGGACGAGCGCCCACAGCGCCCGGTGTTCGAGCGATCCGCCGGAGGGCGGAGGCTTGGCCGCGGGCGCATTGATTTTCCTGCCCGTCCAGCGTGCCCAGGTATCGGCGGATTCCAGGAAAAACACCGGCCGGCGCCGGCGGAAAAGATTCCCCAGCGCCTGACGCGGCAAAAGCGTATGGGCGTATTCCGCGTACCGGAATCCCCCGCGGTCGAACTCGCGGTAGAGCGGAGCAAATCGAAAATCGTGGCGTAATCCCGGGCTGACGTGGTCGATGATATAAAAAACCGTATCGCGCCCGGCCAGGCGAAAAGCGGCCAGCGACGATAAAGCGGCGGCGAGCATGGCTCCCTCGCCCAGAACGCCCTTGACGGACCGGGAGGCAGGCGCCGCCGGCACGGGGGCGAAACCGGATTTCCCGCCGATCGCTTTCCACACCCGTTCCAGATCCGGCGGCGCGCCGACAAGATTTATTTTTTCCGCGCCGCCGGCGGCCGCCAGGACGGGAAAAATCTGCGTAAGGGGAACAAGGTAAAACCGGAGCAGCCGATCCTGGGTATACCACCAGGGTTCGAATCCGTCTTCCACCACGAGGGAGGAAATTCTCCGGCCGGAGGAATCTTTGAACACGTTGATTTCTTTTAGGAGATCGAGGGCGCGATCCCAATCCGGAGCGGGTATGGGGATTACCGTTCCGCCCGGAAGCTCGAACGCTCCGTCTGGGGGAGGGTTCGAGTGGAAGCGGACGGTGAACGGGGTTTCCCCTCGGACCTTCAAGGCACCCTCAGCCCTGCGCGGGTCTGCGGATCACCTGTTCGAATTCGGCGCCGAACTTTTCGTTCAATTCCTCCACGTGCAGCGCCTCCTCGGGCGAGGTGGGATTGGGTCCGTCATGGAGAACGTAGTCGATGAACTGATTGATCACGCGTTCGTGGGGGGACGGAAGGGCTTTGGCTTTGGGCTTGGGCATGAGCCGCGCCGCCATCCAGCGGCGGAGCAGGCCGATCGAGATGCGCGCATTCGGGCGTTCGGCCAGCGCAAAAGCGGTTTTATAGGAAAACATATAGGATGCCTTGGAGCCGTGCAGGATGTTAATCCGTCGTTTGATTTCTTCGGGGTTGGCTGACATGCGGATATTGACGTACCCGTCCCGACTTTCCAACACCACATCCACCTCGTCGGCGCTCATCCACGGCCATTTGTCTGTGGTCTTGCGCGCCGCCACGCTGAGAAGCCGCATTTCCCCCACCAGGGCGTAGGCGATGTAGAGTTGGTGGGGCAGGCTCTCGGCCCATCGGCCGCCGGGAATCTTGTGGCACCAGAAGTTCGGATCGATCACCATCCGGTCGCGGTCGCCGTTGGTCATCCACGTCAGGCCGATGTGGAGCACGCGGCCGGCATCTCCCCTCCGGACAATTTCCGTCATGTGCAGGATTCCCGCCATGAACTTATTTTGATGCACAACGGATAATTTCCGTCCTGTCCGTTGTTGGACGGCCACGATCTGGCGGGCTTCGTCCAGTGTGACGGCAAACGGTTTCTCCATCAGCACATCCGCCCCGTGTTCGAAGGCGTAAACGGCCAGATCCATATGAGTTTGCGGCGGGGTGCAGATCGAAACCATGCTCGCGCCGGTCTCGCGCAGGCCATCTTCGAGCGAGGCGTAGGCGCCGGGGATTCCATTTTCCGACGCCACGCGCCGGGCCCGCTCGAGATCCGGATCGCACATTCCCGCCAGGGTTACCTGCGGGTTTTTCTGAAAAAAGGGAAGATGTCGAACCGCGCCGGCGACGCCGCTGCCGACAATCAGGACTTTGACTTTTGCCATTGCCTCTCCATTAACGGGCGAAGGGCTTCGCCGCCCGGGGCAGGAGATTATACCAGTCCCGAACCGGATGGAGATTCCCCGCTGGACGGCTGGGATTCAAAGGTTTGGTTGGTTGTGTTTCTTGCAAACGAACAAACTGGAATATTATCGAATAATTAATCGCCTTTTTTTCAACGGTAGGATATTCCCGGAACGGTAAGAGTTGGCGGGAGGCCGCCCGGACACTGGCAGGAAAAGAACGATCATTCCTTGCCAAGTTTCCTTTCCATTCAATAAGGGGAATTACCCTGATGCAGATTTATCGCAAGGGGCTGAGTATCGACGCGATGGATCGTTGGGATCGATTCGATCGGGCGCCTGCCTTCTGGGTTGAAGAGGACTATTGAAAGGACGCGGATCCAACCCTGGAGGAATAATCCCCTTGATCAACCCGCCCGCTAAGAGAATGGTTGTTCATTGATCGAGGGATAGGGGCTGGGAATTTCCACTTCCAGCACCAACCCGCCGTCAGGCGGAGAATTGATTTTCATGGTGCCGCCGAGAAGCGCCACGCGCTCGCTGATGCCCAAAAGGCCGAAGTGTCTGTTGGCCGAAAGACTCGCAAGGTTTAGCGGCTCCTTCGGCCCCTCCCCATCGTCGGAGAGTTGGACAAAAAGGCTGGCCGTGGGTGTGCGCTGCACCCGCAGGATCACGTGGCGGGCCGCCGTGTGCTTGCGGATATTGTTTAACCCCTCCTGGATGATGCGAAAAACCGAAAGTTCGATGGCTTCCGGCATCCGTCCCAGGACCGGATCGATTTCCAATTGCATGTTCATCCCGCTGCGTTCCGCCCATTCCTGCGCCAGCGAGCTGATGGCGGCCGTGAGCCCGTGGCTGTCGATGGTGGGCGGGCGCAAGTCGCTGCAGATTTGACGCAGATCGCTGACGACCTGGCGGATCCCGTTGCGGATGGCCGCCAGATCTTTCTTCAAGGCATCGGGTATTTCATTCCCCTCGGCTTCCTCCAGACGGTAATTAAAACTTAGCAGGTCTTGTATTACCTGGTCGTGGATTTCACGGGCGAGCGCTTTGCGTTCCTCTTCGCGCTCGGTCATCAGCCGCCGCTGCGTGGATTGCAGCGCCGTGTTGAGCTGGTCCAACGCCTTCAATTGTTCGTTGAGCCGCTGGATGAGCTGACGATTGAGGGAATCCTGCGCCTCCAGATTCTGGCGCAGGGTGATCTGGGTGCGGTGCAGCTCTTCGGTTTGCCGCTGCGCCGCGTGGTAACTTTCCAGGGCCCAGATGATCGGAGTGACCTGTTCCGGGTTGGTCATGCCGACCATCAGTTCCACGATATCGCGCGGCGTGCATTCCGCGGTGTGGCGGTCCGCCGTCAGACGGCCCTCGTAAAGAACCAGGATGCGGTTGGTGATGGAAAAAAGGTGGTTGAGATTGTCGCTGCTGATGAGGACCGAAACGCCCTCCTGCGCCAGCCGCCGGATTCTCGCCAAGAGCAACTGCTGTCTCGGATAGCTGAGTGTGGCAAGCGAATCGTCCAGAAGGATCAGCCGGGTATTCACGCTCAGGGCGCGGGCAACAGCGATCACCTGGCGCATTTCGTCCGTCAGGTTCTCCACCTTTTTCGAGAGGAGGCCGGGGGGAGGATCGAAGTCTGCCAGGATCTCTTCCGCCCTAAGGCTCATCGCTGCCCAGTCCGGAATTCCTCCAAGCAGCGGCTGCGAGATCTCCCGGCCGAGGAATATATTTTCAAGGATATTCATCGACTCGATCAGCAGCGGGGTTTGGCCCACCAATTCGATGCCCAGTCGCCGCGCCTGGGCGGGAGTGGGAAATCGAATTCGCCGGTTTTGGAAAAAAAACTCCCCGGCGGAGGGAGCCATGGATCCGCCGAGGATTTGTAGCAGCGTGGATTTTCCGGAACCGCGGCGGCCGACGATCCCCACTACTTCCCCCTTTTCCATGGAGAAAGTCACCCCTTGCAGCGCCTGCAGGTTGCCGAATTGTTTAGAAAGGTTGGAAACCACCAAAACCGGATCTGCCAAAAAGCCTCTCCCGGCAGTCGAACCTTTTCTCCCGCCGGCGTCCGGACTATTCCGGCTCCGGAACAATCCCTACCGGTTACGGATCGGGTGTTATTTTGCCCTGGAGCGGGTGGCCACGTCAAAAATAACCGCGGCCGCGAGCACGCCGGCTCGGACGATGTACTGGTAGGAGATGTCGATGCCCATGAGGTTCATGCCGTTGGTCAGGGAGGCCATCACCAGCGCGCCGATGATCGACCCGATCACCCTGCCGACGCCGCCGGATACCGCGACGCCGCCGACAAAAGCCGCCGCGATGGCGTCCAATTCAAACAGGGTTCCCGCCGTCGTCGATGCGGACCGCAACCACGAGGCGAACACAATACCCGACAGCGCGGAGAGCATTCCCATCGAGACGAAAACGGTATAGGTGATTCTCTTCACGCTGATGCCGCTCAACTCGGCTGCCTCCGGATTGCCGCCGACGGCGTAAATATGCCTGCCCAGAACCGTCTTGGTCGTGATGAAATAATAGATGCCGACCACAATGAGAAGAACAACAGCCGCCCAGGAGAGACCCTGATACCCTGCCAGCACCCAGGTGACGCCGCCGATTAAAACCGACAGCAACACCAATTTGAGGATGAACATATCCAGCGGCAGGACTTCAAAGTGGTAGGCCAATTTTTTTCTGCGGTTGCTGATTTCGTTAAAGATGTACAAAAGAGCCATCAGCAATCCGAGGATCAGGGTTAATTTATGCACTCCCGGCAGAAATCCGCCAAGACCGGGAATGTCTGGAATGAAGCCGTTGCCGATGGCGATAAAAACCGCGTTCGAGATGATGATCGTGCCCGTGCCCATGGTCGCCAGCTGCAACGCCCCGTGGTAGCCCAGCCATCCGGCCAGCGTCGCCACAAAGGCCGGGATTTTCAACTGTGCCACCAGGAAACCGGTGAACAGTCCCGCCAGCATTCCGATCGCCAGGGCCATCGGAATGACCACGTAGACCGGCAGCCCCCAGTATTTCATGGCGATAGCCGATACGGCGCCGATGAAGCCGGAAAGAAAGCCGACCTGAAGATCGATATGCCGGATGACAATGACCAGTGTCATGCCGACGGCCAGGATGGCGATGTAACTCATCCCGTTCAGCAGGTTGACGATGTTTCTCGACGAAATGAAGAGGCCTTTCGTCGTGATGGTAAACATGATAATGATCGCGATTAAGACAATGTACATCCCGTAATCACGGATGTTCTGTCCTAATACTTTTCGGATATCCCTGAAAAATGACATCGTGAACCTCCTCCTTAATCCGTCGCCAGATGCATGATTTTTTCCTGCGTGGCTTCCTTCGTCGGCAACTCGCCGGAGATTTTTCCGGAGGAAACAACGTACACTCGATCGGTCATCCCCAGAATCTCGGGTAATTCAGACGAGATCATGATGATGCTCTTCCCCTGCCGTACCAGCTTGGTCATGATCATATAAATTTCATATTTCGCGCCGACGTCGATCCCGCGCGTCGGCTCGTCCAAGATGAACAGATCCGGCTTGACAAACAACCATTTCCCCAGAGAAACCTTTTGCTGATTGCCGCCGCTTAAATTAAGAACCTTCTGCTCGACGCTCGGCGTTTTGATATTGAGAGAGGCAATGGTTTCGTTGGCAATTTGAATTTCCGCATTACCGTCGACAACGCCTCGAGGGGATATTTCCTTCAGGTTCGCGAGGGTGATGTTTTGCATTACATTCTGGATCAGAATCAGGCCGTTTCCTTTTCGATCCTCGGTAACGTAAGCCAGGCCCGCCTTGATCGCATCCTCGGGAAGATTGAGATGCTTCTTTTCGCCTTTGATGAAAACTTCGCCGTTGATTCGATAACCCTTCGGATTTCCGAAAAGGCTCAACGCGAGCTCCGTGCGCCCCGACCCCATCAATCCCGCCAGGCCCACGATTTCGCCTTTGTTGACGTGAAGGTTGATATCCTTGAGGATGGTTCTTCCAAGGTTCGGGTCGTAGGCATTCCAGTGCTTAAGTTCCAGCACGACTTCCTTGGAGGTTTTGTGCTCTTTATCGGGAAAGATATTATTAATTTCCCGTCCGACCATGTTCTTGATGAGCACATTTTCCGACACTTCGCCTTTGCGGGCGCTCAGCGTGCAAATCGTCTGGCCGTCGCGCAGCACCGTCACCGTATCGGCGATTTCTTTTACTTCCTTTAGCTTGTGGGAAACCAATACGCAGGTAACGCCGTGCTTCTTTAAGATCGCGCAGCAGGTTCAGCAGATTTTCACTGTCCGTCTCGTTCAACGACGCGGTCGGTTCGTCCAGGATCAGGATCTTGACATCCTTGCTAAGGGCTTTGGCAATTTCGATCAATTGCTGCTTTCCCACGCCCAAATTTTTGACTTTCTCGGAGGGATTGATATCGAGCCCGACTTTTTTCAGCATTTCGGTGGCTCGTTTGACGGATTCGTTCCAATCAATGATCGAATTGTTTCCAATCTCGTGTCCGAGGAAGATGTTCTCATACACCGTCATCTGGGGGACAAGCGCCAGCTCCTGATAGATGATGGCAATTCCGGCTTTTTCGCTGTCGTGGATCCCGGAAAATTGTTGCTCGATTCCGTTTAACAGGATATCCCCGGTGTAGCTGCCATGCGGATACACACCGCTCAATACCTTCATGAGCGTGGATTTCCCCGCACCGTTTTCCCCGACCAGGCAATGGATCTCTTTCTCGGCGACTTGAAAGCTGACGTTGTTCAGCGCTTTCACGCCGGGGAATTCCTTGGTGATGTTTTTCATCTCCAAAATGGGAGGTGTCATGGCGGCTCCGGTTCTTTGATTACATGAATAGTGATGGCCGAAGCCATCACTATTCATGTAAGTACTAATTGGATCTGATTAGGAGGCTGGGTAATCGCCTACGGTGTCGAGATGCGAGAAGTAGGATGTCGGCCAATAGTTGGATTTGATAACTGCGGTGTAGAAATTGGCCTTGGTGACCGTCACGATCGCAGACGGCTTCGCCGGGACATCAATCTTCCCGTTGTTGTAGGTTGTGGTCTTCGGAGGAGTTTGCCCACTCAGATAGGCCTGCGCCGCGTTGATGGCATCCTGAACGAGCGTGCGGACGTCCTTCAAAACGGTCATCGACTGCTTGCCATCGATGATGTATTGCAGGGAGGCAACTTCGGCATCCTGTCCGGAGATGAAGTACTGCGTCACGTCCTTGTCGGCGCCAAAGGCGTCGGCGATCGCGCGGGCGGTTCCGTCGTTCGGGGCGATGATGTACACGGTGCCCTTATCGGCGGCGGCGGCGGCGGTCAGGTTATCCTGCGCCAGTTTCTTGGCGGTGGCGAAATCCCAGTTGGTGGTGATCTGACCGATGATCTTGGCTTCCTGGTCGCGGGTCAGCGTGGGGTCGGCCTGGACCGCAACGGCTTCGCTCGAGTTCTTGATGACGAAGGTGCCGTCGGCGATCTTGGGCTGAATGGTTTCCCAGGCGCCTTCGAAGAAGATGAAGGCATTGTTGTCGGAAGCGGCGCCGGCGTACAGGTAGAGGTTGTTGCCGGTGGTGCTGCCGGCCTGCTGGATCATGTAGGTGCTCCAGGCGGCGCCAACCGCGAAGCTGTCGAAGGTCACATAGTAATCGACCGACGCAGTGTCGCGGATCAACCGGTCGTAGGAAACTACCTTGATGCCTGCTTTGTTGGCTTCATCGGCGGCAGCGGCGGCAGCGCTCGCGTCCTGCGGGCAGATGACGAGAACTTTGACGCCCTTGGAAATCAGCGCCTCGACATTCGTTTTCTCGACGGCCGAAGAACCCTGGCTGAAGAGAATCGTAACGTCGTAACCCGCGGCGGTAAACGCATCATTGAACCGGGTCTGGTCCTGGATCCAACGCGGCTCATCCTTGGTCGGGAGAACGACACCAACCGCCAGTTTGCCACTGGTCGAAGACTTGGTAGCGGAACCACCGCAAGCGCTGAGGAGGATTCCCATCAGAGCTACGGCAGCCACCATTTTAAAGAGTGTAGATGTTCGACGCATTCTTTCCTCCTTTTAGGAACTCGAAACGATCATTATTGCCGGAATAGAGTTGGTTCCTTGCTTGTTCGTATTGAGACTCTGTCACCTCCTTTAGAAAAAATTATAATACCACCCCTCGAATTTCCAGGGGATTTCAAGAAGGAGATTTTTGGTATTCTAATTTCTAGTAAATGGAATTATATCCGGTCTTTCTCCCTTTTTTTCCACAAAAAACCCCTTGATCTCTTAGGGGAAAACCCTTGTCGTATTTCATCAATAATACTGCATTATTACCGCATTATTGAGCCCGTTCCCGTCTTCCCACGTCGTTTAACGCCGGAAAATTGCGGGGGAACAGGGGTGGTAATATTGACGTATGGCTCCATCCAAAGTGCTGTTGGCTGATGATCACGCCCTGATCCGGGCCGGATTGCGAAACGCTCTGGCGGCTTTACCTAATCTTGAAATCGTGGGCGAAGTAGGGAGCGGCGGAGAATTGACAGAGGCTTTGGCCAGTCTAACTCCTGATTTATTGGTGATGGATGTCACCATGCCGGATTTTGAACCTATTTCGGCAGTCGAAAAAATGAAAAAGGAGTATCCCGGTCTGAAAATTCTTGTTATCAGCGCATATAACGACGAAGCCTATGTAGTCGGATTATTGGAATCCGGTGTAGACGGCTATCATCTTAAAGATCAACCTTTGACTGATTTGCATTTGGCGGTGCAGCGAATTCTCGATGGCGACCGTTGGATATCCGGTTCTTTAATCGACCGGCTGGTCCATCGTAAATCCCCGCCCATCGGGCTCAACGTTCCCACTTTTAACCCGCCGGCAACGCGAGTTGTTGCGGCTGCTCATGCAAGGGTTCGATAACCGTAAAATCGCCAAAACAATGGAATTAAGCATTAAAACAATCGAAAATCATCTTACCGGTTTATATCGCGCGCTGGGCGTCGGAAGCCGCCTGGGAGCTTTAAACTACGCCCTGCATCATCCGGAGATTCTGTCGCATCCGGCCCGCGAAGCGGAAGAATTGCCCTCCCGCCCGGAGACGTCGCTGGCGGTGCTGTTGATCGACGACAGCCAGCGGTACCGGCAGCAGCTCAGCCGTCTGATTGGAAAAACGTATTCGTCCGCGTCCATTTATGAGGCGGAGGATATGGTGGAAGCGTTGCGGCTGGCGGAGCGCCTTCATCCGCAATTGGCTTTCATCGATGTCGTTCTCGAGGACGAGGATGGCATTCAGTGCGCGCGCCGCCTCAAGTCCCTCTCGCCCGCCACGCGGATTGTGCTGATCAGCGCATACCCGGATCGCGAATTCCGCCGGTTGGGGCTCGCCGCCGGAGCCATCGCATTTCTGGACAAGAAAGACCTCGACGCGGCGGCCGTCCGTCAGGTGCTGGAAGACACAATATCCTATGGAAAGAATTAATTTTTATTGGTTCCAACCTGGAAGGGCGAACGCGGGCTAACCCGCTCCCTCAGTGATTTCCTACGGATGCTATGATCGAAAACACACCCACGTTTCCAACTTAAGGAGGAAATATGAGAATTAGGGATCTCGGCATTTTTCTGCTCTCCATCTGGTTGATCTTGACGGGGTTAATCGTCCTCCTGCATCTTCATTTCACCGGGGAAGACATCGTAATGGCGGTCCTCGCCATTGCCGCAGGGATTTTATTGCTGCTTCGCAGATAATTAATTAGCGTCGAAAAAAAACCGCTCGCACGAGCGGTTTTTTCATTTTCGCGGGATGGGGAATATCCCGTCGATCACAGCACGAAGACTTAGGGATTGCGTTCTGGGACGCCACGCGGTTTGCGGCGCGGCGGTTTACTCCAATAAACCAAAGTAGGAAGCCTGCCCGTCCGCCGACGCCAGCGTCAAATCCCGGCGTTTATCCTCGGAGGTCAGGAGCTTGGCAAACACCATGTAATCGCAAATCAGCGCCGCGCGGACCGGCGCGACATGGGCGTGAATCCCCTCGCACACGGCAGCCAAATCCTTCGGGTTGGTTGGCAATCCTTCGCTGGGTACGCCAAATCTCTTCAGATAATCGATGGTGGTGATGAGCCTTATTTTTTTCCCCGCTGTGCGCAAAATCAGCGTCAGCCAGGGCGCTCCATCCCGCACCACGCCCAAAAAATAGGAACAGGGGTCCGGCCCGGAAGCCAGCCAGGTGCGGGCCTCTTCGAGCGGAAAGCCGTTCCACTTCCATGAAATCGCCGGAAAAAACGAGAGGCCGGCCGGGTCCTGCTCCGCGAGGTGGAGAGCATGCAGCGCAAAATCCTCCAAATCGCTCGGCATCCAATCCATCCTTTGCACCTGGTCGGAAAACAGCGTCAGGCTGTCCTGTTCCAGAATTTGAACGCTTTCCAAACCCGGCAACTGGTAATACAGTTTCTTGGCAAGTTCCTGGGGATCATCCACCTGTTCAATCGTCGGAACTCGGAATCCTGCCGGGGCGTACACGCGCAGGACCTTTCCGCCGTGGTGCAGGATGGAAAGAATGTTGGGCCGGACGGGCCGGATGTCGGACAATCTGGAAATGTCCATGAGAGAGACCAGGTTGCGCCAACTATCGGGCCGTAGGTCGACGATTTCCACATCGCGGGCGATCATTTCTGGACCTCCCATACCTGCACGGTATGCGGGCCGATCTCAGCGGTGACCACCCCCGACTGGGTTCCCTCGGGCGCATTCCACACCCCGCGCAAAGGCCAGGAGGAGATCATCATCGACTTTTGATCCGCCCCGGTCGGATTGGCGATAAAGATCAGGTTCGACGATCCCCCCCGGATGGTCAGGCGCAAATTCGGATTGTCCAGGAGAACGACGTTCGGTATGTCCGCGGTGATCAGTTCCTTGGCCGCATCGAAGGAGGTCAGATACGTGATCTTCCCCGTTCCACGGTTTTGCGTCCCTGGGATTTGGATCGCATTTTTCAATACCGACGCCGGATTCATCCTGCCGTCGAGCGCGGGCAATCCCGGTCCAAAGACCAGATGGCCTCCACGGTCGGCGAACTGAAGGAACTTCTCCTGCTCTTTCGGGTCCATAAAGTCGGCGGTCGGCAGGAAGACCAAATCGTACTTGGCCAGTTCGTCGAGCTCCTGGCGGCTATCGGTGAGGTTGAATTCCACCTGCGCGTTTTCCAGAAACCGGCAGGCGTCCTGAATCCAACTTCCTTCCTCGTAAATGGATTGCCGGGCCGGATCGATTTGGAATCCAAGCGGGTTGGAGGCTTCCGAAAAAACCGCCGGAATGCGGATCAAACCAAGATAGGCGTAATTCATAGCCGACACCGCCAAGTGATACCGCTCCAATTCGCACGACATCACCACTAGGGTGCGGCAGTTTTTTTTGCTTTCCCAGACTCCGTATTTGGCGAAGAAGGCCTGCAGACGGCGGAAGAGATCCGCAAACTCCTCGCGAAAGGCGCCGTCCCTAGTGATCGGCGCCCCCACCCAGCGGTCTCCCTCCACCAGCATGTGGAAATTCACCGCCGTCATTCCGTGCATCACGGCGCTCAGAATGGCGAACTCCTCCTCGCGGGCCGTACTGACGCGCGGTGTAAACCAGGAGTTGCCCGAACCAAACTTTGAAACGAACGTCAGTTTGCTGGTTCCCGTTAGGTAGCGGATTTGCCTCGCCAAGGCCGCATAATCGAGGGTATTCGGATCCACTTCCATGCCCGTCGTGGTGATTTCCAAGGCTTTCTGCAATCCGATCGAATCCATCGGGGTGGAAATGATCGACGGACCATCGATGGACAGCGGAATAGAAATTCCGCGGTCACGGAACATCCCGCCGAGCCGCTGGTAGAAGCGGCGGATGAGATGCTCTTTAAATTCCACCCAATCGAGGTAGGCGGGAACCTCCCGTTGGACCGCGGCTTCAAACCGCTTCGGCGCGGGAACTTCGGAATAGGCGGAATGCTTGGTTCCATACACGGCGTTCAGATTGTCGATCGCTCCATATTTCTCGGTAAGAAAATTGCGGTATAGAGCGATCGATTCCGGGCAATAGTCCAGATCGTAGGCCTGGGCGCGTCCCATGAAGGCAGACTCTTTGTTCATCTGGCATAGAATCACCGGTCCGTCGGGATATTGGTGGGCCGCAAGGACCGGCGCCAAGGCGTCGAGGAACTTTCCTATCTCCTGAAGGAATTTTTCGCTGGCGTAGGACGGGATGGCGAACGGGGTGGCATAGCGGGTCGAAAGAGCCGGGGCGCCCGTGGACGTGATCGCCCAGATGGCGGAATTCCGGATCACCCGCAGGGGGAATCCGCCGAAGGGCATGTCTTCGTCGACGAAGGGCCCGGGACGGAGAATCGCCAGTATCCCGGCCTTGGCGCATAAATCCAAAAATTGCGGAAGTCCTTTTTGGGGATTCTTTTCGCCGAAATCGAAAATACCCGGTCCGCTCTCGTGCAAGCCCCAGGGTACGGGAGATTGAATGATTTCAAAACCGAGTTCTTTAATCCGTTCCAACAGGGTCGGCCAGGTTTCAGGCGGATGCCGCCAATAATGCACGGAACCGGAATACAGCGGGATGCGCCGGCCGTCAAGATACAGCCCGTTGGAATCCACGCGAATGGCCATTTCTCAAATCTCCACTTTTAGAATACCCGATTCCCATCAAGCATGCAACCAAAAACCGGTCAAATTATCATCGGAAGGAATAAATTAATAAGTCTTTTACTTCTCCCCGGCCGCCGTCCTCCCGCTCAGGCGGCGAAGCGCGACGCACGGCGCGGTTTGCCTTCAAACAAATTATCCGCTTTCCTCCGGTTGAATTGTCGGCGAAAGCCGGCTCCCAAACCGCTTCAGCGGAACCGTCATGCTCCGGTCAGCTCGCGATACTGATCCAGGTAAGCGTCGACGCAGCGTTCTTCGTTGAAAGCTTCCTGCGCCGCTTTCGCCATCCGGCGCCGGTTCGGGGACGCTCCCAATTCGCCCTCCAAAACCCCGCGGATGGCCGCAGCCAACTCCTGCGCGGATTGCGTGCGGCCGTCGAATGGAGCGCCGATGGGAACACCCAGGAGCGATTCCACCTCCCGCACCTGGGGCGCCCAGGCAACGACCGGCGCGCCGCAGCAAATCAACTCCAGAATCGCAAGGCTGAATCCCTCGAGGCGGCTCGGAATCGCAACCAGTTTGGCCCTTCTCATCCGCTGCGCCACTTCCGGCGGGGAAAGTTTCCCAAGATAATGCACGGGAAGCCCCTCGCCAACCGCCTGCTCCACCAGGGCCAGGTCCTCTCCGGCGCCGAGGACAAACAGCGGTTCCCTTCGCAGCCGGCGATCCGTCCGATACGCGTCCAACAGCAGATCGATTCCTTTTCTTTTGCGCACCGCCCCGACGAAAATTATCCCCTCGCGCGGTTTTTTTTGCTCCGAATGCGGCTGGCCGAATACGGGCGCCACCGGATTGTAGATGACCCGCGTACGCTCCAGGGGATACCGGCCTTCCGCCGCGATCGTTTCCCGGGAAGCGCGCGAGGGAAAAACGATCCGGTCGTAGGCATCCAATCCTTCCCCCGGCTCTCCGTGGTGATGGGTGAGCAGCAGGTTGCCGCGCAGCCCAAGCGCCCGGGCGAGCCGCGGAAACGGGCGACGGGCCAGATGGTTATGGATGATATCGGGTTGAAAATACAACAGCTCGCGCCGCAGTGCGGTAAGCGCAAGCGCATCGTAGAATGTATTCTTGATCCCCGCCGGCAACGGCCTCAAACGCAAGATCGTCCGCGGCAACCACAGGGCGTCCTTCCACCCCGGAATATGCATCGCCGCCGCGACCTCCACCGAACAGCCCGGCGCCACCTCCCACAGCTCGCGGCTTCCCAAACCTTCCGGGATCGGCAGGACTTGCACGTCGTGGCCCCGCTCGACGAGCAACCGGGTGAGTTGCAGCGACGCCTGCGCCATGCCCCCGGCCGAGGGCGAGAGGGCTTCGGATTTCATCAGCGGGTGAACCTGAAGAATATGCATCTTCCCCTATTTCCCGTTGCGCATCTCGGCGTAAACCCGGTTGATTTCCGACCCGTATCGTTTCATGGAAAACCATTCCCTGGCCAGCCTGGATAGTTCCTTTCGCGAGCCCGTCCGCCCGACCGGGTCCGCCAACGCGCGCGCCAGGAGCGCCGCCAGCTCCTCCGCCGATTGCTTCCGCCCGTCGAAGGGAAAACCCACGGGCCGTTGCCACACGGCATTCAGTTCGTTCACCTGTTCGGCCCAGCCGACCACCGGAGTTCCGCACGCCAGGGCTTCGGTGATCGCCACCGAGAAGCCTTCCATCCGGCTCGGGTTAATCAGCAACTTCGCGCGTGAAACGATCTTCCGGACCTCCGGCGAAGGAATCCGGCCGTGGAAAACGACCGGCAAACGGTGTTGAGCCGCGTATTCCTTGTACCGGGCTTCCTCCGGCCCGGTTCCGCACAGATGAAGCGGATGGTTCCGCAGCGCCCGGCTTTGTCGATAGGCCTCGAGGAGCAGATCGACCCCCTTGGCGTCCTTCAACCCGCCGACACACACGACGCCCTGCCGCTCGTCCGCCGGAATCACGCTCCCCTCCAGAAACTCGTCCGAGATCGGAATGTAGATCACCTGGGATTTTTCCGGCGGATATCCGGACCGCCGGCATACTTCGGCTTGCATCGACCGGCTGAGAAAGATGATCCGATCGTAGGCATCCAGAAAATGTCCGGACCGGCCGGAATGATGCGTTAGAAGAAAAGGAACGGGGCTTTTCAGGATTCGAAACAAGGGGGGAATATCGGATTCGGTTTGCTGGCAATGCAGAATATCGGGTTGGAATTGATCGATGGCGAGCCGCAGCGCCTCGAGAAAGCACATATCTTGAAAAAGCGAGTGGCGCTCGTCCCCGGCGAAGCGGATCCGGCTTAACCGGAACGCATCGGAAAGGATTGTCGCGGCCGCGGGCAGCGCCAGGGTCGGACAAATCTCCGCCGACCCGTTCGGGGAAACGGCAAACTCGGCGGTCTTGCCCCAGATTCGTTCCGGCCACGGATAGATCGCCACCTCGTGGCCCGCCTCCACGAGGTAGCGCGCGAGCATCAGGGAAATTTTGGATTTTCCCCCCGCTCTCGGGTTCACCCGTTCGGAACGAAGATAGGTTTGAATTTGCAGGATGCGCATGAGCTTCAACCCCGGGGGCGTAGCATTTCGTCCTGAGGTGCTCTCCACCGTCGGCGGAAGATCACCCTTCCTCCAACACTTCCTCGTACGCGACCAGATTCTCGGCGGTATAGCGCTCCATGGAAAAGAATTTGCGCGCGCTCGCGGAAAGCCGCTCCCGATAGCGGAGGGAACGGACGTCCTTTCGTTGCAGCCATTTCAAAATTAATCCGGCCAGCGCTTCCGGCGAAGAGAACGCCGGATCGAATCCAACCCCGCATTCGAGGTGCAGGAGTTTCTCGGTCTCCTCGACTTGCGGCTGCCAGCCGATCACCGCCGTCCCGCAGCACATCGCCTCGGCCAACGCCAGGCTGAACCCTTCCGCCGGGCTTGGATTAACCAGAAGCTCCGCGGCGATCATTTCCCGGCGGATGCCTTCGGGGGATACCCTTCCCAGAAACGCCGCCGGAATCCGGTGCGATCGCGCGAAAGCTTCGAAGCGTTCCCGCTCCGGGCCGAGGCCGCAAATCCGCAGAGGCACCTTGCGCAACGCGGAAGAATGCGCATACGCCGCCAGAAGATTCTGCAACCCCTTGTCCAGCCGCAGCCCGCCGACAAAGAGAATCCCTTTCCGCCGCGCCGCGACGGAAATCGACGGGTCGCAGAAAATTTTCTCCACGGCCGGGCGGATCATGCGCGTGCGCTCCAAGAGCGAACCGTCCGAGCCGCACACCAGGGCCCGCAAGGCCTCGGACGTAAAGATCAGCCTGCGGTAACTTCCCAGGTGCTGCCCGGCTTCATGGGTATGGTGGGTTAAAAAGAGAGGGGTCCGCAAACCCAGCGCGTGATAATAGAGCGGGAAATCCGAAAAGGAAGCGTGGTTGTGGATGATATCCGGCCGGAATTCCTTCACCGCGTCGTCCAGCCCGGCGAGCAACATCGTTCCCAGCCTCGCCGCGTGGCCGGACCGGTCGGCCAGCGGCAAACGCGATGCGGAAAAGAAATACCATCCTATTTTTTTTAGCGCAGGGATCCGGGCGGTGGGAAGCAAGCTCAGCGGCATCGCCCCGTTTTCGATCGTGTACGTTTTCTCGAGGATGGGTTCGGGAAAGGGGAAAATGGCCACCCGCTGCCCATGCAGCGCCAATTCCCGGGAAAGCTGAAGCGAAAGTCGGGATTTTCCCCCGGCCCGGGGGTTCACCCCATCGCCTCGCAGGAACGGATGGATCTGCAGAATTCTTAGCGGAGCGGATGTCATCGAGAGCACCTTGCCGGAGCGTTAATCCAAACGGCGGATTCCGTCCGGACCTTCATTAAAGAGCAGATCGACGCTCGCCATCCCGGGAACAAACGGAGAAAACGCCTGCGGATATTCCGGATGGTGGAATTCATGATACTTCACCGTCATCCCTTCGGCGGTGAAAATAGATTCGTCCAGATAGTCTTTGCCGCTCGGCCCGGAAAGGTATTCCGTGGCCCCCGTCTTGCGGCAGATATCCAGCAGCAGATTGCTCTTTTTTCCGCGCGGATGCAGCGCCGACGCGCGCACGGTCGGGGTGGAAATGGCGAACGCCGACCATAGAAAATCGATCAACGCCAGGTTCAAATCGACCAGATGCGTCCACGGCCGGAGGAAGATTTCTTCCAGCCCCGCGGCGTATTCCTTCCAATAGGGGGTTTTCGAATAATTTTGGTGCAGCGTCCGGTAATACACCTCCGGCCAGCGCGCCGCGTTGTTGATTTCCACTTCGGTAAAGATCTGGCCGAATTTGCCCTTGGTCAGGATCGGCACGGTAACCCAGGCCCAGCCCTGGGGAGTGCGGATCCGGTTGCGGTTCTCGAAGTAATTCTTTTTGAATGCGACCGTGTCGAGCAAGACGAAGCAATCCGCGTGGCGGGCTTTGTCGAGGTATCCGAGCCAGGGCAGATGCTCGGGTTGGTGGATGGCAACCCGCTTCATGGGTTATCGCAGGTCAAGGTTCCACTGCCAGCGCAGGGTCTCGTAGCATTCCGCGTGGCCCACGCCGATTTCATAGCCGCGGTGCACTCCGCGGGCGATCACGGCGTCCAACCAGATATCCCCGTACTTCTTGTATTGGCTGTCATGCGCCAGGAGCGCATCCCGCTTGGCCTGGACGGCTTCCGGCGGAACGGCGACGTACACCTGCGGACGGAAAGGCGAGTAGGAGCGCCCGGAGGGAGTCATCGGCTCGTAGAACAGGATGGAATTGAAATAGCGGGCCGCGGAGATCGAAGCCAGCGATGTGGCGCGGTGGTCCTGATGCGTGTCGTGCGGCCAATGGGTGAGGATGACATCCGGCTTGATCCGCCGCAGGGAAACCTCGATGGCTTCGACGACGTGGAAATCGTACGGGATTTGCTTGGTGGGAAACTCCAGCACCGTAAGTTCCACCCCGCCCAAGCGCCGGGCGGCCTCTTTTCCCTCGGACATGCCCTGATCGTCGGTGCGGAAGACGGTTCCGTCCAGGTCCGAATAATCCGAGTGGGAGAGGACGAGCATGTGCGTTTCCCATCCGCTCCGGACGGCCTGCGCCAGCGTTCCGCCGCAGCCGATTTCGATATCGTCAAGGTGCGCGCCGATTGCTAGGACCTTCATCGCTCATCCTTTCCGATAGAGGTAGAGGGTGAAATCGTGGGGCAGGTAATCATGGCGAAGAGTGACCCGGCGGGTGATGGCCTGCGCCTCGGTAAACGCCCGTTCCGGCGAACAATAGAACATATCCGCGCGGTAATGGTCCGGGTCGTAATACGTGCTGAGCAAATTGATCCCCACCCCGCGCTCCGCCATGGAGAACATTTTCCGCAGCATGCGAAACACCCAGGCTTCCTGATCGTCGCGGAATTTCACGTTGAAAGCTCCGCTGACGAAAATGAAATCAAACCGCGCGTCGCTTGGAAATTCCTCGATGCCGCTGCATGTGAATTTGTCATCCGGGTGCCGCTTGCGCGCCTCTCCGATAAACGCCGGCTGGATATCCAGCCCGGTATAGCGGACGGAAATCCCCTTCTTTATAAGATAGTCGTGCAGATCGCCGAACCCGCAGCCCACGTCCAAAATCGAGGCGCCGTGCAGGTCCGCGATTTGCGTTAACACCGCGAACCGGATTTCCTGGGATTCGCGGCTGCCGATCCCCAGCGAGCGGGTGTCGTAGCCGTATTGTTCCCAGCGCTGCGCGTAAAAATCCAGCACCGTCCGGTCGTCCGTCATCCCTGGCGCGCCTTCCCGCTATTCTTTTTCTTGACCGGAAGTTTTCCCGCCGTGGAATCCGATGGCGGGACAGCCGTCCGGCGCGGGGCAACCGAAGCGCCCGCGGCGGAACCCAGCGGCCGGATTTCGGTCTCCCATGGCAGCATCGGCGCGACGACGCCGGACCACGCCTTGGGGAAATCGCCCTTTACCGAAAGGCCCGAGCCGCTATCCTGGACCCGGAAGGAGAGCAGATTCGATTCACGGACGAAATAGCGGCGCGGGACGAGCACCCGCACAAGCACATCCACAGTGTACATCCCCTCGTTGAGGAAGTTCCCCGGAATTTTGCATACGCTCCGGTAAATTCCCCGCTGGCGGGATTTGCCATGATAAGCCGGATCGTGGTTGGCGGCCAATTCCAGCACGCATACGCTGTTCTCATTGTGGATCAGGATGATGGGCATGAACGGTTGTTCCGTATGAAACGCCCAAAACTCCACTTCGATCTGGACCGGCTCCCGGATTTCAAAGGACGAGCGAAGGACGTTGTTTTTGTCCAGCAAACGCACCCGTTTCAGCCGGGCCGTATCGTCGCCGGGGGCGAGGGAAGAATCGCTCCATTCTTTGCATTCGGCTTCGGATCGGTCGGCATTCAGATATTCGGAAATGACCTCCGACGTCTCTCCGTCCGCGCGGATTTTGCCGTCTTCGAGCAGGATCACACGCTGGCAAAGGCGCTGAATGGCGTTCATATTATGCGAGACGAACAACACCGTTCGCCCCTCCTTGCCCACGCTTTCCATCTTGCCCATGCATTTTCTCTGGAAGCGTTCGTCCCCCACCGCCAGAACCTCGTCCACCATCAGAATCTCCGGGGTGAGGTGGGCCGCCACGGCGAAGGCCAGCCGCAGGAACATCCCGCTCGAGTAATGTTTGACCGGCGTGTCGATGAATTTTTCGATCTCCGAGAAGGCGACGATCTCGTCGAACCGCCGGTCGATCTCGGCGTTGCGCATGCCCAGGATCGCACCGTTAAGGTAGATATTCTCCCGCCCGGTCAACTCCGGATGGAAACCGGTGCCCACCTCGAGCAGCGATCCGACCCGGCCCGCCACCCGCACCCGGCCGGTGGTTGGCTCGGTGATCCGCGAAAGCACCTTGAGCAGGGTGCTTTTCCCCGCGCCGTTGCGGCCGATGATTCCCAGAACCTCGCCTTGGCGCACCTCGAAGTTGATATCCCACAACGCCCAGATCATCTGCGCCTCGGGCATCGTTTCGCGCCGGATGGCTCGGCGCGCCAGGCGATAGGGCGCCTTGGCCGCGTCCACCAGCGTCTCCCGCAGGGTGCGATACCCCTCCTGCAGCGCGCCGATCCGATACCGTTTGCCGAGCCCCTCCGAACGAATGACCAGATCGCCCATCGTTACACCACGTCCGCAAAATTGCGTTCCATGCGCCGAAAATAAAAAGCGCCGGTTACCAAAAGCACCACCGCGACCGCGGCCGACACACCAAGCATCGGCCCCGGAGCGTAGGCGTTTCCCAAGAGCGCCCATCGAAAACCCTCGAGGACGCCCACCATCGGATTCAACCCATACACCAATCGCAGGAGACTGTTCTTAATCAGGCTGGTCGGGTAGGCCACCGGACTGACGAACATCCAGATCTGAATCAGGAACGGCACCATATAGCGGATATCCCGATATTCCACATTCAGCGCCGACAGCCAGAGCCCAACCCCCAGCGCGGTGACGAACGCGAGCAGCAGGAAGAGCGGAAGGTACAAAACATTCACCGTCGGTGAAATCCGAAAAACCAGCATCATGCCGATCAGCATAACGAACGCGAGCGCAAAATCCACGAACCCCGAGAGCACGCTGGCGATCGGCACTACCAGCCGCGGGAAAAAAACCTTATTGATCAATTGGGCGTTGCCCACCAGGCTGTTCGAGGATTGCGTCAGCCCGTAGGCAAAGAAAGTCCACGGCACCAGGCCGGTGAAGCTGAATATCGGATAGGGAATATTGCTGCCGGGCGAAATCTTCGCCAATTGGCCGAAAAACAGGCTGAAGACGACCATCGTAAGAAAGGGCTGCAAAATCGCCCAGGCCGCGCCGAGGATCGTCTGCTTATAGCGCACCTTAATATCCCGCCACGTGAGGAAATACAGCAGCTCGCGGAATTCCCACAGCTCGCGCAGCCGCAGGCTGACCCATCCCTTCGAAGGGGCGATGTCGGTGGGCGGGCTGATGAAGTCGCTTTGCGAAGTTTCCATCAGTTCATCCGATCTTGGAATCAAAGATTCAGACCATCGACCATGGACCATCGACAACAACCCCTAACCAATCCGCGCTCCTTTGGTTTTCGGCTTCCCGTGAAGCGCATTTCGAAAGGATTGTAATTTCCGGACCAGCTTATCTGTCTGCTCCTCGAGTTTTTCCGATGCGTCGTTATCCGGTATGAATCCTCGGCGCTGAGACAATCGGAAACACGCCGCAGATTCTATTGTTGATCGGACAGCATATCCAAGGAATCGACTCTGTTCACCGTCCGATTGTCCCGTGGAGCCTTCGGCGATATTGAGCGAAATCGAAGTTGCCGCCCGGATCCACTGACTGCGAAGATTGAAGACTTCCTCCTTCGGCAGACGGTCGGCAAATCGATATATGTCATCCAGATATTCGAGCGACAATTTCCAAACCTCAAGTTCCTCAAACTTGAAAGTCATAAATCCCCCTTTTTTCTTCCGATTTCACAAGTATGACCGGATGATACCACTCTCCATTATAGTGTTTCCGTCTTTTAGGGATTAACCACCGGCGACAGGTATTCGTCCATGGTCGATCGTCCACGGTCGATGGTCGGCGGTCTATGGTCCATCGTCTGTTTCTTCCAGCCAATCCCCCGTTTCCTCGAGGTCCCGCACTTTGTCAACCGTCATTCCCGCAAAGGTGGATCCCGTCTCGCGGGCCAGGAAGCGCACGCCGGTTTCCTGCGCGGACTGGAAATCGTTCATCGCATCCCCGACCATCAGCACGCTTCCGGCGGAGAGCTGGTGGCGCGCCAGCACGTCGCGCAGAATTTCCGGTTTGGTGAGCGGCGTGCCCCAAACTTCCTCGAACCAGTCCCCCATGCCGCGGTCGGCGACGATGATCCGCAGCTCGGCCTGAGGCGTACCGGAAGCGACAATCCGCATCACCCGGTTTTTCAAACCCCGCAGCAATGCCGCCGCGCCCTTCACTTCCGGGCAGCGGAGGATCTGCTCGTGGGTCAGCCGCTCAAACTCCGCGCTTTGCTGGGCGCGATCCCGGTCCGTATAGGGCAGGCCGAGGATCTTCGTTTGGATATATTCGAACTTCACGTAGCGCGAAATGCCCGCGTTGCTCACATGGTACTCGCGGATCGCCGGCAGGCAGGCCGGAAAGGCCGCGTACAAAGCCATGAACGCCGCGGTTTTGATGTCGGCCGATTCCAGAATCACGCCGTCGAAATCGAAGGCGATCGCGCGGAGTGTGTCAATGCGTTTTGTCAACGGTCCCTCGCCGAAGGATGGTTTTTTGATTCGCGAATGCGGGAATGTCTACAAGGCTTTCACATCCGGATAGTTCGCCAGCCACCATTCGGAAAAGCCGGCGTCGAGCCGCGTGTGAATGTCGCGCCCGGTCACCCAGTTGCGGACGATCGGAGCCGACCGTTTGCCCATCCACCACCACGGGCTGGGACCTTCGCGGCGCTGGACGCATTCCTTGCGGAAAGCCCAGACGCCCTGGTCATAATAGTAGGCCTTCGGATACGACTGCCGCTCGGTGGACGCCTGCCGGTCCGGATCGCCGTACGGCCGCAGCAGCCCGCCCTCGATCTCGAGGGACCGCAGCGGGTGATCGTCGGCCGCCTCCCAAACGCTCATCACCGAATCCAGCTCGGGCCGGTCGTCCAGCATCCCGAGCGCCGAGTCCAGCAGCGGTCCGTCGATCATCACGGTGTTGCCCAGGAGCAGCACCACGTTGCGCAGATCCTTCTCGCGCGCGTCGGCGTATTCCACGGCATGCTTGATCACCTCGCCGTGGTTGACGTGGTCGCCGCACAATTCCTCCGGCCGCACGATGATCTCGCAGCCGTTCTCGCGCCCCACCTCCATCACCTCGGGCGAATCGGTGGAGATGTAGGTTTTGGCAATCCGCGATGCTTCGCGGGCGGCGCGGATGGGGTAGTACACCAGCGGTTTCCCGGCCAGCAGCATCACGTTTTTGTTGCGGATGGATTTGCTTCCGCCGCGGGCGGTGATGATGGCGACGTTCACGGGCTCTCCTTTGGGGGAAGGAACGGAATGGCTCGCTTACGGCTTCTGGTCTTCCTGCGAAATCTGCTCAAGGACCTGCAGAATTCCCTGGCCGAAATCCACATAGAGATTGGAGGTCAGCTTTTTCCCGGCGCGCGGATGGAACTGGTAGGGAGTGATCCGGTAATGCCCGTCGGGGATTTCCGGTTTGGCGTATTCCACCTGCACCTCGCGGCCGAGAATTTCCGAGAACATCGTGAACAGGTCGCGCGCGCGCATGGGGTAATGGCCGGTGATGATCAAGTGCTGGTTGACGTATTCCGGCGCGAGGATATCCACGCTCAGCCGGGCCGCGTCGGAAACGTGGATGTATTCGCGCGAGTCGTCGGGCTCGCCGTAGTAGCGGAGCTTGCCTGTGCGCGCCGCCTCGCGCAGCAGCCGGTAGAGCCCGTTGCTTTCGTCGGCCCGCGGCCCGTATAGGCTTCCGAAACGCAGGACGGTGTATTCCAGGCCGTAGCGCCGTTGGTACTCCTCGATGTACGCCTCGCAGGCTTGTTTGCTGGCGCGGTAGAAGGATCCCTCGCTGCTGTAAACATAAATGGTGCTGGAAAAAACGAAGCGCTTGACCTTGGCCCGGCGGGCGGCTTCGAGCACGTTTACCGTGCCTTCCACGTTGGCCGTCACCGTCTCGCGGGGAAGGTCGCGGGCTTTGTTCAAATCCGAGAGCGCCGCGTAGTGATAGACGTAATCCGCGCCTTCGATCGTGCGGCAGAGCAGGTCAAAATCGTTCAGCGCACCGGTCACTTGTTTTTGATCCGGCGGCAGCGTGGCGGACGGCTGCCGGTCATACACAATCACTTCATGGCCGCGGCAGGCCAATTCGTCGGCCAGGTGGCTGCCCAAAAAACCCGATCCGCCGGTGACGACCGAGACGGTCATTTCACCGGTTCCTTTTGAAAAAATTCGATCACTTTCCTGGCCGCGTCCACTTCCATCCCGATCCGGCACTCCAACGCGTAGGAGCCGATGTGCGACGTGAGCACGACGTTTTCGGCGCCGGCCAGCGGCCCTTTGTACGGTTCGACGGCGAACACGTCCAGGTACGCGCCGCCCAGGCGGCCGGACCCGAGCGCGGCTAGCAGCGCGGCCTCGTCCACCCATCCGCCGCGCGCCACGTTGAGAAGCAACGCGCCGGGTTTCATAACGGCGAGCTCCTTTTCGCCCAGCAGCGGGGTTTTCGGCGAGCCGGAAAGGTGCAGCGAGACGACGTCCGCTTCCAGAAGCGCTTCCTCGAGGTGGACGTAGCGCACGCCGAAGCTTTCGGCGAATTTTTCATCACGCACCGGATCCACCGCCAGAATGGTGACCGCGAATGGTTGCAGCAGTCTGGCCAGCGCCTTCCCGATGCGGCCCATGCCCACGATCGCGACGGTCTTGCCGCGCAGCAACCTTCCCATCGGCTTTACGAATTCACCGCGGCGGATGGACGCGTCCGCCTGCGGGACCCGCCGCAGCAGCGCAAGCAAACCGGCCAGCGTGAGTTCGGCCACGCCGTCGGTCGGCCCGTCGGGCGTGTTGTAGACCGGGATGCAGCGTTCGGCCGCGCAGACCTGGTCGACGTTATCCACGGCCGTTCCCACCCGCGAGATAACCTTGAGCTTCGGCAGCTGGGTGAGCACTTCGCGGTCGAGGGTTTCGGTTCCGGCGATCAGCCCGTCGGCCTCCTGCGCGAATGCGACGGTCTCGGCTTTGGTCAATTTCCTGCCGTTAGGGTTGAGCGCCAGGGTAAATCCGGCCGCGCGCAGCAGATCGAGCGGTTCGCTGCTTTCTTTGCCGAAGGATGATGTGCTGATGGCAATAGTTGGGTTCACGGGATTTACTCCGTTGAAATCTGGCTGACCCAGGATTGTTCCGCCCGGTACCATTCGACCAGCTTGGCTACGCCGTCCTCGAATTTCGTCTGCGGTTCCCAGCTGAGGAGCTCGCGCGCCTTGGAAATATCCGCCCAGGTGGCGGGGACGTCCGCCTTGTGAATGGGTTGGCTTTTGATCTCGGCGGTCTTGCCCGTGCATTTTTCGATGAGCGCAATCACGTCGCGGATTTTCATCGGCCGATCGCTGCCCAGGTTGATGATCTCATACCCGAGCGGTTTGATCGCGGCGGCCGTCCCGCTGGCGATATCGTCGACGTAGGTGAAATCGCGTTCCTGGGAACCGTCCCCATAAAGGGGAATGGGCTTCCCTTCGCTAATTCCCTGTACGAACCTGAACAAGCTCATATCTGGCCGCCCGGCCGGGCCGTAGACCGTGAAGTAGCGCAGGATCGTGACGTCCAATCCAAACAAGAAATGATACGTGTAGCACATTGCTTCGGCGCCCTTTTTGGATGCGGCGTACGGGGAGAGCGGCCGGTCGGTGGGCGCATCTTCGCGGAACGGGCGCGGGGTGTCCGCTCCGTACAGGCTCGAGGTGGACGCCAGGACGAACTTCTTCACCCCTCCCGCCCGGCATAGTTCCAGAAGGTTCAGGGTTCCCGCGACGTTGGTTTCCACGTACACATAGGGGTTTTCCACGCTCTGGCGCACGCCGGCGCGCGCCGCGAGATTCACCACGGCGTCGAACCCGGAACCGTCGTGTTTGTTCCAAAGCGTTTCGATCGACACCCGGTCGGAGATATCGCCGCGGGAAAACGAAAACTTCGGCAGGGTTTGCAACCGCTGCAGACGCCACTGCTTGAGGCGCACGTCGTAGGCGTTGTTCAGATTGTCGATCCCCACGACCTGATGGCCCTGGTCCAGCAGCAGCGCCACCAGACGCGCTCCGATGAAACCGGCTGCCCCGGTGACCAAGAAACGCGCCATTACAACCGCACCACCTTATCGCTCTCCCGTCCGTCGTCCCCCAGCGCGTTGCGGGTATCCACAATCAATCGGGATTGCGCGAGGATTTTCTTCCAGGAATAGGAATCGTGATCGGTGGTGATCACAACGCAATCCGCTTTTCCGATCGCGCTTTCCAGATCCGGGACGCTCGTGAGTTGGATCGCCTCGTCCCGTATTTGCGCGACGTACGGATCGTGATATTCCACCACGGCTCCCTTCTGGCGGAGCAATCCGATCACATCCAGCGCCGGCGACTCGCGCAGGTCGGAGACGTTGGGTTTATACGCCACGCCCAGCACCAGGATCCGGCTGCCGTTGATCGCCTTGCGGTGCTGATTGAGCGCGTCCTGGACTTTGCCGACCACGTAGCGCGGCATGCCGGTGTTGATCTCGCTGGCCAGTTCGATGAAGCGGGCGTTGTAATTCACCGCCTTGAGCTTCCAGGAGAGATAGAGCGGATCGATCGGGATGCAATGTCCGCCCAGGCCGGGGCCCGGAGTGAATTTCATGTAACCGAACGGCTTGGTGGCGGCGGCTTCGATCACTTCCCATACGTCCAACCCCAACCGGTCGCAAATGATGGCCACTTCGTTGACCAGTCCGATGTTGACTGCGCGGAATGTGTTTTCCAGGAGCTTGGACATTTCCGCCGCTTCGGCCGAAGAGACCGGGACCATGTCGTCGATCGCGCGGCCGTAATACGCCAGGGCCACTTCCAGGCAGGCCGGCGTAATCCCGCCGATCACCTTGGGCGTGTTTTTCGTGGTCCAATCCGTCCGCCCGGGATCGACGCGTTCCGGGGAGAATGCCAGGAAGAGATCTTCCCCGACCTTTAGCCCGTGCGCCTCACACTTCGGCAGCATGATCTCCCGCGTGGTCCCGGGGTAGGAGGTGGATTCGAGCACGATGACCATGCCGGGATGAAGGTATTTGGCGATCTCCTCGGTGACGTTGACGATAAAAGAAAGATCCGGATCGCCGGTCTTGCGGAGCGGCGTGGGCACGCAGATCGACAGCGCGTCGAGGGTCTCGACGATGGAAAAATCCGTCGTGGCATGCAACGCACCCTTGCGGGCCAGCGCGGCGATGTGCGCGGAGGGAACATCCTCGATATAGGATTTTCCTTTGCGCAGCATCTCGATTTTCTTTGCATCCACATCGATCCCGACGACGGAAAATCCGGCCCGTCCGAATACATCCACCAGCGGCAAGCCGACATACCCCAGGCCGACCACGCCGACGCGCGCTTTGCCGGCTTTTAATTTCCGGATCAGCGCCCGCGCCGTTTCCCCGCTATTGGATTTCACGGGATTCTTTTTTGCCATGCTTGCGTTCTCCTTTTTATTTCCACGGGCCTTTCCCCAGGCACCTCCACATCCGAGGACCGCACCCAGTAAAAAAGCCGTCAACAATTTCCACCAGAGAAAATTATCCAACTTCCCGGGAACCGCCGGGTTTGGATCATAGCAGGCTTGTCCGCTCGCCGCAGATGACCCGGATGCCGCCTCGCAGAGAGCTTGGGCCCAGGCCAGCGCCCGGCCGGCCGCGCGTCCCGGGTCCGTGTCCCGCACGCCGAGCCGGAGCAAACCGTTCTCCAGCAATTGTTCGACCGTTGCGCCGCGGAAAAAAACCGCCGCGGTTAAATTGTACCCGGACAGCGCCGGAAGCGTGACGGCGCGGGCGGCGACCGGCGGCGTGGTTGCCAGCGCCTGGGCCTCGTCCGCCGATAGATCCCCCGCGCTTAAAATTTGGATTTCGGCCCGATACTGCGCGGGCTGGGAAAGGACAATCGCGGCGACTATTCCTGCCGCGATCACACCCGCGGCAAGCGCCGATAGAATTCCGTTCCGATCGACCCATCCCAGGATGGGATTTGTGTTTTTCATGCGCATGAAAACCGGGCGTAATAGTCCAGGGAGCGGGAAGATTAAACCACGGGGTGACGCTCGATGTCAACGAGCCGATTACCTAAGCTTCTTTTTTTATCCTATTCCAATGAAAACAACCGGATAGACAGAGCATCTGTCAGGGGAATTATTGCGGTTGCATTTTCTGGGCTGGAATTTATACTGGTAATAGCGGGATTCGACGATTCCCGGTGAAAATGCCGCGTTTTGACGGCATGCCATTGCTTCAACCGCCGCGCCTCTTACTTGGAATCAGGAGAACCACCATGAAATTAACCCCACCGAAACATCCCACCTTCTGGATCGCGATCGGGCTGGGAGTGCTCGCCCTGCTTTTGCAGATCATCCCCGATTTTGGGTTGCGTCAGTATACATTTGCCTTGGCGATTGCCGGGTTGGTCCTTCTCGCACTTGGGAATCTGATCAAGGACCTGTAATCGATTCGGAAAACTCCTCGTAAAATTCGCAGGAAAGATTTGCGAGGGGAATTTGAATCCAGGGGGATGTGGCAAGACCGAAGGGTTCCCAAAACCCCCTGCTCGTGGATCCCGCCTTGCAGGAATGTTCTTTTATCCCGCTCTCGCGGGATGATGAATACCCCGCAGCTTGCTGCGCAGTTCTTGGGGGTTGTGCCCTTTGATACAGCGCGGCTTGCCGCGCGGTCATTCATTGGAAACGCTTGCCGCGTGTATTCTCGAACCCCAAGGATCAACCCGAATGATAAATCGAAACCTTTGAAAATCATTGTTTGTCCGGAGCTGATCCCGCACGAAGCGCGGGACGGCTCCTTCCCGGCTTCGCCATGGCGAGGCCGGGGGCGCTCCGAACTTTCAACAGCCCCGCAAAAACCGCGGGGGATCCGCCCGGCTTCCTGTCCCGCGATCTTTGCGGGGAAGCGGGGACCGGCGTCGTTTATAGTCAGGGGCAGGCCCTCCGACGAGCGGACTTTTTCAGAGGTTTCAAATTATTTTTCAGTCAACTGGATATAGACGGAACGCTTCTCCTGCGCAAGTTCCACTTTCCCTTCCCGCGCCAGCCAGCCGACGGCCATGAGCACCGCGTCGCTGTGTGCGCCGATGCCCCGCTGCAAAGTCGTCAACGTGGTCCGGCCGTGCTCCTTCAAATATTGCCAAACCACTCCGGCCGATTCTCCGATGTTCTGGTTATCGATCATGGCGCCCTCCTGTGTCTCCCGAACAAAGGTTGCGGATGCCAAGGTGTCAACCGGATTTTTCCTCGTCGGTGCGCACCATCAATAAATCCCCCAGGGCGAGGAATTCCTTCACCCATTGCGGGTCGGTCCCGGCTCCCTCGCGCGCCTGCTTTTGCAATTTGGGAAAAGCGCTTTGGAGGATTTCATAGTAGACGTTCTGCGCCTTCCAAAGATCCACCCAGAAAGGCAGGGAACGAGCCAGTTCCGCCGCCTGCTGCAGCGCCCGCAGGCGATCGAGATTCTCCGGTTCGGTAAAGAGATTTCCCGCTATTCGATTAATGGAGTTCTTCAGCGTAAACCCGAGCGTCTCCCCGTCCAATTCGATCTTGGAGATCTGCGCTTCGTCCAACAAACTGCGAAGGTGGCCGAGAGCGAGCGGCTCGGCGGCCATGGCCCGGCGCAATCGCCCGTTGAGCGCGACGGTCGCCGCGGACTGGAACGCCCGCGGCAGCGGCATATTCACGCTCATCAGAAAGCGCATCAGGGGCGCGTGGTTTTCGTACAGCTCCGAATAGACGGCTTCCGCGTCGACCAGGTTTTCCTGGATGACGAGGTTGAGGATTTTGCGCTGCTCGTCGCGGAACAGGCTCTTGAGGGAGTAGGATGTTCCGCCGAAGTACTGATCGAACGACCGGATCACTTCGGGAAAATCGCCGCGCAGGAACGCCGCGGAAAGATCCCGCTCCATGGCCTCGTATTCGCTCTCGCCGCGGTAGGCGCTCACCCCGCCGCTGAAATTCTGGTCGCCGAAGTGCAGCATCCCGTAGCACAGCCGGGCGGTCTCGCGCGAGATTTCCGAAGTGACCGTCGCCTGCCCGACCGCCAGTTTGGCTCTTCCCGCCTCATAGTTCCGGTGCGCGTGGCACTCCACATCGAAACAGAAGACCCGGGTGCGCAAGCCGTAGGTCTCGAACAGGGAGGCGGCGGCATAGTGCGCCGCCACCTGGGAGAGATCGACCCGGGCGGCGCGGGCGGTGCGGGCGTACACAGCGCGTCCGTCCGGCGCGCCTTTCTCGTTGCTGCGGGCCGTTTCCAGACGCCCTAGAAACCGCTCTTCGATACCGTCACCGAACAGTTCCTGCGCCAGTTGAATCGCTCGCGAGGCGTATTGCAGATTCTGCTGCGCCTCGATTCCGGCCAGGTCGTCGAAGAACCAGGCGCAGGAAGTGAACATCAGCAGGACGTGGCGCTGCATTTCGAGCAGTTTCAGCGCGCGGGGGATTTCCTCCCCGCCCAGCTCGCGAACCGCCTGGTGCTGGAAGAAGTTCGCGAGCGATTCCTTCGACCGGTCGAGCACCAGCCGGATATATTGATCCCGCGCCTGCCACGGATCCCGCAGATACTTCGCGCCCTCCTGCTGGTACAACGGCGCCAGTTCGTCGCGCACCAGTTCGAGCGCGCCGCGCAGCGGTCCGCGCCAGGCCTGGTTCCATCCCGGGTGCTGTCCGGTCTTGCATCCGCAATCCGATCGCCAGCGCTCCACTCCATGCGGGCAGCTCCACGAGGTGTTCTGGATGATTTCCGCCTTCCATTGGGGAGGATTCTTTTCCAGATACTCGCCGTAATTGGTGAGGATCGCGCTTTGCTCTTCCTCCACTTTGTTGAGCGCATAGGCAAGCGCCATGTCTCCAAATCGATGGTGATGCCCGTACGCTTCGCCGTCGGTGGCCAGATGGACCAGCCGCGGCTCGGAGGTATCCGCCGGAAAGGCGTCCAACAGCCGTTTGGCGAACGCATCCCCATTGGAAAGCAGTCCTTCGAAGGAAACGGCGCTGGCGAGCGCCCCATGATAGAAAAAAACCGCGATCGTCCGCCCGGAGGGAAGGTCCACCTCGTACGGATAAGTGATATCCAGCGTCACGCCGTTCACGTCCTGCCACTCGGCGCGGTCCTTGCGCCGGATGCGCAGCGCCTGATGGGGAGCCAGGATGGTGAAACGAATCCCGTGCTCCGCGAGCAGATCGAGCGTTTCCAGATCGACGGCCGTTTCCGGAAGCCACATCCCCTCGGCCGCCCGCCCGAAACGCGACTCGAAATCCCGCAGCCCCCAGACGATCTGTGTGATTTTGTCCCGCCTCTCCGCCAGCGGCAGGATGATGTGGTTGTAAGCCTGAGCCAGCGCCGATCCGTGTCCGGAAAAGCGCTGGATGCTCTCCCAATCCGCCATGAGCAACGCCTGGTAGACGGATTCGGCGTTTACCTCGAGCCAGGAAAGCAGGGTCGGCCCGAAATCGAAGGAAATATTCGAATAGTTGTTGACGATCTTGCGAATGCGGCCCTTCTCATCAAGGATGCGCGAAAGGGCGTTGGGCGCGTAGCATTCCGCCAGAACGCGTTCGTTCCAATCATGATACGGTGCGGCCGAATCCTGCAGTTCGACCGCCTCCAGCCACGGGTTTTCCCGCGGCGGCTGATAGAAGTGTCCGTGAATGCATAGGTAGCGATTTATGGCTGTTTTCCGTCAAGCGGCCGGCTTCCGCCCCCCTGTGGTCCCCCCGTTTCCCAATTGGAAACGGGGGGACGTGCACTTGGGGGGGAGGAGGCGGGTTCATTCTTAAAGAAACAGATCCCAAGCGGCGGCAAGGTGAGGTTGAGCGAGAACGGCCGACCGTTGTACGGGATCGGTTCGGCCTCGAACCCCCCGGCATTCCCCGCTCCGCTCCCGCCGTAATCGGCGGCGTCGCTGTTGAGTTCTTCGCGCCACAACCCTCCGCGCGGAACCCCCACCCGATACCCGGTGCGCAGCACGGGGGTGAAGTTGCACACCGCGAGGATCGTGGAGCTGTCGGCCGACGTCTTGCGGATCCAGCTGATCACGCTGGATTCCGCGTCGCCCGTATCCACCCATTCGAAGCCGGCCGGCTCGCAATCCAACTGATACAACGCGGGTTCGCGTTTGTACATCGCATTCAGGTCGCGCACCCAGCGCTGCAGCCCCCGGTGCGGTTCATACGCCAGCAAATGCCACTCCAGGCTTTCCTCGTGATTCCACTCGCCGCGCTGGCCGAACTCGGCGCCCATGAACAACAGTTTCTTGCCGCTCATGGCGTACATGTACCCCAGCAGCAGCCGCAGGTTGGCGAACTTCTGCCAGTCATCGCCGGGCATCTTGCTCAGCAGCGAGGCTTTGCCGTGGACCACCTCGTCGTGCGAGAGCGGCAGCACGAAATTCTCCGTGTAGGCGTACAGCAACCGGAAGGTCAGGTCGTTTTGATGGAACCGCCGGTGGACGGGGTCCAGGGTAATGTAGGCGAGCATGTCGTGCATCCAGCCCATATCCCACTTAAAGCCGAATCCCAATCCGCCCAGGTAGGTGGGTCTGGAGACCATCGGCCAGGCGGTGGATTCCTCGGCGATGGTCTGCACTCCCGGAAACTCGCGGTAGATGTCCTCATTAAACGTGCGCAAGAGTGATGTCGCCTCCAGATTTTCGTTCCCGCCGTAAATGTTGGGCCGCCACTCCCCCGCCTTGCGCGAATAGTCGAGGTAGAGCATCGAGGCCACCGCATCCACCCGCAATCCGTCGATATGGTATTCGTCGAGCCAGAAAGTGGCGCTCGAGAGCAGAAACGAACGGACCTCCCGGCGGCCGTAGTTGAAGATATAGGACTTCCAGTCCGGATGGAACCCCTGGCTCGGGTCGGAGTGCTCGTACAGATGGGTTCCGTCGTAGAAGCCCAGCGCATGTTCGTCGACGGGAAAATGCGAGGGGACCCAATCCAAAATCACTCCGATCCCCCGGCCATGGAGGGCGTCGACGAGAGATTTAAAATCCTGCGGCGGACCGTAGCGGCTGGTGGGCGCGAAGTAACCGGTGGCCTGGTAACCCCAAGATCCGTAAAACGGGTGTTCGGTTACCGGCAGGAACTCGACGTGAGTGAACCCCATTTCCTCCGCGTACGCGGGCAGGAGATCGGCCAGCTCGCGGTAAGAAAGCATCCGGTTCCCTTCTTCCGGGACGCGGCGCCAGGAGCCGAGATGAAGTTCGTAGATTGCCGCCGGCTGTTTATGCATTTCGGCATCGGCCCGCGCCTGCATCCATTCCCGGTCGTTCCAGGCGTATTCGAGGTTCCAGACGATGGAGGCCGTTCGCGGCGGAACTTCGAAATAATATGCGAGCGGGTCGATTTTATCCATCCCGTATCCGCCATAGCGGGAGCGGACAAAATATTTATACATGGTTCCGGGTACGATCCCGACCAGGAAGCCTTCCCAGATCCCGGAACTCCCCTTCGGGGTCAGGGGGTGCCTTCTGCCGTCCCACCCATTAAACTCACCGATGACCGAAACCCCCTCCGCATCCGGCGCCCAGACGGCGAAGTACGTCCCTTTCTTCCCGTCAACCTCCGCCGGATGGGATCCTAGCTTGCGGTACAGACGGGCATGGGAGCCTTCATTAAAAAGATACAGGTCGTCGTCGGTCAGCAGGGAAAAATACGCGGAGGGCATAGGGGGGGGTTGAAAATCCTTTTCCTTGTCTTCAGACTATACCCTGAAGGCCGATGGATTGCCTAGGCGGAACCGGCCGACGCGCCAGCGGTGCGCCCGTAGAGGCGCGTCGCCGGCACGCCTCTACAATGCGGATTGCTCGTCCATCCGTCCCTGGATGGTATACAGCTTGCGGTACAACCCGTCCAGCGCCATCAGCTTCACGTGCGTCCCCATTTCGCGGATCGATTTGTCTTCCAGGACGACGATGGCGTCGGCGGCGCGGACGGTGGACAGGCGGTGGGCGATGATCAGCGTCGTCCGGCCGCGGATGAGCCGGTCGATCGCCTCCTGGATCATCAGTTCGGTTTCGGTGTCCACCGCGGAGGTGGCCTCGTCGAGGATCAGGATCGGCGCGTCCTTGAGCACCGCGCGGGCGATCGACAACCGCTGCTTCTGGCCGCCGGAAAGTTTCACGCCCCGTTCGCCGATGAACGTATCGTATCCGCTGGGGAGCGCGGAGATGAATCCATGGGCGTTGGCCACTTTCGCCGCCGCGATGATTTCCTCCTCGGTTGCGTCCGGACGCCCGAAGAGGATGTTGGCGCGCACCGTGCCGTAGAATAGGAAAACGTCCTGCAGCACCATGCTGATTTGCCGCCGCAAGCCGTCGAGCCGGTAGCGCCGCAGGTCGATCCCGTCGAGCAGGATAACGCCCGCGGTGATGTCGTAAAAACGCGGGATCAGGCTGACCAAAGTGGATTTCCCAACTCCGGTCGGACCGACGAGCGCCACGACCGAATGGGCCGGAATCTCCAGATCGATCCCCTCCAGGACCGGAACACCGGGCAGGTATTCGAAACAGACATTGCGGAATACCAGATCTCCGCGCGCTCGTCCGGGAAGCGGAATCGCCCCGGGAAAGTCGTGAGGCTCCGGTTTTTCTTCCAGCAGGCCGGCCACGCGGTCGGCTCCGGCCAGCGAATTCTGAACCGCTTCCCAGGCGGCGCTCAGGTTGTGCACCGGTTGATAAAACAAATCCAGATAGAGGAAGAAAGCCACCAAGTCCGCCACCGCGAGCTTGCCCTGGAGCGCGAGCCGGCCGCCGAAGAAGATCACCACCAGTGTTCCGAGCGACGAGGTGAAATCCACGAACGGTTCGAACGTGGCCATCAGCCGCAGCGCGCGCAGGAGCGACTGGCGGTAGCTTTCAATCCGTCGTCCGACCCGCGCCGCCTGATCGCCCTCGCGCACGAAGGCTTTGATCTCGCGGATCCCGGACAGGTTGTCGTTGAGCACCGCGTTCAGATCGCCCAATTCCTCCTGGCGGCGGACGAAAGCCGGCCGCACATAGCGCGCGTATAGCCCGAGCGAAAGGATCACCAGCGGGATGGGCATCGAACTGAGCAGCGTCAATTGCCAATTTAAGCTCAGGAGAACCACGGTAACGCCGACGAGCGTGAAAACGTTGACGGCGACGTCCGGAATGGCGTGGGCGATTAATTGCTCGAACAGGTCGGTGTCGTTAACCACGTTCGACATCAGCTGCCCGATTTGTTTTTCCTCGTAGAAGCGGAGCGAGAGCCGCTGCACGTGCTCGTAAATATGCAACCGAACATCGGCCACCACGCCCCATCCTGCG
The DNA here is from genome assembly GCA_963780865.1 of uncultured Chloroflexia bacterium. Lineage (GTDB taxonomy): Bacteria > Chloroflexota > Anaerolineae > Anaerolineales > RBG-16-64-43 > FEN-1073. The sequence continues at coordinate 136,449 of CAWADT010000001.1, read as the reverse complement.
AGGTGCGCGAGGTAGGAACGGAGGAATTGCAGCACGGCCCGCGCCAGGAACACCAGCAGAATGATGATGGACAACCGGGTGACGAAGGACATGTTCGCTTGCGGGGACGCCGGATCGGTGATGGCCGCCACCAGCAGCTTCACGATCCAGGGAACCAGCAACTGCACCCCCACCAACAGGATCATGCTGGCGGCCGCGACGATCAGGTAAAACCAATAGCGCCGGGCATAGGCGAAGATGATCCGAAACGGTTTGTTGAGCATGGGGAAAGTATAAACCCAACAATCGCTATATTAATTACAAAGATTGCTTCCACGCGCAGATCGGAGAAATCGTACGCGGATTGCGCGGACCGTTTTGATTTTATCGGAAAATATCCGCAAGTTTAATTATAAATTTTTGAGTCTCGATAGTCTGCCCTCATCCGGCCTTCCCCCCCGGAAAATCACCGAGGGTCCGGCCACCTTCTCCCGGCATAAGCCGGGAGAAGGATGGGATGAGGGAGGGTGAAAAACGGTGCAATTCGTTTTAAAATTTATATTCCGCGTAATCCAAAAAATCCGCGTAATCCGCGTACTAGGTTTTTATTCTTTTTCCCAAATCGAGGCCTCGTTGGATTCCAACTTTAACACGGTGTTCCCGGCGCCGCCGTGCAGATCGGATGGCGTGTCGCAACTGGAGAGGATCTTTTTCCACGTCCCCGGCGGGAGCGATTCCGCGAGCGTAATTTTTACCGGCCGCTCGGAGAAATTCAATCCCACCAGCATCGTCTGTCTTCCGGTCTCGCGGAGATAGACCATCGCCCGGTCCGCGTGGGATAACAAGGGTTTAAACGAGCCGCTGTGGAGGGCCGGGCTTTTCTTTCGCAGCCAGATTAATTTCCGGTAGAACGACAGCACCGAATGCGAATCTTCAAGCTCGGATTGGACGTTGATCTTCCGGTAATCCGGGTTCAGCGGCAGCCAGGGCCGGCCGGCGGTGAATCCCGCGCCGGGCCGGGCGTTCCACGGAATTGGCGTGCGGCAGAAATCGCGGCCTTGATAGAGCGGCCAATACCGCTTGCCCGGCGGATCCTGGATTTCGGCGCGGGAAATTTTTCCATCGCGCATGCCGATCTCCTCGCCCTGATACAGGAACGGCGTTCCGCGCAGGGTGAGCAGCATCGCGGCCGCCACTTTCGCGCGCTCCTCCGGCGCGCGTCCGCCGTAGCGCGAAGCGTGGCGCGAGAGATCATGATTGCTCAGCACGTAGCAGGGCCATCCGCATTCGGGCAGGAGCCGCTCGTACCGCAAAACGGCGTTCTGAAAAGCGGCGGGGCTCCACGGCTGGCGGGTGAATTCGAAGTTGAAGGCCAGCGGCAGAAGGCCCGCGCCGCAGAAGCGGGCCGCCTCCTCCGCCCCGCCCATCACTTCGCCCACCGCCATGCGCGCGCCGTACGAATCGAGCAGGGCGCGGATCTCGCGGTAGGCGTCGAGCAGCTCGGGCTGATCCGCGTCGTAGACGTGCCTCTGCCGCTCGTACCCCCGGATTCCCAGCGCGGGTGGATTTTCCCGGAGCAGCGCGTCCTTGAAATACCCGTCGACCACGTCCAGCCGGAAGCCGTCCGTCCCGCGGTCGAGCCAGAACCGGAAAACATTCATCACCGCCCGGCGCACGCGCGGGTTGCGCCAGTTGAGATCCGGCTGCTGGGGCAGGAACTTGTGATAGTAATACTGCCGGGTGGACGGATCCCACTGCCACGCCCTTCCGCCGAAAACCGATTGCCAATTATTGGGCGCGCCGCCCTTGCCCTTCGGTTCCTGCCAGAGATACCAATCGCGTTTGGGGTTGGCTAGCGCCGAACGGCTTTGGGTGAACCACGGGTGCAGGTGCGAAGTGTGGTTGAGCACCAGGTCGAGGACGATCCGGATGCCGCGCCGGTGAGCTTCCGCCACCAGGAGGTCGAAATCCCCTATGGTCCCGAAGAGCGGGTCGACGGCGCAATAATCGGAAACGTCGTAGCCGAAATCAAAACCGGGGGAGGGGAAGAAGGGGGAAAGCCAGATCGCGTCGACCCCGAGCGAACGGGGCGTCCCGTCGTTGAGGTAATCCAGCTTTGAGATCACGCCCCGCAGATCGCCGGTGCCGTCGCCGTCGCTGTCGGCGAACGACCGGGGATAGATCTGGTAAATCACGCCGGTCTGCCACCAGGGTTTATCCGCCATGATTCCTCCGGGCTAAACGGGAACTAAAATATTATACCCTTGCAGATTGATTCATTTTACGCGGGCGAACGCTCAGGCATAAATGCCCGCGCAAATATACGAAGCCCTCTTCGAGGGCTATCCTCTTTCTATCAATTGCCCCTGGAGGGCTTTGTGTTCAAGCGCGGGGATTTATCCGCGCGCAGGCACGCGGATAATTAATATTGATGTGCGATTTTATTCAATCAGCTGATCCGGCCTCAATAATACGCCGTTTGGAATGGGAAAAATCTATCGGCTTTAGGTTTCCGCCGGCCGAAGGAGGATCGGTAGCCGGCTTTTAGGATTGATCGCCAGCGGCAGATCCACATCCGCGACGAGATCCCACACGATGTTGATGTAGTGGCCGGAGTAGGACCAGGGCTGGTCCGGCAGCGTCAATCGGAAGCCAAACACCGCCGGCTGCCGGCAGGGGAGCACGCCTTGGAAGACGACCCTCTCGTCCGCCTTCTGCTGGTCCCGGTCGCCCCGGCCTTCGGTGTGCCATTCGGCGCGCACTTTGATCCCGGTGCAGTTCAAATCCGACTGCGAGGAAATGGTGATCGTCCCCTCGAGGATCGAACCCGGATCGAAACGCGCAGCAAAGCCTGGCTCTCCCATTCCCGGAACGTTCCATAGAAAATCCACGCCCGTCATACGGCCCTCACCTGACCAGGATCGGCTGAACGGCCAGGTCGAAGGAATCCCGATAATCCGGCCAGCCGGCGATATCCACCTTCACCTTCAGCATCCAGTCGATCGAATTGTTCATGGCGTGAAAGGAATGCATCCCGTTTTTGGGAATGCCGATCGTCTGCGAGAAGGCGAGCGTTTCGCCGGCCTCAACCGTTTGGCCCGGATGATCATGCTGCTCGATCGTACTCTCATGATGATAGGTATGGCTGTTTTTACCCGCACTATGGTGTGCAGATTCGCGCATCACCAGGACGAGTTGGATGCCGCGCACTTCACTCCGCCCCTTGAAATTCTGCGAATAACTGACCGTGAACGTTTCTCCCACGCCCACGGTGGTTTTATCGAGGACGATTTCCGGACGGGTGACCTTCAGCCAGGCGATCCATGGATAGATTCCCGCCGCCAGGATCACCAATCCCGTGCCGGCAAGCAACAATAACGGCAACTGATCCGCACCCATCCCCCTCGAACTCGAGAAAGAAGAAGCCACCGATGAGGCTCCACGCGAGGCCGAAGAGGATCAAGGAAAAACTCCTGGCCCGCGACGACGATTTCAGTATATTCATGCAACCTTCTTCATGGTTCGAGGGTCCTCATCGGATGGATGCCCCGTGAGCATGCCCGGCGGCCAACGCAAAACTCCGCGCGCCTCCGGCGCGATTCAGTTTATTTCGCGAGCACGCCTTCCCGTTGATATTCCTGGAACAGTTTTCCCCACTCGGTGTTCGCGCGCCACTGTTCAAAGATACGTTTCGATTTCAGCGGCCAGTGCACGAAATCGTGGTTGAATTCCGAAAGGAAGATCGGGATCGCCACCAGCGGAGTGTGCAGGACCAGCTTTTGGAGCACTTTGGTTGGTCCGTACCAAGCCATCCACGCCATGAACGTGTGCACGTTGCTGCCCACGTGAAAATGCCAATTCTCGCCCGTCAGATCGTCCCCGACCAGCTCGATCTCGCGCACGTCGCCCTTACCCAGGCCGTGTTCATGCGCCAGGCGGATGTATCCAATCTTCATCGGATCGAAACCCATGAGTTTCGCCGAGACCGCGTCGATTGCCACCTGATCGGCCGAAGCCAGGATCACGTTTTTTACGATCGGCGTCGGCGTGCGCGGGCCGGTGCCGTCGCCGGCGGTGGTGCCGTCCATGAAGGCGAACATCCCGGGATGGATTTCCTTCTGGATGGCGAGCAGGTCGGTGAGCGTCTCGTGAATCCAGGAATGGGTGTAGTGCCGGTAGGTGGAAAGCAGTCCGCCGAAGGCGTTCTTCACCGCGCCGGTCGTGGTGGTGTAGATATGGGTCTTGACCGTCGGCAGGTGGACGATGTTCTTGCCGAGGAAATAGTCTGGAATCCGGATTCCTTGGTCGAAGATTTTATCCAGCACGAGCATCTTCGCCTTAGGTTTGTACTCCACCCAGGCCATATCTTCTTTGCGGAAATTGTATTTCACCGGGATGCCGTAATGGCGGAAGATCGGGACGAATCCGTTCAGGTCCTCGCCCTTGAAGGCGTTGATCACCACCGTTTTATTCTGCACGCAGACTAAATCGCGGAATCCCGCGTTTCGGAGCGCGAGAATGGATCCTTCCAACTCCCAAGGCGTGGAATTCGCGCTGGGCAGCGGGTAGTGCCAGGAGATGTTGTCCTTAAGGATGGTGGTGACATTCGGCGCGAGCGCTTTCGCGCCGCCGGCCATTTGGAACAAGCGCTGGTAATCGGCGAGCACGGTTTCCGGTGTGGTGCGTAGGATGGCTACTTTGGATTTCGCTGGCATAGTGTCCCTTTCCAGGTTCGGGATTATAGCGCAATGGAAAACCGACCATGGACCATGGTTATCCCTCCCCTCTATGGTCCCCCCATCCCCGCCCCACCCCAACCTTCCCCAAATCAGCGACGGGATTCAGTTTCTTGGTTCCTCCTCCTCGCTGATTTGGGGAGGGGAAGAGAGGGGGCAGGCTGCATTAATTCGAATCCCGTCACTGGATCCAATACGCGTCGGGCATCGTTGCCGGTCAGTTCCCAGAGGATCAATTCCATCACCTGCCAGACTTTCACGCCGCGGCGGACGCATCCGGCGACGGCGGTTGCCTTCCGTCCACAGGCGATATGCATATGCAGAATGGGCCTGCCATCCGCGTTCGGAAAAATCGTGCCCACGCCGGTGGACTCGCTAGTGCCGGCAAGGATGTGCTCCATGGGCACAACCGGCGACGAACGCGCGTCCGCCGGGCCGACGACGAGTTTGCTCCCCTCGTCCGCTCCGCCCAGAACGATCAGCGCCGCCGCGCGGATGCCCTGATCGCGCGCGAAGGCTTCGACGGTCTCGTGCAGGATCTCGCCGTCCTCCAGGCGGAGGATGAATATCCGTCCCAGGGTTGCGGTTGTGAATTTCATGTTGATCTCTTGTTTTCCATTATCCCTGGAGCTTCCTCATTGCATTTTTTGGAAGGCAGCATCCTAGAAAATATTTCGTCCTTCGATAGGGATCATTCATTTACCCATACCAGGTTCTGCAGGCAAGTACTTTCATTTAGTCCGCATTCATAGATACGGTTGGGAGCGGGATCTACAAAGGACCAGGAATAGAGGCTATATCCTGTTTCATCATTTCCGCTTTGGAATAGAAAGCCTTTTCCATCCGGCAACCATAAAACACTGTCCACGGACATCGTGTCCCAGGTAAATTGCAGCGCATCATCGCGCGAATATATTTCCAATCCCTGATCATCCGATATCGCCATCCATTCCCGGTCCGGTGATACGCTAATATAGGGCCAATCTTTTCCCTGATGGACTCTTGATCGATACCCCTTGCTGCTAATGGGCTGCACTTTACCATCCAAGGAAAGTCCAAAAACTCCCGAAGGAGAAACACCGATAAATCGGTGGTAGGAACCGCCCCGTAAAATTATATTTTCGAAAGGCCTTAGCTCCGGGTTAAATAGTCGCTATCTTTTCTCCGGTAAAGGAGAACAAGGAATAATATTGATATGGAATATCCGACCCCCATTCACGACCATAAAAAAGGATCGATTTATCGACAGGATCGACCACCTCGTGGTATTCGCCGTCAACCTGATAGACGGCTCGCGCATTTCCGGATTTAACGTTAATGATGGAGGTCTCTGTGCAATTTTTTGATCCATAGGAGTATGGCTTGCAATATTTTTGGATTCGATAATATTTATTTCCCGCCCAACTCCCTCCCAACCATACTTGTGGACCATAGCCATAGGGAACCAATCCACTCCCCGGAAGTATTTGAAGAGATTGGATTCCAAGGTTAGTCCCATTTTCCGGTTGGGTGAGGTTTATGGTGTAGGTCGTATACCAGCCGTCTTGCCATCCAACCCCATTGACAAAAGCTATGGTTTTTCCATCCGGAGACCAATCGATGGAAACGACATCCGCGTCGGAATTCGTCAACTGCCGAAGGATCCCCTCGCGTGTGTCATAAGAAAACAAATTGAGGGCATTGCCCTTCGGACTCGCGGCAAAAGCCAGGAAACGACCATCGGAAGACCAATGAACCTGATTCGTAAGGACTCTGCCATCGGGAAGACAATCTTGGCAATCCTCCAAACGCGATAAGGCTTGTTCCGTCACCATCGCGGAAACGGGTGTCACTTCTCCGCTGGGAATATTAATTAAACGCAGGGTCATATCATTCGGGTAGCTGCTTAGATCGTTTTCACTCAGGAAGATGCAATATTTTCCGTCCGGCGAAAAAGGTCCCAGCACATAGCCATATGACTCGATCGCTGATAAATCCTTTCGACCCGACCCATCCGAATTGAGGACGACAATGTGCGACCGGATTTGATAGCCTTCCGTATCGAGGTAATCAATGGCTAGATAGGCAAGGTATGGTCCTTGCGGGTTCAACGGGGGGTTTTCCGTTGGCGAAGGGGATTCCGTAATTCCTTCGGTGAGGGAAGCGGCGATCGTTGGAACAAGCATTTGAGTTTGCGAAGGCGTCCTTGTCGGTCGGAATATCGAAACCGTAGTTTCTTGGGTGTGCGTTGCGCTCGGGGTAAACAGAGGGGTTGCAGATTCGGACGCCTTGTTGATTGAAGAACATGCCGTCAACCCCAGGAGGAAAACAAAATAGAAACAGATTTTCATCGTTTTCTCCGATTTTTTCAATCGTTCCCAATTCCTCAGTCTGGTTTTTAGGATCCACGAATGTATGTGGAAAGCATTAGCAATCGTCGGTCTGAAGATCTTTACCACCACACCTCAAACTCCGCCACCAATTCCAGCGGGGCGGAATCCCACGTGCCCTGAACGATCACGCGGATGCGCGTGCCGGGATCCGCCTCCGGCACTTTGAAGGAAAGCGACGCCATGCCGCCCGAATCGGTCGGCGGCAGCGAAATCTCCAGAAGCGCCTGGCCGTTTTTTTCCAGCGTGACTTGCAATTCCACGCCGGGGATGCCCGCGCCGGTCGGGTCGGTCAGCGCCACCTGGAGTGTCTGCATTTCACCGGGCCGCAAAGTGGGCCGCGCCAGCGACGCATATAACTGGGTCACCCCGGCCGCCGGTCCGGCGGCGGAGACGGCCGGCTCGCGCAGCGAGCGGTCGTACCCGCGCTGGATGAAAAACGTCTCCCCGCACCGCTCGCGCGCGATCCCGCCGCCCACCCATTGCAGCCGCGCGTATTCGAAATCCTGGTACAGCACGCCGTCGGAATCCATCGTCATCTCGGAAACCGGCTGGCCGAAATGCTCCGCTCCGGCGACGCGCACGTACTCCCGGAATTCGTAACACACGTTGTGCCCCGTCTCCTGGGCGTAGGTGCAGGCGGATTCCTTCCGCGCCGCCACACCGCCCTGCCGGCGCGCCAGGAGGTCGCTGATCTTTAATAGGAAGATATGACCGTCTCCGGGATCCTGCGCCAGGATCCCGTACTCGAAGATCTGCATCGTCCAGCCCAGGTCCGGATCGGCGAACGCGCGCGTAAACGGCCGCCCCAGCCAGCGTTCGCCCTGCATCCCGCGGTACGTGGCGAGGAATGGTGACTCCACCAAATTTCCGTTGTCGAAGCTGGCGATTTCCCCACTGTAGGTGACCGGGACCGCCGCAATCTGCATTGCGGATTGGGCTCCGGGCGAAGAAGGAGGCGGCGTGCACGCGGCCGGAACGGCCGCTAAGAGAAGAAAAGCGAGGGAAGTCGGAAAACGAAAACGGGCATGGGCGACCGGTGTCATTCGCGGATCTGCCCGCGGGGGAAAGAACGTCTTTCCGGCCGGGGATTTCATTATATATCGCTACATCTAAAACGAAGTGGGACGGACTTCTAGTACTCCTGGATGGCGCGTAGCGACTTGTGGAAATACGCCGAATCCGAACTTACGACCCGCCCCCCTTCATCCCCCCATTTTCCAAAAGAAAATGGGGGGATGAAGGGGGGCGGTTTCGCGGGAATAAGGGATGAATTCTTTCGAAATCAGACAATTCCTAAAAGGAAAGCTTCCCCCCATATATTCCAGCGTCGAGGAAAGTCCGGCCTGCCTTACCTAACTTCCCCCTCCTTTTTCCTCCCCCATTTGCTCCGGTGTAGGACAAGTTTTCAATTAAAAAGAATCACGCTGATTAGCGGAGCAAATGGGGGATGGCAGGGTGGGGGTTACGTTTCCCCGCGCCGGAGCCGCAGGTACAAATCGTACCGTTCCGGGCTGACGCCCCCTTCCACTACGGCGCGGATCACCGCGCAGCCCGGCGTATTCTCGTGCGTGCAATTTCCGAAGGCGCATTGTCCGACCAGCGGACGGATTTCCGGAAAGTAGGCATCCAGTTCCTCGGGGGCGATATCCCAAAACGCGATCGCCCGCAGGCCCGGGGTATCCGCCACAAAGCCGCCTTCCTTCAGCTCGACCAGTTCCGGCGCCACGGTGGTGTGTCGTCCCTTCTGGTGCGCGTGGCTGACGTGGCTCACCGAAAGCGCCAGCCCGGGTTGGATCGCGTTGAGCAGGCTGGACTTCCCCACGCCGGACGGTCCGGAGAGCACGCTCAACTTTCCGCGCAGGATTGCCCGCAGTTGGTCCACCCCATCGCCGGTCTTGGCCGATGCGGTCAACACGGGGTATCCCACTTTGCGGTAGATGCCGAACAGCTTTTCCGGCTGGTCCGGTTCCACCAGATCGGTTTTATTGGCGCACACGAGGGCCGGAATTTCCGCGCGTTCGGCGGCCACCAGGAATCGATCGAGCATCCGCAGGTGCGGAGCCGGCTCGGCGCAGGCGAAGATGAACACCGCCTGGTCGGGGTTGGCGACGATCACCTGCTCGCTCGCCCCGCGCGCGGCGCTGCCGCGTCCGCCGGCGGAGGGCGCGGACCGCGAGAGCACCCGCAGGCGCGGGAAGACCTCTTCGATCGCGCCGCTGCCGTCCGCCAGAACCTGGATCCGAACGCGATCCCCGACCGCCGCGAGATCCGTCGCGAGGTGCGTTTTCTTAAGCCGGCCGCGCAGCCGGCAGGTGAAATTCCCCCGCTCGGTGCGGACGGTGAAGAAACCGGATTGCGCTTTGACGACCAGCCCAGATAGATGCTCGTCCATGAAACTCATTGAGATAGATTCGTTGGACAGGATGGGCGGGATTTACAGGATAAATAATTCCAGATCATCTTGTCAATCCTGTCAATTCTTTCTGAATTATTTTAAGGTACTTGTCCGGCTAGAGCTGTGGCGTCTCGGTCGGAGTTTCCGTCGGCGTGACGGTGAACACCGGCGTGTCGGTGCCGCGCATGCCGTAGGTGGATTCCCACGGATACAACGATTCAGGCCGCCCGTCGAAGTAAATTTCCATCACGCGACGAACCATCGGCGCGGCGTAGGTGGCGCCCTCGCCCACGTTTTCGACAATCACCGCCACGGCGATATCCGGCTTGTCAGGGGATTCGTCGTAGGAATAGGCGACAAACCACGCGTCGGGATCGGCCTGCACCGTCTGCGCGGTGCCGGTTTTTCCGGCGAGCTTGTAAGAATGGGGGAAATAATAAAACTTCGAAAACGCGGTTCCTTTTGGATCTAAAACGACGCCCTCCATCGCCCTCTGAACGGATAGCAGGTTGGCGGCGCTCACCGGCAGGGATCCGCGCGTATCGGGCGCAAAGGAAAAGACCGGGTTGCCGTCCTGCGGCCGGATCGAGGAAAGAATCTGCGGCCGGTAGAGAGTCCCGCCGTTGCCCACCGCCGCGACGAAATCAGCCACCTGCAGCGGCGTCACTTGCAGCGATCCCTGGCCGATCGCCTGGTTGAGCGCGTCCAGGCCTGTCCAATCGCCGCGGCCGGTATCATGGTTCCAGCCGGGATTCGGGAGCAGTCCGGCTTCCTCGTCCACCCCGACGATGCCCGTTTTCTGCCCCAGGCCGAACGCCGCAGCCATGTTCGGAACCAGCCAGGCGTCCTTGTAATATAGATTCAACGCCACGTGCCAGAAACAGGTATTGGTGGACCGCTCCAGGCACTGGGTCAGGCTCACCTTGCCCTGCGGTTTCATTTCCCTTTCGACCGTCCAATCCGTTCCGTTGAAACCCTCGAGTTCCGTAAAATACCCGGTTTGGTCGTCATACGCGATGGAATTGGGATCGAACATGCCGGATTGCAGCGCGGCGGACATGGTGATGATCTTGAACACCGACCCGAGCGGATACAGCCCCCGCGTCGCGCGGTTGAGCAACGGGCTGCGCGAATCGCTTAAGATGTTCGTCTTTGCATTGGTTTGCGTTCCGTTGAAGCTTTGCGGATTGAAATAGTTGCTGTCGAAGCTCGGGCTCGACAGCATGGCCAGCACTTCGCCGGTGTTGCGGTTGAGCACCACCGCCGCGCCGGTGAACGGCCCCATCAGGGTCCGTTCCATCTGCGCCTGCAGGTTGCGGTCGAGGGTGGTGTAGATGTCCATCGCCGGCTGTGGCGTGGATTGGGCCAGCGTGCTCACCACCGTTCCGCTGGATGAGGTTACCAGCAGCGAGCCGCCGCTCCGGCCGGCGAGGTAATCCTCGCCCGATAGCTCCAGCCCGTTCGCCCCCACCTGTTGATCGCCCCCGTATCCGGCGGCGAGGTCGGCCGCCGAGGGCTTGCGGGTGTATCCCACCACGTTCGACGCGACGCCGCCGCCGTAGTAGTAGCGCATCTCCGTCAGCCGCACCTGGATGCCATCCGTGTTGGTGAGGCTGTTCAGCGGGCAGGCGCTGGGGATGTCGGAGGTATTGACGTCGCCGATCGGAAAAATCCAATCCGGATGGTCGGTGTCGTACATGGTTTGGATCAGCGCGCGCGGTTTGTGGAGCACCACCGAAAGGCAGTTGAGCATGATGCCTTCGTTGGTGATCAACCCAGGGATCACGTCGATCTCCGCCGCCGTGGCGTCTGCCGCCAGCGGCAGGCTGTTGCGGTCGTAAATGTTGCCGCGCGCCGGGATGTCGAGATTCATGATCAGCTTGTTGCCGTCCTTCAGGTCCGGGAGGATGGATTGCTCGTCCCAGGCCACCTTCCACTGGCCCGATTCATTTTTCAGGAGTATCCGCGTCTGGCTGGGGATGTCACCCACCAGCGCGGTGTGCAGCGTCGCCGAAAACTGTACGGTCGCGTCCGTCGGGGTCATTTCCACCGAGACGATCTGGTAATCGATCGAGCGGATCGTGGCGGTCTGGGTGACGTTCTGGTACGCCTTTTGGAACTGATCGGAGGTCATCCCCTTTTGCGCGTCGGCGGAGAGGAGCGAATACATCTTGGCGTAATCCGCCGCCTGCCAGGCGCCGAGGAACGCCCGCGCGGCGGATTCGGCGGTGGGCGCGCGGGTTACTTCCAGACCGGTCGTGGTCGGCGTGCTCCCGGATAATCCCATTGCTCCGCCGCTCCGATGCAGAAGAATTGCTCGGACGGCGACCACGCCGACGGCGAGAACCGCGAGGATTCCAATTACCGCGATGATTTTCTTCAAAACGAACCTCTCCTCCGCACTCCGCCGAATATGTTCCCCGGGAGTGAATTCGCGGCGTGCGGGATGCCCATCCGCGCAAGTGTAACACCCGACGGCGAATTCCAGCGAGGGGAAGAGGAATATATGTATTAACAATAAATGTATCTACTCAACGGGGCATCCGCCTTTGTACACGGATTGCACCGAAAAGAGCCGAATGCACTGAAAAACATTAGGTTGTCCTTCTTTACCAAAGAAAATTTTTCGGTGATTTCGGATTTTTTCCGTGTTTCGGTGTACGTTTTTACCGACCTGAGTTGTTGCCAATTAATCTTTATCGATATTTTCTGTGTGCTTTCTCGTTTTTTTACCGATTTTGGTTATTGCACGAAGACTTTGGAGTTACGCGAAAAGATTTGCCGGATTATCTGATCCCGCCCATCATTTCGAATTCTTTCGGCGCCTGAGTGAGCTTGTTGCGGCTGCGGCTGGATTCGAACGAGATTCTCTATGGCGCGGGTTCGATTGCGGTTTCCGTCGGCGTTTCGGTCTCCACCGGCGTGTTGGTTCCGAGGAAGCCGAAGTCGGACTCCCACGGATAGCGGGCGGCCGGCCGACCCTGGAAATAGATTTCCAGGATGCGGCGCACCATCGGCGCGGCGTAGGTGGATCCTTCGCCGATTCGTTCCACGATCGCCACTACGGCGATGTCCGGTTTGTCGGGGAAGGCATTGTTGGTGAAGGCGACGAACCAGGCGTCCGGGAGATCGTATGCGGTGGTCTGCGCCGTTCCGGTTTTGCCGGCGATTTTATAGATGTCGGAGATTCCATAGAAGTGATACCGCGCGGTGCCGTTTTTATCGGTGATCACGCCCCCCATCGCGTTCTGGATTACCTGCAGGTTTTCCGGGCTCACCGGCAGCGTGCCGCGAGTCTCCGGCGCGAAGGTGAGGACCGGATCGCCGATCGGCGGGCGGATGGAGTAGAGAATTTGCGGCGCGTACAGCGTGCCCCCGTTGCCCACCGCGGCGACAAAATCCGCCACTTGCAGCGGCGTCACCTCCAGCGACCCCTGGCCGATGGCCTGGTTGAGCGCGTCGCCGCCGTCCCAGTCCCCGAGGCCGGCGGTTTGCTTCCAGGCTGGATTGGGAAGCAGTCCGGTCTCGTCCTCCACGCCGATTATCCCGGTCTTCTGCCCCAGGCCAAAGGCGGCAGCCATGTTCGAAACCGCATCAGTTAACCCGCTGTTATAAAGATCCAAAGCGACATGCCAGAAGCAGGTATTGCAGGAACGCTCCAGGCACTGTTCGAAGGTGATTTTTCCCCACGCGCCAACACCGTGCTCGATCGTCCAATCCGTGCCGGTGAAGCCGGGCAGCTCATGGAAATACCCGTCAACGTCGTTGTAGATGGAACCCGAAGTGAATCGCCCGGATTGCAGCGCGGCCGCCATGGTGATGATCTTGAAGACCGACCCCAGCGGGTACAACCCTTGCGCCGCCCGGTTAAGCAAAGGATGGCGCTGGTCGGATAGAATATTTTCGACTTCGTTGGTGCTGGTTCCGATGTAGCTTTGCGGATTGAAGTAGTTGCTGTCGTAGCCCGGGCTCGACATCATCGCCAGCACCTCGCCGGTGTTGCGGTTGAGCACCACCACCGCGCCGGTGAACTGCCCCATCACCGTTTGTTCGATCTGGCTCTGCAGGTCGCGGTCGAGCGTGGTGTAGATGGCCATCGCCGCTTCCGGCTTGGATTCCGCGATCGTGCTCACGAAGCTCCCGGCGGATGTGACCACGTACAGATTCCCGCCCTGTTTCCCCGCCAGATATTGCTCGCCCCACTGCTCCAGGCCGCTGGCCCCGACCAGCTCGTCGCCGGCGTACCCGAGCGCAAGGTAATGCGCTTTATTTTCCGGCGACGGCTGCTGGATGTAGCCGACCACGTGCGAGGCGATGCCGCCGCCGTAATAATACCGGCGGGAAGTCACCCGCACCGATACTCCGTCGATATGGCTGAGCGTGTCAAAGGGGCAGGCATCCCCGATATCCGCCTTGTTGACGTCTCCGATGGGGAAATACCAGTCCGGGTGGTTGAAATCGTACATCGTGCGGATCAATTCCCTGGGTTTGCTCACCACCTTCGAGAGGCACGCGAGCATCGTGTCTTCGTCCGTGATCTGCCCCGGAATGACGCCGATCTCCACCGCGTCGCCCTCGGCGGCCAGCGCCAGCCCGTTCCGGTCGTAAATGTTCCCGCGCGCGGGAGCATCCCGATGCATGACCAGCTGGTTGCCGTTCTGCAGCTCCGGCAGGATCGTCTGCTGGTCCCAGGCCACCTTCCACTCGCCGTTTTGATTCTTCAGCAGCATCCGGGCCTGGCGGGTGACGTCCCCCACGAGGATCGTGTGCAAGGTGACTTCGAACAGGACCGTCGAATCGGACGGGGTCACCTCCACCGAGAGGATCCGGTATGAGAGCGACCGGAGCGTGACCGTATCGGACACATCCTGGTAGGCCTTGCGGAATTGATCCTGCGTCATCCCGTCCTGGGTCAGGCGGGTGAGCAGGGAATACATCATGGTGTAATTTTCGGACTGCCACCCGTCGAGGAACGCCCGCGCGGCGGATTCGGCGGTTGGGGTATGGGTGACTTCCAGGCCGACGGGGGATTGTGTGTTTGTCGACGAACCCAGCAGACCGGCGCTTTTCTGCAGGATCAATGGCCGAATGACGAATACACCGACGGCGAGGACCAGGAGGATTCCAATGACGGCGATGATTTTCTTCAAAACGATGCTCTCCTCCGCGCCTTCCCGGGACGCGGAAATTTCCTTTCATCGAACCCGCACGCCCCGCCCGCGCGGCAGCCTTCCGGAAGCGGCCGGGCCGGCTCTGCTCCCGCCCGCGCCAGAAGATCGTATACCCGGCACAGGGGAAGCCCCACGACGTTAGTGTAACACCCGCCCAAGCTTTCCACCGGATGGAAGGCCGGATTTTGGATGGCGTACGCTCCGGCTTTATCCATGCCGTCGCCGCTGGCCAGATATTCCTCCGCCTCACGCGGAGAATAATCCCGCATGCGCACCGTGGTGAGTTCCAGCGCGGCGAGTTCTTTTTCCGCCGGCGCGAGCAACAGGCACACGCCGGTGATCACCCGGTGCTCGCGCCCGCGCAGCCGCAGCAGATATTCCCTGGCCTGCTCCACGTCGCGGGGTTTGCCCAGAACCGCGGAACCGTCGGCCACCACGGTATCCGCCGCCAAAATCCAGGCGTCGCTTCCTTTTAAAGAACGCAATACGCCGAGCGCCTTCTCCCGGGCCAGCCGAAGGGCCGTTTCTTCCGGAGTCTCCCCCGCGCGCACGGTTTCCTCGGTTTCTGCCGATTGGATCCCGCAGTCGATGCCGCATTGCCGGAGCAATTCCCGCCGGCGCGGGGAAACGGACGCCAAAATTAATCGCATATTTTTCATCCGGCCGCCGGAAAGCCCGGCCAGCCAAGCCGGTATTGTATCAAAGGCAAATTGGCGCTTTTTTTTAGCGCATGGATGTTTTTTTTCATAACTACTTTGGTCAGGGAAAACGTACACCGAGCCACGGAAAAAATCCGAAATCACCGAGAATTTTTCATGGACAAAAAAATATTGTTTTTCAGTGTATCGGCTCTTTTCGGTGCCCCCGGCCCGCGCGGCGGAGCCGGGGCGGGCTGCCCCGTGAGCGGCATATGCGTACGGGACAATCCGTGTACAAAGGCGGAAGCCCCTCTGAGATACTATGCAGGGGGCGTAGTTGAACTTGCGGGCCGTTGCGTGCAAACTTCCTGGTATCCCCAACAAGAGGAGGAAGCGATGCGCACTGCAACAACCCGCAAACCAGAGTATAGCGCAAAACCAACGTTGACGTTGTATCTCGCATTTGAACTGGGCTGGAACACTTGGACCTTGGGATTTAGCGTAGGATTTGGTCAGCCGCCACGGATACGACGGATCGAAGCCCGGGATCTGGGCGCCTTGGAAGAGGAGATCCTTCTGGCGAAGAAACGGTTTGGATTGCCACTGGACGTCCCGATCCGCAGTTGTTACGAGGCCGGCCGTGACGGTTTCTGGCTGCATCGATATTTGCTGAGCCGGGGAATTGACAACCAAATAGTCGATTCATCCAGTATTGAAGTAAACCGTCGGGCGAGAAGGGCGAAGACCGACCGGATGGATGCCAACAAGCTGCTCACGATGCTGATCCGATATCACGAGGGAGAAACCAAGGTCTGGCATATCCTGCACGTCCCAAGCGCCTCCGAGGAGGATGACCGGCAACTGCACCGGGAATTGGCGGCCCTAAAGAAAGACCACACGGAATACACCAACCGGATCAAAGGATTGCTGGCCAGCCAGGGGGTGAAAATGAGTGTGCGAACGAAATTTTCCGACCGGCTTGGAGACGTTCGGATTTGGGATGGAAATCCCTTGCCGGTGAAACTACAAGAGCGGTTATTGCGGGAAAATCAACGGACCAAGGCACTGGAACAACAGATTGAAGAGTTGGACACGGAAAGGGAGAAAGCCATTCGTGAAGGGAAAGGGGAAGCTCTGGACCAGGTCCGCCAGCTGATGTCCCTGAGGGGGATCGGGCCAAACAGCGCCTGGTTGTTCGTGATGGAATTATTCGGTTGGAGGAAATTTCAAAACCGCCGGGAACTCGGAGCAATAGCGGGGCTGACCCCCATGCCATACCAAAGTGGAGGATCCTTCCAGGAACAGGGGATTGGGAAGTCCGGAAATCCTGAGATTTGCTCCATGGCGATCGAAATCGCCTGGGATTGGTTGCGCTACCAGCCCAAGAGCCAGCTAAGCCACTGGTATGCGGATCGATTTGGGAGGGGCAGTGCGCGTCTGAGGCGGATCGGGATTGTGGCGTTGGCGCGCAAATTGTTGATCGCGCTTTGGCGCTATCTGGAAACGGGGGTGATGCCCACAGGGGCGATCCTAAAACAAAAGCCCATTTAAAGTGTGTCCACTCTCGCCCCGGCATTCATTATCCGGAGAAGGTTACTTCAGGCAGCCCGCGTAACTGCTGGGTTTCCGAACAGGGACCGACGACTGAGATGGGGTTTGCCTGGAATTGGCTTCACCCATCGCCTTGCGGCGCATGAAGTATACGGTGTCTGGCCGAGACCGGTCAGCACGGATAGAAGTTGGTTCTTGGCGAAGAATTGCCTTGACTTGAAAGGAAGCTAGTAGCTATTCCGGTGACGAGAACGGAGTGTCTGGACGCCCGGAAAGGACCCGAGGAAGGCAAGTCCATCTGCTTAAACCACGGCAGATTGGGAGGAATATTTTCTTTTTCTTCCTTAAGGGCTTGACACCAACGCCCTCATAGAAGTAGTTACTATTTTTCTATTTCTATTGTTTACTTTGCCGACGTCCCATCCCATCCACCCTCTCCTTCTCCTCTCCCTCCTTCCCGTAGTACGGAAGGAGGGAGAGGTCTAGTGTGGAAGATAGAATTTTTTTCGATCGGAAATTAGGGAAAAGCTTACAATACAAATATGTCCAGCCGCGCATTTATTCTGCCGATCCTGATTGCAGCCATACTGCTGCCCTCAACGGCGCGGGCATCCGACCTCCCGCCGGCGGCGGCCGTGAGCGGCATAGGCGGCCATCCGCAAGCGTTATCTCTCGATTGCGAATCCCGTTCGGCCGCGGATTGGGCCGGCTTCTGGGGCGTGGCGGTGGACGAGCTCACCTTCCTGCAGCAACTCCCCAAAACCGATAATCCCGGAACCGGGTTCGTGGGAAACGTCGACGACTCGCCCGGCCACCTGCCCCCGCGCGGATACGGCGTATACGCCCCGCCGGTGGCCGCGTTGCTCCAGAGCGCATACGGGCTCCCGGCGGTGGCGCGCAATAACCTCTCCGAAATCGAATTGCAATCCGAAATCGCGTCCGGACGTCCCGTGATCGTCTGGTACATTTACGGTTTTCGGACGGCCGCGGCTGTTTCCCTGGCCTCTTCCGACGGCACGGTCTACGCGGCCGCTCCCTTCGAACACACCGGGATCGTTCTCGGATACGACCCGTCCTCGTATACAGTCCTCGAGTCATTTACGGGTCTGGCGCAACGGATCGACCGGGCGCAGTTCCTGAATTCGTGGGCGGTGCTGGGGAACATGGCCATCGTCTACGGCGGGGCGAATCCCGTGCCGCCGATAAGCTCCGCTGCAACGCCGGCCGCTGCCCCGCAACCGGTCTATTACTCCGTCCAGTCGGGCGACACCCTGCGGAGCATCGGCGCGCGATTCGGCATCGGCTGGGAGAACCTGGCCGCGTGGAACAATCTGTACGCTCCCTACACGATCTACCCGGGCCAGCAGCTGCTCGTATCCGGAAGCGCGCCCGCCGCTCCGGCCCAGCCCTTGCCCACGGCCGGAACGGATTCCTCAACCGACGCGCCGCCGCTCTACACCGTCCAAGCGGGCGACACGCTGGCGGGTATCGCCGGGCGGTTCGGGTTATACTGGCCATCGATCGCCGGCGCCAACGGAATATCCTGGCCCTATACCATCTATCCCGGCCAGGTGCTTACCCTGCCCGCGCGATAATTTCAAGCGTCTATGAATCCCGTGGGAGACCGTCCCTCCAACGCTCGCCGAAGCCCGGTTTCCGATTGGTATGTTTTTTTCATGGACCTCGGCTTCCTGCTGCTGGTCTTTGGTTGCGCCGTCCTCATCACAACCGTTTTTTCCAACGTCGCCACTTTAATTCGGGTGGGAATGATCGCCCTTTCGGCCCTGATCCTCTGGCCGATCCGAAGAGGGCTGCTCGGGCAGATTGAGAAAACTCCCGCCCGGTCGTCCGGGGATTCCTTCAAGCGCGAGATGCCCGGCCGGGGGTTGGCCAATCCGGCTCCGGAGGATCCGACCGCGGATTTCATCCGCCGGATCGGGGAGAAGTTTTCACCCGCGCACCTCCACCTGTATCGGCTCCAGGCCGACGGAAAAACTTTTTCGGCGCCCACCACGGATGTGACCTTTTCCGCGGACGGCGACCTGGCCCAGAATCTGGTTTCGAGCACCGAAACGCGCGTGATCGGACCCGAACCGCCGCCCGATTTATTCGGCGACCGCGCGCGGCTGTTCACCCTTGGGGCGCGGGCCGTCGTCGCCCTGCGCCGGGACCGACATCTGGACGGGTTTGTGGTTCTTGGACCCCGCAGCCGCGATCGAAAATACTCCGAAGACGACCTGTCCCTATTGCAGTTGTGGGCCGGACGGGCGATGGCCGCGGACGGAGGAGGGAAAAACGTCTACGCCGACGCGCGCGACGTTCTCCTTCCGCTTTCCCGGATCATTCATTCCGCCGCCGATCTCGACGTGCTGCTGGAACTGCTCCAATCGCAAACCCTCCGCCTGGTTCCGGCGCGGTCCTTCCGGATCGCCTTGGCCGACGGAACGGCCTCCACCCTCTCCTACGTCTTCTATTTCGAAGACGGCACACGCCGCAAGGCGCGCGAGGGAGTTCCGATTCCCCTTGCCGAGGATCTGGCGGGAGAGGTCGTGCGCACGGGCCAAACCGTTTGCGCCGGGGATTACTCCGAAGCGTGCCGGATTCGGAATCTTCCCCAGCGCGAGCGGGCCGGCGCCTGGGCGGGGATTCCCCTGCCGGCGGGATCGTCCGTCATCGGCGCCCTCGTTCTAGCGCGGGCCGAACCGTTCGGAGAGGCCGACCGCTTTTTGCTGGAATCGATCGCCGCGCACGCCGGGCCCGCCATCTCGCGCTTGATGCTCGAGCGCGCGTCCGCCCGCCGCGCGGAGATGATGGCGGCGCTCCTCCGGGCGTCCCGCCGTCTCGCCGGAGCGCCGGACGGAGGTACGCTTTCCGGCCTCATCCTCTCCGGAGCGATGGATCTCTTCCCTTGCGAAGCCGCTTTCCTGCTGCTGCCCGATCCCTGCGGCGGATGGGTGGTCGCGCGGCAGGACGGTCTGGGGGAAGAATCGACCGGACTGCCATCGCTCGAAGCCTCTCACCCGTTCACCCAACCCTCGGCGGAAGACCGTCCGAACTACCTTGCGCTGCTTCCGGACGACGATCCGTTTCGCCAGACGCTGCTGGAGTACGGCTCCCATTTTCTCCGCGCGGCGAGCTTCCCGCTCCGCCGGAGGGAACAACTGATCGGCTGGATCGTCCTGTGGAATCCTGCGCGGGGCGGGGCGCTCCCGGCCGAAGAGGAAAACCTGATGCAGGAGTTCGCGGCCGCGGCCGTGGTGGCGCTCTCCGGCGCCGGCCGCGACGGACAACCCGGGGCATCGGCGATGGCCGACGAACTGACTTCCCTCCAGCGCCTCGACCAGGAATTAAACAACGCGTCGGACCGAATTCAAGCGATGGCCATCACCCTGGACTGGGCGATTCGATACACGGAATCCGGCGCCGGGCTGGCGGCCGGCCTCTCGGGCGGCCAATTCGACGTGGCCGCCGCGAGCGGATATCCGGAGACGCTCGCGCCCGAGATCGGCAGCCCTTTCCCCGCGGAATTCGGCGCACTGGCGGACATCGTGCTTTCCGGAAGGGCGGCGCTGCGCGCGGCGGAAGGATCCTCCCCGCCCGGGCTGCTCCCCGGCGGGAAAACCGTTCTGGTCGTCCCCATCCGGCGCAACAATCAGACGATGGGCGCGCTGATCCTCGAATCCGAGAAGGCGAACGCCTTCTCCACCGCTCAAATGGAATTCCTGGAACGGCTGGCCTCCCACGCGGCGATCGCGATCGCAAGCGCCCAACTCTACAGCGAAGTCCGGAACGCCGATCAGGCCAAGAGCGAATTCATTTCCTTCGTCGCCCACGAATTGAAGACGCCAATGACTTCGATCCGCGGCTACACCGATCTGCTGGCCCAGGGCGCGGTCGGTCCGGTCACCCAGCCGCAAGCCAATTTCCTGTCCACCATCCGGCTCAACGCGGACCGCATGGCCGCTTTGGTGAGCGACCTGAACGACGTCTCGCGGATCGAGACCGGGCGGCTGAAGCTGGAGTTCGCCGCCGTCGAGCTGGCCCCGGCCCTGGAAGAGGTGATCGACGCCTTGCGGTCGCAGATCGAATCCAAGCAACAGAAACTGGCCCTCGACATCCCCTCCGACCTGCCGCCGGTGTGGGTCGACCGCGGACGGCTGATCCAAATCCTCACCAACCTCGTCAGCAACGCGCAGAAGTACACTCTTCCCGGCGGCGCGTTCCGGATCGCCGCCGAGTATTCGCCCAACCGCTGGGATCCCAGCGGTCCGCCGGAGGTGGTGCACGTCCTCATCCAGGATACGGGTTTGGGGATCTCGCCGCCGGAGCAGAAAAGCATCTTCCAAAAATTTTTCCGCTCCGAAGACCGGCTGGTCCGCGACCTGCCGGGAACCGGGCTGGGCTTGAACATCACCCGCAACCTCGTGGAAATGCACGGCGGGAAGATCTGGTTTGAAAGCGAACTGCACAAAGGTTCCACGTTTCATTTCACCATCCCGGTTTCGTCCGCCTAAGAAGGGATCGGCGAGTTGTAGCCGGGGTCGGCGACCCCGGTCGCCCCTCATCCGGTTGTAGCGTGGATCGATTATTTGTAGCTGGGGTCGGCGACCCCGGTCGCCCCTCATCCGGTTGTAGCGTGGATCGATTATTTGTAGCCGGGGTCGGCGACCCCGGCTACAATCAGGCGGCGCGGGGGCGATCCTTTCCAATGCTAGAATTCTTAAGCGGCCGGGAGGCTTCCGCCCGGCGTTCGACCCCGGGATAAATTCAGCCCCAAACCAGAGCGGTGGGAAGATGCAAAACTTCGCGCTCGAAATCATCCTCCTCTTTTTCCTGATCCTCCTGAACGGATTCTTCGCCATGTCGGAGATGGCCCTGGTCTCGGCGCGAAAATCCCGCCTCGAGCCGCTGGCCGAGGGTGGGAACGAACGGGCCCGGGCCGCCCTGGAACTGTCCGGCCGGCCGGATCAATTCCTGGCCGCGGTCCAGATCGGGATCACGCTCGTCGGGACGCTGGTCGGAGCGATCGGCGGCGCGACGCTCGCGCATTCCCTGGCCGCCGTCCTCGCCGCGTTCGCGCCCCTCGCCCCTTACGCCGAGGGCGCGTCGTTCGTCCTCGTCGTTTTGCTGCTCACTTTTTTCACTCTGGTGCTGGGCGAACTGGTCCCCAAGCAGCTGGCCCTGCATTCGGCCGAACGCCTGGCGATCGCGATCGCCATTCCCATCCGCGCGCTTTCCCGCCTGATGCGGCCCCTCGTGAGCCTCCTCTCGGGCTCTTCCAACCTGATCCTCCGGCTGCTGGGCGTTCATCCGTCCGCCGAACCGCCGGTCACCGAGGATGAGATCAAGGGCTTACTTGAGCAGGGCACCCAGGCCGGGGTCTTCGAGGAAGCCGAGCAGGAAATGGTGGAAGGGGTGTTCCGCCTCGGCGGACAGCGGGTGGGCGCGCTGATGACCCCCCGCCCGGATATCGACTGGATCGATCTGGACGAGCCCGAGGGGACCATCCACGATCAGATCCTGGGCTCTCACCGCACGCGCTTCCCGGTGGCGCAGGGGGAGCTCGACAACGTGCTCGGGATCCTGCACACCAAAGATCTGCTGGCGCACGGATTCACGTGCGATCCGCCGGATATCCGCAAACTGCTCCGGCCGCCCGTGTTCATCCCGGAAAGCGCCGAAGCGCTCCAGGCCTTGGAGCAATTCAAGGGAACCGGGGAGCATTTCGCGCTGGTCACCGACGAATACGGAACCATAGCGGGCGTCATCAGCCCGACGGACATCCTCGAGGCGATCGTCGGAGATCTTCCCCCGAAAGGCGAGACGGCCGAGCGGGAAGTGATCCGCCGCGACGACGGCACCTGGCTGATGGCCGGGACGCTCAGCGTCGAAGAGATGAAGGACCTGCTCGAATTGGACTCGCTGCCCGAGGCGGAGGAAGGCTCCTACCAAACCGTCGGCGGATTCGTCATGACCCGGATGGGGGAAGTTCCGCACGCGGGCGACAGGTTCGAATCGGGAGGCTTCCGTTTCGAGGTGATGGACATGGACGGCCGGCGGGTGGACAAGGTGCTGGTGACGCCGTTGCCGTCGGCCGAGGAAAGCGATTCGGATTAATCGACCGGTTTTCGCCGCACTTTTTTTCTTTACTTCTTGTACGCGGATTTCGCAGATTAAACGGATTACGCGGATTGAAGAATCTTAAAGAAGAATTCGGATCAAAATGTATTTTCCGCGAAATCGGTCGTTTCCGCGTAATCCGCGTACAGGGTATTGGGTTTTGTAGCCGGGATCGGCGATCCCGGCTGGAAGAGAAAAGCGATTCGGAACAACTCCGCCCTCATCCCATCCTCCCGTCGCTATCCCTCGCTCCGCTCGGGACGGGCGCTCCGGGACAGGTTCTCCCAGCGCCTGCCCTCGCGGAGTGCGCAGGGTCGTTTCTTCGAACCTGCGCGATCACGAAGCGAGGGTAAGCTGGGAGAAGGTGGCCGGAGGCCGGATGATGGGAATGGAAAACAGACACGCCGCCCAAACAGGCGGCGTGTCTATTGGTACGGTCCCCCATCCCCCGGGGATAAAGTTCCCCCTTGGTCTACATAGCCGTTTTCGGCAGATCCTTCTCCGCCTCGGCCACCGCCTCGGCCGGATATTCGTAATCCTCGAGCTGGCCGTGGTTGTAGGCGTCGTACGCGCCCAAATCCAGATAGCCGTTGCCGGAGAGGTTGAACACGATCACTTTCTTTTTGCCTTCCTGCTTGGCCTTGAGCGCCTCGGCGATCGCCACGCAGATGGCGTGCGAGGATTCCGGCGCCGGGACCATGCCCTCGGTCTGCATGAACTGCTTGGCGGCCTTGAAGGTTTCCAGCTGGTGGACGGCCACCGCCTCGATCAGCTTGTTGGCGTACAGGCCCGAGACCAGCGGCGACATGCCGTGGTAGCGCAGTCCGCCGGCGTGAATCCCGGGCGGCATGAATCCGTGGCCGAGGGTGTACATCTTCACCACCGGCGCCATCTTGGCGCTGTCGCCGTAATCGTAGGCGTACATCCCCTTGGTCATCGACGGGCAGGCGAGCGGCTCCACGGCGACGATGCGGGTTGTCCGGCCGTTCTTGAGATTCTCGCGGACGAAGGGGAAGGCGATGCCGGCGAAGTTGCTGCCGCCGCCGACGCACCCGATTACCACGTCCGGATATTCCCCGGCCATCTCCATCTGCTTGAGGGTTTCCTCGCCGATCACGGTTTGGTGCATCAGTACGTGATTAAGCACCGAGCCGAGCGAGTAGCGCTTGGCGCCGCCGGAGGTGGCGGCCACTTCCACCGCCTCGGAAATGGCGATCCCCAGCGACCCGCCGTTCTGCGGATCCTTCGCGAGCAGCCCGCGCCCGAATTGCGTGCGGTCGGTCGGGCTGGCGTAGACCTTGGCGCCGAAGTTTTCCATCAGCACCCGCCGGTAGGGCTTCTGCTGGTAGGAGACTTTGACCATGTACACTTCGAGGTCGATCCCGAAGAAGTTGCAGCCCATCGCGAGGGCCGATCCCCACTGTCCGGCTCCGGTTTCGGTGGTGAGGGCCTTGGTGCCGGCCTCCTTGTTGTAGAAGGCCTGGGCCACGGCGGTGTTGGGCTTGTGCGACCCGACCGGGCTGACGCCTTCGTTCTTGAAGTAGATGTGGGCCGGCGTGTCGAGCATCTTTTCCAGCTGCACCGCGCGGATCAGCGGCGTGGGCCGCCAGAGCCGGTAAATCTCCCGCACCGGATCGGGAATCTCGATGTACCGATCCTGACTGACTTCCTGCATGATCAGGTTCATCGGGAACAGCACCGAGAGGAAATCCGGCGTGACGGGCTGCAGCGTGCCCGGATGCAGCGGCGGAAATTGCGGGTAGGGCAGGTCCGGCTGGATGTTGTACCAGGCCTTGGGGATCTCGTGCTCGCCCAGATGAAATTTCGATTTTTCTACCATGGCTCCTCCGTGAAAAGATCGTGTCGGATTCGGAATTCCCGCCGCTTTTTCCGTACGCCGCCCGGCGGAAATACAAACGCCCGTCCCAATCTTGGGACGGGCGCTTCGGCTCGTGGTGCCACCCAAGTTCGGCGGGCGCTCCAAAAATAAAACCCTGCGTGAATGTGCAGGGTCCGGATTGCCAGCCTCACTCATTGGGGCGATCGAAAGTTCATCGAACGCCCCCCGCCCGATAACGGGGGCGGTTCCGGCCTGGGCTATCGGTATTCCCGTTCGCCCGGCAACTCCGAGGTCCATTCCGCGTCCGGATTTCCGCCGGCCTTCCACCGTTCGACCGGCTCTCTGGGGCACCCGCGGCGCGTACTCGTCCTCATCGACGTTGTTATTATTTTTCGATTGGGCGTGAGTATATCCTATTGGGGAAGGTTGTCAAGACAATCCAGGACGCCTTCCCATTCATATCGCCGCCTCCCGGCCGGGAAGCTCTGGACGCGGATTGCGCGGAATGAAACGGATCGCGCGGAAAAAAATCCTTTTTATATTTAAAAATTAATCCGCGAAAACTTCAAAATCCGTGAAATCCGCGTACCTTGTTTGGCGTGGATAAAGGTGAATGATGAGTTGCCCTACCGAAAAATTTGTCCTTTGCTATTGACAAATAGAACATTTGTGCTATGATAATAAAACTTCCGAAAATTCCAACAATCCAGGCAAAAATCCATTCTTCCTTCCGCTTGAGGGTCCTATGGAACGAACAATCTCCCCCCTTCCGCAGCAAATGTTCCGTGATTCCGCGGCCGTTTCCTATTCCACGCTCACCCGGCGCGAGCACGAGGTTCTGGTGCTGATCGCCGCCGGGCACACCAACCGGGAGATGGCGGAAGACCTCGTGGTCTCGCCTGAGACGGTGAAAACCCACGTGCGCCACGTCCTGAACAAATTCGGCGTGGCCCGCAAGGCCGAGATCTGCGCGCTGATTCACGGCGCGAGGTATCAATAAGATCCCGCATGGATGCCCGATCCCCGGGAAAAACGCCCGAGGACACAGTAAGGACACTCGGGCATGACGGGCTTATAGAAAACTGTCATTCCCGCGTGCTCTAGGCGGGAATCCAGAACCCACAATTGGATGATAGCGAGTTTATTGTGGATGCCCGATTAGGACACTCGGGCATGACGAGCCAAACCTTGGATACCCGACCCCCGAGAAATCCACTCGAGGGCAGGCTCGGGCATGACGGGCTTATAGAAAGCTGTCGTTATAAGAATGAGGAAAGCGGGTTAGAAACGTACCGGAGGTCGCTTTTGCCGGAAGGCGGCTATATTTAAATGAGAAGGCCGGCGCGTGAAAGGGATGGGACGCCGGCATTTTCAATCGCCGCCGGACCAATGCTCACATAAAAAAACAACACGGCTGCCGGTTCCAAATTAAGCCCCGCTCTATGTTTTTTATTTTGGATAATTTTTGTTTGAATTGCCGCTTAGCATGAATGACTAGCATATCAGTTGAGCTTACTTTTCGAATAATTAGAAAGCCTGGACAGGCAATCATTTTCCCCTTCAAGTAGTACAATCGTCCCAATAATAAATGTAACTCCTCAGCCTTCCCCCTCATCCCATCCTTCTCCCAGCATAAGCTGGGAGAAGGTGGCCGAAGGCCGGATGAGGGGGAGCAATACCAGATCATCAATCCTGTGGAATTCCTTCCAGCTTTTCTTGGGCTGAGTAGTTATTAACAGGCTGTTGAATTAGCCTCAATAATAACTCTTGGGAACGGATTTATAAGGGCTCCGGGAACGTGTATTCCAGGAGCCTTCTTATTTCCATCCGGTTTTCAGGTGCTTGGTGCCGCTTCCAGGTTGCACATTCTAATCAGATTGTAAATCCCAAGCGCAAAGAGGAAAAACCAACTCACCTTTGCAACACCCCGGAATTTGACTCTCCGCAATCTCCCTTGTTCTTTCAACCAACCAAAGATTTCTTCAATACGCTTCCGGATAATTAGACTTACTCGATATCCTTCATGTCTCGTTGTCCGCCCATCTACCAACTTGGATCCTCTCTGATCCTTGACCGCAATATGCGGAACGATGTTCAAGACGCGACATTCCCGGATGAATTTAGCTTCATCAAACCATTTGTCCCCGCCAACAGTAATGCCTCTCGAGCGTCCTTCCTGCTTCCGTCGGAGCATTTCCAAACAACCATTCCGCTCGGCGTTGTTTTCTGCAATCCGAAGATCTCCATCCACCGCGATTCCATGTCGGTTTTCCATCATGGCATTCCCCACATACGATAACTTCGCCTGCGCGCCTGTCCCTTTACGTATCAGACGGCTTTCGGGGTCTGTCGTCGATCGATGAGTCTCATTTCGCCGGGTTTCACCGCGAAAATCAATGGATGGATTTCCGGGTCCTTGAGGCGGAGGATCGGTCCCTTCGGTATCATCAGCTTTCACTGGTTTGATGCTTTTAAGACTAGCCCACGCCTCCACCAGAGTGCCATCCACCGAAAAATGCTCATCGCTGACGAGGCCTTTTACGGTTGCTTGGCGGACCGTTTCCAGGAGGAATTTTCGAGCCAGATCGCCATCCAAGAACCTTTTCCGATTCTTGGAAAAGGTGGAATGATCCCAAACGCGCTCATGCGGAGCCAATCCCACAAACCAACGAAACAGCATGTTGTATTCCAATTGTTCCATGAGCAAGCGCTCGCTCCGCACGGAGAAGAGGTATTGCAGGAGAAGCGCTCGCAGCAGCATTTCCGGCGGAATGCATGGACGGCCATTTTCCTGATACAGTTGATCCAGGTCCCATTTCATTTCGGCGAGGGCGCAATCGGTCATGGCGCGGATTTTCCGGAGTGGATGGGTTGCCGGCACCATTTCTTCGATATCGATGAAATAAAAAGCGGGGGGATTTATGGGATCGGCTCGGCGCATGGTTTTTTTCCTCTTACTATTAAAACACGCCGATCACTGCTTCGATTCGCTTGCTTTAGACTAGTTTTTCAACAGCCTGTTAATAAATTTTTTGACTCAATAGCCAAGTTCGCGAGGGGAATATGAACAAATTCTTCTCCGTTCCGCTGCTTCTCCAATCCGCGCTGGCGCTCATCAGGCGCCATTTTCGAGGCGCCCTGATAGTATTTCTGATTATTGGATTTTCCTATGGCACTTTATTTTTGGGCGTAAGTAAATCCGATGGGCTATGGAATAAACAAGAGGGGAGCGAAACTCCCACCGAAGCTCCCACCGAAGTTCCCACTGAAGTTCCTACTGAAGCTCCCACCGAAATTCCCACTGAAACTCTCACCGAAATACCTACCGAAGTTCCTACTGAAGCTCCCACCGAAGTTCCTACTGTAACTCTCACCGATATTCCCACCTACACTCTTACACAGGTCAATACTCCCACCTACACTCTCATACCGACCAATACTCCTACATCGACTAACACATCTACATGGACACCTACTTCCACACGAACATCTACCCTGACGCCCACATCTACAACCACGCCAACCGTGACGCCGACACCCACGCAAACCCGGACGCCGACGTCCACGCCAACCCGGACTCCGACCGCGACGGAAGTGCCCACCGATACGGTTCCGCCGGGCGCACCAACCTCCACCCCGCGGCCTTCCAGAACGCCGCCGGAGTACGGCCGGAGCGCCACGCCGACGCCGCTGCCTTCCGTAACGGCCGCCGTCCTCGGCCCCGCTCCGTCGTCCACCCAAACAAAGATCGTCCCGTCGGCGACGGCTTCCCTGACCCCGACCAGCATCGCCGCCATCTTTCCCCTGGCCGGGATCAGCGCGGAACCGAACCCGAAGTTAAACGCCAACGGCATGCCCTACCTTTTGTTGCTCGCCGCGCTGGTGATCGGCGGCGGAGCATTTTTCATCCTTAGATTGCAGGGCCATACGGCGCCCTACGATCCTTCCCTGGGCGGCGGCGGATCCGCCGCTCCGCTGATCGTCAATCCCGCCACGGTGGGCGCGTTTGGATTTTCCGGCTGGCTGGCCGGACAGGCCACTTTGCTTTCCGACAGCGAAAAAGTGGTGCTTTCCAAAGTGGCGGACGGCATCCGCTCGGCCCTAAAGCTGGCCGGCGGCAGCCCCGATCTTAAATTGATTTCCGAGATCGGCACGCAGGAATCCCTTCAACTCACGGCCCGGTCGCCGTTTCTCACATCGGCCACCCGGGGCACGGGTTTGCCGGAGGAGCGGTAAGTATTTACCGTCTGTAACTACTCAGCCTTCCCCCCTCATCCCGTCCTTCTCCCAGCATAAGCTGGGAGAAGGTGGCCGGACCCTCGGCGATTTTCCGGGGGGAAGGCCGGATGAGGGAGAAGGACACCAAGTCATCAATCCTGTCGAATTCCTTCCAGTTTTTCTTGGGCTGAGTGGTTACTATCGTCTCTGAAAAATGTCCCCGAGTTTTCGCCGGCCACCTCTTTACCGCCACGGCCGCGGGCCGGGAAGAAAGGCGTTAGTGGACGGAATGAAGAAGACAACCCTTCGCGGAGGACGTTCTGCATGACACTCGCCCAGGATCGGCCCGGGGTCGAACGCCGGAGAGCGCGGCCCTCGAGGGATTCCATCGTGGATTTGCTCAACGGCTTTGGAACGGAGTTTCCGGAACCGGAGAATAAATCCGATGAATTGCGGAAGAATTATTTCGATCTGCTGGCCCGGCCCTGGCCGCGGCGGGGAAGGGGCCTCTCCCACAACGGTCTGATCGCCGTGACGATTATCATTGCCGTGCTCTTATTCCTGGCGGGAGGCACGGCGCTGATTTTACTGACCCGCAGCGGCGCGGCGGGCTCCTACCGGATGAGCCTGCTTTCGTTTCTCGCGATCGGCGCCTGGGGAATGGCCGTTTCCGGGATGATGCTGTACGCTCACTCGATCTTGAATATCAATCACCGCACCCGGGCGAACGCCTTTCGGCGCTACCCGGCGGTGCGCCGGGCGGCGCGGGAGTTGGCCAATGCTTCCCGGGGGGAAACGGTGCGGGATTACATTCCCATTTTGAAAATAGAGGGAAAAAACTATTTTTACATTGTTTATTTTAAAAAGGGGGACGCCTCCAAAAAACCCGTCGGCATATTAATCCTCGACGACCAGGGCCGCGCCATGCTGAAGTTCGGAGCCCTGGAAAACGCCAAGCTCACCGCTTCGATCAGCGTGACGTGCGGCCACGTCCTGCAGCAGAGGGCCGAAACCATCCGCCGGTCGATGAAGAACGTGGTGGACAGGCAAATCCCGGAGGCCGTGAGGGTCCTCAAAAGCCAGGAGCGGCAATTTTCCGATCGCGGGCTTTCGCCGCGCTGGGACGTGGTCATGGAAGGGGCGGCGATCCTTCCGCGGGCGCTTGAGGAATCGATTACGATTTTGGACGGGGAAGCGGCCTTCCGAAAGGCGATGGGGTACGCGTTCGCGCTCGAGTTTCAATATGAAGACGCGGAGAAGCTTCGGGAGCTGTATGTGGCCTACGTGAAGTATTTAAATTCGGCCTACCGCCGGAAGATCATCGCCCTCACCACCGAAGCCTCGATGCTGATCCAAATTCTCGAGCCCAAGACCGACTGGCAAAATTTGAACGCGGTCCTGGCGGCGCTTTCCACCCTGGCGCTGGCGGGAACGCACGGCTTGCTTTCCCGGATTTGCCAGAAAGAATACGAGGGGATCGCCACCGACGTCGAGCGGGTGGCGTACGAGGAAAAAACGCTGCACGTAAAAAAAGCGGGCTGGCCGGTGGTTGAGGAATAGAAGGCAGCAGCCCTCAAGGCGGAGATCGGCGCGCTGATTCACAGGACCGGCGCAACTGCCCAAGTGTTGGATTCATTTCAAATAGGCTGCGGAAAAATATCGGACTTTGTCATTGCGAGCCCCGCCCCGGCCTCGCCCGGCGCCCCTGCATCCCCGCAAAGATCGCGGGGCAGGCGCGAGGGTAAACTCGCGATGACATCTCCCCTGTTTTTCAGCACCCATTTAGGGAGAATTATTTCTCCGCGTCCTGAAACACCAGCTCCAAACCCTGAAATCCAAATTGGATCTTGTCGCCGCCGCGAAGGATTCTGGATTCCCCCGCGGGAACCTCGACCCCGTTGACGAACGTGCTGTTGGTGGTTTTTTCCGGCTGTAAAACAAAACCATCCTTGGTGCTTTCGATCACGGCGTGCTTCCGGGACGAGATCATCTTGGGATCCCATTCCGAGAGGTCGATATCCGGGGCGGCCCCCTTCCCGGACCGTCCGATCACGCTGATGGGCTTTCCGATGAGAAACACCAGACCGCGCGGACCTTCCAGGCGGGGCTGGCGCAGGATTTCAAGTACCTGCTCGGAGACCGAAGGTTTACCGCTCGTCGTCTCCGCGGTTTTCGGTTCCCCTTCCTCCGCCTTTTTGCTCGCTGGTGAAGTTTGCGGCTCTTTCGACGCGAGGAACAGCAAATCGGAACTGGATATCCCCGCTTCCGCAAGCGTCTGATTCTCCGGGACCTTCTCCCCTGCTTCGGTTTCCAGGCACAAAGCGTCCGGCGGGGTGTCTTCGAATTCTTTCCAGCCGACCACCTGCGCCAGGTCTTGGATCATCCTCTGCACCGGCTGGTCGCCGGGCATTTCCAGCAGCACCCGGTCCTTCCGCTCCCGGCTCCCGAGTGTGACGAAAAGTCGTTGGGTCATGGTTTTCCCCTCCAGAAAATAAGATTATATACCGGAACACATTCCGGAATACCTTCCACCCGGCCGTCTTTCATCCCCGCCGCCCAAAGCGAACTATCGATTTGGTGTAAAGACTGTTGCAATGAATTAACGAGATCTTACTCGTATATTCGAAAATAACCATTCTGGTCAATCACCCGGAACCCGACGTATCCCCGAGTCGTTGAAGGAAATCCTTTTTGGTTCGGAACCGGCGATTGCAAAATGGATCTGAATCTCTTCATCATCCTTTTTTGTAAATACTCAGGTCGGGGAAAACATACACCGAAACGCAGAAGAGTTTTCCATCCGGCATGGATTTTCCGATTTCAAGATATCCATCGAGATATAATTTGGATTGATTTGCTCTGCTTACCGCCAAGCTTGGGCGCACATTCGAGAAACAGAGATTGACAAATCGGGAAATCTACCGTATATTGATCCATACGCAATGGGGGTTAAATTGCTTCAGCCGCGTCGAAGTTCAATCCATATAAAACAAAGCCATCCCGCGGAAGGCGGATTTTCTTTGCCTGTTTGCGTTCATTCCCCCAATAGGATTGCGAATCTTGCTTTCCACAGGGATTGGACCGGCTCGCTTCTCCTTCCAGCGTGCAATTGCTATCCAGGGCCGGGCCAAAACGGATCGCGGTCCCGGGTGGAGTTCGGGGCGGATGATAAAGGCACGCCCGATCGCTGCGACTGGAAATTTATTTAAATCCCTCAGGCATACTTGTGCCGGTAAGCTGGATTCGTCGTAGAAAAAGACGGGATGAAACGGGTTATGCATTCGGATGAGGTTTACGAGTACACGGTGGAACGATGCGCTCCGACAGGGGGTCGAGCGGTGCGTTTCACCGTTCGTCTTGGAATGATAGAAAGGGGGCAGATATTCCATTCATCGATTCACCGCAAACCACGGGCCGGGACCGACCCGGCAAAGAGAAATATTAAATCAATGCAAGCTGCAACACCATCAAAACGTGATACCGCGAATTCAAAAAACCCTAAGGAGGAACCATGCCACAGATTCTTGTCACCCCCGAAAATGTCCAGAAGACCGGGCAAGACATCATCAACAAGAAGCAAGAATTGGAAGAGACCGTCAAGCGCGCTAACCAAATGATCGAAACGCTGAAAGGTGAATTCAAGGGAAATCTCGCCAACCAGGTTTTTGCACAGTGGAGCGAGATTTATCCGCAGGTTATGAAATCTTTCGCAAACCTGCAAGTTGCAGGCGACACCCTCAAGAAGGCAGCCGCCGCCTTCCGCCAGGTGGACGAGACCAAAATTTAATTCGGGACCGGATCGACCAAGCGCCGCAGAATATTCTGCGGCGCTTTTTTCACATAAACCGGAATCCCCGTTTTTGCCGAATAGGCGAAAAGCATTTATTATTTGACCATGCCTTTTAACCGCCCACCCCGCATTCTACCCACCCTCTCCAAGGAATCCGTCTTGATTCCTTCGCCGCCGCAACTGCCGCAGGAACCGGGGGCATTCAGCTGGCTGGGCATCCTGCTTCCGGTGGGCGGGATGCTTTTGATGGTGGTTTTGATGGTCGTGGTGGTCGGGGGCGGAGGCGGATTATCCATGCTGATGTTCCTGCCGATGATGGCGGCCGGGTACGTGGTCACCTACGTGACCTTCCGCAATCAGAAGAAGGAATTCACGGAAAAGCTCGCCAAAGGCAAGCAAGAGTACGCCCAGCAGCTGCAGAAAACCGAAAACCAGTTGTATTCCCTGCGCGAGCGCGAACAGACGGCCATGCGCGCCACGAATCCGGATTTGGGTGAGTGTCTGCGCATGGCGACGGAGCGCGACCCGCAGCTGGGGGAACGCCGCCCAAGCGATCCGGACTTTCTCATGCCGCGGCTGGGGATCGGCTATCTTCACACCACCATCGCCATTTCCCCGGCGGATTTCAATAAACCGCCGGCGGAGCTGTCGAAGGAAGTGGAGTTCGCCAAAACGCTCCCCGAGAAGTTCGCGCGCGTGCCGGACGTTCCGATCACCGCGCGGCTGGCGTTCACCGGCCCCATCGGGATTGGCGGAAAGCGCGCCGAGACGACGAGCGTGGCGCGTTCGATCCTTTGCCACCTGGCCACGCACCACTGGTTTTCCGAACTGCAAGTGGCCGCCTTCGGCGAACCCGATTATCTGAAGGAATGGGGCTGGCTGGGATTGCTGCCGCACGCTTCGAAAGCCATCGACTGGGGAAACGCCAAAGTTCGGTTCTCCGACCCGAATTCCTGCAAAGTGTTCCTGGAACTGGAGACGGAGCTCAAACGCCGCGAGCAGATCCTGGAGGCGCGCAAGATGGTCGCCGGCGAAAGCGCCTCCAAAACCCCGCCGCTCCCCTGCCTCGTGGTGGTGCTGGATTCCTTTCCGCTGGAATTTTCGCACCCGGGGATCGAGCTGCTGCTGAAATCCGGCAAAGCCCTCGGGGTGTACGCGCTCTATTTAACCGAAGACCCCGCAAAGATTCCCGGGGAGTGCGGCGCGATCGTCACGATCCATCAGGGGAATCTTTCCTACAAAGAATGCGGTTTGGAAAGCGTCCGCATCGACTGCAAACCGGACTTCTGCAGCCCGGCCGACGCCGAATCGATCGCCCGGGCCCTATCCCGCGTGGATTGGGCCGAGAAGGAAGATCTGAGCCAGCCTCCCTCGATGGTGACCTTCCTGCAAATACTGGAAGTTTCCAAGGTGGAGGACCTGCCGATCGAGAAGTGGTGGAACGACGGCTCGCCGTTCGGTTTTTTGCAATCGCCGATCGGGAAGACCTCCGCCACGTCGGAATTCATCTTCGATCTGCGCGACCAGGACGGCTCTCACGGGCCGCACGGGCTGCTGGGCGGCATGACGGGATCCGGAAAGAGCGAAGTCCTCAAAACCCTGATCCTGGCCCTGGCCGTCACCTGCCATCCCTATGATTTAAATTTCGCGTTGGTGGACTACAAAGGCGGGGCCGCCTTCAACGAACTGGCCAAGCTGCCGCACACCGTCGGGGTGATGACCGACATCGAATCCCATGCGTCGTACGCCGAGCGGGTGCTCCTGGCGCTGGGAGGAGAACTCGAACGGCGCAAGCGGATCCTCGAGCGGGCGCGGTCCATCTTCCGTTTCGGGCGTTCCCACGTGGACGATTACCGGACGATGCGCATCAAACAGCCGTTGCCGCATTTGGTCATTGTCTTCGACGAGTTCGCCGAATTCAAGAACCGCCATCCCGAGGAAAGCAAGCGCCTGATCAGCATCGCGCGGCTGGGGCGCTCGCTCGGCGTGCATCTGATTTTGGCCACCCAGAACATCCAGTCCGCCATCGACCCGCAAATTCTGCAAAACTCGAATTTCCGGGTCTGCCTGCGCACCAGCCAGCCGGACGACAGCATGCAGATGATCGGCATCCCGGATGCCATCAGTCTGGTGCGCGGCCGGGCGTATTTCTATTCGAGCGGCCGCCAGCTGGTGCAGATCGCCTACTGCGGCGGGAAGTATCGGGGCGACGGCGCCGAGAAGCGGCCGGATCAACTGCTGGTGGTCCATCCCGGCGGCCGCAAGGAAATGCTCGCCGTTCCCCATTCCCGCGTCGGCGATCCTTCGGGAAAACCCGGGGATGTGCAAATCACCGAGGCCAATGCGATTGTCGACCGGCTGAACGCGGCGATGAAGAACCTGAACCTTCGCAAACCGGATCCGGTCTGGTCGGACCCGTTGCCGGACCGGCTCTGCCTGCCTTCGATTTTCCAGGAGAATTTCACCGGCGGATGGAATGGCAGCGCCTGGCACCCGTGCCGGAAGTGGGAAGCGCCCGAGGAAGAGGGCGGCATGACCGATCCGGCCCTGGGAGTGTGCGACATTCCCCAGAAACAAGAGCAGCCGCTGTTTCAACTCTCTTTGGAAGAAGGCGGCGGACATTTTCTGATTTTCGGATCGGCCGCCTCCGGCAAGACCACGCTCCTAAAAACGCTGGCGGTGTCCATCGCGAGAATGTATTCCCCGGCGCAGGTGCAAATCTACATTTTGGATTTTGGCGGCCAATCCCACCTGCGCGCGCTCGAGGCGTTCCCGCACGTCGGTTCGGTGATTACGCGTTTCGAGACGGAGCGGGCCGAGCGGCTGCTGCGGTTTGCGCAGACCGAACTGAAACGGCGCAACGATCTCTTCCGCCGCAAGAGCGTCGGGACCATCGCAGACTACAACCGCCAGGCGGGCGCGGAATCCCTGCCGGAGTTGTTCCTCTTTATCGACAACTTCCTGGGCCTCAAACGCGTCTTCCCGGTGGAATTCGTCAATGAAATCGCCTCGCTGGCGGGCGGCAGCGGATCGAGCGGGATTCATCTGGCGGCGGCCACGTATCTCCCCGCGGATTTGCCGGCGGATTTATATTCCAATGTCCACGCCCAGGCCACCCTGCACCAATCCAGCCAGACGGAATATTTCGGGATCGTCGGATTGATCGGGGAAGCCCGGCTGCAGGAAGACGTCGGTCGGCCGCCGCGCCCCGGAAGGGGCTTCCTGCGCGGCACCCCGCCGATCGAGTTCCAGGCGGCGCTTCCAATGGAGGGCGCGAGCGAACAGGAGCAGATGGAACAACTGCTGAACCTGGGCGAAACAATGCAGCGCGCCTGGAAAGGCCCGAAGCCTCAGGCCATTGAAAGCCTCCCTTACTCCGTGGCGCTCCCCAAAAGCGCGCGTCCGCCCAAGGCTCCCCGGCCGCACGCTTGCGCCCAGGGAAAAGATTTCGAAACCCTTCTGCCATTGGGGATGAAGCTGGAGGAAGACGGCCCGGTCTTCCTGGTCACGAGCTCCGCCGGGCAATCCGGCAAGACCACCGCTCTGCTCACCTGGGCGCTGGGGCTGGCGGAAAACTATTCCCCCAAGGATCTCCAGTTCCTCGCCATCGATTTTCACGCGCGCACCCTGCTGCCGTTGAAAAACCTTCCCCACCTTTTGGAGTTCGTCAACAACCAATCCGAGGTCGAGCCTTGTTTGAAACGGCTTTCCGACGCGATGCACAAGCGGGCTTCGGCGCTCGAAGAGGCGTTTCAAAAAAATCCGGACCGATTCGACCGGGAGGCGTTCCTCGCCGGCAACCCCGCCTACGTTCTGCTCATCGACGATTACGACCGGCTCGCGCTGCGCTGCGAAGGGGTGGGCAAGCTGCTCGCGGAATGCCTCACCGTCGGAGGCGAAGCGGGGCTTTCCGCGATCGTCGCCGGCAATGGCACCGATCTGCCCAAGGATTATGACGACGAACTGATGAAGAAGGCCCGCAAGATGGGCTGCGGGCTGCTCTTTTCCGGCAACGCCGCGATCGATCAATTCAACAACGCCAAATCGCCCCCTTATCAGCCGATGGCGGGCCTGCCGCCTGGGCGGGGATATTTTATACACCGGGGCGAGACCCGGATCTATCAGAACTTCATGTATTGGGAGGAGGGAAGGAAGCCCGCGGATTGCCTGCAGGAGCGGGTAGAAAAAATCCGGGCCGAAAACAGCAATATCAAAAAACCATCCTGGCCGGATTGAACCCGCGCGGGAAGAGCTCTCACGTCCTCCAAATTATTCTTGTATCACTCAGCGCGGCTTCCACCTTTGTACACGGATTACGCCGAAAAGATCCGAATGCTCTGAAAAACATTAGCCGTGCTTTTTCACCCAGGAAAATTTTTCGGTGATTTCGGATTTTTTTATGGTTCGGCGTACGTTTTCCCCGGCCCGAGGAGTTGCTTATTCCTAAAGAGGCTATTGAAAAACGTTGACTTTGTTCTAGCCAGACACACCTGCCCCCCTTTCATCCCTCCATTTTCTCTTGGAAAATGGGGGGAGTGAGGGGGGATGGTTTATAACCGTGAAGATGACACCAGCATGTATTGAGTTTTTCAACATCCTATTAATATTTTTTTTCCGGCGGGGGAAACCGCGCCTACTCCTCTTCCACTACCGAATCGTAAAAACCGAGAAAATCCTTGCTGTTCGTCCCGTCCAGAAAGGCGATGGCGCTGCGCGGGTGCATGTTCAGCTGCCCGGTGATCATCAGGGGGATGTCGTAACCCCAGAAGATTTTCTCGCGCAGCGGCAGGAAATGCTCCTGGATGCACTGCAGGAGCGGCCGGATGTGGAATTTCGGATTTTTCAGGAATCCCAGGAGGAGTTCCGTGGCGCAATTGCCGGCGCCCCGGCCCAGCCCCATGATCGTGGAATCCAGGTAGCTCGCGCCCAGGATCAGCGATTCGATCGTGTTGGCGTACGCCAGCTGCTGGTTGTTGTGGGTGTGAATCCCCACTTTTTTTCCGGAAGCCTTGGCGAAATCCACGAACTTGCGCGTCAGGGCCTGGATTTCCTCGGAATACAGCGCGCCGAAACTGTCCACGATGTACAGCACGCCCACTTCCGTTTTGGAAAGGATTTCCAGCGCCTCGTCCAATTCGTGGTCGGGCACGACCGAGACCGACATCAGGTTCAGCGTGGTCTCATAGCCCTTGTCGTGCGCGGCCTTGATCATATCCACCGCGGTGGGAATCTGGTGGATGTAGGTGGCCACGCGGATCATGTCCAGCACGCTCTGGTCTTTGGGGATGATGTCCTCGTGGTAATCGGTCCGCTCGGCGTCCGCCATGACCGAAAGCTTCATGCCCGTCTTGTTTTCCCCGACGATCCGGCGGACGTCGTCCTCGTGGCAATGCTTCCAGCAGCCGTATTCCGCCGGCAGGTAAATCTTGCGGTCGCCTTTGTAGCCGATTTCCATGTAATCCACGCCGGCGGCCGCCAGCGCCTGGTACACCGCCCGGACGAACTCGTCGGTAAACTGGGAATTATTGACCAGCCCGCCGTCGCGGATGGTGCAATCCAGCACTTTGATATCCGGCCGGTAGGTAAGCCAGGTCCCCTTCTTGTCCGTCCAGGCCGCTCCCGCTTTTTTCGTCATGCCGTTCTCCTTCCGGGTACAAAAACAAAGTACCGGATTATAGCCGCTTTCGACGGCGCGGGGAATAATAAAACCCGGGGCCGATCCCTGGCGGATCCGTTCCCCGGGCGAAGCTCGGTGAAAAATGATTCGGAGCGAAGCGGCTTACGCGGCGAGGCTCGCGACGACGGCCGCGATCAATAGTTCATCCTGGCCTTCCAGGACCGTGCGCGGATCCAGGAGCACCCGGTCCTCCGCCACGCGCGCGATCACCGGCGGCGATCCGTTCCGCAGCCGGGCCAGGAACGCCTGCGGTTTGCTCACCTCCAGCGCGAGCGCCCAGGTGGGAAGCGTTTCTTCCGGGAGGCTGCCGCCTCCCACGGTCGATCGGGTTTCCACCACCTCGCCGCGCCCGATCCGCTGCGCCCATCTTCGCGCCTGTTCCTCGAGTTCCCCCGCCGGCGCGGCGATCATCCGCCAGACCGGCACCTCGCGCTCGGCCTCTCCGCGCAGGTAGTGGATCAGCGTCGCTTCGAGCGCGGCCAGGGTGAATTTATCGGCGCGCACGGCGCGCGCGAGCGGATGTTCCCTCGCCTTCGCCACGAGTTCGGCCCTCCCGGCCAGGATTCCCGCCTGCGGCCCGCCCAGGAGCTTATCGCCCGAGAAGAGCGTCAGCGCCGCGCCGGAGGCCAGGCTTTCCTGGACCATCGGCTCGTGCCCCAGCCCGAAGCGGGCGGTGTCCAGCAGCGCGCCGGAACCGAGGTCGTCCACCACGGGCAGGCCGTGCCGGGCACCGATCTCCGCCAGTTCCCCTATCCCGGGCTCGGCGGTAAAACCAATGATGCGGAAGTTCGAAGAATGGGCGCGCAGGATCATCGCCGTCCGCGGCGTGATGGCTTCCTCGTAATCCCGGCGGCGGGTGCGGTTGGTGGTGCCCACCTCGACCAGCTTCGCCCCCGACTGCCGCAGCACGTCCGGGATGCGGAAGCCGCCGCCGATTTCCACCAGTTGCGAGCGCGAGATCAGCACTTCCTTGCGCTTGGCGAGGGAAGAGAGCGCGAGCAGCACCGCGGCGGCGTTGTTGTTCACCGCCAGCGCCGCTTCCGCGCCTGTCAGCAGCCGCAGCAATCGCTCCACCTGCGGCGCGCGGCCGCCGCGTTCCCCCGCCGTCCGGTCGTATTCCAGCGTGGAGTAGCCCTTCCCGACCCGGATCATCGCGTCCAGCGCCGCCCGGCTCAGCGGCGCCCGGCCGAGATTGGTATGCAGGATCACCCCGGTTGCGTTGATCACTTCCCGCAGGGAGGTGGCTGTCGCCTCGTCCAGAAAGTTGAGGATCCGGCTGACGATTTCATTGAGCGGGGGAACGGTAGGCGCCGCGCGGATTTCGGCGCGCAACCTCTCGAGCACCGTCCGCGCGGCGTACAGCGTCAGCTCCCGGCCGTATTCTCCCAGCCGGGATTCAATTTCGGGACGATGGAGGAGGGAATCGATCGAAGGCAGATCTCGAAGGGTCATTCGCCTGCGGAGGAATCGCCCGGGGGCGGCGGGCCGGGTGGAACATCGTTCCCCCCGGCGGGCGCCGCTTCGAGGGAAGGGGCCGGCGTCCACCGGCTGTTTTCAAATAGTCTCAGCAGCAGCTCGACGGCGAGGAAGGCGCCGAAAAAAGCCCACCCCAGAAAAACCGTGAAAAGGCGCCCGGCCTGCAGCCAGACCAGGAACACCGCGAGCGAAGCCGCCTCCAGCGCCTCGCGCATGAGGATGCCTTCGGAGGGGAAGCGGGCCGGCGTAAACCGCCGGTTGAGATACCAGACAAAGGGGACGGCCGTTCCGGTGACGGCGAAGAACAACGAGAAGAAAAATAGCCAGCGCGGAAGCAGGAAAGGCAGAGTCAGGAAGACGACCCCGGCCACCCCGCCCCACCCCAGCAGGGCAAACAGCGCCGCCATGAAGAACAGGCCGGCGGAGAAGAAGGTTTTTCGTGGCGGGGGTTTAATCGCGGACATAGGGCCATATTATATCCGCGATCTTCTCGGATGCAGACGGCCCGGAAGGCAGCCGGGATCAACGATGAGATGTAATCGGGATCGTTAATAAAACGTAGCCGGGATCGACGATCCCGGCTACATGGTATTGATCTTTCATTGAATCACGTGGCGGAGATGAACCATTTACTTGGTTCCGCATTCTCATCCACCGGCAGCACATCGACCAGCTCGTACTGGCGCGAACCCAACCCGAGCGCTTCGCCGTATTCCGTCACCTTGTACGGGTCTTTGAGGGGACCGTGCATGCGGGCGAATGGATGCACGCCGGGGGTCAGATATTTTCTTAGCGAGGCGGGCATGTTCTCTTCGATCAGCGGCAGCTTGGAGGTAACGTCGAGCACGGCCTGGTCGATGGCGACGATATCGTCCGAACCGAAAATCCCCGCGTCCGGCAGAATGGACATCCCCGTAAAGCCGAAGCAATCGCACACCGGCGTCATCTGCGTGGCCAGGCTGATGCAGGCCACCTTTCCGGGCGCGAAGGTGGAGAGCGTGATCGCCGTACTGATGGCGCAGGCTTCCTGGAAGGCGGAGAAATTCACCGGATCGATTTTCAGCGATCCGGGAGGCGCAACCGCCAGGCAGCGGCCGCACTGGGTGCACGGCTCGGTGTGCAGATGGATCTCGCGCGGATCCTTGCGGTCTTCCACCAGCGCGCCCAGCGGGCAGGCGGCGATGATCCTGGCGCGCGTTTCCGCGTCCGGGCACTTTTCGGGGAACCAGTACCGATCGAAATGCACCGTGTCGTGCATCGCTCCGCGCGTTTCCCCGGCCATGCATCCGAGGGCGATGTTCTTAAACGCGCCGCCGAATCCGCACGCCGGGTGGCCTTTGATATGCGCCAGGTCGATCAGGAAGGTGGCGTCCTCGATCATGCCGGCCACCTTCCACTCTTCCAGATTCTTGAACTTCCTTTTATGGACGTAGAAATATTTCTCGTCCGGACCGGCGGCCGGATAGACCGGGCAGCCGAGCGTCTCATCGGAATAACCCCGTTCCTCCGCGCCGGCCGTGTCCCAATTGACGTCGGCCACGAACGGTTTTCCCCCGCCGTCCTTGATCGCTTTGACCACCTTGCGCACGAACACCGGATGGATCGTCGAGGTGATGATGTTGTTGCCGGTGTGCATTTTAATCGCCACCGTCTCGTCTTTGACCCGGTCGCGCAAGTGAAGTCGATCCAGGATCAAATCGAGCTTGGCGGGAAGCGTTTCTTCGGCGCCGATCTGCGCCTGGCGCGGCGAACCCCAAAAAACTTTGCTGGTCATGCGTTCACTCCTTCTGAATACAGATGAAATCGTTCTGTGGTTCTTGCCGGAACCATCCGGTCATCCGCGCCCGGTCCCCGTTAAGCGCGGCCGGCGGCGCGAAGCGCATTTTCGAGCGCGGTGAAATCCGAGCGGGAGGTCAGGTCCAGGCTGAGCGGCGTCACCGACACCTGGCGCTGGACCCGCAGAGCGTATGCATCGGAACCTTTCTCCGCCTCCCGCGGATCGAACACCAGCCGGTACGGAGTTTGCGCCGGCTCCCCTAGCGCTTTCCGTTCGGCCTTCTCCGGTTGGTAGTATCGGGAACGCGAAAGACGGGTCAACCTCCACGGGGTGTCGGCCGTGGCGTCGGACGGAACGTCCACCTTGAGCGCCGCCGTATCAGGCGGCAAGGGAGAGGTCAACAGAATCCGCGCAAAACGTTCGGCGAATCCTGCCGCGGCGGAAAAATCGAACGCCAGGCTGCTGTCCCGATGCCCTTCGATCGGCATCTCCAGGGATACCGCGAGCGCACGGATCCCGGCCGCCGCCGCTTCCAGGACCGCGCCGATCGTTCCCGAAATGGTTATCCCGAAGCCGACGTTTTCTCCGTAGTTAATCCCCGCTACCACGAGCGACGGAGGGGCGGGAAGAATTTCAAGCAGGGCGAACAACACGGATTGGGCGGGTGTGCCGTCCACCGCATACACCGGATGGTTCGCCCCGCCGTAGGTTTTTTCCAGAACCTCGATCCGGCCGGATGTGTTTCCCGGATGGCTGCGGGCTGTGCCCGAGGAGGGGGCGACCGGCGCCACGACGGTTAGCTCGCCCAGCCGGGAAAGCGCCTCGGCCGCCGCCCACAACCCCGCCGATTGGATTCCGTCGTCGTTGGTCAGCAGAATCCGGGGGCGGGCCGCCGCGGTGGCTTTCATCGATCGAAAATCCAACTTATCGTCCCCATGGGTTTTGGAATTATAATCCCCGCAATCCGCCACCCCGCCAGCGCCCGGCCTTTCCGGGATTGGCTCCCCGCGGGTGCGCGCACTTTGGGACGGTGCATGCCCGAACCATCCTACGACGTGATCATCCTGGGGGCGGGGCCGGCCGGCTATGTATGCGCCATCCGTTGCGCGCAACTGGGGTTGAAAACCGCCGTAGTCGAGCGGGAATTCCTGGGGGGCGTGTGCCTCAACCTCGGATGCATCCCCTCCAAGGCGCTGCTCCGCAACGCCGAAGTCATCCAAACGCTTAAAACCGGTGGCAAAGAATTCGGTTTCGAAACCGGAGAGATCCGCGCGGATTATTCCGCCGCGGTGCGGCGTTCCCGCCAGGTGGCGACCCGGATGGTCAAAGGAGTGGAATTCCTGCTCAAGAAGAATTCCATCGATGTTCTGCGCGGGTCCGCGCGGATTCCCCAACCCGGAGTGGTCGAGGTGTTCACACCGGAAAGCGCAGCTTCCTCCCCGGCCCGCTCCGTCCGATTTGGATGCAAGCATATCGTCCTCGCCACCGGCGCGCGTCCGTCCTCTCCGCCGGGCGTTACGCCGGACGGCGAACGCATCCTGACGTATCGCGAAGCCATTCTGCGGGAAACGCCGCCCGCCTCGGCGGTCATCGTCGGCGGCGGGCCGATCGGGCTCGAATTCGCCACGCTGTGGAATGCCTACGGCGTGCCGGTCACGGTGGTGGAAATGCTGCCGCGGATCGCGCCGCTCGAAGACGAAGAGGTAAGCGCGGAACTGGCCAAGGCGCTGATGCGCCGCGGCGTGGAGATTCGAACCGCAACCTCGGTCGAGGCGGCTGAAGCCGGAAGCGGTGGAGCAAAGGTGCGGGTGCGATCGGGGGAGAAAATCGAATCGCTCGAATCCGAAAGCGTGTTGCTGGCCGTCGGTTTCCGCCCCAACAGCGAGGACCTTGGATTGGAAAACCTGGGAGTTAAAATTCAGCAAGGGCGCGTGCTCATCGACGACCGCATGGCGACGAACGTCCCCGGTATTTGGGCCGTCGGCGACGTGACCGGCAAACTCATGCTGGCCCATGTAGGATCCGCGATGGGCCTGGCGTGCGCCGAGCATATCGCCGGGCGCGGCGCGGCTCCCCTGGAGTACGACTTCATGCCGCGCGCCATTTTTTCCCGGCCCCAGGCCGCCTCCTTCGGCCTGACTGAAGCCCAGGCGATAGCGCGGGGTTATACCATTAAGGTAGGCCGTTTTCCGTTCCAGGCCAACGGAAAAGCGCTCGGACTGGGCGACTACGGCGGATGGGTTAAACTTCTTGCCGACTCTAAAAACGGGAGGCTGCTGGGGGCGCACATGGTCGGCCCCGAGGTGACGGAACTGTTGCCTGAACTAACGCTGGCTTACCGGGCGGGATTGTCCGCGAAGGCGATCGCCCGCAATGTGCACGCCCATCCCACCCTGAGCGAGACGCTGATGGAAGCGGCCCACGGGCTGGGCGGCGGATACATCCACTTATAAAACGCGGAGGGGGCGCGCCGATGCGGTCGCCCCTCCCTTCGGAAATATCGTCCGCGCTGCAGGAAGCGCGGGCCCATTCAAGCTCATGGAGTACACCATGCTAACCATCGAAACCATCGACAGCAACAAACGATCCGACGTCATCCGGTTTTATAAAATTCCTTTTTCCATGTATGGCAACACCCCGCAGTGGGTGCCTCCCCTGTGGGCCGATCTTTCGATGCAACTCAACCGGAAGAAGCATCCGTTCTACGAACATTCCGACGCCGATTTTTTCATCGCGGTCAAGGATGGAAAAGACGTGGGCCGGATCGCGATCATGGAGAACAAACCCTACAACAAGTATCACAACCGGAAAGTCGCCGCGTTTTATCTGTTTGAATGCGTCGCGGA
Organism: uncultured Chloroflexia bacterium; assembly: GCA_963780865.1. Taxonomy (GTDB): domain Bacteria; phylum Chloroflexota; class Anaerolineae; order Anaerolineales; family RBG-16-64-43; genus FEN-1073. The sequence goes on along the minus strand of CAWADT010000001.1, from coordinate 91,863 downwards.
TCAGGGCGTGGCCAACGCCCTTTTCGAGCGGGCGTTCGTCTGGGCGCGCAAACGCGGGTTGGATACCGTCATGGGTCCCAAAGGATTCGGCCCGCTCGACGGCTATGGCATGCTGGTGGACGGCTTCGACCACCGCCAGACGATGATGATGTCCGCTTACAACAAACCCTACCTGCCGCATATGCTCGAAACCATGGGCTTTCACAAGGAAGTGGATTTCATCACCTGCCTGATCGATCGCGAAGCGTTCCGCATGCCCGACCGGGTTCACAGCATCGCCGAGCGGGTTCTCCGGCGGGGCTCGTTCCAGGTTTTGTCCTTCAAGAATAAAAAGGAACTGCTGAAATGGATTCCCAGTTTCATCAAGGCCTACAACGCGGCCTTCGTCAAGAATTGGGAGTACTATCCGCTCTCGGACCGGGAAGTGAACTTCGTGGTCGACAACATCATGCAATTCCTGGATCAGGACCTGATCAAAATCATGACCCGCAACGACGAGGTGGTTGGGTTCATCCTTTCCTTCCCCGACATCTCCGCCGCCCTCCTGCGAACGCGGGGGTACATCCCTCCGCTCCCGATGCTGGATAGTATTCCCTCACCCAAGGCGCTGGTGGATATTCTCCGGGAAGTGGGGCGCACCGAATGGATCGCGCTCAACGGCGGCGGGATCCTGCCTGAATTCAAGGGAATGGGCGGGAATGCGCTCATGTACTCGGAAATGGAAAAAACGGTCAACAGCCACTTCCATCAATTCAAATTCGGCGAATTATGCCAGGTGGCAGAAACGGCGACGGAAATGCGCTCCGACCTCGCCAATTTAGGCGGCCGGGCGTGGAAGAATCACCGGGTATTCGTCCGGTCTATTTAAATCCGACGTCCCCCCCGCGCGCAAGCGGCGCGGTGAGAGGGAACAACCGGAGGAATAACCTGCGGCCCGGCGCAAAGGCAGGCGTGTACTCCCGATGCATCCAGGAGATCCGGTATGCTGAAGATTGAAACGATCGACTCCAATAAGCGCTCCGACGTGATTTGGTTTTATAAAATCCCCTTTCCCATTTATTCCGCGTGCCCGCAATGGGTGCCGCCTCTGTGGGCCGACCTCTCGATCCAGCTCAATCGGAAAAAACATCCCTTTTACGAGCATTCGGACGCCGATTTTTTCGTTGCCGTCCGGGACGGCAAGGACGTGGGCCGGATCGCGGCGCTCGAGAACAAACCCTACAACAAATATCACGGCAGGAATCTGGCCACCTTCTTCCTCTTCGAAGCCGTCGACGATCCGGAGGTGGCGGACGCGTTGTTTGGGAAAGTGTTTGAGTGGGCGCGCCAGCGCGGACTGGATTCCGTGATGGGCCCAAAAGGGTTCGGGCCGCTCGACGGCTACGGGATGCTGGTGGACGGGTTCGAACATCGCCAGACGATGATGATGTCTTCCTACAATCACGCCTACTACAGGCGCACGATGGAACGATTGGGATTTCAAAAGGAGGTGGATTTCATCTCCTGCTCCATTCCCCGCGTTCAAGTCACGCTCCCCGATCGGATTCGCCGCCTGGGCGCCCGCATCGAAAAACGCGGCACCTTTTCCGTGCACAACTTCCAATCGAACAAGGTGATGATGACGTGGATGCCCCGTTTCATCGACACCTACAACAAAGCCTTCACCAAAAACTGGGAATACTATCCGCTTTCGGAACGCGAAGTGAAATTCGTCGCCGACAATATTTTCCAACTGATCAGCCACGACCTGATCAAAATTATCACCCATAAGGAAGAAGTGGTCGGGTTCGTCCTGGCGTTCCCGGACGTGTCGGCGGCGCTGCAGCGCACCCGGGGATATATCCCCTTCTTCGCGTTCCTCGATTCGATTCCTTCCCCCAAGGCGATCCTGGATATCCTCCTGGAAGTGAACCGCACCGATTGGATCGCGCTCAACGGCGCCGGGATTCTCCCCGAATTCAAAGGGCTGGGAGGCAATGTGCTGCTGTATCTGGAGATGGAAAAATCTCTAAATAGCCACCGCCAGCAATTCAAGTGGGGGGAATTGTGCCAGGTGGCCGAAACCGCCGTTGAAATGCGCGCGGATTTAATTAATATCGGCGGCAAGCCGTATAAAAACCATCGGGTGTATATTCGCGCCCTCTAGCAGAAAACTTTGGAACCCAATGCTCCATTGCAAAGACAATCGCATCGCCGCAGGGCACGATAAGAAAGCGGAAAGGAATCCGCAATCATCCGGTCCAAGGGACCGCATAAATAATGAGCATTAACTTCGCTTTTTTGAAACGCCCGTAATCGATGGATTCCCTTCCGGATGGATTGCCTCTGAATTTATTTTTAACGGATGGTTAATCTTGAAAAATCGCCCGTATGGTAAACTATTTACAGACAAGTCTTCGGGTGCCCCCCTCACCCGAGGACTTGTCTATTTTTTACGAAAAATATTTCTTCCACGGGTTGCCTAATCCTTCCTCCCGGAGTAGACTTCAACCGATTTCCTATGCGGGTCCTGGTCGTCTCCGACATTCATGCCAATATCACCGCCTTTGACGCAGTGCTCGAAGACGCCGGCATCTTCGATGCCGTTTGGTGCCTGGGCGATCTGGTAGGGTACGGGCCGGATCCGAATGAGTGCGTCGACCGCATGCGGGAATTTCCAGAACTGCTGTGCATCGGCGGCAACCACGATAAAGCGGCGATCGGGGATCTTCCCCTGGACGCTTTTAACGGGGAAGCGCGGCGGGCGCTCGAATGGACTAACCGGCGACTCACGCCGGAATCAACCCAATTTCTTCACGACCTTCCCCAACAATCCATTCGCGAGCCGTATACCCTCACGCACGGGAGTCCCCGCCGCCCGCTTTGGGAATACCTGCTGGATGCGCCGAAGGCGCAGAGCAATTTCGCTTCCTTTAATACACTGTATTGCCTGGTCGGCCACAGCCACGTAGCCATCGCCTTCCTGCTCAACGAGCGCAATCGATGCGTCACCTATCTTCCCTCCCACAGCAGTTCCTTCCACTTGGGGTATCAACGCATGATTCTCAATCCGGGGTCGGTCGGACAGCCCCGCGACCAGGATCCGCGCGCCGCCTATTCCATTATCGATACCGACAGCTTGGAATGGGAGTGGCGCCGGGTGGAATATGATGTGGAAATCGTGCAGGCCCGGATGCGGCTGGCCGATTTGCCCTCCCGGCTGATTCTTCGGCTCGAGGAAGGCTGGTAGCCGGAGCGGGCGAGCGTGGAACCCGCGGATCGCTTCCGTCGTCGGGTAAGATATATCCAGCGAACCCGGGTTTCCCGGAAGGAGGCGATATGAAGAAGTCCCTGGTCCTGATTTTCCTCATCCACGTCGTTTTGCTCAGTTCCTGCGCCGCCGCGGCCACCCTGGCGCCAGCCAATGCGCTCGGCGATCGGGCGTTGAGCAGCGGTGCCGTGAAGGAAAGTTTCGGTTTGCCGGCGCAAGCGGCCCCGACCGCCGCTCCCGCCGCCACATCCGCGGCTCCCCTGCCGGGCCCCACCGACCGGATCGTCCTTCTGAACGCGTCCCTGGACCTGGTCGTGAAGGATCCGGCGGATGCCGCCGCCAAGATCGCCGATCTGGCGTTCGCCAAAGGCGGCTGGGTGGTAAATTCCAACATCTCTCAAAATGAGTATGGATCGCAGGGTGAAAAATATTATTCCGGCGATATTTCCATCCGGGTCCCCGCCGATACGGTCGATAAACTGAAAGCGACGCTGGCGGAAATCGAAGGCCTGGCGGTGGAGGTGAAAAGCCGCCAACTGAGCGGGCAGGACGTGACCGCCCAATACACCGATGCGCAATCCCAGCTCCGCAATCTTCGCGCTTCCCAGGAACGCCTGCTCGCCATCATGGCCAACGCCACCGACACCAATGCCATCGTGGCGGTGGAAGAACAGCTGCGGCAGGTGGAGGGCCAGATCGAAGTGCTCGAAGGCCAGATCAATTATTACCAGACCGCATCTCAATTCTCCCTTATCAGCGTCACGCTGGAACCCGACATTCCATCGCAACCCATCCAAATCGGCGGCTGGCATCCGGAAGGGGTCGCCAAACAGGCGGTCCAGGAATTAATTCGCGGATTGCAGGGGTTGGTCGATTTTCTCATCCAACTCGGAATCTGCGGTATCCCGGCGCTGCTGGTCATCGCGCTGCTGGGCTCGCCCTTCTATCTGCTCGGGCGGTCGCTCATCCGCCGCAGCAGAAAAGCCAAACCCCAAGCTTAGTCTTTCCAATGTTCATCGAAGCGGCCCGGTAAAACCCGGGCCGCTTTTTCATTTTCATTCCTCCACAGTTGGGGCAAATTCTTTTTCTAGTGCACGGTGCGGTCCTGGAGTGAAAATGAAATCATGCGGACGGTATGGCCAGGGTCTTGTAGAATAGAAGCCATGGATCTCCTCTCGCCAAACGCATAATCGGGGAAACCGGGCGGGCGGATGCGCGGAGTATAATTTCATCCTACGTCTCAGAAATTTCCAGGTGAGTGTACTGCCGGTCCATTCTTCTACGGAGATTCTTTCCGGCAAATTCTGTGGACGAAAGCAACCGTCAACATCTGGACGGCCGTGACGATACTTCGTGAGCCTTCGCTTTACTTTCCCGCCTGATGATTATGCCAAACCACGCGAGCGCATGGTCCGGGATCAGATCGAGCTCCGCGGAGTATCCGCGGTACGCGTGCTGGAGGCGATGCGCGCCGTTCCCCGGCATTGTTTCCTCTCCGAGGACGAGCGCGCGGGCGCCTATGACGACACGCCCCTTCCTCTCGGCTTCCATCAAACCATTTCCCAACCGTATATCGTGGCGTACATGACCGCGGCGCTGGAATTGCGGGGCGAGGAGAAGGTCCTTGAAATCGGCACCGGATCGGGGTACCAGACCGCGATCCTGGCCTGCCTGGCGCGGGCGGTGTATTCGGTGGAGCGAATTCCGGAACTGGCAACCCGCGCCGTGGAAAATCTCCGGGATTTGAAAATCGACAACGCCGAAGTGATCGTCGGCGACGGGACCGCCGGGTTGCCGGACCTCGCTCCCTTCGACGCGATCCTGGTGACGGCCGGAACGCCCGCCCTACCGGATCCGTTGTTGGAGCAATTGGCCCCCTCCGGCAGGCTTGTCGCTCCAATCGGCGGGCGCAGCGTGCAGGAACTCGAACTCTACACGCGCTTTCCCGCCGGAATCGAACGCCGCCGGCTGATTTCGGTCGTGTTTGTGCCGCTGATCGGAAAGTACGGATGGGAAAAAGAATGACTTTCGGACCGGGAGATCCTCGATGACAAATCCCGTTATCCATCTCCGCGACCTGCGGAAAATATACGTCGTCAGCGAGCGCGAATCGGGAATTCTGGCCGCGCTGCAAAGTCTGCTGCACCGCGAGACGGAATCCGTTCCAGCCGTCGACGGCATCTCCTTTGACCTGGCACCCGGCGAGATCGTCGGTTTCCTCGGGCCCAACGGCGCGGGGAAGACGACGACCCTCAAAATGCTCTCGGGCCTCCTGCATCCCACCGGCGGCGAAGTGCTGGTGTTGGGGCGCGTCCCTTGGAAACGGGAAAAGGATTTCCTGCGGCAGATCACGCTTGTCATGGGACAGCGCAACCAGCTTGTCTGGGATATTCCCGCCCTGGATTCCTTCGAACTCAACCGGGCCATCTACCGCATCCCCGCCCCCGATTACCGGCGGATGCTCTCGGACCTGACCGAGCTGCTGGAATTGGGACCGCTTCTACGCAAACCCGTGCGCAATCTTTCGCTGGGCGAGCGGATGAAATGCGAGATCGCCGCGGCGCTGCTGCACCGGCCCCAGGTGGTCTTCCTCGACGAGCCGACGATCGGCCTCGACGTGACGATGCAACGGAGAATCCGCGCCTTCCTGGCCGAATACAATCGCCGCTACGGCGCGACGATTTTGCTTACCAGCCACTACATGGCGGACGTCGAAGCGCTCTGCCGGCGCGTGATCGTCATTCACCGCGGAAAACTTCTCTTCGACGGAGATCTTTCCGACCTGGTGCAACAGTTCACGGCGCATAAAACCATCGTGGTCCGCCTCGAGGATTGCCAGGCCGATCTGCATGCCTACGGCGACGTCGTTTCCTGCGACGAAGGTTCGTTTACCCTGCGGGTGCCAAAAGCGCAGACGGCCCACGTCACCGAACGGCTGCTGGCCGATCTGCCGGTGATCGATCTGCTGGTGGAGGATCCCCCCATCGAGGAAGTGATCGAGCGGGTGTTTGAACAGGGGGCGGAATGAGCGGCCTGCGGGACCTCTACGCGCAGCAGTTTAAAACCACCTTCGCCGCCATGCTGCAATACCGCGCGTCGCTCGCAATCTGGATGATCGGTCATGTGCTCGAGCCGCTGGTGTATCTCATCGTCTGGTCGACGGTCTCCACCAGCAGCGGAGGCAGCGTCGGGGCGTACACCACGCGGGATTTCGCGGCTTACTTCCTGGTGATGATGCTGGTCAATCACGTCACCTACACTTGGATCATGTATGAGTTCGAATACCGGGTTCGGGAAGGGGGTCTCTCCTTCGCGCTCCTGCGTCCCGCGCATCCAATCCACGCCGACATCGCCGACAATATTTCCTCCAAATTAATCACCCTGCCCTTCATGCTCCTGATCGCATTCGTCCTGGCGCTCATCTTCCGTCCGACGATCGTCTTTGCTCCCTGGGCTCTCGCGGCGTTTTTCCCCGCCGTCCTGCTGGCCTTCCTGTTGCGGTTCCTGCTCGAATGGACCCTCGCCCTCACGGCGTTCTGGACGACGCGGGTCGGCGCGGTCAACCAGACGTACTTCGTCGCGATGCTGTTTCTTTCCGGCCAGATGGCTCCGCTTTCCCTTTTTCCGCCGCCGGTGAGGATCGCCGCGGCCGTTCTCCCGTTCCAGTGGATGGTCAGTTTTCCCGTGCAGTTGTTCCTCGGGCAATTGACGCCGGTCCAAGCGGCGGAAGGAATCTTCGCGCAGGTCGTGTGGGTCGGGATTGCGTTTGTCCTTCTGCGACTCGTTTGGCAGGCGGGCGTGCGGGTGTATTCGGCGGTGGGAGCATGAGTTACCTGCGGCTCGCCTGGGCCTATTTCCGAATCGGCGTGATGGGCGAAGCGGCCTACCGCATCAATTTTTTCATTCAATTGTTCCAGTCCCTCTTGGAATTGGCCACCTCGCTGGCCGGGTTGGCGGTGATCTTTTCCTATACGGATGCATTGGGCGGCTGGAGCCCCGACGAGGTGCTCGCCCTCGTCGGCGTGTATTTTCTCATCGGCGGGCTGATCGGCCTGGTGATCCGTCCGGGGATGGAGCAATTAATCGAAGATGTGCGCGAGGGGACGCTGGATTTCACGCTGACCAAACCGGAAGATGCCCAACTACTCGTGAGCCTTCGCCAGGTGGATATCTGGCAACTGATCGATATCCTCATGGGGTTCGGCGTGCTGACCGCGGCGCTGATCCGATTGGGGGCGCACGTGGGGACCGGCCAGGCCGTGGCGTTCGTGATCTTGCTGCTTTCGGGCGGGGTCATCATCTACAGTTTCTGGTTGATCCTGGCGACGCTTTCCTTCTGGTTTGTGCGCGTGGAGAATATCCTGGAAATATTCCAAAGCATGTACGAAGCCGGGCGGTGGCCGATCAGCCTGTATCCGGGCTGGCTGCGATTCGCGCTCACCTTCGTCATTCCGGTGGCGTTCGCCGTCACGGTGCCGACCGAAGCGTTGACTGGCCGGCTGGGTGGAACCACCGTGCTGGGAGCCGTCGCGCTGTCGCTGGCGTTGCTCGTGGTATCCCGGTTAATCTGGTTGAGGGGATTGCGTCAATATTCCGGAGCGTCGGCATGAAGATAAAAAAAGGTATCCTTCCGGCCGTAGATTCACTGTGCAATGCATAAACAGCAATGAGGCTGACATATTTTTTGGTGAATCCCCAATGAAAAAATTCCGTCTTCTCTCGGTACTGCTTGTTGCGCTTCTTCTATGCGCCTGTTCCATAGCATCGCCAATCAGCACTCCGGCGCCTGAGCCGACTCCCGCTTCCAGTTCCACTTCCAGTTCCACTTTCACGTTCACGCCCTCCGTCGCGCCGTCAGCTGCTTTGACGCCGACCCCTTCGCCCAGGCCGCAACCGAAGGCGGAGCGGGTGGTGATCATCAGCATCGACGGATTGCGCCCGGACGGCCTCCTGCGTTCCGACATTCCCCGCATCAGCGCGTTGATCAACGGCGGCGCGGCATCCTTCACCGCCCAGACCATTTTTCCCAGCGTCACGCTTCCGGCGCACGCTTCCATGCTCTCCGGCCGGTGCGTATCCAAACACGGGATTACCTGGGATGATTACGAACCCGACAAGGGATACATTCAGGGAGCCACGATCTTCTCGGTCGCCCACGACGCGGGGATGCGCACAATCATGGTGGTGGGCAAGCAGAAATTGGAAACGCTCGCCCGGCCGGGAACGGTGGACGCGTTTCGCTTCATCGACAGCGGGAACGATGAGGACATCGCCAAGACCGCCCTGCAAGAAGCCGCTGGCGGTTTTGGCGTGCTCTTTGTGCACCTCACCTATCCCGATTCCTTTGGACACGCCGACGGCTGGATGTCGGCCGTTTATCTGAGCGTCATCGGACATGACGATACCGTCATCGGGAGCCTGCTGGATGGGCTACGCGCCGACAACCTTTTGGATGGGACGCTGATTATCCTCACATCGGATCACGGGGGACACGACCAAACCCACGGATCTTTACTGCCGGAGGATATGACTATCCCGTGGATTATTAATGGGCCGGGCGTCGTTTCCGGTCCGCCGCTGACAGTTCCGATTCTGACCGTCGACACGGCCGCCACGGGCGTCTGGGCGCTCGGGTTGGCGGTTCCCGCCGACTGGGATGGGCGGCCGGTGGTGGAGGCGTTCGGTTTGGAAGCCGCATCCGTGCCGGTCGCCACCGCCGCGCCCAACCGGTGCGCGTCATAATTATCCGCTTTTACTTCCGATCAATTGGCGGGATGGATTAAAACATTTTTGGTCGGTGCGACGACTATTAGCAGGGTGTTGAAAAGTCGGTCGAGCCCCGCCCCGCTTCGCGTAGCGAGGCCGGGGGAGCCCGCGTTCTTTGCGGGCGTATCGCGACCGCGCCAAATAGCCGGTGGTCTCGATACGCAAAGACCGCTACTCGACCACCTCTGGAGCCTTTTTCAACATCCTTTTAGAATAATTAAAATAAAACGGGCGCGGTTTCCGCGCCCGTGGTTGTTTACTTTCCCAGATGCATCGGCATGATCACATGGATAAAATCGTCGCGTCCCACCGGTCGCACCACTCCCGGACTGGCGGGGCCTGTGGTTTCCAGCGCCACGTTGGGGGTATTCACCACCGTCAGCACATCGACCAGATACTTGACGTTAAAAGCGACTTCGATGGCCGGACCCTCGACCGTGGCATCGATGACCGTCTCGCCCGCGCCCGTCTCCGCCGCGGTCGCGTTCACCTGCAGTCTCCCCGGCAGAGCGTCGGCTCCCGGAGTGATCGTGATGCGGGCGGAATGCGAGGCCTGCCGGGCGAATATATCCGCCGCTTTGCAGGCTTTCAGAAATTGGGCCGTGGAGACGACGGCCCGCGTGTTAAACGAGCGCGGAATGATCGGTTGAAAATCCGGGAAGGTGCCGTCGATGAGCGAAGAGGAAAGTTCCGCGTCCTTGAGCCGGAAGACCGCTTGACCGCGCCCGGTGGGAAGAACCATCCACACCATCTCGTCCTGGTCGCCGATCAGGCGGGCCAGCTCGCTGAGCGCGCGCGCCGGAATAATCACACTGACGCTCTCGCGCACCGGCGCGGACAGCTTGGAATTCCGCATGGAAAGCCGGAATCCGTCGGCCGCGGCCAGCGTGAGCTGGTCCCCCTCGAGGCGCACCAGCACCCCGGTCAACACCGGCCGGGTATCGTCCGTGGCGGCGGCGATCGTCGTCTGCGTGATCATTTCCCGCAAATCGACGACGTTGAGCGATAACCCCTCGCCGAATGCGGCGCTGGGCAGGACCGGGAATTCTTGCGCGTCCACCCCCTTGATATCGCTGGTGAACGATTTGCACTTCAGATTGAGGGATTGCCGTCGAGTGTCGAGCGTCAGATGGATTTTTTCGTTGGGCAATGTATTGACGAAATCCAGCAGCGTCCGGGCGGGCACGGTGATGGATCCCTCGTCTTCCACTTTAATGCCCAGCCAATAGGTAATGCCGATTTCCAAGTTGGTGGCGGCGAGTTTCAGCCGTCCTTCTTCCGTGGCCAGCAAGACGTTGCCGAGCACCGGAAGCACGTTCCGCGGGGACACGGCCCGGGTGACGATCCCCAACCCTTTGGCGAGGTTTTCCTGCAGGCACGTAACCTTCATGGGCGTCATCTCCTCCGCGCGTTAAAATCCGGGCCCGCCGCGAATTACTCCGACCGGTACCGAAGTATACAACGACTTGCCAAAATCCGTTGCCTGGCGGGCCCTGCTTCTACCCTCTACGTTCCGGATACCTGGTCAGGTCCGGTTCGACCAAAAAGGCAACCGCTCTCTCGCCGTCCATGAGGAGATCCATTTTTTTCCCACCGAACTCCCGCGGGATATCCACCAGCTTCACGCAATCATTGGGGTTGCGGGCGTCCGGCAGCATTTCAGCCAGGGAATTCTTGGCCTTCGCGATCCACTCGGCGTGGAATAAATCCCCGGGGTACTCCGGGTAGATGGCGATCGGATAGATGCCGGCTTCCACCAGATCCTGGAAGAAATGCGTGCCGTACGACGGCTCGGGCATCGCCCCCTGCTGCACCACAGCCAGTTCCACCAGCGCGCGGGTGTTGAAGATGTCGGCGTACGTAACCGGCACTCCCAGCAGCGGGTTGGTTGACCCCCAACGGCCCGGCCCGATCAGGATGAACGGCCGGCCTTCCAAGCGCTTGTTCAAACGACCGATGAGTCCGGCCACAGTTTTTCTTTCCCCGGCGCCGGCGAGCGTGCCGTAGGCGTCCGGGTCGATAAAGCAGATAACGTCCACTTGATGCACGGCGCCCTGCGGAACGACGCGCGTGGCGACGAAGAATTTATCTTCCGCGGCGATCCCTTTGGGAATTTTCCATGATCCCCCGCCGGATCCCCCGGCCAGCGCCCGGCACTGCAGCAGATGAAACTTCATATCGGGTGTCGCGGATTCCGGATCGAGCGTGACGGCGAATTCCAAATCCACCGGGACGCCGTACTCCCGGGCCAGCGTGGCAAGCACAGCTTTGAGCAATCCGACAAAGCCCGACTGCTGCAGGAAGTTATCCATCGTGAGGACCATCCGCTCCGGCGCAAGGTCCGGCCCGAGCGAGAAGAGGGGCATCACCGTATCCCCCCGGTCGACGGAGGCCAGCCAGCGCAACGCGGGGTAATCGGCGTTCAAAATCCGCGCAACCGGCCAGGAAGAAATTTGGGACGCGCGCATATCGATTACGTCCAAGGTCTTTTGCGAGTAGCGCCTAACCTCCGCGGGTGTATTTTCCGGACGCAGCGCCGGATGGCTGAGCATGACCAGCCGGGGGTAATCCTCCGCCACGCGGGCCACCGCGCGTGTGCCGAGGCCCATCACCAGGCGGCAGAATCCTTCCTCCTTCCGCAAGCGGGAGTTCCAGACGATCGGGCTGTACGAAAACGCCACCCCTGCGAGCGTGGGGAAGAAGCCCTCGTGGTAAAGACTGCCCTGCACTTCCTGAATGAGGACCGACATGCGTTCGTCGTTTTCCGCCAGGCCCATTCGGCGCCGGTAAAACAATGCGTCGGGAAGGAATACGCCGGCATATACGCGCCGGATGGCCGTGGTGATTTCCCGCATTCTCTCTTGGATCGTGCCCTGATTGGCGCAGAAGATGGAAACATACTTCCCGGCAAACGCCGTTCCGAAACCGTCTTCCAGGAGGCTCGAGGACCGCGCGACGAGCGGCGTATTCCCCGCCGTTTCCAGTATCTCGCGCAGTCGATCCGATACTTCCTCGGGCAGCGGGTGGGTCAGAAATTCCTGCTCGATGGCCGGAAATTCGGAGCGGACTTGTTCCAGCGGTTTGTATTTTTGATCGGCGTACTCCAGATGGTTGTCGGCCAGGAAATGATGGAAAACATCGTCGCCGATGAAATACGAATTCGGAATGGACATCCGGTGGATTTCGTTTGGCAAAACCGTGCGCAGGATCTTCCAGGCGAGCAGCAATCCTCCCGCCTTGCCGCCGATCTTTCCCTCCCCTGTCCGCCGGGCCAGGAGGTATTGGAAATCCTCCGCCCCCAACCAGCGCCGGGCCAGGCGGACAAACCCCGGTTGCTGGCTGATCAGCATTTTCACCAGCACCGCGGTCACCTCTTCGATCTCCGCCCGCGCCCGTTCGCGGTTTTCGGCGGGGAGCGCTTCCCATTGCTCCAACTCTCGCAGCAAGGTTTCCACCGGCGCCGATTCCGGATGGAAGAGCTCCGCGCCGCTTCCCTCCCGCTCAGCGCCCTGCTCCGCCAGCAATTCCCCAATCAGCGATTCAAAAAGCTCGATCGGCAGGTGGTAGGCGAAATAAAAATCCGTCAGTTGATCGCGGATCCGTTGAAGCCGCTGCTCCCACACCTCGTCGCCTTCTTCCGCGAGCGGGTTAACCAGACCTTCGCGTTTCTGGGAGAGCTCGGCCCCTTCCTTTACTTCGGCTTCCAGGCGCTCGCGGGAAATTACACCGCGTCGGTAGAGCTCCGCGCGCATGAGGCGCCGGATCTGCTTGGCCAGGATCGGATATTGGGAAATTTGCAAATGGATGGAAAGGATCTGCGGGGTGTGAGGAAGTGAATCAGGCATCCGGCAATCCCTACTCACAGCGATGATCAACCGAACGTTTTGAGTCGGCTATCCGATGAAGCAAAAAGACGAGCGCGGTGGCATTATAGGCTCTTCCTGAATGGGATGCCATGCCATCGTGCTTTTTTGAAAGGCTAATCTTCCCGGCGCCAAACAAAATGGCCCCCGGTTTCGAGGGCCATTCTATGTGTCATTTTCGATGCCGCCGTTTTTCCGCGGGATCGTTATACCCAACCCCGCAAGCGAACGGCTTCCGCTACCCGGCTGACCGAGACGATATAGGCGCCCATCCGATTGTTGATCTTGTATTGGCGGGCGGTCTCGTGCACCGAATGGAAAGCGGTGGTCATCTTTTTATCCAGCCGCCGCTGCACCCGCTCTTCGTCCCAATAGTAATCGTACGTGTTCTGTACCATTTCGAAATACGAAACGGTCACGCCGCCGGCGTTGCAGAGGAAATCCGGAATGACGTAGCAGCCATTCTTGTGCAGGATGGCGTCCGCCTCGGGCGTGGTCGGGCCGTTGGCCAGCTCGGCGATGAGCTTGGCCTTGATGCGCGGCGCGTTCTCGGCGGTGATTTCTCCGTCGAGGGCGGCCGGGACCAGCACGGTAACGTCCAGTTCGAGGATTTCTTTATTGCTGACCGGTTTGGTCCCCGGAAAACCGACGACCGATCCGGTTTTCTTCTTGTGCTCCATCACCTGGTCGTAATCCAGGCCGTCGGGATTGTAAATGCCGCCCTTGGAATCCGAAACGGCGACGGTTTTCAGGCCGAGGATTTCTCCGCCCAGTTTGTGGGCGTAGGTGCCGGCGTTTCCGTATCCCTGGATCGCCTGGGTGCCGCCCTTGAGGTTTAGGCCGAGCACATTCTGCGCTTCGCGCAGGCAGTATACGCCGCCGCGGGCGGTGGCGTCGCCGCGCCCCTGCGATCCACCCAGGGCAAGCGGTTTACCGGTGATCATCCCGAATTCGTTGTAGCCCTGCATCATGGAGTATTCGTCCATCATCCAGGCCATGATCTGCGGCGTGGTGTAAACGTCGGGCGCGGGCACGTCCTTCTCCAGCCCGAGAATTCGGCCGACCTGGCGGACATAGGCCCGGCTTAGCTTCTCTAATTCCGACGGCGACATGGCTTTGGGGTTGCAAATGATGCCGCCTTTACCGCCGCCCAAGGGGATGTCCATCACGGCGCATTTCCACGTCATCCAGGCCGCCAGGGCCCGAACGGTATCGACCGTCTCGGCGATGTGAAAGCGAATCCCGCCTTTGCACGGTCCGCGCGCGTCGTTGTATTGGATTCGAAATCCGTGGAAGATCTTGGTCGTGCCGTCGTCCATTTTCACCGGGAGGGTGACGTGCAACTCCCGCAGAGGCCAGCGCAAAAATTCGTGGATGGCCGGGTCCAGTTTCATGATGGCGGCGGCTTCATCGAGTTGGCGCTGGGCAATCTCGAAGGGGTTCGGCCGCACTTGTTTGGGGTCACTCATGCTTCACGTTCCTTTCTGGGTGGTGGGGATTTTCTCGGGCAGCGGGGCGCCCGGATTGCACTGGGGTGGTTGCCTCCGGATGGATATGCTTTTCCATCTCGGGGTCCGGGAATATCGACCGGACCTCGATCCGGTTATCCTCGATAGGCGCGGAATGGCGATCCAGGAGCAATTGCATTCGCATTAAAACCGGAGCGCATCAAGCCTTCGAAGCTTTTGTTTAACAATGGTTTTGGATCGGGTGGATTTTATCATACCCACTTTTAAAAAGTTCGAGGTTCTCACCGGTTCGATGGCTTTCGGGGGGCCTCACGCCCTGCATCCCCCTGTGGGGTCGGAGAGCCAAACCGCATCAATCCAATTCCGGAAGGTCCGGGAGGGGAAGACTATCCAACCAGTCGTGAAAGAAACCGCTTAATTCCTGGCCGCTGGTATCTTCCGCCACGGCAATAAAATCCGCGGTGGTTGCGTTCCCATTCCGATAACGTTCGAAATAATCATGAAGGATTCGGAAAAACGCGTTATCCCCCACCTTGCGCCGGAGCGCATGCAGGGTCAGCGCCCCGCGGTCGTATACCAATTGGTCAAACAGGTGATCCGGTCCGGGATCCCCGATCAGGATCGCCCTCGAGGAGGAAATGCCGGCGGAGTATTGATACCGCTGGAGGAGATCTTGATGCATCGCTTCCGCTCCCTGCGTATGCTCCAGCCACAGCGCCTCGGCATAGGAGGCGAAGCCCTCATTCAGCCAGATGTCCTTCCACTCCGCAACACTGACGCTGTCTCCAAACCATTGATGCGAAAGTTCGTGGACGACCACCTGATCATCGAGAAACGTATCTCCAAAAATGATAAGGGTCTGATCCTCCAGGGAAAAATTCAAGGGGAATTCGTGGACCACCGCCCCGCAATCCTCGAAGGGATAAGCGCCGAAAATGGAACTGAAGTAATCCAGCGCCGCCGGAAGCACTTGGAGGGGTTTTGCGACATTGGAGGGAATGTCCGCGTCCACGTAATCACGGATCGGAACGCCCTGGGGTGATTTGCCTTCCACCAAAGAAAAATTGCTGATCGCCACCGTCGCCAGATAACTGGCCATCGGTTCGTCCATCGCCCAATCGAACGTCCACTCTCCGTCTCCATGGTCCGTTTTCCCGCGCAGCACTCCGTTTGCGGCGACGAGATACGGTTTGGCAACGGTGATGTGAAAAGCATAGGTGGCTTTATCGCGCGGATGGTTGTTGGAAGGGAACCACGTCTCGGCTCCGTCGGGTTCCCCCGCGACGATCACTCCTCCCGGATAGAAATTCCATCCGTCGACATAATTGTCCGAACCCCTTCCCGCCTGGTTTCCGGCCGCTCCGTCGTAGCGAACATCCACCGTGAAGAGCGCTCCCGCGGGAATTAATTCCCGCGGCGTGATGACCAATTCGCTTTGTTCGTGGTCGAAGACGGCCTCTTCACGATTAACCTCCACCGAAGAGATGGAAAAACCTTTTAAATCCAGATCGAACCGTCCGAGAGGCTGAAGGGACCGCGCGGTAATCTCGGCCTGCCCCTGGATCGTCCCCGCGGTCATGTCCACGCGTAAAGTCAAATCGTAGTGCTGCACGTCATACCCGCCGTTGCCCATTTCCGGAAAATACGGATCGCCAATTCCCGCTGCGCCGATTTCCGCCGCGCTCAGCGCCGTCGGGCTCGGCGTGAGGGACGGCAATTCGGTTGCGGTATTTGTTTGAGAGGGAGCGGCGGTCGAGGAGGGGACTTGCGAAGGAGTGTTCGTGCTTTGTTTGGCGAAAATGCCGGCGGGATTCTCCGAAGAACAAAGGCATCCCAAGAGGAATCCCGCGGCGATGAACCCGATGGGGATTGAAAAAATCTTTTTATTTCTGCGCTGATTTTTCAGGATCATCCCCATCCATTCGATTTTCCACTCTGGCGGAAGAACGTCTGTCTTTGAAAAATTTTCGCTTCACTGATTGTCGTGCCGAAACCCGTTTTGGCGAAAAGGTTGAAATCCCATGATCCCCGCATCGGGAACTGCGCGCGGCCGGAGGAATACACGCCAGAGTATCTTATAAAAAAACCAGGCCGCGCGGTGCGGATTATTTCTCGCGCCCGCTGGCCAGCTCTTCTTCGAGCATTTTTCGCACGGTTTGCGGGTTGGCCCTTCCGCCGGTGTTTTTCATCACGCGCCCCAGCAGCCATTGGATCACCGAAGTCTTTCCCCCGCGGAAAGCAGCCGCCTGGTCCGGATTATCAGCCAGCGTTTTCCGGACGGCGCTGCGCAAAGTGCCTTCATCCGTAATCTGTCCCAGACCGCGCGCGGACACCAGCGCTTCGGCTGATTTGCCCGAGTCGACCATCTCCGCCAGCAGCGATTTCCCCGTCGGTCCATTGATGGTGCCTTCGGAAACCATCCGGATCAGCGCGCCGAATTCCTCGGCCGGCAAAATCGGCTTTCCGCCCTGCCCCTCCAGGGTGAGGTTGCGGGCGTTGAGCAATCCGAACAGATCGCCGGTCAGCCAGGCAGCCACCGTGCGGCCGGGGGCGCCGGAGGTTTTCACCGCGCGTTCGAAATATTCCGCGGTGGATTTTTCCGCGACGAGAACGTCCGCATCGTACCGCCCCAGGCTGTATCGGGAGATCAACCGATCGCGAAGGGCATCCGGAAGCTCGGGGACGGTCCGGCGCACTTCGTCCAGCCACTCGGGCGAAACCACGAGCGGCGGCAGATCCGGCTCCGGGAAATAGCGGTAATCGTGGGCCTCTTCCTTGCTGCGCTGGCTGTAGGTGCGCCCGGCATTCTCATCCCATCCGAGGGTCTCCTGCCGGATCGCTTGTCCCCCGGATAACCTCGCGGCCTGCCGTTCAACTTCAAATTCCATGGACCGCGTCAGCGCCCGGAACGAATTCAGATTTTTAATCTCCACCCGGGTTCCCAATTCCTCAGTACCTTTCGGCCGGAGGGAGATGTTCGCCTCAAAGCGTATGACGCCTTTTTCCATGTCTCCGCTGTTCACCTCGAGGTACTGCAGCAACCGGCGCAGCGCGGTGGCGTACGCTTTCACTTCATCCACCGAATGCATATCCGGTTCGGAAACGATTTCCAGCAGCGGCACGCCGGCGCGGTTGAGATCCACAAGCGTACGCGCCGGCTTTTCTTCGTGGAACAGCTTTCCGGTATCTTCCTCCAGATGCACCCGCCGGATGCGGATCACTCGCGCCTGCTCGCCCGTCAGAATGTTCAGCACGCCTTCCGTCGCCAGAGGCAGTTCGTATTGCGAGATTTGATACCCCTTGGGGAGATCCGGGTAGAAATAATTCTTGCGGGCGAATACGCTTTCCGGGGCGACGTGGCATCCCAGCGCCAGCGCCACCCGCAGCCCGAGATCCACCGCCCGCCGGTTGAGCACCGGCAAACTCCCGGGCAGCCCCAGACAGACCGGGCAGGTATGCGTGTTCGGCTCGGCGGCGGTGGAATCCACCACCGCGCATCCGCAAAACATTTTCGATTGGGTCCGAAGTTCCGCATGGACTTCCAATCCGACGACCGGTTCCCATTCCATCGATTAACCGCCTGTTTCGCCTGTTCGGCCGGATCGCGTTCTGTTTGACAGCCGGAAATTATTCCCGCCGGCGGAAAGCCTTCCTCGAGCCACGGGCTTTTCTGTTACCCGTGCCGGCGCATGAACCGCTCCATATGGATAAGCGCCTGTTCGATCTTCTCGTAGGCGGTGGCGTAGCACATGCGCACGAACCCCGCGCCGCTGGCGCCGAACGCCGATCCGGGAACCACCGCCACGCGTTCCTCGAGCAGCAGCGATTCGGAGAATTGCTTGTCGTCCAGGCCGCTCTTGGCCACCGAGGGAAACGCGTAAAACGCGCCCTGCGGTTCGAAACAATCCAGCCCCAGGGAGTTCAACCCGTGCACCAGCAGCTTGCGCCGCCGGTCGTATTCGTGGACCATCTCCTTGACGTACCGCTCTCCGTGCAGGATCGCTTCCAGGCCGGCGGTCTGCGACATCGTCGGCGCGGACATGATCGTATACTGGTGGATTTTCCGCATCGCGCCCATCAGTTCTTTCGGCGCCGCGAGGAATCCCAGCCGCCAGCCGGTCATCGCGTACCCTTTGGAGAATCCGTTCACCAGGATCGTCCGGTCGCGCATGCCCGGCAGGGAGGGAACACAGACGTGCTCGCGGTGGTAAACCAGGCGCCCGTAGATTTCATCGGAGATGACCAGCAGGTCGTGCGCCGTGGCCACCTCTCCCAACCGGAGGAGATTTTCGCGCGACATCACCCCGCCGGTGGGGTTGTTGGGATATCCGATCAGGATGGCTTTGGTTTTCGGCGTGACCGCCCGCTCGATGGCTTCCGCCGTAACCTGAAAATTGTTTTCGACAAACGTTGGAACCGTCACGGCGGTTCCTCCGGCAAAAAAAACTTCCGGGACGTAAGCGACAAAACATGGTTCCGGGACGATCACCTCGTCCCCCGGATCCAGAATAGCGGTGAGCGCCAGATACAGCGCTTCCGAGGCGCCCACGGTCACCAGCAGCTCGTCCTCCGGATCGTAGGAAACGTTATACAGATTGTCGATGAGCCGCGAGATCGCATCGCGCAATTCGATCGTTCCCGAATTGGATGTGTAATGCGTATCTCCCTGGCGGAGGGAATTGATCCCCGCCCGGAGGATCGGATCCGGGGTGACAAAATCCGGTTCTCCGATCCCCAGCGAGATGACGTCTTTCATCGTCGCGGCGATGTCGAAGAATCTCCGTATGCCGGATGGAGGAACCGATTGAATGTGTTTGGCGATAAAATCCCGCATGACTCCCTCAGGAATGGATCTCCCCTCGCTCTTCACTCGGTCGGTCGGATTGTCCAATGATCCGCCGAAGCCTGGTAGGCCAGGAGGAATTTTTCCCCTGCGTCGTCCAAAATTTCAAATTGTTTCCCGTCCATCGTCTTGCTCTCGGCGGTGATGCGGGATACGATCCGCCATTCCCCTCGCCAGAGAAATTTCCGCGGCTGCTCGGCGTATTCCGTGCCCGAATAGCATTCCACATTCTTTTCCAAGCGCGTTCCCTAAAATCAACCCATCCTCATCTCGGAAGAATCCCCCACCAAAAAGGACCCGAACTTTCCCATCAGCCGGGCCTGGCAACCGATCAGGGAATCCGAGATGACCATGTGGGAAATCTCGGCCCTTTCATCGACGATCGTATCCCGCAGGATTGAATTCTCCACCCGGCACCCCGCCGCGAGGGAAACATACGGGCCGACCACCGAGCGCTCCACGATCGATTCCGGGTCGATAAAAACAGGAGGGATGATCACGACCCCCTCCGACGAACAATCGGCGGAATTTTCCCGGCCGTGCTCCAGAAGGTACCGGTTGGCGTGCAGCAGCGTTTCCGGTTTGCCGCAATCCTCCCACTGGTTCACTTCTTCCGCCCGCATCCGCAGGCCGTCCGACAGCATTAGGTTGATCGCGTCGGCCAGATAATATTCCCCGCCCAAGGTCACTTTTTTTTCCATTTGCCGCTGGATCGCCTTCACCAGGTCGGCGCCGGAAGGGAAGAAATACGATCCGACCACGGCCAGATTGTTTGCCTTGTCGGCGGGCTTCTCCGTCAATTGCTCCACCCGCCCCTCCGCCCCCAGAACGGCAACCCCGAACCGCCGGGGATCGTCAACCCTTTTCACCCAGGCAATGGCTTCCTTCTGGTTTTTTATCGACGCGGAAAAATCGACGTCGATCAACGTATCCACGAACGAAATCAAGATTGGACCCTGTAAAAATTCCCTGGCCAGCCAGAGCGCCTGGGATTGTCCCAGCCGATCTTTCTGTTCCACGTAGCGGGCGTGGAGCGCGGGGAAGGTCCGGTGGACATATTCCTGCACCTGCTCCCCGAGGAACCCGGTGATAAACACCGCTTCCTCCAATTCCGGGAGATTGCAAAACATATCCAACACGTGCCCGAGGATTGCTTTTCCCGCCACCTGAACGAGCGGCTTGGGTTTGCTCCACGTGAGGGGCCGCAGACGCGTGCCGAAACCGGCCATCGGTAAGACGACCTTCATAGGTTGGGTGCCTCCAAATGCCACCGGGTGACTTGCTGGAACGCCCATCCGACCTGCAATATTTTTTCCTCTCCCAGAAATGGGCCGCAAAGCTGCAACCCGACTGGCAATCCTTGCGAATCCAGCCCACAGGGAACGGAAAGCCCGGGGATTCCGGCCAGGCTGGCCGGCAAGGTAAGCAAGTCCTCCATGTACATAGACAGCGGGTCGTCCACTTTTTCCCCGATTCGAAAAGCCGTGGTGGGCGTGACCGGCGAGGCGATTACATCCACTGCTTGAAACGCTTTCTCGAAATCCCCTTTGATCAGCGTGCGCACTTTTTGCGCCTGGCCGTAGTACGCGTCGTAATACCCTGCCGAAAGCGCATACGTACCCAGCATGATCCTGCGTTTGACCTCGGCGCCGAAACCTTTTCCCCGGGTGCGGTTATAGGTTTCCCACAATCCGTCGGCTTCCTGCCGAACCCCGAACCGCACCCCGTCGTATCGCGCCAGATTGGCGGACGCCTCCGCGGGCGCGATCAAATAATAAACCGGCAGAGCGAATTCCGTGTTGGGAAGCGAAATTTCCTGAAGCTGCGCCCCCAGCGATTGCAGCTCCTCGAAGGATTTCCGGACTAACCGGTCGACATCGGGTTGGATCCCGGGAAGAAAATATTCCTTCGGAATCCCAATTCGTATTCCGCGCAAATCCGGGCCGTCGCGCAACATATTCCGGTAAGCCGGGACGGGAGTCGGCATGGAGGTGGAATCGCGCTCGTCGTGCCCGGCCATGATCTCCAGCAAAAACGCCGCGTCTTCCACAGTGCGGGTGAGCGTTCCCACGCAATCGAGGGACGATCCAAACGCCACCAAACCGTAACGCGATACCCGTCCGTAGGAAGGCTTCAACCCGACGACGCCGCAATAGGCCGCCGGCTGCCGGATGCTGCCCCCGGTGTCCGATCCCAGGGCGGCGGGGATCATCCGCGCCGCAACCGCCGCCGCGCTTCCGCCGCTGGAACCGCCCGGAACGCGGGTGAAATCCCACGGATTTATCGTGGTTCCATAAGCCGAATTCTCGGTGGATGAACCCATCGCAAATTCGTCCGTGTTCGTCTTTCCCAGGATGAGCGCACCGCTTTTTATCAATCTATCGACGGGCGTCGCCGTATAGGGAGGTTGAAACCCTTCCAGGATCCGAGACCCGGCGGTGCATCGGAACCCCCGCACGCATAAGACGTCCTTCACCGCGATCGGGATTCCCCTTAAGGCGCCCGGTCGGTTTCCACTTATCCTGGATTCGGCCCAGCGCGCATCGGCCTTGCCGGCTTCCCGTAAAGCCTGCTCCGCCTCCAACTGAAGAAAAGCGTGAAGACTTGGGTTCAATTTCTCCGCACGGCGGGCATACGCCTCGGTCAGACTCGAACTGCTCAACGCCCCCTCACGGAGAGCGTCCGCAATCTGGCTCAGGGACAAATCCAGCGGATTCATGATTGATTCCATTTATTCGAAAACAGGAGGAATTCGGAACATATTGCGGTCGCGTTCCGGCGTATTTGCCAGCGCGTCATCGGAAGGCAGGGATTCCCCGATCTGATCGTCCCGCATAACTGATCGCAGGGGAAGAATTGTTGTGGTTGGGGATATATGCGAAGTTTCTACCTTTCGCAATCGGTCCGCATGCTCCAAAACGCTTTCCAGCTGACGCCGGTATTTGACCAATTCCTGTTCTTCCAACTGAAGATGGGCAAGCAAAGCGATATGTTCGACTTCTTTGGGCGTCAGCGGCATGGCGGGATTATACCCCAGGGATTCTTTTTACCGTCTTTCGCCGATTTATACGTCCAGTTTTCATGAAAAGCGATTTTTTTAACCAAATTATTTTTCAAATGAATTACTTTTTTTTAACATTCCTTCGTGGAAATCAACATACCCCAATATGCAGCGATTTTCGAGATGCTACCGCTACTATTGGCGTATTTTCAGCATTTTTATTTTCCAGTGGATAATTATCCACAGGGCTCTGTTTTTCTCCCTGTTTAAGATTATAGTACCTTAAAGGTTTGTGGAAACTCACTTAATCGACGTTTCTCCGTTGCCATTCGAATATAAGTTTGCTAGAATCCGCTCGAGTGTTCTTTCCTTCGGGGCAGCGACCTGCCCCGTTGCTATCTCCGGTGACCGGTAAAAAAATAATTATGGAGCTCCCGCCTATGAACCCCGAACAAGCATGGCAAGCCGCGTTAGGGCAATTGCAAATGGAAATGAACAAAGCGACCTTTGATACCTGGGTTCGGGGCACGCGCTTTTTGTCTTATGAAAACGGCACGTTCGTCATCGGTGTGGAAAATGGGTATGCCCGGGACTGGCTGGAGGACCGGCTCACTGGACTGGCGCGAAAAATTCTCACCGGAGTTTGGGGCCAACCGGCGGAGGTGAAATTCGAAATCGGAAAGTCCGAGCTGCCCGATGAAACAGATTCCTTCACTGAAGAGGATGCCTTCGCCTCGGTCTCGCCGGAAGGCCCTGTGGTAGCCCTGCCTCCGCGCCCCGCCGGGAACAATCTCAATCCGCGATACACCTTTTCCTCTTTTGTCGTTGGAAACAGCAACCGTCTGGCCCATGCCGCAAGCCTGGCGGTGGCGGATAATCCCGCCCAGGCGTACAACCCTTTGTTCCTCTACGGCGGCGTGGGGCTGGGAAAGACTCATCTGCTGCACGCCATGGGTAATCTTTGTCTGGAACACGGGTTGATGGTGCTTTACGTCACCTCCGAGGATTTCACCAACGACCTGATCAACTCCATCCGCTCAAGGACCACCGAGGCGTTTCGGGAAAAATACCGCCGCATCGACGTTCTGCTGATCGACGACATTCAATTTATCGCCGGCAAGGAATCCACCCAAGAAGAATTCTTCCATACGTTCAACGCCCTGCACGGCCAAAACCGGCAGCTCGTCCTCTCGTCCGACCGTCCACCCAAAGCGATGGTTACCTTGGAAGAGCGTCTGCGATCGCGGTTCGAATGGGGCCTTACGGCCGACATCCAACCACCGGACATCGAGACGCGCGTAGCCATTCTCCGCTCCAAGGCGGAACGCGCTGGCCGCACCATGCCTCCGGAGCTGTTGGAAATCATCGCCCGCCGGGTGCAAAGCAATATTCGCGAATTGGAGGGCGCGCTCATCCGCGTTCTGGCGCTATCGGATCTCAGCGGTGCGCCGATCGGACCGGAACTGGTTGAATCCGCCCTGGCCGACATGCTCCCCAAGAATTGGCGTATCGCTCCCGCGACGATCATCGAAGCTGTGGCGACGCAATTCGACATTGGCAGGGATAAATTGCTCGGAAGAGAACGCACCAAAGACGTAGTGCTGCCCCGTCAAATCGCCATGTATCTCATTCGCGAGGAGACCGACGCCTCTCTGCCTGAAATTGGCAATGCGCTCGGGGGACGCGATCACACGACCGTTATGTACGGCTGCGATAAGATCAACGAGCTGATGGAAAAGGATGACAATTTGCGCAGGCAAATAATGGCGATCCGCCAGCAACTGTATCAACCATCCATGAGCGCTTCGGTTTAGTCAGGAACTGCTTTCCGTACGGACGCGTATCCCTCCGTTTTTTCTCCACAACGAACTCTCATTTAGGTGGATATCTGGCAAGTTATTGTGGATATCCATCTGAAAAATCGGGATTTTTATTTTTTTTAACCCCGGATATATTGTTATTTTAAAAGAACAATTGTGCCTTTTGTGGACGCTCTGTTGACAAGTACTTGTGGATAAACGCCACTATTCTGTGGATAAACAGGCGTTTTTGGGGAGAGCAGCCAAGTACTTTCGTGTACTAGTCGAAAAAACCAATAAAAAAGCGGATTTTTAGCAACAAAAGAAGAACCCGTGTTCTGCCCGAAAAACAGCCGGTTTTATGCCGTTAAGTTATCCACGCCTCTCCCATCCCAGTCCCTGTCGTTACCTTCCAGATTGGCTTCTCTTTTCGCTATTTTCCAAAGTTGTTTCTCTATTCACAGCACCTACGACTACTACATTAATTAAATTATTGAGTTGAAAATTTATTAGGGGAGAAGGTGCGGAAACGCACTTGCCGCGCTTGAGATCCAGGGCGTGATTATTTGAGGAAAGAGCCCAAGCAAAAAGAAGGAAATGATCGAAACAATCAATAACGCCCTAAAAAGTCGTCCCCCGCCTCGGGATATCGACAGGGCCAGCGGAACTTGCATCATTGGGCGGGCAAAACGATACATGGAGATAATTCCGGCGGCCATCGAAAACAAGATTGCCAACTGGGGAAAAAAGGTCGGTGAACCCGTCGACCCGGGGTTTGACACGGAGCGCAGAACGGCCCAGAACGCCGGGAAGGAGAACAAGCCCGGTATCCCGACGAGAGAAAGCCCAGATAGGATCGCTGCGGAGAAGGCGACGGGATTTGAAAACGCGCGGCCGCGCAAATCCGCCATATGATCGCTGGCTTGTTTTGGACGAAGATGGTGAAAAGATACGCCCCAGACGAGGAGGGAAAGACCCCGCAAGGCCAGGAGGAGCAATCCGCCTTTCAGGCCGACTCCCCCCGCAATAGATAGGCTTAGAAAAACCACGCCCAGGTTGGAAAGCGACAGAAACCCAACACACCGCCCTAGGCGATCTTGAACCAACGAGAGGGCAGACCCGACCACGCACATCCCGCTCCCCGCGAACAGGAACACAAGATAGACAGCCGAGGATTGGCGAAGCCAAGAGAACCCGTCCAAAAAACGAAGCAATATAAAGATCACGCCGCCCACATAGAGCGAAAGGACCAACGAGACGCTGTAAGGAGGCGAATCGTCGGCCACATCCGGAAGCCAGAAGTGAAAAGGGGGAAAGGACAGCAAAAGCCCAAACCCGAGGCAAAGCTGGATAAGGATCGGTTCCATTTTTGCGGAATCCACGGGCAGATTCGAATAAAGAGAGATCGCGGATCCCGCCAGCAATAAAAAGAGGGTTCCCAGAACCGAATAGGAGATCCATCGAACGGCGCCGCGCGGAGAAGGATGCGAGGCGTTGGACAGGAGCAGGGACAAAAGGACCACGGTAAGGAACAGAAAAAAGGATGCATAGAGGAACGGTTGGATAAACAGGGACGCGAACAAGAAACTGAGAACCAGCAACAGGACGGGAATCAGAATCCGGTTGGCGGAAACGGCCAGGCTTCCCGCAACCAGGGCCGCGGTACCCATGGAGAGAAACATAATGATCGGGCGTGCCTCGGAATTAAAAATAAAAGAACGTCCAAGAAAAGAGAGTGTGTTGGAGACCGCCAGCGGATGGCCAAAAATACTCCACGGGGCGCCCAGCGGAAGGGAAGAGGCGGCCAACGCCAGAAGAAGGGAATAGAAAACGGCGAGAATTGTCGTTTCCCGCGAATGGCGGGGATAAAAACCATATACCGCGACAGCGACAAGACCGGGGGTAATAAGGAAAATCGCGGGGGCATTCATAACTTTAATGCGGGATTTTCAGCGGGAAGATTATAAGAATGAAGGATCGACATAACAACCAGAATCGATAAATCCATAACCGCGAGCAGGGCAAGCACCAGCAGGGATTGTTCCACCCACAGATAAGCGAGCTCGAATCCCTGAAGGAGAGCAAGGAGACTCAGGGAAACCCGAAGCGGATGCTCGGATATTCCAAGATTAATCAGGCCGACCCCAATCAGAAAACCGGAAGGTAAAAGGATTCCCGCCGGGGGATTTTGGAAAAAACCTCCCAGGCCGGGAAATAAGACCAACGCGGAGGATAAGACCAGAATCCATAATGCCATCCGAAAGAGCGGAGCGATCAGGCCTTCCGTATCACGGAGGAAATCCTTTTTTTCACGGGAGATCGTAATTGCCAGAATGGTCACCGCTAACCAGCCTACGATGCATTTTGCGGCAGCTACCGGCGGGGAGGCGACCTGCAGGGCAAGCAAACCGACGCCCAGCGTCTGGAAGGAAAAAGCGGCCAACGCGTATGTCCAGGAACGCGCGACAGTGAAGATGAGCGTCCCCGTCAGGATCAGCGCAAACCCGCCAAGCATTATCCAGGACACCAACCTACCCTCCCCGGAAAGCCAGAAACAGCAACAGCGCAATTCCCACCGACCATAGCATTACCCCTTCGCCGCTAAGGAATGATTTCAAACTTGAGACCCAATACGATAGTTGTCCAAACACGAAGAGGAATACGTTCTGCATCCATTGCAATCGGAACAAGGCTTCCAGAAACACCGAAAGCGGCGCGTTAATTCGATGGATATGCCGAGCGAGATACCAAAATCCGACGGCAATCGCAAGGAGAGCAATGGGGAAGACTCCATTGACTAATGAGAAGGCAGCTGACCATCCGGGGAAAAAAATAAAGATCAAGCAAATAAGCATCCCCAGGGAATAGAGGAAGAGAAAGAGGGGCTCATTCGATGGAAACTCCTCCACTGGTTCAAAGGCAAGCCGCAGGATGGAACTGAGAATGAGGATGTGCGTAAGCAGCAAAGGCAAGACTCTGGCCAGCGAAACCGGAGATAAAACACCGGCATAGACTTGCGAGATCCAGATGGACACGGGAGAAAGAGGAATTCCGGAAAAAATGACCGCCCATAGAAGAAGAAAAACGGACAGCCAGCGCCGATTGGCGAGAAATCCGGAATACAGAAAAATCAATCCCGTCCCTAAAATCAGGATCCCGCCGGCGGCGAGGAAAAGGCGATCCGATGCCGAGGAAAGAAAAGCCGTCGCCAAAGCGAAGATTGGGACGAGGAAGCAAAAAATGTCGCGGCGCTCAAACGAAGAAGCAGCGATCCACCATTGCAATCCGGCGATGAGGGCGACCAACACAAAAAAGAGGTAGGCCCAGGCGGACAGCATAGGACCGGCGCTCAAGGTGAGTTGCGGAGGCCATGCTTTGGCGAGCAAGGACAATACGGCGGCAGAGGGAAGGATACGCAGCAGAAGCTCAGCTCCGGCGGAACCTGATTTCGACCGGGAATAGATGAATTGAAGCGGGGCGATTACCAATCGCAGCGTAACGCCGGCGAGAAAGAGAAATAGTGACAGCTCGGATGGGCTTTGCTTCCAGATCAAGGACCAATCCAGCTGAGAAGCATGCGAAGCTTGCAGGGCTGGGAATAAAACCAGTATGGTCCCGAGCATGTTGATGGCGAAGATACTCAGCGAATTATGGATGGAGGTGGCGATCCCTTGGGCATCAATTTCTACCGACCGGTTTAATACCAGAACGGCGATAAAGGAAAGGAAATCAATCCAAGCCCAAGAGACGGCGGTCGAGAGCGCATTGGATGCGGAAAAGGCAACGATCCCGGAAATTGTCAATAGATAAACCAGGGCTCGCGCAACCCGGACTGGGCTGCGGCGCAAAGGGCGGGTCCATTCTATGGCTATCAATAGGCTGGAGAGATAGACGGAAAAGAACAGGCTGGGGAGGTCGGCCCGAAACAGGGGCGATTCCGGAAATAATTGCGTTGGCAACCAAGAAATCGTGAAGGAAATAGGCAGGGAAATCGGCGCAAGAAGAATTCCCAGGGCCGCCACGGGAAGCAACGAGACGAGAATACGCAGGCTGTGCCTATCCGGCGGAAGAAAGTAGATTGCAACGGTTGCGATCAACAACAGGAAAATAATCAAAAGAATAATCATGCGATCGTCCAGTTGGAAATTCTAGCATAATACCTGGGACAAGAATAACGGAGGAAAAAATCCGGGAGGAGAATGCAGAACCGTTGCGCAGGTGCAGTCGCGCGGATGAAGATCCGGCGGGAAAGGGGGCGCCCAGAGAAATCCTTCGAACCTGGGTTATGGTTGGAACGTTATACGGGAGATGGGACCGTCAGCATATGTTCCAGAATCCGCTCCAGGGCCATGGTATGGCAGCATACGGCGCGAAGATGAAAGAAATCACAATCGCACTGCCACTTTCCCTGCTCATATCGAATTTGATGGTTGTTATTGTCGCCGCGGAAGGTGATGCTTAACTGGTCGATTTGAAAACGATCCGGCTCTTCAGCGTACCGCTTGGCCTTCTCGATTTTTCCGATCATCCCGTAGTCCATAGGCAGTCTCCTTGGAAAAAAAAGGCACGGTAGCGCAAGGCCCCGTGCCTGAGAATGGTTTACAAAAATTTTCGATCGACACCGCTCATGGCGGGATTGCCTCCAATGAGGAAGGGTGACCAGAGTATAGGATAAAATCGAGAGAATGTCAAATTCTACGGCGCGCGAGGAGGGAGAATCGAACGCAAAGCGGCACCGGTAAAGGAATGATCGGATTCCGCAACTTCTTCCGGCGTTCCAAAAGCCACAATTTCACCCCCTTTAATCCGCCCTCTGGCCCCAAATCGACGATCCAATCCGCGGTTTTAATCACATCCAGGTTATGTTCAATGACGATGACGGTATTTCCCTCGTCGGTCAATCGATGCAGCACATCCAGCAGCTTCTGAATATCCGCAAAATGGAGACCGGTGGTCGGCTCGTCGAGTATATACATCGTGCGTCCTGTGGATTTCTTGCTTAATTCTTTCGCCAGT
The DNA here is from genome assembly GCA_963780865.1 of uncultured Chloroflexia bacterium. GTDB lineage: Bacteria > Chloroflexota > Anaerolineae > Anaerolineales > RBG-16-64-43 > FEN-1073. Next base: position 62,856 of record CAWADT010000001.1, on the reverse strand, counting down.
TTGACCCGCTGCGCCTCCCCGCCCGAAAGCGTGGTGGCCGATTGCCCCAATTTGGCGTATTCCAATCCGACGTCCTTTAAGGTGGTCAGGAGGCGGGAGATGCCGGGGAAGGCCCCAAACAGATCGAGGGCTTCTTTAACGTCCATCGCCAGCACTTCGGAAATAGAATGTCCCTTGAACTTCACTTGGAGCGTCTCGCGATTAAACCGCGTGCCTTTGCAGGCATCACACGTTATCCACACATCCGGCAGGAAATGCATTTCCACGCACTTCTGACCGTGGCCCTTGCATGCCTCGCAGCGGCCTCCATGCACATTAAAAGAAAATCTACCGGCAGCGTAACCCCGGGCTTTCGATTCAGGCACTTGGGCAAACACGCCGCGGATATCGTCATAGACACCGATGTAGGTGGCTGGGTTGGATCGCGGCGTCCGGCCGATCGGATCCTGCGTGATATTGATGACTTTATCGTAGTATTGCAGGCCCGTAATTTTGCGAAACGCGCCCGGCTTGGTCAGGGCGCCATGAAGCTTGGCCGCCATGGCTGGGTATAACGTCTCGGCGATAAGGGAGGATTTTCCGGACCCTGATACGCCGGTTACGCAGGTGAACACTCCCGCCGGAAAACGGACGTCAATATCCTTAAGATTGTTATGCCGGGCGCCGTGAATGGTCAGCCAGTGGCCGTTTGGGGAACGGCGCCCGTTGCGGCCGTCGGTTTGGCGCGTTCCGGCCGCCACCACCAGTTCGCCGCTTAAATATTTTCCGGTGAGCGAGGACGGATTTTTTGAAATGTCGTCCGGAGTACCTGAAGCTACCACTTCCCCGCCCAGCGCGCCGGCTCCCGGACCGAAGTCCACGACGTGATCAGCGGATTCGATCGTTTCCCGATCATGCTCCACGACGATCACGGTATTGCCCAAATCCCGCAGGCGGATAAGCGAGTCCAACAACCGCCGATTATCCCTGGCATGCAGTCCAATCGAAGGTTCGTCCAGGATGTACAAAACGCCCACCAGACCGGAACCGATTTGCGAGGCCAGCCGAATCCGCTGCCCTTCCCCGCCCGACAGCGACGGGGCCGGACGGTCCAGGGTGAGATAGTGCAACCCGACGTTCAGCAGGAATTCCAGCCGGGCGATGATCTCTTTGAGTATCTCTTCGGCGATCGCCTTCTGTTCCGAAGTCAGGGTCAGACCGGTAAAAAAGGTCAAAGCCTCGGTGATGGACATCGCATGGACTTCGACGATGGTCTTGCCGGAGAAACGAACCGATGCCGCTTCCGGACGCAAGCGGGATCCTCGGCAGGTGGCGCAACTTTGATAGGACATGAATTGGGAATACCATTCCCGCATGCCTTCCGACTGGGTCTGATGATAGCGGCGCGCCGTGGAGGGGATGACGCCTTCGAAAGTGGATTCCCACGATCCCTGGCCGCCTTTTTCGTTGCCCCATTCCCAGCGCACGCGGACATGTTCGTCGCCCTGGAGAATCCCGTTCCGGGCTTTCTCCGGGAGATCCTGCCAGGGGGTATCCAATGAAAATTTGTAATGGCGGGCGAAATTCACGGCCACCATGCGGGCGGTTCTCGATGTTTTCAGGGGTCCCCAGGCGCGTACGGCTCCGTCGGAGATGGATTTCTCCGGAAATACGAATTTATCCGGATCGAACGTATATTTCTGCCCTAGTCCGTTGCAATCCGGACACATCCCGAGCGGAGAGTTAAAGGAAAACATGGGCGGAGACAATTCGGGAAATGAAATCCCGCAGTGCGGACAGGCATTTTGCTCGCTCAGTTCCATTTCCTTGCGATCCCCAAGGGAAATTCTGACGATCCCGTCTCCTGCGCGTAGAGCGGTTTCCACCGAATCCGCCAGCCGGGACCGAAAATCCTGCTCACCGGCAGGGGGGATGACAAGCCGGTCGATGACAATTTCGATATCGTGTTTACGGGTTTTGGCCAGGCGGATGGGTTGGTCCAGATCCACGACGACACCGTTTACCCTCGCCCGCTGGTACCCGGTGGCCCGGGCTTCCATCAGGACATCCTCGTGGGTGCCCTTCCGTTTGCGGACGACGGGCGCCAGGAGAAGAATCTTCGTGCCCGGACGCAAGGCGAGGATTTGATCCACGATCTGGGTCGAAGTTTGGCGGGTCACCGGGCGGCCGCATTGGGGGCAATGCGGGGTGCCGGCGCGTGCAAAGAGGACCCTCAAATAATCACTGATCTCGGTGACCGTTCCGACCGTGGAGCGGGGATTTTTCGAAGCCGCTTTCTGTTCGATGGCGATCGCCGGACTCAGCCCCCCGATGTAATCGACATGAGGTTTTTCCATCTGCCCCAGGAATTGCCTGGCGTAGGCGGAGAGGGATTCCACATATCGGCGCTGGCCTTCGGCGTAGAGTGTATCAAATGCCAAGGAGGATTTTCCGGAACCCGAGACGCCGGTGAAGACGATCAGTTTGTCGCGCGGGAGCTGAAGATGGAGATTCTTGAGATTATGTTCCCGGGCGCCCCGGACTACGATCCAGTTCGTTTCACGATCGGGCATTTTTTCATCCGTGGATTCGATCACGTTGCGGGATTTTCCAGGATCCACCGGCGATGATATCAGATCGCAGAGGCCCGGAGGTGTAAAGTTATTCTAATTTTAATCAAGGGACAAACGCCAAGGGAGGGGGATTAAAAACCCGCGAAACGATGTTCAACGCCTGGTTCGCGGGAAGGACGAACCTAGGCCTTCCGGGTTGGGATGCGGTAAATCCCAGCGCAGACAGCCAGACCGCGAGATCCTCGCAAATCGCCAGGAGTGGGGTGGGCGGCCGCAACGGGGATTGAATTACGCAAGCGCAGACTGCAGTTAGCCCCAAGACGGAGTGGAATCCAATCGCTAGGGAATAGCCTATTCTTGGCAATCGGGCCATGCAAAAAGCCCTGTTGAAATTCCAAAAAAGCCCCGCCAGATCAATCATGGGATAAAAATGTGGACCCGCATGGAAGCTATAGATCAATTATGGCATCCATAATTTTACGGGCCGAATATTTTCTGATTATCGCACGGCCAATAGGAGAAATAAAAAGCATGCGACCATAAGAATAAGAAACACCGGGAGTGTTTGGCGCGCCAGCGGATTGTGATCGATGACGACCGGATTTCCGGTAAAGGGATCGACTTGGATTCTCCAAACCGGAGCCAACAGCCAGGCCAAGGCGGAACCGGTTACCAGACCGCCGACATGACCCCAGAGATCAATCTCGGGGACGGATACACTGATAACCAAATTTACGACAATGATGAAAATGACGTTATACAGCATGTTTCGTCCGGCCACACCGAATATATGGTTGTGTCGGTATAAAAAAACCGCCAACGCACCGATCAGACCGAAAATGGCGCCCGAAGCTCCCAGAGAAGGAGAGGCCGTAAACAGGAAACTGGCCAGCACTCCGGCAATTCCCGAAAAGAAGTAAATCATTAAAAACCGGGCGTACCCCAAGGGTCGTTCGATCAGGAGGCCGATGTTGTACAGCGCGTACATATTGAAAAAAATGTGAAGGATGTTGGCGTGAAAGAAAATGGGAGTGACAAAACGCCAAAACTCGCCCTGCCGGATCAGCTCGTTAATCTTCAAGCCGTAGTAAGTGAAGAAATCACCAAAGATCAACTGGCCGATGAACACAAGGGTTGTGACCCCGATGATCGCGTACGTGCAGATCGGGCGCACGCCCGGCAAGGGAATCGTGCGGGGGCGGGGCGGGGAGGCAATCTCGGCGGGTTCGATCATGAAACAGCCTTTCGCGGCGTGGCGCGCGCATGTTCGGCGCGCAGGATCGCGATCATCGCGTCGACGGCGGCATCCAATCCGCCGTCCGCATTAACCACCCGGTAGTCGAATTCCGAAACCCGGTTCATTTCCTCGAGCGCCGTGCGCAGCCGCAGGGCGACTTGCTCCGCGGAATCGGCGCCGCGTCGAAGCAATCGCCGGGTGAGTTCCTCCTTGGACGCGGCGCTCAAAAACACCGTCACCGCCTGGGGATACTGCCGCCGGATGGTGGCTGCGCCCTGCACGTCCACGCGAAGCAAAACGTCCCGTCCCGACGACAACGCGTCGAGCACGGGTTTCTTGGGAATGCCTTTGTGCTGGTTGTAGACGACCGCGTGTTCCAGCAGTTCGTCGTTGCAAATCATCGCTTGAAATTCTTCAACCGAGAGGAAAACGTAATCCCGTCCGCTCTCCTCCCCCGGGCGGGGCGGGCGCGAGGTGGCGGTGACGACGAATTCGAAGGGAACATCCCGTTCCCGCATCCGCCGGATGACGCTGTCTTTGCCGGCTCCGGCCGTACCGGAAAGGACGACCAACAGCGGGGAGAACTCCGGAATAAAAGAATCATTGACCATGGTTTCCTCTTGCTATAATATCCGCAGCCGATCGACCGGAAGTGGAGGCGTTTCATGCCCTCGTACGAATATCGTTGTCCGGATTGCCGACGCCGGGTTACGGTGGTCCAATCCTACTCGGACTACGGAAAAATTCAACCTGTCTGCCCGGAATGCGGCGGAAAACGGCTTCTGCGTTTGATTTCGCGCACCCGTTTTGCCCGGTCCGAAGAAAGCCGTCTGGAATCACTTTCCGATCCCACCGCCTGGGGAGACGTCGACGAAAAGGACCCGCGCTCAATGGCGAAGATGATGCGCCGCATGGGCGGCGAACTCGGCGAGGAGATGGGCCCGGAATTCGGCGAAGCCGTCGACCGGCTCGAGGCCGGTGAAAGCCCGGATCAAATCGACCAATCGATGCCGGGACTGGGGGGCGATCCCGATTCCGGCGGTTCGGAGGATTGGGAAGACTAGCGATTTTCCTTCCCAGATCCGACCCGGGACGTCAAAGCCTGAAGAATTTGCGCCCAGACGTCTTCCTCCTCTTTTTCCGCGTCGATGCGAATCCAACGGGCGGGTTCCTGACGCGCTAATTCCAAATACCCCTGTCGCACTCTTCGATGGAAATCCACTTCCAAGGCATCCAAGCGATTCCAATCGCCCTGACTGTGCCGGCGGCGGGCCAGGCCGATTTCCACCGGCAGGTCCAACAACAACGTAACGTCGGGTTTTAACCGGCCGGACGCGAAATCGCAGATGGAAAGCAGCACGCTGCGATCCAACCCGTGCCCGTACCCCTGATACGCAATGGTCGAATCGGAAAACCGGTCGCACACCACCGTTCCGCCGCGCTCCAGATGCGGACGGATCATCTGGCTTACCAATTGCGCCCGCGAAGCGCAAAACAATAGCGTCTCCGCGCTCGGTTTGAGGACGGCGTTGGCGTGATCGTTCAGGACTGACCGAATTTGATCCCCGATGGACGTGCCGCCCGGCTCGCGCGTCAGCAGCACGTCGCGTCCCAAGCTGCGCAGGTGTTCCGCCAGACGCGGGGCATGGGTGGACTTTCCGCTTCCCTCGGGGCCTTCGAGGGTGATAAACAAACCCGGAGCATGGGGTGGCGTCATTTAGCTGCGATAAATCCGCACGCGACGGCGCGGCTCCTTTCCAAAGGACTGCGAGAGCAGAATTCGACTGGCGGGCCATCTGGTGCTGCAACCGGCGGATATACGCCGAAGCCGGGTTCAAATCGATCGATCGTCCGCCGTTAAGAATGCCGTCGATCGCCTCCTGCGTCTCCTGCATGGCGCGATCCATCGAATTACCCGAGGCCGAAGTATGCCCAAGGTCGAATAGTTCCGAGAGGAATTGCTCCATTTGGTTGACGGTGTTGGAGCGCAACACGTAAATCGGCCTTCCGGCGCGTTCCGCGTCCTCGATCAATTGCGCCCTGCGGCGGTAATACGATTTTATCGTCACGACCGCGTCGGCCTCCCCCGCGTCGCTCGTTATCGTCACCGGCACCTGGAGGTACCGCGCCGCCTGCTCCAGACGGTTGCGGGCCACGCCGTAGGCATACACGCGGACCGGCTGGGATCGGGAGGGCGGGATGTGCGGCGGGGTCGGCGAGTACGGCAGACTGTCGGGGGACGGTCCGGTTTCGTATTGCCTCGGTGCACCGTTCCACGGCATGGAGGGTTCCGCAGACGCGCCTCTTCTTGGACGCTCGCGGGAACCGGGAGCGGCGGGCGAGGGAGCGGCCGTCTCTTTATGCACATCGCCTTTTTCGTCGGTGTACCTCAATTGCGGGGGCAGGGGGCGCCCGCGCAGGATGGCGTCCACCGCCGCGGCCACGTCGTAATGAACCGCGAGGCGTTCGCGGTCCTGGATTTCCACAAGGATATCGAACGTCGGGGGAGCCCGCCGCTCCAGAACGGTTTTTTGCGTACCCCGCCGGCGGGCCTCCTCGTCGGAAAGCGTAACGGATTCAATGCCGCCGACCAGGTCGGCCAGGGTGGGGTTGAGGAGGATGTTGTCGATGGTATTGCCGTGGGCCGTGCCGATGAGCTGAACACCGCGTTCCGCGATCGTCCGGGCCGCGGCCGCCTCCAATTCCCGCCCGATCTCGTCGATGACGATGACTTCCGGGTTGTGATTTTCCACGGCTTCGATCATCACTTCGTGCTGCAGCGAGGGCGTGCGCACCTGCATCCGCCGCGCCCGGCCGACCGCCGGATGCGGCACGTCTCCATCGCCGCCGATTTCATTCGAGGTGTCGACGATCACCACGCGTTTGGTTTCCGCAAGGATCCGGGCCGCCTCGCGCAGCATGGTGGTCTTGCCGACCCCCGGACGTCCGAGCAGCAGCAGGCTCTTCCCCAATTCCACCAGATCCTGGATAATTTCGATCGTTCCATACACCGCGCGCCCCACACGGCAGGTGAGACCGACGATGTGGCCGCGCCGGTTGCGGATGGCGGAAATGCGGTGCAGCGTCCGTTCCAATCCGGCGCGATTATCGGCGTCGAACTCCCCGATCCGGCCGACGACGTAATCGATGATCTCGCGCGTGACTTCGCGCTCGTCCAGCACCGTTTCCGAATCCAGATAGCGCGCCGTGGGAACCCGGCCCAGGTCGAGGATGATTTCCTGGAGAATGTCCCAATGGCCGGCTTGGCGCAGCGCGGAACTGACGCCGTCCGGAAGCACGCTCAACATCACGTCGAGGTTATCGGTGATCCGACGTTGCGGTGTCATAGGGAGTCTGGGGGGCGCCGGGAAGGTAGGTTGTGGGCTGGGGCGCGGGATTTTCCTTCGCAGAAAGATGGACTGCCTCCAGGACGGGCACAGGCACTACGATGCGGCGGGAAAAAACAGCCTGCCGGCACAATAGCGAAAACCCGATTTCCCGGAGAAGGGCGCCGACCCATTCTTGATAGGAACGAACGCAAATATACACCGGCCGGGAGGCGGGAAAATCCGGCGCCCCCAACCAGGCGGCCAGCCAGGAAGAAACATGGCGGGCGCCAGGATGAAAGACGGGCTCCACCCGCATCCCGAGCGGACCGGATAGCGCTCCAAAGAACCCGACCAATTCCCCCTCCTCATAAAGCACCCAGCCTTCCGGGCTTTTGGGAAACCCTTCCACTTGATAGACCAGGGAAGGCACCACGGAACAGTATAGCCCAAGGGCGGCTGGCGTGTCGGCGGGTTGGAAGGAGCGGAGCAGCCCTTCGGAGGGGGATTCGATTTGCGGAACGGAGGGACCGGCTTTCCAAATTTCCTGGCGGGCGTAAATAGTGAATCCCTCGCGGCGGAAGAAATCGCACTCTTCCGTGTTCTCCTCCACCTCCGCGAGGACGTGTTGGGCCTGACGCCGTCCGGCTTCCGCCAGCAGCGCTTCGATTAATTCGGATCCGGACCCATCCGAGAAAATTTCCTTCGGTGCAATGAACCGGAGGTGGGAAGAAGGGCAGCCTTTGCGATGGCTGAGTTGCGCGAAGCCGCCGGTATTCCCGGGATAATTCAGAATCTGGGTTTCCGGGTAGAGATTGGGGAGCAAACCCGCCAAGGTGGCATATCGCACCAGATGCAGGTCGCGGGTCAGGAAGGTCCGGGAGTCGAAGCTCTCTCCCCGGTGGCCGAGTTTGCGGATGAGCAGCGTATCGCCGAGATTAAAAGGATGGACCATTGTGTTAGGGTGCGCCCGCCATATTAATGAAGAGACGGTACAGCCGGTCGTCTTCGACCAGTTCAGGATGGAAACAGGTCGCCAGCCATCGCTCCTGGCGGGCGGCGACAATCGTCCCCTCCGGGAGGCGGGCCAGGATTTCCACCCCAGGGCCGGTTTTTTGAATCAAAGGCGAACGGATAAAAACGCCATGAAAGGGTCGGTGCGAATCGAGGTTGGGAGAGGAGAGAGCCGGGATATCCAGATCGATTTCGAAAAAGTCCACCTGGCGCCCGAAGGCGTTTCGCTCGATGGTGATATCCATCAGGCCGAGAATGGGGCCTTCCCTCCCGATGTGCTTGGCCAGGGCAATCGCGCCGGCGCAGGTGCCCCACAAGGCGTGGTCTTTCCCGAATTCCCGCAGGGGTTCGATCAGCCCGTAAGCAGCCGCCAGCTTTCGGAAAGTGGTGGATTCGCCCCCCGGGAGAATCGCGCCGGCCAGCCCCGAGAGGTCCGAGGGAAGCCGCACTTCCGCGGCGGAAACCCCGAGGCCGCTGAGCTTATTAATATGCTCCGAAAAGTCGCCCTGCAGGGCGAGGACTCCGATCTTCATGGGTTATAGTTCCAATTTCATTTCACTCGTCGGTAAAAATCCCATCGATTGATACAGCGGCCGACCGGCAGTACTGGCCAATAGCCGGACGGAATGCAAACCCTGGGCGCGGCACCAGTCCACCATGGCGCCGACAAGCCCGCGGGCGATTCCTTGGCGGCGAAACTCCGGCTCGGTGAATACATTAAGGATGAAGGCTCGTTGTTGACGCCGGTCGGAGGGATTTCCAGGCCAGGGGATGATGTAGACCGCGCCCCCGGCCACCACTTGGCCCGCCTCTGTTTCGGCGAGGAAGGCATTAAAATTTCCCGCAGCAATTTCTTTTTGGGCAAACGCGCGAAATTCCGGATCATACGCCGCGCATTCGGAGGGAGTGGCCAATCCCATTTCCGCCATCATTCCCACTCGATGATGAACGATGGCGGGTATATCGGTTAGGGACCCGCGTCGTATCCGAACCGCCGGATCCATTACCAGCCCCGGCCGGCGATCAGTTCTTCCTTGGGGATGTCGGATATCTGCCGGCCCACCATCGGTTCACCGAGATCTCGGCTCACTTCGGCGAGAATTTTTGCGTCGCGAAAATGCGTGACGGATTTGACGATGGCGGCGGCCCGCCGGGCGGGATTGCCCGATTTAAATATTCCGGAACCCACAAACACGCCGTCCATCCCCAATTGCATCATCAGCGCGGCGTCAGCGGGAGTCGCGACGCCTCCGGCGGCGAAATTCACGACCGGGAGCCGGCCGAGCGCTCTCGTCTCTCTCACCAATTCGTAGGGAGCGCCCAAGGATTTGGCAAACGCCATCAATTCTTCTTCGGGGATATTTTGCAGCTTGCGGATCTCGCCCAGCACCGCGCGCGCGTGGCGCACGGCCTCGACGACGTCCCCCGTGCCGGCCTCGCCCTTGGTTCGGATCATCGCAGCGCCTTCCCCGATCCGCCGCAGCGCTTCACCCAGATTGCGCGCACCGCACACGAAGGGGACCTTGAAATCGTGCTTGTAAATGTGGTGTTCCTCGTCGGCGGGAGTCAGCACTTCCGATTCGTCGATGTAATCGACGCCGATCGCTTCCAGAATTTGCGCTTCGACGAAATGTCCGATCCGGCATTTGGCCATGACCGGGATCGTCACGCTTTCCATAATCTGTTGGATCAGACCCGGATCGCTCATCCGGGCCACACCGCCGTTGGCGCGGATATCGGCCGGGACTTTCTCGAGAGCCATCACCGCGCAGGCGCCTGCGGTTTCGGCGATTTTCGCGTGCTCGGGAGTCACCACATCCATGATGACCCCGCCCTTGAGCATTTGCGCCATCCCTTTTTTTACGGCGAATGTTCCGGTGATCTTTTGATTGTCCATCGTGCACCTCCTGCCTTGCTTGCATCGCTATTCTACCATGTCGATTTTTTCCTTTCGACCCCGGGCTGAGTATAATAATCTTATGCTTCCGGACCTGGCGCTGGGCGATATCGTGCAGTTGCGGAAACCGCACCCCTGCGGCAGCAAGGAATGGGAAGTGGTGCGGTTGGGGGCGGACATCGGCATCCAATGCAAGGGGTGCGGGCACCGGATCCTCTTACAGCGGCGCGATCTATCCAAGCGGCTTAAAACGATTGTCCTTCGAGGCTCGAATGAAACTCAGTCGTCCGGATCGCACACCTAAAATTCTGGTCCTCTTTTCGGACACGGGAGGAGGGCATCGCAGCGCCGCCCAGGCCGTGATCGAGGTGCTGGAAGAAAAACATTCCGGAGAGTTTGCTTTGGATATGGTCGACGTGTTTAAAGCCTACGCGCCCTATCCATTAAATCAGAATGCCGGACCTTTATCCGGCGATGGTGAAGCTCCCCAACCTTTGGCGATTGGGATACCGGATGCTCGATGGCCAGCGGCGGACTGGGATGGTTATGGATTCCGTCTGGCCGTGGGTTCGGCCGGCGGCGAAGCAACTCGTCCGGGAGCATCCCGCAGATTTGGTGCTGTGCGTCCACCCGCTGTTTAGCGCGCCGGTCCTGCGCGCATTGGGAAAAAACCATCCTCCGTTTATTACCGTGGTTACGGATCTGGTCACCACGCCCCAATACTGGTTCCATCGGCGGGTGGATGTGTGTGTGGTCCCCACGGAAGAGGTCAGACGGAACGCATTAAAAAGCGGACTCACCACCGATCAGGTGAAGCTGCTTGGGCTTCCCGTGGGGAAGAAGTTCCTCCAGACCGGGGACAAGAAGGAAATCCGGAAGCGGTTGGGATGGCCGCTGGATCGAGTAGTGGTCCTGCTCATCGGCGGAGGGGAAGGCATGGGCCCGCTGTACGAGACCGCCCAAACCATCGCCAGTTTAAATCCGGAATGCGCGCTCGCCGTAATCGCGGGTAAGAACGAAAAATTAAAGCAGCGCTTGGAAAGTGCAGCCTGGAAAATACCTGTTTTCACGTATGGATTTACAAAAGAAATGCCGGAGTTCATGAAAGCCGCAGACATTCTGGTGACCAAAGCCGGACCGGGAACGATCAGCGAAGCATTGGTGTCGGGATTACCGATGATTTTATACAGCCGGATTCCCGGACAGGAAGATGGTAACGTGCGTTATGTAGTGGAAGAAGGGGCTGGGCGCTGGGCTCCGGGCGCCGAAAAAACAGCCAAAGCCGTGCGGCGTTGGATTCTCCACCCAAGTTTTAAGGAAAGTGCGGCGGCCGCCTGTCTTCGAATTGCCCGGCCGCGCGCGGCGAGCGACATTGCGGACCTTATTTGGCAATGGCTGCCTCAACCGGGGAAGGATTCCTTGAAATCATAAATTCCATTTCGGATCGGAAACATTCGGCGACAACCCCCGCACATTAAATAACTGTTTTTCGACTCGCTAATTTCCTTCAAATCGGAATTTCGGCAAAGCGGGCATTGGAAAAATCCGATCTCTTTTTCCAACCCGGCATTGTCGGCCCTGGCCAGGAGAAATACACTCGGAGAAAGCTGTATCCATCCACCGGTATACCCGAGCAGAAAATCCAGCCTGGCTAAAAGACGGGCGGGAAACGCGCGCTTGACCCATCCTATCCGGAAATGGGAGACGGTCGCTTGGCGGTGAGGGAAAAATCCGCTGGAGACCAGCCACTCTCGTACCCGGGCCGGATGAAAATCGAAGTTGAGGGGCAGATACTCCACCGGGTCGAGGGAAAATGGGCTCCAGGTTTGCCGGCCCAAAAGGAAGCGCACAATCGATTTTAGGTTGAGTTTGTTGGCATATTCCAGCAAAAAGGAAGCGTTGGGTTCCAGGACTCGGCGGACCTCATGCAAAGCCAGTGATGGGTCGGCGAGATGGTGCAGTGTCCGGATCATGGTCGCCGAATCAAACAAGCCCGAGACGAAAGGCAATTGATAGACATTGGCGGCGACGTACGTGAATCGCCCGGAACCCCCCAATCTTTCGCGGGCTTGTTGAAGCTGGGTAAAGGAATAATCCAACAGCACAATCTTGTCATACCCGCTGTACCGCGGCGTATTCCGGCCGGCGCCGGCGCCCAGTTCTAAAAGTAAACGCCCTTGTTTCGGGAGCAACCTCCGGATGGCTAAAGCCTCGGACTGATCCTCGTATTCACGTCCTCCTGAATCCCAAAAAGTTTTCTGATAATCCGATCCTTCGTAGTCGCAGACTGGGGGTTTATCCATGGTCGATTTTATTACCCGGGGAAAGGATAGGGCGGATTTTACACCGGATCGGGAAGCAGAAAAAACGTCCGCCGATTCCTGCCGGCGATTGTTTCACGTGAAACCGGCGGCTGGATCAATCAGCTGGCGGGGGGGTTGAAATAGTTGTATACCGCCTTGGAGATGTCCGAGATGGTTTTCGAGCCGGTATCCCAATCCAGCCAATTATTCTGCCACATGAAAATTGTCAGCACGTAATTTCCGCCGGGCGTATAAACGATGGCCACGTCGCCATAGGTATGATAAATTCCGGGATCCCAGCCATGCTTGTGGACCACTTTAGTTCCCTCTGGCACCCCGCCTTGTATGAAGACCCCGATTTTATCCTGCGAGAGCAAATCCAGCATTTGGCTGCATTTTGCGGGGGTGACCTTATTGGGAAACAGCATAAGCAGTGTTCCGCCTCCCTGAGTGCACTGGTAAAGATCCTCCATCAGCAGCCCCATATCCTCCGGTGTGGTCTGGTTATACGGGTCCAGATCGGTATGAATATCGGACCGTAGATTAGCCTGGGTGGGGAAGCTTTTCAGCAGCCGCGAACCCAATTTGAAATATCCCGCAATGAACGTGTTTTTCAGGCCAAGGTCGAACAAATCCTGCGTGACGATCAAAGGACCATTGGAAGGATCCAATTTTTGCATCAACCAATCGGCGGGATCGTTGCCGGATTGGATCCCGAGCATTCCTTGCAGCCAGGATTGGGTTTCCGCATCCGGGGCGGCGGTGAGATCCAAATACGTCGCGAGCAGAATTGGGATCTTGATGGTGCTGACGGCGGTGAACGCCACATCCGGCTCAAGCGGATAGTCCTGACCATTGGAATAGATAATGTGCAAATCCTCGCCGGTCTGCAAATTAACCATGAACGCGTCCATCAATCCGCCAAAGTTGTTCACGATCGTCATTTGTTTAATTAATGATTCAAGCGACGCGAGGGAGGGAAGACTCCGCTGGTTGTAGAGGATGGGAAGGGTCACCCCCCGGTTGTCGGGAGAGAACAACGCCTTGACGATGAGCTCGGCGCCTTTCTCCTGGTCGAGCACCGTTCCGGGCGTCCCGTGCGTGAAAAACGGTTGTCCCGTTTCCGGCTGGGGGGGGATGGGGGGCAGGTCGTAGCGCGCGGCGATGTCCGCCATCAGGGCCTGTAATTGCGTTCGCGAATATTCGGCCACAATGGGGATGGAATGTTCCTTGACCGGTGAATTCCAGAGAAACCCCCAGAATCCTTCCCAAAAAGGAAGCTGGGTTTGATAGACGTCCACTCCGGCCAGCATGCTCGCGATATCCGGGGAAAAACCCACCTGTGACGGTGTGATGAAGAAAATGTCAGTGCTATAACGGATTTCGACAGGCTGATTGTAAACCTGAAGCAGCAGCTGGGACGCGTCCTGGGAAGTCATCCCGCCAACCGACAGCCCGGCGATCGTGGTGCCGCGGGGGATTTGGGTGCGCGCCCGGCTGTAACTGACCAATTCATAGAGGATAAAAGTGGCGGTGGCCAAGAGCGTCGCGATGGAAAACCATCTCAACAAAGAGCCTGTCGATCGCAAGGCAAACCTCCCGTGACGGCTGCGAAGTATACCAGAGCCGGTAAAGTGACCCCTCCAATCGCCGGTGGAAGCGTTCCCGGCCGATCCCAGCAACCGCAGAGACGTGTTTTGGCGCCAATGCTTTGACTTTCCATTGCTGGCATGCTATGATTTGCGCATCATTCCTGTTTTCCCTGCAGTTGGCTTTATCGCTTTTTTTATTCGTCTTGGCATGGTAACTTGATCCCCTTTTTCTTCCACCGGGGGAATCGATGCGCATTAGGCGAAAGCGGCCATCTGCTTTCGCCTTTTATTTTCCAGGACCCGGTATGAGCATTGAATTTTTCTTTCGCTTGTTGGGAATGGTCGTCCTCAGCGTTCCCGGATTCTATCTCGGAGTAAAACTCGCCGATCTTGCCGGCGGGTCCCGCGAGCAATGGGCCTCGTTATTTGCATCCCTTGGGGCATTGACGGGGATTATTTTGACTCCCTATCTGACCACCCGGCCGATTCGCATCTTTCGAAGGACTCTCTCCCAACTTCCGGCCACCACACTTTCGGCCGCCATCATCGGTTTGGTCGTTGGGTTAATTATCGGGGCGCTGGCCTCGCTGCCGCTCTCCCTACTTCCCGGCGCCTTCGGGGATTTTCTCCCCATCTTCGGGGCGATTCTCTTTTGCTATCTGAGCGTCACATTATTTGTCATTCGCCAGGATGATATTTTTGCCATCTTTGGAGCCAGGTTGGCGGGAGGATCGGCGGGCGGGTCCGCGGAAAAGCGCACCATTCTATTGGATACCAGCGTGATCATCGATGGAAGAATCGCGGATGTTGCGGCCACCGGTTTTCTCCAATCCTCAATGCTCCTTCCCCGATTTGTGCTGAATGAACTGCAATATATCGCCGATTCTTCCGACCCTATTCGCCATCAACGCGGACGACGCGGGCTGGAAGTGCTTAACCGCCTGAAAAAAGATACCCGCACACCGCTGCACGTGACCGATCTCGACGTGGAGGACGTCCACGAGACGGACGAGAAACTGATCGTTCTCGCCAAACAAATGCACTGCCCGATTTTAACCAACGACTACAACCTCAACCGCGTGGCCGAAATTCAGGGCGTGACCGTGCTGAATTTGAACGACCTGGCCAACGCGATCCGGGTGATTTTTCTTCCGGGGGAAATGCTTTCCGTCTATATCATCCAGGAAGGCAAAGAGCCCGGGCAAGGGGTTGGATATCTGGAAGACGGCACCATGGTGGTAGTGGATGACGGACGGAGATACGTCGATCGGACAGTTTCAGTGGTGGTAACGAAAGTCCTGCAAACCTCAGCGGGACGAATGATCTTTGCCCGAATTGATAACTCCGCGGTTCCCTCCGCGGAGACCGCCCGGTAACCATCGGCTCTCGGAACAGGATCCCCTATGGCCTTGACGGTCTATAACAGCCTCACCCGAAAAACCGAACCGTTTATCCCGCTGGTAGAGGGCCGGTGCCATATCTATGTCTGCGGACCCACCGTCTACGACAGCGCGCATATCGGACACGCCAAAACGTACGTTTCTTTCGACGTTATCGTCCGGTACCTTCGCTACTCGGGGTATCGCGTTCGCTACGTACAGAACATCACCGACGTCGGCCATCTGATGGACAGCGGGGAGGATAGAATCCTCAAAGGCGCCACCCGCGAACGGCTCGAACCGATGGAGCTGGTGGAGCGCTACACCCGGGAATATTTCGAGGACATGGATTCTTTGGGCGTGGTTCGGCCGGATATCTCCCCGCGCGCATCGGCTCACATCCCGGAACAAATCGAACTCGCCCGGCGGCTCCTGGAAACGGGCCATGCCTACGAAGCCAACGGGTCCGTCTATTTTGACGTGCGGTCTTTCCCAGGATATGGAAAATTGTCCGGCCGGCGGCTGGAAGAGCAGGAGGAAGGGAAGCGGGTGGAAACCCGGGATGAAAAGAAAAATGGCGAGGACTTCGCGCTGTGGAAAAAAGCCGACCCGGAACATATTCTCCGCTGGCCATCGCCCTGGGGCTGGGGATACCCGGGCTGGCATATCGAATGCTCCGCCATGAGCACGAAGTATCTGGGCGAGACGTTCGACATCCATGGCGGGGGAGTCGACAACATCTTCCCGCACAACGAATGCGAGATCGCCCAGGCCGAGGCGGCCACGGGGAAGCCGTTCGCCCGCTACTGGCTGTTGACCGGATCGTTGACGGTGGGGGGAGTGAAGATGAGCAAGAGTTTGAATAACTTCGTCACCATCCGGGATTCTCTCGCGAAATACCGTCCGGGGGCGATTTGATTTTTCGTTCTCTCCGGACACTACCGGAGCCCGCTCGATTATTCGGAGGACGCCCTGGCCGGGGCCAGCCACGGCTGGGAACGCCTGGTCGGGCCGTACGAAGGGCTGACCCAGCGGCTGGCGGCGCAGCCGGAAAAGGGAGGCGATATAAGCTCAGCGGCACAAGCGCTGGCCGATGACGTCCGGCGCCGGTTCCGCGAAGCGATGGACGATGATTTCAACGCACCGGCCGCCCTGGCGGTGCTCTTTGATTTTACGCGCGAGGTGAACAGCGGCCTGGCGATGGAGAAGGGACCGGGTCGGGAGGATCTGGAAGCGTTCGCCCGCCTGTATCGGGAATTGGCCGGCGATGTGCTGGGTGTGCTGCCTAAAAAAGGATCAGGATCCGGGGACAGGGAATCCCCCTTGATCCGGCTGCTTGCGGATTTGCGGAACGAAGCCAGGGCGCGGAAGGAATGGGCGCTGTCCGATTCGATCCGAGAGCGTCTGTCCAGGATGGGCATCATCCTGGAGGATGGGAAGGATGGGACGACCTGGAAAATCCAATAAGCCGGCCATGATTTCCAATCTATGCCGTGCGATCCTGGGTTGGCGGGATGTCCCCTTCCGCAGGCCAAAGTCCGCCACCCGTATGGGCGGAAGCTTGATCTTCTTCAAAGACCCACCGGCCGTCCTTGCCCGGCGCCATCGTCGGGACTGCCTCGACGCGGCCGGCATTCCGGAGAACACGTGAATCGGGAATGGCTATACGGGCGCCAGGCCGTTCATGAGATTTTGCGGGCCGGGCGCCGCCCCGTATTTCTTCTGCGAGTAGCGAAGGGCGCGCACGAGCACGGGGTGCTGGCGGAGATCCTGGCACTGGCGCGCCGCAAAGAATTACCCATCGAAGTGGTGGCCCGCGCCGAGTTGGATCGCCTCGGAACAAACCACCAAGGGGTTGCCGTCCAGGCCGGGGAATATCCAATGGCGGAATTCTCGGACCTGCTTGCCGAGTGCGAGCGGGCAGGCTCCGGCGCATTCCTTCTGATCCTGGACCAAATCCAGGATCCGCAAAATTTGGCTTCCCTTCTGCGGACAGCGGAGGCGGCGGGGGTAACGGGAGTCCTGCTTCCGTTCCATCGCGCGGCTGGCATAACGCCGGCGGTGGTTAATGCCTCCGCCGGGGCGGTGGAACATTTGCAAATCGCCCAATCCAATCTGGCCCAGGCGATCGAAGAAGTTAAGCGCCGGGGAGTGTGGGTGGCGGGCCTGGATGCCGGTCCGGAGGCGCGTCCGCTGTTTGAGGCCGATCTGACCGGCCCCCTGGCCTGGGTGGTGGGGAGCGAAGGCGCGGGCTTGCGGCCTCTGGTTCGAAAATCCTGCGACGTGCTGTACCGCCTTCCCATGTTTGGAAACATTTCGTCGTTGAATGCGGCGATCGCTGGTTCCATCGCCCTGTATCACGTGGTGTATCAACGCGGGCGCGGATAATCTTTTTCTGTGCTGCTATAATCATTATTCTCTATGGAACCTTCACCCGCCAATCCCGCCCCGCAACAGGTTGCGCTGGTCTACCACGAAGGCATCGCCGATGCAGAGCCCATCGCGAGGGAGATGGCCGCGACCATCCTTGCTTGCGAGGGCGCGCGCACAGCGGATCTGTATTCGCAAAAAGATCCCGCCTACATCGAACAACTCGGACGCTACGACCTGGCGATCGCGCTGGGAGGAGACGGCACTATCCTGCGGGTCAGCCACGTTTGCGCGCGTAAGAATATCCCCGTGCTGGGAGTCAATCTGGGAAGGCTGGGGTTCCTGGCCGAATTGCAGCGCGGGGATTGGAAACCCGGTCTGGAGCAGGTATGCCGGGGAGAATACTGGTTCGAACACCGGATGATGTTGCACGTGAAGCAGGAACGCGGGGACAGGACGGTGGGAGAGTGGGATGTATTAAATGAAAGCGTCGTCGCCCGCGGCGGCGGGATGAAGCTGGTTCACCTGGAGACCCGCGTCGACGAACAGCCGCTGACCACCTACGCCGCCGACGGGTTGATCGCCGCAACGCCGACCGGCTCCACGGCGTATGCGCTGGCGGCCGGGGGTCCGATCCTTCCGCCGGAAATGCACGCCATCCTGCTGGTCCCGGTGGCTCCGCACTTGTCGGTCGAGCGCGCAGTGGTGTTGCCCGAAGATGCCGATGTCGTTATCCGGGTCCACACCGATTCCCCGGCCGTGCTTTCCTGTGACGGGCACCATCATTCCGAGGTATTGGACGGGGACCGGGTGAACATTCGGGCGTCCGAGCGGTCGGTGCGATTCGTGCGCGTCCAGGGACGCGGGTATTTCTACCGGAACATTACCACCCGATTGAATCGCAACCCGCAAGCGGGAGGATAACGATGCGGACATTCCCGCGATGACCGACCAACCGATGGTTTGCGCGTTTCATCCGAATCGTCCCACTACGCTGCGGTGCAACCGCTGCGGTCGGCCGATCTGCACCGCCTGCGCGATTCTTACGCCGGTGGGGTATCGCTGCAAAGTCTGCGTCCGAGAGCAGCAGAAGGTCTTCGAAACGGCCAACTGGTACGACTTTATCACTACCCCTGTCGTGGCAGGAGTGATCTGCGGCGCGGGTTCGCTGCTCGCTTCGATTCTTGGCTTTTTTGCAATCTTCGTGGCTTTCTTTGTGGGAACCATCGCCGCGCAAGCCGTCCTGCGGGTGGTGCGCCCCCGCCGCAGCCGGTATTTCAGGGTTGCGGCGGCGATCGGGGCGGTGTTGGGCTGCCTTCCGGTCATGATCCCGACCGTGTTGATTCTCCTGATCGCCCCCGCCTACGGAGGCTCGAGCCTGGTGGGGATAGGAATGAGCCTGCTTTGGCCCGGGGCGTATCTGGTGATCGCAGTCGGATTCCTGGTTGCCAATATCTAAGATTTTCGGCTCCGAAAATTGATTAAGGAGGAACAGTGGCACCAAATCTAATTTTTATCGGATTGGCTATCTTGATCATCGGAGCGGGGATGTTCCTGCCGGCGCGAAGCGCGCGCAAACGCGATCAGATGCGCCAATCCTGGCCGACGGCCAAGGGAACGGTCACATCCTCCACCATGGCTCAGCCGCAGGCGTTTGCCGCGGAAGGCACGAAAGGCTCCGCCCAATTCGACGTCTCGGTTCAATATCAATTCCGCGCCGGCGGGCAACTCCATTTCGGCTCGGCGGTTTCCTACCCGCGGTTCTTTTTTGGAAAACAGGAGGCGGACAGCATTATCTCCCGCTACCCCGCCGGCGCGACGGTGACCGTTTATTACAACCCGGAGGATTACCGGGAATGCTACCTGGAAATTCGAAACACCGCTAAATATTACCGGACGAGCTTCGTCCTCATGGTCGTCGGAGGGGCGATCGGGCTATACGGGATCTTCCAAAGTTTAGGCTAGCCCTTTCGGCGATGGGGAATCGGCCATGCTGAAGGAACTCCGCATCCGCAACTTCGCGATCATCGAGGAAATCGTCCTCGTGTTCGAACCGGGCCTGTTCGTTCTCACCGGCGAAACGGGCGCGGGGAAGTCGATCATCGTGGATGCCATCGAGATGCTGCTGGGCGGGCGGGGGGATTCCAATGTCATCCGCAGCGGGGAGGAAACAGCTTCGGTTGAAGGCGATTTCGTTTTAGACGAAGACGCCCTGGCCGAGGCGCAGCCCATCCTGGACCGGGAAGGATTATGGGACGGGGAGGCGCTCGTCAGCCTGGGGAGGGAAGTGCGGCGCGAGGGAAGGAACATCGCCCGGGTCAACGGGCGGACGGTCAATCTCGCCATCCTGCGCGACATCGGCCAGATCCTGGTGGACGTCCACGGCCAATCCGAACATCTCTCCCTGCTCCGGGTACGCGAGCATTTGCGGCTGCTCGACCGTTTTGGGGGCTTGGAGGAAAAGCGCGCAAAATTTTCAGGCTTGGCGGCGGAATTGCAGCGGGTGCGCGGGGAATTGGAGCGAATCCGGACGGGAGAACGCGAAGCGGCCCGCCGCGCGGATATGCTGCAATACCAGATCGGTGAAATCGAGGCTGCCCGAGTTCAACCCGGCGAGGAAGCGGCCCTTGTGGAAGAGCGGACCCGCCTGGCCAACGCCGAGCAATTGGCGCAGCTTTCCGACGAGGCAATTGCGGCCCTGGATGCGGAAGGCGAAGAGAATCGCCCGGCATCGGATTTGCTTGGGGAGGCCGTCCGGGCCCTGGGCGCCTTGTCCAAAATCGATCCCTCCATGAATCCCGCCCGGGAAAGCGGCCAGGCTGTGCTCGATCAAGCCGCGGAACTTGCCCGCGACCTGAGAGCCTACCGCGAGTCCATCGAATTCAACCCGCGCCGGCTGGAGCAGGTGGAGGAGCGCGTCGAACTGCTCGGAAATCTGAAACGAAAATACGGGGAGACGCTCGAGGCGGTGGTGCAGCATGCCGAGCGGGCTCGAACCGAATTGGAAGGGATTACGCATGCCGACGAGCGCCGGGCGGAGCTCGAGGCGCAGGAGAAAATCCTGCTGACCGACCTGGGGGTTCTGGGTGCGGAGCTTTCCCGAGCTCGCCGAAACGCGGCGGATCAACTCGCGCAAGGGATTGAAACAGAGTTGGCCGATCTGAAGATGGCCGGGGCGAAATTTTCTGTCGACCAAAGCTGGAGGGAGGATCCAGAGGGAGCGTACGTTGGCGACAAGCGGGTGGCGTTTGATTTCGACCGGGCTCGACGGCATCGAATTTCTCGTGGCCCCGAATCCGGGAGAAGGGCTCAAACCGCTGGTGAAGGTGGCCTCCGGCGGCGAGACCTCGCGGTTGATGCTGGCGATGAAAAGCGTACTGGCCCGCGCGGATCGGACGCCGACGTTGATCTTCGACGAGATCGACCAAGGCATCGGGGGAAGGGTGGGCATGACCGTCGGAAAGAAACTGTGGCGGCTTACCCCGCGCCATCAGGTCCTGTGCGTCACCCACCTGCCGCAACTGGCGGCCTACGGCGACCAGCACCTGCATGTGGAAAAAATGGTCCAGGGAAAACGCACGCAAACCCGCGTCCAGAAGCTGGAAGGCCGGGGGCGAATTTCCGAGCTCGCCTCCATGCTGGGAACGCTTTCGGAAACCACACGTGAATCCGCGGAAGAGATTCTGAGCCTGGTGGAGGAAGACAAGCGAAATACGCCGCTCCAAATATAAACCGGCGCCGTGAACCCGCGGCGGTTGCGGATTCCATTTCCCCTCCGGCGGGAGGAAGCTTGGGAAACCGGAATTCGATAAAAGGAGAAGGGAATCATGTGGGATATTTTTACGGCTTTCATTCTGCTTGGGGCGGGAGCGATCCTGGCGTTCTATCAGCTTCGGCGATGGTTCGCCACCAAACGATGGATTCACTTGGTGGCGATTCTCGCCGCGGTGTTGAGCGAACTGGCAATCATCAAAGGTTTCACCGAAGCATTAATCGTGCTGGTGTTCGCAATGGTCCTGGCTTTTGTGGCAGACAATCGAAAAAATTGAGGCCTGCTTCCATGGGCGCCGCGGCGGCTGAAATAATCACCCCATCGGGGGTAACACGGGGAGCAGCAGAAAAACCGGTATGCTATAATTAAATGCAATCCAATATCCTTCGGGGCCGGGTGAGGGTCGATGCACGACCCAATTCCCGATCGGCGGTAAGCCGGCCAAAGCCAACAAAAAGCTGAGGCGGGCAAGCCCGCGAGCCAGAGCGGTTTTTTCCGCAAAGGCATGATCCGGTGCGAATCCGGGGCCGACCGTATAGTCGGGATGAGAGAAGGAGCCATGTTGTGGATGGCGGACGATTCCGACCCCGAAGCTATTTGGTTCGGGGTTTTTTATTTACACGGAAAAATTCACGGATTTCACCGGGGAAAAAGGTCCACGAAGACCACCAAGGACACGAATTATTTTTGTGCTCTTCGTCTCCTTGGTGGATAGCCTCAGATCTTTATTAACCGGGGTGGATCTACACCCAGAAGATGGAAAACTTCGATGACGAACCGCGCTAATTCCAAAACTTCCATACCGCGCGGAAAAGGATCTTCCGCTCGAAGATTAATTCCGATCGTCGCGGCGGCAGTCGTATGCGTCGCCAGTTGGCAGGCCGTCGCGGTGTTCAGCGGACTGCCTGCGTTCATCCTTCCCGGCCCGCTGAAGGTTGCGGATCGGCTGGGGCAAGTGTTGGCTGACGGCAGCCTGCTGCGGCAATCGGGATATACGTTGATCGAAGTCGTGGCGGGGATGGTGCTCGGTGTGGGAACCGCCGCTGCGCTGGGGTACGTTCTGAGCAAATCGCGGCTGGTGGAACGGGTGCTGGCGCCGTACATCGTCGCCACCCAAGCCATACCGGTAGTGGCCATCGCTCCGCTGCTGATCATCTGGCTGGGGAACGGGCTTCCCTCCAAAGTGCTCATCTGCGCCCTGATCGTTTTTTTCCCCGTGCTGATCAACACCATCGTCGGGTTGCGGTCGGTGTCGGCCAATTTGCGCGAACTGATGCGTTCGCTGGGAGCCACCCGCTGGCAGAATTTCCGGCTGCTGGAATTTCCGGCGGCGCTCCCCATTCTGCTCGGCGGGTTAAAGGTGGGCGCCACGCTGTCGGTGATCGGTGCCGTGGTGGGCGAGTTCATCGCGCCCGACCGGGGGTTGGGTTACCTCATCAGCGTCGCCCGCGGACAATACGACACCGCGCTCGTTTTTGTCGGGGTATTCGCGCTGGTGGTGATGGCGCTCTCGCTCTACGGCTTGGTGGCCTGGGCGGAACACCGCTGGCTTGGCTGGCGGGAATAAAAATTTTTCACAGGAGACGATCGATGGTAAAGAACATAATCCTGGGAGCCACGCTGCTTGCGCTCGCGGCGTGCGCGCGCACTCCGAGCGGCACGCCTTCCCTGCGCGCCATCCGCCTGCCGATGGGCTATATCCCCAATGTGCAGTTCGCTCCGTTTTACGACGCAATGGAGAAGGGTTACTTCCGCGAAGCGGGCATCGACATCACCTTCGACTACAAATTCGAGACCGACGGGGTGGCCTTGGTGGGCGCGGGCGAGATTCCCTTCTCGGTGGTTTCGGGCGAACAAGTCCTGCTGGCGCGGGCTCAAGGCCTCCCGGTGGTTTACACAATGGCCTGGTGGCACGGATATCCCGTCGCCGTCGCCGCGCTGGAGACCTCCGGAATCCGGGCGGTCCAGGATTTAAAAGGAAAAAAAGTCGGGATCCCGATTTTGGCCGGCGCATCGTACGTGGGGTTCCGAGCACTTCTCAATTCCGCAGGAATGACCGAGCAAGACGTAACGCTTGACGTCATCGGGTACAACCAGGTGGAAGCCCTGATCGCCGGGACGGTGGACGCCGCCGTGATCTATGCCAACAACGAACCGGTCCAACTGGAGGCGCGCGGGTACAAAGTGAACGTGATCCGCGTGGCGGACTTCGTCAACCTGGCCTCAAACGGCCTGCTCACCAACGAGTCGACCATCCAGCACGACCCCGCGCTCGTGCGGGCAATGATCCGGGCCATCCTCCGCGGGGTGGACGACACCGTCGCAAATCCGGATGCGGCTTATGAAACCTGCCGCAAGTACGTCGACGGTTTGGCGGAAAACGATCCGGTGCAACGGCAAGTGCTCGCGCAAACGATCAGCTTCTGGAAGGATGGCAAGCCCGGCTGGAGCGATCCGGCCGCCTGGCAAAACATGGACGCGACGCTGCGATCGATGGGGCTCCTGACCAAACCGCTGAACATCACGCAAGCCTTTACCAACGATTATCTCCCGCAGTAGGCGCGGGGAGGTTGAGGAAATGAAGACACCCATCCTGCAGGCGATCAACCTAACGGCCGAATACACGGGCGGGGAAACCGAGTTGCGCGCGCTGGGAGAAGTTTCCTTCGCCGTGGGCAGGGAAGAGTTCGTCTGCGTCGTCGGGCCTTCGGGCTGCGGGAAAAGCACGCTGCTGCGGCTGCTGGGCGGGTTGCTGCGCCCGACGAACGGCCGGGTGCTGCTCGAGGGGCGCGAGCTCACGGGCCCGGAACCCAGAATCGGGTTCGTCTTCCAGCGGTCGAATTTGATGCCGTGGCGCAGCGTCAAGCGGAATATCCTGCTTCCCCTGGAGATCAGCGGCATGGCGCCGGACCTGGCGGAAAAAACCGTGCAGGAGCTGATCGAACTGGTCGGACTAGGGGGGTTCGAGCGCAGCCTTCCGCGCGAGCTTTCCGGAGGGATGGCGCAACGGGTGGCGCTGGCCCGGGCGCTGGCGCACGATCCGGAGGTCCTGTTGATGGATGAACCGTTTGCCGCGCTGGACGCGCTCACGCGCGAGCGCATGGAATCCGAAGTGATGCGCATCGCCCAATCGCGGCGGAAGACCGTGGTCCTCGTGACCCACACGATTCCGGAGGCCATTCTCCTGGCGGACCGGGTGCTCGTGCTTACCTCGCGGCCGGGCAGACTGCGGATGGAGCTCAGCGTGGATCTTCCGCGCCCGCGGCAGACGGAGATGATGTATACGAAAGCATTCGGCACGCTGGCCGGGCGGGTGCGGAACGCGATCGAGGAGGCGGTATAATTTGACGACCGTTGCGATTCCCCCCGCAGCCCAGACAAGGCGAGGGTTGCGTCCCAGTAGCTCAACGGATAGAGCAGGGCTCTCCTAAGGCCAAGGTTGGGGGTTCAATTCCCTCCTGGGACACCAGAACGCCGTCGATTGCGACGGCGTTGTCGATTCGACAGAGAAAATCTCCCATCCATCCGGGAATCACGCTTATAGCGGATTCAAGCGAGAGGGAGATATCTCTCATAAAATTTTTCCTACGCGCTCCACCGATCGAACAACTCCGAAGTCTGTGCTATACTCCGCTCCGGGGGTCCGGAGGAAATCATGGAACTGTTGCAGCAGCGAATTTTAAAGAGCGGCCGCAACCTGGGCGACGGGATTCTCAAGGTCGACGGGTTCATCAATCACCAGGTGGACCCCGCCCTGATGGACGCCTGCGGACGGGAATTCGCCCGCCGCTTTCAACATGTGGGCGCCACCAAAGTGCTTACCGCGGAAATATCCGGAATCGCCCCGGCGCTCCTGACCGCGCTCCATCTGCAACTTCCCATCGTCTACGCACGAAAAACCAAGCCGATCACGATGCCCGACCAGGTGTTCCTCACCCTGGCGCCTTCGCATACCAAAGGCCACACGATCGAATTGATCGTATCCCCCGAGTTTCTGGTCGAAGGGGACAAGGTTGTGATCATCGACGATTTTCTGGCCACCGGCCAAACCATCCTGGGGCTGGTCCGGTTGGCGCAGGCGGCCGGGGCGGAGGTGGTCGGGATCGGCGCCCTGATCGAAAAAACATTCGATGGGGGCCGGGAACTGCTGAAAAGCGTCGAAGTGCCGATCGAAGCATTGGCGGTGATCACCGATATGCAGGAAGGCAAGATTATTTTTGCATCCTAAGGACATCGGGCCAATCCATGCTCCGCCACTGTCCCCCCATTTTTCTTCACGCCCTGGGGGGACAATGTTTTTCCAGTGGGGAGATGGACGGTTGAAGGTAAAATATTCTCCGGAGGCACTGTGGCCCGGGATGGAGACGGTCTCATGGATTCGATTGCCATACTGGATTTCGGTTCCCAATATTCGCAACTGATCGCCCGCCGCGTGCGCGAAGCGCAGGTCTATTGCGAGCTGTTTCCTTTCGACGCGCCGGAGGCGAAGGTTCTGGCGCTGCACCCGAAGGCGTTCATCCTTTCGGGCGGCCCCAACAGCGTCTACGACCCGGGAGCGCCCGACCTGCCCGGATACGTTGTCCGTAGCGGGATGCCGGTGCTGGGTATCTGCTATGGGATGCACCTGTTGGCCCGCTCGCTGGGCGGGCACGTGGCGGCTTCCCCCCAGCGCGAATACGGCCGCGCGGAAGTCTGCCCGGATTCCACACCCTCGATCCTCCCCCGCGCGGCGTTTCAAGCCTGGATGAGCCACGGCGATACGGTCGACCGCCTGCCGGCGGGGTTCCATGCCACGGCCACCTCGGACAACTGTCCGGTGGCGGCGATGGAGGATCCGGCGCGGAAACTCTTCGCCCTGCAATTCCATCCGGAGGTGAACCACACCGAACGCGGGGTGGAAATCCTGGCGGCGTTCCTGCGCGCGGCGGAGATCAAGCCCGAGTGGACTCCCGGATCGGTGGTGGAGGAGAGCATCGCGGAAATCCAGCGCCGGGTGGGGGCGTCCCCGGTGGTGGCCGGCGTCAGCGGCGGCGTGGATTCGACCGTCGCGGC
Organism: uncultured Chloroflexia bacterium; assembly: GCA_963780865.1. Classification (GTDB taxonomy): domain Bacteria; phylum Chloroflexota; class Anaerolineae; order Anaerolineales; family RBG-16-64-43; genus FEN-1073. Next base: position 36,362 of record CAWADT010000001.1, on the reverse strand, counting down.
GGCGCTGGTGCATCGCGCCGTCGGATCTCAGCTCACTTGCATCTTTGTCGACAATGGCCTGTTGCGGGCCGGCGAGCCGCAGATGGTGGTGGAGACGTTCCGAAAAACATTGGGCGCCAGACTGACGGCGGTCAATGCGGCGGAGGAATTCCTCGAAGCCCTGGCGGGGGTGACCGAACCGGAAAAGAAGAGAAAAATAATCGGAGAAAAGTTCATCCGTATTTTCGAGCGGGAAGCCCGGCGGATTGCGGGAACACCCGGAGCTCAGGCCCGGTACCTCGTTCAGGGAACGATTTATCCGGACGTGGTCGAGAGCCGCGGACCGGAGCGGAAGACGGCCGACAAGATCAAGACCCATCACAACGTCGGCGGGCTGCCCGAAGATCTCGGGTTCGAGCTGGTGGAGCCATTGCGCTTCCTTTTTAAAGACGAAGTCCGCAAGGTGGGGCTGGAGCTTGGCCTGCCGGAAGCATTGGTTTGGCGGCAACCCTTCCCCGGCCCGGGGCTGGCCGTGCGCTGTTTGGGGGAAGTCACCTGGGACCGGTTGGAAATCCTCCGGGGCGCTGATAAAATCCTTACCGATGAGCTGAGGAACGCGGGCATGCTGCGCGGGGACACCGCCCAGGCGTTTGCTGTGCTGCTCCCGGTCCGCTCGGTGGGTGTGATGGGGGACGGGCGCACGTACCAGGAAGTGTGCGCCCTGCGCGCGGTGACCACCGAGGATTTCATGACGGCCGATTGGGCCCGCCTGCCGCACGACCTGCTGGCGCGCGTTTCCAGCCGGATCGTCAACGAAGTAAAAGGAATCAACCGGGTGGTCTATGACATCACCAGCAAACCCCCCGCCACCATCGAGTGGGAATAACGGAGCGAAAGTGGAAACGGCCAGAGGAGCGATGGATCCGATCGGATTAATTCGCAGCAGCCTGCGCATCGCCCTGCGCACCCCGCAACTATGGGTGCTGACTCTGCTGCTATACGCAACGCTGCTTCCGGCGTTCGTCCTGGCAGGCGGGTTCGGCGCGGCCACCGCATACCTGACTACCTCGCCGCAAGGATTTGGCGTCACCGAGTTGTCTTCGCCGCTGCCGCGCCTTCCCATCCTTGGATGGGTTGTGTATATCCTCGTCACTTTACTGGTGCTCACAACCACCACGCTTTTTTCCTGGGCGATCCAGGCGGCCATGATTTGCGCTTCGGACACCGCCGCCGAGGGCCGGACCGTATCGATCCGCGCCTCGCTTCGGTTGGGAAAACAGCGCTGGCAGAGCCTTGCCAAACTCGCGCTCACGTTTGGTTTGATCATTCAGGCGCTGGGCATCCTTCCGTTGGTGCTCCTGATTGCCTTCTCCGGCGGCGCGGGGCAGGCCGGGATGCTTTCGCTGGTTCAGACGGTCCTGCTTCCGATCAACACCGTGCTGGGGATCCTCCTGTTTCTATTGACGATGTCGATCGCGCTGGAAGACGTACGCCCGCGGGCGGCGATGCGACGGGTATGGAAATTGATGCGCGGCAGCTGGTGGGGATTTTTATTGGCCTATCTCCTGCAAATAATCCTTGCCGTGGCATTCGCCATCCCGGTTGCGCTTGTCCTCTTTATCGTTATTTTCTTGTTTTTGTCGGGGTGGTTTTTGCAATCTTCACTTGAATACGTGATTGGAGGAGCGATCTGCGTTTTTTCCACTCCGGTCGGGTTGGCTTTTATGACGTTTATCATGGTTTTCAGCACGGTTTTCTTCACGCAAGTTTACCGGGCAGCCGCAAAGATGGATTGAAGGAACGGCCCAACCTTGGGAAGCGAAATCTCGTATATTCTATAAGCAGACCGACCTCTCACCTCTCTGAACGATAGGGAGAAGGCGGGAGGGCGGGTCATCCAACCCTATTTGAACAAAAGAGGCTCCCATGGCGATTAATTATTCCTCCATCCTTTCCAGGGCTTGGACGATTGCCTGGAAATACAAAGTATTGTGGGTATTCGGTTTTCTGGCGATGCTGGGGGGAGGAGGCTCCGTTTGGAACGGAGGAAGTAATTTTCGGTCCTCCTACAATCTCGGCCCCAACGATATAAATAATTCCAATCTTCCGCCGGCGTGGAAGTCGTTCTTTAATCAACTTTCCCAGATCAATGTTAACACCTGGATCGACATCGCCGTCGGGGTTGTGTGCTGCCTGTTCCTCTTCGTCGTGATTCTTTGGATCCTGTCGGTCATCGGACGCGGCGGATTGATCGGGGGAATTATCAAGGCGGACGGCGCCGGCAGCATCACTTTCCGCGAATCTTGGGGGATGGGCCTGCGGTACTTCTGGCGGTTGCTGGCGTTCCGATTGTTGAACGTCGTCGTGGGAATCGCCGTCGCGATTGTCATCTTCCTGCCCGGGGTGATCCTGAGCGTGCTCACCTGCGGTTTAGGGTTCATTCCCCTCTGCTGTGGAGTGATCATCATCGGGGCGGGGCTGCGCCTCTGGTTTCTCTTGATGGACTACGCGGTGGTGGTTGAGAATCATAGAGTGGGGGAGGCGATCGGGAGGGCGTGGAATATCCTGCGCGACCACATTGGACCGGCGGTCATTCTCTACCTCATTCTTTGGGCGGTTTCCCTGGGCGTCGGCCTGGTCCTGTTGATCCTATTTGCACCGGCCGGCGTGCTGATCTTCCTCAGCGTATTGCCGCTGATCTCCCAGACCGGCGCGGTAAATGTCGCCTTGCTGGTGATCGGTCTGATCCTGTTCGTGCTCTCCCTGCTGGTTTCCGTGGTGGTCAACTCGATCTATACGGTTTGGGAAGCCGGCGTATGGACCTTCGCGTATCAGGCGTTTATCGGTCCGCAGGCTGCGGCCGTTGTCGCCGCAACGAACCCGCCGCCGGCCACGCTCACGACACCGTAACGGCGATTCTCCCGCGCCCCCGGAAAATTCCCGGGGGCGCTTTTTTTCGTTGGCCCAAGACCTCGATAAAAGAAGGAAAATCCCCCGCATACGGTTTTCTAACCGGACACTCGTACTATATAATAGGAAGGGATCCCGCTTGATGGGGAGAGACGGGCCTTTTGAGGAGAATTAATCCATGATGCGATTCGACCGTTTTACCGAACGCGCGCAGGACGCCGCCCAGCGCGCGGCGGAAATCATCCAACGCTACGGCCATAATCAGATCGATACCGAGCACCTGCTCCTGGCGCTTCTGGAGCAGCCGGACGGAGTGATCCCGCAGATACTGGAAAAGCTGAGCGTCAACGTGGAATTGCTTTCGCAGCGGTTGGACGAGGTTCTGCGCAGCAGCCCGAAAGCCAGCATCTACGGCCAGGGGACGGGGCAGATCTTCATCACTCCGCGCGTGAAGCGGGTGATCGACCTGGCCAACGAGGAAGCCAACCGGCTCAAGGATGAATATATTTCCACCGAGCACGTTTTTCTGGCGATCATCTCGGCCGAGCACAATACCAACGCGGGCCGGATTCTGGCCGACAGCGGAATCACCAAGGAGCGCGTCCTGGACGCCATCCGCGAAATCCGCGGCGGACAGCGCGTCACCGATCCGCAGGCGGAAAGCCGTTACCGGACGCTGGAAAAATATTCACGCGACCTGACCCAGATGGCCAAAGAGGGGAAGCTGGATCCGGTGATCGGTCGGGACAAGGAAATCCTACGCGTGGTCCAGATCCTTTCACGCCGGACCAAGAACAACCCGGTGCTGATCGGCGAGGCGGGAGTGGGGAAGACGGCGATCGTGGAGGGATTGGCGCAAAAAATCGCAACCGGCGACGTGCCGGAGATCCTCATTGGGAAGCGCGTGGTGGCGCTGGATTTAAGCGGGATGATCGCCGGCTCGCGGTTCCGCGGGGAATTCGAGGAACGGCTGAAGGCGGCGATCGAGGAGATCCAGCGCGCCAGCGGCGAGGTAATCCTGTTCATCGATGAACTGCACACGGTCGTGGGCGCCGGCGCGGCCCAGGGGGCGATGGACGCCTCCAATATGCTCAAACCCGCGCTTTCGCGCGGGGAACTGCAGTGCGTGGGCGCCACCACGTTGGATGAATATCACAAATATATCGAGAAGGACGCGGCCCTCGAGCGCCGGTTCGCGCCGGTGTTCGTCGAAGAGCCGAGCGAGGAGGAGACCACCGAGATGCTCCGCGGCTTGCGCGACCGCTATGAGGCGCATCACAAGGTGCATTTCTCAGACGCGGCGCTGGTGGCGGCGGTGAAGCTTTCGCACCGCTACGTCACCGACCGGCGGCTGCCCGACAAGGCCATCGACCTGATGGATGAGGCCGCCGCCAAGCTGCGCGTCGCGCTCTACTCGCTGCCGCCGGATCTGAAAAAGCTCAAGGCCGAGCTTACGCGCTTGCAGGGGGAGGAGGAACAGGCGGGCCTGGCGCGCGATTACGAGCACGCCGCCCAGAAGAAGGCCGAACGGCTCCGGACCGAGGCCGAATTCAACTCCAAACGCAACCAATGGGAATCCGAACACCGGCTCGACGAGGTGGTGGACGAAAACGACATCGCCGAAGTGGTGGCGCAATGGACGGGTATTCCGGTCACCCAAATGCTCGAAGCCGAATCGGAAAAGCTCCTCCATATGGAAGAGCGGTTGCAGGAGCGGATCGTCGGGCAGGACGCGGCCATTCACGCGCTCTCCGACGCCATCCGCCGAGCCCGCTCCGGGTTGAAGGATCCCGCGCCGCCCGATCGGATCCTTCATCTTCCTCGGATCCTCGGGTGTGGGAAAAACCGAGATGGCCAAAGCCCTGGCGCAATTCCTGTTCGACGACGAGGATGCGCTGATCCGGGTGGACATGTCGGAATACCACGAGCAGCACACGGTCAGCCGGCTGTTCGGCGCGCCGCCCGGCTACGTGGGTTACGAGGAGGGCGGCCAGCTGACCGAAGCCGTCCGCCGGCGCCCGTACCGGGTGGTGCTGTTCGACGAAATCGAGAAGGCCCATCCGGACGTGTGGAATGCGCTACTGCAGATCCTCGACGATGGACGGATGACCGACGGCCAGGGGCGGACGGTGGATTTCCGCAATTCGGTCCTGATCTTGACCAGCAACCTCGGCACGGAGTTTGTCACCAAATCCGGCTCGCTTGGTTTTCTCCGCAAGGGGGAAAACGGCGAGGAGGACGAAAGCAATGAAAAGATCGAGAAGGCGCTGAAGAGCACCTTCCGTCCGGAGTTTCTCAACCGGATCGACGAGATCATCATCTTCTCCCCGCTCAAACTCCCGGACATGGAAAAAATCGTCGATCTGCAAATGAAGAAGATTCAGGAACGACTCACGGAGCAGGGATTGACCGTAACCCTGACGGAAGCCGCCCGCAAAGAGCTCGCCAAGGAAGGATTCGATCCGGCTTTCGGCGCCCGTCCGCTCCACCGCGCGCTGCAAAAACACATCGAGAGCCCGGTGTCGGTGAAAATGCTGCAGGGCGAATTCAAGAACGGCGATAAGATCATCGCGGATTATCAGGAAGAAAAGGGTATCTTCCTCGAGAAAGAAAAATGAACCAGCGCGCGGCTTGGCGCGCGGTTTCCCGGGACGCAACCCTCTCGAATGCGCACGTCAAGCGGCGGGGTATTTTCATCCCATCCCAACGGGATGAACCTGCTTTTCATTCTCACGCAACTTTATAAATGTTTGTTCATCCCTTTCCCTAAACTCCTCTTCCGTTCCGCAATTTTCCTGTGGAAAAAAGCAAACAAAAAGGGGAAGAGGCCAAGGGATTTTGGGGTAAACGGCGGAGAAATTCAAACACTCTGGAATGGTCCAATCCATTCGGCGAATTGGATTGGTCGGCGGACTCCCCCATCGTACTCACAGCAGGCATGCTCCGCATCGCAATGGGTTTCACCCCCGGAGGGGCGAAGCGGCTTGGTTCCAGACGCCCCCGTCCAGCGCAATCCGCCCAGGGATGTTTTTTTGAAAATTGAAATAATTTATTCGGGGAGCGATCCCAGGAGCCACGGAGGGTTGGACTTAGGAAGCAAGTTGCGCCACCAGCAATTCCATCGCGGTATCCAGTTCCACCCGGCCGATCTTCACTTCCTCGTCGATATCCCGCAGCCTGCGGTAGATATTTTCCAGCGTCGGCAGGGTGAAATTACGCGCCTGTGAGGCGAGCTTCTGGGCGACGAACGGATGAACTTCGAGGGCCTGCGCGAGATTCGCAGCCGGGGTGCCGGCGTCGAGCGCCTCGCGCGCCTGCAGCAGCAGCCGGAACTGGCGCACGACCATCCCGAACACCGCGGGGACGCTGCCCTGCTCGACCGTTTTTCGCAACAACCGCAGCGCGCGGGAACCGTCGCGGCTGCCGATCGAAATCCACCATCTCAAAAATTCCGGTCAGCGCGCTTTCGGGTGTCAGATCGATGACATCCTGCGGCGTGACCGCGCGCGCGTAGTTGGCGTACGTGAGCAGTTTGATGATCTCCTGAGAGAGCGTGCGGGGATCTTCGCCGGCTACGGACGCAAGCAATTGCGCGGCCGGGAGTGTGAACTGGCCGCCCTGTGCCTGTGCGCGCTGAAGAATCCAATTCGGCAACGCGGATCCCTTGGGAGGAACGAACTCTCGGATATAGGCGGTCTCTCCGGCGTCGGAGGCCCATTTCAGCACCGGGTTGCTCGCCGGAAGTTGGCGGCGTTCCACCAGCACCAGCGCCGTGGAAAATGGCACTTCCGGGAGAAATGCGAGGAATTCCGTGAAAAACTCTTTCCCGGGCGTGGAGGATTCCGCCCCCGCCTCCGGTTCATCGGCTGCGTCGGGTTGTGATTTTCCGCGGCGGGAGGAGAGCGCCGATAGAAATCCCTCCAGGATGACCATCCTGCGTTTCGCCAGGAATGGCGCCGTAAAGCAGGCCGCGCGGAGAGAGGCCAGCGACATCCCCTTGGCCTCCATCAGCGTTGTGTTCATCTCGGCTGTGACGGAATCACCGAGCCTAGCGCGCAATTGCTGAAGGAATTCGTCGACGGCCTGGCCGTCATCCCCATGCAGAATGTAGATCGTCGGGGGAGTTTTGGAGGGCATAACCTGGGATTATAAAAGAGAACCGGGGCGGAAGGAAATCTCCGCCCCGGGCGAAAATAGGATCGCCGGAGAATTATTTTCTTCCGATAATGGAAAGAAATGTGTCGTACGACTCGCCGGAAGGCATTCCGGTTTTCGGCCAGGAATTCTTCCGGTAGGCTTTGTAAAAATCCGGGAAACCGGTCTGAGTGCGGACAATTTCGCGCATTTGGACTTTCGCCCACTGATCCGCCTTGAGGATTCCAACTACGGCCATCACAAGAATAAACACGATGCCCAGCCAAAGTAGCACCCACGACAAAGAGCTCGGCCGTTGAACCAAGGTTTCGAGAACTACCTGTTCCCAGGTAAAGCGGCTGGCGATGATACTGACGACTCCGAGAATAACGCCGGTCAGAAAATAAGGAAGGAGGAATACGCGCAAGGATCCCCGCCAGATATCCAGTGCCGTTCGAAAATACTCCGCGTAAATCTGGTCCGGGCTTTGGGCGGCCGGCGCGGAGACGGAGGCCCCACGGCTTTCCTTAGCGGCCGGCTTTTTCCGACCGGCAGCTTTGGAATCCTTTTTGGCGGGGGTCGCGGCGGTTTTTACGACGGGCGGCGTTCCTTCCGGCGGAATCATAGCATAGCAGCTTGGACACGTGCCGTCCGCTTTGGGAATGACGCGCATTTGGCAGTTCGGGCATGTGACAATACGCATGGATTACACCATCATTGGGTGCATGTGGACATTGGGAAGGAATCTACACGCCGCCGCAGGATCAGAGAATTTCTTTGAGGGCCTTGACGGGAGCGGCCTTGACCACCCGGCGCTCGGGTTTGGCCGGCACCATTTGCATCTGCTTGGTGAAGGGATTCATCCGCTCGCGTTCGGGAGTGGCTTTCCGGATTGCAACACGGACCTTGATCAGGCCGGGGATCGTAACTTCGCCGTGGGCCTTCAATTCTTCGCCAACGATTTTCCCCACCGCCTCAAGGTATGCCGCAGCTTCCTTCTTGCTTATATTGGTTCCCTCGGCAAGTTTGCTTATGAACTCCGCCTTGCTCAGTCCTTTTGCCATTTCCGGAACTCCTTTCTGAGATGCTAATGGTAGGTTCCCCAGGAGGGTTAACCGTGCTATGGGTCAAATGTACGCGATTTTCGCGATTCCCGCAAGTGGGAATAAAGCCGCGTGGGAGGGGCCGATGGTAGAATCGGCGGCATGCCCTGGGAGATTTTCGGACACGAGGCAGCGGTGGATCTCCTGCGGCGGGATCTCGCCGCCGGCCGGCTGGCCCATGCCTATCTCTTCACTGGCGCCGACGGGGTGGGGAAACGGACTCTGGCGGTGCAATTCGCCCGGGCCGTCAATTGCGAGGCCCCTCCCGCCCCCGGAGACTCTTGCGGGCAATGCAGGGCGTGCCGGCTGATCGGTTCGGGAAAGCATCCGGACCTGTTCCACTTGCAACCGGAGGGAGAAGGCGCCCGGATCCCGATCAATTCCACCCGCGAGTTGATCCAATCCATGATCCTCAAGCCAATCGAAGCCAAGCGGCGGATCGCGCTGCTCGAGGATTTCCACCGGGCGCTCCCCAACGCCGCCAGCGCGATGCTCAAAACGATTGAGGAACCTCCGCCGTCAGCCCTGCTCCTGATCACCGCGGAAAGCGCCGATGAGCTCTTGCCGACGATCGTCTCGCGCAGCCGGGTGGTGCCGCTGCGGCCGCTTCCGGAGAGGGAAGTGGCGCGGGCGCTGCAGGACCGGTGGAGGCTGGCTCCCGCGCGGGCGGAGCTTCTGGCGCGCCTGGCGGGAGGCCGGTTAGGATGGGCCGTCCTACAGGCGCAGCTCGAGGATTGGGGCGCCGATCGGGAAGCGCTCTTCCAGCAGTGGTCTCAAATTCTACAGGGGAACCGCATCACGCGGTTTGCGCTGGCTCAAAAAACAAGCGCGGACCGTGAGGCATTGCGGGCCACACTCCAGGTGTGGCAGTCGTTCGCGCATGATTTGCTGCTGCGCACACTCTCTCGCAGCGCCGAGCTCACCAACATCGATTTCCAAGCTCCCTTGGAACAGCTTGCGGAGCGCACCTCCCCGGAACCTGCGCGGCGCTGGCTTTCTGCGTTGCGCCGGGCGGAGGAACAAATCGATCGAAACGCGAACGTGCGGCTGGCGCTGGAAGCCGCTTTCCTCGACGCGCCGGGCCTCTAGCGCGGTTCCACGATCAGGCGCAGGGCGGTACGCTCCTTGCCGTCGACGTCCACCAGCACAAACGAAGGTAGGCAGACCACATCCAGACCGTCTTGCGCCAGGTAGGTGCGCGCGATGGCGCATGCCTTCACAGCCTGGTTCACCGCGCCGGCGCCGACCGCCTGCACCTCCGCGTGCTTCTGCTCGCGCATTACCCCGGCGATCGCGCCGGCCACCGCGCTGGTCCTCGAATCGGCGGAAACTTTAATGACATCCATAGGCTGTTTCCTCCGGGGGCCGTGCCTCCGGCGCTATTCGCGTCTGCATCGATTCTATAAGAGGCGATCCGCCGGCGCAACCGTGCTATACTGCCCGCATTAAGACCATTTTTCCATCGGAGGGGCGGGTCCCATGAATAAAAAAATATGGATCCTCGGATTGGGTTTGGTGTTTACGGTTGCCTGCCTGGGATCGACGCCCAGCTCTTCCGGCGCGGTGGGGACCGAAGTGGCAAAGCAACTGACTTCCATGGCCTCCCTCACTCAAAACAAACAGAAAAAAACCAAACCGGTGGAGGGGAACGTCGGAACACCCGAGGGCCAATTGCCAAGCGTCACCCCGACCGGAACGCTCCCGCCTTCTCCGACCGCATCCATCTCGCCCACCTCTTCGCCTACGCTTACCAATACGCCCCCGTCGGACGATCCTCGGCTGAGCCTGGGAACGCCCTCCTACCGGACTGATTTCCCCGACGCCACGAATTGGTACTTGGACAACCTTCCTGGTGATCCAGTCAATTTTGAATTGGTCGACCACAATTATGTCATGATCGCCAAAAACGCGAATGGATATGACGGCTGGACCCGCACGGCCTGGAAATTAACCAATTACTATCTGGAGATGACCGCCACGCCCGACACTTGTTCGGGCCGCGACCGCTACGGCCTGGTGGTGGGAATTCCAGACCCCGCCTACAATCCCAACTATCTGCTGCGGTTCTCCTGCGACGGCTATTATTCCTTCGGCTTCTTCAACAGCGACCTGGACAACAAATTCCACTTTTTACAGGATTGGAAAAAGAGCAACTTCATTTACCCGGGACCCAACCAGTCCAACCGGATGGGGTTCAAAGCGGAAGGAACCGACCTGAAGCTGTATGCCAACGGCCATTTTCTGACCGAGCTTACGGAACCGGACTTCGGCCAAGGATTATTCGGGTTGGATATTGGATCCGTCAACACAACCAACTTTGTGGTTCGCGTGAGTGAAGTGGCGTACTGGATTCTTCCGTGAGCTTTCCCCGTTTCGAATTCCAGCCTCCGGTCCGCGCCGCTGAGAAAGCTGATCCCGGGGAGCGGCAAGCGCCGCGCGTGGTGAGCGGAATGATTTTGCTCGTCGCGCTGGCGGGAGAGTTTCTCTCCGGATGCCGGATCGAGCCGCTCGCTCCCACCACACAATTTACCCAGACGCTTACCCCCACGGCCGAGCAGCCGTTGGGATTGCTCCTGCCGACCCTTGTGAACGTTACCCCCGAGAACTCCCGCCCCAACCGCCACCCTGACGCCGATGGTCGCCCGTCCGACGGCGGCGGGTGCGAGGATTTTTTATGATCCGCTGGACGATAACCGGTCCGGCTGGACGCTGCCCAAAACCGAGGCGGGATCGGCCGCGTTCTCGAACGGATGGCTGGTATTTACGGTCGCCACGCCGTATACCTCGTTGAGTTCCATCCTGCCAAGGGATTTTCCGTCGGATGTGTATATCGAGGTCACGGTGCAGACGATGCTGTGCGGCGCGGGGGTCGATACCTTCGGGATCATCTTTCGAAACCAGGGCGGACACAGCTACCGGTATGCCGTCACCTGCCGAGGGCAACTGCGCATGGAACGCTATGGGGGAAACTCCCTCGAGGGGGCGAGCGGCTGGCAGGCTACCATTGGGCTGCTGCAGGGGGCGCCCGCGACAAATCAAATCGGTGTGCTCCTGCAAGGGGCCAATTTCCGATTCTTTGTTAACGGCGCCGAAGTGTATTCCAACCACGACCCGGTCAGCGCGTTGGGCGGTGTGGGATTGTTCGTTAATTCCGAAAAGAGCCAGATGCTCTCGGTGGGGTTCGACGACCTGGCGGTCTATGCAACGGTTTCCTCACCGGGATCGTAATGCGCGTGACATCTTTTCGCCGAAATGTTCCGCCGGCACCCTTCCGGTGACGGGAAGCTGGAATTTGCCGCAATATTTCCTCACGGGAATGTAATCTTCATGAACACGATTGAAACAACTTCCTTGAATCGAACTTTCAACGGGCGGGTGGCCGTCCGCGACGTTTCCTTTGCCGTGAGCGAAGGGGAAATCTTCGGATTGCTCGGACCCAACGGCGCCGGGAAAACCACCTCCATCCGCATGCTCACCGGTCAGTTACACCCGACGTCGGGTCAGGCCAGGGTGGCGGGCTACGACGTGGTCCGCGAGCGTGGGGCGCTCCGGTCGCAAATTGGCGTGGTGTTCGAATATCAGAATCTATACGAACGGATGACGGGCGGGGACAACCTGCTCTTTGCCGCCAGGCTCTTCGGCTGCGACGCCGCGCGCGTGAAAGAAATGCTGGAGAAGGTGGGTTTGGGGGATCGGGCCGGCGACCCCATCCGCAGCTATTCGAACGGAATGAAACAGCGTTTGTTGATCGCCCGGGCGCTGATCCACAATCCGCGGATCCTCTTTCTGGACGAACCGACCAAAGGGTTGGATCCCGCCGCGTCGCGCCAAATCCGAAGCCTGGTGAGGGAGCTGGCGGAGCGGGGGGTGACGGTCTTGCTGACGACGCATTATATGGAAGAAGCCGACCAGCTTTGCCACACCGTCGCCTTCCTCGACGAGGGCCGGATTGTGGCGCAGGACACGCCCCGCAACTTGAAGGTGGCCCATGGGGAGCGCCTGGTGCGGGCGGTGTTCCGGGACGGGCGCGAACAGACGCTGCGCCTGGACGACCCGGCGGACGGGCGGCAGATCGGGGAATGGGCCGCCCGCGGCGAGCTCCTCACGCTTCATTCGGCGGAGGCAACGCTCGAGGAAATTTTCATCCGTCTTACCGGGAAAGGATTGACGGAATGAACGGGCGGATCGTGCTTGCAATCACGCAAAAGGACGTCCGCGACGCCATAAAAAACCGGTACTTGTTGATCGGATTGATTTTACCGGTCGCCATGTCGTTGCTTTTCCGGCTCTTATTTTCAGGCACGACGGATTTGGGCACCCTCTCGGTGGCGGTGTACGATCCGGGCGGGTCGCGGTTTATATCGCAATTGCTGGCGCAGCCGCAAGTTAAATTGCTCATGGTGGATTCCGCCGAACAATTGAAGGAACAAACGACCACGGCGGCATCGGCGGTGGCGGGGATTTTAATCCCTGCGAATTTCGACCAGGATATCACTTCCGGCAGGCAACCGGAATTGACGGTTTATCTGAACTTAAAAAAAGGGACCGCCCAACGGACGGCCGTTCGCCGGTTGATCACCGAACAGGTTTGGGCACTAAATCCGGCGGCCGCTCCGGCCAAGATCAACTGGTCGGAGCCCTCCGCCGCGGAGGCCTCTCCGACCGGCACGACTTTCCGGGTGGATCTCTATTTGCTGATCCTGCTCCTGGTGCTGTCGCTGGCGATGACAGGCGCGTTCGTGGTTCCGCTGCTGCTGGTTGAGGAGAAGGAAAAACACACGATGGAATTTCTGCTCGTCTCGCCGGCCACCCCGCAGGAGGTGGTGCTGGGGAAGGCGCTCACCGGGCTGGTCTATAGCGCCGTAGGGGCAGCGGCGATACTGCTCCTCAACCACGGATGGACGGGCAATTGGCCCCTAACGTTATTGGCCGTAGTGCTCGGCGCGCTGTTTATGGTTTCGGTGGGCTTGCTGATGGGAAGCGTATTCCAGACCACGATGCAGGTCAATACATGGTCGAGCATCTTCCTGCTGCTCCTCCTTTTGCCCACCTGGTTCACGGTGATACAAATACCTCCCGCCGTTAATTTCGTTATCCGGCTGATCCCCACCTACTATCTGGCGGATCTCGTCAGCCAATCGCTGAGCAATTCGGTTACGCTGACCACCGGGGCATTGGATTTCGGGGTGCTCCTGGCGAGTCTGGTCCTGATGTACGGGCTGGTGATTTGGATTCTCAAGCGGCAGGAGACGTAACCGGGCGGCAGTAGCGGCATGGGGTGTTGCCCCGGGTGAAAGGTTGAGCGCAACGAGGTTCAACCGTCGGTGGCCGTCCGGATCGAAAGCTCTGTACTTTTACCCGCGCCGGCCCCCGCTTCCCCCGCTTCGCGAGGGCAGGCGCGAGGGCAGGGTAAACCCGGCTTCGATCATCTGTTCCTGCCAATGATGCTGTTGTTACCAGGGACGCCAGTCCTCATCCACGAAAAAGAATCCAAATTCGAACCAATACTATTGTCGGAGATTTTTTTTAAGGGGTCAATTTGTTTTTTCCAGCCAACACCTCGGCTTGTTCGTCTGCCCGGTAGGAAGACCGCACCAAGGGGGAGGATTCAACCCAACGGAACTCCAACTCCTCCAGGCCGATGCGCTTGAGCTTATCAAATTCCTCCGGAGGATAATAACGCTCCACCGGAAGATGCCGGCGCGATGGCTGCAGATATTGGCCGATGGTGAGGATATCCACCTCCCAAGCGCGCAGTTCGCGCATGGTCGAAACCACCTCGTCGAACGTCTCCCCCAAGCCGACCATGATGCCGGATTTCGTCGTTTGCGCCGGGTTCATCCTTTTGGCTCCGCGTAGCACAGCCTGCGCCCATTCAACCCGGTCCTGCGGTTGAACTTTCCGGAAAAGGCGCGGCACCGTTTCCACATTGTGATTGAGAATGTCCGGACGGGCGTCCGTCACGGTTCGGAGTGCATCCTGTTTCCCTTTGAAATCCGGGATGAGCACTTCCACGGTGCATCCGGGGACGCGTTCGCGCACGCTTTGGATCGTCCCGGCGAAAACGGAAGCCCCGCCGTCGGCCAGATCGTCCCGATTGACCGAGGTGATTACCACGTGGCGGAGACGCATGTGTTCGACGGCCTTTGCCACGCGATCCGGTTCGTCGGGCGCGAGCGGCGCAGGGCGCCCGTGCTTGATATCGCAAAACCCGCAGGCGCGGGTGCACACGTTCCCCAGCAGCAGAAAAGTTGCGGTTCCACGGTTCCAGCATTCGGCCAGATTGGGACACATGGCCTCTTCGCACACGGTATGCAAGCCTCCGCCGCGCATGAGCGTTCGCACCGCATTTACGGACTCGCCGGAAGGCTTCCCCAGCCGAATCCAATCCGGCCGCCGCTGGGGGCGCTGGGAAAATGGGGTTCGATCACGAATGGGTTCGGGCATGCTGGCTCGTTTCTCGCACCGGCAGTGTAATGCGCTTTCATTCGGAAGACAATCCAATGCCATGGAGGAGCGTCGCGGTAAATAGAATCCGGCTTGCCGACCGGATCTCGGCAATTAAAGATATTGATTACAATGCTACAATGTCCGGAAGAACAGTTCCTGCCCCGGCCTTACTGCGGAAAATCGGAGCCGCGCTATATTTTCCGGGCGGTCCGGGTGCCGGAGGGACCGGATCGTGAAGCTACACGGGCGGGCTGCCGGCGTACAATAGATTTGTTTTTGCCTGAAGATCGAACGGTTGGACATTCCCCCGGTCCCGAGTTGAGGCGAACTGCGCTCATGACGCACATTCTGGTCACCAACGACGATGGCATCAACGCGCCGGGATTGATCGCGCTCGTCCAGGCCCTGCGAAGCCTTGGAAAAGTGACGGTGTGTGTTCCGGAGCGCAACTGGTCTGCCGGCGGCCACGTAAAAACACTTCATAAGCCGCTGCGAGCCTGGAATTCCCAGCTCTCGGACGGATCGGCGGTGATCGTTTGCAGCGGCGCACCGTCCGATTGCGTGGCGCTAGCGATGCTCGGTCTGGTGCCCGGGGATATCGATCTGGTCGTTTCCGGAATTAATGCCGGAGCCAACCTGGGCTACGATCTTACGTATTCAGGAACCGTCACGGCGGCGATGGAGGCGGTGATCAGCGGCGCGCCCGCCATTTCGATATCCCTGTGCGTGCCGGAGCCGGAGCAAGGATGCGATTACACGGCGGCGGCGCGTTTCGCCACACGCGCGTCTCATAACATGCTTCAGCGGAAAATCCCGAAGGGGATATTGCTCAATATCAACGTGCCCTGCCTGCCGGCGGAAAAAATCCGCGGAGTACGCATCACCCGGCAGGGTTTGCGGGTGTACCGCGACGAACTCGTCACGCGGAAGGATCCCCGCGGGAAGCCGTATTATTGGATCGGGGGTGGTCCGCCCACCGGCGTTCCCGAGGAAGACTCGGATTTTTGGGCGGTGTCCGAGGGGTTCATCTCGGTGACGCCGGTGCAATTGGATCTGACGGCGTTTTCCGCGCTCGAAGGACTGCGCGAGTGGGATTGGGGCAGCGGATAGTCGCGGAAGATTCATTCCGCGAGCACGGGGAAGTCCGGGAACAACGTTTGCCAGCCAATACTAATTCACCAAAAAAGCTCGAGGAGGAAATCATGCTGGAGAAATCCAAAGCGGCGTTTATCGGTTCCGGAGTGATGGGCGAGGCGATGATCAAGGGCTTGTTGACCGGGAAGTTGATGGATCCGGCCCGGATCACGGCCGCCGATATCCGCCCGGAACGCGGCCAGGAACTCAAGGAACGGTACGGCATCTCCTGCGGCGCCGACAATCGCGCGGCGGTCGATGGGGCGGACGTGGTGGTGCTTTCCGTCAAGCCGCAGGTTTTACCGGAGGTGCTGCCCACCCTGAAGGACCGGATCCCGAAACCAGCGCTTGTGCTTTCGATCATTGCCGGCGCCAAATTGGGCGGGATCGTCGAAGGACTTGGTCATGCCGCCGTCGTGCGCGCCATGCCGAACACGCCCGCCCAGATCGGGGAGGGAGCGACCGTCTGGACCTCCTCTCCCTCCGTGACGGAAACCCAGAAGGGCATGGCCAAACAGATCCTCGGAGCGCTGGGGGTGGAAGTATACGTTGCGGATGAGGACTTGCTCGACGTGGCCACGGCGCTATCCGGAAGCGGTCCGGCCTATGTTTTTCTGTTCATGGAGGCGCTGGTGGACGCCGGCGTGCACCTTGGATTTTCACGCCAGCTCTCGGAGCAATTGGTGCTGCAAACGGTGAAGGGCTCGGTGGATTACGCGATGCATACCTCGCAGCATCTGGCCCGTCTGCGCAACCAAGTGACCTCGCCGGGGGGAACCACCGCCGAAGCGATGTATTATCTGGAAAAAGCAGGCTTCCGCACAGCCGTTTCACGCGCCGTCTGGGCGGCCTTCCAGCGGTCGGTGGAATTGGGCACGGGAAAAAAGCGCAGCAACCTGGAGAAGGATTGACCGGGATGCCTGCGCCGGTGTAGAAAAAACCTGCATGCCATCCAGGAATCGAACGGGAGCTTTCGGATATCGGAACGTCCTGCTCGCCTTGCGGCGGATCGGCATCGACGGCGGGGCGCGGGTTCTTGCGATCGGGCCGGCGGCCGAACCGGAGGTCCTTCGCGGCGGAGTGTCCGCGCTGGCCGCGGCGCTTGCGGATTCCTGCGCCGCGGTGATCACGCCCGCGTTTACCTATCAAACGATGGTGTATCCGGCGGAAGGGCCGGCGGATAACGCGGTGGAGTACCCGGCCGCCAGCGCCGCCAGCGTCGACGCGGATTTTTTCCGGCCGTCGCTTCCCGCTTCACCGCTCGTGGGGCCGCTGGCGGAATCGATCCGGCGCTCGGGCGGGGCGGCGCGGTCGAGCCATCCGATTCTTTCCTTCGCCGGTTGGAACGCCAAGGAAATTCTGGAAACCCAAACTCTCGCCGAGCCGTTCGCGCCGATCGACGAACTGGCCCGGGCCGGCGGCGACGTGCTCCTGTTGGGAGCCGACCCTTCGGCCAATGTGGCGCTGCATTTGGCGGAACAACGCGCCGGCCGGAAGCCATTTATCCGGTGGGCGCTGACCCCGAAGGGGGTGGTGGAGTGCCCGGTGTTCCCCGGCTGCTCGAGGGGGTTTGGCGCGATCGAGTCCATGCTGGGGGGCGTGGAGCGCTCGGAAAAAATCGGTTCCTTCGTCCTCCAGCGGATTCCCTTGCGGGATTTGTTGAACATCGCTGCCGCCTGGATCCGACAGGATCCGCAGGCCTTGCTTTGCGATAATCCCGAGTGCCCATTTTGCGGCGCAGTGCGTAGAACCCCGCCGCAAGGTTGATTTTCCGGCGGGGGAAAATCCCCGCTTCCTGCGATTTTCATCGACGGATGATTCGCTCTCCGGTTACTCCGCACAAGCCTGTAGGGTAATCGTTGAAAATCCTCCTTCTTCCCTCCAACAAGCCTTTGCGAACTTCGCCTCCGGAAACCAATAGTAAAAATAATCCAATCCTCAGCTCGTCTCCGCTCGCGGGATGGAACCGCCGGCGGCTTGCATGCGGAAGGTATAATCCCGGGAGGCCTTTGAGTTTTATCGGTCGCGCCTCATGAGAAAAAAAATTATCGTCTTCCTCCTGATCGCGATTTGTCTGGTCGAGGCGGGGTTGCTCCTCTATCGGGTCCCCGCCGTGCACGATCGGGTCTATTGGAGATTGGACGAACTCCAGGCGGAGGTCCGCGGATATCTCTATCCGCATCCGCAAAACATCGCCACCCCGGATCATGCCCGGCTGGCGATGATGCAAGCCAGTCTCACCGCGGCGGCCGCCGGCGGCGCGATTCCTTCTCCGACTCCCGGTACGATCGAGCCGGATCTTCCCACCGTGACGCCGACCGCCACGCAATATCGGGCGCCGACACCCGTCTCGGCGGTGCTGCCCTTTTACCGCCACGAGTGGCAGGGATACAACAACTGCGGGCCGGCCAGCCTTTCGATGATGCTGCATTTTTGGGGCTGGGAGGGCAGCCAGTACACGACCGCCTCTTACCTGAAGCCCAACCCGGACGATAAAAACGTCATGCCGTACGAAATAGAACGATACGTTTTGGAAAAGACGAAATATGGAATCTTCGTCCGCACCGGGGGAACGCTCGACGACCTGCGCCGGCTGATCGCGGGGGGATTTCCGGTGATCATCGAAAAAGGATTGGACGTAGCCGAGCACAACCTTGGCTGGATGGGACATTACGACTTTGTCACCGGATACTACGAGGATAAGCGCATCTTTCTCACCCAGGATTCTTACCGCGGGCCGAATTATTCGGTCGATTACGATTCCTTGATCTACGATTGGCGCGCGTTTAATTTCATCTATCTGGTGGTGTATCCGAAGGAACGGGAGAAAGAACTCACGGACATACTCGGCCCGGACGCGGATTTGTACAATAACCAGGAGGAAACATTGAACTTGGCGCTGCGCGAAGTTCAAATATTAACGGGGCAGGGGCTGGCGTTTGCGTATTTCAATATCGGATCGGCCCATGTCAGCCTGCTGGAATACGTTGACGCCGCGTTCGACTACGATATGGCGCGAAGCCTGGGTTTGCCCTGGCGGTTCCTGTGGTATCAGACCGGACCGTACTTCGCCTATTACTATGCCGGGAGGTACCAGGACGTGATTGATCTGGCGAATGCCACCCTGTACGCGCAGGAAAACCTGGAAGAATCCTGGTACTGGCGCGGCATGGCGCGCATGAAACTGGGCGACCGTACAGGGGCCATCGACGACTGGCGCGAAGCGCTGGTCAAGCATCCGGGATTCGCCCCTGCTATGGATCAACTCTCGCAGATCGGGGAATCCTCTTGAACCGGCGGATCGCGCGCTCTTTCCTGCTGCTCGGTTTTTTATTTGCGGGGGATAAACTGCTGGCGATGGTGCGGCAGATCCTGATCGGGCGGACGTTTGGGATCGGCTCGCAGCTGGACGCCTTCAACGCCGCCAACAACCTTCCGGATCTGATCTTCGCGTTGATCTCCGGGGGGGCGATGGCCGTGGCGGTCATTCCCGTTCTCACCGAAACGCTCGACCGCGACGGGAGGGACGCGGCCTGGGCGCTGTTCTCGCGCCTCGCCAATTGGGCCTTCCTCATCACCGCCGTGTTGGCTGGCGTCCTGGCCGTCTCGGCCCAGGTCTTCATCGCCCACGTGGTGGTCCCGAATTTCGACGCCGCGCACCAAGCGCTGACGACCAGCCTGATGCGTCTGGATCTCTTTGCGCTCCTGATCTTCTCCGTCAGCGGGGTGGTGATGGGCAGCCTGCAGGCGATGAAGCATTTTCTCCTGCCGGGCCTCGCGCCGATTTTTACAACGGCGGGCTGATCTTCGGCGTGATCGTGCTGGTGCCGCGGTATGGAATTTACGGACTGGCCTACGGCACGATTCTCGGAGCGGGACTGCATTTGGTTATACAGGTTCCGGCGCTGATCGCCTTCGGCTTCCATTGGACGCCCTCGCTCGATTGGCGGACTCCGGGAGTGCTCAAGGCCGCCCGGCTGATGGGACCGCGCATTCTCACCGTGGCGGCGATCCAGACGATTTTCGTCGCCACCGACAACTTCGCCTCCGGGCTGGGCACGGGCGCCATCACCGCCCTCGCGTACGGTTGGCTCATCATGCAGGTGCCCGAGACGGTCATTGGATCCGCGCTCGGAACGGTGCTGCTGCCGACGCTCTCGGAACTGGCCGACCGCGGCGCGATGGAAGAACTGCGGCGGATGGTCCGCCGCGCCACCGCGGTCACGCTTGCCCTCACCCTGCCCGTCATGGCGGTCGGGATTCCGCTGATGGGAACGGCCGTGCGATTGGTGTTCGAAGGGCGCGCCTTCACGGCGGAGGGCGCCGGGATGGTGGCCGCAACCGCCAGCATCTTCCTAATCGGGCTGCCGGCCCATGCGCTGATCGAAACGGCCGCGCGCGCTTTTTACGCCCGGCAGGACGCGCGCACCCCGCTCGGAACGGCGATTTGGACCGCCGCGGTTTTTCTCGTTTTATGTTTTGCTCTGACTCCGGCGCTGGGATATCGCGGTGTGGCGGTGGCTAACATCGCGGCTTATTCATCCGAAGCCGTGCTGCTGTTTGCGCTGCTGCGAAGCAGAGGGATGGTTTGACCCCCCTCGGTCCCCCCATTTTCAAAAAGAAAATGGGGGGACCGAGGGGGGTGATCGAATTGTGCCAGACCATATGAGGTTTCGATCGCATGGATTTTCCCCAAACCGTTTCCTTCACGGTCACCAACGCCTGCAACCTGCGCTGCCAGATGTGCGGCCAATGGAGCGAGGAAGGTTACATGCGCTCGCGCGGTACGCAGCATAAACCGGAATTGGGTTTGAACGACTGGAAACGATTGGTGGACGAACTGGCAGCGCACGAAATCCGAAGCCTGCTACTGCGTGGCGGGGAGGTGTTCCTGTATCCGGAAATCATCACGCTCCTGGAATACATCCACGACAAGGGAATGTTTATTTCCATCGATACCAACGGCACGCAGCTCGAGCGGTTCGCCGGGGAGATCGCCCGCATTGGGAACATGCACCTCACCATTTCCGTCGACGGGCCGGAGGAAATCCACGATGCTGTCCGCGGAGCAAAAGGGACCTTCCGGCGGGTCCAGGAAGGGTTGGCCCGGCTCGCGGAAAAAGAAGCAACAAGTGGCAATAGAATTTCCAAATCCATCACCTTCACCATAAGCCCGCATTCCTACCGTGACCTTGGAAAAATGCCGGACGTTGCCAAATGTTTGGGCATCAGGAGTTTGTGCATCGTTCCCTATTATTACTTCCCGCAAGCCGTGGGGCTGAAGTATGGTAAAGAACTCCGGGAGAATTTCGACTGCGAAGCGTTCTCCTGGCGCGGATTTCACCATGAAGAGAGCGGAGTGGATGCAGAAACCTTTCTTGAGCAATTACGGGCCTACCGTGCGACTCTGGGCGGGATCGAGGATTACCCTTACCAGCGGATGTCGGAGGAGGAGTACCGGACGTGGTTCGGCGACGCGCAAACGACGGTGGGGTGCGACGCATGCGCAAACGTAGAAAAGCTGATCGACATCCAGCCGACGGGCGAGGCGAACTTCTGCGTGGATTTCCCGGACTATTCGATCGGCAATGCCCGCGAGTTGACCGTCGCCGAGCTGTGGAATAATCCGAGGGCTGAGAAATTCCGCCAGTACCGGCGGAGGCAGCCGCTTTCAGTTTGCTATCGATGCGGGGCGAAGTATATGGCGGAGATCAGAGGATAGGGGAATCCGCGATGGCTTGTATCCGCGCAATCCGTCGTGAAATGGGAAAACACTAGGAATCGCGAGTGGCGAACGCAGGCTGCGTGCCACAAAGCGATCGGTCTACCACTCGGAAGGAGAAAGGATTGGGATGGAAAACGGAAACCCGGAGTTGAAAGCGATACTCTTTGATTTCATGGGCGTTCTCCTTTTCCTTCGCAGCGATTACGCGGCGGAGACGACCGTCGATGCGGTCGACGACCTGATCGGCGGGGTTGTCGACGATGAGGCGTTTCGTGTCAAAGTGCGGACCGAATTCAATCTGGAGGAACCGGAATTTCAAGAGATTTTAAAACGGATTCCGGAAAAATATGAGGCTTTTCCGCCGTTATGGAATCTCATTCCAATCCTGCGGAAAAAATACAAATTAGGAATCATCAACAACGGAACGCGGCTGACCCTTCCCTATTTCGATGGAAAATTCAAATTGGGAGACCGGTTCGATCTCATCCTCTCCTCGGGAGCGGAAGGCGTTCGGAAACCGGATGCTCGAATTTACTTGCGCGCCTGCGCGCGATTGGGCGTGGAATCCCGGCAGTGTTTGTTTATGGATGATTCGGAAAGCAATATCCTGGGCGCTTCTCAGACGGGGATGCTAACCGTTCATTGGAAGCATCGGGAAGAGGGCCTTAGGCAATTTATCGGAGCGTTACAGGCCGACGGTTTGGAGGTTTAATCCCGTAAGGATTCGGACTCGCGCGTGCCAATCTAAGCGGTGGGTGGGATACCGCGCGCGAGCAAAAATACCTCACGTGCAACTGGGAAAAACCGGTTGCGGTTGTTATCGTCGAGGAGGAAAAAACCTTGCGGAAATCAGAAGGTAACCCGTACTCCGAGGTTGGGTGATGATCGTTCCATCGAATGAACTGCGGAACACGAATGATGGCATCGACCGCAGGCCGGCAACGGGGCGGAAGATTCTTATTTTGGGCGCCGGAGCCGCCGGATTGGCGGCGGGGTTGAAGTTGCGCGAAGGCGGGCACGAAGTGACGATCATCGAGGCGCGGACGCGGCCTGGCGGCCGCATCCACACTTTGCGAGAGCCTTTTGCCGGCGGGCAATACGCCGAG
This sequence comes from uncultured Chloroflexia bacterium, assembly GCA_963780865.1. GTDB lineage: Bacteria > Chloroflexota > Anaerolineae > Anaerolineales > RBG-16-64-43 > FEN-1073. Next base: position 13,821 of record CAWADT010000001.1, on the reverse strand, counting down.
GCCGGCGCCGGGCGGATCCCGGCCTCCCACAAGCTGACGTTGGATTATGTGAAGAGATTTGGGCTCGAGCTCGATCCCTTCTGGCCGCGCTCCGGCGCGGAAGTCTGGTTTTGGCGCGGCACGCGCCAGGTCGTCCCGCCCGGTGCCGAGCCGGACCTAAACCGGTTGCGGGTGGAGTTCACGCCGCGTGAACGCGAGGTAGGCTTCGGCGGCCTCGCGGATTTGTATTTTGGCCGCGTCCTTTCGGAACTCCGCGGCCTCCCGGAAGACGGCTGGCCCTACCCGGAGTTCGACCGCTATAAAGACGTGGCTCTTGGCGAGTTCCTGCGCCGGGAGGGTGCGTCGGACGATGCGATTCTGTACCTGGCGCAGGGGTTCGTGGACGATTCGCTCCTGGATTTCGCGCACGATGAGCTCAGCCGCGCGGACCCCTCCATGTGGAAGATCCGCGGCGGCAACGACCTTCTTCCGCGCGCGATGGCGCGGGAGCTGGGCGAGCGCATCCACTATGGCGCGGAGGTCCGCCGCATCGTACAGGACTCCGGGGGCGTGGAGGTCACATTTGTGGAGGGTGGGTCCGCGCAGACTGAATCCGCGGAGCGCGTGATCTGTACGATTCCCTTTCCGGTACTGCGCGATATCGAAATCTCTCCACCATGGAGCGCGGGGAAAACGGCCGCGATCTGGAATCTTTACCTTTCACCGGTGGCGCGCGTCTTCATCCAGACCCGGACCCGTCCGTGGGAGCGTGACGGCCAGAACGGATTTGCCACCGTCGACCAGCCAATGGAGCTCTGGTGCCCAACCCACGATCAGCCCGGCGCGCGCGGGATCGTGATGGCGTACATTTACCAGGAGTTGGCGCGCGAATATTCCGCCCAGTCACCGCAAACTCAAATCGAGCGAATGTTGGCGTTGTTCGAGCAGGTACACCCCGGCGTACGGTCGGAGTTTGAAACGGCCGCCACCTGGTCGTGGTTGAACGAGCCGTATTCACGGGGGGCGTTCACGATAACGAGAGTGGGAGAGTTCCCGCTGCTTGCGCACGCCGCCGCGCCCGAAGGCCGAAATCCATTTCGCCGGCGAGCACACCTCGCCCTGGCCCTGCTGGATCCAGGGAGCGCTGCACTCCGGATTGCGCGCCGCAAACGAAGTCGACCGGGCCGGGTAAACGGAGACCGGAGAAGAACGATCGGTCAAACGGTCACCCGGTTACCCCTAAAAATATTCAAATAGTTTGAACTACAGGGATTTGCGCCCGGGGATTTGAAATAGGCTCATGTAGATAATATTTGGGCCAAGGATGATGAAGTCATTAACAGGCTGTTGAAAAACGTTGACTTTTTAGCCAGACACACTTTCCCCCCTCGCTCCCCCCATTTACGAAAAGAACATGGGGATAGCTTGGGGGGGAAGGTTCACCACAGAGAAGATGACACCAGTATAAATTGATTTTTTCAGCTCTCTGTTACGAAGAAATCCGAAAGTGGGTTGTGAGGCCACTGTTCCGTTTGACCATCGTAATACCCATATCGGCCACGGCAGGAGAGTGCTCACTACCTGGTCTGACAAACGCCGCGCCGACCGCAATCGCACCGACTTTGATACTCAGCGGATCGTCCCCGCATAGGGCGGCAACATAAGAAACTACTGGGTAAACCGGAAAGTTGAAAGAATTTGATCGACCTTTTTCCCCCCGATCTGGATGATGGGGTCGGTGAGCGGCGCTTTCGACATCTGGGTGTAATACGCAAACATTTTCCCGCCACACGCAGCGTCACAAGCCCAGAGACCCTCTTCGTTTTTTGTTCGACCGAAACTATTCCAAATGGCATCGGCTTCCGATAACGCAAAGGGGCGAACGGCCACTACGATGACCTTGTCGCCCGAGAGAAAGACGTCTTTATAACCATAATCGTTTAGGTCGACGGTAAAAGAACCATAATCCAGAATTTTCAATCCGCAAATTTTCAGATACGGGCTGTTAACTTTTTCCACGTCAAGGATCGAATAGATACCCGACCCGACAAGGAAAAAGTTTTTCTTCACGTCTTCGGTAAAACTATCCGTCATTTCACACCCCTGCGCTTGACGAAGAATACTAAATTGTTTTTCCAGTATCTGAGGATCGAGCAATTTGGCGCAGGGATCTTCACATCCATTTGGATAATTGGCCAGACTGTATTGCTTTCTGAAGTCGGAGATCGTTTCAACCGCAACCGGAAACTCGACTGGTAAATTGTCGTTGGGGATTATTTCCGGCGGATATTTATAGGTAAATCCGACGGACGCATTTTGATAGGTTTTCCAACCCGCCAGGAGATCTTGGGTTGCGCTGGGCAAAGCCGAAGGACTTGCGGTGGGAGCAGAAATCCCCGCCGCTGCCGGAGTGGAAATCTCCGCCAAGACCGGAGGTGAGGTCACCGTTGTCAACATCGAAGAAAATGGCCACAGGTATTGGTATTTTGCGAACGCAAAATATCCGGCGGCAAGGATCAAAACCGCGACGAGTGGAATTGCCCAACCCCTGCGCGCAGGTTGGGGCGTGACCGGTTTCGGTTGAGAGGATAATGGTTGGGATGTTTTCATAGATTTGATGATACCCTTTTTTCACCACAATCTTTACGCGCGGGTGGTTTATCTTGAAACTCGTAGACCCAAAGCCTTAGGTCCTGTATCCTATCAAACTTAACTACGAACCGGATGCAGCCGTTTCAGCGGGAGGGATCGCCTCCGTTGGAATATCCGTCGGTGGTTCCACGGTCGGCTGTACGGTTGGAGAGAGTTCCGGCGTGGCCGTGGGATTCGATCCGGAAGGCGGCGCCTCGGCGGTCTTATCTAGGGTGAATTTCCGCGTGGCGGTCGCCGTTGGCGTAGACGTGGCGGCCGGGATCGATGTGGGTGTAATCCACGCCGCGTCCATTCCCCCGATCCCAGCCCACAGATCGTAGCGAGCATTTCCCGGCGGCGCGATCCCGCCGGAGTTTGCCCAGGAGTACTCGCCACCGTTCAAATGCAGGATATCGCGGGCGTTCGCTACCAGGCACGCTCCTTCCAGACAATCCACTTCCAGCCGAGATTGCGCCGGATCGAAGGCCGCGCCGAGGATGGAACCCAGCACCTGCGCCCGGAGATCCGTGGGTGCCGTGATCAAGCTGGAAAATCCGGAAGGCGGAGAATATACAATCAACAGCCGGCCTTGTGTCAGGGTGAGGACGTTGTTGCGTTCCTCGCTGAGCGGGTCGGCGATTTGCGTTAAAGCAACTTTGGAGAATCGGTCCAGATAGATCCTGGACGAATCCGGCAGGATAAATTGGAGCGTCCCTTCCAACGTTTGCAGCGCACCCCCGGCATGGATTGGGAGGGAAGCGTTGGATTGGAGTTTCGCCGGAAGCCGGCCGGATTCCATATATAAAACTTCACCGGCGGATTCCACAATCCGGATCGTTCCTGCCGGAACCGTCGGCATGCTGGATTTGGTTTGGGGGAGGATCCCCGGGAGAAAGGCCGCGCCCGCCAAGATAAGAACCACAAGGATCGCGAGGATTATTCCCGGCCAGAGAAGACTCTTTCCCAAGCCCGCGGCGCCGCCCATTTTTTGCAGCACGACCACCGACACATTGTCGTTCGCGTTGCGCCCCATGGCTTTGCTCACCAAGGTGCGCGCCGCCTGCAGCGGCGGATTGCGGCTGAGTATTTCTGGAAACTCCGATGTTTCAACGAAGTGGCCGCGTCCATCCGGCCGTTCCTTGATTAATCCGTCGCTGCACAGGACAACGTGGTCGCCCGGCTTGAGGGGTGTTCCCTGCCGGGAGCGAGCCGCGGCCTCGTCCTCCCGTCCGTTCCAATACAGGCCGAGATCGACCTCGACCTCTGGTTCGGACCCGATCGAACGGACGAGTAAACCGGCGCGCGGGTTCCGCGCCGCTTCCTGCGGGCGAAGCTTGCCCAGCCGGATCATTTCCTCCCCCCAATTGTGATCCGTTGTGAGTTGGATTACCTTGCCGTCGCGCACCAGGTACGCGCGGCTGTCTCCCACCGAGGCGAGGTATAAGCGATCCCGGCAGAGGATGGCTGCCGTCGCGGTGGATCCCATGTCGCGCTTGTGTTCCTCCTGCCGCCCTTCTTCGAAGACGGCCTGATTGGCCCGCCGGAGGGCGGCTTCCAGGATCGCGGGAAAATCGCCGCCGGAGGATCCGCGAACGCAATCGACGATCGTTTCCACGGTAAGGTTGGACGCGCGCTCGCCCGAGGATGCGCCCCCGATCCCGTCGGCCACGATCGCCAGGGTGAGAGTCAAACCGCCGGAGGTGGTCATCGTCTCGCCGAAGTACGCATCCTCCAGCGAACGCCGCTTGGTCGAGGCGCCGATGTTTTGATCCATCCCGATCCGGATCGAACCGGCCCGCGCGGCATTTTTCACGCGGGGCCCGGTTGGAGCGGGAACGAATGGCGTGGAAGATAGATCACCCATGATCGAACCTATTAAATTTCAACCTTTTCATTCCATCTTCGTTTCGCCCGGCTGCGCGGGAATAAATCCCGGTGCTATTACACGAAGCCCCTCCGGGGTTTAAGCTGGAACGGGGGATTGGCCCGCGTAAGTGGGCTTTGTATTGGAGCGCGGGCATTCATGCCCGCGCGAGACTGGATTCATTCCTGCGCACACCGCCGGTGATTTTTTCCCCACGGCTGGCATTTCGCTCCGGCCTAATTCCGGGTGACCCGGTTGGTCGATTCGACGTCCACCCCCCCGCTTGCGCGGCCGCCTTCGGCTTGCGATGTGAACCGCAGCCGAACCCCGCCCTTTTCCGGATTGGCCAGTTGGATCTCATCCCCCTCCTTCAGCGGATAGCGGTCCATCGGAACCATCCGCACGCCGTTGAGATAAGTGCCGTTGGCGCTTTGATCGTCGCGGATGAAAAACCATACATCTTCTTCCAGAATGGTGCAGTGCAGCCGGCTGATCGGACTATCGGGCCGGCCGGGTTGAAGGACCAGATCGGCGTTTTGCTTGGAGCGCCCGATGGAGGTCGTGCCGAACAAATCGAATGAGCTCCGGCCGGTGCCGGTGTTTCCGTCCAGATCCATTAGCGCCGCTTTGGCCGAACCGGGGCGGTTCTTAAACCGCAGCGTCTCGCCCACTTCCTGGATGAAGTCGGTGGCCGCGCCGGCTACCTCGCCGGCCGTCCCGGCCACCTGCTTGCGGAAGACCACCACCAGCCCCACGGCGACGAGCGCGATGAGAATCGAGAGGTACGGCAGCAGGGTAGAGGCCGAGAGGTTGCACAGCGGTAAGGAACTCCCGGCTTTGCAAAACGAAAAAGCGGCGCCGGAGTTAATCCGCACGACAATCTGGTCGCTCACGCCGGTCAACCCCAATTCGTCCTCGATTTGAATCTGCAGCGTGACGGGCCCGGAGGAATTTTCCTTGGAAGGATTCCATACAAAGGTCAAGTCGTTTTTCGGCGCATCCAAGGTGGCTTCCGGATTCCCGTTGACCAGCAGGGTGGCCTGTTTGATGTTGCGCGGATGGCCGTCGGGCCAGGAGACGGATCCGGTCACCACGATCCCAGTCACCGGTGTGGCTTTGGAGTTCTCGGTCGGCGTATATTTCTCCGGGCTCACCGATTGATCGTTGCCCGGAGAGAGGATGACGGCCACCGGAGGCTTGACATCGATTGTATATTGCATGAGCGCCGGTTTTTCATCCTGGCCGTAGGCGAGCGCGATGGAAACCACCCGGGTTCCGCTTTCGGCGTTGGGAGACCGGTAGGTGAGAATGAATTGGTTGCGGATTCCCAAAAGGCGCGATTTCAAATCCGCAAGACTGGAAGGCCCTTCGGCATCCAGGTAATAAAATTGTCCCCCGGTCTGGTCCGCGAGGCTTTGCAGCGTCTCCTGCTGACCCAGGGAAGACCGGACGAGCACGGTATGCACCGCAACCCCCATCGCTTTCGCCTTGTCGGCGATCGTCTTGAGAGGATATTTTTGGTCGACGAGCATGGATCCGGAAAACACGACGATCGCCTGGCCCCGCCCGATCCCGGTGGAATTTTCCTTGGCGAACCCATCCAGCATGGAGTTCACTCCGCCGAGAAGATAGGCGTACTGATAGGTGATCTGCGGATTGTATTGCCCGAGGAGGGTCGGAATTTGAGTTGCCGGAGTGTCGGGAGTGACCAGCGTGGTGGACCCGCGCGGTTCCTGGGCGACAACGTAGAAGACGTCCTTTCCGGTGAGAAGCAGCGGATCCTGGGTGAGCTCCTGGATGGCGTCTTTCATTTCCTGAAGGTGTGTCGCGCCGCTGGCCCCGCCGCTATACAGCCCCATCCCGGCATCCAGGATGAATCCAATTTCTGCGCCGAGCTCTTTTTGCCCCACGGTGAAATCCACCGATCGGCTGTTTTCCGAGAGGGTGAGATTTTGATTGGAGGGGGTCGCCGCCGTGGCTCCGTTCGGATCCAGCAGTAGAACCTGGACGCGGATTTCCGGGAAGGCGCTGGTGTCCACTTTGACGATTTGCAGCGTGGTGGCCGTTCCCTGCGACCGGACCGTTTCCGCAGGGAGCGCAAGTCCGATTGCGCTCAGCAGGAAAAAGATCGGGAGAACACGGAGACCGGACCGGTGGAAAAAGGGCATAGCTCCTCCAGTGCGCCGCGTTAATCTAGCGCGGGACTACCGCCAGGGATACAACCCATCGTCCGGCTTTCGGGGTGGAAGAAAGTATTCCCGCAGAAAAAGTTAGATTTTCGAATGAGATCGGCAGGCGGAAATGCGATCGGCGGGGCCGCGGGAGCCCGCCCCGGCCGGCGGAAATGGCGGAAAAGATTTTTTTGCGGGGTGTTCCAGTTGTTCATCGAGCCCCCTGTTAGTGCCATCGATGCGAGGTGCCCGCCCGTGCGGAAAAATGAAAAGCAGCTTTGTCCGCTGCCCGAACCGCGATGTTTTCCATGCGCCGCGGACGCGAGCAACGGATAAGGAATGGCATAGAGTAGAGAAGGCGAAGCACGCTTTGCGCCTCCAAGCGGAATTATTTGTTGAGGAGGAAAACCTGGAAGGGGCTATGCCTCGGGTTGCTTTTCCCCCATTCGAGATTCCCATTATAAAAGCGGCCGATCGGAATTGCAATATCCGGAAGGAGGAGCCGCGGATTCTTCATGGGCCGCATACGGCCAGCGCACCCTGCAACTGTTCGATGTGCAACAGATCGTGCCGCGCGGAAAATTGGGCCTGTTCGGCCAGCGTAGTGGGTCCGAAGAGCGCGTGCCTCCCCGGGCGATGCCAATCCGCCGGGGAGAGGCTGCGCAATCGAGCGATCGTTTCCTTTCGCGCGCGGGTGAACTCCCGCAGCGCCTGCGGACCGTTCTGCGACCGATAGCTCCGCTCCTCGGCCCACTGGTCGGATTCCACCGCGGGGAGATATGGGTTGTCTTCCGCGACCATTTTCCAGAGCCGCGGCTGGGTGATCTCCCGCTCGACGTCCCGCAGATGACAGGCGATCTCGACCGGCCCCCACCCTTCTTCGGCCGGACAGGCTGGCCAGGTGCTCAGGCTGAAGAAATACAGAAGGGCGCCCAGATGGCCGGATAGCAAAGCGGGCAGAGCGCACGGGGAAGTTTCGGAGGGGAGAAAAATTCCCGGGTCGCTGCTTTCCACTTCGAGGCTTGCGGCCAGGAGCGGCATCGAACCTTCCCCGGGCGCCATCTCCGCGGCCGATTCTTTTTCCCCGCGGACCCGAAACGAAGCCAGCCCGAGGGCTCGCGCCGGAGCAATATCTTCGGATGGATCGTTGCCGACGAACACCGCCTCCGCCGGCCGAGCGACGATCCTTCCGAGAACTTCGGCCACGTATTCCGGATGCGGCTTGGCGAAATGCATCGTCTCGTAGGAAGTCACCAGATCGAACGGCGTGCCGGCAGGATCGATCCCGGCCCACTCCAGGCGCCGTTCCATCGCCGCCAGAGGGAAGAGCGGATTGGTGGCCACCGCCACCTTCCACCGGCGGGAGAAGGAGCATTCCACCGCGCGCGGCGCCGTGTCCACCGTGCGGGTCAACTCCTTAAGCCGCGGATACGCTTCCTTATAGAACCGGTCGAACTCGGGGGACAGACTTGCCCGGTCCAATCCCACCATTGGAAAAAAAACCGCGTCGAACGCTTGCTGCAACGTGATCTCCGGATCCTCGTTGCGCAGCATCGCCTGCGTCCCGGCCATCAGCGCTTCGGTCAACCGCGAAGGATCGAGGCGGGACGCCATGAACTTGCCGAGGGATTGCAGGTAGGCGGGAAGAAAACGATCAATGTCGTTTTGTAGAAGCGTGTCGTCCAGGTCGAAGAGGATGGCGGAGATCATGGCAGAGAAGACAATTCCTTAATCGATGTCATTCCGAACCCGGTGATCTTCCGGGCGAGGAATTGGTGATGCATTCCTGTCGTCAGCCTTAACTTATCCACTCGCAAGCGATTCCTCCCCCTCGCTCCGCTCGGGGTCGGAATGACAAACTCCGGAAGCACCATATTTTACATATGTCATTCCGATGCCCGGTGTTCTTCCGGGCGAGGAATCGGTGACGCATTCCTATCGTCAGCCTTAACTTATCCACTCGCAAGCGATTCCTCCCCTTCGCTCCGCTCGGGGTCGGAATGACACGCTGCGCAAGTCCAATCGCTACAACGGCGAAAGAATCTCATCCAGCCCCCGGTGGCACTCGCTGCAGCCAATATGGGGATCGGCGACGATCTGGTCCACCTGCCGGCAGAAGGCGGTTACCTTCACGCGGCGTCCCAGGCCAAGGAATCCCGATCCGGCTTCACCGCGCAGGCTCATATTGGGACAGGCGTTGTCCGCGAGAATCCCGGGGACGGGGCAATCTTTGCACAGCCTCAGGGTCCACCCGCCCTTCGGCCCCAGCAGGCGGCATTCCATCAGGGACCGCCCGCGGAAAAAATCCTGGTAATAATAGAAACATTCTTTTCCGTAGGGTGTGCGCATAATTCAGGCGCGGGTGAGGTAGTCCCCGGTGCGCGTGTCCACCCGGATCGTGTCGCCGGCGGACACGAAAAGCGGGACCATTACCTTTAGGCCGGTTTCGGTTGTGACGTTCTTGGTTGCCCCGGTGGCGGTGTCGCCTTTGACGCCCATTTCCGCCGTCACCACTTTGAGGTCCACCGACGCGGGCAGTTCGATGTCGATCGGATCCGAGTTCGTGGAAGGTGAGTTTGATCTCGAGCCCTTCCTTCAGGAACGGGGCGTTTTCCCCGATCACAGCCGCCGAAATGGCGGTCTGCTCGTAGCTCTCGGTGTCCATGAAGTGGAACAGGTTGCCGTCGGAATACAGGAATTGCGCCATGTGGTGGTCCAGGCGGATGTCCTGCACGCGGTCGCCGGATTGGAAGGTTTTTTCGATGATGTTCCCGGTGCGAAGATCGCGGACCCGCGTGCGGATGGTGGCGTTGCCGCGGCCGGGCTTGTTGTGGGAATATTCGAGCACCTTGAACAGCCGGCCGTCGAATTCGAAGGTCACTCCCTTGCGAAGATCGTTGACATCAATCATGGATCGTTGCCTTTTCTGGGATGGGATCGGGCGAGATTATACCGCAAGGGGCGATCAGACGGCCGGAAGATGATTACACTAAAAACGCGCCTCGTGCGTCGATATAGATGAATGCGAGGATTATGGACAAGGCACGGGAACACCGGCGGATCGAAGAGGCTTACATGCGTGAAAAGCCACGGCTACTCGCCCGCCTGCGCGCGACCGGTCGCACGCTGGAAGAGGCGGAAGATCTTGTACAAGACGTCTACGCCGAGGTGTTGGAACATTTACCGCTGGTGGCGGAAATCCGCAATCTTCCGGCCTGGATTAACTCCATGCTCACCCGGCGGATGATCGATGCCTGGAGGCACGACCGGGTGCGCGCCGCGTCCGGTGAGACGGACGTCGCCGAAGACACACTGCAGGAGATTATCGCCGGGGTGGGCCTCGATCCGCAGGACGGATTTGTCCGCGAGAGCCTGATCGACGCACTTAACGACGCCTTGCGGGCGCTGCCGGCGGCCCAACGCAAGGTGGTGGAAGCCCAGGTGTTCGGCGGAATGACCTTCCGGGAGATTGCGAAAACCACGGGAGAAAGCATCGACACGCTCACGGCGCGCAAGCGCTACGCGGTCCGCAACCTGGCCCGGGCCTTGAAGCACTGGATCGAAGAGTAGGGGAAACGGAACCGGGGAATCGCTCGGACCGGGACCATCATCAAACCGGGTCTGACCCGGAGGAGGAATGACATGTCGGATGTGAAGAATACGCCTATGGAAGTAGATCCGGAATCCGTCAAAGTAGACGGAGGGGGCTTTGAGGGCTGGTGGGAAGAACGCAACCTGCCCCAGAAAATCCTGCTTGGGATCTTGTTCGCCATCGGGGGGATCGCTCTGCTCGCGGTGTTCGGGCTGTTGGTCATGCTGCTGTGGAACTGGCTGATGCCCGAACTCTTCGGCCTCAAAAGTTTGAGCTACTGGCAGGCCTGGGGACTGCTAATCCTGTGCTCGATCCTGTTCAAGAATTGGGGGACGGGCAACAGCGGCGACCGCAGCGAACGGAAGCGCAAGCAGCAACTGCGCCGCTACATGCGGGAAGACGGAATCACCGCCGGGAACAGCGCGGCGCCCTCCGGTGAAAGATAAAATCCGGCGTCGATCGTCCCTGCGATACGGTAAAAGCCCGGATAGGCAATCGCCCGTCCGGGCTTTCTCGTGTCAATCGGCAGAACCGGAAGAGCGCTGGTTATCGACGCACATAAGACATTCCTATGACAATCGATTTTTTCCTTTTTTTCTATTATGGGGAATAATCCAACATCATCGCGCTGGGAAAATTCGAGGAAAAGTCCGTATGAGGCGATTCGTCCGTGGATGTATTCTTTGCTCCGTCGCATTTTTGGCCTTCGCTTGCAGGGCCGGCGCCGGTCTAAATCCATCGCCTTCCGCCGAGGCGTTGGTTTCTGCGCGGAACGAAGTTCAACCGCCGACACAAGTTTCTTCCCTCGAAAAAGAGGCTGCGATTTCACCAATCCCTGCGACTTGGACGCCGATCGCGTCTGTCGCCACAACCGATAGTGCCTCCCCTTCGGTTCCCATGCTTGGCGGATGCGCAATCTTCCCCGCGGACAATCCCTGGAATCAGGATATTTCCAACGCCCCCGTCCATCCCAACTCAGCGGCGTATATCGAATCGATCGGCGCGGATATTAATCTGCACGCGGATTTCGGCTCCAATCCCGAATATGGAATCCCGTATATCGTGGCGACGGCCGGCCAACCGAAAGTGCCGGTCGAGTTTGTCGAATATGGCGACGAGAGCGATCCGGGCCTGTACCCAATTCCCGCGACTGCCCCGATTGAATTCGGCAGCGACCATCATCTTTTAGTGCTCGCATCCGGGGAATGCAAACTGTACGAGCTGTATCATGCCCGGCGCGTCGGCGGCGGTTGGCAGGCGGGATCGGGCGCGATCTTTGACCTCTCCGGCAACGCGCTTCGACCGGACGGCTGGACCTCGGCGGATGCCGCCGGGTTGCCCATTTTGCCGGGGTTGGTGCGCTACGACGAAGTGCAATCCGGCGCGATCCGGCATGCGCTGCGCTTTACGGTGGAATCCACCTCCCGCGGGTTTATCCATCCCGCCACGCATTTTGCTTCCGACGACGATAATCCCGCCCTGCCGCCCATGGGTTTGCGTCTGCGCATGAGCGCCGATTACGATATCTCGCGTTTTACCGGCGCGGCGCGCGTGATCCTGGAGGCCTTGCGGCGCTATGGGATGATCATCGCCGATAACGGATCGAATTGGTTCATTACCGGCGCAACCGATTCGCGCTGGAACGATGAGGATTTGGATCAATTGAAGACCGTTCCGGGGAGCGCGTTCGAGGCGGTATACACCGGGGAACTCCTGCCGTAAGAAGGATTTCGTTTTTTTAATCGATTGCCTTTGGAATTGAGTAGTAATTATCTAATTGTTCCATCCCATCCTTCCCCTCCTTCTCCTCCCCTTCCTTCCCGTATCACGGGAAGGACATACTATGTCAAGAGGGAAAACGGGATGAAGGAATGATTCCCTCTCGGATCAAAACGGAGGCTTTGACCGATGAGAGTGGATGATGGCGGTGTTTGTCCAGGACGCCGCTCTCGTTCCGATGGGATTGGGAAAGATCAGGATTGGCTTGCTAATCGTTTGGCGCGGTCGCCGAGATGACGATCCTCATCATATGGGCTATTTGTTTTCCACAACTTCCATAGAACCGCCAGCCAACGATTGGCCAAACAGCGATATGCATGGTTGTCGCTGTCGCATTTGGGACGCACTTTCCGAAAGTACATTTGCGCCCAGGGCGACTCCTTGATAGAGCACTTCGCCCATTGTTGTGCGATGGTGCGGAACTCGTGATCGCACGATCGGCGGAAGAAAACCCTCCGCTTCTTCCCGCTAGTATCGGTCACCGGACAGGTGCCGGCCAGGATCTGGAGCTCGGCATGGGAGGGAAAGCGGGAGGTGTCCTCCCCGAATTTGGCCAGGAGCGCCGGAGCCAGATACATACCCGCCCCCGGCAGACTACTGAAGACCAACTCCAAGGGATGCTGGAGGTACAAGACTTGCAGGTTCCTGAGGGCTTGTTGCTTGGACTGCACCAGACCTAGGATCGAGTTGGCGGTTTGAACCATGATGCTTTGAAACATGGCAGCCGTTTCCGGATCGCCTTGCAGGTGCGGCTGTTGGAGATGGGCAAACCGGGCAGCCAGCTTGTTGGGCCGGGTATAGTGGTGCCGGAGCACGAACTCCCGGAATGCATCCCAGGTCAGCGCCGAAGCCTCTTGTGGGGTGGGGAAATTCCGCAGAAAATACAGAGAAATCTGTGCATCCAAGGCGCTGAACAGGTTAACGGCGGCGGGATAGTAGCGCAGCAGGATATCGCGCAGGCGGTTAGTCAATCGAACGATATCCCGGGTGAGATGGCCGATGTGGCGCACCTGGACTTGGATTTGTTGCAGGAGTGGGCTGCCAGGTGCCCAAGGTTGGAGTTGTTGGCGTTTGGTTCGCACCATGTTGGCGATGATTTCCGCGTCTCCGGGATCGCTCTTGGCGCCGCTGCTGGTGTAGGTCTTGCGTTCGGCCTTGACCCGGTTGGGCGGGGCAACCCAGATGTTCCGGAAGCCATTGGCCCAGAGGAAGTCGATCAGCAGGGTGTAAGTGCATTCGATGGCGATGAAACAATCCTGCGGGGAGACTCCCAGGCTGTGGATCCGATCCACGAGGAATGCGAATCCCTCGGAGGAGTGGAGAATCGAGAACTCGGCGAGGGAAATCCCCGCCAGGTTCAGGATCCGAACATCATGTTTCTTGTGACTCCAGTCGATTCCGATGTAAACTTGCATGTGGGCCTCCTTTTGTGGAATGAGAGGTCCACCAGCACGGGCCGATCGGCTGAATCCCTGTTACGGCGCTTAGTGCGCAACATACTTTCGGCAGTCCCGATTCGGCGAACTTGGGAGACGGTCCTTCCCTGGCGCTCAAGGCGCATGAGGGGGGCGGTCTTTCTTCCCAAGTCTGTGACCGGTGGATATGGCGAGGACAAACACCAACAATCGTCATACACCATCGGTCACTTTTTTCATACTACACTAACAGGAAGGGGAGGAATTAAGAGCCTTTGTATTTGTTTCTTGAAACGCGGGGAGGGGTTGGATGGGATGGCATTTGAGGTAATTAAGGAAAAACCGCAAAGAGCGCACTTTCTATTTGTGGCAGTACAGAGTCGTCACTAA